>NZ_AQXU01000001.1 GCF_000376945.1 Leeia oryzae DSM 17879
ACATCGCTGTCGTTCGGCAGTGGGCTCAGGGTGATCGAGCCACCGTCTTCCGCCATGCTGTACGTGTCGTTCACAGCCACTGGTGCGTCGTTCACAGAAATAACATCGACGTAGGTATGGGCGACGTTGCTATCTGCTTGGCCATCATTTACCACAACGGTGATGTCACGCTGGGTAGTATCTGGTGTCTCTGAGGTGCTGCTGAATGTGATTTGACGGATTGCAGCCTGATATTCGGCCAGTGTTGCAGCACCGCTCAGTACAATCTGGTTATCACCAACCTGTGTTGCGGTGATACCAGCAGGCAGGCTACCAAGGTCCAGATTCAGCAGATCGCCTTCTTTTGGATTGGTTAGCGTGATGGTAGCGCTTTGCAGCGTTGTGTTATCCGAATCGGTAATGATGATGTCTTTATCCGCAATAGAGACACCTTCGTTGTTTTCAACATACGTGGTCAGGTAGTTTGCTGACCCGCCTTGTGGGGGTACTTCGCCAAAACTGCTGTCGTTCTGGTCCAGATCCAGCACCGGAGGCACATTCTCAGGATTTGCAGTAGCAGTAGCTGGCGCAGTTTCAAAATGGGTATTTTCTGCTGGGGTTGAAAAACCAAAATCCAGTGATGTTAAACCTTCAACAATGCGGAACAAGCGTACAAAGCTGTGTCCCTCTGTTGCATCGCCACCAGCATTCAGGCCGGCCGCGGTTGGGTCAAGGTTGGCAGTCAAATCCTGACCTTGGGCCAGGGCCTGAACCACGTTGACATCGCCTTGGTTCAGCTGGGCAATGGCAGCTTCTGTATTATCAGTTGCTTGAGTACCAAAGATGTCGGCATCAATGAGCAGTTCTTTATTTGCAGCCAGTGTGATCGGATTACCGCCATTTGCGGTAGTCAGTTCGACCAGTCCGTCAACGCCAGTGACCAGTTTCTCGCCAACCGTCAGGACCTCTCCTGGCTTGGCGGCATGCTCAAGACCATTTTCGTCACGGACGATAACTCGCCCTTTGACCGATGAGATAACCATTGTAGATTTTACTGAACTCACAGAATCGCCCATGTTTACATCCCTTATTGTGCTTGTAAAAAATCACGTGTGTGATCTGGCTATGACAGGATACTAAACTGCCCAATGCGCGAATCTACAGAGATATAAAAAGGCCGCCTATTGTACTAAAGTACAGTCAGAGGCTTTTATGACTGGTCCATGGCAAATTTCTGTCAAAACATGCTGTTTTCCCGATATGGCTAATAGAAAATCATCGCGACCTATTGATCGGGATGCAACACACCCATTGGTTTAACAGGATTGTTGAAGAGGGTTGCACTGACTTGCCACCTGTTCGCAAGAAGTAAGCTTCTCTCGCCTGCTTAGGCACAACAAAAAACCCGCTGAATGATAAGTTCAGCGGGTTTTTTGTTGCTTGATGACCTTGATGACTTACAACTTGCACGACATCAGGCATTGCATTTAATACTTACGCGATACAACAACTGCGCGTGCGCGAAGGAGAGGCGCCTCGCAGCGCCCCTCCCTCTTTTCTCGCTTAGTCCGTGATCAGCTTGCCATGCGTCAGCAGATCATTGATGATCGCTGCGTTATCTGCATGACCGCTCA
>NZ_AQXU01000002.1 GCF_000376945.1 Leeia oryzae DSM 17879
TTACGCAGATGGACGATGCAACCCAGCAGAACGCTGCGCTGGTAGAGCAGGCAGCGGCAGCGGCCGAGAGCCTGGAAGAGCAGGCACAAAGCCTGTCGACAGCGGTTGCCGTGTTCAAGCTGGAGAGACGTGCCGATCACCGGAGTGTGGCACCTGCCGCACGGACAACGGGTCAGTATGTTGCGCCCGCCCGCAATACCGGCAGCAAGCCCAAATTGCCTGCACTTAATAGTGATGGTGCAGATGGTGATTGGGAGGAGTTTTAAGCCGCTTTTGCGTTAGGTTAAAGAGGTATGACCTGCCAGATGTTAATCTGGCAGGCATGATTTATTGGACATTCGATTTACAGATGTAGTTGTTTTACAGTTGCAGTACAGGGTAGACAGGAACAATGGAAATGGCAGATAAAAAATCAAGCACTCTCAGACAACGACTCATACAGTTTGGCGGCGGTATTTCTGCGCTGCTGGTGCTGTTGTTGATCGCCGCATTATTTGTGCTGAACCGTCTGGATAGCCATATTTCCGAGGACTACCCCAATTCACACAGTTTTACGGAGCAAGCTCTGCTGGCCCGGTTTCATACGGTACAGGTTCAACAATTCCTGACAGATGTCAGTGCGACCAGCGATCCGGACGGATTTACGGATGCCAAATCCAACTATGAGGAGTTGCTGACAGCCCTGACCGGGATTCAGCATGTGCGTCCGGATCTGGCATCACAGGTGGCTGATATTCGCCAGTCTGCCACCGAGATGTATCAAACCGGGGTGCAAATGGCGCAAGTGTACCGGGCTCAAGGGCAGGCGGCGGGCAATGCCTTCATGAAGCGGCCAAGTACCGGCTTTGATGACCGGGTCGAAGCGCTGACCAAAAAGCTGGAAGCACTGGATACGCTGGCAGACCAGAACCTGAAAACGGTTCAGCAAGGTTCCATTGACGAATCCTTCAAGATTCGCTGGGGGCTGATCGGTGGTTTGGCCCTGATCGTCTGCATTTTTATGTGGGCAACCCGCCAACTGTATCTGCAGATTCTGAATACCCTGGGTGGAGAGCCTGCCATCCTGGCGGAAGCCGCGACGCATGTGGCCGAAGGCAACCTGACCTTTGAACTGCCAGTCAAAGCCGGAGACACAGACAGCGTGCTGGCGAGAATGAAAGACATGCAAGACGGTTTGCGGAAGGCCGAGCACATGGCAGTAGAAAACGCCCAGATCCGTCAGGCACTGGATGCCGTGTCAACCAGCGTCATGATTGCCGATGCCAATCGCAATATCATCTACATCAATGATGCCCAGCGCAACATGCTGTCCAGCCTGGAAGGTGAGCTGCGTCAGGAGCTGCCGCAGTTCAGCATGGCCAGCGTGGTTGGCAGCAACATTGATATTTTCCACAAAGTTCCGCAAAAGCAGCAAGACATCCTGTCCAGACTCACGTCTACCCATACCGCCAATATTCTGGTCGGGCATCTGCATTTCCGTCTGACCATGAGTCCGATCACGTCCACGGACGGGCGTCGCCTGGGTACCGTAGTCGAGTGGTCGAACCGCACCACCGAAGTGGCTACCGAGCAAGAAATTTCCGGCGTGATCGCCAAAGCCGCAACCGGCGATTTCAGTGCCCGCATGAGAACACAGGGGAAAGAAGGATTCTTTGCCGTATTGGCTGAAACCACCAACCAGCTGCTCGACAATACCGAAAAAGCACTACAGGAAGTCGAAAATGTCTTTGGTGCCCTGGCCAAAGGCGATCTGACCCAACGCATGGAGAGTAACTTTGCCGGCACACTGGGCCGCCTGAAAGACAATAGCAACCAGACCATCGACCGGCTGACAGACATCGTGCTGCAGATCAAGGAAGCGACCGATACCATTACCATGGCTTCCAAAGAGATTGCCGCCGGTAACCAGAACCTGAGTCAGCGCACGGAAAGCCAGGCCGCCAGCCTGGAAGAAACCGCGTCCAGCATGGAAGAGCTGACCGGCACGGTAAAACAGAACGCCGATAACGCCCGTCAGGCCAACCAGCTGGCACGTGGCGCATCCGATATTGCCGTCAAGGGCGGCGTGGTGGTGGGTCAGGTTGTCCAGACCATGGA
>NZ_AQXU01000003.1 GCF_000376945.1 Leeia oryzae DSM 17879
GGCACGCTGACCTTCACGCCAGATGCCAACTTCAATGGCACGGTAACCTTCCCGTACACCATCACTGATGGCCAGGGCGGTACCGCGACAGCGAACCAGATCATCGAAGTGACGCCAGTGAACGATGCACCAGTCATTGATCTGGATGGAGACAACAGCAGTGGCCAGACTGGTTCCAATTTTGTGACTACGTTCACTGAAAACGGTGCCGGCGTAGCTATTGCGGACAGTGACATCAGCATCACGGATGTAGACAGTGCCAACATGCAAGGTGCCACCATTACGCTGACAAATGCGAAAGCAGGTGACCAGCTAAGTGTGGGTAATCTGTCAAGTTTGGGGATTACGGCAACCATCACAGGTAATGTAGTGACCTTGAGTGGTGCTGCATCACTGGCAAATTATCAGGCAGCCATCAAGCTGATCAGCTTCAGCAATACCACTGAAAATCCGGATACCACCCAACGGGATATCACTGTAGTCGTATCGGATGGTGCAAATAGCAGCAATACTGCTCATGCTTATGTGAACGTGATTGCCGTTAACGATGCGCCAGTCAATACTGTTCCATCTGCTTTGACAACTGCAGAAGATACTTCTCTGGTTATCAATACGCTGCATGTGTCTGATGTGGATGCTGCTTCCGGCAACCTGACTGTCACCTTGTCTGTGACGAGTGGCGTATTGAATGTAGCTGCTGCTAACGGTGTCACCATCACCAACGGTGGTACAGGTACGGTTACCTTGTCTGGCCAGTTGTCTGCAATCAACACACTGTTGACTTCAGGTGTGACATATCAGCCGGCCGCAAACTTCAACGGTACAGCTACCTTGACCATTGCGACTAATGACAACGGTAACACCGGTGTTGGTGGCCACTTGCTGGATGTGGATACAGTCAACATTACCGTTACCCCGGTAAACGATGCACCTGTAGCGCAGCCAGATAACTATTCGGCAGTTGAGGGTGCGACCACCATTCTGGGTTCTGTACTGGCTAATGATAGTGATGTGGACAATCTGGTGATCCATGCTTACCAGATTGCCAATAATGCTACAGGTACCGGTGCTGTCTCTGCCAATGGTTCAGCCAGCATCACGACCACACTGGGTGGCACTGTGGTGATGAATGCGGATGGTACATTCAGCTATACCGCACCGGTACGTGACCATGCAGATGCAACTGCTGATCAGGACAGCTTCTACTATCAGTCAACCGATGGTTCAGGCAACTCTACCTGGGTAAAAGTCAGTGTTGATATTACGGATACCAATCCAACCGCGGTCAATGACTATAACGAAGTGGCCTGGAAAGGTACTGTCTCTGGTAACGTATTGACCAATGACGTTGCAGTGGATGTGCCTAAGTCACTGGTATCGGTAACAGATAGCACGGGCGTGACTAAATCTTTCAGCAACCCGACTGGTACAGATTCGACTGGCAAATATGTCACGTTCACAACAGCAGATGGTTCAATCAAGGTATATGAGAATGGTAGCTATACCTACACCTCATCCAAAGATGCTGAACAGACAGTTAGTGGTTCGTCACTGGCTCAGTGGGAAAGCGTGTCTGATCTGTATGGCTTTGGTTCCACCGCATGGAAAGATAGCTCTGGCAATCTGGTTATTGGTTCACTGACCGCCACCGCACAGGATGGTGTAGTTTACAACGGTGGTAGCAAACCTGGTATTGGCGTCAAAGTTAGCCAAAGTGGTGCGATTGATCCGGGTGAGACTCTAGTCATTCATCTGCATGATGCGTCTAGTACAGTGACCATGAATGTTGCTCAGTACAACTCAAACCAGGCGAGTTCTTATGTTTGGAGAGCTTATGATGAGAGCGGTCATCTGATCTCAACCGGTACGTTCTCTAGTTCTGTGTCTAATGGTACTGGCGCGTCTCTCACCGTGAATGCTTCAACGGCCATTTCGTATATTGCATTCTCTAACGAAAGTACAAATGCGCAGGGTTATGTACTGGGTTCCATTACCTACAAAGCACCTTCAACATCCTTTACCGACACCTTCACGTACGTGATGCAGGATCAGGATGGTGACCAGTCGACTGCGACCCTGTCAGTAACCCCGACAGCCGGCACGATTACGCTGGATCTGGATAGCAGTGGTGCAGGCACCGGCTTTACCGGCAC
>NZ_AQXU01000004.1 GCF_000376945.1 Leeia oryzae DSM 17879
CCGTACTGGTCCAGCGTGGCTTTGAGTTCCACTTTGTCTTTCGGGAACTTGTTGCCCAGTTCAAAGCCCTGGAAGCCGATTTCCTTGCCTTCGGTTAGGGCGACCTCCAGCGGCGTTTCGCCCCCCAGTGAGGTCAGGTCGTCGTTGAACCAGGAAATCGGGTTTACCCCTATCTTTACGTCGAATTGCATGGTTTATCCTCTGTCTGTCATCCGGTGCATGACCGGAGCCTGAAGCAGCCGGGAGTCGCGGCTTACCGGTCCCCCACCAACAAGCACGCACTGTCTCTCAACACTGACTCGCCGGCTACCCAGACTCGATGACCGCCTGCCCCGCAACGGGACAGGCTGGTGTCTGGTTGATCTATCCGTTGAATGCTTGCCTTATTTCTTCTGGTGCTGCTTTGCTTCCTGATTGCGGGCATAGGCCGCATTTACCTGCTCACGCGTAGACACAGCAGGGATGCCCACTTCCCACCAGGCACCGCCTTCTTTGGTCACGCGACGATCATCGGTGTCGATCACGATCACGTAGGTCCGATCTGCGGCACGGGCACGCTTGAGGGCGTCTTCCAGCGCCGTAATATTGGGCACGTGCTCGGATATCGCGCCAAGCGCTTCAGCATGTTTGGCGAAGTCCACTTGCGGGAATCCGTGCTGGCCCGTCAGGCAATCTTTCAGCATGTTGTTGAACGGTGCACTGCCTGTCGCTTGCTGTAGGCGGTTGATACAACCGTAGCCACGGTTATCCTGCACCACGATGATCAGCTTATGCCCCAGCATCACCGAAGTAGCGATCTCGGAGTTCATCATCAGGTAAGAGCCATCGCCCACCATCACGAACACGTCTTTTTCTGGACGCGCCATCTTGACCCCCAGGCCACCGGCAATCTCGTAACCCATGCAGGAGTAGCCGTATTCCATGTGGTAGCCACCCGGGAAGCTGGTACGCCACAGTTTGTGCAGCTCGGCGGGCAGCGTACCGGCAGCACACACGGCAATGTCGGTATGGGTAGAGTTGCTACTGCGTTGTACCGCGCCGATCACTTCACCGTCGTACGGCAGGTAGTCTGCTGAAGGCGGTTCGGTGCGGCTGGTAATTTGGCTGACAATAGTGCGCCATTCCTGGTTAAGCCCGGCGGCTTTTGCCGTCCATTCCGTATCTGCTTTCCAGCCCGCCAAACCGGCTTGCAGCGCATCCAGCCCAAGCGCAGCATCGGCATGCAATGGCAGGCTATGCCACTTGAGCGTATCAAACGGGTTAACGTTGAGGCTGATGACCCTGGCGTTACCAAACAGGCTGTTGGATGCAGTGGTAAAGTCCTGCAAGCGGGAACCGACCGCCAGAATCACGTCAGCTTCGCTGGCCAGCGCGTTGGCAGCAGATGCACCGGTCACACCAATGGCACCGGCTTGCATGGGGTGGTCCCATGGCAAGGCACTCTTGCCGGCCTGGGTTTCACCCACGGGTACGCCGAAACTTTCGGCAAAGGCTTTTAACTGTGCTGTGGCATTGGCATACAGTACGCCACCACCCGAGACAATCATCGGACGTTTCGCAGATTTGAGCGCAGCAATGGTTGCTTGCAACTCGGCCTGTTCGGGCACAGGGGCACGGAAACGCACCACGCGCGGTTCAAAGAACTCGACCGGATAATCAAAGGCTTCGGCCTGTACGTCTTGCGGCAGCGCCAGCGTTACCGGGCCACAATTGACCGGGTCGGTCAAGGTGGCAATGGCGCGCGGCAAAGCGCTAAGCAACTGAGCTGGGTGCACGATGCGGTCGAAATAGCGGGATACCGGTTTGAAACAGTCGTTGGCCGAGATGCCGCCATCGGTAAAATCTTCTACCTGCTGCAATACCGGGTCAGGCAGACGGTGTACAAAGTAGTCACCGGGTAACAGCAGCACTGGTAGGCGGTTAACGTGGGCCAGCGCGGCGGCGGTGACCATGTTGGTGGCGCCTGGACCGATACTGGAGGTGACAGCCATCATGCGGCGACGGAACTTGCTCTTGGCGTAAGCAATGGCGCTATGGGCCATGGCTTGTTCGTTATGGGCGCGGTAGGTCGGGAACTGATCTTTGTACTGGTATAGTGCTTCGCCCAGACCCGCCACGTTGCCATGTCCAAAGATAGAGAAGCAGCCGGCAAACAGGGGTACCTGCTGGCCATCTTCTTCTACCATTTGTGCGGTCAAATATCTAACCAGTGCTTGCGCCATGGTCAGGCGTATGGTTTGACTCATGATGGTGTGTATCCTGTATTCTCTTTGCTCAGATGGGCCCCGGTCGATCTGTCTGCCGACCGGGTTTTTCTATTTTCTAATACATATCAGTTATGGCTGTGTGGCTTAACCGCGCCAGGCGGCGATCAAGGTCTTGAAGGTGGCCTTGCAGGCCTCGATCACGCCACGGTCATCAATCTCACCCGCCAGCCATTGCCGGCTCGGCTCGAAGAAGATGGTGCGACCGACTGCAAAACCACGTACCGTCTGGCTGACCCGGGCGGCCTTGAAGCCCTGCTTCAGCGTCTCCACCGGGGCATTCAGCCCCAGCAGCACCACGCCACGGCAGTACGGGTCGCGTTCCTGAATCAGGCTGTCGATAGCCGCCCATTGTTCTGCGGTCTCAAACTGCTCCAGCTTCCACCATTCCGGATAGATGCCGAGGTTGTACAGGCGCTTCAGCGCCCGGTAGACGGTGTCGGCGTGTTGCGGTAGCTGTTTGTTGGGGATGATCTCCAGCAACAGCTCGTGACCGGAGGCCTGCGCCGCTTCGTACAGGGTACGGATCTGGGTTTCCTGATCCAGCCGGTTCTCGACGCTATCGTCCGGATGGTATTGCACCAGACACTTGAT
>NZ_AQXU01000005.1 GCF_000376945.1 Leeia oryzae DSM 17879
CCGTGACGTGCTCCTTGCCGGTCAGGTAGGCCATGGTGTAGCCACCGGAGTTGTCGGCAACCTGCACGTGCTGGCCTTTCAGGGCTTCTTCCAGCGCGTTGATCAGCGCGGTGTTGCCACCTTTCGGGCCGGTAATCAGCCATTCGTCCGGCGACAGCCAGATCACGGTACCACTCGGGCCGAAGCTGAAGCTGCTCGGGGTCACCGGCAGGGTTTGTTTCAGCGTGGCTTCCACCGCGCTCACAAAGGCGGCGTCGCCGCTGTTGCCGCGCAGGGTGATGTAGCCGCGCAGCGGCAGTTCGTTGGCCCACACTCCGGCACTGTCATTCACCAGACTGGCGCGGGATGGCAGGTCGAAATGGTGCAGCGGGGACTGCATGTATGGCTTGAAATCAGGCATTTTGACGCTCTCCTTGCGGATCCAGGAATACGGAGGAAGCCACCGTGGCTTTGTGTACCTTGCCAGCGGCCCAGACGTAGACGGTGTCGCCCATCTTCTCGGCCCCACCCTTGAGCACGGCCATGGCGATCGAACGGCCCATGAAGGCGCTGTAGTAGCTGGAGGTCACGTGACCGAACATCGCCACCGGCGGTTCGCCCAGTTTCGGGGCCTGGGCCGGGCTTTGCAGGATCTGCGCGCCTTCGGCCAGGACCACGGTCGGGTCTTCCGGCAGCAGGCCAACCAGTTGCTTGCGGTCTTTGCGCACGGTATCGCTACGGGTCAGCGAGCGGCGACCGAGGAAGCTGAACGGTTTCTTCATGCCCACGGCCCAGGCCATGCCCAGATCGATCGGGCTGACGGAGCCGTCGGTATCCTGACCGACGATGATGTAGCCTTTCTCGGCACGCAGTACGTGCATGGATTCGGTCCCGTACGGGGTGATGTCGAATTCCTTGCCGGCCTTCATCACTTCTTCCCACAGGTAGTGACCATAGCTGGCGTCGACGTTCACTTCATAGGCGACTTCACCGGAGAAGCTGATGCGGAACACGCGGGCTGGCAAGCCGGCCACGGTGCCTTCACGGCCATCCATGAACTTGAATGCGTCGGCGCTCAGGTCGATGTCACTGCACAGCTTCTTCAGGACCTTGCGGCTGTCCGGGCCGACGATGGCGACGGTGCTCCAGTGGTCGGTGACCGAGCTGAAGTAGACCTTGAGTTCCGGCCATTCGGTCTGGTGCCAGCGTTCCAGCCAGCCGAGTACCTTGGCGGCGCCACCGGTGGTGGTGGTCATGTGGAAGTGGTTCTCGCCGATGCAGGCGGTCACGCCGTCGTCCATCACCATGCCGTTCTCGTCCAGCATCAGGCCGTAGCGGCACTTGCCGGGTTCGAGTTTGGTCCAGGCGTTGGAGTACACGCGGTTGAGGAACTCGCGGGCATCCGGGCCACGGACGTCGATCTTGCCGAGGGTGGAGGCATCCATCACGCCGACCCGGCTACGGGTGGCCACGCATTCGCGGTTCACCGCGGTATGCAGGTCTTCGTTGCCTTTCGGGAAGTACCATGGACGCATCCACTGACCGACCACTTCGAACTTGGCACCACGGGCTTCGTGGGCAGGCTGGATGGCGGTGTAGCGGCGTGGCTCGAAGGTATCCCCCTGCATGTGGCCGGCCAGCGCCCCGAAGGTGACCGGGGTGTAGGACGGACGGTAGGTGGTGGTGCCTACTTCGGAAATCGGTTTGCCCAGCGCTTCGGCGGTAATGGCAAAGCCGTTGACGTTGGACAGTTTGCCCTGGTCGGTGCCGAAGCCGAGCGCGGTGTAGCGCTTGACGTGTTCGATGTTGCGGTAGTTCTCGCGCACGGCCACGTAGATGCCACCGACGTCGACGTCGTTCTGGAAGTCGACAAAGGCTTTGGCGCCCTCGCCTTCCGGTTTGCCGTCCGGCACACGGAAGATGCGGCGAGCCTGGGTGACTTCTGGGCTGTCGACCAACGGCAGTTCGATCTGGGCGGTCTTGCCCAGCGCTTCGCAAACGGCCTGCATGGCACGGCCGGTCTGGGCCAGGGCTTCAGACAGCACGAAGTAGCCGGTGACAGAGCCGACGCAGGCAATGCCTGGGCGACCCGCTTCTGGTACCACAAAGGCCAGACGCTGTTCGTCCCATACCGGACGGCCACCGTTGTGGCAGAACAGGTGCACGGTGGGTGACTGGCCACCAGAGGACAGCAAGGCATCGCAGTTGACGTGCGGGCCGCGGCCGACCACTTTGTTACTAAACGGGTCCAGACGCACCAGATCGGCACCGGTGACTTTCTTGTTGCCAAAGGCTTTGGCAATGCCATAGCCCAGCAGCAGTTCGGCACCGGCGGCCTTGGCGGCCTGCTGGCGTTCTGCCGAGGCGCCACGGGCGCGGGTATCGGCCAGCCAGACGCGGGCACCGGTTTCGGCCAGGTCACGGGCGGTATCGTAAGCGTAGTCGTTGCTGGTCAGGATCAGCACTTCCTTGCCGACCTGTACACCGTAACGGTTGACGTAGGTCTGGCCGGCTGCGGCCGTCAGAATCCCCGGCAGGTCGTTGTAACCGAACACCAGCGGACGTTCGATGGTACCGGTGGCCAGCACGATGTGGTGGGCACGGATCTTGTGCAGACGCTGACGCGGTACGTCGGGTTCGCGTTCAGAGATCGGCAGGTGATCCTGGATCTGTTCCACGGCCTGCACCAGGTTGTAGTCGTGCAGGGCAAACGCGGTGGTCCGTGGCAAGCGGGTGACGTTGCTGGCCGCGTCCAGTTCGGCGACGGCTTTGGCCAGCCAGCTGCTGCCGGCTTCGCCGTTGATCTGCTGGTGGGCGTCGGACAACAGCCAGCCGCCCATTTCGCTCTGTTCGTCCACGATCACGGTCTTCAGGCCGCTGCGGGCGGCAATCAGGGCGGCCTGGATACCACAGACGCCACCACCGACCACCAGTACATCCACGTGGTGATGCAGGTGATCGTAGTGTTCCGGATCGGCTTCACGCGGGGCTTCGGCATAGCCGGCGGCCTTGCGGATCAGCTGTTCGTAGAACGGCCACCAGCCATCCGGTTTCATGAAGGTCTTGTAGTAGAAGCCGGGCGGCATGAAGCGGCCCAGTTTGCCCAGAATCCCTTTGGCGTCGATGTTGAGTGACGGCCAGCCGGTGGTCGTGGAGGCAATCAGCCCCTGATACAGTTCGATCTGGGTGGCTTTGGCATCCGGTACGGTGTACGCGCCCAGTTCCAGCTGCATCAGTGCATTCGGTTCTTCGGCGCCAGCGCCGTAGATGCCGCGCGGACGGCCGTACTTGAAGCTGCGACCGATCATGCGGGTGCCGTTGGCCAGCAGGGCCGAGGCCAGGGTATCGCCGTGGAAACCTTCGTAGGTCTTGTTGTCGAAGGTGAATTCCAGCGGGCGGTTGTAGTCGATGCGGGCACTGCCGCGTTTAACGCGATGTGAGTTCACGCAGCATTCTCCTTGGTGTAGATTGCCTTGCCTTCCGGCAGGGTCCAGGAACCGGCGATTTCATAAGTGGCGGTATTGCGCTTGACGGCAAACACCTTGCGGCAACCGGCCGCGTGCTGCCACTGTTCCCAGTGCCAGCCTTTGATGTTCTTGCGCATGAACACGTAGTTACCCCAGGTTTCGTCATCGACTTCTTCCGGGTTGGCCGGACGCTCGATGTACGCTTCACCGGCGTAGCTGTATTCTTCCTCGTCTCGCGTGGCCTGGCAGAACGGGCAATAAATCTGAAGCATGTCTCTGACTCCTTAGTGCGCGACTGCGGCAGCGCCGTGTTCGTCGATCAGGTGACCGGAATGGAAACGGTCGATGGAGAACGCGGCATTCAGTGGATGCGGTGCGTCGTTGGCAATGGTGTGGGCAAACACGTGGCCGGAACCCGGGGTGGCCTTGAAGCCGCCGGTACCCCAGCCGCAGTTGAAGTACAGTCCCTTGACCTTGGTCTTGGAGATGATCGGGCAGGCGTCTGGCGACACATCCACAATCCCGCCCCACTGACGGTTCATGCGCACGCGCGAGAACATCGGGAACAGTTCGATGATCGCGGTGGCGGTGTGTTCGATGATGTGCGGGCTGCCGCGCTGGCCGTAACCCAGGTAGCTGTCGAT
>NZ_AQXU01000006.1 GCF_000376945.1 Leeia oryzae DSM 17879
CTCTGCTGCTGACGCAGACGACGAAACGAAGCGATTAATCGCTGAGTTTACGAAAGTTTGAAGTTGGTTGCAACTGCTCTTTAACAAACGAACAACCGATAAGTGTGAGTGCTTGTTTCGGACAAAGACCTTCGGGTCTGCAAAGAAATAAGTGCTTACACAGTCAAGAAAAGAAATTTTTTTGAGTGTACGTAAGCCAGTTTTAAAGATTGAACTTAAGAGTTTGATCCTGGCTCAGATTGAACGCTGGCGGAATGCTTTACACATGCAAGTCGAACGGCAGCACGGGTGCTTGCACCTGGTGGCGAGTGGCGAACGGGTGAGTAATGCATCGGAACGTGCCGTATAGTGGGGGATAACGCATCGAAAGGTGTGCTAATACCGCATACGCCCTGAGGGGGAAAGTGGGGGACCGTAAGGCCTCACGCTATACGAGCGGCCGATGTCCGATTAGCTAGTTGGTGGGGTAAAGGCTCACCAAGGCGACGATCGGTAGCTGGTCTGAGAGGACGACCAGCCACACTGGGACTGAGACACGGCCCAGACTCCTACGGGAGGCAGCAGTGGGGAATTTTGGACAATGGGGGAAACCCTGATCCAGCCATTCCGCGTGAGTGAAGAAGGCCTTCGGGTTGTAAAGCTCTTTTGTCAGGGAGGAAATCCTTAACGTTAATACCGTTGGGGGATGACAGTACCTGAAGAATAAGGACCGGCTAACTACGTGCCAGCAGCCGCGGTAATACGTAGGGTCCAAGCGTTAATCGGAATTACTGGGCGTAAAGCGTGCGCAGGCGGCTGATTAAGCCAGATGTGAAATCCCCGGGCTCAACCTGGGAACTGCGTTTGGAACTGGTCAGCTAGAGTACGTCAGAGGGGGGTAGAATTCCACGTGTAGCAGTGAAATGCGTAGAGATGTGGAGGAATACCGATGGCGAAGGCAGCCCCCTGGGATGATACTGACGCTCATGCACGAAAGCGTGGGGAGCAAACAGGATTAGATACCCTGGTAGTCCACGCCCTAAACGATGTCTACTAGTTGTCGGGGGAGGAATCCTTTGGTAACGAAGCTAACGCGAGAAGTAGACCGCCTGGGGAGTACGGTCGCAAGATTAAAACTCAAAGGAATTGACGGGGGCCCGCACAAGCGGTGGATGATGTGGATTAATTCGATGCAACGCGAAAAACCTTACCTACCCTTGACATGCCAGGAATCTTGCAGAGATGTGAGAGTGCTCGAAAGAGAACCTGGGCACAGGTGCTGCATGGCTGTCGTCAGCTCGTGTCGTGAGATGTTGGGTTAAGTCCCGCAACGAGCGCAACCCTTGCCATTAGTTGCTACCATTTAGTTGAGCACTTTAATGGGACTGCCGGTGACAAACCGGAGGAAGGTGGGGATGACGTCAAGTCCTCATGGCCCTTATGGGTAGGGCTTCACACGTCATACAATGGTCGGTACAGAGGGTTGCCAACCCGCGAGGGGGAGCTAATCTCAGAAAGCCGATCGTAGTCCGGATCGCAGTCTGCAACTCGGCTGCGTGAAGTCGGAATCGCTAGTAATCGCGGATCAGCATGTCGCGGTGAATACGTTCCCGGGCCTTGTACACACCGCCCGTCACACCATGGGAGTGGAATCCGCCAGAAGTAGGTAGCCTAACCGTAAGGAGGGCGCTTACCACGGTAGGTTTCATGACTGGGGTGAAGTCGTAACAAGGTAGCCGTAGGGGAACCTGCGGCTGGATCACCTCCTTTCTAGAGCAAGTTTGAGGCAAGTACTCACACTTATCGGTTGTTAAGTAAGAAGAGAAGCTGGGTCAGTAGCTCAGTCGGTTAGAGCACCGTCTTGATAAGGCGGGGGTCATAGGTTCGATTCCTATCTGACCCACCAAGCGATCGTGAAAATGGGGGTTTAGCTCAGCTGGGAGAGCACCTGCTTTGCAAGCAGGGGGTCGTCGGTTCGATCCCGTCAACCTCCACCAGTGACGAACTGTGAGTAATTATTGAGTGATTACTGACACTTCGTTGTTGAATAAGCGACGAAAAATTGTTCTTTAAAAAAATGGAAGAAGTAAAGAAGAGAAAGCGAAGGCTGGGATAGTTAATTCTATGCTGGTAGTCGTGAGTAACTTCAGGGTTTAGATTGTATCGATATGCATCATGTTGAGAGACGTGGTGTATAGCAAACACACAGCTGAGATTGACTGTAATGTTGGGCAGTAATGTCCAGGGTTATAGGATCAAGCGAATAAGTGCATGTGGTGGATGCCTAGGCGATTACAGGCGATGAAGGACGTGGCAGCCTGCGAAAAGCTTCGGGGAGTCGGCAACAGACTTTGATCCGGAGATGTCCGAATGGGGAAACCCGGCCAGCAATGGTCATCCTGCTCTGAATATATAGGGGCAGAGAAGCGAACCTGGTGAACTGAAACATCTAAGTAGCCAGAGGAAAAGAAATCAACCGAGATTCCGTAAGTAGTGGCGAGCGAACGCGGAAGAGCCTGTATGTGATAGCAGTTCTCTTAGTGGAATGGTCTGGAAAGGCCAGCGATAGTGGGTGATAGCCCCGTACACGAAAAGACAATTGTGGTACTGAGCATACGAGAAGTAGGGCGGGACACGAGAAATCCTGTCTGAAGATGGGGGGACCATCCTCCAAGGCTAAATACTCGTAATCGACCGATAGTGAACCAGTACCGTGAGGGAAAGGCGAAAAGAACCCCGGAAGGGGAGTGAAATAGAACCTGAAACCGCATGCATACAAACAGTGGGAGCCTCCTAGAGGGGTGACTGCGTACCTTTTGTATAATGGGTCAGCGACTTACATTCAGTAGCAAGCTTAACCGGATAGGGGAGGCGTAGCGAAAGCGAGTCTGATAAGGGCGATTAGTTGCTGGGTGTAGACCCGAAACCGGATGATCTATCCATGGCCAGGATGAAGGTTGGGTAACACCAACTGGAGGTCCGAACCCACTAACGTTGAAAAGTTAGGGGATGAGCTGTGGATAGGGGTGAAAGGCTAAACAAATCCGGAAATAGCTGGTTCTCTCCGAAAACTATTTAGGTAGTGCCTCATGTATCACTCTCGGGGGTAGAGCACTGTTATGGCTAGGGGGTCATTGCGACTTACCAACCCATGGCAAACTCCGAATACCGAGAAGTGCGAGCATGGGAGACAGACGGTGGGTGCTAACGTCCATCGTCAAGAGGGAAACAACCCAGACCGCCAGCTAAGGTCCCAAATGATATGCTAAGTGGAAAACGAGGTGGGAAGGCATAGACAGCCAGGATGTTGGCTTAGAAGCAGCCATCATTTAAAGAAAGCGTAATAGCTCACTGGTCGAGTCGTCCTGCGCGGAAGATGTAACGGGGCTCAAGCATATAACCGAAGCTGCGGATATGTACTTAGTACATATGGTAGGAGAGCGTTCTGTAGGCCGTTGAAGGTGTCTTGAGAAGGATGCTGGAGGTATCAGAAGTGCGAATGCTGACATGAGTAGCGATAAAGGGAGTGAAAAGCTCCCTCGCCGAAAACCCAAGGTTTCCTACGCAACGTTCATCGGCGTAGGGTGAGTCGGCCCCTAAGGCGAGGCAGAGATGCGTAGTCGATGGGAAACAGGTTAATATTCCTGTACCGATTATGGATGCGATGGGGGGACGGAGAAGGTTAGGTTAGCGGCCTGTTGGAATAGGTCGTTTAAGCGTGTAGGCGTGCTGCATAGGCAAATCCGTGCGGCTAAGCTGAGGCGTGATGACGAGGATCCACGTGATCTGAAGTAACTGATACCAAGCTTCCAGGAAAAGCCTCTAAGCTTCAGTCCATAATTGACCGTACCGCAAACCGACACAGGTGGGTAGGGTGAGAATCCTAAGGCGCTTGAGAGAACTCAGGAGAAGGAACTCGGCAAATTGACACCGTAACTTCGGGATAAGGTGTGCCCAGATAACGTGAAGGCCCTGCGGCTGGAGCGGTAATGGGTTGCAGTGAAATGGTGGCTGCGACTGTTTAATAAAAACACAGCACTCTGCAAACACGAAAGTGGACGTATAGGGTGTGACGCCTGCCCGGTGCTGGAAGATTAAATGATGGGGTGCAAGCTCTTGATTGAAGTCCCAGTAAACGGCGGCCGTAACTATAACGGTCCTAAGGTAGCGAAATTCCTTGTCGGGTAAGTTCCGACCCGCACGAATGGCGTAACGATGGCCACACTGTCTCCTCCTGAGACTCAGCGAAGTTGAAATGTTTGTGAAGATGCAATCTCCCCGCGGCTAGACGGAAAGACCCCGTGCACCTTTACTGTAGCTTTGCATTGGACTTTGAACAGACTTGTGTAGGATAGGTGGGAGACTATGAAGTGGGAACGCTAGTTCTCATGGAGTCGTCCTTGAAATACCACCCTGGTGTGTTTGAGGTTCTAACCCAGGTCCGTAAACCGGATCGGGGACCGTGCATGGTAGGCAGTTTGACTGGGGCGGTCTCCTCCCAAATTGTAACGGAGGAGCTCGAAGGTTCTCTAGGTACGGTCGGAAATCGTACTGATAGCGCAATGGCAAAAGAGAGCTTGACTGCGAGACTGACAAGTCGAGCAGGTGCGAAAGCAGGACATAGTGATCCGGTGGTTCTGAATGGAAGGGCCATCGCTCAACGGATAAAAGGTACGCCGGGGATAACAGGCTGATTCCTCCCAAGAGTTCACATCGACGGGGGAGTTTGGCACCTCGATGTCGGCTCATCACATCCTGGGGCTGAAGCCGGTCCCAAGGGTATGGCTGTTCGCCATTTAAAGTGGTACGTGAGCTGGGTTTAAAACGTCGTGAGACAGTTTGGTCCCTATCTGCCGTGGGCGTTGGAAATTTGAGGGGGGCTGCTCCTAGTACGAGAGGACCGGAGTGGACGCATCTCTGGTGTACCGGTTATCACGCCAGTGGTATCGCCGGGTAGCTAAATGCGGAAGAGATAAGCGCTGAAAGCATCTAAGCGCGAAACTTGCCTCGAGATGAGATTTCCCTGTTGCTATAAGCAACCTGAAGGGTCGTTGAAGACCACGACGTTGATAGGTCGGGTGTGGAAGCGCAGTAATGCGTTAAGCTAACCGATACTAATTGCCCGAGAGGCTTGATCCTATAACCGTGGATATTGCGGTTGTTGGTTGACGCTGTGTGAAGTGGATATAATTTAGACCTGAAAAGAATTACTTCTTCCGTTTTTAGTGGTGAGTGATGAAGATCACTTGCTGCGTGACAAGTTACGCTTGGCAGCCATAGCGCGTTGGACCCACGCCTTCCCATTTCGAACAGGACCGTGAAACGACGTAGCGCCGATGATAGTGAGCATTGCGCTTGTGAAAGTAGGACACTGCCGGGCACCCCACAGGAAGCCCCTGATCTGACGATCAGGGGCTTTTTACGTTTG
>NZ_AQXU01000007.1 GCF_000376945.1 Leeia oryzae DSM 17879
TCGCTGCGGTCAGAGTGGTTTTACCATGGTCAACGTGACCAATCGTGCCCACGTTAACGTGCGGTTTCGTCCGCGTGAATTTTTCCTTAGCCATTTTCGTATCCTTAACTTAAATCTTGATTATTTCTTGCTGTTAATAACAGCTTCTGCAACGTTACGTGGTGCTTCAGAGTAGTGCTTGAACTCCATTGAGTAGGTTGCACGACCTTGAGACATAGAACGCAGCGTAGTTGAGTAGCCGAACATTTCTGCCAGAGGCACTTCTGCCTTCACCATCTTGCCGCCAGCTGGGTTGTCATCCATACCCTGAATGATACCGCGGCGTGAAGACAGGTCACCCATGATGTCACCCATGTAGTCTTCTGGCGTTTCAATTTCCACAGCCATCATTGGCTCTAGCAGAACAGGCTGAGCTTTGCGCATACCATCCTTGAAGGCCATGGATGCAGCCAGCTCAAACGCCAACTGAGAAGAGTCAACATCATGGTAAGAACCAAAGATCAAGCGTGCACGAATATCAACAACAGGATAGCCAGCAACCACACCACTCTTCAGCGTGTCCTGAATACCTTTGTCACAAGAAGGGATGAATTCACGCGGAATTACACCACCCTTGATTTCGTCAACAAACTCATAACCGCCGCCTTCAGGCATAGGTTCAAGTTTCAGCACAACGTGACCGTACTGGCCTTTACCACCAGACTGTTTAACGTGTTTCGCATCACTTTCAACAGACGCGCGAATGGTCTCACGGTAAGCAACCTGAGGCGCCCCAACGTTTGCCTCAACGCCGAATTCACGCTTCATACGGTCAACAATAATCTCAAGGTGCAGCTCACCCATACCAGAAATAATTGTCTGACCAGACTCTTCATCAGTACGCACACGGAATGAAGGATCTTCTTTTGCCAAACGACCCAACGCAAAACCCATTTTCTCTTGGTCAGCTTTGGTTTTCGGTTCAACGGCAACGTGAATCACTGGCTCAGGGAATTCCATCCGTTCCAGAGTAATGACCTTATCCAGATCACAAAGCGTTTCACCGGTAGTAACGTCTTTCAGGCCAATTGCAGCAGCAATATCACCAGCACGAACTTCTTCGATCTCTTTACGATCTGCAGCGTGCATCTGAACGATACGACCAATACGCTCTTTTTTACCTTTTACTGAGTTGTAAACGGTATCACCTGATTTAACCACACCAGAATACACACGGAAGAACGTCAGCTGACCGACATACGGGTCATTCATCAGTTTGAATGCCAGAGAAGAGAACGGGGCAGAATCATCCGCCGCGCGCTCAGCCGGAGTGCCGTCTTCATTTTCACCTTTAACAGGTGGAATATCTGTTGGGGCTGGCAAGAATTCAATCACAGCGTCAAGCATCGCCTGAACACCCTTGTTCTTGAACGCAGTGCCACACAACATAGGAACGATTTCGCTCGCAATGGTACGGTTACGCAGACCAAGCTTGATCTCTTCTTCTGACAACTCACCTTCTTCAAGGTATTTGTTCATCAGTTCTTCAGAAGATTCAGCAGCGGCCTCAATCATTTTCTCGCGCCATTCTGCAGCTTGCGCAGCAAGCTCCTCTGGAATCTCGCGCAGATCAAACTTCATACCTTGAGATGCTTCATCCCAGTAGACAGCCTTCATGCGAATCAGATCAATCACACCCTTGAAGGTATCTTCCGCACCAATAGGTACCTGAATTGGTACTGGATTGGCTTTCAGACGCAAGCGCATCTGTTCATACACACGGAAGAAGTTTGCACCCTGACGGTCCATCTTGTTGACGAACGCCAGGCGTGGCACGCCATACTTGTTAGCCTGACGCCACACTGTTTCTGACTGAGGCTGAACACCACCCACAGCACAGTAAACCATGCATGCACCATCCAGAACACGCATTGAGCGCTCAACCTCAATAGTGAAGTCAACGTGCCCAGGGGTGTCAATGATGTTAATGTGGTGCTCAGGGAAACGGCCATCCATGCCCTTCCAGAAACAAGTAGTAGCAGCAGACGTAATGGTAATACCACGCTCCTGCTCTTGCTCCATCCAGTCCATAGTCGCCGCACCATCATGCACTTCACCGATTTTGTGAGAAACACCGGTGTAGAACAAAATACGTTCGGTTGTTGTAGTCTTACCAGCATCAATATGAGCACTGATGCCGATATTACGATATCGTTCGATTGGGGTCTTACGTGCCACAGCTCGCTACCTTGTAAAAAGGGTGATAAAGAACAAAGTCAGGCACTCGCTTAGAAGCGATAGTGCGCAAAGGCCTTGTTAGCTTCAGCCATACGATGAACTTCATCGCGCTTTTTCATGGCACCACCGCGACCCTCAGCCGCATCCAGCAGCTCACCAGCCAAGCGTTGACCCATAGATTTTTCACCACGTTTCCGTGCTGCTTCACGAATCCAGCGCATCGCCAATGCCATACGACGAGCCGGACGGACTTCAACAGGAACCTGATAGTTAGCACCACCCACGCGGCGACTTTTCACCTCAACAATTGGCTTAGCATTGTTGATGGCTTGCACAAAAATTTCCAGCGCATCTTTACCGGATTTCTTTTCGATTTGCTCAAGCGCACCATACACAATACGCTCAGCAACAGATTTCTTGCCATCTTCCATGATCACGTTCATGAATTTTGACAAATCTTTATTACCGAACTTTGGATCCGGCAAAACCTCACGCTTCGGAACTTCGCGACGACGTGGCATGTTACTTCCTCTCTATGCTATTCAGTTGAGCTTATGCTCGAGACTTGCAAATGCAAGCCACTTACTCGACGGCATTAAACCGCCTGCTTGATCAAACTTAGGCCTTAGGGCGTTTTGCACCGTATTTAGAACGAGACTGCTTACGATCTTTAACGCCGGCGGTATCCAAGCTACCACGCACTGTGTGATAACGAACACCTGGCAAATCCTTCACACGACCACCGCGAATCAGAACAACGGAGTGTTCCTGCAGGTTGTGGCCTTCACCACCGATGTATGAAATCACCTCAAAACCATTGGTCAGTCTGACTTTACAAACTTTACGCAGCGCTGAGTTTGGTTTTTTCGGGGTTGTAGTGTAAACACGGGTACAAACGCCGCGCTTTTGCGGGCATGCATTCAGTGCTGGCACTTTGCTTTTAACCACCGCACTTTGGCGTGGCTTACGCACAAGCTGGTTAATTGTTGGCATTGCTTCTTCCTAGAAATGAAAAATACGGCGAATCGTACAAAATTCGCCGAATATAAAGACCGCTGATTCTATTCGCTCTTGCAATCTTTTGTCAAGTTGATTGCAAGAGCGAACCCAGCCGTTCGTCAGGCCAACTGCTCTGCCTGACCATCTTCTGCCACAGTTTCACTTGCTGCGGCAAATTCTTCTTGTGCCGCATCACTTGCTTCTTTTCTGCGGCGTGCATTGTGGTAAGCCAGACCGGTACCTGCCGGGATCAGACGACCCACAATGACGTTTTCTTTCAGACCACGCAGATCATCCTTTTTGCCCATGATTGCAGCTTCGGTCAGGACACGAGTCGTTTCCTGGAATGAAGCCGCAGAGATGAAGGAGTCTGTTGACAGGGATGCCTTGGTAATACCCAGCAGAATATTTTCATACTCAGCCGGCTGTTTGCCTTCAGCAACCGCACGTTCATTTTCAATCAAAACTTCGGCACGCTCAACCTGCTCACCCTGAATGAAATCAGTGTCACCGGACGCGCTGATCACGACACGACGCAGCATCTGACGAACAATCACTTCAATGTGCTTGTCGTTAATCTTCACACCTTGCAAACGATACACTTCCTGAACTTCTTCAGTGATGTAGCGAGACAATGCTTCAATGCCTTGCAGACGCAGGATGTCATGTGGATCTACCGGTCCGTCAACAATAGTTTCACCTTTGTTAACTACCTGACCATCGTGAACCAGCACATGCTTGTCTTTTGGAATCAGGTATTCGTGTGCAATACCATCCAAATCTGTCAAGACCAAACGTTGTTTACCTTTGGTATCCTTACCAAATGAAACCGTACCAGTAATTTCAGCCAGCATGCCAGCGTCTTTTGGTGAGCGAGCTTCAAACAGTTCGGCCACACGTGGCAGACCACCGGTAATATCACGTGTCTTGGACGATTCTTGAGGAATACGGGCCAGCACATCACCCACATTCACATCCTGGCCATCTTTAACAGAAATAATGCAACCAACCTGGAAAGTAATGTTTACAGGCGTATCTGTACCTGTCAGCTTGACTTCATTACCTTGCGCATCCAGCAGTTTAACCTGAGGACGAACACCTTTGGTTGAGCCCGCGCGTCGTTTAGGATCGATAACCACCAGTGTAGACAGACCTGTAACCTCATCGATCTGTTTAGCTACGGTTACACCCTCTTCAACGTTCTCGAACTTCACTTGACCAGCGTACTCAGTAATAATCGGACGAGTATGCGGATCCCATGTCGCCAAAACTTGACCTGCTTTTACCGTTGCACCATCGGTCACTTGCAGCGTAGCGCCATAAGGTACTTTATGACGTTCACGCTCACGGCCATTGTCTTCTGTGATGACCACTTCGCCTGAACGGGAAATTGCGACCAATTCGCCTTTGGCGCTTGTTACATAGCGCATGTTTGCGAACCGGGCAATACCATTAGACTTGGTCTCAACCTGGCTAGCCATAGCGGCACGAGAAGCCGCACCACCAATGTGGAACGTACGCATGGTCAGCTGGGTACCAGGTTCACCAATGGACTGCGCAGCAACTACACCAACAGCTTCACCAACGTTGACCAGATGACCGCGGCCAAGATCGCGACCGTAGCACTTGGCGCATAGACCATAACGTGTTTCACACGTCAGTGCAGTACGTACCTTGACTTCATCAATACCTAGTGCCTCGATACGCTCAACTTCGTCTTCACCCAGCAAGGTGCCAGCATCGTAGACAGTCTCGCCTGTTTCGCTGTTAACCACATCGGTTGCAGCAACACGGCCGAGAATACGATCGCGCAATGCTTCAAGAACATCACCACCCTGTACTACCGCCTTCATTGCCACACCGTTCTTGGTGCCGCAATCCTGCTCGATGACGACCAAGTCTTGTGTTACATCAACCAGACGACGTGTCAGGTAACCAGAGTTAGCGGTTTTCAACGCCGTATCCGCAAGACCCTTACGCGCACCGTGTGTTGAAATGAAGTACTGCAACACGTTCAAACCTTCACGGAAGTTTGAAGTAATTGGTGTTTCAATAATCGAGCCATCCGGCTTGGCCATCAAACCCCGCATACCAGCTAACTGACGAATCTGGGCTGCAGAACCCCGGGCGCCTGAGTCGGCCATCATGTAAATGGCGTTGAATGACTCTTGATCAACCGTCTTGCCTTCGCGATCCACAACCTTCTCGGTTTTCAGCGAAGCCATCATCGCATTTGCAACACGATCACCAGCACGACCCCAGATATCCACAACCTTGTTGTAACGCTCACCCTGAGTTACAAGACCAGATGTGTATTGTGACTGGATTTCGCTCACTTCTTTTTCTGCTTCTGCAAGCAGCTTCTGCTTGTCAGCAGGAATCAACATGTCATCGATACAGATAGAAATACCCGCACGGGTTGCATAGGTGAAACCTGTGTACATCAGCTGGTCGGCAAAAATCACCGTGTCACGCAAGCCGCAACGACGGAAAGATGCATTGATCAGCTTGGAAATTTCTTTCTTTTTCAGTGCCTTGTTCACATAGCTGAACGGCATGCCTTTAGGCAGAATTTCCGAGAGGATAGCGCGACCAACCGTGGTTTCGTAGCGCGTAAATTTCTCGACAAACTCTGACTCTTCAGCAGCAACCCACTCACGAATACGGACCGTGATACGGGTGTTCATTTCGATCACTTTGTTTTCGTAGGCGCGAAGTGCTTCAGCGACATCCACGAACTGCATTCCTTCACCACGCCCGTTGATTTTGTCACGGGTGATGTAGTAAAGACCCAACACGATATCCTGAGAAGGAACGATGATCGGATCACCGTTACTTGGAGACAGGACGTTGTTAGACGCTAACATCAGCGTGCGAGCTTCCATCTGGGCTTCCAGAGAAAGTGGCACGTGGACCGCCATTTGGTCACCGTCAAAGTCGGCGTTAAACGCTGAACAAACGAGTGGGTGCAACTGAATGGCTTTACCTTCGATCAAGACTGGCTCAAACGCCTGGATACCCAAGCGGTGCAGCGTTGGCGCACGGTTCAGCAGAATTGGATGCTCACGAATGACATCTTCCAGAATATCCCATACAACCGGGGTTTCTTGCTCAACTTCACGTTTAGCGGCTTTGATCGTTGTCGCAATACCCAAAGCTTCCAGCTTGTGGAAGATGAACGGCTTGAACAGTTCTAGTGCCATTTTCTTTGGCAAACCACACTGATGCAGACGCAACTGCGGGCCCACCACAATCACTGAACGACCGGAGTAATCCACACGCTTACCAAGCAAGTTCTGACGGAAACGGCCGCCTTTACCCTTGATCATGTCAGCTAGTGATTTGAGCGGACGCTTGTTGGCACCGGTCATGGCTTTACCACGGCGGCCATTATCCAGCAGAGAGTCAACAGACTCTTGCAGCATCCGCTTCTCGTTGCGGACGATAATTTCTGGAGCTTTCAGCTCAAGCAGGCGCTTCAGACGGTTATTACGGTTAATAACACGACGGTACAGGTCATTCAGATCTGACGTGGCGAAACGGCCGCCATCCAGCGGAACCAGAGGACGCAGATCAGGTGGCAGCACTGGCAGCACATCCATCACCATCCACTCTGGCTTGATGCCGGAGCGCTGGAATGCCTCAAGCACTTTCAAGCGCTTGGCGATTTTTTTGATTTTGGTATCTGAACCAGTCGCATCGAGGTCTCGGTGCAGCTTCTCGACTTCCGGATCCAAGTCGATTGCGCGCAGAAGATCACGAACGCCTTCGGCACCCATCACGGCACGGAATTCATCACCGTACTCTTCGACTTTATCCAGGTAGTCTTCTTCAGTCAGTAACTGACCTTTACTGAGCGGGGTCAAACCCGGCTCAATCACGACATAAGCTTCAAAGTACAACACGCGCTCAATATCACGCAGTGTCATATCCAATACCATGCCCAGACGGGATGGCAGGGATTTCAAGAACCAGATGTGTGCTGTAGGTGAAGCCAGTTCAATGTGGCCCATGCGTTCACGACGCACTTTGGCCAGCGTAACTTCAACGCCACATTTTTCACAAATCACACCACGGTGCTTCAGGCGTTTGTATTTGCCGCACAAGCATTCGTAGTCTTTGATCGGGCCAAAAATCCGGGCACAAAACAGGCCATCACGCTCAGGCTTGAATGTACGGTAATTGATGGTTTCCGGTTTTTTTACTTCACCGAAAGACCATGAACGGATTTTTTCAGGCGAAGCCAAGCCAATTTTAATGGCATCAAATTCTTCGTCTTGGGTTACTTGCTTGAAAAGATCGAGCAAACCTTTCATATATCCTCCAGGGCGCAGAGGGACAAGCCCTCTGCTGTCATTCGATGATTAATAGCGTTCCAGATCGATATCGATACCCAGGGAGCGGATTTCCTTCACCAGCACGTTGAAGGATTCCGGCATACCTGCATCAATCTTATGGTCGCCTTTTACGATGTTTTCGTAGACTTTGGTACGCCCGGTAATGTCATCGGATTTCACGGTCAACATTTCCTGCAGAGTGTACGCAGCACCATAAGCCTCTAGTGCCCACACCTCCATCTCACCAAAACGCTGACCACCAAACTGGGCTTTACCACCCAACGGCTGTTGCGTTACCAGAGAGTACGGTCCTGTAGAACGTGCGTGCATCTTGTCATCGACCAGATGGTGAAGCTTCAGTACGTGCATGTAACCTACGGTCACGCGACGCTCGAAAGCCTCACCGGTGCGGCCATCATACAAACGCAACTGAGTCTTGGTCGGCGTGAAGCCCAATGCCTCTGTGCGAGGATCATCATCAGGGAATGCCAGATCCAGCATCGCACGGATTTCGGATTCTTTTGCACCGTCAAACACTGGCGTTGCAAATGGCACACCATTTCTCAGGTTTTGCGCCAGTTCAAGAATTTCGGTATCCGTAAAGCTGTCCAGATCTTCGGACTTGCCTGTACTGTTATACACCTTATCCAAGAACCCACGGATTTCTTCTACATTGCGCTGTTGACGCACCATCTCGTCAATACGGCGACCCAGGCCTTTTGCAGCCCAACCCAAGTGGGTTTCCAGAATCTGGCCCACGTTCATACGAGACGGAACACCCAACGGGTTCAGTACGATGTCCATCGGGGTACCGTCGGCCATGTGCGGCATGTCTTCAATAGGCACAATGCGTGAAACCACACCCTTGTTACCGTGACGACCGGCCATCTTGTCACCGGGCTGCAGGCGACGTTTGACAGCGATATACACTTTGACCATTTTCTGAACGCCAGGAGACAACTCGTCACCCTGGGTCAGTTTACGTTTCTTCTCTTCAAACAGCTGGTCAAACTCCAGACGCTTCTGCGCCAGGATATCTTTCTGCTGTTCCAGCTGACGAGCAGCCTCTTCATCGGCCAGGCGGATATCGAACCAGTCATGCGGCAGCACAGAATCCAGATAATCCAGATCAATAGCGGTGCCTTTGACCAGTTTCTTCGGACCGCCATTGGCGATCTTGCCAGTCAGGGTTTTCTTGATACGCTCGAAAGCATCGCTTTCCAGAATACGCAGCTGGTCAGCCAAGTCAATCTTGAAGCGTTTCAGTTCGTCATCAATGATGGACTGTGCACGTGCATCACGCTGGATACCTTCACGTGTGAAGACCTGAACGCCGATGACTGTACCGCTCATGCCCGTAGGTACGCGCAAAGAGGTATCTTTAACGTCAGAGGCCTTTTCACCGAAGATGGCACGCAGCAGTTTCTCTTCAGGGGTCAGCTGGGTTTCACCTTTTGGTGTCACTTTACCAACCAGAACATCCCCGGCCTCAACTTCAGCACCAATGTGAACAATACCGCTCTCATCCAGACGACCCAGCATGCGCTCAGACAGATTGGAGATATCACGGGTAATTTCTTCAGGTCCCAGCTTGGTGTCACGTGCGACAACTGACAACTCTTCAATGTGAATGGTTGTGTAGCGATCATCTGCCACAACTTTTTCGGAAATCAGAATCGAATCCTCAAAGTTGTAGCCGTTCCATGGCATGAACGCCACCAGCAAGTTCTGGCCAAGCGCCAGTTCACCCAAATCAGTAGAGGCGCCATCCGCAATCACGTCATTACGAGCAACTTGGTCGCCCACTTTAACGATTGGACGCTGGTTAATGTTGGTATTCTGGTTTGAACGGGTATATTTGACCAGGTTGTAAATATCAACACCAACCTCGCCAGCACTTGTCTCATCATCGTTCACACGAATAACGATACGACCTGCGTCCACGTAGTCAACGATACCGCCACGGTTTGCCTTGACAGCGGTACCCGAGTCAACAGCTACCGTACGTTCAATACCGGTACCCACGAACGATTTCTCTGGGCGTAGGCAAGGTACAGCTTGACGCTGCATGTTGGCACCCATCAATGCACGGTTTGCATCATCATGTTCCAGGAACGGAATCAGGGAAGCAGCAACGGATACAATCTGGCTTGGAGCCACATCCATATATTGAATGCGGTCTTTGGATTCAAGGATCGTTTCGCCCTTTTCACGGCAAGTCACGATCTCGTCCAGCAGACTACCGTCTTCACCTAGCGCAGCATTCGCCTGAGCAATGACGTAGCGACCTTCTTCGATGGCAGACAGATATTCAATCTGATCAGTCACCTTGCCATCAACCACTTTACGGTATGCGGTTTCCAGGAAGCCGTATTCGTTAGTGCGAGCATAAATAGCCAGAGAGTTGATCAAACCAATGTTTGGACCTTCCGGCGTTTCGATCGGACATACGCGGCCATAATGCGTAGGGTGCACGTCACGGACTTCGAAACCTGCACGCTCACGTGTCAGACCACCTGGGCCCAAAGCAGAAACACGGCGTTTGTGCGTAATTTCTGACAGCGGGTTGGTCTGATCCATAAACTGGGACAACTGAGACGAACCGAAGAATTCCTTGATTGCCGCGCTCACAGGCTTGGCGTTGATCAAGTCGTGTGGCATCAGGTTGTCTGACTCGGCTTGGGACAAGCGTTCTTTGACAGCACGCTCTACACGGACCAGACCGGCACGGAACTGGTTCTCTGCCAATTCACCAACTGAACGGACACGACGGTTACCCAAGTGATCGATATCATCGACTTCGCCGCGGCCGTTGCGCAGCTCAACCAGAATCTTGATAACTGCAACGATATCTTCAGTCGACAATGTACCTGCACCGGTAATTTCATCCACACCGATACGGCGATTGAATTTCATACGACCTACCTTAGACAGGTCGTAAGTTTCTTCTGCGAAGAACAAGCGGTGGAATAGCGTCTCGACCGCATCTTCAGTAGGTGGCTCACCTGGACGCATCATGCGATAAATCGCGATACGGGCAGCATTTTTGTCTGCTGTCTCATCCTGACGCATAGTCTGGGAAATGAACGCACCATAGTCCAGGTCATTGGTATAAATCAGATCCAGTTCTTTAACACCTGAAATCTGCAATTTATTCAACAATGACTCTGTAATTTCATCATTGGCCAACGCAAGCACTTCACCTGTCGCTGGGTCAATAACATTCTTAGCCAGCACACGACCTACGATCATGTCATCCGGCACAACCAGACTGGTCAAACCTGCCGTAGCAATGTCTTTGATATGTTTTGCCGTGATGCGCTTGTCTTTTGCAACAATCACCTTACCGGCAGCATCTTTGATGTCAAACTTGGCGACTTCGCCTTTCAGACGTTCTGGCACCAAGTCCATGCTGACGTCAGCACTGGTCAGGCGGACTTTATCAAACGAGAAGAAATCAGCCAGAATCTGTTCGTTGGTATAACCCAGCGCGCGCAGCAGAATCGTGACAGGCATCTTACGACGACGGTCAATACGGAAATAAAGCAGATCTTTTGCATCAAATTCAAAATCGAGCCAAGAACCACGATAAGGAATGATACGAGCAGAGAACAGTAGTTTGCCAGAGCTATGGGTTTTGCCCTTATCGTGCTCGAAGAAAACGCCTGGCGAACGGTGAAGCTGAGACACGATCACGCGTTCAGTGCCGTTAATGATGAATGAGCCAGATTGAGTCATCAATGGAATTTCGCCCATGTAGACTTCTTGCTCTTTCACTTCTTTGATTGTTGGCTTGCTAGCCTCGCGATCCATGATGGTCAAACGAACACGTGCACGAAGTGGTGCCGCGTAAGTAATACCGCGCTGCTGACATTCTGTCATGTCAAACGGAGGGGTACCAAGCATGTAACTTACAAATTCCAGACGCGCGTTGCCAGTATGACTGGCGATCGGGAAAATGGAGTTGAAAGCCGCTTGCAGACCTTCCGACTTTCTAGTTTCAGGTGTAGCATCAGCCTGTAAAAAGGCGGTGTAAGACTGAATCTGAGTCGCCAGCAGGAAAGGTACGTCCAGTACACTTTCTCGTTTGGCGAAACTCTTACGGATGCGCTTCTTCTCTGTAAAAGAGTAACTCATAGAGACTCCATGGAGGTAAATGCCGCAGAAAGCAAAAAACAGCTTACTTGCACGGCCAACAAATTGGCTGTTGTTTGCAGTCTAAACTGATCTAAAGTGCTTTAAAGTATCAAAAACTACAAAGCAAACAAGGCCGACGGTCTCCCGCCAGCCTGATTTGCTCAAATCAAGAAAATTACTTGATTTCGGCCTTAGCGCCAGCTTCTTCAAGTTGTTTCTTGATAGCTTCTGCGTCGGCTTTAGATGCGCCTTCTTTGATTGCTTTTGGAGCACCGTCAACCAGGTCTTTAGCTTCTTTCAGGCCCAGACCGGTGATAGCACGAACAACCTTAATTACGTTCACTTTGTTGTCGCCAGCAGATGCCAGGATAACGTCGAACTCGGTTTTCTCTTCAGCAGCAGCAGCACCGCCAGCTGCAGGAGCAGCAACAGCCATAGCAGCAGCAGAAACGCCGAATTTTTCTTCGAATGCCTTCACCAGGTCATTCAGTTCCATAACAGTCAAAGCGCCAACTGCTTCAAGGATGTCTTCTTTAGTAATTGCCATTTGTATTTCACTCCAAAATCAAAATCGTATGGGCTTGCAAAATCAGTTAATCGATTAAACTGACTCTGTTTCGCCTTTTTGTGCGGCCAATGCAGCAAGTGCACGTGCAAAACCAGAAACTGGTGCTTGCATAACACCCAGCAAGCGAGCCAGCAGCTCATCACGGCTAGGAATAGAAGCAAGTGCTTGCACACCAGCTTTATCCAGAACTTTACCTGCATAGCTACCAGCGGTCAGAACTAGCTTGTCATTAGCTTTTGCAAAGTCGTTTAGGACTTTAGCAGCTGCAACTGGATCTTCGGAAATACCGTAGATCAGCGGGCCGCTCATTTGCTCAGCCAGACCTTCGAACGGTGTACCTTGCACAGCACGACGTACCAATGTGTTCTTCAGAACACGCAGGTAAACGCCAGACTTGCGAGCACTTGCACGAAGTTGAGTTAGTTGACCGACCTGGATACCGCGATATTCAGCCAGAACGATGGTCTGAGCTTTAGCAACTTCTGCCGCCACTTCAGCCACAACGGCTTTTTTATCTTCGAGATTGAGACCCAAGGCCTATCCTCCTATTAACACGAAGTCTGATCTTGCGATCAGTTACTTCACCTCGGCGACCTTAGCTCAGGAGCGAATTGGAAAACCAATAAATCCTGCATTAGGGATCACCATCTGCGCAGGCTCCTGATATGACGCATCAGAAATTAAAATACCTGCGGTCTTTGACGATCTACAACACGCATGTGCGTGATGTAGCCCAAAGCACGGATGACTTTCATCATCCGTGAACTGCTCTTATCAGGCTTGAACGGTAGCTGTATCTACACGAACACCCAAGCCCATGGTGCTGCTAACTGCAACTTTACGCAGGTAGACACCTTTGCTTGATGCAGGCTTGGCTTTTACCAAAGCCTCGATCAATGCACCAAAGTTTTCACGCAGGGCTGCAGCATCAAATGATGCGCGACCGATTGTGCAGTGGATAATGCCACCTTTGTCAGTGCGGTATTGAACCTGACCGGCTTTAGCGTTTTTAACTGCTGTAGCTGCATCAGGCGTAACTGTACCAACCTTAGGGTTAGGCATCAGGCCACGTGGACCCAATACTTGACCCAGCTGACCCACGATACGCATTGCGTCTGGGGTTGCAATCACAATATCAAAGTCCATCATGCCACCTTTGATTTGTTCAGCCAGATCTTCAAAACCTACGATGTCTGCACCTGCTGCTTTTGCAGCTTCGGCGTTAGCGCCTTGAGCAAAAACAGCAACGCGAACGGTCTTGCCGGTACCGCGTGGCAATACAACTGAACCACGAACAACCTGGTCAGATTTGCGTGCATCAACACCAAGGTTAACAGATACGTCAACAGACTCATCAAACTTGGCAGATGCAGTCTCTTTGATCAGTGCCAAAGCATCATCAATAGCGTAAAGCTTGTTTGAATCAACTTTAGAACGCAGTTCTTTCAGACGTTTAGAAATTTTTGCCATGATTACCCCTCCAAAACCACGCCCATTGAGCGGGCGCTACCAGCAATACAACGTACCGCTGCATCCAGATCAGCAGCTGTCAGATCTGGCATTTTTGTTTTGGCGATTTCTTCAGCCTGGGCACGAGTCAACTTGCCAACCTTGTCGGTATGAGGCTTAGAACTACCTTTTTGCAGACCGATTGCCTTTTTGATCAGCACGGTTGCTGGAGGTGTTTTCATCACAAAAGTGAATGACTTGTCTGCATAAGCAGTAATCACCACTGGAATTGGCAAACCAGGCTCCAGGCCTTGGGTTGCAGCGTTGAACGCTTTACAGAATTCCATGATGTTCAGACCACGTTGACCCAGTGCTGGGCCAATTGGTGGAGATGGGTTTGCCTTGCCTGCTGGCACTTGCAGCTTAATCAAGCCGACAATTTTCTTTGCCACGTTAGTACTCCTAAATATGGGTGATAGCGCAGTTTTTTAGCTGCTCCCCGTTACACACAAACGCCCCGCTTCTTTAAACGGGGCATTCATATCTTGCACAAGTCAAAAAATCAGAGTTTTTCTACTTGCGCAAAATCCAGTTCAACCGGTGTTGCGCGACCAAAGATCAGCACAGATACACGCAGCTTGCTCTTGTCGTAGTTGATTTCTTCGACTGAGCCGTTGAAGTCGGTAAACGGACCTTCAGTAACACGGACTGACTCACCAACTTCAAACAGAATTTTCGGTTTTGGCTTCTCAACACCTTCTTGCATCTGGTGCAAGATATCGTCAACTTCGCGCTGAGAAATTGGCGCAGGACGATTGGCGGTTCCGCCCACAAAGCCCGTCACCTTTGGCGTACTTTTCACCAAATGCCATGTCTCGTCAGACATTTCCATCTCCACCAGTACATAACCGGGGAAGAACTTGCGCTCGGTAATGCTTTTGTGACCGCCTTTTACTTCGACGACCTCTTCAACAGGCACAAGAATCTGGCCAAACTTGTCTTGCAAGTTGCCACGGTTGATTTTCTCTTGCAAAGCGCGCTGTACGCTCTTTTCAAAGCCAGAATAGGCATGCACAACATACCACCTCATCGCCATGCTTAGCCCCTATTCAATAGAAACGAGTAGAAGAACTTGGACAGACCCCAGTCCACTACAGATAAGAAAATCGCTAACACCACTACAAACAGCAAAACCACGCCAGTCATCTGGAGTGTTTCACGACGGGTTGGCCACGTTACACGGCGCGCCTCTTTAAGAGACTCACCCGCATACCCCTTAAAGCCAGCACCCAAACCGGTTGTCAGCATCAAAGCAAGCGCAGCAACGACGGAAACAACCACCAGGCCACCGCGAATTGCGACATGGAGATTATGCAGTGAGTAGAACACAACAAGGCCAGCCGCTACCAGTAAGAGGGAAGCGGCTAGCTTAGCTTTATCAATCGTTGTCATTATTTATTAATGCTCTTTTTAGCACTCTTATGAGTGATTGGCAGGCCAGGAGGGTCTCGAACCCCCAACCCTCGGTTTTGGAGACCGATACTCTACCAATTGAGCTACTGGCCTGTAAAGAGGGTGACAACTCACCCTCGGCACAACTCTTGATTACTCGATGATCTTAGCAACCACACCCGCGCCAACGGTACGACCGCCTTCACGGATAGCGAAACGCAGACCGTCTTCCATCGCGATTGGCGCAATCAG
>NZ_AQXU01000008.1 GCF_000376945.1 Leeia oryzae DSM 17879
CTTGGCAGCTTGACGTGGAAGAACGAGTAGCTGCCCAGGTAGGCGATGTCGCTGACTTCGCCTTCGGACCAGTTGTACTCGCCTTCCGGCTGCTGACGGGTCACGTGCACGCGTTCCGGACGGATCGACACCGACAGTTCCATGCCGGCCGGACCGGTCACGCCGTGGTTGATGTAGATGCCGCGCGGCAGGTCGTCAGAACCGACGATGATGTAGCCTGGTTCGTCTACCAGCAGCTTGCCTTCGAACAGGTTGGTTTCACCGATGAACTCGGCGGTGAAGCGGCAGTTCGGGTGTTCGTAGATCTCGGTCGGTGAACCGACTTGCAGCAGCTTGCCTTCGGACATGATGGCGATGCGCGAGGCCATGGTCATGGCTTCTTCCTGGTCATGGGTCACCATGATGCAGGTCACGCCGACTTTCTCGATCACGTTCACCAGTTCCAGCTGGGTTTGCTGGCGCAGTTTCTTGTCCAGCGCGCCGAGCGGTTCGTCCAGCAGCAGCAGTTTCGGGCGTTTGGCCAGCGAGCGGGCCAGCGCTACACGCTGTTGCTGGCCGCCAGACAACTGGTGCGGCTTGCGCTTGGCGTATTTTTTCATCTGCACCAGGTCGAGCATCTTGCTGACGCGGTCGATGATCTCGTCAGCCGGCAGTTTGTCCTGTTTCAGGCCGAAGGCGATGTTCTGTTCGACGGTCATGTGCGGGAACAGGGCGTAGGACTGGAACATCATGTTGATCGGACGGCGGTAAGGTGGCAGGGCCGTGATGTCTTCACCGTCGAGGATGATCTTGCCGGAGGTCGGGGTTTCCATCCCGGCCATCATGCGCAGCAGGGTGGACTTGCCACAGCCGGAGCTGCCCAGAAGGGCGAAGATCTCGTGTTTTTTAATGGTGAGATCGATGTGATCTACCGCGGTTGCATCGCCAAACTTTTTGACGATGGTTTGAATTTGCAAGTATGAATCTGATTTCACCGTGCTGTTGTCTTTGGGCACAATGGCGCTCCTTGTATTTGAAAATCTGCAGCAAACCCTGCTCACCCGCAGGAGCCGCTATCTGGCACGAGCAGGTGCAGGGGCATACCCGTCGTGGTCCGGGTATTAACAAGATGGTCTCGGGGGCTAACAGGGTAGGGTTGAACCGGCCATACGATAATTGGTGGTGCAAATGCGCGTGCTGCGGGTGTCTGTCTCTTCATCCGGGGCCGGGCCCGTCAGGCCCGGCCGTATAACGACTGGATGATTTATTTGGATGACTTGAATTTGGTATAAAAATCCGTCAGCAGGCGCTGTTCCTCGGGTTTGATGACTTTCTTGGCCACCAGCTGTACCTTGAGCGCATCCGGAATGTAGATGTTCGGGTCAGAGACAATCTCTTTGCTGACAAACGGGGTGGCCTTGTCGTTGGCGTTGGCGTAGAACACCTCGTTGGTGGCGTCAGCAATCACGTCCGGTTTCAGCATGAAGTTGATGAACTTTAGCGCATTGTCCGGATGTTTGGCATCTTTCGGGATGACCATGCTGTCCAGCGACATCAGGGTACCCTTGTTGGGGATGACAAAACGGATCTTCTGACCGTTCTTGGCTTCTACTGCCCGATTGCGGGCCATGTAGACATCGCCGGAGTACGCCACGGCCAGACAGACATCACCATTGGCCAGCAGGTCGATCGGTGACGAGTTGAACACCCGCACGTCTTTGCGTACTTTGGCCAGTGCGGCCGTGGTGGTGGCCAGGGTATCCTTGCTGTAATCCGTACCCCCTTTGCCCAGGTAGATGTTGGCCATGGTGAACATGTCGCTTGGCGTATCCATGTACGAAATCCCGCAAGATTTCAGCTTGCTGGTATACGTCGGGTCAAATGCCAGACGCCACATATCGGTTGGCAAATCGCCACCCAGCGCTTTCTTGACCTTGTCTTCGTTGATGCCGATGCCGGTGGTAAACCACATGTAAGGCACCAGGTATTTGTTGCCGGGGTCCACCGTGGTCAGTTTTTGCAGCAGGATCGGGTTCAGGTTGCCGTAGTTGGTCAGCTGCTTTTTATCTACCGGACGGTGTACGCCGCTGTTGATCTGCTTGCCGGCAAACTCCAGCGACGGAAACACCAGATCATAGCCGCTATGCCCGGTCAGCAATTTGGCCTGCAGGGTTTCGTTGCTGTCATACACATCGTATTTGACCTTGATGCCGGTTTCTTTCTCGAACCGGGCCACGGTATTCTTGCCGATGTAGTCATTCCAGTTATAAATGTTGAGGACTTTTTCCTCTGCCGCCAGCGACGGCAGCGAGGTAGCCAACAGTAACGTCGTGTATAGCGTGTGATGTAACTTCATGTTCTCTCTCCATGGTTGAAGTAACAGGTTTTGCGACGGTTAACATACGGAATTCATTAAAAAAGAGACCGAAGAAAACATTCGAGGAGGGGGAAATGTCGTCTTCAGTCCCAAGACACCGGCAGACTTACAAAATGCCCAGTTCTTGTGCGGTCCGGTCTACCGCACGCTGCGTTTTTTCCAGCAGTTCATCAATCTCGGCATGCGTGGCCACTAGCGCGGGTGCCATGATCATGCGCCCGGCGGTAGAGCGGATGATCACGCCCTCTTCAAAGCCAAAGCTGCGGCAGCGCCAGGTAATGTCGGCTTCGTTGGCAAACAGCTTGCGGGTCGCCTTGTTCTCGGTAAACTGGATGGCCGCTACCATGCCCGCGCCCTGTACATCGCCAATCAGCGGATGCTGGGCGAACATCTCGCGCAGGTTTTTCTGTAGATACGGGCCGGTATCCTGTTTGACCTTCTCGACAATGCCTTCCCGCTGCATGGTCTCGATGTTTGCCAGCGCGACTGCGGCAGCTACCGGGTGGCCAGAGTAGGTCAGTCCGTGGGCAAACACGCCGCCTTTTTCCACCAGGGCATCGGCAATGCGCTTGGACAGAACCAGCCCGCCCATCGGGATATAGCCGGAGGTCAGCCCTTTGGCGATCGACAAGGTATCCGGCTCAAACCCGAAGTACTGATGGGCAAACCATTCACCGGTGCGGCCAAACCCGCCAATCACCTCGTCGGCGCACAGCAGCACATCGTATTTGCGGCAGATGCGCTGGATTTCCGGCCAGTAGCTTTCTGGCGGGAAGATCATGCCGCCTGCACCCTGGAACGGTTCCGCCACAAAGGCCGCCACGTTGTCGGCACCCAGCTCAAGAATCTTGGTTTCCAGCTCGCGCGCACGGGCCAGGCCAAATTCCTCCGGTGTCATGTCGCCGCCGTGGGCGTAGTAATACGGCTCGCCAATGTGCACGATGCCGGGAATCGGCAAATCGCCCATCTCGTGCATGAACTTGAAGCCGCCCAGTGACGCACTCCCTACGGTTGATCCGTGGTACCCGTTTTCGCGGCTGATGAAGATTTTCTTGGTTGGTTTGCCTACCACATCCCAATAGCGACGGATGGTACGGATCAGTACCTCGTTCGACTCCGAGCCCGAATTGGTGTAAATCACGTGCGAAAAACGGTCCGACAACAGCTCAAACAGTTTCTCGGACAGCTTGAGTACCGACGGGTGCGTGGTATGGAAAAACAGGTTGTAGTAGCTCAGCTGCTCCAGCTGCTGGGTGGCTGCCTCAATCAGCTCGCGACGGCCATAGCCGATGTTGGTACACCACAGGCCGGACATCCCGTCCAGGTAGCGTTTGCCATCGCTGTCCCAGATGTTCAGGCCATTGGCGTTTACCATCACGCGCGGACCCTCTTCATTGAGCGCTTTCTGGTCCAGAAAGGCGTTGATGTGGTGTTTGGCATCCAGTTCCTGATAGGTCTCGGTGCTATACAAGTGTTGGGTTAGCAGATTGCTCATGTCTCTCTCCTTGAAGGAAACGGTCAAGCCTTGAGGCTGATCCAGGTGGTTTTTAGCTGGCTGAATTTATCCACAGCGTGTAATGACAGGTCGCGCCCGAAGCCGGATTGCTTGAAGCCGCCAAACGGAATGCCTGGGTCCAGCGCATCCACGGTATTGATCGATACCGTGCCGGCTTTCAGTTGCCGTGCCAGGCGGTGTGCACGGCTCAGGTCGTCTGTCCACACAGAAGCCGCCAGACCGTAGATGCTGTCGTTGGCAATGGCTACCGCTTCGGCTTCGCTATCAAACGGGATGATGGCCAGTACCGGCCCAAAAATTTCTTCGCGGGCGATGGTCATGTCCGGCGTGACATCGGTAAACACGGTCGGGCGGATGAACAGGTCGCTCTCGCCAATCTGCTGTTGCTCGCCACCGGTCAGCAAGGTTGCACCTTCCTGCTTGCCTGTCTGGATCATGCTGAGCACCCGTGCCGTTTGTTTGGCGTCTACCAGCGTCCCCAATGAGGTGGCAGGGTCCAGCGGGTTCCCCAGACGGAAACCGGCTATTTCGGCTTGCAGCTTGCTGACAAACTGGTCATGGATGCTGCGTTCCACCAGCAAACGCGCATTGGCAGAACACACCTGACCCTGGTTGAAGAAAATCCCCAGTGCCGCACGCTTGGCGGCCATGTCCAGATCCTTGCAGTCGGCAAACACCAGATTCGGACTTTTGCCACCGCATTCCAGCCAGACCATTTTCATGTTGGATTCACCGGCATACTGCAAGAAGCGTTTGCCAATCTCGGTCGAGCCGGTAAAGGTGATGCAATCCACGTCTGGATGCAGCCCCAGCGCCTGGCCCACTTCATGGCCATAGCCTGGCAACACATTCAACACGCCATCCGGCAAGCCGGCCTCAGAAGCCAGCTCGGCCAGCCGCAAGGCCGACAGGGGGGATTGCTCCGCCGGTTTCAGAATGACACTGTTGCCGGCAATCAGCGCCGGTGCCAGTTTCCAGATGGCCATATCGAGCGGGAAGTTCCACGGGATGACCGCCGCCACCACGCCCACTGCCTCGCGGGTGATCAGCGCCACCGCATCTTGTGCGGTCGGTGCAACCTGGTCATACAGTTTGTCTGCCGCTTCGGCATACCAGTTGAGCACCCCCACCGAGCCGGGCACATCAATCGTCAGCGCATCCATTACCGGTTTGCCCATGTCCAGCGAATCCAGCAAGGCCAGTTCTTCCTGATGCTGCTCCATCAGTTGCGCCAGCGCCTGCAGCACTTTCTTGCGCTCCCGCGGGTGAATGCGGGACCAGACGCCCGACTCAAAACTGCGTCTGGCCGCCTTCACCGCCAAGTCGGCATCGGCACTGTCACACCGCGCCACATTGGCCAGTACCTTGCCGGTAAACGGGTTGACGGTCGGGAAGGTGCGGCCGTCGGTGGCATCCACAAATCGGCCGTTGATATATGCCTGATGGCGGAACACCAGTGATGCGGCCTTGTCTTCCCAGTCCGCCAGTCGGGTTGCATTCATGACAATCTCCTGTTAGGGTGGCCTTGGCTGCTATCGCAATGAGCGGGTGACATGAACGGTCAGGGACACGTCATCCATTCGGCACACCAAGGTTTCTGTATTGGATGGAGTGATACTAACAAGGGTGGTTTTTGCCAAACATCGCGTGTATGGGTGAGATAACCGCGCGTCTCTCACCCTCTGGGGTAATAAGATGTCTTTTTCTGTTTCTGAACTGGCGTTTCACCAACGACTAGGGCGCCTGATGGCCCGGGTCGGCAAAGAAGAATTCTGGCCGGCACTGGCCGGTTTTCTGCGTGAACACATGCATTTCGATACCTGGGTCGCCATGCTGTTCCGCCCCAGCGAAGACCCGACGGTGCTGGCCGACAAAGGCGCCAATGTAGCCGATAGCAACCTCTTTCATGACTACGCCCGTGGTATCTATCTGCTGGACCCGTTCTATACCTTTTCCATGACCGCTACCGAGCCCGGTTTCTACCGGCTGGATGAAGTCGCGCCAGAACACTTCCGCGAGACCGAGTATTTCCGCCGCTATTTTTCGCTGAATGTCGTAGAGGACGAAGTCCAGTTTCTGGTCCCGATGCAGGGCAGAGGGGTATTGTCGTTTTCGCTGGGCAGTAAACGCAGGTTTACGGATGAGGAAATCGGTTTTTGCTACCTGTTTTTGCCGTGGTTATTGCATCTGATGCGTCTGGCCGCAGAAGCGGATACGGTGCTGTCGCAAGAAGCACAAGCCAGCCAGGACCATGTGCGCAGCGAAGAAGTGAAAGAGTCCTTGCGTCAGCGCGGCAAACCGCACCTGACCGAGCGGGAAGTCGAAGTCGCACTGCTGATTCTGGGTGGGCACTCCACCAAGGGTGTGGCTCGGCAATTGGGGATTTCCATCGACACTGCCAAAGCCCACCGCCGCAATATGTACGCCAAGCTCGGCGTTTCGAATCAGGCAGGGTTGTTCCTGCTAATGATGGCGCAAGAGAATACCGCCGGAGGCTGAGTACCCCCTTACCCGCATGTGCAGGGCACAAAAACAACAAAGCCTCCACAAGGAAGGCTTTGTCGGCAACACACTCATGAATGATGTCCGGATCGGATTACCGTGTGTGCTGGTCAATAAATGCCTGGATCTGTTCTACGCTGGCATCCATCACTTCAAAACGCTGCGGCAAGGCTTCGATGTTTTCATAAGCGGCCGGACGCGCAGGTTTACGGCCCAGTGCCTCAATCATCGTCGCTTCAAACTTGGCCGGCAGCGCGGTTTCCAGACACAGCACAGGTACTGCCGGGTCACGTTTTTCCAGTGCCACCTTGATACCGTCGGCGGTGTGGGTATCAACCTCCATGCCGTAGGTATCCCACACTTGCTTGATGGTCTTCACGCGGTCGTCATGGCTGCTGCGGCCAGACACAAAACCGTAAGACTGGATCTTGGCAAACAGCTCGGTACCGGACAGGTCAAAACCACCTTCTTGATCCACCTTGCGGAACAACTCTGCCGTTTGTTTGGCATCGCGACCGGTCAGGTCAAAAATGAAGCGCTCAAAGTTGGACGCCTTGGAAATATCCATGGACGGGCTGCTGGTCTGCTGGGTTTCTGCAGAAGAACGCACACGGTACACACCGGTACGGAAAAATTCGTCCAGCACGTCGTTCTCGTTGGTCGCCAGAATCAGCTTGTCGATCGGCAGGCCCATCTGGCGGGCAATGTGCCCGGCACAGATGTTACCGAAGTTACCGCTAGGGACAGAGAAAGACACCTTCTGGCTGCTATCGGTCGTGACCGCCAGATAGCCCTTGAAGTAGTACACCACCTGCGCCACCACGCGCGCCCAGTTAATCGAGTTAACCGTGCCGATCTGGTGATTAGCCTTGAAGGAGTGGTCATTGGAAACCGCCTTCACCATGTCCTGGCAGTCATCAAACACGCCTTTAACGGCAATGTTGAAGATGTTAGGGTCTTGCAGGCTGAACATCTGCGCAGTCTGGAACGGACTCATCTTCTCGTGCGGCGACAGCATGAAAACCTTGATGCCTTTTTTGCCCCGCATGGCGTACTCGGCCGCAGAGCCGGTATCGCCAGAAGTGGCACCCAGAATGTTCAACTGGGCATTGGTCTTGCCCAGCGTGTATTCAAACAGGTTACCCAGCAACTGCATGGCCATGTCTTTAAAGGCCAGCGTCGGGCCGTTGGACAAGGCCAGTACGTGCAGGTTAGGTGCCAGGGTTTTGACCGGGGTAATATCCGCGGTGCCAAACACGGCCTCGGTATAGGTTTTCTGGATGATGCTTTTCAGGTCGGCTTCCGGAATATCGGTAGCAAACTTGCGAATCACCTCGAATGCCAGTTCGGCATAGCTCAGCTTGCGCCATGCATCCAGTTCGGCACCGGTGACCTGAGGGTAGGTCTCGCACATGGCCAGACCGCCATCCGGTGCCAGACCAGACAGTAATACCTGAGAAAATGTTTGTGGGGCCATGCCGCCACGTGTACTGATGTATTGCATAAAAGCTACCTTGAGACCTTGGTAAACGGCTACCCAAAACCGGGTAACCGGTGTATTTCCGGATAAACGATGCGCTTATTGCATGCTGCTGGCAGCCTGGCGGGCGCTCTCGGCAGAACAGTTGAAGGTGGCTTCGTATACCTTCAGGGTCGCCCAGTGGCTATCTGCCGAGTTTTCGTCTTCATTCGCCAGCGCATCCACAATGCCAGGTACCTTGGCGGTTTTCTCGACCAGACAGTTACATGCCCGTTTTTCATCCATCGGTGCAGATACCGCAGCAAGCAGGTTCTCTACATCCTTGAAAACGTGGTCATTCACGCAGCGCTGAAAGAAGTTCTGCTTGAAGTCCTTGATTTCAGCTGCCGTTGCAGCATTCACTGAGGATACGCTCCCCATTGCGATACCCGCTGCCATCAACATGCTGACTACATTCAGTGCTTTTTTCATGCCTTGTCTTTCCGTTTTCTTGCCGGAGAATCAGGGGCCGGGAGTGCCGGCCCCTGTTGCCAATCGTTAACCCAGTGTTTCCATCCGCAGTTTCACCACTTTACCGCGAGAGGCCGCCAAGCCTTCGATACGCTTGATCGCGGCATTGACCTGTTTTTCAACGGCCAGATGAGACAGGATCACGATCTCGGCGGTACCGCCGTGAGCCTCTTTCTGCAGCAGGGCTTCAATCGAGATATTGTTCTCGGCCAGAATGCCGGTAATCTCGGCCATCACACCCGCCTGGTCGGTCACCTGCATGCGCAGGTAGTAGCTGGACACCACTTCATCAATCGGCAGAATCGGGTCGCTGGACAGCATGTCTGGCTGGAATGCAGACAGCGGCACGCGGTGCTGCGGGTCTGCGGTCAGCAGGCGGGCCACGTCCACAATGTCGGCAACCACGGCAGATGCGGTTGGCTCGGCGCCAGCACCCGGACCGTAATACATGGTTGAGCCTACGGCATCGCCTTTCACCAGCACGGCGTTCATCACGCCGTTCACGTTGGCAATCAGGCGTTTTTCCGGAATCAGGGTCGGGTGTACGCGCAGTTCGATACCGTTTGGCGCGCGGCGGGTAATCCCCAGCAGCTTGATGCGGTAGCCCAGTTCTTCGGCGTACTTGATATCAGCCGCATCCAGCGTGCTGATGCCTTCAATGTAGGCTTTGTCGTACTGGAACGGAATCCCGAACGCCAGCGCCGCAATAATGGTCAGCTTGTGGGCGGCGTCATTACCTTCGATATCAAAGGTCGGGTCGGCTTCGGCATAACCCAGACGCTGCGCTTCTTTCAGCACGTCAGCAAAGCTGGCGCCTTTTTCACGCATTTCGGTCAGAATGAAGTTAGACGTGCCGTTAATGATACCGGCCGCCCATTCAATCCGGTTGGCACTCAAGGCTTCACGAATCGCCTTGATGATGGGCACACCACCCGCCACTGCACCTTCAAACGCAATCATCACGTTCTTTTCGCGCGCGCGGGCAAAAATCTCGTTACCGCAGGTGGCAATCAGCGCCTTGTTGGCGGTCACCACGTGTTTGCCATTCTCGATGGCTTTCAGCATCAAATCCTTGGCCAGCCCGGTGCCGCCAATCAGCTCAACCACAATATCCACATCCGGGTTGTTCACTACGCTTTCAAGATCGGCAGAGACTTTGACACCCGCATCCACCACGCCTTCGGCGCGGGAAATGGTACGGGTCGCAACTTCGATCAATTCAATATGACAACCTGCACGACGGGTAATCTCTGCAGCGTTACGCTTCAATACGGCGGCAGTACCGCCGCCCACTGTCCCTATGCCTAGTAGACCTACTTTGATCGGTTTCATGATTCAAGTTTCTTTGTAAAGTTAAAACAGGAGATAACAAATTGCTCGCGGAAATAAAACTTGTGGGCTTGTTCGCGCTGCACGCCAGAATCCAGCGTGACTTTGCTCGCCCCACGTACTGCGGCAAGATCAGACAAATGGTCGATTAACAGCTTGCCTACGCCTTGTGAGCGTTGGGCTGAATCCGTCACCAGGTCATCTACGTAAAAATGAATGCCATTAAACGTGTTCCGGTAGGTGCGGAACACCGCCACCCCCAGTACACGCGTATTGTCCTTATCGACAGCGACGATCATCTCGCCGCCATCTGCAAACACGCCATGCATGGCCAGCGCATAATCTTCAGGTATCTGCGGGCGCAGCTGCCGGTGTACCGGCTCGGCTTTCACCAGCCAGTCAGATTCAACAATCCGGCCTGCGGCATCCGTGACATGAACAATATGCATGGTCTCAGGCTCCCGGCTTACTGGCCCGCATGACGCTTGCGGTAATGGTCAAGGAAACGCGCAATGCGGTTCATGGCATCGGTCAGGTCATCCTGGTTAGGCAAGAACACCACGCGCAGGTGGTCTGGTCTTGGCCAGTTAAACCCGGTGCCCTGGACCAACAGCACTTTTTCTTCCTGCAGCAATTCCAGAATGAACTGCTGGTCGTCCACAATCGGGTACATCTTCGGGTCCAGCTTCGGAAACAGGTACAAGGCACCTTTCGGTTTCACGCAGCTCACCCCGGGGATGCTGGTCAGCATTTCCCATGCCAGATCACGCTGTTTGTACAAGCGTCCGCTGGGTGCCACCAGGTCGTTAATGCTCTGGTAGCCGCCCAGCGCGGTCTGGATCGCGTATTGCGCCGGCACGTTGGCACACAGGCGCATGCTGGCCACAATGTTCAGGCCATCAATGTAGTCAGCCGCATGGCGCTTGTCGCCAGACAAAATCATCCAGCCGGCGCGGAAACCACAAGCACGGTAGTTTTTGGACAGGCCGCCGTAGGTCACGCAAAACACGTCTTCCGCCAGCGATGCAATCGCGGTGTGTTTTTCACCGTCATACAGAATCTTGTCGTATACCTCATCGGCATACACGATCAGCTGATGCTGGCGCGCCACTTCCAGCAACGCTTTCAGCATGTCGTCCGGATAGACGGCGCCGGTCGGGTTGTTCGGGTTGATGATGACAATGGCGCGCGTGTTGTCGGTAATCTTGCTGCGCAGGTCGTCCAGATCGGGCAGCCAGCCGTTGTTTTCGTCGCACAGGTAGTGGCGTGCCGTACCGCCAGACAAAGACACCGCGGCGGTCCACAGCGGATAGTCAGGGGCAGGTACCAGCACTTCGTCGCCGTTGTTCAGCAAAGCGTTCATCGACAGCAAAATCAGCTCGGATACCCCGTTACCGATATAGATGTCGTCCATGGTGACACCCTTGATGCCTTTTTGCTGGGTGTAATGCATGACGGCCTTGCGCGCAGAGAACAGGCCTTTGGAGTCGCAATAACCGCTGGCAGCCGGCAGGTTGTGGATCACGTCCTGAACGATCTCTTCGGGTGCTTCCAGCCCAAACGGCTGCAGGTTGCCGATATTGAGCTTGATGATCCGGTGACCTTCTTCTTCCATGTGCTTGGCCGCCGCCAGTGCAGGTCCACGAATCTCATAACAGACATTAGCCAGTTTGTTGGATTTCTGGATCGCACGCATTTTGGTTACCTCTGAAGGCAGGTCGGGGCCGGACATGTTTCTCTCACAATTTTGCAATGATGGTTATAAGAAAAAGGCAAAGAGGTATAATCCTACTGTATGCCCTCGCCAGCGACAATGAGCAATCACGAATCTGTGGCATGAATACTGTATTTTTGCTTAAAAAATATGGATTTGGCTCCGGTTTGCCATGCTGCGTTGTTCTTTGTCCGGTCTGGGGCACTTTTGCGATAGAGAGAATCCGATGAAACTTCATCAACAGCAAGATACCGGCAACCTGTTCAAGCAGTATAAAAACGGTGCGGTCCAGGTGGGCGAGCAATGGTATCAAGGTACCGTCATCGTTACGCCGGATGTCATCGATACCCAATGGCCGGTCCTCAGTCTGGCAGAGCTGACCGAAGCACATTTTGAATACCTGCTGTCTTTCCGGCCGGAGGTCGTGCTGCTGGGGACGGGAGACCGTTTTCAGCTGGTGCACCCCAAACTGACCTTGCCACTGACCGGCATCGGAATCGGTGTCGAAACCATGGACACAGGGGCGGTTTGCCGCACCTTCAATATCCTGTCCGGAGAAGGGCGCCGGGTTGTTGCTGCTATTCTTCCTTGACGAAGGGGCTGCAAATTCACCATCCGCTCATGGTAGAATCCCCGGTTAATCCGTTATGCATCTTACTAATTAGATACATCGTTATATATAAAAGAGTAGAGGTCAGATATGGCTGGTCACAGTAAATGGGCGAACATCAAGCATAAAAAAGCGGCTGCAGATGCCAAAAAAGGCAAGATTTTCACCCGCCTGATCAAAGAGATTACCGTTGCGGCCAAAAATGGCGGCGACCCAACCATCAACCCGCGTCTGCGTCTGGCCATTGACAAGGCGCTGAGTGCCAACATGACCAAAGACACCATCGAGCGCGCAGTCAAGCGCGGCTCTGGTGATCAAGATGGCGTAGACTATCTGGAACTGCGCTACGAAGGTTACGGCATCAACGGTGCCGCCGTGATGGTGGACTGCATGACCGACAACAAAACCCGGACAGTGGCTGACGTGCGCCACGCCTTCACCAAATATGGCGGCAACCTGGGTACCGATGGCTGCGTGGCATTCATGTTCAAGCACTGCGGGACACTGGTGTATGCGCCGGGTACAGACGAAGATGCCCTGATGGAAGCCGCGCTGGAAGTCGGTGCCGATGACGTGATCACCAATGATGACGGTTCCATCGAAGTCATTACCCCGCCGTATGACTTTGTCCAGATCAAAGAAGCACTGGAAGCCGCAGGCTTCAAGGCCGAAATGGAAGAAGTCACCATGAAGCCGGAAAATGAAGTGGTCTTCACCGGTGATGACGCCGTCAAGATGCAGAAACTGCTGGACGCGCTGGAAAACCTGGATGATGTGCAAGAGGTATATACCTCCGCCGTGATCGAAGAAGACGAATAATTTTCTGTAACCGACCACAGACAAGCAGGTAAGCATGACACAGATCGAACCCTCCCGTTATCGCGCCCGTCGCGAACAATTATGGGCGAACCTCGGTGGCGGAGTTGTCGTGCTGCCTACTGCGCCAGAACAAACCCGTAACGCAGATTCGCATTATGCCTACCGGTTTGACAGCCACTTTTACTACCTGACCGGTTTCGAAGAGCCGGAAGCCATTCTGGTGATGGTGTCAGGCAGTCAGGGGGCAAGGCATATCCTGTTCTGTCGCGAAAAACATCTGGAGCGCGAAATCTGGGACGGTTTCCGCTACGGGCCGGACAAAGCCAAAGAAGTCTTTGGTTTTGACGAAGCCTATGCATTCGAATCATTTACCGAAAAATTGCCGGATCTGCTCAAAGGCCATCAGCAGCTCGTGTTCCCGATCGGTTTTGACGCTGCATTCGACCAGCAAGTGCTGGCCATCCGCAGCAAGCTGATCCCGTCCGTCGAACGTACCGGTGAAGAGGTTCCGCACCGCATCATCGACCTGCTGCCCGAAATCGCTGCACTACGCCTGTTGAAAGACGAGGCAGAAGTCGCTCGCTTGCAACGCGCGTCTGACATCAGTGCCAGCGCGCATCTGCGCGCCATGCGCTTTACTCGCCCGGGTCTCTTTGAGTATCAGGTCGAGGCAGAAATCCTGCACGAATTCGTCAGCAATGGTGCCCGTTCGCCAGCGTATACCAGCATTGTTGCCGGTGGCGCCAATGCCTGCGTGCTGCACTACATCACCAATCAGGATGTTCTGAAGGACGGCGAACTGCTGCTGATAGATGCCGGTTGCGAATATCAAGGCTATGCCGGTGATATCACTCGCACCTTCCCGGTCAACGGCAAATTCAATCCGATCCAGAAAGACTTGTACGAACTGGTGCTGGCCTCGCAGTACGCCGCACTGGATAAAACCAAGCCTGGTTGCGGGGTGCGCGATGGTCATTTTGCCACCTTGCGCGTACTTAGCCAGGGGATGCTGGACTTGGGGCTGTTAAAAGGGACGGTCGATGAAGTCATCGAACAGGAAACCTACAAACGCTTCTACATGCACGGTACCGGCCACTGGCTGGGGCTGGATGTCCATGACTGTGGCCGTTATAAAACGGGCGACCAATGGACAACCCTGCAGCCAGGCATGATGGTCACGGTCGAGCCGGGTATCTATATCCGCCCGGCAGACGATGTGCCGGAAGCCTTCTGGAATATCGGTATCCGCATCGAAGACGATGTCCTGATTACACCAGAAGGACACCGCATCCTGACGCATGCAGCGCCGAAAACCGTTGCCGAGATCGAATCCCTGATGGCAGACCGCTAAACCGGTGGTCACACCGTCCGGATCAACGGCACAACCCCGGAAAGAGTATTTCCCCATGCTTCCAAATCATGTCGATGTGGCTATTGTAGGCGGCGGGCCAGTGGGTACTTACCTGGCTCATGCGCTGGCCAGACAGGGTAAGTCTGTTGCCGTGCTGGAAAAAGAGCTGACGCCACGGGTTGATGACCCGCGCATGCTGGCCATTTCTACCGGCGGGCAGCAACTCTTGTCCCGTCAATCCTGCTGGTCAGATCAACTGGCAGATGCCCCGATTGCGCACGTCTCAGTGACTCAGCGCGGTTTCCTCGGACATACGCACCTGCATGCTTCAGAGATCGGCGAAGATGTTCTCGGTTATGTCGTCCCCTACAGCAAACTGCATCCCTTGCTGGTCGAGCGCCTGCCAGCCAGCTGTGCCTATGCTCAAGGTGTAGAAGTCACGCAAATCCAGTTTACCTCCGCCTATGCGCTGATCAGTTATCAGCACGAAAATACGTCTGCCTCCATGACGGCACGGCTGGTAGTGATGGCCGATGGCGGCCAACTGGCCACCCGCGTGGCTGGCATCGAATATCGCGAACAGGACTACCATCAATCCGCCCTCATCGCACTGATCGAGGCTACCCATAAACCAGAGCAAACGGCACTGGAACGCTTCTTGCCGGATGGCGCCATTGCCTTGTTGCCAAGGCCAGAAGGCTACGCCCTGATCTGGACCGCGCCATCCGCAGAAACCACCCAGCGCATGGCGTTGTCAGATGAAGACCTGCTCGATGCACTGCAAGTACAGGTCGGCAGCAAGGCCGGTCTCTTTATGTCGGTCGGGCAACGTCACCAGATTCCGCTGCGTCTTCGCTACGCCAAAACGCTGGTCGCGCCGCGTTGCGTGGTTATTGGCAATGCGGCCCAATACCTGCATCCGATTGCCGGTCAGGGCCTGAATCTGGGTCTTCGTGATGCAACCGATCTTGCCAAAATCTTGCAATCATTCAATGATCCGGGCGCGCCAGAATGTCTGGCTCGTTATCCCAAGCACAGAAGGCTGGATAAATTGAACGGTGTCGGTTTTACCGACAGTCTGATCAAACTGTTCGGCATTCCAGGCATGGGTCACGTGCGCAGTGCCGGTCTGATGGCACTGGAATCCAGTCCGATCATGAAGAAGCGCCTGTTGCGCCACCTGGCCTATGGCATCCGGAGCATATAAAACCATGACTCAATCGTTTGATATCGTGATTGTTGGTGGTGGTCTGGTGGGGGCTAGTCTGGCGTGCCGTTTATCCGCCAGTGCATTTTCGGTCGCGCTGATCGAAGGCCAGACACCGCCGGACGACCCCTACGAATGGGATCAGCGCATTTATGCCATCAGTCGTGGCAGCCGCCGTTACCTGCAAGATTGTGGTGCCTGGCAACGGCTGGATGCCTCGCGCTGCCAGCCTGTCAACCAGATGCAGATCTTCGGCGATGAGCGCAGTGAGCTGGTCTTTGATGCTGACAACGCTCATCTGTCCGAACTGGCCATCATTCTGGAGTCCCGGCATTTGCAAAAAGCCATCTGGGAAGGACTGCCCGGGCATGACAAATTTACCCTGATCCAGCCCGCCCGCCCTGTATCCATTCACTACGAGCAGGATCGTGCCGTACTTGCACTGGATAATCAGCAAACCCTCTCGGCCAGACTGATCGTGGGGGCGGATGGCGCGCGTTCATGGGTACGGCAGCAGATTCAATCAGCTAAAGGGCGAGCAGACCAGCCTAAACCCTACGGACAAAAAGGCGTGGTCGCCAACTTTGATACCGAGAAAAGCCACCAGGGCATTGCATGGCAATGGTTCCAGGCGGATGGTTCCATCCTGGCCTGGCTACCCTTGCCGGGTAACCGCATGTCCATGGTCTGGTCAGCACAAGACCCGCTGGCTGACGAGCTGTGTCAGCTGGCGCCAGAACAGCTGGCTCAACGAGTGGCAGAGGCGGGCGGGTATCGCTTGGGCAAGCTGACGCCAATTACCCCTGCGGTGGGTTTTCCGCTGCGTGCGCTGGTATTGCCGGATCTTGTCGGACAGCGTCTTGCGCTGGTAGGGGATGCCGCACATCTGGTACACCCGCTGGCAGGTCAAGGGGTGAATCTTGGCTTTCAAGATGCAAGAGACCTGGCCGATTTGCTGCTCAAGTCACCGTCTGTCGATCCCGGTTCACCGTCTTTCCTGCAGCGCTATGAACGAAATCGCCGTTTCGATATCCTAGCAATGGATGGGGTGACAAAAAATCTGCACCGGCTGTTCAATGCTTCTGGTGCTGCACCTAAATGGTTAAGAAATGTTGGCCTGAATCTGACCAATCGGGTGCCAGCAGTCAAGCAGGCGCTGATCCGTCAGGCTCTAGGCTGATCCAGTCTGTTACTAAACTTTTAAATTATCGGGATTCGCATGTTGGCTAATTTTTCTTTCTTTCGCGGCTTGACCCGTTTTGCCCTGACGGCAGTGGCCGTTTCCCTGTTAACGGCATGCGGTCCCGGTAATGCAGCTGCATTACCTGGCAAAGATATTGAACAGGTAAAAAAACTGCTCGCAACCAAAATACCCAAAGCCAAAGTAGACAGCGTCTCTGCTACGCCACTGGCCGGTATTTATGAAGTGGTTGTCGATGGAGAAAACATCTTTTATGTCGATGCCAAAGTGGAATACATCTTCCAAGGTGAGCTGATCAGCCTGAAAACCAAACAAAGTCTGACTTCAGCCCATTTTGATGAATTGCATAAGGTGACAGAAGCGCGTGCAGCACAAGAGCGCAAGAATGTCGCTAAAGCCTTCCCGATCGAATCCGCTATCCGTGTCGAAAAAGGCAACGGAAAACGTGTCATGTATGTGTTCTCAGATCCGGACTGCCCTTTCTGTTATCGCCTGGAACAAACCCTGAAGCAGATCGACAATGTGACTGTCTACACTTTCCTGTTCCCGTTAACCCAACTGCATCCGGATGCCGCCCGTAAAGCCGCCATGCTTTGGTGTGCGCCAGACCGTGCCGCCGCCTGGACTCGCTGGATGGACCAGCCCATGCAGGACTGGCAAGCTCGCAAAGGATTACCAGACAACAAAGGTGATTGTCAGACCCCATTGATGGACATTGCTGCGTTGGGCAATCGCCTAGGCGTTCAAGGGACTCCCGCCATTTTCTTCCCGGATGGCACCATGTTGCCAGGTGCGTATCCAAAAGAAGAAATCGAAAAAGAACTCAACAAGCAGAACTGATAAGCCCTTGTAGTGTGGCTAATGGTCACGATGTGTTGTATTGCATATATATATATATATAAACAGCCTCCATGCATCCGGAGGCTGTTTTTTCATCTGAAGGCCAATCAGCGACTACACGCAATGCCAGGCGACTGTCTTTGCGTGAAATGGATATTTGCATCTCTCATGCACTGTCTTGTGTTTATCCCACGGTATCTTAATCAGGGCTGTAGCCCTTGCCGTTGCACACATCTCTGCTGCAATGCCAGTGCTGTTGTCATAATGAGTTAAAGAAATCCTTTTATTTCATTGCGTTAAGAAAATGTTGCAATGCAAAATAACGCTTGACATTCGTGTGCACATCGCTAGAATAAGAAAAAAATATTGCAACGCAACAAACCGGTTGCTACACAGATTTCTCAATTTAGAAAGATAGGAAGACTGCCATGACTACTCCATTCGCCTCATTCGAACAATATGCACTTTTCGGCCAGTCACAACTGGACAAAGTACTGCGTTTTGCAAACCTGCAACTGAACAGCGCAGAAAAACTGTCTCAACTGAACCTGAATTTGGCAAAAGACGCATTGGCCGATCAAGCTCAGGCAGTCAAATCCCTGTTCGACGTTAAAGACGTACAAAGCCTGTTCTCTTTCCAGAACGGTGTTGCACAACCTTCAGTAGAAAAAACCGTGACAGCTTCACGTGCTTACTACGAAGCACTGGCTGGTGTACAAGCCGAGTTCGCAGCATTCGCCGAAGAAGAAGCACAAGCATTCAACCGTAACATCGTTTCTTCACTGGATAACCTGGTAAAAACAGCCCCAGCTGGTTCTGATGTTGCTGTTGCTGCCATCAAAACTGCAATCGCCGCTGCCAGCAGTGCTTATGACACCGTAAGCAAAGCTGCTAAAAAAGTGACGGACGACCTGGTTGAAGTAGGTAATAACGCCGCAGATGCTGCCAAACCAGCCGCTGCTGCCCGCCGCAAGCCAGCTGCCTCTGCTTAAGCAGGCATTTCTGGTGCCATAACACCAGAAATCGTAGCTCCCCAAAAGCCACCTTCGGGTGGTTTTTTGCATTTGCGGGGCCCGGTTCACGTGACAGTGCTTTGGGTGTTAAAATTCTGCTAAAATAATTTCCCAATATAAACAGTGGTTTATTGTGAATTTGGAGTGAATTTGCAGAAGATGTCGTCAAAAGGAGTTGACGGTTGTGGAGATGGTGCGTATAGTTCGCATCTCTGCTGCTGACGCAGACGACGAAACGAAGCGATTAATCGCTGAGTTTACGAAAGTTTGAAGTTGGTTGCAACTGCTCTTTAACAAACGAACAACCGATAAGTGTGAGTGCTTGTTTCGGACAAAGACCTTCGGGTCTGCAAAGAAATAAGTGCTTACACAGTCAAGAAAAGAAATTTTTTTGAGTGTACGTAAGCCAGTTTTAAAGATTGAACTTAAGAGTTT
>NZ_AQXU01000009.1 GCF_000376945.1 Leeia oryzae DSM 17879
GGTGGCAATGAACGCTTCGTCGATGTCGGCTTCGCACAGCGCCATGTCGGCACAGTGGTCACGGTAGAACAACAGCGGGAAGCTGTCGCGGTCCTTCAGCCCCAGCAGGACCAGACCGGTCAGATGATCCGGGTCGCGCTTGAGCTGCGACACGTCGCAGCCTTCAGTGCGCAGGGTCTCGATCAGGAACTCGCCCATCTGTTCGTCGCCCACCCGGGACAGCATGGCGGACTTGAGCCCCAGACGGGCGGTACCGAAGGCGATGTTGCCGGACGAGCCGCCGAGATATTTGGCGAAGCTGGCCACGTCCTGCAGCCTGGAGCCCACCTGGTGGGCGTACAGGTCTACCGCCACCCGGCCGATGCTGATCAGGTCCAGCTTGCGATCAGCGGCAAATACGGTGTTATTCTTCATTTCAGAAACTTTCAGTCTTCACAGTGATTCGATGCGTGTTTGTTGGCAATCCACATGCGCTATTAGCTCGCGCGTTTCTTGCGGAACTGGTCGGCAACTACGGCAATCACGATAATCAGACCCTTCACGATTTCCTGCAGGTAAGAATCGATCCCCAGAAAAGTAAAGCCGCTGGAAATCACACCCAAAATCAGAGCGCCAATCACCGTACCGGTAATTCGTCCCACGCCGCCTGCCAGGCTGGTACCACCAATCACGGCCGCTGCAATCGCATCCAGCTCGTACCCCATCCCCATACCAGACTGACCGGTTTGGGCACGAGCAGACACAACCACCCCGGCCAGACCTGACAAAACACCAGCGATGGTGTACACAGCGATCAGGTTTTTACCCACATTAATGCCGGAAACACGTGCCGCTTGAACGTTGCCGCCAATGGCGTAGATGGACTTGCCGAAGCGGGTGTAGCGCAACACGATATGGAAGAACAATGCAACGGCCAGGAAGATGATGACCGGATTGGAACCGCTACCGATCCACAAGTAGTCATCCGTGAACATGCTGACAGGCTGACCGCCGGTGTAGTAACGGGCCAGGCCACGTGCAGACACCATCATGCCCAGCGTGACGATAAATGCAGGCACACGCATCTTGACGATGACGGCTCCGTTGATAAACCCGGTAATTGCCCCGATCAGCAGGCCCATCAGGACCGGAATGATCACAGGCAGCCCGCCAAGGCTTGGAAAAATGGCACGATCATAACCAACGACTTGTGCAAAGCTGGAAGCCACCATGGCAGAGAGAGCCACGACAGAGCCGGAGGCCAGATCAATCCCGCCGGCGATAATGATCATGGTGACACCCACCGCAATCAGGCCGATCTCTGACACCTGCAGAATCATGATCAAGAGGCCTTGCGGGTTGTACAGGAAAGACTGGTCACGCTTGACCCAGCCAAGTACTTCAAAAATCAGTGCAATGCCGATGAGTACCAGCAGAATGCTGAACTCTTGCGGGAGCTTGAATTTCCGTTTTTTGGTAGCAGGCAAGCTGGCTACGGTAGTGGTTTGGTTCATGATGGTTCCTCTAGAATATTATTTGCATCACGTTGCTAAATGGATGTCATTTATTCTGTTATAAGTCTGGTCTTGCGCTACGCCCTGGAAGCTAATGGTTGGATTACATGCCTGAAGCCAGCGCCAGAATCCGTTCCTGGGTAGCCTCTGCACGGGATAAAATGCCGCCGACCTTGCCTTCGTGCATCACCATCACCCGGTCGCTCATGCCCAACACTTCAGGTAGCTCGGATGAAATCATGATGATGGCGACACCCTGCTTGGCTAGCTGAGTGATCAGTTTGTGAATTTCGGCCTTGGCGCCCACGTCCACACCGCGGGTTGGCTCGTCCAGAATCAGTACTTTCGGGTGGTTGAGCAGCCAGCGGGCAATCAGCACTTTTTGCTGGTTACCGCCACTCAGGTTTTCGATGATTTCATCCAGACCAGGTGTTTTGACTTTGAGCTTGCCCACCATTTGATGGCACAGCTCATCGACTTCACTTTGCTTCACAAACCCCATATTGCAATGGTCAGGCAGAGAAGCAATCTGCATGTTCTCGCCCACAGACAGGCTAAGGAAAAGACCGGTTTTTTTACGATCCTCTGTAAGCAATGCCATGCCAGATCGAATAGCATCGGCCGGAGATTTAATCTTCAGCTGACGTCCATCAAAGCGGATTTCACCTTCTTTTGCAGGGTTAATGCCAAATAGCGACTCCATGACTTCGGTCCTGCCTGAGCCCATCAGCCCAGCCACACCAAGAATCTCGCCATAGTGCACATCAAAAGAGACGTCGTTGAAAACGCCTTTTAAACCCAGGTTCTTGACGGAAAGTGCGATATCGCCAATTGGTACGTCTTCTTTCGGGAACACCTGAGACAGCTCGCGCCCCACCATGGCCGTAATCAACGAGTTATGGTCAAACTCGGATGCTGTCTTGGTCACAATGTGATGACCATCACGGAAAATCGAAATATCATCCGCAATCTGGAAAACCTCATCCATCTTGTGGGTGATATAGATAATCGCTTTGCCTTCAGCTTTCAGCTGGGCAATGATGCGGAACAGGTGTTCCACTTCTTTTTCGGTAATGGCAGATGTCGGTTCATCCATGATCAGCAGATCGGAATTGAACGACACGGCTTTGGCAATTTCGACCATCTGACGATTGGCAATACTGAGTGAACCCAACTCGACTTCCGGGTCGATATCAATACCCAGCTTGCTTAGCAGCGCGTGGGTCTGGGCGAACAGCTGACCATGATCAATCAGGCCCAGCATATTGCGTGGTTCACGACCAATCCAGATGTTTTCCGCAACCGTCATGTACGCCAGCAGGTTCAGCTCCTGATGGATCATGGCAATGCCTTTACCCAACGCGTCCCGAGGGGACTTCAGCACAATCGGTTGGCCCTTGAAATACAACTGGCCTTCGTTCGGAATATAAATGCCAGCGACGATCTTCATCATCGTGGACTTGCCTGCGCCATTCTCGCCCATCAGTGCATGGACCATGCCGGGGCGGATTTTTAGCGAGACTTTGTTAAGGGCTTGCACCCCAGGAAATGATTTTGAGACACGCTCAGCCACAAACATGTACTCAGCGTCTTGCTGACTGACAGACGAATTTTCTTGTTGCTGTACTTTTGACATGACACACCTCTCACTTAACTGCTAGCAGATAAGCGATGACAAACCTGGACATATGAACGCGAACTTGCGTATCACAGTGTTCCGGACAACCGGGCGTTCATGACAAACGCCCGGCGTCTCATGCAGAGTGCTTCTGATTAACGGTTCAGATAGCCCTTCATGTTTTGTGGTGTCACCAGCTCGTAAGGAATCATGATGTCTTTGGCTTGAGACTTGTCACCTTTTGCCAGTTTGATCGCTGCATCAATCGCACCCTGGCCCTGACCTTTGGCATTCTGGAACACGGTCATGGTCAATTCGCCTTTTTGCATGGAAGACAATGCGTCTTTGGTTGCATCCACGCCACCAATCACGATTTTCTTCGGATCAACTTTCGCCTGTTTCATGGCGATGATGGCACCTAGCGCCATTTCGTCATTATTGGCAGCAACTGCGTCAAACTTTACGCCGGCACTGATCCACTTGCTCATCAGGTTAATGGCTTGAGAGCGGTCAAAGTTAGCCGTTTGCTCTTCTACTACCTTGATGCCTGGGAACTTTGCAAAAATGTCTTTCACGCCTTGTGTACGATCACGCTGGGCATCGGTAGACAACTCGCCCTGCATAATCACCACATTGCCTTTACCATTCAACTTCTTGGCAATGTATTCCCCTTGCAGATGGCCAGCCACCAGGCTGTCTGAGCCAACAAAAGCGGCGCCATTTCCCATTTTCTCATCTGGCTTGCGGTTAACGTACACAATCGGGATACCAGCCTTGCGAGCCGCTTCAGTCATGCGTTTGGTGGCAGACGTATCTGCAGGGTTGACCACAATGGCAGCCACTTTCTGAGAAATGAAGTTCTCGACCTGGCTCACCTGACGACCCACGTCACCACGGGCATCTTCAAACTGAAGATTGACGTCTTTCTGGGTTTTTGCGTAAGAAGACATGCCTTCGCGCAGAACAGTCAGGAAGTTGTCATCGAAGTGAGCCATGCTCACACCAATTTTGGTATCTGCAAATGCAGACAAAGGCAACAGAGCAGCCAGAATGATACTTTTAGTGAATTTCTTCATTTGTGTCTTCCTCTCGTTATTGGCATCACGTTAACAACATCAAAAAATTGCTAGCGGTTCAGACTAGCAGACTGCAAACTGTGGACGAATCAAGAAAGATTCAGGCCTTTCTTGATGAAACAGATACTTTCACCCAGCTGTTTTTCTGCCTCCTCAACCGACAGTGATGCCACTTCTTCAGCAAATGGTTCAAATGAAACATAGCCTTTAAAGCCGGCATTCAGCAGGTATTGTAGTTGAGGAATATTGCCAAGGCGGTCATCTTTATTCACGAGCACCCGGTGCATATCCAGCATGCCAGGACGCTCGACCTGAGCAGACTCCACACCAGAAATATGAATCAGCCCCGTCCACTCTGGGTAAAATGCTTGTTCGCCCGCGACATAATGGTGAAAAGTGTCATGAACGACCTTGAATGCATTTTCGTAACCGCTGGCCTGAATGGCTTTTACGGCTACACCTTTGTGACGCAGTGCACAGATTTCGAAACCTAGAGGCTCAATCAGACCGGTCAGATGATTAGCTTCCAGGATCGGGCCAAGATTTTTTAGGGCGTGAACCAGATCTTCAAACCGCTTTTCTTCAGAGCGCTTGTCGTTACGGTCACAGGTTGGACACAGCACAATTGCCTTGGCGCCGCACGCTTTGGCATACTGCGCCAGTTTTTCGGCTTCGTCTTTTTTGGCATCGTCAAACTGGTCGAAACGTTGCAACGCGTTGATAGAGGCGATCTCGACACCTGCAGCATTGGTGGCTGCAAGGATATCTGCAGCTTCGGAGCCGTCGTTCATTTCAACACCTGGCAGATCATTACGGATTTCGATACCGGATACACCCAGGTTCTGTGCCACTTTCAGAAAGTCGGCATAGGTAGATCTTGGGATGCTCATGCGGTTCAAAGAAAACTTGATAGACATTCGTGTATCCTTTACGTGTACATCGCGATAACATGCAGTAAAAAAATGTAGCCCCCTCACATAGCCTTATGCCCATCAACAGCGCTGCAAGGTTTAGCCCATTCGCCGGGCTACTCAAGTTACTGCCCTAGAACCAAATTCGATGTGACTATCTAACCATACGGACCTTGTGTTTTCACCACGAAAGATGACGATTTATCGTCAATGACACCTAAATATAAGCAAGCTAAATTCTGTGCAGCGCAACATTTCCAAGGCTAGTTATTAATTGAAATTACAATGCATCACAAAGGTAAAAGTGACAGTCCCATACGAGGTCGGTTTGGCATCGCAAACGATAGGAGCTTGGAGGATAAGCTTGAGCACATCTGCACATATTCAGGGTAATACCTCAAGAAATCAGGGCAATCAGTGCAAATAGTTAAGAAATGCTGGTCCATGAGACGGTGATGGCAGGACTGTTTTAGATGGCGCTAAACGAATTTATGTATAGCATGTTGATCAAGAGCATGCGCACGTAATGAATAACCCCGGCTTCATCAGAAAATCTTGCCTTATGATGAGTACATTGACGAATTTAATTACAAATGCATATTCTTTGTAGTCAAATATTCCCTACACGACATTGCTGTCTATTGCCTCCTTCCAAGCCGTTTCTGCAAATTCTTTTAGCATCAGAGCCTCCTCCCAGCGATCGGTAATATCCAGCCCATCGCTTCCTGTGATGGCATATGGTGCAGGGCCTAGTTCGCAGGTAAATGTGAGGGTATCTGTCGGCGCGGCTCGTCGTTGCCAACTCGCCATCCCATAAGCCCACCAACGCCTGAAAATATTTACCCAACTTGCATGCTGACCAAAGCGAATTGGCACTTGAACCTGATGCCCGTTTGATACCCTTCCATGAAAACCCCAGCCATGATCTAGTATGGTTTTAATTTGTTGATCATCTACTTCAGTAGGAGGCAGGGGAAACTCTCTAGCCACCACATAATGGGATAGGTCTGACAACAGCTTGAGGTTAGGCATTTCATCCAGTAAATCAAGGGTAAAAAGCAAATCATTTGTCACCCGGTATCGATGAGTTTCGACCAAAACAGGGAAGTTGACCTGCTCGGCTAACCGCTGCCAGCCCTCAATTACATGAATAGCCTCTTTCAGGGAACGAGGTCTGAAATCTGCCTGAATGGTAATATGATGACAGCCAAATTCACACCCGTTTTCCAAAGCTGGGGCCAATTCTTCAACTGTTGCAGGGAAAACCTGCCCTTCTGCAAGCAACCCCAAGGGTTGAAACGTTGAGGCGAGTCGTGATACGTGATCACGGTCATAGTAATGGTCGGTAAACCCGTCAAAACCAGCAGCAGCAATTTGTAATAGGCGTTCCTCATAACTGGCTGTTTCTCCGCCAGATAACAAGTTCTCCATTCCCCACATGGATTGAAATACCTTTAATTGCTGTTGGAAACGTGTAGACATTTAATTGCCTTTTAACAATGATTTGAGAGATTGGGCCGGGTCTAGCAATTTGTAAGGAGGGATAATCTTTTGCATGTCAATCAAACGCTCAAGCAGCTTGATCTCTCTGGCAATATGACCCTCTTTGCCCATCCCAGCTGCCCCGCGTATTCGCTCAGTGTCATCCAGATAAATCACTAATGTAGCTTCATCTGATTGCAAACGGATGATAGGTGTGAGATCCGCACCAGTCTCGCCAATCACCTGCAATCCTTCATCAAACTGATCTGACCAGAACCACATGGTGTCATGAAATGCCTGTTCTCTCTTGGTCAAATGTTTTGCCAGAAAACGAGCTTGATGTTCGGCATTGCGCCAAGTTTCAACACGTTGGTGCCCATTCCCTTGAGGCAAGGCAGCTACGTCTCCAATCGCATAAATATCGGTTTGAGATGTTTGTAGATATTGATCGACCAAAATACCATTGCCAACCGCTAAACCCGCAGCTTCTGCCAAGTGTTGATTCGGTACAATTCCAATTCCCGCTATCAGTGCATCGCAGCAAACTGTTTCACCTGTTTTGAGCTGCAAAAGAGTTGAGCTACCATCACGAATCAGCCTTTCAATTCCAGTACTCAAGCGAATATCTACGCCATGCCTTTGGTGAAGGGACATCAACCTAGCAGAAATTTCTGCTGGTATGACTCGGCTTGCTAGACGGTCTGCTGTTTCTATCACGACAACTTCACAGCCAAGTTGTTTAGCGGAAGAGGCAATTTCCAATCCAATGAAACCACCACCTATAATTCCGATTGATCGACCAGGTAAGAGCTGGGATTTAAGCCGGCTGGCATCCTCCATGTTTCTTAAGTACAAGATATTAGTTTTATCGCAACCCGGTAGAAACAAGGAGCGGGGATAACCACCCGTCGCCAAGATCAAGGTTCCATAAGTGAGGGTTTCCTGATTGTCCAGAATAACCTGTTTGTCCAATGGTAAGATTTGACTTGCTGATACCCCGGCTATCCAATCAATAGACAGCTTGGCAAACTGCTCAGAATTAGTGAAGGGTAATTGAGCTAGAACCTCCTCGCCTAACAAGATCTGCTTAGATAGCGGTGGACGCTGATAAGGCAGGTGTTTTTCTTCGCCAATGAGTCTAATAGCTCCAGTAAAACCCTCCTCCCGCAAGGCAAGCGCTAAGCGCCCACCTGCTTGACCCGCTCCAATAATAACGATGGGTGCTAAGGTATGCATGAGGTTACTCCAGTTCTATCCAGACTTTTCCCGCTTCCACTTTTACAGGATATGTAGGCAGGTTGACACAGACAGGAGCCCCCTGCGCCTTACCAGTACGATAATCAAATCGTCCATTGTGTTTAGGGCACTCGATGATGTAATCCATCACTAATCCATTTGAGAGATGGACTTTTTCATGGGTGCAATGCCCGGCAGTAGCGTAAAACTCACTGTCTGGCGAACGATAAATGGCGTAACTAGTACCATTGTGATCAAAACGACCCACATCTTCTTCGTCAATATCGTCTACTTCACAGACCTCAAACCATTGACCCATGTTGATTCTCCTTTAGCTGGCGAGCATCTGTGATGAGGCTCGTATACTGATAAGTGTTTTCAGACTTGTGGCAATACACGGCGAATGAAATATTCCGGATCGCGGCGCTGGCGCATGATGGCGGGAAAGATTTCTTTGTAAGCCTCCCACAAACTTTGGGAAGCAGGGGCGCACTGATCTTTTATTAACCCATGCAACTTCGGCAAGTTGTAAAATGGAACCATCGGAAACATATGATGTTCGATGTGGTAATTCATATTCATGTACATGAAAGCTGACACCGGATTGAAAATAACGGTACGGGTATTTAAACGATGATCAAGTACATCTTCGGCCAAGCCAGCATGCTGAGTAATATTAAAGACTTGGGTCAGTGGTGATCCATAAAAGCGTGGCAACACCACAAACATGGCAGGCAAAATACTATGACTGTATGCACACGTGGTCAGGGTTACCGCATATATCAGGGTATGGATTCGACTGGAAATAATCATTTTTGGTATTTCTGACGCTGGCACAAATGAGCGTGTTGCAGGGCTAACCACACCAAATGCGTGTTTGATAGTTCGGAAGAATTCAATACTGCCAGACTTCAGAAAGAAAAAGTCTAATAGCCAGCCGATCACACCAAACGGTCGAGGAAAGGCAATTTCCCGATCATTTCCCACAATTAATGTATCGGTATGGTGACGTGCATGACTCCAACGCCAATAAACGGGTTCATGCAGTGCCATAAAAGAAGTAAGCTGGAAAAATAGCATATTCAGCCACTGCGTTTTGAAGGGCGTGCCGTGCGATAACTCATGCGAACCATGTTCACCTGCCGAATACAGAAGCCCATAGGCAAAAAACGCAGGGATCGCCCACAGGGTGCTCCATGAAAAATATGCAAGTACCCCACTTGCAATGAGTAGCAGAAACCAACTGCCTAAATACGCGAGGGCTTGTTTATCATCCCGCTGCATGAGCTGCTTCATCACTTTACGATCGACATTGCATGCAAACCATTCTGCAGAAATAAGCCCCTTGGCAGCGGCTTCTTTAGCACTGTCACCTTCCAGGTTGTAACTTCGTTTCTTGATAGAATCTATCATTTGCACCACCTCAATTTTCAGGATATATTTTGATTATTATTGATTACATTACTTGCAATCATTGTGTGATACAGTATGATTTGATCTTGACAAATGATGCAATACATCGATCAAAATGAATTTCATTTTCTATCATATATATCGAGAAATTATTGATAGCTCTATCAAAAAAGGACAGATATGAAACCTACAATGGAAGATGTCGCACATTTGGCAGGTGTGGGAGTCGCAACAGTTGATCGTGTCATCAACAAACGAGCCGTGGTTCGCCCCGAAACAGCTCAGAAAGTCTTGGAGGCAGCTGAACAACTGGGGTTTCAGCGCATAGGACTCATCAAGCATCGAATTAAAGAGCAAAGTTCCGGCCTACACTTGGGCTTTATCCTACAGAAGCAAAGCACCCAGTTTTATAAAGATCTAGGTGAACAAATTCATGTACAAGGAAAGCAAAGCCCCTTCCCAGTTGCAAAAACAACGGTGATCTATCTAGATGACCTAAGTCCGCAAGTGATTTCGGATCAGCTTCTAAATTTGGGAGATCATGTCGATGCGATCGCCTTGGTTTCCACTGACCACCCCTTGGTCAACCAGGCGATAGGACAATTATCATATAAGGGCAAGCCAGTAATTTCCCTATTGTCTGATCTAACTGCGGAGAGTTGTGCTGGATTCGTTGGAATTGATCATCGAAAAGCAGGAAGAATGGCCGCCTGGACAATTCAACAACTTTGCCGGACACCCGGGAAGATTGGCCTGATTGTTGGTAGCCACCGATATCTTTGTCAGGAACTCAGCGAAATCAGCTTTCGCTCATTTTTTCGCGAACATGCGCCTGACTTTCAGGTACTAGAAACACTGGTTTCGCTCGAAGACATCATGCTTGCTGAATCAGCAACACTGGAACTACTCAAACAGCATCCAGACTTGACTGGGTTATTTGTTGCCGGAGGGGGAATTGAAGGTGTTATCAGAGGACTGCAGAGTACAAAGGTAAATAATCATGTGGTAACTATTTGCCTCGACCTTACCCGAATTACTCAGCAAGCTTTGATTGATGGAGTGGTAGATACCGTCTTGTCCCACCCAATGGAATGGATGGTCAGTAAGTTACTCGAGAGTATGGTGCACGCTTGTAAGCAAACAGACTTTAAGCGAATTGTTAACGTGACTTTACCTTTTACTACGTATACAAACGCCAATGTCTGATCCGGAGGTTAGTGTGCTCCTTAAATTGGCACAGTCACCACTGAACTGCCCCGGGTAACCAGTAACTACTCTGCATATACGTTGATGGATAGACGCCCCCCACTTCACCCACGCTTCTCCGGCCCATCCTACCCCAATCTAGGCGAATGTGTTTTCTATTCCATAAATCACACACTTTTAAGAATTTTTGCCCATATCCACCCGCTTTTTAAGGAAAAGATTCTGCAACTTCACCACTAAGATTTTCCGGTCAGGTTGGGCACATCGCCAGGGTAGAAAACCTTCCGCCACGCATGCGCCCACCTTGGCGATTCGTGTGGAATAGCTCAATTCATGGAGAGGGTCAAATTAAGCGCAATTATCAACATCATCCTTTGTATTACTCGGACTCATGCAGGCATCGGCTACCAATGCAGATGCAGAAATCATGGTCGGTCAGGTGAGCCCGCTATCAGGTTCTATTGCTCATCTGGGTAAAGACGTAGAAGCTGGTGCACTGCTTGCAGTCTAATACGCCAAAAGCATACACGTAGAGATCACAGGGCAAAAGGTCAAATATATTTTACTGTCAGAAGATGATACAGCAGGCCCCAAAAAAGCCAATGTGGTTGCACAGAAACAAATCAATGAAAAAGTGTCAGGCCTGCTATCGCTCAAAGGGCACTCTGGCTGATCATCGGCCAAAGCAGCCTGTCGATAACATCGATATCGCGGGCAGTCACCTACAGCAAAGCTGACATTAAAGATTATCGTCTCGTGCTGTCCCGTACTACAAACGTAGCTACAGTGCATACAGCCCATCGGTCTGTGCTAGCATTGCTGCCACCTCCTGTCGAGTCAAAACGATGGCAGATGTCTGGACGAGTTGGCCCGAACTACCTCATCCAGCCAGGGCAAGTTCAGCATCAGCACATCACGATGGAGGAACAACAGCGCCGACAATGCCTGATTTTGCGTGGATGCAGATACCAGACCTTCAACGGCAAAATGGGTGAGGAAGCTACTAATCTCAGTAGCCCCCATCTCACATGGGTGCCGATAATGAGTGAAAGCAAAAAAACGCTGTACCCAATTGATGTATTACTGCTCCGTACGCAGGCTGTAATGTCTGACTCGCATCGTCAGGCGCAACACATCGAGCAAGCGGGGCGCAGCAGTCCTATCTGACTGTGTCCTGTCAAGCATCGGCAACTCCAATGTCTTGTAAAACAATGGAAAATTCATTAAACATTTCGTGTTATACACATACATGAACCAAATATACACCTGCAAAGGCGTATATTTCACGTTAGACAAAATCAAGTACATATGAGCATTGAGCTAGAAAAACTGAAAGCACACAGTGAACATCTCTTGGATGGTTTCCTTGGGCTGAGAGAGCGATACGCCATGCTTGAACCAATGCTTTTCAACAGGTCGGTGATTAAGGCAAAAGGGCAAGGTGCGATGGGTAGAGGCTTTCTTGCTATCAAGAACAACCTCTTCCTGTACTGCTGCCAAGATATAGCCAAGCTAACCTTGGATAAGTACGACACATCCCCGAGTATCAAGAGGATCGTAGATAAACTTCAGGACGAGAAGCTCTTGGCTACATTGGAGGATGAATTTTCAGTCTGGTACGTCGAACCGCCTGTCGGAGAAAAAGACCCAACGGTGCTGGACCTCCTGAAGCGGATGGATGAGAGAGAGCACCTCGACAGGAGAGCCAACTTCAAAGAGCTGGTCAAATCCCTCAATCTCAACTGGCAAGAGCTTGAAAACAAGCAAGCACTAGATTCCTTCAAGAAAATTAGAAATAAGGTATCAGCCCACCTTGATGTAAACTTGGTGGGCGGGAAATTTCAACCATTGGATATTGGCTCGCTTGGTGTCAAATGGAAAGACATTGGCGAAACAATAGCTGAGATGCAAGTTATCATCGAACATATCGGATTGATTGTCCGCGGAGCATCCTTCGCGTGGGACAGCCTAGACAATAACCTTCAAAATGCCGCGAAGGGCTTCTGGGAGGCTGAAAATGTTGTCTAACTGGCGGTTCAACGTGGACGCCAACATTGGCCATGACGTCGCCATTTTCATGGTCAGTGTCGGTGCCCTTCGCGCACCGGCGCCTGTTAACCTGGACGTTAGAACTCGTCATGTCTGAGTCCTTCGCTCAATGCGACTGTTGCGATTACTTCACCATCCAAGATGGCAACGACTATGAAATTTGTCCTGTCTGTTTCTGGGGGCAAGATGCTTTTGGCGTTTCGGAGCCTGATGAGCCCTCCGGCGCAAATCATGGCCACTCGCTTCATGAAGGCCGCACAAACTTCCTTATGTTTGGGGCATGTGCGGCTAAATTCAAAGCAAATGTCGTCACAGTGTCTGAACGCGAGATGTATCGCTATGCAGCGCGCACTATCTAGTTCTAACCCTGCGCTCAAGCAGACCGTCAAAAGCTGCGCTTTTGCCGCCCGCTTAGCTTCACGTTAGGCCTCACTAGGAACTATCGTGCAGTCCCCAAAGCAGGTACAGAATACTGTTGACGTGAAGGATCTCTACAAGATTCTAATTGACACGCGAAATGGACGTGTCCGATATTACGTGTAAACCTGTCGTTCCACACTTACCTGTCGAGTGTCCGCTTTGGCCGAATTGCAGCCAATCCTATTAACTGTAGCCAATTTTGCAATCCCAAGACAAAGGACGTTCCTTCACCACAGCAAACCGTATAGAACATACCAGCTTATTCAAGTCGCTTTCGCAAACGCGGCCCAACTTCATGAAAACCGACACTTGTATAGAAAGAAACGGATCTCTGCCATTTGGGAACAGATGGCGCTCCAACTTCTAACATGGTCCAGCCCCTGTTCCGGGCAAACTCTTCGGCTTTGGTCATCAAAAGCTGCGCAAGGCCGTGGCTGCGTTTGTTTGGGTGCACATACAGCTCGGTTATCACGCCATAGGTACCACCAGCGTAAAGGGCATTTCTTTCACCCAGCATGATAATTCCAACAACCTCGTCATCTTCCTGTAGCAGAAAACCAAATACTTGATCCTCCATGCCCAGCAATTTTCTTACCAAGCGGGTATCCAGTTCTGATGCAGCAGTATCTGGCAAACCGCGTAATTCGTTAAACAGCGCACCAACAAGTTGGCCTACCATCTCTGCATCTGCAGGCAATGCCGGTCGAATACTATGTTTTTTCAAGGGAAATGCTCCTTCACTTCCAATCGGCATTTGCAAAATGACGGCCACTTTCGTGTTAGTACATGCAACTACATCTCTTTCGACCTTTTGAAAGGCATAATCTGAAAATACGCATCAGGCATTGTTCTTTTATATGAACGCTTCATTCAGCGTACCTTGCCACCAATCAGTGCCCTCTTCACCGGGACGGTTCGACCAGCCATTTCGTCCATGCCTGCACACGCTCACCGGCTCAGCCACTGCCAGTAATGCCCTGCTTCAGTAAGCGTAACTGCGCCCTCACCTGCACTTCTACATTTTCTCGATATCGACGCGACCTAATCATTTCAACCAAGAGTCTTTCGAAGTCGCGCTCAATGATCTGTCGCAGTTGATCAAGCGTCTCCTTCTCGACCATCCGCCGAATGTCCAAGCCTAACAAATAGATACCCGCCAGGTCTGGATCATAGTCACCGGCTTCAATCACGCCCTCTATTTCGTATACACGTTCAAAATTACCTGCCGCGGCATAACTCTTCATAATAAATGCAAGATCTTGTGCATCTTTCGGGTTCTCTCTTCCACGGTCAGACCATGCAAAGATTTTCAGAATCGCCAAGCCCGCTATCGACACGACTTTTTGAATCAATCCCGGGGCAAACTCCACCCACTCGGCGGCAGCCAGAACCTCCTCGTAGCCTGCTACATTCATGATGGTTTTCATGTCCGGGGGCCAGGCTATTTCCATTGTGCCTTTCGCGATAGCACCGAACGGGACCAAGTCAATGTGATAGTCGAATTCCCCTTTTTCACCTTTATAGTAAAGACGCTGCTTTGCCCTTCCGCTACCCTTAAATGTTTTACGTTCAATAAGCCCTGAACACAGCGCATCAAACTGCTCCCAGTCCTTCACCGCGACTGCAAAATCGATGTCATATGTTGCCCGCGTAGTTTCCAATCCAAACACATGGGTCAGCAATACATCTCTCGCCGTTGCACCTACCAGCATATGCGCTATATCCGCTGTGGTTGCAACCTCAGCAACTTCACGCAAAATGGCTATCGTGATCGGGTCGATGGGACGGTCAGTCAGGATAGTGCGAGGGCTCAATGAACTTCTCCATAATGAGTTGTGCAGTTTCCTTGGCCCTTGGATCCATTAATCCGAGCAGGTCGGCATAGACGGCCAGTGGTGGTGCTATTCCAGGAACAGACTCAACCTGCGGAGACCAAAACCGCTCCAAAATTTCAATTTGTCCGTGGGGATCAGGTCTGAGCCGATACGTTTTCACCAGCCGGCCAATGAGGTCTCGCCCATGCTTCGGATCCACATACATCGTTTGCGTCGATGGTTTGAGATGTCTGAACATCTTTGTAGCTGCTACTTCTGATCCCCAGGAGGCATGGAAATCAGCAATATTGACGCTCTCCCACCAAGAAGGGTCAGGGCATGTAAAGCGGTAACGGTTGAGCTTTGTGCGAAGCGCCAAAGGGAAGTTGATGGCCCACTCTTCAGCCAGGCGTCTTGGCTCCAACAATGTGCGGGTATTCTTTACATCGGCAATCAAATACCCTCTTCGCAGCAATTCGCCAAGTACATTATGGGCGGTGCCTAATGAGACATTAGACATGGCAGCAATTTCTTTGAATGTCCCCTTGATGAGTTCCGGTTTTGATAGCAGCGCGAATACGACACGGAGTGCGGCCTGGTTGGTCAGCCCTTTGGGGGCTCTTTCATATTGATGTTTGTACTCATTCTTTTCACCCGTTGTATAGATAAACAGCCCAGGCGCGCGCAAGTATGCATTTCCATGAGTATCTATAAACTGCAGACCAAGCGTTTGGCAGTAAGAGGCCAGTTCCTTGCTGAGGTACTCAGTCACCAGCATAGACGGGGTGCCGATCTGTTGCAGTTTCAGAGCAATCTGATCGATCTGCACTTTTCGATCGACCTTGTTTTTGCATTCCACGAGGTAATGGTAGCACTGGCCATCAATTGAAAGGTCTACCGCAGCATCGGGTTGATGGTGGGTCGTGACCGCCAGTGGAGCCCCCCCCCCCTGGATTTGCGTCTTTTCCTGCAAGGCATGGAGCGCATCTTCCAGTAATCTGGATCCCAATTCGTAGGACCTTATGTCACGCACGGACTCGTTCATTCAATTTTTTCCAATTTTCACGCTTCGTGAATTTACAAATTATATGAAAATTATAATGCTTTTTCAATAGTTCATTTTTTTCACGCAACGTGAAAACATATTAATATTGAAACCAACTATGTCGAGGTATTAAGCCATGACCCGCCAAGAATCATGCAGCGTCCCCATCGAGATGTTTTAACTATGAAACTCTGTGTACGTTTGCACCCCGGCAAATAACTGATTAATCATGTCGCATACAATTTCAAAGGTGAACAATACCGTCGGATCCAGTGTGCTTGAGCCATGTGCATAGCCGTTACGAATTTTGGGGATCAGTTCTATAAAATGATTCAGCCAATCAAAATCGAGCTCTTCTGGAGTCAAAATCACCTCTTCCTCCGGATAAGAAATGAAATCCTGACCTGAACTAATCATTTGATCGATTTTCTGATGTGTTAAGCGTCCTTTGGCGCGCATCAGCGCCCATTGCATACGATGGGTGAAGCTTTCATTACGGATCAACTGACGGGAAGACGCTTCTTTCAACAGATCAGAAAGTCCTCTTGGGGGCTTGTTGCCATTCTCACCATGGAGAAGCATTAGACGTTCTTTTAAGGCAAACTCCAGTGACACTAAGGCATAGTGTTCAGCAACGGGGTGAAAGCGATACACAAACCAGGCATATAGATACAGGTTTTTCGCGGTTTCGAAATGCACACGAATATCGAGAGGGACGGCATTATCAAGTTTGAAACCAGCAACGGTCTGTTGACGTACAGCCAAAGAAACATGCGCATGCTTCGATCTACTTGAAGCAAAAAATGCATTTCTCTCATCAGGCTCCCAGACGGAATCTGCACTCCGCAGCGCATCACACGCATCGATCTCAGCATCATCAAAAGATTCGCTCATCTAGTCATCTTCCACCAAGTGCTACGAAATATTGTATATCTACCTAGCATACTACAACCCTGTCATCTGTAGGGTGCAACCATGGAAGGAAGACGCAACATCAACGAAGACTTATCACACCGGCTTTCACCAACCCGCCAATACGCTTTGAAACTAGCCAATCCTGGTTAATCTTGATATGACTTCAATGCTCGCCAGCACAGTTTTTTGGCCGTGCACAGAACCATGCACAACCAAGAAACATCGAATTTTCACAACCCTACCCTCTCAGCCCCCCCCGTTATCCGGTACCCCAGCTATTTTGATGACTGCTTTTGAAAGGCTTGCAGTTCACTCACCACTTGCTGGATGAACGGTTCGAAAATAATCCAGTTGCGATATCTACCCTCCCAGTGCCCCCTGCCCCGGCAAATCGGTTCGACAACTTTTCTCACATCTTCATTAAAGCGATGTTTCACTTTGTAGTTATAAGGGAGTTTATCGACCCAAACGCTTGCGCCGCAAATCGTAAAAGTCAAAGACTGCCAAGCAGGTGCTGAAATTTGGGGCGAAGGCACTGACGGCTCCGCTTCCTGTTCAACCCAATATCGGCGATTCACGTCCATTAAAACGGCCTCTTCGAGATCTGACCAAGTCCAGGGAAGACTCACCATATCTTTCAGATCAATTTCGAGAGTTCGGATACTTAAATGCTTTAGTTTGTCTGTTTTGATTTCATCAACCTTATGATGAACAGCAATTTCTATGGCAATAGGCTCACCCTCTGCGATGGCAAAGCAGTCAACAATCACTTCCCCAAGGACAGAGCTCATCCAATGCTCCACTATTACCTCAGAGAAATGCATGTTCCCGGCTGGCTGCTGATGTGTACTATCCTCAGGAACAGCTAACCACTTGTAATCTTGCACGACCTGTTTGGCAGCCAGATGCAGTGCCGTTTCTGCACACTTTGCAGCGTGTGATCCCGTTTCATGCGCAAAATGATGGGCTTTTTCTCGCCCAGCATTCTTTGCGATCAATCTGTGTTTACAGCTAGGGCAAACACACCTGCAATCAATACCCGTTGGCACATCTTCCACATGCACCATTCTTCCATCTTCGGCTAATGCAAAAGTAATCATTGGGTTACTGATGTCCATGTCACAACTCCTCTTGGGTTAACTTAGGAGTTAGCGTATGCATGAATATGCGATTAGAATAGTCCGAAACCCTCATACAACTGTTCGAGACTGATATGCAAGATATTGATCTTATTATGGAAAATGATAAAAACAAGGAAAACAGCATGGGCAACGGATATCTTGAAGGTCTCGAAACCTTGCTGGAATTTGTAGACTATCTAGAACTTCCAACTAAACCTTATCAGGTACTTCAACAGTGGTTACGGGTGGAAATACAGCGGATTAAGGATGGGAAAACACAATCCAGATATGAAGCCGAAAAATTACAGTTGTATGCAGATGGAAAAGTGTCCGGGAAAGAACCTTCTCGCTGGATGAGTCCGATCTGGGATAAGTTAAAAGACTTTGAAAATCAGCATGCAGAAGGAATGCTAAAAAGGGCACGGGGTCAAGGACGGAAGTGGTACTGTCTTCCAAGAAAACAAACCAGTCCAGGCGGCCAAGGGCATACGTCAAAGTTTTACTTTGAATGTTTCGAGGTGAATCAACAGGATGCAGAGGAAACGGCAGGCTCTCCGCGAACAAAGGATGAGATCGACTATATCCTGGATACTCAAGTGGTCCCTGCCTGGTGGGCCAGAAAATTATTCACGACCAGTTACAAATTGGCCGGCTGGCGGAAGTGGCTGTTCCTGGGGTATTTCTTCTTAAATTTGATCATCATTGCACTTGCCTTAATATCTGCATATGTCAGTTCAATGTATCTGAGCCATAACGCACTTGAAATTATCAAATGGCTGCTTCCCACCTCTGCCATTGCATTTTTGGGATGGCAGACGATTAAACCAATCATTCAGTTAGCTGATTGGCGAATCATCATGGCGCCAATTACCCTTTTTGCGCTAAAAGAAGATCATGCCCAGTTAGAACTCGCTACACTGTCAGATCATCACAGTTCTGCAAAAAGAGAAATTCGCCTTGTCCGTTATAGCGCGCAATGCCCCAAGTGTACGGGTAAAATTCTACTTCGTGATGGAGGGAAACAGTTTCCAAATCGCCTGGTAGGTCGTTGCGAGGAAAGTCCGTCAGAGCATGTATATAGCTTTGATCGAATCTTGCAAATTGGCAAAAATTTAGTGTGAACGTCTATGTAAGGGTTATATCGTCTCTTGCCCTTCTCGACCGGTATTGGGAATGATGAAAATAAGCGATCATTCCCTCAACAAAAAAATAGAGCTAATTTTGTCATTCTTTCAAGTCCCTATCCACTTTCCGGTAAGGCAATGCATCTGTTAATTTCTGACGTCGAGTGTAAATTCGGAAAGATCCACAATAAGCATTCGTGATCGAAATTTTACTATGCCCAGCCTCTTCCGCTACCTGCAAACGAGCTATGCGAATCAGCTCAGGATTATTTTCAGCAAAAGCTTTGGCGTCCCCAATAGATATCTCTGGATATTGGCGTTCAACCCTTTTCACAGGCTCTGCGTATCGTATTGCATTGAGTAGAATGCTCTTTCTAGTACAAATAACCGAAGATGCCTTACCGCTTTCTCAGGTGTATATTTTCGATCTCGGATATATCCACCATTCTTTTTAGCAAAATCCAAGGCAGGCTCATAAGTACTTCGCTTATAATCAGAATCAAGATGCAACAGTGAATTAGCACCTGAATTCTCATTCTGAACAATAAAATATTTATGGCTTGAATGTAGACATTTTTGCGGCATAAATGCAACAACCTGCTTTGGTTTCAACCCAAAGGTATGAATCATGAGTAACTGCAGCCAAACATATTGGTCAGTGGCAAAAATTCCATATATCACTTCCAACGAACATTTGCTTCCATCCTTCATGTAGACATCCATCTTTTCCCTTTGAACTACCAGTAAAAATCCAATAGGTAATGACATTCAAAATAGTGATATCTATCAACACGAAGAATATTGTTCATGCAGGTTATACAATATATTTTTCATTTACCATGCATAAATATTCGCAACAATGCATTCAGTCAATAACAAATGAAGCAGAGTGACACTGGGATGAAGAATATAACTTGCTTAACATCCTATTGATAAAGACTATTGGTTCTCCTCATATTTAGTAGAGCCAGACAACATACAAAATGCACTAAAGCTGGCTAATGGATGGTGTGTCGCGATGACCCTCGCGACCAGGGTTTTGGGCAAGTTTTAATTAAAAGCGCGAGTCGCGTCCCCCGGGCGGGTGGACCCCAAATAAAAATTGGGCGGAGACGAATGGTCCCTATGTGGGTTAGGCGAAATATCTCATTCTCGTCCCCAAGAGCATGCCGGCTCGATCGAGTTACCTTTTGACAAGGTGCCGATGCCAGCGCGGGCATCCAACGGCCTTGTTTTTCCTAGTTTGAGATAGGAAAAGCAAAGGAAGATATTGAAGTTTTGATATTACCGGCCGGAGTACAGCCAGAGTGAGAAATGCACCCTGAGGAGGGATTAGCTGAAGGGGCTCTAGTTCATCTTGCAACTCAATACAAGAGACAGCCATTTTGAACTACATGTCAGGAAAAAGCGTGTCGCGAGTTCCTGCGTCAGAAAGCCGGACTTAACCGGGGTTACCAAAAATGAAGTATTTTGGTATTTAGATTTTCATTCAAAAATCAAATCTCTGTCAAGCCGTTTCAAGAGTACATATTTTCTTTAGTATTATTTTTAGTATGTGAAATTACACTGTAAGTCCCATAAAACGTAGATCTTCTACATCCTCTGTATTCGAAATTTGTCTAAAGTGGACATGACGAGGATGTGCATCATCCCCTCTTAAGGGATAAAACACGACGCCAGCTCAGATAATCTCTAGCTCATGAAACACGTAGAGGTATGCAGATGGGAGGCATTGCAAAACAGTCTTATCAGTATGAAGTTACTTTAAGGGACATTAGTACGGGGGAAGAGCTGATGAAATTCAGCGTTGGAACATCTATGAAGACACATCATTCGTAATTTCTGTCTACTGATTTGATGGCCAAAGGTACGCTGAAATGTCTGTGGGAAATGTCTTTTGAGAAAATAATGCTGCAGCAAGAGCGATCACTACCAGAAGCCTCAAAAAGGGGCGGTTCATGACTACCGGCCCCTTTGAACCGGTGAAGTCAAATAGCCAGATCAGATTCAGTTTTACCACTGGCCAAAGCAGCTTTATACCATTCAGGTAGACGGCCGCGCCCTGTCCATGTCTGGTTTGGATTTGCCGGATTAGCATACTTTGCAATAGAAGGAGTTTTAGATCCCTTGCTGCCCTTTCCAGCTAATAAAGCGACCAACTCATCCACGCCCATTCCCAAAGCTTGCGCTTTATCTTTTACGGTCTTCAACAAAGAATTGATCTCACTCTGCTTTCGGCTTTTGATTTCATGATCAATCGCGTTAACCAGTGCATGCAATTCATCAATACTCAGTGATGAAAGGTTCATAGACATGATGATGCCTCCCTAAATTTATTGGAAATAAGTTGTATCTCACAGCAGGAAAAAGGCGTTTTACAATTGCTGTTTATCAGTATAGCAAAAAATGTAAGATATGCATTATTGTATACGACGTTCGTCCTGAGTATAAGCCTACAAATATAATGAAAAAGAGCTTGATCTAGCATAGTTTCATTGATTTCAAATGCATCAAGATAAATTTCCATCTGTAACAACCACCATCGCCTCTTCTTTCAGCATACCAGAAGGCAAGACACAGGAAGTACGCTGACTCACAAGTCGTTTGCCATATTTCCAAACTGGGACATATCGAAAATTACGTTGAATTTTTTGATTTTTTTCCAGGCACCTCAACAATTGTAAATTTACGCCTGATTTCATACACGCCGATCGCAAATGCAAAATTGCATTTAAAGTACCATATCGAATATTACGAATAGATCCATGATTAGTATTAGCTATAATAAGTGCAAGGTCATAAACACCTTTTTTATACTCAGTATCAACATTAAATCTAATTAAACAATCAGAATCTAAGTCTTTAACGAAAAAATACACACCACTGGAGTGTATATTATTTTGTGGATGTAAATTTACAACCTGGCGTACGCTTAATCCAAAGGCATGAATCAACAATGATTGTATCCATACAAATTTATTCACAGCAATCAATGAATTAACATTTTCTAGTTGAGCAGTTTTTTTATCAATTATAGAAGTAACTAACTTATCTTCATTCAAATTAGTTAAATTTTTAACAGCGTCATTAATTTCTGATTCATCCTCAGATTTACGTGAGGAATATTGAATGCAAAGTTCGTGCAATGTGATGCCTAGCTTTTTCTTAGTGAGCCCAACTTTCTTAAGTACTGTATTCATCCTACTAGCACATTGACTACTCGTTTTAAGTTGATGACTAATATGATCATTATTACCTTTCGAGTAATCCATCAAATATTTTAACAAAATAGATTGCTCTTCATTTGTAATCTTAACTATGCGCTTCTGTCTATTCTTTACATTTTTAAAAACCTCAATATAACCATCATCAATTTTACTGTATTCATTTGGTCGAAACGAAATTGCCTCATAGACTGTCAAACCAAACTCCAACACCATACGTACCTGCATATAGCAGTATTTATCTATAATTTGAATCTTATTTAATACTGCCTCAACGTCGATATCGACAGTTTTTCTCGGATTACTAGCCTTGGGTTTACTTTGCTTCGGGAAGATGGCTTTGTCACTAAAGTAGGAGGATGTGCTCCTGACTAACCCCGGTTTTTCTATCCATTTTGCAAATTGACGCAAAGCAGATAAATGAGTTTGAATTGTGGATAGAGCATAGTTTTTTTCAAGAAATGTGTCACATATAATCTGAATGTGCTTCTCACGAATGTTGGCTGGTCTTACCCTATATCCCTTTTCCTGAAGAATGCTAAAGATAAGTTTCAAGGAATCAATCCTCCCATTCTTTGTCAGATCCGCCCCAAACTTTCCATCCGCGCGATAGCGAACAAATGGTTTTATGGTAAGTAAAAGATCAACAAGCCAACCAGGATTCTTCTTTGCTTTCACAAGATTTCCCCTCGATTCAACATCACAAGATAGTAGATAAAAAACAAAAGGTCTGACAAAAGTGTTGCTCGAACGAGCTCAAGGTGCACAGAAAGAAAGTGGTAATTATGCGTAACCAGCATCCCTGCCAGGATGTGCTTCTTATGCTTGTACGGCGAAAACGTTTAAGCAAGTTGAGGACATTATCGAAAAGTAGAGGATGTTGGTTCGAAAAAACCAAGTAGGAGAAAACTACCCATAAAAGGTAATTAACGGATGATCGGCTGACCACGTATTCCATGGCGCTTTAGTCACCATGGCAATATTAGAAAGCTGGACTGAACCAGGATGCCCAAAGGCACTTAGAAATAACATATTACTGATCACAGAGTTCTTGTCAAGAATTTTTCACATTTTATTTTTAGTACATATTTTAGTGTATTTTTCTATCTCCTATGCCACATCCCTGCTTGATCTGCATATTACTCTGTATTTGACTTTTGACTAAAATTCCGTATTTCAACCACAATATATGCATAAGACATAATACATTTAAGGCACTTAAGATTGATGTAACTGCGCGGCAACTGCCCTTTCCCCCCAATCGGTATGCCACTAATTACAGGACCATTTGGGATTGGTGATGCTTTATACGGTATTCCACCGGTGACAAGTGGACGAACTATGTTGTTATCAAGCTGCCATGCCTCGTTTCTCTTCCTGGCCGACTGCAAGCTCCGCAAACCATGTTGACTCAGGCATACCTCCCTGAATCGGTCATTAAAAATCTATATATATATTCCAAACCTGAATCAACACTTGCTTAAGTCCACATAGACGCAAATGTTCCAATAAACGGGCGAGCCGCGCTCCTGACAGGGGGTGATCTATTACAATCTAGAGAGTTTCACGGCTCCAAAGGTCAATCAGGGTCAGAGCCCGAAACCAGCGACCAGGCCAAAGTCCAACATTGATCCTGCCCACCGGTTCTGATAGAACCACCTGCAAGTTTGGCCGTTTCTTTCACTTTCTCAGCCGAAGCGATAACCCCCGCCTCCCGATAGATACACACCACGCGCTTGTGATTGATTTACCAGCCTTCGCGTTGCAGCAAGACATGTAGTCGCGGTGAACCGAATCACCGCTGATGTTCTGCCAACTTGCACAAGCGGACTCATACTGACGCATCCCGATCAGGCACGAAAGGTCATCGAAACGTCTTGCGATTAATCAGCAGTAGCTGGCAGGCCCGCCGCTCGACTATCCAGTGAGAAGCTAACAGTTGTCTGGCTGGCTGCTTAACACCGTAATACGGCCTATTTCAGTTTCTTCCTAGAAATTCATTGAGCATTTAGATATCAAGTGCCTGATTGGCAACCAGCCGCTTCAGTCTGGCATTCTCGTCTTCGAGCAATTTCAGCCGTTCTGCTTCCGAGACTTCAATGAGGAGCAACCTCTTTACTATTATTACAAACTAGCCAACTCTGAGAATTTTGTTAAATTGATTAATGTGAAAGGCGAATATCAGCAAAGCATATACCAATCATCTATAGGTACGCAGAAGCTTGCAAAAAGCAGAATAAGAATCAGTTCGCTTCCTGTTTTTAGCACGCTTTCAAGAACATTGAGTTGAAAGCAATCACAGTAAGGAAAGTTGGCAAATTCGTTTAAAGGCTTCTGACAACGACATTACTTTAAAAATTTGATGAATAATTCTCACAGGCGGACAAAAAACTGCCCACATGCAAGACAACCTGACTATGTCAAATGGCTACTATGGATGATCTACAAGGAAAGGATATGAATTCAAATACCGCTAGAAGATTGGTCATGCTGAGTGAAGCATACAGATATGTAGGACTCTCAAGACCTACGTTCGATGCAGAATTCCGTCCGGAACTCACAATTCTCCAGATAGGACGGAGAAAATTAGTCGATTTAAATGAACTAGATCAACTGATTGACCAAAAATTTCTGAACGCAAAAAATTCATCCCGCGACACGCGGGAGAAAGAAGGAGAAAAAATATGTCCCGCGCAAAAATCACTGGCCTCACTTTCAAAAATGGAAAGTGGCAAATTGATAAAAGAATCCCAGCTTACGGTAGGCTTTGCGAAAGCACTGGTACTAGCAACAGGGAAGAAGCAGAAGAGATCCTGATACATCGTCTTAACGAAATCAGGAAGGCAGTAATCTTCGGAGAACGTCCAGTCCGCACTTGGAGAGCGGCAGCAACGAAATATCTATCTGAAAATTTAGAAATGCCTAGCATCTCCAACACAGCTATCTGGTTTAAGCAGTTAGATGAATACATTGGGGATATTCCTCTAACTAAGATTCATGATGATACGCCTGGGTTGAAGCAATACATTAAAGATCGGCTTGCAGGAAAAGGTAGTACAAAGGGTATACCAGTCAAGGCACGCACTATAAACATTGCGCTTCAACGTGTCTCAAGGGTACTGAGATTGTGTGCAACGAAGTGGCGTGATGAATTAGGCATGACTTGGCTTGAAACAGCGCCAGTTTTAACTATGCTCAACGAAAATAAAACTGCTCGTCTACCCTACCCACTTTCTTGGGACGAGCAGGCTGCCCTATTTAGGGAGTTGCCTGAGCATCTAGCACTGATGGCACTTTTCAAAATCAACACCGGTTGCCGAGAACAAGAGGTATGTAAGCTTAAGTGGGAGTGGGAAATACAGATTCCTGAACTCGATACATCTGTTTTTTTGATTCCGAGTGACTTTGGTGGACGTACAGAAAACTCAGGTGTGAAAAACAAGGAAATAAGATTGGTTGTGCTCAACAATATTGCCAGGAGAATCATTGAGGAACAACGTGGCCAGCATAAGGAGTACGTGTTTCCATACAAAGGTTCACCCATTCACCGTATGAATGGGCATGCTTGGCGAAAAGCAAGAAATCGCGCACACTTACCCGAAGTGCGTGTTCACGATCTGAAGCATACCTTCGGCCGAAGGTTAAGGGCAGCCGGAGTAGGTTTTGAAGACCGTCAGGCGCTATTGGGGCATAAAAATGGCAGTGTTACCACACATTATTCAGGTGCAGAAATTCACAACCTGATTAAGGCAGCGGATAGCATTATCGAAGACCTGTCCCGCCAAAGTCCCGCTCTTGTAATATTAAAAAACAAAGCCGCGTGGGCTAGACGCGGCTAAGTAATTAATACAAAAGTGTTTTCTATGGTCGGAGCGAGAGGATTCGAACCTCCGACCCCTTGCACCCCATGCAAGTGCGCTACCAGGCTGCGCCACGCTCCGACTAAGATGCGAGATTATACCAGCATCGTCAGTAAAAACCACTCTTTATGCCAGTAAAATCCCAAGAATTTCGGTCAACTCGGCACGCAAGCTCTGCTTCGGCAACTGGTCGGTAGACAAATCTACCGTTTCCACGACCACGCCCGGAGACTGGACTTCAAGTTCGGACAGCCGGTTTCGGGCACCACTGATCGTAAAACCTTCTTCATAGAGCAAGCCACGAATCCGGCGGATCAACAGCACTTCATGATGCTGATAATAACGACGGTTACCACGTCGTTTGACAGGCTTTAGCTGCGTAAACTCCTGCTCCCAGTAGCGCAACACATGCGGTTTCACGCCACACAGCTCACTCACCTCGCCAATCGTAAAATAGCGCTTGGCAGGAATCGGGGGCAGTTCAATCTTAGCTATTTCTGTCATGATGTTCTTCTACCAAACCTTTTAACTTTTGGCTGGCATGAAACGTAACCACTCGTCGCGCAGTAATCGGAATTTCTTCCCCGGTTTTCGGATTTCTTCCCGGACGCTGAGGTTTGTTTCGCAGCTGGAAATTACCAAAACCGGATAATTTCACGGTATCGCCGGCTTCCAGAGAAATGCGGATTTCTTCAAAAAAAGCTTCCACCATCTCTTTAGCTTCACGCTTGTTCAGCCCTACCTGCTCAAACAGCACGTCGGCAAGTTCGGCCTTAGTCAACGTATTAATCAATTCTGCTCTCCTTCAAATCAACGCAACTGAGCAGCATGTTTTGCGGATGCTTCCTGAATAAAAATATCCATCATGGCATCTACTTCTACATCGGTCAAAGTCTTCTGAGTATTATGCAATTGGAATCTGATTGCAAGGCTCTTCTTGCCAGATTCAACGCCCTTACCCGTATAGACATCAAACAAGTTCACATCCGTCACTTCTGCAGGCGCAACCCGTTTCAAGGTGTTCAGCAACTCATCGGCAGCCAAAGATGCATCCACCACCAACGCCAAGTCACGCTTTACCGGCGGGAAGTTAGAAACTTCTTTGTACAACGGAATCGCTACCTGCTGCAAGGGTTCAACCACCAGTTCAAATACCACCGGCGCGCTTGGCAAATCATAAGCCAGTACCAGTTGCGGGTGCAGTTCACCCAACCAGCCGATTACCTTGCCATCCAGCACCACGCCGGCGCTTCGGCCAGGGTGAAGGGCCGGATGCTCCATTTTGGAGAAGCTGGCTTGCAAAGGTGCAATCAACGCCTCTACATCAGATTTTACATCAAAGAAATCTACCTGGCGGGTCTCTGCTCCCCATTGCTCGGGCAATGCAGGTCCCCAGGCCAAACCCGCCAGATGCAACGGCTGATTAAAACCGGCAACGGTCAACGGCCCGTTAACTACCGAAGCATCTTTCAAAAATACTTTGCCAACCTCAAACAGCCGGACTCGCGGAGCGCGCCGGTTGATGTTGTACACCAGATTAGCCACCAGGCCGCCGATCAGATTGCTTCTCATCACAGACAAGTGGCTGGCAATAGGATTCTTCAGCGCAATCGGAGTTTCGTTCGCAGCAAAGTCTTTCTCCCACTTGGCTTCAACAAAACTATAGTTAATGACTTCCTGATAATCTTCATCGGCCAGTACGTTACGCAAGGCATGTACAGAACGGACAGACTCGGTCGGCATGAACATGGCCACTTCAGCAACAGGTGGCTTGGAAGGAATATTCTCGAAACCATAGACTCGCGCAACTTCTTCAATCAAGTCTTCTTCAATCAGAATATCGAAGCGATAAGAAGGCGGCGTCACAATAAAGCATGCTTCTCCGTCTACGTCCTTCTGCTCAAACCCCAGGCCCAGGCGCGTAAAAATGGATGCCATTTCATCCGCGGAAATCGCCACGCCAATCACACGCTGCGCACGTTTCACACGCATTTTGACAGCAGGTCTGGGTGGCAATTCACCATTCACTACGCTGACAGGACCAACCTGGCCACCACAGATATCCAGAATCAATTGTGTTGCACGTTCGATGCCATCCACGCAATTCTCGAAATCTACACCACGCTCAAAACGGTGCGCCGCATCGGACGTAAAGTTAAAGCGACGCGCCTTGCCCGCAATCACATTCGGGTCAAAAAATGCTGACTCGAGAAATACATTCTGGGTCGTCAACTCGGCCTTAGTCGAGTCTCCGCCCATAATGCCTGCAAGACCAATCGGACCAGACGCATCTGCAATCAGCAGCACATCGTCAGCCAGTGTAATGGTCTGTTCATTCAATAACTTCAATGATTCGCCCTCACGAGCAAACCTCACCTCAATCGCACCGGTCAGCTTGTCCTGGTCATACACATGCAAAGGACGGCCCAGTTCAAGCATCACATAATTGGTTACATCCACCAGCGCAGAAATGGAACGAACCCCAGAACGCTCTAGCCGCTGCACCATCCAGTCAGGGGATTTGGCATTTGCATTCACCCCACGGATCACACGCCCGGCAAAGCGTCCGCACGCCACATTCGCAGTCAGGGTCACAGGATGCACCGCATCCAGATCCGGTTTTGCGGGTGTAATCGCTGGCAGCACCATGGACGTCCCCGTCAACGCGGCAGTTTCGCGTGCAATACCAAGTAGCGACAAACAGTCAGCACGGTTAGGTGTCAGCTTGATGGTAATTTTATGGTCGTTCAGTGCCAGGTACTCATACACGTCAGCACCCACCGGCGCATCAGACGGTAGCTCCAGCAAGCCGCCATGGTCATCCGACAAACGCAGTTCTTTGGCAGAACACAACATGCCCGCGCTATCCACACCACGCATTTTAACAGCGGCAATAACAAATGGCTGATCAGCCGTTTCGCCTGGCAACGCGGCCCCCAGACGAGCGCACGGCACCTTGATACCAGCACGTACATTTGGTGCACCACAGACAATCTGGACAGGCTCTGCCTCGCCCACATTCACTGAACATACATTCAGCCGGTCAGCATTCGGATGCTTTTCCGTGCTGATCACCTCAGCAACCACCACACCTTTAAAAGGCACACCGACAGGTTCGTCTTCTTCGACTTCCAGACCTGCCATTGTTAAAAGGTGAGTCAATTGATCTGTAGACAAATCAGGGTTAACAAAAGTACGAAGCCAGTTTTCAGAAAATTGCATGATCGCCTGCTAACAATAATATGGGGCTCACTTGAAGGTGAAACCAGAAAAGCCAGTAATTTTTAATTCTTTATTATGCAAATTGCTTCAAGAAACGCAGATCGCCCTCATAGAACAACCGCAGATCGCCAATGCCATAACGCAGCATCGTCAGGCGCTCCAGACCACTACCAAAAGCAAAACCGATGTACTGCTCAGGGTCTAAACCGTAGTTGCGAACCACGGTCGGATGTACCTGACCAGAGCCGGAAATTTCCAGCCAGCGACCTTTCAACGGGCCACTGCCAAAGCGCATGTCAATTTCAGCAGACGGCTCGGTAAAGGGGAAGAACGAAGGGCGGAAGCGCACCTCGAGATCGTCAGTTTCAAAAAACTGACGAAGAAAATCGGTATAAACACCTTTAAGATCGGCAAAACTGATATTGTCAGCGATCCATAACCCCTCTACCTGATGAAACATCGGTGAATGCGTAGCATCAGAGTCCACGCGGTACGTCTTGCCAGGGGCAATGACCTTGATAGGCGGCTTATGCATGCGCGCATATCGCACCTGCATCGGACTGGTATGGGTTCTCAACAGCAAAGGCTCTTCAGACTCAGACTCGACATAAAAGGTGTCGTGCATGGATCTGGCAGGATGGTTATCAGGCTGGTTAAGCGCGGTAAAGTTAAACCAGTCCGTTTCGATTTCAGGGCCATCAGCCACATCAAAACCAATCGAACGGAAAATTTCCTCAACACGCTGCCATGTGCGGATTACAGGATGGATGCCACCGCGGCTACGGCCACGGCCTGGCAAGGTCACATCAATCGCCTCTTCTGCCAGCTTGGAAGCAAGTTTGCGTTGCTGAATGGAATCGCGCTGCGCATTCAGGACAGACTCGATTTTTTCTTTGGCCAGATTGATTTCCTGACCTAAACGAGGACGGTCTTCGGCACTGACCTTGCCCAATCCCTTCATGTGCTCGGTCAACTCACCGGTCTTACCCAGATATTTGGCTTTTGCCTGTTCTAGCAAGGCAAGGTCATCAATCACACTAAGTGTAGACTCGGCTTCCAATACGATTTCTGCAAGGCTGCGCATAATATATAAACATCCAGACAACGGAACACAGGGAACAACAAAGAAAAAAAGGGAGGCTACACAGCCTCCCTTGATCAGCCGTAAGGCTTAGGCCAGGCTAGCTTTAGCTTGCTCAACCAGTTTGCCGAATGTTGCCTTGTCAAAAACAGCCAGATCAGCCAGAACCTTACGGTCCACAGCAATCGCTGCCTTTTTCAGGCCATTCATGAATACGCTGTAAGACAGACCAAACTCACGGGCTGCCGCATTGATACGGACAATCCATAGAGAACGGAACTGACGTTTGCGTTGGCGACGATCGCGATAGGCGTATTGCCCAGCTTTCATCACCGCTTGCTTAGCAATACGGTAGACATTTTTCCGACGACCGCGATAGCCTTTAGCCAGCGCAAGAACTTTTTTGTGACGGGCACGTGCCGTTACACCGCGTTTAACTCGTGGCATCTTTTAACTCCTTATGCGAACGGAAGCATTGCGCGAACAGAAGCAATGTTCGTGCTGTGTACCTGAGCGGTACCACGTAGTTGACGCTTGTTCTTGGTGGTTTTCTTGGTCAGGATGTGGCGTTTGAAAGCTTGGCTACGCTTGATCACACCGCTGCCCATGACCTTGAAGCGCTTTTTCGCGCCACTTTTGGTCTTCATTTTTGGCATGGTAACTACCTCAATAAAAATAGCGCACGGTGACTGAACCTTTCAGTACTTTGAACCGTGACACCCTTCATTTTTGCCCGGCTATAGGCAAAACCTCTTCAAGAGCCGTAAATCGGCTCTCGTCTATTCTAACAAATCTTAGCGACGCTTAGGTGCAATAACCATCACCATTTGACGACCTTCAAGTTTAGGGAACTGCTCTACAGTCCCAAACTCGACCAGATCAGCTTCAACACGCTTTAGCAGGTTAAAACCGAATTCCTGATGCGCCATCTCGCGACCACGGAATCTTAACGTAATTTTGGTTTTATCGCCTTCACTCAAGAAACGAATCAAATTGCGCAGCTTGACCTGATAATCGCCCTCATCAGTCGCTGGACGGAACTTGATTTCTTTAACCTGAATCTGCTTTTGCTTTAGCTTGGCTTCATGTTTGCGCTTGCTTTCCTGGTACTTGAACTTGCCGTAATCCATCAGTCGGCAAACAGGTGGGCTTGCTTGTGGCGCAATTTCAACCAAATCAACTTCAGCTTCTTCAGCTAACTGCAAAGCTGCACGTGAACTCATGATACCTAGCTGTTCACCTTCAACACCAACCAGCCTGAGTTCTGCCAGATTAATTTCGCCGTTGATACGCGGCTCTTTCTCCTGAGCGATGACTATTCTCCAAAAAATTCAAAAAATCAGGATCTGTCCGCAATATCAGTCTTGAACCGGTTCACCAGTTCATCGATTGACAGTTGCCCCAGATCTTCTCCCTTACGGTTACGGACCGCGACCACACCTGCTTCCATCTCCTTATCGCCGACAACCAGCAGATACGGAACACGTTGCATACTGTGCTCTCGGATTTTATAGGTTATTTTCTCGTTTCTCAAGTCAGTATCAACGCTAAAGCCTTGTTCTTGCAAGCGATGTGCAACTTCTGTCGCATATTCACCCTGACGATCGGTAATATTGAGCACCATGGCCTGAACAGGTGCCAGCCAGAACGGGAAGCTCCCCGCATGCTGCTCAATCAAAATACCCAAGAAACGCTCTAGCGAACCGACAATCGCACGATGAAGCATCACCGGCCTTTGACGGCTATTGTCTTCCGCAACAAACTCAGCCTTCAATCGTTCTGGAAGCACAAAATCGAGCTGTAGCGTCCCGCACTGCCAGGAGCGACCAATCGCATCCTTGATGTGATACTCGATTTTTGGCCCATAGAAAGCGCCCTCACCTGGCAGCTCTTCCCACTCGAGGTCACAGGCACGCAATGCCTCACGCAAACCCTCTTCGGCTTTATCCCACACCTCGTCAGAACCTGCTCGCTTAGGCGGACGCAAAGAAAGCTTGATGGCAACATCAGTGAAGCCAAAATCCTTATACACACTCATGGCCAGCAAATTAAACGCGCGTGCCTCTTCAATAACTTGTGACTCCATACAGAAGATGTGTGCATCATCCTGAACAAAGCCACGCACCCGCATAATGCCATGCAAAGAACCGGAAGGCTCATTACGGTGACACGCACCAAACTCAGCGTAACGCAGCGGCAGATCGCGATACGACCTCAACCCCTGGTTAAAAACCTGCACATGCCCTGGGCAGTTCATTGGCTTGATAGCATAATCGCGCTTCTCTGAATCCGTCGTGAACATATTCTCACGATAATTCTGCCAATGACCAGACTGCTCCCACAGCGTACGATCCATGATCTGCGGTGTACGAATCTCTTTATAGCCAGCGGCTGACAAACGCTTACGCATGTATTGCTCAACGTTTTGCCACAAAGACCACCCTTTCGGATGCCAGAAAACCATACCCGGAGCTTCATCCTGCAAATGGAATAGATCCATCTGCTTGGCCAACCTGCGGTGATCCCGCTTTTCCGCCTCTTCCAGCCGGAAAAGGTAAGCATCAAGATCTTCTTTTTTGGCCCAGGCAGTCCCATAGATACGTTGCAACATCTCATTATTGGAATCGCCACGCCAGTAGGCGCCCGCAACCTTCATCAATTTAAAATGTTTTAACTTGCCTGTTGATGGCACATGAGGTCCACGACACAAATCCGTAAACTCGCCTTCAGTATACAGCTTGATATCGTCCGCAGACGGAATGGCCTCAATCAGTTCAGCCTTGTACTTTTCACCCAACCCGGCAAAAAATGCGACCGCCTCGTCCCGACTGACAACGCGCTGAGTAACTGGTACATCTTGCTTGGCCAACTGCTGCATCTTTTGCTCAATAGCCTGCAAATCTTCGGGCGTAAACGGCCGCTTATAAGCAAAGTCATAATAAAAGCCATTTTCGATGACAGGACCAATGGTTACCTGAGCCTCTGGATACAACGTTTTGACCGCATAGGCAAGCAAGTGAGCAGTAGAGTGACGGATCACCTCAAGACCATCCTGATCTTTATCGGTGACGATCCCTAAATCGACATCCTTGGAGATCAGATAGGATGTATCAACAAGCACACCATCAACACGACCAGCCAAGGCAGCGCGAGCCAAACCCGCACCAATACTTGCAGCAACGTCAGCAACAGTAACTGCCTGTTCAAACTGCCGGATAGAACCATCAGGTAAACGAACGGAAATCATGGAATGACCTTTAAAATCACAGACCAAAAAAAAGTGCGGTCGAGCCGCACTTTTTCCACCAGCGAACTCCACCGATCAAAAATTACATCAAGGTGGCAGTTCGTAGGATGTTCATAACTTTGAATCTTTCAACTTTAAAGTTGGTAGGCACGATTGGACTCGAACCAACGACCCCCACCATGTCAAGGTGGTGCTCTAACCAGCTGAGCTACGTGCCTAAGGGAGAAAAGGATTATACCAAATAATTCTTACAATGCAACCAGAATCTACGTATATCTTTTACTTTTTATACAGAACTTTTGCGACAAATCCTGGAATGGCAAAAATCAAAAATAAACAGACCGCAGTTGCATAAAACTCCCATTGTTGATCATGCAGCGCACCAGATGACTGTTCGAACACTCTTACAATCACGGCTAGTAACAAGAATGACAAAATGAGATTTACAAGTACAACAAGACTATAAGATGCCTTCGACTTGAAGATGTATAACAATTTGCTTGTGAAAAAAGGGGCATTGGCAGACAGCAAACCAAGCGCAATGACTATCCAGAAAGCCCCTTCTTTTTCTAGCATATTTAAACCTTAAGACGCGAAGGATGCCAATACCACCTGCTGGCAATAGTCCAACAGAGATTGAGGCAGAATACCCAGTGCGAGAATGAACAGACCATTCACCACAAGTGCGAACTTCATACCTTTATCAGTACTTAATTCTGCAGTCGACTCAGGAGCATCAAAGTAAGCCAGCTTCACAATCCGCAAATAATAGAACGCACCAATCACTGACAGCAGCACCACAATCACAGCCAAAGCAACATTACCACCAGCCAGTACGGCAGAAAGCACCGAGAATTTACTGATAAAGCCGACAGTGGATGGAATGCCTGCCATAGAGAACATGACCAACAGCAATACACCACCAAACAGAGGGCTGCGCTGTGCCAAGCCTTTCAGATCAGACAGTTGATCGCCTTCAAAGCCAGCCTTGGTTAACAGAAGAATCAGGCCAAAACCACCCAGCGTCATCAACATATAAGTAATGACATAGAAAGCAGAGGCCGCATAGCCAGCCTGACTATTCACCATAACACCAAGAATCACGAAGCCCATGTGAGAAATGGCCGAATACGCAAACATGCGCTTAAGGTTTGTTTGGGCAATTGCAGTGATGTTACCAATTGCAATAGACAGTACAGCCAGCACCATCAGCATTTGCTGCCATTCTCCATGCAAGGCAGGCAACGCCTGACCCAGCACGCGTGAAACAAATACAAAAGCAGCCAACTTGGGTGCAGAACTTACAAACATGGTCACAGCAGTAGGCGCGCCATGATAAACATCAGGCACCCACATATGGAAAGGAACAGCACCCAGCTTGAATGCAAGGCCTGCAACAATAAATACCAGACCAATTTTCACCAGCACCATGTTAGCAGCACCAGAGCCGATAATTGTGGCAACTTCGTTCACATCCAGAGACTTGGTACCGCCATACACCATGGAAATACCATACAGCAGCATGCCAGATGCCAATGCACCCAGGACAAAATACTTCATGCCTGCTTCGGTACTTTTCACGCTGTCACGCTCCAATGCAACCAGTGCATAAGAACTCAAAGACAAGAGCTCCAGACCAACATACATAGACAGGAAGTTATTTGCAGAAACCAGCACGCAAATACCCATCAGTGCAAAAAGCATCAGCGCATAGTACTCACTTTTGAACATGCCACGATCAGTGACGTACTGGGTGCCATACACAAAAATAACAAATACCGTTGCAATTGCTGCCAACTTCATCGCTGTGGCCAATGGATCTAGCACATACATGTGATGGAATGTGTAAATAACACCACTCTCCCCCACATTCAGCACGATCAAGGCTGTGACGATCAAACTGAGTAAACTACCGCCCAGCAGAATTGCCCTGGAATTTTCTTTCAAAAAAAGATCCAGCATCAGCAGCACAGAAACCGCACACAAAAGAAACGTTTCTGGCAAGGCAGGTACAATATTCAATCCAGCAAGCATCATAATTAAATTCCAGCGTGTTTTGCGTTTAGCTTATATAAAGACGCTTATTGACTCAGGATTACTGAGACAAACCAGCTACAGCAGCCTGTTTATCAGCCACCAGCGTAATCAGGTTGGTTACAGAAGCGTGCATTTTTTGCGCGAACAGATCCGGATAAAGCCCCATGCCCAGAACGGTGGCAGCAAGGATGATCAGAACCAGTAATTCGCGTCCATTCACATCAGTCAACTCTGCAACATGTGAGTTGGCAACAGCACCAAAAATAACTCGCTTATACATCCATAGTGTATAGCCGGCACCAAAGATCAGCGTGGTTGCCGCCAGTACGGCAACCCAGAAATTGGCTTTTGTTGCCCCCATAATCACAAGGAACTCGCCAACAAATCCACTCGTTGCAGGCAGACCTGCATTCGCCATTGCAAACAACAGGAAGAACGCAGCAAATTTAGGCATGGTGTTCACAACACCACCATAGTCAGCAATCTGGCGGCTATGCACACGGTCATACATCACTCCCACGCAGAAGAACATCGCTGCGGATACAAAGCCGTGAGAAATCATTTGAAGCAGAGCACCTTCAACCGCATACGGATTAAGCTGGCTACCTTCAAACAGGAAGAACCCAAGCGTCACAAAGCCCATGTGTGAAATTGATGAATACGCAATCAATTTCTTCATATCAGCCTGCACCAATGCCACCATGCCGATATACACCACTGCAACCAGGGACAGTAACACAATCAGCCAGCTCAGCTCATGACTGGCAACCGGAGCGATTGGTAAACAGAAACGGAGAAAACCATAAGCACCGATCTTTAGCGTAATCGCTGCCAGCACCATGGAACCACCAGTCGGCGCCTCAACGTGCGCGTCAGGCAACCAGGTATGAACTGGCCACATCGGCACCTTCACTGCAAATGAAGCAAAGAATGCTACAAACAGCAAGATCTGGATATCGCGAGACAAACTCAAAGACTGGAAGTCTGCAATTGAGAAGCTACCACCGCTCGCCTTATGCAGGTACAAAAATGCAACCAGTAACAGCAGAGAACCCAGCAACGTATACAAGAAGAATTTAACAGACGCATACACTCTGCGCGGGCCACCCCAAATACCGATAATCAGGTACATCGGAATCAGCATGGCTTCAAAGAATACATAAAACAGCACCGCATCCATGGCAGCAAAGGAGCCATTGATCAGGCCTGACATGATCAGGAAAGCCGCCATGTAGTGAGAAACCCGGCTTTGGATCACTTCCCAACCAGCCAGAATCACCAGCAGCGTTGTAAAGCTGTTAAGGATAACGAAGAACAGCGAAATCCCGTCAATACCCAACGCATAATGGATATTGAATTGAGAAATCCAGACTTTGTCTTCAATAAACTGCATGCCAGCATGCAAGTCTTGAAACTGCGTAAATAGTGGCAGCGTAGCCAGGAAACTGACAGCCGCACCTATCAAGGCAATCCATCTAGCTAACTTTGCTTGCGAGTCGCCCCCCACAAACAACACCAACACGCCAGACAAAATCGGCAGCCAGATTGCAAGACTTAACAGATGATTCTCAAACATAAATGACCCAATACGTTCTGTTTAATATGATGCAGTTAAAATGCTGATTAGTGGGCAAACAATATTTGCTGGAACCACCATGTCAAAGCAGCCATGACAGCAATAATCATCATCAGGGCATAGTGATTCAGCAGACCAGTCTGCGCGCGCCGAACCACAGATGAAATGCCACCGACAAGTTTGGCCAAACCATTCACAATCAGACCATCAATCAGCAGCACATCGCCAACTTTCCACAACAACCAGCCAAGTCCACGTGCACCTTTCGCAAATACATTGATATACAAATCATCCATGTAGTATTTGTTTTCAAGCAGCGTATTGATAGGGCCTGCAATTTGCTTGATCCGGGCAGGAATGGACGGTGCCTTCATATAGAAGAACCAAGCGGTAACAACACCTGCCAACGCCAGCCAGAACGGAAGAGACGTAACAGCATGTAAAGCCATACCAGATGCGCCATGGAATTCATGATGTAGCTCTTCCATTACTGGATGCAACTCACTAAAAATTACACCTTTGAAGAAACTGCCATAGAGCATTGGCTCGATAGTAAAGAAGCCAATCAATACTGACGGAATCGCAAGGCATACTAGTGGCAAAGTCACCACCCATGGTGATTCATGCGGCTCATGTGCTTCTCCGTGACCATGATGGTCATCATGTCCATGATCATCATGGTGAACATTGCGGAAACGCTCTTCACCATGGAACACCAGAAAGTACATACGGAATGAATAGAAAGCGGTTACAAACACACCGGCAATCACCGCAAAGTATGCAAAAGAAGCACCAGGCAGATGAGAAGCATGCACTGCTTCAATAATGCTGTCTTTAGAATAGAAGCCAGAGAAAAATGGCGTACCGATCAGCGCCAGCGAACCTAGCAAAGACGTAATCCAGGTAATTGGCATGTATTTGCGCAAACCACCCATGTTGCGAATATCCTGATCATGATGCATGCCCATGATGACAGAACCCGCACCTAGGAAAAGGAGAGCCTTGAAGAACGCATGCGTCATCAAATGGAAGACAGCAACAGAATAAGCTGATGCGCCAAGTGCAACGGTCATGTACCCCAACTGGGACAAGGTCGAATATGCAACAACACGCTTGATATCGTTCTGGATAATCCCCAAGAACCCCATGAATAGCGCAGTAATTGCACCAATCACCATGATGAAGTTCAAGGCAGTATCAGACAGTTCGTACAGTGGTGACATGCGAGCCACCATGAAGATGCCAGCGGTTACCATGGTTGCCGCATGGATCAATGCAGAAATTGGTGTTGGACCTTCCATCGAATCAGGCAGCCAAACGTGCAGCGGGAACTGCGCAGACTTACCCATTGCACCAATGAACAACAAGATACCAATCACGGTCATCAAAGACCAGTCATGCCCCGCGATCAGGCTGATTTGCATGTCCTTCAGAGATTCCGACTTTGCAAAAACAGCCGCATAATCCAGTGTGCCGAAATATGCAAGCACCATGCCGATACCGAGTACAAAACCGAAGTCGCCTACACGGTTGACAAGGAAAGCTTTCAGGTTGGCAAAAATTGCAGTTGGCTTGTTATACCAGAAGCCAATCAACAGATATGAAACCAGACCAACCGCCTCCCAGCCAAAGAATAGCTGAACAAAGTTGTTGGACATCACCAGCATCAGCATCGAAAACGTAAACAAAGAGATATAGCTGAAGAAACGCTGATACCCGGCATCCTCATGCATATAACCGATAGTATAAATATGCACCATCAGCGATACGAAGGTCACCACGACCATCATCATGGCAGAGAGGCTATCAATGAGGAAACCCACTTGTAGGGTTACACCATTTACAGACATCCATTCATATACAGTACCGTTGAAAGACTTCCCAACTGTCATTTGGTCGTATAGCACATAGAGAGACATTACCAATGCAGCAAACACCCCAAGAATGGTAATGGTATGTGCACCCGCACGCCCTATTTTTTTACCCAACAACCCGGCAATCAAAGCGCCTGCAAGAGGCGCTAAAGGGATCATCAAATACAGATTTTGCATATCGAACTTCTTGCCTGTATGTTTATTTAACTTATCTGCAAGACCACCTATAGTGGTCCGTACAGGGATTGGGAACCAACTTCAACTGCTAAGAACTTATTAGCCCTTTAAAGACTCAAGCTCTTCTACATTGATACTGTTCAGGTTTCTGAATAGCACAACCAAAATGGCCAGGCCAATTGCAGACTCTGCCGCTGCAACCGTCAGAATAAAAAACACAAACAGCTGACCTGACATGTCACTCAAGAACTGGGAAAAAGCAACAAAGTTGATATTCACAGCCAGCAGCATCAGCTCAAGGGACATCAGCAGAATAATGAGATTGCGCCGGTTCATAAAAATGCCAAGAACACCAATGGCAAACAATATTGCGGCAACGATCAGATAATTTGTTAAACCAATCATGTGAAATCCTTATCTTTAATTCACATTATTCAGCTGGAGTATCGGCGTTCGGCTGTGGCTGCTCCAGAAACTTTTCTGACTGCACACGCAGAACCTTCAAGCGATCAGCACGCATGACTTTGGCCTGCTTGCCAGGATCCACATACTTTGAATCTTTGCGCTTGCGGAAAGTCAAACCAACTGCAGCGACTAACGCAACCAGAAGAATGACTGCCGCGATCTCGAATGGATAAATAAAGTCTGAATACAGCAATTTACCCAGAGCATGACTATTGCTGGCTGAGTGCATAACATCATTTGCCGGCTTAACATCCGCACCACGAACTTTAATCAACAAAATCAGTTCAGAAACCATAATGGCAGCAACAACAGCCGCTAAAGGCAGGCTTTTCCAGAACCCTTTGCGCAAGAGCTCAATATCAATATTGAGCATCATCACCACAAACAGGAACAGAACCATCACAGCACCAACATAAATCAGTACCAGACCAATACCCAAAAATTCAGCCTCGATGAGAAGCCATAAGGCGCTGGCAGATACAAAGGCCAGCACCAAGAACAAGGCTGCATGCACCGGGTTCTTGCTGGTCACAACTCTGAAACCGGACACGAGTAGTATCGCGGCAAACACTATAAAGACAATATCTTGAAAGCTCATACAATATTCACTTTTATAAGGTGACAGTTACTTATACCCAAAGAAAGCTCTTAGCGGTACTTAGCATCAGCTTCTCTGTCTTTAGCAATCTGGGCTTCATATTTATCCCCAACGGCTAGTAACATTGGCTTCGTATAGTAAAGATCACCACGCTTTTCACCGTGATATTCAAGTACTCGGGTCTCGACAATTGAATCTACCGGGCAGGATTCTTCACAAAAACCGCAAAAAATACACTTGGTCAGATCAATATCATATTTTGTGGTTCGACGTGTGCCATCATCGCGCTTTTCAGACTCGATAGTAATCGCCATTGCCGGACAAACTGCCTCACACAATTTACAGGCGATACAACGCTCTTCCCCATTAGGATATCTGCGCAAAGCATGCAGCCCACGAAAACGAGGGGATTGCGGTGTTTTTTCTTCCGGAAACTGAACCGTGATCTTACGGGCAAAGAAATGACGACCCGTTACTACCATCCCTTGCACCAATTCATAGAGCAGGAATGTTTTCAAGAAGTTACGAATAGATTTCATCTAAATATCCGACCTTATTCCTAATCTGCTTTTACCAAGGAGAATACGGAGTTTGCATGATAACAGCGATTAACACTACCCAAATCAAAGTGACAGGAATAAATACTTTCCAGCCCAAACGCATAATCTGGTCATAACGATAGCGAGGGAAGGTTGCCCTGATCCACAAGAAGAAGAACAGGACCATCGCGATCTTCACAAAGAGCCATAGCGCACTACTTGCACCCAACAAGCCCCAGCTTGCAGGGAATGGAGAAAGCCACCCACCTAAGAACATCAAAGATGTCAAGGCGGACACCAAAATCATGTTTGCATACTCTCCCAAGAAGAATATTGCAAATGCCATACCGGAATATTCCACATGGAAACCAGCAACAATCTCTGATTCACCTTCAGCAACGTCAAATGGGTGACGGTTAGTTTCCGCAACGCCAGAAATCAGGTAGACAAGAAATAATGGAAACAAAGGCAACCAGTTCCATCCAAACACACTCCCGCCCAAATGATGAGCTTGCTGCTCAACGATGCCAGACAAGTTCAATGTACCTGATACCATCAAAACGCCTACCAAAGCCAAACCCATCGCTACTTCATAAGAAACGATTTGCGCGGCAGAACGTAAAGCGCCCAAGAAGGCATACTTTGAATTTGACGCCCATCCGGCAACAATCACACCGTACACGCCCATGGATGTAATGGCCAAAACATACAGCAGCCCAGCATCAAGGTTAGCCAATACGACACCAGGCTCAAATGGAACAACCGCCCAGACTGCAATAGCAGGCATAATTGTTAAAACAGGTGCAAGCACAAACAACGCCTTATCTGCTTTTGCTGGCAAAATAATTTCTTTTGTCAGCAGTTTGATGGCATCAGCAATCGGCTGCAATAATCCAAGAGGCCCCACTCGGTTAGGGCCAATCCGGATCTGCATGTAGCCAATCACCTTACGCTCAGCAAGCGTAAGATATGCAACAGATAGCAACAACGGTAAAACGATAGCGACAATCTTCAGCAAGGTCCAAACGGTCAAGCCCAAATCGTTGCCAAGCAAATGCTGGAGGAATTCCATGATTTACACTCGCTCCAAAGAAACATGATCAAAGTACCCACCAAGCATGCTAGTCGCTGGGTGCCCTGCTGGAATTGAAACTGTATTGTCAGCAACAAGAGAATCTATCACCAGCTCGAAACTGCTCGTCGCATTAGCTTGCTTAACTTGAACTTTCGCGCCTGCTGAAAGACCCATGCGCTCAGCCAAAGCTGGATTAACTACGGCAACTGGCACAGCCACATCTTTCGTCGCTTGCAATGCGGGCGCACGGCGGACAATCGGATCTGCGTTATACAACGGTACTTCTGCATGGCGAACAATTGAATCAACAGCACTTAAGCCGTTGACAGCAAAACCATCGCCCAAACGATTATTTAACCGTGACAAGATTTTTTCTGCATCCAGTGCATCTGCACGCACTTCCTCTGCAGAGTCATAGGCAAAACCGGGCAATTCAAGCACGTCTGCAAGTACACGCAGAACCTTCCAGGCCGGACGGGCATCACCTTGAGGTTTTACCACACCGTTGAAAGGTTGCAATTTACCTTCAGTATTTACATAACTACCGGCGGTTTCAGAGAACGGCGTAATTGGCAACATTACGTCAGCGTACTGTTCTGCCGCGGCTGACTTGAATGCCGAGCACACGACAACCATTTTCGCTGACGAAAGTGCTGCAACTGCCTGAGCAGGGTTATATGTGTCCAGTTCCGGCTCAACATTGAACAGAACATAAGCCTGTTTTGGCTTAGCGAACATCTGAACCGCATTGTCACCAGCGTCTGTTGGCACAGCACCAACAGCCCATGCCCCCACGCTGTTAGCAGCCAGCGCTGGTACAGACACAATTGCACCAGACAGTTCAGCAATTGCGTTAGCAATAGCAAGCAATGTGGCAAACTGTGGGTGATATTGAGCCTCTGCCCCCAGCAAAATCACCTGTTTCTCACCTGACAGCAATGTCTTGGCAATTTCCTGATGCAATGCAGTGACTTCGACTTTTGTATCAAACGAAGCAGGGAGCGGCTTACCAGCAGATTGTGCAACAGCGTGTAAAACAGCTAACAATGTATTCGCGAAGTTCGCAGGAGATACTAATGCTTTGCCTTTAAACTTAATGTACTGCTGTGTATCTTTAGCAGTAATTGTCGCCACACTCGCACCATGTTTGACCGCATAACGGACGCGACTTGCAAGTAGCGGAATTTCTTTCCTCAAATTACTACCAACCAGCAACATGCTATTCAGTGAACTGAATTCAGCGATACTTTGACCCAACCAAGGTATCCCTTGATAAGCCGAGTCTGCTGAAAAATCAGACTGCTTGATCCGAGAATCAATATTATTGGTGCCGAAAGCACGCAACAGTTTCTGGAACAGGAAAATTTCCTCTGTAGTGCTATGAGGAGAAATCAAGCCAGCAATTTCTGATGCTCCACTGTTCTTCCTGATGTCCAGCAGACCATGCGCAACATATTCAAGCACTTGCGTCCATGAGACCTCTTTCCAGATGCCGCCATTCTTGATCATCGGTTTGGTCAGGCGTGCTTCTGAATTAAGTGCCTCATAGGAGAAGCGATCGCGGTCCGCAATCCAGCATTCATTAATGGCTTCATTCTCGTTTGGCAGCACACGATACACCTTGTTGTGCTTAACCTGAACGATCAGATTGGACCCCAACCCATCGTGCGGACTGACTGACTTGCGACGAGACAATTCCCATGTCCTGGCACTGTAACGGAAAGGCTTGCTTGTCAGCGCACCAACCGGGCACAAATCAATCATGTTCCCAGACAATTCCGAATCCACTGTCTTCGAAATGAAAGGCATGATTTCAGAATGCTCGCCACGGTTAGCCATGCCCAGCTCCATACGCCCGGCAATTTCATCACCAAAACGGACACAGCGGGTACAGTGAATGCAACGAGTCATGTCGGTACTGATCAGCGGGCCCAAATCCTTGTTTGCAACAACGCGCTTTTCTTCTTCATAGCGGGATGAAGAGCCGCCATAGCCTACCGCCAAATCCTGCAGCTGACATTCGCCCCCCTGGTCACAAATAGGACAGTCTAGCGGGTGATTGATCAACAAGAATTCCATCACACCCTTTTGCGCTTTCGCAGCAAGCTCGGAGTGAGTTTTCACTTTCATGCCGTCTGTAACAGGTGTTGCGCAGGCAGGCAAAGGTTTAGGTGCTTTTTCTACCTCAACAAGACACATGCGGCAGTTAGCTGCAATCGAGAGCTTCTTGTGGTAGCAGAAATGTGGAATATATACACCTGCCTGATTGGCGGCATCCATAACAGTACTACCAGTTTCAACTGTTAGCTGCTGGCCATTAATTTCGATTTCTAGCATTGCGACTACCTAGATATTTTATTCGAAGTAACTAAAGCACGTTAAGGGCAAATGTTTTGCCCTTAATGCCCTGCCCTTTAAAACCATTTATGATCGACCAAGCACTTCTTGTTCTCGATGTGATATTCGAACTCGGAACGGAAATGCTTTGTAAAACTTCTTACCGGGAATACTGCGGCGTCAGCAAGCGCACAAATAGTCTTCCCTGCCATGTTATTACCGACTGACGTCAGCAGATCCAGATCATCAGGACGGCCAAGACCATTCTCGATGCGATGGATCACGCGATACAACCAGCCGGTACCTTCACGACAAGGTGTACATTGTCCACAAGACTCTTCATGATAGAAATAGGCCAAACGCTCTAGTGCTTTCACCATGCATACGTCTTCGTTCATGACGATCACGGCACCAGAACCCAACATGGAACCTGCTTTGCTGATTGCATCATAATCCATGGTGAGATCCATCATGACGTCACCAGGCAGAATTGGGGCCGAAGAACCACCAGGAATGACAGCTTTCAGCTTTTTCCCGTCTTTCATGCCACCGGCCATTTCTAGCAAGGTTGCAAACGGTGTGCCAAGCGGAATTTCGTAATTGCCAGGGCGATTTACATGACCAGAGATCGAGAAGAGTTTTGTACCACCATTGTTCGGCTTACCAGCTTCCAGAAACTTGCTGGCACCATCTTTGATAATGAAAGGTACTGAAGCGAAAGATTCTGTGTTATTGATCGTTGTAGGCTTGCCATACAGGCCAAAACTGGCAGGGAATGGCGGCTTGAAACGTGGCTGGCCTTTCTTGCCTTCCAGTGATTCAAGCAACGCAGTTTCTTCCCCACAAATATAGGCGCCATAGCCATGGTGAGCAAACAAATCAAATGAGAAATCTGATCCTAGAATGCGCTCGCCTAGCAAACCGGCTGCACGAGCCTCATCCAAAGCAGTTTCAAAGCGCTCATAGACCTCAAAAATTTCGCCATGAATATAGTTATAACCGCGCTTAACACCCATTGCATAAGCGGCAATAATCATGCCCTCGATCAGTGCATGCGGGTTAAACCACATGATGTCACGGTCTTTGAATGTACCTGGCTCACCCTCATCCGAATTACAGACAATGTACTTGTCCCCAGGGAATGAGCGTGGCATGAAGCTCCACTTCAACCCGGTTGGGAAGCCTGCACCACCACGACCACGTAATGATGAATTCTTGATTTCTGCAATTACTTCATCTTGCGGAGTTTGTGCTTCAATCAACTTTTTAAGCGCAGTGTAACCACCACGAGCCTGATAAGCTGCGAGTGACCAACAGGAAGAGTCTGCGGTATCTACACCTTCAAAAATGACACCCTTTTCAAAGACGGCCATTATTAGTTACCCAATTTATCAAGTTCAGCCAGTTTTGCGTCAATTGCTTCTTTTGACATAAAACTGCACATAGAGTGATTATTCACCAACAGTACAGGAGCATCACCACAGGCACCCATGCACTCACCTTCAACCAGGGTGAACTTACCATCAGCAGTAGTTTCACCAAAGCCGATGTTCAGCTTTTCTTTGAGGTAATCTGCAGCAGCGACACCACCACCTAATGCACAAGGCAGGTTGGTACATACAGTAATTTTGAACTTACCGACTGGCTTCAAGTCATACATGTTGTAGAATGTTGCCACTTCATAGGCCGCAATTGGCGGAATATCCAGATAGTTTGCAACAAACTCAATCAAATCCGTAGAAAGCCAAGATTTTTCTTGCTGTGCTATGCGCAAAGCACCCATTACTGCGGACTGTTTTTGTGCAGCAGGATACTTGGCTACTTCGCGATCAATTTTTGCGAGTGATTCGGTCGTCAGCATTATCGGTCAATCTCCCCGAACACAATATCTTGAGTCCCAATGATAGCCACAACGTCAGCGATCATGTGGCCACGCGCCATTTCATCCAGTGCAGCCAAGTGTGAGAAGCCCGGTGCGCGAATTTTCAAGCGATAAGGCTTATTGGCACCATCAGTGACCATATAAATACCGAACTCGCCTTTTGGATGTTCCACGGCTGCGTATGTTTCACCAGCTGGTACGTGCATACCCTCTGAGAACAGTTTGAAATGATGGATCAGTTCTTCCATATTCGTCTTCATGTCAAGACGGCTTGGAGGTGCTACTTTATGGTCATCCACAATCACTGGACCAGGATTCTTACGAAGCCAATCCACACATTGTTTTACGATTCTGTTTGACTGACGCATTTCTTCAACGCGAACCAGATAGCGGTCGTAGCAATCACCATTTGTACCGACCGGAATGTCAAAGTCCAGACGGTCATATACTTCGTAAGGCTGCTTCTTGCGCAAATCCCAAGCGATGCCTGAGCCACGAAGCATAGGGCCTGTCATACCCAATGACAAAGCACGCTCTGGCGTGACGATACCGATATCGACGGTACGCTGCTTCCAGATGCGGTTATCTGACAACAGGGTTTCATAGTCGTCTACGCATTTCGGGAAACGGTTTGTAAAGTCTTCAATGAAGTCAAGCAAGGAGCCCTGACGGTTCTCGTTCAGCTTGCGAATTGCATCTGCATTTTTCAGCTTGGAAACTTCATATTGAGGCATGCTGTCTGGCAAGTCACGATACACACCACCAGGTCGATAATAGGCAGCATGCATGCGCGCACCAGATACGGCTTCGTAGCAATCCATCAGGTCTTCACGCTCGCGGAAAGCGTAAAGGAAGACGGTCATTGCACCAATATCCAGTGCATGCGCGCCAATCCACAGCAAGTGATTCAGGATCCGTGTAATTTCATCAAACATGACCCGGATGTATTGCGCACGCTCAGGCACTTTGACGCCCATCAGATTCTCGATGGCCATCACATAAGCGTGTTCATTACACATCATGGAGACATAATCCAGACGATCCATGTAAGGAACACTCTGGATGAAAGTCCTGGTTTCTGCCAGTTTTTCTGTACCACGGTGCAGCAGGCCTACGTGCGGATCTGCACGCTCCACCACTTCACCATCCAACTCTAAAATCAGACGCAAAACCCCGTGCGCAGACGGATGCTGCGGACCGAAGTTAAGTGTGTAATTGCGAATCTCAGCCACCGTAGCCCTCCTCACGAATAATACGCGGAGTATTCTCACGCGGCTCAATCGTTACGGGCTGATATACAACCCGTTTTAGTTCTTCATCGTAGCGCATCTCAACGTTGCCAGAGACAGGGAAATCCTTGCGGAAAGGATGTCCAACAAAACCGTAATCCGTCAGAATCCGGCGCAGGTCTGGATGTCCAAGGAATACAATGCCATAGAGGTCAAATGCCTCGCGCTCGAACCAGTTGACAGAACTCCAGACATCGATCAGCGAATCTACCGAAGGAATATCATCATTTTCACAGAACACACGCACGCGAACGCGCTGATTCAGCTCAACAGACAACAGCTGGTATACAACCGCAAAACGTGAGCCATCCCAAGCACCATCGGCGTAGGCACTGTAGTCAACGCCGCACACATCGATACACTGATCAAATTTCAGCTGCTGGTGATCGCGCAAACCAGTCATGGCGGCTTTCAATGAAGCTGCTTTTACAACAATTGTTAACTGGTCTGCTTGAACAAAATGATTTACAAGGAAATCGCCCAGAACAGACTGAAGCGTTTCCAAAAGACGGGAATTATTTTGAGACATGTCTATTAACCCTGACGTGCAATAGTGCAGGTGCGCTTGATCTTGTTTTGCAGCTGGATCAAGCCGTATAGCAGTGCTTCCGCTGTAGGCGGGCAACCAGGGACATAAACATCCACCGGCACAATCCGGTCACAGCCGCGCACCACAGAATATGAGTAATGATAATAGCCGCCACCGTTGGCACAGGAGCCCATCGACAAAACCCAACGAGGTTCTGCCATCTGGTCGTACACTTTACGCAAAGCTGGCGCCATTTTGTTACACAAAGTTCCGGCCACAATCATCAGATCCGACTGGCGCGGACTAGGGCGGAAAATAATACCAAACCGGTCCAGATCATAACGGGCCGCACCTGCGTGCATCATCTCAACAGCACAGCAGGCCAGACCAAATGTCATCGGCCACAGTGAACCGGTTCGAGTCCAATTCAACACCTTATCAGCAGATGTTGTGATGAAACCCTTCTCCAATACGCCATCTATTCCCATTCTAGCGCGCCTTTTTTCCACAGATACACAAAGCCAATCACGAATTCAGCAATAAAGATCAGCATAGAAACGAAACCTAGCATGCCAATTTCTTTAATTGAAATTGCCCAAGGAATCAGAAATGCCGTTTCCAAGTCAAATACAATAAACAGAATTGCCACCAGATAATATCGGACATCAAACTGCATACGGGCATCTTCAAATGCGACAAAACCACATTCATATGCAGAGATTTTTTCGGCATCGGGACGGTTAGGACCAATCAGGGAGCCCAGCAATACCGGACCCACACCAACAGCCAAACCAATCACAACGAAGAGCAAAACGGGAAAATATTGTTGCAACATACCGCCCCCAACCGCCCGGAGCTTTGCCAGGCATTTGCTTATAAGACAAGAATTCTGGTGCCGACAGTGAGACTCGAACTCACACAGCTTTCGCCACTACCCCCTCAAGATAGCGTGTCTACCAATTTCACCATGTCGGCCCTAAAATTCACTACTGAATTTTAATTGGGAATCTGCTGTCCCTGTCCGGCAGGTTTTACCGGCTGCTGCTGAGACACAGATGAAGGCGCCACGGCCGTGCTCATCACACTACCTGAACCACCTTTTTGCACCGCAACCATGGACAACCCCAGGCTGGACGCAAAGAAAATAACTGCCGCGATTGCGGTTCCACGACTCAAGAAGTTAGCAGAACCCGAAGCACCAAACAGACTACCAGATGCGCCAGAACCAAATGCCGCACCCATATCCGCACCCTTGCCTTGCTGCAACAACACCAGCACGATTACCGCTGCTGCTGACGCAATATTAACAATCAAGAGTAAAGTCTTAAGCCATTCCATTTTGAATTCTACCGTTTATCGGAAGTTTCGACAAATCTTGACAAACTCTTCCGCTTTGAGAGATGCCCCCCCTACCAACGCTCCGTCGATATCAGGCATAGCTCGTAATTGTGCCGCATTTTCAGATTTAACGCTACCCCCGTAAAGGATTTTCAGCCCATTTGCTGTCTCAAATGCGACGTTGCGAATTGTGTCGCGGATATATTTGTGTATTTTTTGCGCATAATCAGGTGTAGCAACTTTTCCTGTCCCAATTGCCCAAACCGGTTCGTAAGCTATTACTACATTCGCCCATTCGGATGCGGTAAGTGCATCGCACAGGGGATGCAACTGACGGGAAATCACAGATTCGGTTTCCTGAGCTTCGTATTGCTGTAGCGTCTCGCCTACACAGATGACCGGTCTGATGCCATGCGCTAGAGCCTGTTTTGTCTTCTCAAGTACAGTGTTGTCGGTTTCATGATGATAGGTCCGCCGTTCTGAATGCCCTACCAAGGTAAATCCAACATTGAATTCCTTCAGCATAAGCGCCGAAATTTCACCTGTAAACGCGCCTGACGCGTGCGCCGAAACATCCTGAGCACCATACTGGACCGATGCCCCATTCAGTAATTGCGAAACCTGAGCCAGGTAGATGGACGGGACAGCCACACCGACCTGCACATCTTCTGCTGACCATGTTTCCGCCAGCAAACCGGACAACAATGACTCATTTTCTGCCTTGCTGCCGTTCATTTTCCAATTGCCGATTACCAATCCGCGTCCAGACATTATCTCTCCTCACCCGCTCAGTTCTGCGCATAAAAAAACCGACTTATGTCGGTTTTTTTATGATAGCATTTTTGGCACACTCTCATATAGTGTGTGGCTTTAGAAGCCCCTGTATTTCCAGTGAGAATGTACTCATGTGGATTTTTGGCATCGGTTTAATATTTGCTTTGCTTAAAGACAGCACGCGTTATAATATTCAGCGACAACACAGCCAGTGTTATCAGCGCGGCTCCCGCCCATGCGATTCCTTGCCAATTTTCATAAGGGCTCATCGCATACTGAAAAATCACCACTGGCAAGTTTGCCATTGGCTGATTCATGTTCAGGCTCCAGAATTGATTATTGAGTGCGGTAAAGAGCAGTGGCGCGGTCTCACCGCTAATCCGGGCCACAGCAAGCAGGATGCCGGTCAAGATACCGTTCTTTGCGGCAATCAACGATACCGTAAATACGGTTTTGCGCTGTGATGCACCCAAACCATATGCTGCTTCACGCATCTCGGTTGGCACTAACAACAGCATGTTTTCTGTCGTACGGACAATGATTGGCATCGCGATGATTGCCAGCGCAATCGAACCCGCCCAACCTGAAAAATGTTGCAGGGTTGCAACCACAACCGTATAGATGAAAAGGCCAATGACGATAGATGGTGCTGACAACAGAATGTCATTGATAAAGCGGATGGTATTGGCAAGACGGCTATTTTTGCCATACTCAGCCAGGTAGATGCCGGCAATCACGCCCACAGGGGCGGCAATCAGCGTACTCACCAGAATCATCAGCAAACTGCCGACAATGGCGTTCAGCAAACCGCCATCGGCGCCTGGTGGAGGCGTCATTTTGGTCAACAGATCCAAGTGCATTGCACCAAAACCACGGTTGAACAAGGTGAACAGAATCCAGCAAAGGAAGAACAGACCCACACCAGTCGCTGCAGTAGCGGCAACCATGGAGATCAAGTTTTTGATTTTTCTACGCTTGAAATGTGACATTTCTTTTGCGCCCAGCGCAATGGCGGTACCTTGACCCAGACTCATCTTGAGCCCTCCTTACGTTCTGCTTTTGCAATCATGATGCGGGCTGCGGCAAGTACCGCAAAGGTAATGGCGAACAGAATCAAGCCCAATGTAATCAAGGCAGAAACATGTAATGGATTTGATGCTTCGGCAAACTCGTTTGCCAGTAGTGAAGCAATGCTATTACCGGATTCAAATAATGAGATGCTGATATTGTTTGCATTGCCGATCATGAACGTAACAGCCATGGTTTCCCCTAGCGCCCGTCCCAGACCCAGCATCACGCCCCCCACCACCCCAACGCGGGTATAAGGCAAGACGATGTCCCACACGACTTCTGAGGTAGTAGCACCTAGGCCATACGCCGACTCTTTAAGCGTTGCTGGTACGACGGCAAACACATCCCGCATCACCGCACTGATAAACGGGATAATCATGATGGCGAGCACAATGCTGGCTGGCAAAATCCCGATACCGATCGGCGGTCCTTGGAAAAGCGGGCCAACCAGCCACAAGTTGCCAAACCATTCCGTCAGCGCAGGTTGCAGGTGCTCAGACAAGAATGGCGCTAGAATGAACAGACCCCACATGCCATAGATAATGCTGGGAATCCCTGCCAATAACTCAATGGCCGTTCCAATCGGACCACGGAGCTTCAGCGGGCACAATTCGGTCAGGAAAACTGCAATCCCAAAACTGACTGGCAATGCCAGCAGCAGTGCAATCAGTGACGTGACTAATGTCCCGTAAATGGCAGGCAAGGCACCATAAATATGCTGCACTGGATCCCAGGTTGTACTTGTCAGAAACCGCCAGCCAAAATGTTCATACACAGGACCAGCGCCAGAAATCAGCGAGAGAACAATCGCGCCAAGCACGGTCAGCACAACAAATGCCATACTGATTGCGATGACTTTGAATGCGTTGTTTTTCTTTCTCTCCGCAATGACCAGGTTGCGGTAACCCTGATCAGGCTTGGCAATATTATCTGCCGCTATATTTTGCATTGCACACACCCTTAGACTATCATGACTTACGCATCAGGCCGTCACTTATGTACGGCCTGGTAACACACTGTTTTTTACAGTGATTCGGCCACATTACTTCCAGATCGGCTTGCCAGCGGCATCCTTGATGTTGGCTTTCCAGCTTTCTTGCAACTGGGTCACCAGTGCGGCTGGCAGCGGCACATAGTCCAGCTCGCGAGCTGCTGCACCACCGTTTTTCAGTGCCCAGTCATAGAACTTCAGCACTTGCAGGCCGTTTTCAGGGTTGGCTTGCACTTTCTGCATCAGGATGAAACTGGCACCCGTGATTGGCCAGCTGTTCTTGCCTGGCTCGTTGGTCAGGATTTCATAGAAACCTGGGGCTTTAGACCAGTCGGCGTAAGAAGCAGCGGCCTGGAATGTGGTGTCATCCGGCTGCACAAACTGGCCTTCCTTGTTCTGCATGGACACGTAATCCATCTTGGTCTTCTTGGCGTAAGCGTATTCCACGTAGCCAATGGCACCCTTGATACGCTGCACGTAAGACGCAACGCCTTCGTTACCCTTGCCGCCGACACCTTCCGGCCAGGCCACGGCAGTACCGGCACCTACCTTGGTTTTCCATTCTTCGCTGACTTTGGACAGGTAGTTCGTGAAGATGAAAGAGGTACCAGAACCATCTGAACGGCGTACCACGACGATATTGCTGTCTGGCAGTTTCACGCCCGGGTTCAGGGCCACAATCGCTTTGTCGTTCCAGGTCTTGATCTTGCCCAGGTAGATATCAGCCAGTACAGCACCAGACAGTCTCAATTGACCACCCACCACGCCGTCCAGGTTTGCAACCGGTACCACGCCACCGATGATGGCCGGGAACTGGGTCAGGCCGTTCTTGGTTTGTTCTTCCAGGGTCATTGGCATGTCGGATGCGCCAAAGTCCACGGTTTTAGCCGTA
>NZ_AQXU01000010.1 GCF_000376945.1 Leeia oryzae DSM 17879
TGTCGCTGCACATCATCAACGAACCGATCGAGATGCTGTACACCCCGTTCTCGATCATGATCGGCATGGTCTACTCGTACCTGCCATTCATGATCCTGCCGCTGTACTCGCATCTGGTGAAGCTGGACGGACGTCTGCTGGAAGCCGCGGGTGACCTGGGTGCCAAGCCCTGGAAAACCTTCGTGGCGATCACGCTGCCGTTGTCCAAAGGCGGCATCATTGCCGGCGCGATGATGGTGTTCATTCCGGCGGTGGGCGAGTACGTGATCCCGGAACTGCTGGGTGGCGGCGACTCGCTGATGATTGGTAAGAAACTGATGGACGACTTCGGTCCGAACCTTGACTGGCCAATGGCCTCTGCCGTGGCGGTGGTGATGATTCTGCTGCTGATTGCGCCGATTATCTGGTTCCATCGTTATGAAACCCGTGAGCTGAAAGGTTAGTCATGAGTAACGGAAAAATGTCTCTGGGCGCCAGGACGTATCTGGGCATCGGGTTCTTCTTCCTGTATGCACCGATCGTCAGCCTGATTGTGTTCTCGTTCAACCAGTCGCGACTGGTGACGGTCTGGGGCGGCTTCTCGCTGCAGTGGTATGGTGAGCTGTTCAAGGATGATGCGCTGAAATCGGCGGTCGGGCTGTCGTTCAAGATTGCCCTGATGTCCTCGATTGCCGCGGTGGTGTTCGGCACCATTGCCGGTCTGGTACTGGCACGCTTTGGCCGCTTCAAGGGCTCCTCGCTGTTTGCCGGGTTGATTACCGCGCCGATGGTGATGCCGGAAGTGATTGTGGGTCTGTCGATGCTGCTGCTGTTTGTGGCCTTGTCATCCACCATGAACTGCGGCATTGATGTGGCAGAAATGACCGGCATGCAGTCCCTGGGCTGTGGTGCGTTTGGCGAGCGTGGCATGTTCACCATCTGGATCGGCCACACCACCTTGTGTATTGCCTATGTGGCGATCCTGATCCAGTCCCGGCTGCGGGAAATCGACAAGTCGCTGGAAGAAGCGGCGATGGATCTGGGCTGTCATCCGTTCAAGGTGTTCTTCGTGATCACCATTCCGGTGATTGCACCGGCACTGATCTCCGGCATGTTGCTGTCGTTCACGCTGTCGCTGGATGACTACGTGCTGACGGCGTTCCTGTCAGGACCTGGTTCGACCACGTTACCGCAGTGGATCTTCTCGTCGATCAAGCTGGGTCTGACGCCGAAGGTGAATGCGCTGGCGACGATCGTGGTGGTGATTGTAACGATCTTCGTGGTGTTGTCGAACCGGATGATGCTGACGGCGCAGAAGAAGCGGGACAAGGCGATGCAGGCGGCGGCCGCTGGCGGGCACTAAGCAAGATGCCGCAGTCACCGCAATAGCTGCAGTAACCGCAGTCACACGTTGTTGTGTCACACAGAGAGCCGGCCTTGTGCCGGCTTTTTGTTTCGGTGTACGGCCCACCATACTCCGAATTCCACCTGCACCCTGTTCCGCCGGCAGGCTATCCGCTAACGATCTGCTTAGCGTTCATGCGTCTCGATTTTGCATTCATAAAAACGATGTAGATAAGATAATTTATATATTTTATTTATTCATGCAAAAACCCTACAGTGAGGCTGTCGATGCAAGACCGGTAGAGCCCCCTCCCCAACCGGCCGCAAACGACGATATCGGCAAGACCGACAAGCGGACAGCACATTAACCGGATATCTCGCCGATCAGCACAGTCACGGGCAGAAGCTGGCGAAGATTCACGAAGCAGAAGAAGGACACAGACATGACAATTGAAAAAACCGATACGCTGGTCATTGGCGCCGGACAAGCCGGCGTGGCCATGAGCGAACACTTGAGCAAGCTGGATGTGCCGCATCTGGTACTGGAGCGCAACCGCATTGCAGAACGCTGGCGTACAGAACGCTGGGATTCGCTGGTGTGCAACGGCCCGGCCTGGCACGACCGCTTTCCCGGTCTGGAATTCAAGGATGCCGATCCGGATGCCTTTATCCCCAAAGACCAGGTGGCTGCGTATTTCGAAGCCTATGCCAAGAAATTCAACGCGCCGATCCGCACTGGCGTAGAAGTGAAAAAAGTGGTGCGTAACGTGGGCCGTCCCGGTTTTACCATCGAAACCTCCGAAGGCACCATCGAGGCCAACCGTGTCGTCGCCGCTACCGGCCCGTTCCAGCGTCCGATCATCCCGCCCGTTGCGCCCAAGGATGATCGCCTCACGCAAATCCACTCGGCACAATATCGCAACCCCGGACAATTGCCAGAGGGTGCGGTGCTGGTGGTAGGTGCAGGCTCATCCGGCGTGCAGATTGCCGACGAGCTGCAACGTGCCGGCAAAAAAGTGTACCTATCCGTCGGCGCGCACGATCGTCCGCCACGCGCCTACCGCAACCGTGACTTCTGCTGGTGGCTGGGGGTGCTGGGCGAATGGGATGCTGCCGCCATGAAACCGGGCACCGAGCACGTCACCATCGCCGTCAGCGGTGCGCGGGGCGGCCATACCGTGGACTTCCGCGGGCTGGCACATCAAGGCATCACGCTGGTGGGCATGACCAAATCGTTTGATGATGGCGTGGCGAGCTTCCAGCCGGACCTGGCTGAGAACATTGCCCGCGGCGATGCCAACTACCTGTCGTTGCTGGATGCGGCAGATGCCTACATCGAGCGTAATGGCCTGGACCTGCCAGAAGAACCGGAAGCCCGTAAAAAACTGCCAGACCCGGACTGCCTGACCAACCCGCTGCTGAGCCTGGATCTGGCGGCGGCAGGCGTGACTTCCATCGTCTGGGCTACCGGCTTTGCGGTGGATTACAGCTGGCTGCAGGTCAATGCGTTTGACGAAAAAGGCAAGCCGAAGCACCAGCGCGGTGTCTCCAGTGAACCAGGTGTCTACTTTGTCGGCCTGCCGTGGTTGTCCCGCCGTGGCTCTACCTTTATCTGGGGCGTATGGCACGATGCCAAGTATATTGCCGACCACATCGCCACCCAGCGCAAGTACTTTGCCTATCGGGATGCAGCGCATCGGGCCAGCACCAGCGCGTAATGCACCACCAATGATTTAGCAGCATCAAGCGTTTTGGCAGCATCCCCCCGGGTTTACCGTCCTCACCGGTAAATTCGGGGGGATGTTTTTTCATCCACCCCCACCAATTGCCCAAGGTTAGCTGCGCCCAAAGAAGCTTCGGCACAGCGTAATGAAAGCCTCCACCCTGCGGGTCGGTTTTAAGCCTTCCGGCCATGCCAGCACCAACGACAGTGATGGCACCTCGTCGGCAATCGGCAGACAAACCAGTTCGCTGCCATCGTAGCTCTGGTCAATGGCCGGGCGCAGGTTCAGGAAGGCATAGCCATTCTGGCTGGCCACCAGCCCGCGTACCAGTTCAAAGTTGACGGTCCGGTAGCGCACAAACGGCTCCAGCTTGCGTACCCGGAACATCGACAAAAAGTATTCGCGGCTGTGCGGCATGTCAAACAGCACCATCGGTTCTTCCACCAGCGACGCCAGCGTCACGGACGTCTGCCGGGCCAGCGGGTGCGATTTGGACAACAACACATAGGGGCGAGCCGAGAGCATCGGCTCCTTGACCAGTGCCGGCGACAAGTCCAGGTCATACAGCAAGGCCACCTCGATCTGCCCGTTGATCAGCCCGTGCTGCAGTGACTCTGTGGTGCCCTCGTTCAGGTCTACCTGTACTTCCGGATGCTGTGCGCGCAGTGCAGACAGCAAGCCCGGCAAGAAAATCGGCGCAATGGTGGTAAAGCAACCGAGCTTGATGCTGCCTTGCAACGCCTGGCTTAGCTCGTGCGCCTGATGCGTCAGGTCTTCTGCATGGGCCAGCAGGTTTCTGGCAGAGGCAATAAAGCTTTGCCCCGCCGGGGTGACCGAAATCCCTTTGGCGTGGTGGCGGATGAAAATCTGGATACCAAAGACTTCTTCGAGCTGGGCAATGCTGTTGGAGATGCCCGGCTGCGAGGTAAACAGCGCATTGGCCGCGGCGGTTACGCTGCCATGGTCGGCCACGGCCACCACATATTGCAACTGGCGAAGGGTGTAGTTCATGTCGGTCGCTTCATACAATTTAGTTATTCAGACAAGATAAATAATATATTTTATGAATGAAATGTAGGCCCATATACTGGCCCTGTCAACCGCAAAAAGGGGGACGGCCAAAGGCACTGCAATACCGCCCTACCCGCCCGTACCCCGCACGCAGGAAGCCGCACCAGACCTGCCGCTGACAACTGTTTAACCCGTTTTACCGTGGCCGGATGGTCCAGCATCCGGCCACACCCACACAACAGGAAACTCACACCATGGCACACACCCGCATTCGCAAATTCAATACCAAAGAAACCTATCCGGAACAAAACCTGGATAACGACCTATGCCAGGCCGTCGTGGCCGGCAACATCGTCTTTCTGCGCGGGCAGATCGGGCAAGACCTGGATACCCGCGAGTCTGTCGGCATTGGCGACGTCACCGCACAGACCGAGCGCGCCATGTACAACGTCAAGATGCTGCTGGAAGAATCCGGCAGCCATCTGGACCACGTCTGCAAGATCGTCATCTATCTGGTCGACCCGCGCTACCGCGAAGCCGTGTACCGCGAAGTGGGCAAATGGCTAAAAGGCGTGTACCCGGTCTCTACCGGTCTGGTGGTATCGGCCCTGGCACGCCCAGAGTGGCTGGTGGAAATCGACATTACCGCCGTGATTCCCGAAGGATACAAGTCATGACCTTCTCCATCGCCGCACGTTGCCCGGAAACCGGCATGGTCGGTGTGGCGCTGGCGTCCTCCAGCATTTGCGTGGCCAGCCGCTGCGCCAATGTCATGGCCGGCGTCGGTGCCGCGCTCAGTCAGAACGTCACCAACCCGGTGCTCGGCCAACAGGTACTCACGCTGATGGCGCGCGGGGAATCCACAGACCGCATCATCGACATCCTCAAAGCCGAAGAACCGTTCATTGAGTGGCGACAACTGGTGATGGTACCGCTCAAGGGCCAGCCGGCCATTTTCAGCGGCAACAAGGCGCTGGGCGTGTATGGCGCAGCCATCGGCATCCACTCGGCCGCCGCCGGTAACTTGCTGGCGACCTCTGAGTTGCCGCAGATCATGGTCGATGCCTTTGAGTCGGCCAGTGGCAGCTTGCCAGAACGCCTGCTCGCCGCCATGCAGGCCGCCGTCGCCGCCGGTGGCGAGGCCGGCCCCATCCATGCTGCCGGGCTCAAGGTAGCCGACCAGCAATCCTGGCCGGTGGTCGACCTGCGCGTGGACTGGGCAGATGAAGACCCGATTGGCGCCCTCAGCCGCCTATGGCAAATGTACCAGCCGCAAATGCAAGACTACATCACCCGGGCGATCAACCCCGCCAGCGCACCCAGCTACGGTGTGCCGGGTGATCTGTAAAGGAAGCCGCATGTCTACCCTCCACCTGCTAGAGACACTGGTAGCCTTTGACACCACCAGTCGCCTGTCCAACCTGGCGCTGATCCATTATGTACGTGATTACCTGGCCGGGTTTGGTATCGACAGCGCGCTGGTAGAAGACGCTACCGGCAAAAAAGCCAACCTGTATGCCACCATCGGCCCCAAAGACCGGCCCGGCGTGATGCTGGCCGGACATACCGACGTGGTACCGGTAGACGGCCAGACCTGGCAAAGCCCGCCATTTGCGCTGGATATCCGCGAGGAACGCGCCTATGGCCGTGGCTCGGCCGACATGAAAGGCTTTATCGCCTCGGTACTGGCGGCCGTACCGGCGCTGGTCAACCAACCGCTGCATACCCCGGTGCACATTGCACTGACCTACGACGAAGAAATCGGCTGCATCGGCGTACGCCGCTTGCTGGATGTACTGGGTGACATTTCCACCCTGCCCGCCATGTGCATCGTGGGCGAGCCTACCTCCATGCGGGTAGTCGCAGAGCATAAGGGCAAAGCGGCATTCCGGGTCAAAGTCACCGGGCTGGAAGGTCATTCCAGCAACCCCGCCAAAGGGGTGAATGCCGTGACCAACGCCGCCCGTCTGGTGGCGTTCATCGACCAGCTGGCCCGCAGCAAAGCCCAGTCCGGCCCGTTCGACCCGCTCTACGAAGTGCCATACACCACCCTGCATGTCGGCACCATCTCGGGCGGCACGGCGCTCAACATCATCCCGGCCGACTGTACGTTTGACTTCGAAATCCGTTATCTGCCGGCAGACAATCCGGCAGATCTGATCAACGACATCAAGGCATACGCCAGCGCACTCGAAGCTGACATGCAGCGCACCAGCCCGGACGCCAGCATCACCTTTACCGAGCGCAGCACCTACCCCGGCCTGTGTACCCCGCCAGATGCCCAGGTGGTCCGGTTTGTGCAAACCCTGCTGGACGACCAGACCCCGCCGGGCAAGATCGCATTTGGCACCGAAGGCGGTTTGTATTCTGAAGCCTGCGGCATCCCGACCGTTGTGTGTGGCCCAGGCAATATTGCCCAGGCGCACCAGCCGGACGAATGGATTGCCCTCTCTGAACTGGCCCGTTGCGACCACATGATGCAGCAACTGGTCAACGCATTACGCAGCACGTTGTAAAGCCGTACCGCAGCAAGCAGTAACGCAAGTCAAACCAAAAAAAGTCACAACACCTCAGTCACACACAGGCAGTAACTTTTATACAGGAGAGTGCAAATCATGGTGACAACTACAAAACGGACGCTGGTCAGTGCATGTATCGCGGCAATGGCGATGCCCGCCTTTGCCAAAGACATCACCGTTATCTCGTTTGGCGGCGCCAACAAAGACGCGCAGACCAAGGCCTATTACGAACCCATCAAGGCGCAAGGCATCAATGTCGTGGCGGCCGAATACAACGGCGAAATGGCCAAAGTCAAAGCCATGGTCGACACCAAGAGCGTGTCCTGGGATGTGGTCGAGGTGGAATCCCCGGAGCTGGCCCGGGGCTGTGATGAAGGGCTGTTCGAAAAACTCGACATGAAAAAAATCGGCAATGCGGCCGACTTTGTGCCGGGCGGTGTACAACAGTGTGGTGTGGGGCTGTACGTATGGTCTACCGCACTGGCCTATAACGCCGACAAACTGAAGCAGGCGCCCAAATCCTGGGCCGACTTCTGGGATGTCAAAACCTACCCGGGCAAACGCGCGCTCAGAAAAGGTGCCAAGTATACGCTGGAAATCGCGCTGCTGGCCGATGGTGTACCTAACAAGGATGTCTATAAAGTCCTGGCCACGCCCAAAGGCGTAGAACGTGCCTTCAAGAAGCTTGACCAGCTCAAACCCAATATCCAGTGGTGGGAAGCCGGTGCCCAGCCGCCCCAGTTCCTGGCCTCTGGCGATGTGGTGATGAGCTCGGCCTATAATGGCCGGATTGCCGCCGCATCAAAAGAAGGCAAGAACCTGAAAGTGGTCTGGAACCAGAGCATTTATGACCTGGACTACTGGGCCATCCCCAAAGGCACACCTAACAAGGACGATGCACTGAAGTTCATCGCCTTCGCCAGCAAAGCCGCCAACCAGAAGGTCTATTCAGAAACCATTCCTTACGGCCCGTCCAACAAGAAAGCCATTCCCTTGTTGTCAGCCGCCGTCGCGGCCGATCTGCCAACCGCCCCGAAAAATATGCAGAACGCACTGGCCATGAACACCCTGTTCTGGGCAGATTACGGCGAATCTCTGGAACAGCGCTTTAATGCCTGGGCCTCGAAATAAACCAGCAAATCTTGATGGATCAATGACTTACCCAATACTGGATTGATCCATACAAAACCACACAGCCCCCGTACCGGACATCCGGCACGGGGGCTGTGTGGTTAACAGCTATGGGCTATGGCTAAAAAATCGCCTCAGGCAGACAATGCAGGGTAATCGCTATACCCTTCTGCACCGCCACCATACACGGTATCAAAATTCACCGCGGCCAGCTCGGCGCCTGTCGCAAAGCGCTCTACCAGATCCGGGTTGGCAATGTACGGACGGCCAAAGGCCGCTGCATCAATGTAACCCTTGCGGATGTTCTCTTCGGCTTTCTCGGCGGTATAAGCACCCGCACCGATAATCACGCCAGGATAACGCTTGCGCACCTCGGCACGGAAAGCCTCGGTATAAGCTGGCGCACCCGCCCAGTCTGGTTCAGAGATATGCAAGTACGCCAGTTTGCGCTTGGCCAGTTCTTCTACCAGGTACAAGGCTGCTTCATCATTGCCGACATCGGTCAAACCGTTAAACACGCCCAGCGGAGAAATACGAATTCCCACATGGTCGGCATCCCATTCACCCACCACGGCATCCACCACTTCCAGTACCAGGCGGGTCCGGTTCTCGATACTGCCGCCGTAGGCATCGGTACGATGGTTGGTGTCCGGTGTCAGGAACTGGTGCAGCAAATAACCATGCGCCGCATGGATTTCGACCAGGTCAAACCCGGCACGGCGGGCGTTATCGGTTGCTTTGCGGAAATCCTCCAGCAAATCGGCAATCTCGGCGGTTTCCATGGCACGCGGGGTGCTGGTTGGCGCACGCACCAGGCTACCGTCTTCCGCACGGATATTGGTGTTAGCCTCAGCCGCAATCGCAGATGGTGCCACCGGTGCTTCATTGCCCGGTTGCAGGCTGGTATGAGAAATCCGGCCGGTGTGCCACAGTTGCAGAGACATCAAACCACCCGCAGCATGTACGCTGTCGGTCACCGCTTTCCAAGCACGTACCTGTTCTTCGCTATAAATCCCCGGGGCGCCGGCATAGCCCTTGGCGGTTGGGGAAATATGCGTCGCTTCGGCCACAATCAGGCCGGCGCTGGCACGCTGGGTATAGTAAGGCACGGCCAGATCAGTCGGCACATCACCCGGCTCGCGGTTACGCAGGCGGGTCAGTGGCGCCATGGCCACACGGTTTTTCAGGGTCACGGCACCCACTTTCAGCGGGGTCAGCAATTTATCCAGTTTCATCAGTTTCCCTTTCCTGATATTCGGCATCACGCCAGATGACATCAAAAAGAATAGACCAGTCGTCTATAAACAGTTTCAAAAAAATCCCACCTTTCGATGGGACTTACAACATACGTCAAACAATCAACTCAAATGCTAAAAACTATTAGAAGCCTTCATCAGGCATCCATCCACCCAACCACCAAAGACCAGCGCCTATTTGGTGGCCGGTGCAGCCAGCAGCATCTCGGTCTGCTGCATCGCAAATTCCAGCGGGGCCAGCGTCTGCTGCACCTTGTACAACAACGTCGCCCCTACCCACAAACTATACAACGACCGCGCGGTTTTCTCTGCGTCCAGCGCCAGAGACAAAGATCCGTCCGCCTGGCCGTCCAGAATCGTCACGCTCAGACGCTTCATCACCACGTCCATGCCTTCAGACAAGGCCTCCCGCATCGGCTCGGACAAATCAGACACTTCCGCCGCCAGTTTCACCGCCAGGCAAATCGGCGCAGAACAGGCGTGGTTATTCAGCCAGCCCGCAAAATACTTCAGCAAACGCTCTCGCGCCGTGCCCTCGCAACCCACAAACAGCTGCTTTAGCCGCTCGTCGTACTGTTCGAAATACCGCTCCAGCAGGTCAACCCCAAAGCCCTCTTTCGACTTGAAGTAATGGTAGAAAGAACCCTTGGGCACCCCCGCCGTCTGCAAAATCTCCGCAAGCCCCACCGCCGCAAACCCCTTACCCAGGATAATGCGCTCGGCTGTCGCCAGCAGATGCTCGCGTGTATCGGTGTGATGCGTTGCTCGTGTCATGGGATGTATATTATTAGACCAGTCGTCTAGTTGTCAAATACTTTTAAGAGTCACATGCTGGCAAACACCTGACCACACAAAAAATGCATGCAAATCAAAGCCATGATGATATCATCATACCCGTAGTCGCCCATTATCAGGGCAAACTACCACGAGTCCTTGCCATACAACCTTGAACCGCCAAACCATTTGCTTGGGCTTGACTCAATCGCTTTTGAGGCTGCTATCAACTCTTCGAGTGACACTACTGATGAAACTCAACCGTGAAGATGCCTTTACCCTGACAAGCAGCAGGTTAAATGGCACAGAACTTGTAGATGCAAACTCAAACCATTCATTCGGACGGCACACGCATGACCAGTTTGGTATTGGCCTGATCAGTAAAGGTGCGCAACAGTCATGGAGTGGCAGAGGCCTTGTTGAGGCGTGTGCGGGAGATTTGATCACTGTTAACCCCGGCGAAGTCCATGACGGGAAGCCTGTCAGTGATGGCGGGCGAAGCTGGCAAATGATCTATTTTGACCCCTTGCTGATCCAGCAATTAGGAGACGTGAGCAGTAGCGGCAAAAATCTCCCCATCGAATTTACACAGCCCGTCGTGAGACGCCCGGATGCCGCGATCACCTTTCGAAAGTTATATATTGCGCTCAATACAAAGTATCCAGATAACAGCGATCTGAATACGGAAGCCTTGCTACTGACGCTACTGGACAAATTGACGGATGATTCGCAGGAACAGACCCGCAAGACAGACATGACCTTCAACATGTCAGAAATCATTTCAAAATTGAGTGACGAATCCATTTTCAATCATGCATTAGCCGATCTGGCAGAGATGTGCAGCATGAGCCGCTTCCAGTTTTTACGCGCCTTTAAAAAGACCACAGGGCTGACACCACACGCATTTCTGTTGCAGAAAAGGCTTCAAAAAGCGAAGACGGATATTCGCTCAGGCAAGCCTTTGATTGAAACCGCCATCAATTCAGGCTTCTCGGATCAAAGTCACATGACAAGAATATTTGTACGCACGTTTGGATATTCGCCTGGCCAATATCTGAAACTGGTCCACAGCTAGCCAGAGAATACAGCCTGCAATTTCATTCAAGACGCAGCCAAGTACAAAGGTCACAATCGGAGTCAGTTTTCAACCTATAGGGACTCCACATGAACTCCACATTCATCATTACCGCACTCATCATTGTTGCCACGCCAGGGACAGGGGCAATTTACACATTGGCGGCAGGCTTGGCAGGCGGTTACCGAAGCAGCCTCATTGCTGCCCTTGGTTGTACCTTAGGCGCATTACCTCATTTAATTGCAGCCATCAGCGGTATTGCAACCATTTTCCATACCAGTAATGTCGCATTCCAGTTACTGAAATGGCTAGGTGTCCTCTATTTGCTGTATATGGCCGTCATGATGCTAAAGGATAAATCTGGCATCACCATCCATGGTCAACCAGCAAAACAAGACGCAAGAAAAATGATTGTCGATGCCGTTCTGATTAACCTGCTTAACCCCAAGTTATCTCTCTTCTTCTTCGCCTTTTTGCCGCAGTTTATTGACCCGCAATCGTCCAGTGCGCTCAAAGACATGCTGTTGCTCAGTAGCATCTTTCTGCTGCTGACATTCATTGTATTTAGCCTCTATGGCATTTTGTCTGCCGCTTTACGCAAGCACCTGATCTCCAACATGACACTTCAAAAGTACATGCGCATGGGCTTTGGTGTCAGTTTCGCTGGATTAGCCCTTAAACTCGCGTTTGTCAGTGCTCACAAATAAATATCCAGCGGGAAAGAACACAGATCACAACTGCGCGATAGAGTTTCTCCACAAGGCAGCTTTCAAAGATGAAAAAACCCCGCAAGGCTTTCGTCTTGCGGGGTTTTATGTCCATCCAACCCGATGCTTATTCTGGACGCATCTGCGGGAACAGAATCACGTCACGGATCGCGGCTGCATCAGTCAGCAGCATCACCAGACGGTCGATACCAATACCACAACCGCCGGTCGGTGGCAGGCCGTGTTCCAGGGCGCGGACGTAGTCGGCGTCAAAGTGCATGGCTTCGTCGTCGCCAGCGTCTTTTTGTGCAACCTGTTGCATGAAGCGGTCGGCTTGGTCTTCCGGGTCGTTCAACTCGGAGTAACCGTTGGCCAGTTCGCGGCCCACTACAAACAGTTCAAAACGCTCGGTAATGCCTGGCTGGGTGTCAGAGGCACGCGCCAGTGGTGATACTTCGGCCGGGTAGTCGACAATGAAGGTCGGGTTCCACAGCTGGCCTTCGGCCACTTCTTCGAACAGCGACAATTGCAGACCGCCAATACCATCGGTCAGCACCGGTTTGCCGCCGGCACGGACGATCTCGGCTTTCAGCCAGGCGCGGTCGTGCAGTTGTTCGTCGGTGTAGTGCGGGTTGTATTTCTTGATGGCTTCCACAATGGTCAGACGGTCGAAGTGAGACAAATCTACCGGCTTGCCCTGATACTGGATGTGGGTTGTGCCACAGACTTTACGCGCCACGCTCTGGATGATGCCTTCGGTCATTTCCATCATGCGGTGGTAATCTGCATACGCCTCGTAGAATTCCATCATGGTGAATTCCGGATTGTGGCGGGTACTCATGCCTTCGTTCCGGAAGTTACGGTTGATCTCGAACACGCGCTCCATACCGCCCACGACTAGGCGTTTCAGGTACAGTTCTGGCGCAATACGCAGGTACAACGGCATGTCCAGCGCGTTGTGATGGGTCACAAACGGCTTGGCGGTTGCCCCACCCGGGATCGGGTGCATCATCGGGGTTTCGACTTCCAGGTATTCTTCGTTCACCATGTAGTCACGCACGCCCTGAATGATGCGGGAGCGGTTTACAAAGGTGGTGCGGGAGTAGTCGTTGGAAATCAGGTCCAGATAGCGCTGACGGTAAGCTTGCTCGGTATCGGCCAGACCGTGGAATTTCTCTGGCAGCGGGCGCAGCGCTTTGGTCAGCAGGCGCAGTTCGGTTACCTTGACAGACAGCTCGCCGGTTTTAGTTTTGAACAGCGTGCCTTTGGCCGCCAGAATGTCACCCAGATCCCAGTGCTTGAAGTCACCCAGCACGTCGGCACCCACGTTATCGATACCGATAAACAGCTGGATACGGCCACTCATGTCTTGCAGGGTGGCAAACGCGGCTTTACCCATCACACGCTTGAGCATCATGCGGCCGGCAACGGCGACTTCGATGACTTCGGCTTCCAGCGCTTCGTTGTCTTTCTCGCCATGGGCAGCGTGCAGCTTGCCGGCGTAGTGGGCACGTTTGAAGTCGTTCGGGAAGGCCGGGCCCTTTTGGCGCAGCTCGTTCAGCTTCTGGCGGCGCTCGGCAATGATCTGGTTGTCATCGACGTGTGCGTTGGTATCTGGCGTTTGGTTTTCTGCGGTCATGTTACGCTTTCTTAAAATCAGTGTGCTTCTGCAAATTCAAATAAATGGCTTGCCATATAGGTCTGTATCGCATCGTCTGGCTGACCTAGCCAGTGAATCTCGGTGTTGTGCTGCTTGTCGGTGCGGAACGCGCCCCAGGCCTTGCCGCTGTTCACGTCAAACAGCATCAGGTAACGCTCGCCGTCACAGTCACCCGGCTTGCAGCCTTCGTACAATACGTACATGCGGCTGTTAAAGCTGGTCAGCTCTGACGGGCGCTGCTGGCCAAAGCCGGCCAGCCAGTCGTGCGCGGCCAATTCGTCGGCAAAGGTGGTTTGCCAGGCGGCTTTGACATCCGTCTGGCGGCTGGCGGCCTTGCCAGGCGTGCCACCATAGCTGCGGAAAGCCGCGGGCCAATCGGCCGGGTTACTGCCGTGGGTGCCATGGGCAAACACGGTTTGCGTCAGCAACAGGGCAGCGGTGACAAGCAGTTTTTTCATGGCTTATACACCTTGTTTCAGGCTGGCTTCAATGAAGATATCCAGGTCGCCATCCATGACGCCCTTGATGTTCCCCACCTCAACGTTGGTACGCAAATCCTTGATACGGCTCTGGTCGAACACGTAAGAACGGATCTGATGCCCCCAGCCGATGTCGGACTTGCCGGCTTCCAGCGCCTGTTTCTCTTCGTTGCGCTTGCGCAGCTCCAGTTCGTACAGCTTGGCTTTCAGCATGCTCATGGCTTCGGCACGGTTCTTGTGCTGTGAGCGGTCGTTCTGGCACTGCACCACGATATTGGTCGGCAAGTGCGTAATCCGGATCGCGGAGTCGGTCTTGTTAATGTGCTGGCCACCCGCGCCAGAGGCACGGTAGGTATCCACCCGCAAGTCCGCCGGGTTGATCTCGATCTCGATGGTGTCGTCGACTTCCGGGTACACAAACACAGACGCAAACGAAGTATGACGACGGGCGTTAGAGTCATACGGCGATACGCGCACCAGGCGGTGAACGCCGGTTTCGGTACGCAGCAGGCCGTAGGCGTATTCGCCGGTCAGCTTCAGGCTGACGCTGGAAATACCGGCCACTTCGCCTTCGGACTCTTCCAGTACTTCGACAGTAAAGCCTTTGCGCTCGCCATAACGGGTGTACATGCGGTACAGCATGCCGGCCCAGTCCTGGGCCTCTGTACCACCTGCACCAGACTGGATGTCGATAAAGCAGTTGTTCGGGTCTTGCGGATGGTTGAACATCCGGCGGAATTCGAGTTTCTCGATCTCGGCCTGGGCAATGGCAATATCGGCCTGCACGGCTTCAACGGTCTCGGGGTCTTCTTCTTCGCGCGCCAGTTCAAACAGGTCAGTAGCGTCTTTCAGGCGTTGATCCACGTCACGGATGACGACGACCACGTTTTCCAGGGATTTTTTCTCGCGCCCGAGTTCTTGCGCTTTTTCAGGGGTATTCCAGATCGCTGCGTCTTCCAGCAGACGGTCTACTTCTTCCAGACGTTCTACTTTCTGGTCGTAGTCAAAGATACCCCCTGAGCGACGTGGTGCGCTCGGCCAGATCGGCCAGGTTGTTCTGAATGGCGTTCAGAAATTCGGCTTCCATCATTTTCCTCTAGGGTGGCGCACTAAATTGCGCACACCATTAACTGTAGATTAGACATGCAAACCCTTGATTATACACGAGAGTAAGCCGCGAATTGACAGCTGCCACGGAATTTTGTTGGATGCCTGCGACTTAAGCCGGTGGCACCGTCTGGCTGCTGGCGGCAGCCTCATGCCCGTCGAGGTGAACGTATCTGGACAATACGCCATACAGTGCATCGGCAGAGATGGGTTTGGGGATGAAATCGTTCATGCCGGCCGCCATGCAGGCATCTACATCTTCCTTCATCACGTTGGCGGTCAGCGCGACGATCGGCAGCGCATGAAACCCGTCCAGCCGCAGCTGGCGCGTGGCCTCATAGCCGTCCATCACCGGCATCTGTACATCCATCAGCACCAGGTCAAACGAATGGCTCATGACCTGCTGCACGGCCTCCAGCCCGTTGGCTGCATGCGTCACCGAGCAGTTAAACCGTTGCAGCAGACGTTTGGCCACCAAGGCATTGACTGCGTTGTCTTCTACCAGCAGCACATTCAGCTTTAACGGCGCGGCATCGGTTCCCTGCGGCAAGTGGACGGGTGCTTCCTGTACTGCTTTTGCGGCGTCCAGTGCAATATCAAAGTAAAACTCCGATCCTTTGCCTGCTTCACTGTCTACCTGCAACTGGCCGCCCATCATGTGCACCAGCCGCGACGAAATCGCCAGCCCCAGCCCCGTACCGCCATACCGCCGGGTGGTAGAAGCATCTGCCTGGGTAAACCGCTGAAACAACCGGGTCTTGGCTTCTGGCCCAATACCGATGCCACTGTCCGTCACCGCAAAGAAGAACCGCTGCTTGCCGTCGGCAACCTGTATGGCACGCAAGCTCAGCTTCACAAAGCCCTGATGCGTGAACTTGATGGCATTCCCCAACAGGTTGAGCAGCACTTGCCGCAAGCGGCCGGAGTCTGCCATCACCCACTTGGGAATGGGTTCGGTAATGTCAAAAGTAAAGTCCAGCTGCTTTTCGTGCGCGCGGGGCTGCAACAGGCTCATGACACTGTGGCAAAGCTGCAGCAGGTCCACCGCATGCAAATCCAGTTGCAAACGTCCGGCCTCGATTTTGGAGTAATCCAGAATATCGTTCAGAATCGCCAGCAAGGCGCTACCAGAATCATAAATGGTATCGACATACTGCCGCTGCACGGTATCGAGGGAGGTATCTTTCAGCAGTTGCGCCATCCCCAGCACACCATTCATCGGGGTGCGGATTTCGTGGCTCATGGTGGCCAGAAACTCGCTCTTGGCCCGGGTAGCGGCTTCGGCACTTTCCTTGGCCTGAATCAGCGCCTGTTCCTCTGCCTTGCGTACCGACAAATCAAACCAGGTGGCCAGAAACACCTCATGTTCATAGCCGGGCAAACGCAATGCAATGACCATTACCTCGCAAGGAAACTCAGTACCGTCAATACGCCGGCGTATCCATTCAAAGCGGGTTTGCCGCTTGCGTCGCAAATTGAGCACGTTTTCCTGGTGCGCCTCTGCCACGGGCTTGCCACCCGCCTGCACTGGTGCAGAAAACTCGCTCATGGGGTGCCCCAGCACCTGATCCCGGCGGGTTGCGCGCAGCATGTCCAGTGCTGCGCGGTTACAATCCAGAATCCCGCCGTTTTCCGAGTGCAGCAAGTGGGCATTGGGAGACTGGTCAAACATGGCCCTGAAGCGTGCCTCTCCCTGCAAACGCTCGGTCACGTCCATCATCAGCCAGACTTCACCAAAGGCCCACTCGCAGTAGGTAAACTCCACATCCCGGATCGCACCATCCAAACGTCGCAGCTTGGTGGTAAAGCTGGTCGACACATCATGGTTGAGCTTGAGCCGCTCGAACGGATCATTCGCGGCAATTCCGCTGCTGTCTTCCAGCAGCCGGTCCCAGTCTTCCGTGCGGGTGATTTCGTTGCGGTTGTAGCCGGTAATCGCGGCCGCGGCAGCATTTAACCGTAGTACACCGTTTTCGATCACCAGCGCACCAATCGGCATGCTTTCCACAATCAGCCGGAAACGGGCTTCGCTTTCCTGCAGCGAGTTGGTCATTTTTCTGGCCAGCACCAGCGCCGCCTGACGGGTTCTTAACGACACAAACAGCAGCAGGCTCAGCAGTACCGTGATGATGACGCCCACCGCAAAGGTCAGAATGGTACTGCTTAAACTGAAGTATCCGCGGATCGAGGGTTGTGCACTCATCTGCACTCGCCAGACCCGCCCACCCACATCCAGATGCAGGGTTTTGCTATAGGCACGCTCTGCCAGATAACCAGCATCGGCCTCAATCTCTGTGGCTGCACGTGCCTGATCTGCTTCAAAGATCATCTCGGGCTTGGCAGACACCACATCAAACACTTCGATGTCCACATCTTTGGCTGATTCGGCATAGATATCGTGGAAAATGGCATCCGCCAGAATCGGCATGTACACCCAGCCAATCAGGGCTTCCTGCCGCTGACTGGCTGTCTGGATCGACATGCCGAGGTGATACACCGGTAACAGATACAGAAAACCCGGCCCCTGGCGCTGCTTTTGTACCAGATGCACCGGAGCCGTCATGGTGGCACGGTTTTTCAGAACTGCCAGATTCGCTGCCGCCAGCCGGTTGGCTTCTGTGGCAATGTTGTAACCCAGCGCATTGGCGTTGATCGTCAGCGGTTCTATATGATCGATAATATAAAAAGGGCTGGTTCCGTTGTCTGCAGGGTGAATATTGAACGCAATGCCGGTATCTTTGCGGGCCGTGGCGATAAAATCGGGAATCTGTTCGCGCGTTAACCGGCGAATGAACCCCAGCCCGAGCGCACCGGGGAAATTATTATCAAAGGTAGATGTCTGGATATACTCGCGAAAATCCGGCGTAGAAACCCGGTCTTTCAGGGAAAACAACCCGCGCGCACCTTGCAGGCCCAGCGCATAACGCTGCAAGCGGTCTCGAATGCGGGCTTCAATACGATCCGTCTGCTGCGTAAAATAAGCCTCTGCCTCGTGTTTTTGTTGGGCATGGACATAATAGGCAGCGCCACTACTGGCCATCAGCCCTATCAGCACGACCGATAACACCATCAACCGCCCGGACCACCCCAGTCTGGGCAGACTTTCCATTATGTTTTCGGACAAACGATAAAGACGCTGCACTTTTAACCCGCTATTGTTATTGTAACGACTGACATCCAGCCCGCTCCCCCATTCCCGAATGCGGTCAGGCAATTGCTTCCTGCATAATAAACAGGAAACAGCTACAATATGATCTTTAAATGAATCTTTTTTTGATGATGGCCACCCGTTTTTCTTCCTTATTCTCCGTGCTGGCAGGGTTAGCCATCTGCATTATAAGTTTCGTGCCGGTTTTTGCCAGCGCTCAAGAGGCCCCAAGCACCGAAACCGTGTTTGCCCAGAGCAAACAGCGCATTGCCCAGATCCGCATTCTGGAAAAAAGCGCCAATACCAAAGCATCGCTGGGATCCGGCTTTATCGTTAACGCCCAAGGGCTGATCATTACCAACTACCATGTCATTTCTGACCTGGTGTTCCGGCCAGACCTGTACCGCGGCGAGGTCTATTTTGGAGATGGTGAAACCCGTCCGCTCAGACTGGTCAATTTTGATGCCGTTCATGACCTGGCCATTGTGTCTACCGGCAAAACCAGCCCGGAGTTTTTCGACATCGACCCGCGTCCGCAGCCCAAAGGCAGCCGCGTCTACGCCATTGGCACCCCGCATGACCTGGGTTTTACCATTGTCGAAGGCACTTACAACGGCCTGTTGTCCGGCAGCCTGTATGAAAAAATCCATTACACTGGCGCCATCAACAGTGGCATGAGTGGTGGCCCGGCCATTTTGCCCGACGGCCGGGTGGTCGGCATCAATGTGGCAACCGCCGGTAATCAGATCGGCTTTCTGGTCCCATCCGTCTTTGCCCTGCGCCTGCTCAAGCAACCGCCACTCGGCAAAATGCCGGCACTGGAAGCCTTGCGCCGCCAGTTGCTGGATAACCAGGCCAATATTGTCGCGTCCATTACCCGGCAGCCCTTGCCTACCGCCAACTTCCATGGTTACCGCGTACCCGTGACCCTGGGTGATTTCAGCAAATGCTGGGCCGATACCGACCAGCAGATTTCCGCCATTTACCAGCGCTTCTCACAACAATGTTCCAGTGAAGATGATCTGTTCCTCTACCGCGAACACAGCACCGGCAAGCTGGAGTTCCAGCACGACTACATCAGTGCCCCCAAGCTCAATACCTTGCGCTTTTACAACCTGTTCCAGCAGTTTTTCGAGCGTCCGTACAACGATATGGGCGGGCCGCCGGAAGACATGGGGCAGTTCGAGTGCAAGACAGACTTTGTCGCCCGCAATGGCCTCAAGATGAAACTGGCGCTGTGCGTCCGCAGCTACAAGCGCCTGCCCGGACTGTTTGACATGATTCTGAAAATTGCCACCCTCAACCAGAACCACGAAGGCCTGCAAAGCAGCTATCAGGTATCCGGCGTGAGCTTTGCCAATGCCAGCAAGTTGGCGTATCAGTTTGCAGGAGCCTTCGCATGGCAGAAATAGTATTTGTGGAGGTCCTGGATACCCACGGCAAAGTACTGGAAAGACACAAGCTGACTGATTTTCCGGCCACCATTGGCCGTGATTATCACAACCAGATCATTCTGGATGACCCAACCGTTTCTCTGCTGCACCTGTCCATCCAGTCCAACGCGGACGGCAAGGTAGAGGTACTGGACTGCGACAGTGAAAACGGCTCCTGGTCTGAAGACCGGCGTGTCCGCCAGACCACGTTCAGTGACGAACTCAACATTCGGCTGGGCGAAACCGAAATCCGCCTGCGTACCCCGTCCGCCCGGCTGGCCCCTACCCGTCCGCTGGACCGCGTACGCCTGCCCCGCCCCATTCTCAATCGCAGCTGGATCTTCCTGCTGGTGTTTGCCCTGTGCCTGAGCGAGGCCTCGTTTGAAGGCTACTGGAACAGCTTCGCACCCAAAGCCCTGCCGGACATCTTGCTGACCCTGGCCCCCATCCTGATCGGCCTGCCGTTGTGGGCGGCCATCTGGGGCACCATTGGCCGGGTATTTACCGGTCGTGCACTGTTCTTTGCCCATGGCACCATTGGCGGGCTGGCTTTCCTGAGTACCATGCTGGTCCTCACGCTTAAGCACTTTATTGCGTTTGCCTTCAATGCCCCTGCGTTTGCCGCCTGGCTAGACCTGCTGTTGTCCGGTATCGGGCTTGGCTTGCTGATCTACCTGCACCTGCGCCTGGCCAGCAAGCTCAGCATGCGCACGCTGGGGAAAACCGGTGTTGGCTTTGCCGCCCTGCTCTGGTGCGGCTGGCTGCTGAGCGATTACGCGCAAGGACTGACCGCCAATGAAGCGCTGGATATCGATACCACCCTGCTACCCCCAAAAATGCGGCTGACGCCGGAAAAATCGCTGGAAGAATTCTTACAGGATGCCCAGTCACTGGCCAAATCCGCTCACGATGCGCCTTGATGTGCCGGGCGCATCGCCCGGTAGCCTTCCCCCCATGTTGATCACAGGATACTTATGAAATTCCCCCTCGCAGAACGTATGGAATATATAGCCCCGTTTCAGGTCATGGCACTGCTGGAGCGTGCCAAGCAACTGCAAAGCGCCGGGCGTGACATTATTCATATGGAAATCGGCGAACCGGATTTCCGTACCCCGGACACCATCGTTCAGGCAGGCATCAAAGCCTTGCAGGACGGCCACACCGGTTACAGTCCAGCGCTGGGCATTCCGGCGCTCCGTGAAGCCATTTCCGGCTTTTATGCCAGCCATTACGGGGTAAACGTACCTGCGTCCCGCATTGTCGTCACCTCCGGCGCCTCTGGTGCGCTGTTGCTGGCACTGGGTGCACTGGTGTCGCAAGGCAGCGAAGTCTTGCTGACCGACCCGGGCTATCCGTGTAACCGCCATTTTGTGCGCTTGCTGGAAGGCTTGCCGGTCAATATCCCGGTCGGCCCGGAGACCAAGTACCAGCTGACACCAGATCATCTGGCACAGCACTGGAACGACAAGACGGTTGCCACGCTGGTGGCCAGCCCGGCCAACCCGACCGGCACCCTACTCACCCCGGCAGAAATCCAGGCCCTTAACGAAGCCTGTCTGGCCCGCCATGGCCGGCTGATTGTGGACGAAATTTACCAGGGGCTGACTTATGGCGTAGAGGCACAAACCGCTTTGGCGCTGTCGGAAGACCTGTTCGTGATCAACAGCTTCTCCAAATACTTCCAGATGACAGGCTGGCGCCTGGGCTGGCTGGTGGTACCAGAAGCTTATCTGGATGCGGTCACACGCCTGGCGCAGAACATTTTCATTTCCGCGCCCACGCCAGCCCAATATGCCGCGCTGGCTGCTTTTGCCCCCGATACCATTCAGTTGCTGGAAGAACGCCGCCATGTCTTTGCCGAGCGCCGCAATACGCTGATCCCGCTGCTGACCGAGCTGGGACTCAAGGTTGCCAGCGAACCGGAAGGTGCATTCTATGTGTACGCAGACTGTACCGGCATCACCGACGACAGCTACCAGTTTGCCTACCGTGCGCTGGAAGAAACCGGCATCGCCCTGACACCGGGCCTGGATTTTGGCAGCTATCGTGCCAATGAACACATCCGGATTGCCTACACGGCAGATACCCATCGACTGGTCGAGGCGGTAGAAAGACTGGGACGTATCACCCGCACGTAAGCATTCCGGTCTTAAAGGCAGAGGTTTTGACAGCCTGATTTCCCGTATCAAGAAATGGTCTTGCCGTCCCCAAAAGTTGCGCCTAAGATGGTTAAACTAGAAGCCCGCGTTTAACCAACCTGCGTTTCCCATGGGGACTGCAAACAGAAAGTATCCGGACAATCATGGTCGAATTTAAGGGATTGCTGTCAGCACTATTGAATCGAAACAAAACCAGCGCGGTGACCAGTCTGGATTCCGTCACCCAGATGATGCGACAGCTGTCCGCCCATGATACCGCCAGCGCCCACCACACCATCCGTCAGACCCTCAAGGCGCTGAATGACGACCACAACCTGCCCCCCAAAGACCGTTTCAAAACCCTGCAGCTGATTGACGACCAGGCACAGAACATCCAGCAGCGCATCGCCGAAGAAGCCCTGTACGACCTGGCGCAACAGCCGCGCAGCAGCAAGCAGATGATCCAGACCATGCTGGTCTTCTGGCAGCTGCTCGCCGATGGCTACCGCCTTGTCTTGCATGATATCCAGCGCAAGGGCGGCAAACACCTGCAAGACATCCTGCCAGAAATCATCTTGCGGGCCATGCAGGGGTTTGCAGAACAAGCCAAATGGAAGATGGTGCTCTACAGCCCGGTGGATGACAGTATCTGGCGAAATCTGGACCGCCTCTATCTGCAGGCCGAGCAGGAAAATGTCGAGACACACGCACTGCAGTTGCATGGCAAGCAGGTTTCTTGCGAGGCCTTGTTTCTCAGGCCGCATCTGCTCAGTTTGTCCCAGCCGGAAACCCTGATGCCACAGCAGATTGATGCGCTGGATAGCTGGCTAACAGATAACTTGTCAGTTTTATCGCTGGAAACCGAGATACAACCATTAAAACAGGTGTACGCCATCAATCTGGAAGCCCATCAGCCCGCACACCGGCTAAGACGCAACATGATTGATGCCGGGTACCGTTTTCTGGCAACCCAGCCCCTGGCCGATGCCTTGCAAGCCACGTTGACAAAGCTGCATGAAGGCACACCGCCTGCCCGCTTGTCCCTCGGGACCAGCTTTAATGTGTCGACGGATATCGACGCACTGGAAAAAGTCATACAGTGCTGGTCAAAATCGTCTTATCCGTCGCGCAAGTTTGACCGTAAACCCATCAACCAGCCCACCATCGTCAAATTTGGCTTAAAAGGCATCATGCATTTGATGCAGGACAAATACGCCGAGCAAACGCCCGCAGCACCCAGCGTTGGCTATGCCATTTTGCAACGACGTGGCCTGGGCGCCCCGCTCACCGGCAAAACCGATGCCCCCCTGTTTGAAGACGATACCGACCAGACCCGCTGGCATTTGCAAGATGAAAGCCGTAGTGGCATCGGGATTGTGGCAGATGGAGAAATCCCCAGAGGGGTCAAGATTGGCGAACTGGTTTGTCTGAAAAGAAGCAATATTTATATGCTGGGGGTGGTGCGCCGCATTCACAAATTCAACCTGCTGAAAATTGGCATCGAACTGTTTACCCATCAGGCAAGGCTGGTATCCATTGCCCATGACACCTGGCCCTACCCGCAAGAAGCCATTTACCTGACCGAAGACAAAGAACTGGGCGTGCCCAGATCATTGCTGATGCCAGCCATGCTCGGCAACTCTGGCCAGCACTATGTACTGTCATCCGGTAATCAGCGCTACCGCATCACGCTGGAAAGAGACCGCAGTGCCCATGCCGGCTATCAGCGTTTTTCATTCCGTGTCATCGAAAAACTGCCCGTGACAGGCTAAGCCTGCCAAGCCTGTGCCAGCCTTAGCCGCCTATCCGGTTAAAGCGCCAGGTACCGGGCTCGCCATTGACGCGCCAGGCCGATTTCGGCAACCGCAGCTTGGCAGACTGTAACGACAGGCTGCCGGTAATCGGCCCTTTGCCGGCGCGCTCCAGCATGCCTGCTGCTTCAATGGCCGCGCCTTGCAAGGCAAACCCTTCCAGTTTCCAGGCCTTCTTGTCAGACACCAGGTTGGCAGCGGCATTTGAGAACAATGTCCGCCCCCCTGCCTGAAACATGGAGCGGCCACTTTGCGCAACCTCCAGCAAGTCGGCCCCGGTCAGACTACCGTCCCGGATTTGCAAACGTCCCGCCACCGACAGGCTGTCCAGCGCATCCTGCAATACCGGTGCGCTGTTGGCCAGAATATTGATATCACCGTCTACCACGCCCTCATTGAAAATACTCAAGGCATCCAGTGGCAAGGCGTCATGCGGCACCCCTTTTAATTGCAGGCGCCCGCTGATGCGGTTCCCGCCTGGCATCAGGTTCAGTAGTCCGGAGACATGGCCACTGCCGATCTCTGCATTCAATTTGCCCAGAATATATCCGCTCTGATCATCCAGTCCGTCAAATTCCAGCGCTGTCAGCATTGTGTCATTCATTTGCAACTGCTTGATATCCAGTTTGACCATCACCTTGCCTCTGGCTTGGGCCAGGTTCACCCGGTGCAACGCATCATGATCGGTCAAGACCAGGTCATTCAGTTGGCCGTTCACCACCTTGGCCTCTCCCGACAACCCCAGCACCGGATAAGCCACAAAGCTCAGGTTCACGTCATTGAACAAAATGACGGTCCCTTCTTTCAAGCCCAGAGACGTGAGCGACAGCCTGGCAAACAAGTCCAGTGCATGGCTGGCAGACACCTCCGCATTACGGAATTGCAAACCTGTGATTTGTGGCTCGCCATGCAACAAGCTAGACCAGGAGAACATGAAGCGCGCCTCGCCCAGGGCCGGGCATGAGCCAGTTTCCGTCATGCCCAAGGCAGCAACGGACGGGCTTGGCCAGACAGACAGCTTGGTTGAATCATAGTTAGCACCGGCACCACATAACTGCGTGGCCCTGTGTGTGAGAAAATCGGGGTGAATCGGCAACGGCACCCAAGGCAGCACAAAAGAAGATACAACCGCCAAGATCAGCCCGCCAAATAGTGCCCACACCAGGCCGCGGTAGACGCCATGAACGCGCTCGGTTTGCCCGTGCACCCACAGCGAGGCATCTTGCAAAGCAGAGCGTACCGGCGTACGTTTCTCATCTTCCAGCGCTTTGGGCGGCGCATAGACAGGCGCATCCGGTACGGCATCAACAGGCTCGACTTCGGGCTGTTCTGCATTGGCCGCGGCGGCAGACAGCATGGGTTCGATACGGGTTTCCCTTGCGGGCAATTCGTGAATGGTGCCGGCCAGTGCAGAAATATCCACCGGCAACTCCGGGAAGTCGGTAGAGGAGCGCGGCTCTTTTGTATCAGCCAACCCATCCGTCTTGACAGCCGGTTCAATCAGCCCATCTCGCCATAGCGAGGTCAGCAGACCGGGTACGTTGTCTGTCCCGGGCAGTTTCTGTATCAATTCTGCCGCATTGATCACGCCATCCACCAGAATCAGCACCAAACGGGCACTTCTGTCCAGCTGGAGTGAGCGGGAGCGAACTTCTTCTTCGCCCTGCAATGTTTTGACAAAGACAAGATCCTGCTGAAAATCCATGGATTCACTCTCTCAAGATGTCTGGTTATCCCGGCGGGTGGTACCTGCTAAACAGCACATAAGTCAATGGTGACCATCCCCGGCATGCCCGTAAAAAACCCATCAGTCAGTCAATTGCAGACGGTTAAATGCATTTAACCCCCATTTTAGACATAAGTACAATGTCTTCAAGAGCTTCCCGGATTATCCGGAGATGCAAACACAGGTCCATAATCCAGCATAGCACCAAAAAGCCCAATCATGACAAAGGCTTGAGAATGACGGGCCTAGCATATACATATGAAATAAGTTTGCTTTTTTTTACAATTGCACTGATAATTGCTGGCTTGATTCAATGGTGGGCCGCCTCGCATTGCAAGGTGGGAATCTGGTCAGGTCCGGAAGGAAGCAGCCATAACTACTAACTGCAAGTGCCGGGGGAACGGCTCACCACCCCGACGTCATATTATTTACTTGCATTTAGCGCAATCATGATCTATATATACGTATACGATCATGGGTGCCTGATATACGAGTTATCAATAACACCACTCGGCAGGCATGTTAAGTGTTGAATGGTAACTAGTCGATCAAGGGACATCGCCATGAAATTATTTGAAAAAATCCTGAATCCACGCGATATTCGCAAGAAGCTTGGCCTGAACCAGGAAGAATTCTGGACACAAATCGGTGTGACCCAGAGTGGTGGTTCTCGCTACGAAAGCGGTCGCAACATTCCGAAGCCGGTTCGCGAACTGCTTCGTCTGGTGCACGTAGAACATCTGGATCTGACCAAAGTCAGACGCGAAGACTTCGAGATTGTCGAGTTCTTGCGCGAACAGCACCCGGATCTGTACAAAAAACTGAAAAAAGCAGCGAAAAGCTGGAAATCTGGAAGCGATGTCCAGCTAGACGCAGACTCAGAACTGTAAGCCAGTCTCTGAATCGCCAAACAAAAAGCCCATTCATCAGAATGGGCTTTTTGCTATGTCACGCTGTACCTGCACCGGGCAGGTACATAGCATTCTCAATGCGCAGTCGGTTGTTCATACACAGGGTAGAAAATGGACTGAACATCCGCAGCATCAAAGACATAACGGGTATTGCAAAACTCGCACCCCACCTCAATGCTGCCCTGCTCTTGCAATACACCGACGACTTCTTCCTCACCCAGCATCTTCAGCATGCCAGCCACCTTCTCTCTCGAGCATCGGCAGCCAAACTCGACAGCAGACGTGGTGAGCAGTTTGACCTGAAACTGGTGAAACAAGCGGTACAAGCTATCCTGAACCGGTAGCTGCAGCAGCTCGTCGGTTTTCAGCGTAGACCCCAAGTGCTTCACAGTCTCCCATTCAGCCGGGTCGCCATGTCCGTCTGGCAGTTTCTGCAACAGCATGCCCGCGGCGAACTCGTCATTGGCGGCCAGTGTCAGGCAGGTATCTACCTGCTCAGACCGTTGCATGTAAGCCTCCAGAATCTCGGCGACGGTATCACCTTCCAGCGGCACGATCCCCTGGTAAGGTTGAGCAACCCCGGGCTGGTCGATGGTAATGACAAACTGCCCGTTACCCACCATCTCCCGCAAGGTCTGCCCCGCCAGATCTCCTTCCCACTTCGCGGTTGCCCGCACCACATGGTCATGCGTACATTCAACCACAGCCAATTTGAGAGCGCCGGTTCCCTGAATCTGCAAAATCAGGCTACCCTCAAATTTCAGGTTGGCACAAAACAAGGCACTAGCTGCCAGCAATTCCCCCAGCACCTGCTGCAAACCTGCCGGGTAGTCATGGCGCATTTTGATCGCCAGCCAGGCATCGTTGAGTTTGACAATTGCACCACGCGCGGGTGCATCGTCAAAAATAAAGCGTTGTAATTGATCACTCATCTTGCTTCTGCTTTCTTGCGATATTGCCTTTCATGCTGGCAATACCCTGTCTTTATCTAATCCGGACGGCGAATCTGCACGTCCCTTACGGGTTGGCCGGTTGTTCGAGTTTGGCGGAATACAGCGTCATCGGCAGGCTGGAACTGATGTCAAAGGTACAACCGGCTTCGATACCCACCCTGGCAATTTCTTCTGCGGTATCCAGCTTGTCGTACATGGCATGCATGGCGCCAATGGCAAAGTCGCGACCACTGCCTATGGCCCAGAAACGGGTGTACTCGTAAACTTCGCGCATGGAAAACACACCAAAAATCCCGTGTCCATTGGCAATCAGCATGGACATGTGGTTAGACTCGTAAGGATCGTCTTCTTCCTCTTTGGGATTCAGGAAAAAATCGTCCTTGAGTTTCGGGTGCAGTTTTCGGAAAGTATCAAAAATTTCTGCCCGGCTAGACAGATTCAGTGCTTTTTGCTTGCGGAGCAGCTGCTGCATCACCAGATCATGCGCAGCAGAACCGGAAATACCGATCAGGTTCTGCTTGATGTTGAATATTTTGTTCCAGGCGGCATCAAAACCGGACGATATCCGCGTGTCTCCAAACGTTGACTGGCTATCCGCCGCGATGACAACCTGATTGTGCTTACGCACCACAACAATAGTGGTCATATATCTCGTTGTCCGTTACCAAAAAGCAATTCTAACCGAAACCGCCGGACAGCACACGAACCTAACGCACATAGGCAAGCGTCATGCCATCCCCAACGGGCACAATGGCAATCTGCACCCGCTCGTCTTCATAGATTTTACGGTTGAATGCGCGCATGGCTTCCGTATCCACATCGTTATGGTCGTCACGTACCACATTACCGTGCCAGAAGACATTATCAATAATGATCATCCCGCCCTTGCGTACCAGTTGCAGGCAAATCTCGAAGTATTCCGGGTAATGCGGCTTGTCCGCGTCGATAAACGCCAGGTCGAACGTACCGGCGGCACCTTCTTGTAGCAATTCGTTCAAGCTATCCAGTGCCGGGGCAATCCGCAAATCCACCCGATCGGCAAACCCGGCTTTTTCCCAGTACACCTGGGCAATCTCGGCCCATTCCTGCTTGCGCTCCAGTGCCACAATCTGGGCTTCAGTCGGCAGGTTCAGCCCGACCGCCAGACTGCTACTTCCGGTAAATACGCCGATTTCCAGATACTTCTTGACCTGAAGCGCCTTGACCAGCAACCCCAGCAATTGCCCCTGCTCGGGTGCCGTGGCCATACGCGACATCACCATGTCGCTGGTTTCTTCCCGCAGTTTGGTCTGCAGGGGATGCTCCTTGACGGAGTGTTTTAGAAAGTAGTTGTACAGTGGCTCGGTTAGCGTAAGCGTTTTCTGCGTCATGTTCGCTTCCTCGTCTTGTTGTCGGGTGATCAAGAGGGCCGGAAAACTGTCTGATTTCAGTGTAGAAGTTTTGCCGGCATCATACAAATGTAACTTTTGGGAAATGTCTCGCAACCAAGCGGTGTCAGGCCAGCCGGTTTTGGGGTGTCCCGGCAATGAAAGCATCCATGTTGTCTACCAGCTGGTCGGCCAGTTTGCGCATGGCTTGCTGGCTTGACCAGGCCACATGTGGCGTGACCAGCAAATTCGGCAAGTTCGCGTCCAGAAAAGGATGTCCCTGCCTTGGCGGCTCTTCTGGCAAAACATCAATCCCTGCACCGCCAATCTGCCCGGTGCGTAGCGCCGCCAGCAAGGCATCGGCATGTACCAGCGCTCCGCGTGCGGTATTGAGCAAGATGGCATGCGCCCGCATCAAACCAAACTCGCGCGCCCCCATCAGATCTTTGGTCTGCGGCGTGAGCGGGCAATGCAGGCTGATCGCGTCACTTTGCTGCAAGACATCGTCAAATGCGGTGAACCCGTCCCGAATCATCGTCGCGTCTTTTCGGTCGGCAAACAGAACCTTCATCCCCAGTGCTTGCGCTTTTCTGGCGAGCGACTGCCCGAGACTGCCACTGCCGATGATGCCGAGCGTGCTATCGGCAATATCCAGAATCGGATAATCAAACAGGCAAAAGTGTGGGGACGTCTGCCACTTGCCTGCGGCAATGTCCTTTTGCCAGCCGGGGAGCGACCGTCGCAGGGCAAACAGCATCGCCAGCGCATGCTCTGGCACGGTATCTAACGCATAGTTGCGAATATTGCTGACAACAATGCCATGGGCTTTACAGTAGACAAGGTCAATATTGTCTGACCCGGTGGCGGCAATGGCGATCATTTTCAAGCCTGGCAGGCTGGCCAGGATCTCTGCCGTCAGCCGAACCTTGTTCACGACAGCAATTGTCGCGCCCTGCAAACGACTGACCACGTCTTCCGGCCCGGTTTGCGGGTAATCATGCCAGGTATGAGGGCTTTGCAGCGGTTTTAACACCATCGGCAAAGAGCCTTGGTCCAGAAAAACGATGTGGTGCATGGCAACATTCTCAGAGTGAATTCTTTGGCGGAGGATAACACAAAGTTTTTTCCCGTTTTGCCCCGCGTTGAGTGAAATCTTGCCTTTCAGTTGTCATAGTTGCGTGCTAGGATAAATTGGGGCCTCCACCCTGCGGCGAGAGCATACGCACGCACAATAGACGACTAAAACAAAGTTTGGAGAAACTACATGACTGCACAAAAAAAAATAGCATTAGTAACAGGTGGTATGGGGGGGATAGGAACAGCCATTTGCCGTAAGCTGGCAGATGCAGGGTTCACCGTCGCAACGACTTACAGCCGGCCGGGTAAAGAAGCCGAATGGCTGGCAAGCCAGGCGGCGGCAGGGTATCAATTCCATGCTTTTCAATGTGACGTAACCGATACCGATGCAACATCGGCGGCGATTCAATCCATCATTTCCACCCTCGGCAGCGTGGATGTACTGGTCAACAATGCCGGTATTACCCGTGATGGCACATTCCGCAAAATGACCAAGGATGCCTGGGATGCGGTCATGTCGACCAATCTGGATTCCTTGTTCAATGTGACCAAGCCGGTACTGGATGGCATGCTGGAGAAAAACTGGGGCCGTATCATCAACATCAGTTCCATCAATGGCCAGAAGGGTCAGTTTGGCCAGGTCAACTACTCGGCAGCCAAGGCTGGCATGCACGGCTTTACCATGGCGCTGGCGCAAGAAGTGGCCAAAAAAGGCATTACCGTGAACACCATCAGCCCCGGTTATATCGGCACTGACATGGTCATGGCAGTCAAAGAAGAAGTACGTAACCAGATTATTGCTGGCATTCCTGTGGGCCGTCTTGGCAAGCCGGAAGAAATCGCCGCACTGGTATCCTACATGGCCAGTGACGAGGCCGGCTTTATGACAGGTGCGGACATTGCCATCAATGGCGGCCAGCACATGATGTAAGGGTTGTATCACGCCAAGTCGTGATCTTGAAAATGCCGGGTGCTTCACCCGGCATTTTTATTGCTCCGCCGCCGGTTTGAGAGGGGCATACAAGTCAAAACGGGTACTTTCGCCGACCTGTGAACCGGACGGTTTACTATCCGCCAGAAACGGGGCACCCTTGGGACGCTTTACCACCACACGCTTTCCCGCAACGCGCCTGGCTGATTGCAGCAAGGCATCGGCATCCGGGTCACCAGACAACAAGTGCTGGAATACGAGCATGCCTTTTTTGGCTTTGGCGGTCTTGTTCTTTTCCGGAAACATCGGGTCCAGAAACACCACATCAAACGCAGCATCTACCTGGCTGGCCAGAAATGCATGTGCATCCACGTGCTGCAGGGTCATTCTGCCGGCAATCTCGGCAACTTCTTCATTCTGCATGGCCCGCGCCAACCCGTCCGCCAGCAGAGCCGCCGCCAGCGCTGTGCGCTCGCACAGGGTGACCTGACAGCCCAGCGTGGCAAACACAAAGCTGTCTCCGCCCAGACCCGCCGTTGCATCCAGCACATGCGGCAGATAGTCCCCTTTCAGCCCGATGGCCTTGGCCACCGGTTGCCCGCGCCCGCCGCCAAACTTGCGCCGATGCGCGGCCGCCCCCTCGACAAAATCTACGCGCAGCGGACCGGGCGCTTGCGGACCGCCCGAATGCAAAGCCAGCCCTTGTTCATCCAGCACCAGCCAGTGCGGCTGATCCTCAGGCACGGACGCCACCAGGGTAAAACCATAGGTTTGCGCGCAGACGGTTGCTGCCGCTTCATGTCCCGCAGCCGCATGCAGCAATAAGTCTTTGGAAAAATCAGTTATCATATTTGCATTTGTCATAAAATTGAATGCTATGCGCTGCTGGGCAACAGGCTGGTTACTGGGAACACTACTGCTGCAATCACAATCCGTATTGCCGCCCCTGTGGGGACTGGCCATTTTACCGGTTGTTGCCCTGCTCTTGCCATGGCTGTCGCACAGAACACGTCCATCCGTCGCCATTTTTGTGGTCGGGATGCTGCTCGGGTTCGCCAACAGCCTGATCTGGGCCCATCATTATCTGCATGACCAGCTTCCAGCTTCACTGGAAGGTCAGAAGCTGCCTATCCACGGTACGGTCCTGACCCTGCCGGCCAACAGCGAAGACGGCAGCACGGCCTTATTTCGGGTGGATGCGGCAACGCAAGCGCAACTGCATATACCGGCCATTCTGCGACTGTCTTCCAGCAACCAGTTTGGCAACCAGCGCCTGGACTGGCATCCGGCAGAGCGATGGCAACTCACCGTCAAACTGAAAAAACCCTACAGCACCTATAACCCCGGCGTGTTTGACCGGGAAGCCTGGCTGTTCAGCCAGCATATCGGTGCCACTGGCTATGTCTTGTCTGCCCAGTCCCGCCTGACGGGCCATAGCTGGCATCCCGTTGCACGTCTTCATGCCTTCCGGGAGCACATCCGGAACCGTATCGAAAATACCTTGAACCATGCACCTTATGCCGCCATTGTGCTTGCGCTAACCATCGGTGACCAGAACAACATCCGGCCAGAAGACTGGGACCTGTTCCGTAAAACCGGTATTACCCATCTGGTGTCCATCTCCGGCTTGCACATCACCATGATGGCCTGGCTAATGAGCATGATCACCAGCTGGCTCTGGCGGCGCTCCGCCCGCCTCTGCAACTGGCGCCCCGCCCAACAGACGGGTATCGTGGCCGGCATGCTGGCGGCGCTGGGTTATACGCTGATTTCTGGCGGATCGGTCCCGGCGCAGCGTACCTTATACATGCTGCTGACGGTGGGGTTGCTCCGTTGGCAGGGCTTAACCATTCTGCCCGCCCAGCTACTGGCGACGGCACTCTGGGTGGTACTACTGCTCGATCCGTTTGCCGCCATGTCGATCGGCTTCTGGTTATCGTTTGGTGCAGTGGCATGCCTGCTCTGGATTGGCACTGGGCGGCTGGAACCTGCAGGAAAATGGCACGTATGGCTGCACAGCCAATGGGCACTGTTTATCGGCTTGCTGCCGGGCTTGGCGTATCTGTTCGGGCAAGTATCCCTGATTGCGCCCATCGCCAATGCGATCGCTGTCCCCGTTGTCAGTTTTCTGGTCACGCCGCTGGCGCTGGCGGGGATTGTGATCACCCCTCTCCTGCATATAGCCGAATGGTTATTTGAATGGCTGATGAAGCTGCTCACGCTGTTGGCCACCTTCAGTCATGCCATCTGGCAAATACCGTCCACCACCATTGTCAGCATGGTATTAGCGACCGTTGGGGCCATTTTGCTGTTGTCCCCCAAGGGCTGGCCCGGAAGACCCATCGGCATCCTGATGCTGCTACCGGCCTGCGGGCTCTGGAGTAACCGGCCCGCCGAGGGTGAACTGCATGTAGCAATTCTGGATGTCGGACAAGGGCTGGCGGTGCACATCCAAACTCGCACGCACGACCTGATTTACGACACCGGCCCGGGCATGGATGAAACGCACAACGCCGGTGCGTACATCCTGGTTCCTTATCTGCAGCACCAGGGTATACAGCAATTGTCCGGCGTCATTGTCAGCCACAATGACAACGACCATAGTGGAGGTGCCGTCAGCCTGCTAAAGGCCATGCGCAGTCAGTGGCTGCTTTCCTCTTTGCCGGCTACCCACCCGGCACACGCGCTGACACCCCAATCCATTGCCTGCCATGCCGGCCAATCATGGGTCTGGGACCATGTCCGGTTCGATATTCTTTCACCAGACATCAGCGCTTTGTCCGATACAACACTGAAAGACAATCACAAAAGTTGTGTCCTGCGCGTTAGTTCGCCTTATGGTCGCATCATTATTCCGGGAGATGCAGAGGCACCAGAAGAAACGGCCATGCTGCAGCACTATCCAGCGGCGGCACTCAAGAGCGACATTCTGGTCGCCGGGCATCATGGCAGCAAGACGTCCTCGTCAGAAAGCTGGATTCGGGTGGTCGCGCCCAAAGAAGTCATCTTTACGGCTGGTTATCGCAATCGCTACCGGCACCCGCATCCGGACATTGTCGAACGGTATATACGTCAGGGCAGCCGTTACTGGATCAGTGCCAAAGACGGGGCGATATTTGCAGATTTCCGGCAGGGGGTCCCCTACCATATTGACAGCCAGCGAGCGCTAGCGGGCACCTATTGGCATACAGGTGACGATGGACGTACCACGCCGGAAGTTATCCGCGGTCATTTCAAAAGAGGCCCGGTGCAATGACGACAATGTGACTGGCGGTTTGCCCGGCCGGGTTAGCGTGACAATGCAGTTGGCCAGCTTGGTGTGCAACAGACCGCTTTCTTCTGCCTGACCCGGATAATTGAACCGGGCAAAAAAGGCAGCCGGCGCCTGCACCTGCCCGTGAATCCGGATCCCGGTTTGCCGTGCATCAAAACTCCACACCACGGTCCCGTTGTCGGCCTCCTCGATCACGCCATCACAGAGCGTATTGACCGCATACACGTTACCTGCGTAGGTCAGGGTGAACATGCTCATCCACGGCGACCATTTCTCGCCCAGCATCATGCGCTGGGTAGAGCATTCAAAAAAGGCGTGCGGGTTATTATCAAAGCCGACCACTTGCGCCCAGGCCAGCCGGCGGAATGTTTTCTGCCCCTGGTCATCCATCCGGCTGCCCAGCCAGCTGCGAACCTCGATTGGTTCACCATCCAGCCAGATCGTGCCATTGAATACCAGATGCGAAGGCACCGCTTCAGGGTCCAGCGAGGTAAACAGGCTGCTACGCAGTTGTTCGGTCAGCGGGTGTAACTGCAAGTCCCAGAACAAATGACAATGGTTGCCAGGGGCAGAACCGGACGCCATGTTTTCTGACAACACGGACTCATCCAGATGCAGCTCGCCATGCTCATGATTCACCCGGCAAAAACTGTTGGGAATATATTGTTTTACGTGCCAGACGGCATTGTGTTCGCCATCAAAAAAGGCAGCAGAGACCTCCCCTCCTCCATTGGTACCTGCTTGTGGCCCTGTGTAGGACAGCCAAAGCGCCAATGGTCTGGACGGGTGGTTGGCACGCAAAACGTGCACCTGAAAAAGAGGCAGGGCCTTGTCCGGCCCGTCAGTCATCATAAAATACCTGTGAAAATCGAACGCCTATTGAAGGGTGCAGCCCTCGCCGGGCAGCTGCTCAAACCACACCAACGTCCGAAAAGGCCTGGCCGTTGACCAAGGCGTCAGACAGTTGCATGTTGCGTTGCTTTTCACTCAGTATAGAATCTAACAGGCAGAGCGCAATCAGGAATTACAGCCTCACCCGTTTTGCTCAAGACACTCGTACAAGGCGACATACGCTTGAGTCAACTTGTGTTTTGGATCCAGCTGGATCAACGGTTTGGCCAGCTGATGCGACTCTCGCACAATCACAGAGCTGCCCAGATAGGCTGGCAGAACCGGCAAACCATCCTGAGCCAGCGTCTCTACCAACTGGCGCGGCAAGGTCGCACGTGGCTGAAACTGGTTCACGATAATGCCTTCCACCTGCAAATCGGCGTTATGGTCTTCCTGCAGTTCTTTGACATTGGCCAGCAGGTTATACAAGGCCTGATGCGAGAACGCATCGCAGTCAAACGGAATCAGGCATCGATCTGCCGCAATCAGGGCAGAACGGGTATAGAAGTTCAACGCTGGCGGCGTATCAATATAGATACGGTCAAACTCGCTCTCCAGCTCTTCCAGTGTTGATTTGAGTTTGTAGATTTTGTAGCGGGCTTCGAGCTTGTCCTCCAAATCCGCCAACCGCGGGCTGGAAGGCAGCACAGACAGGTTTTCGAACGGCGAGGCGTGAACAAACGCATTGGCCGGCTTGGCAAACATGCTCACATTCAGTACCTGCTCAAACAGGTCGGCCAGATGATTGGTGGCATCTGTTGCCGCAGCCCCCAGCAGATAGTGGCTCGCATTACCTTGCGGGTCCAGATCCACCACCAGTGTCCGCAAGCCGCGGGCGGCACTGACAGCCGCCAGATTACACGTAATGGTGGATTTGCCTACGCCACCCTTCTGGTTAAAAATCACTCTGCGCATATTCTGTTTCCTTGTGGAGGATATCTGATCGCCCCGACCCGGCGCGCTGCAAAACGGCCCGATCCAACCCCTGAACAATCCATAATTGCTGCAGTGCATTATTGAAGAAAGCGGACAGAACCGCAATCTAATCATTCATAAACCCGGCATAAAACAGCCAAAACCGGTTTTTATGGATAAAAAGCGAACAGAGGCATGGTCAAACCCATCCCCTGTCGGGCAAAATATGCATTGTCATCCTAAAGTATTGAACCATGGTCTCTGTCGCACACCCGCTCGCCAACGCTGATGCTCAGCTTCCTGCACAACTCATGGCAGAGCTGGAACAGCTATGCGCACGCTTTGATGGCACCGAACAGAGAACCATCCGGGCCGCTGCCGATATTGCCAAAGCGCTGTATCAGGCCCGGTTACACCCCATCACCAACTTACCGCTACTGCAGCATGCCATGGCCACAGCGGTCATGGTGGCTAACCTCAAGCTGGACCATGAGGCCATTGCGGCAACCCTGCTGTTTGCCACGCCCGACTATCTGGTGAACTGGGAAGAAACCCTGGCCGACTTCGGGCCGGACATCCTGCGCCTGATCGACGGCATTACCAAAGTAAGGCAATTGCCGCTGCTGGCTGGCGACCATCTGGCCGACCCGAAAATTGCCAGTCGCCAGATCGAAATCATGCGCAAGATGATGCTGGCCATGGTCGAAGACGTGCGCGTGGTGCTGATCAAATTATCCTGGCGCGCCCAGACCATGCACGGCCTCAAGTATGCGGATGCAGACACGCAACGCTTTGTCGCCCGGGAAACCATGGACCTGTTTGCACCGCTGGCCAACCGGCTTGGCGTGTGGCAGGTCAAATGGGAGCTGGAAGACCTGTCCTTCCGCTATCTGGAACCCGACCGCTACAAGAAAATCGCCAGTCTGCTGGACGAAAAACGCCTGCAGCGTGAAGCCTATATTACCGAGGTCCTGAGCCTCTTGCGCAAAGAGCTAGCCGATGCTGGCATCGAGGGTGATGTAGCGGGTCGCCCCAAGCACATCTACAGTATCTGGCGCAAAATGCAGAAAAAACGTCTGGAGTTCAACGAACTCTACGACATCCGCGCCGTGCGTATTCTGGTACACAGCATCAAGGATTGTTATAGCGTACTGGGGATTGTCCACCACCTGTGGCGACCGATCCCGGGCCAGTTTGACGACTACATCTCCCACCCCAAAGGCAACTTTTACCGTTCCTTGCATACGGCCGTCATCGGACCGCAGGAAAGGGGTATGGAAGTACAGATCCGCACCTTCGAGATGCACCAGCACGCCGAAATGGGCGTGGCAGCCCATTGGCGCTATAAAGAAGGTGGGCACCAGGATAACGGCTACGAAGAAAAAATTGCCTGGTTGCGCCAGCTATTGGCTTGGCGTGACGAAATCAGTCAGGAAAATGCCGAGCAGGATACTCAGCCCGAGATTGCAGAGCAGTTCAAGAACGAACTGTTCCAGGACACCGTGTATGTGCTGACCCCGCAAGGCCGCGTCGTCGATTTGCCAGGCGGCGCCAGCCCGATCGACTTCGCCTACCATTTGCATACCGATCTCGGGCATCGCTGCCGTGGCGCCAAGGTCAACGGGCACATTGTGCCCCTGTCTTATGCTCTGCAAAACGGGGATCGGGTCGAAATCCTGGCGGCCAAAGATGGTGGCCCCAGCCTGGACTGGCTACGGCATGGCATGCTCAAAAGCAGCAAAGCCATCGCCAAAGTCCGTCAATGGCTCAAGCAACAACATCAGGATGTCCTGATCGAACAAGGCAAGCAGCTCTTCGAGAAAACCAGGCTTAAAGCCCACCCGGGGCCAATGGAACTGGAAAAAATCGCCGAGAAACTCAACTTCAGAAAACTGGATGATCTGTACGCCGCGTTGGGTCGTGGTGAGCTCGGGCCCAAGCTGTTGTCGGAAGCCATGCAGGAAATCCCGCAAACACCGACATCCATCGAGGTTACGGCAGAAGCGTTGGTTCGAGAAAGCCGTGTCAGTTCACACCAGCAAGGTATCCTGATCGAAGGCGTCGATAACCTGATGACCATGCTGGCGAAGTGCTGCAAGCCCGTCAAAGGAGATGCCGTCGTGGGCTTTGTCACCCGTGGCAGGGGCATCTCCATCCACCGGCAAGGCTGCAAGACACTGGAACGTCTGGCTGCCAAGGACGCCGAGCGCTTGATCTCTGCCAACTGGGGCGAATTCAAGGATGGCCGCTTCCCGGTCGATATCCTGGTCGAAGCACAAGACCGGCCGGGACTGTTGCGTGACGTGTCAGAGGCCTTCAGCCGGGACAAATGCCATATCACGGCAGCTCAAACCCTGTCCCGTAATACAGAAGCCAGTCTGCGTTTCACGGTCGAAATCATGGATCATGCACAGTTGCGGCAGATATTGGCGCATCTGGCCAATGTCCCGGGCGTCACCAAGGCCGTGCGCCGGAGCATCTGAGCTGTAGTAACCTCTGGTGATATGTTGTAATTACCCCGAAACCAGCCAAAACGTGGGCTGCACGCTCAGGTTTTGCTGGTGACGTTTGTTGTATCTCCGCTACAATGCGAACCAGCATGCAATTTACCGAACTAGCTCTAAGCGAAGAAATCATGCGCGCCATTACCGATCAAGGGTATGACGCGCCGACTCCCATCCAGGCCGCCGCGATTCCCGTGGTGTTGGCCGGTCACGATCTGCTGGCCGCCGCACAAACAGGAACAGGAAAAACGGCTGCATTTACCCTGCCGATGCTGAACAAGCTCCGGCCGTATGGTAATACCAGCCCTTCCCCTGCCAGACATCCGGTTCGTGCCGTTATCCTGACCCCCACACGTGAATTGGCTGACCAGGTGTTTGCCAATGTCCAGAGCTACAGCAAATATTTGCCGCTCCGTTCCACCGTGATTTTTGGTGGCATGACGATGGACCCGCAAACCCAGGCACTGCGCGCCGGCGTCGAAGTTGTTGTCGCCACGCCAGGCCGCTTGCTGGATCACGTCGGTCAAAAGAATATCAATCTGGGCCAGGTAGAGTTTCTGGTACTGGATGAAGCAGACCGCATGCTGGACATGGGCTTTATCAATGATATCAAGCGCATCATGGCCCTGATGCCCGCCAAGCGACAAACCCTGCTCTTCTCGGCGACTTTCTCGCCAGAAATCAAGGCACTGGCAGACCAGTTGTTGCGTCATCCCGAAGTGATCGAAGTCGCCAGACAGAACACGACGGCAGAGAACGTCACCCAATTGCTGTACAAAATCGAAGAATCCCAGCGCTATCGCCTGCTGCAAAAACTGCTCAAGCATCATGAAATGAAGCAGGTGCTGGTCTTTACACGTACAAAGCAAACGGCGGAGCGCCTGTCACGCCAATTGGTCAAAGACCGTATTTCAGCTGTCTCCATTCATGGCGATAAAGTACAGTCAGCCCGTCTGGAAGCACTCGCCGCCTTCAAGGAAGGCCGTGCAACCGTGATGGTAGCAACGGATGTGGCCGCGCGCGGCATTGATATTGACCAGCTTCCGCACGTCATCAACTACGAACTGCCAGGCTCACCCGAAGACTACGTCCACCGGATTGGCCGAACAGGTCGTGCGGGTGCCAGCGGTGCAGCCATTTCGTTTGCCACGCCGGATGAAGAAAAGCAGCTGCAAGGCATCGAAAAGCTGATTCGCCAGCAGTTAAAAGTTGGCAACGCCAATGAATTGCTGTCTGCCTACAGCAACAATCATCGTGTCAGCGCACCTTTGCCGACTTCAAGGCCTCTGCCTTCGTCAGCACTAGCCCTCATCCCTGGGCGTGCCGGCCGGCCACGGGAAATTCCAGCCCTGTTCTTGCCACCAAAGCAAGCCATGGCAACCCAGGTCGTGATTGCGGAAGACAGCGCAACAACCGCTACCTCGTAATATTCATCTACGCGACAGCGGCTGGCCTATACCTTGCCAGCCGCTTCCAGTACCGCCCATTCTTCATCCGAATACAAACGCGACCGGGTCAGGAACCTGACTCCTTCAGAGCCTTCCAGCGAAAACATCCCGCCCCTGCCGGTCACCACATCAATGATCAGATGGGTATGCTTCCAGTACTCGAACTGCGATTTGCCGATATAGAACTTCGCACCGCCAATCTCGCCCAGCAACACATCACTGTCCCCCACCATAAACTCCCCTTCCGGGAAACACATCGGTGCACTGCCATCACAACAACCACCCGACTGGTGAAACATCAGCGGTCCATGCTTGGCCCTTAGCCGGTCGATTAGCGCCAATGCAGCCTCGGTAGCACTGACCTGGGTTACCTCACTCATCACGTTGCTCCTGAAAAAATGGCGTATCCCATGCATGGGATACGCCAAAGTCACTGCCAGCATCCTGAAAGGGGTGCGCGTCATGCACACAGACGCATGACGCTGCCTCCTATTTAGAAGAAACCCAATGGGCTTTCGCTGTAGCTTACCAACAGGTTCTTGGTCTGTTGGTAATGGTCCAGCATCATTTTGTGTGTTTCGCGGCCAATCCCGGACTGCTTGTAACCACCAAATGCCGCATGGGCTGGGTAAGCATGGTAACAGTTGGTCCATACACGGCCTGCCTGGATGCCGCGCCCCATGCGGAAAGCGGTATTCATGTCACGAGACCAGACACCGGCGCCAAGGCCGTAGAGGGTGTCATTGGCGATAGACAAGGCTTCGGCTTCGTCTTTAAAGGTGGTGACAGAAACCACCGGCCCGAAGATCTCCTCCTGGAACACGCGCATCTTGTTGTGGCCGGCAAATACGGTAGGCTTGATGTAATAACCGCCAGCCAGATCACCTTCCAGATTGGCGGCAGAACCCCCTGCCAACACTTTCGCGCCTTCCTGACGGCCAATGTCCAGGTAAGACAGGATTTTCTGCATCTGTTCGTTGGATGCCTGTGCACCAATCATGGTGTCTTTGTCCAGCGGGTTGCCTTGCTTGATGGCGGCAACACGGGTCAACACGCGGTCCATGAACTGGTCGTAGATGGATTCATGCACCAGCGCACGGGACGGGCAGGTACATACCTCACCCTGGTTCAGTGCAAACAGGACAAACCCTTCAATGGCTTTATCCAGATAGCCATCATCCTTGGCCATCACGTCAGGGAAGAAGATATTAGGCGATTTGCCACCCAGCTCCAGCGTCACAGGGATCAGGTTCTGTGCTGCATATTGCATGATCAGACGGCCAGTGGTGGTTTCACCGGTAAATGCAATTTTGGCGATACGGCTATTGGATGCCAGCGGTTTGCCTGCTTCCAGGCCAAAACCGTTCACAATGTTCAGCACGCCTTTTGGCAGCAGGTCTTGAATCAGCTCCGCCAGAATCAGGATAGACACAGGTGTCTGTTCGGCTGGCTTCAGCACCACACAGTTACCCGCAGCCAGTGCCGGCGCCACTTTCCATGCTGCCATCAAAATCGGGAAGTTCCATGGAATGATCTGCCCCACCACACCCAGCGGCTCATGGAAGTGGTAAGCATAGGTATTATGATCCACTTCACCGATAGAACCTTCTTGTGCCCGGATACACGCAGCAAAATAGCGGAAGTGATCAATCGCCAGAGGAATATCTGCCGCCATGGTTTCGCGGATCGGTTTGCCGTTATCCCAGGTTTCGGCCGTGGCCAGCAACTCCAGATTGGCTTCCATGCGGTCAGCAATCTTGTTGAGTACATTGGCGCGCTCGGTGGTCGATGCTTTGCCCCAGGCATCTTTGGCAGCATGCGCAGCATCCAGCGCCAGTTCGACATCAGCGGCATTGGAACGAGGAATCTCACAGAACGCCTTGCCGGTAACCGGTGTGATGTTTTCAAAATACTCACCGCTCAATGGCGCCATCCACTCACCATTAATGAAGTTGCCATAACGGGTTTTGAAAGGAACTTTAAAACCATACTGCCCAGGAACGATAATAGACATGGTGACATCTCCTCTTGAATTATTGGTGTTTAGCGAACGCGACAATTGCATTCCGCATGCCATGTATATTGCACGATGCGTGCCAGCCACCTGCCACGCTGCATCGCAACATGCACACCATCAAGCCAGTAAAAGGGATAATTTTTTTATACGTTGCAACGCAATAACCAGTTAGCCAACTAAGCATGCAAGCGTGTTACCCATTGGAGGAAAATCACACTGTCGCATGTCGCAAATTGCGACATGCGCTGCGACAGCCTGTGCGACAGTCAGACAAAACGAGGGTAAATTTCACTCGCCCCCATGCAGACAATGCGCTACATTAAGAGGATAACGACACTAAAATAAGCCGAACGGCAAGAGGAGTACACGCAGATGCCCGCTGCTGGAGCACCATCGAGTAGTGCCATCAAAAAGGCGCGATATCAGTTCTTCGAAAAAGGAGAAATCCCGTCCTCCATTCCAGGGTCCATCGCCCGCTCCTGGCAGCGGTGTGCAGCCTTGGGTTTGCCTGCGGATACCGCCTCGGCATCCCCTTTAACCCGCTATGAACTGGACATTGCCAAAGAGCGAAGCGAATATCTGCTCAAACTGGCAGAACCGGAGCTAGACTCCCTCGGCGCCAGTGTCTCCGATACCCATAGCCTGATCCTGCTCACAGATGCCGACGGGCTGATTCTTGATCGTCGCGGTCATGCGGGTTTTCTGAAAAAAGCAGAACAGGTCGCCTTGCAACCCGGTGTTAAATGGGACGAGGCCGACAAAGGCACCAATGCCATCGGCACGGCCCTGGCAGAAAGAAGCCTCGTTGAAGTACTGGGTGCACAACATTACCTGCAGCCCAATCAGGTCCTCTCCTGTACCGCTTCCCCCATCATGACCCCGCAGGGAGAACTTGCAGGAGTACTGGATATTTCGGGTGACGCCAGACTGCCGCAAAACCATGCCAGAGGGCTGGTACAACTTGCGGTCAATCAGATAGAACATCGCTGGTTTGCAGAACAAGCCGTCCACCATGTCCAGCTGCGCTTTCACGCCAACCCGGCGCTGATAGGCACGCCACAAGAAGGCATACTGCTGTGCGATCAGGACAAGATCATCTCCGCCAACCGCATCGCTCGGCAACTCTTGCAAATACAGCAGCATCAGCTCGGCCACCTCAAACTCACCGATCTGTTTCTCGACCATATCCGGCCAGCCGCAATTGCTTATACCATCCGCTACCTTGACGGACACAAATACTATGCACTGTGCACCGAGCCGCAAGAAAAACCGGTAACGACGCTTCGCCCGTCTGGCAACCTCCAATCCAGAAAGCCTGCCCCTGCCGGCGTCTATTGGGATGCTGCCAGCCAGGCACAGCTGGCCAAAGCCATCCGGGCCGTGAACGCAGAAATTCCGGTACTGGTACTGGGAGAAACCGGCACCGGCAAAGAGATGTTCACCAGAGCCTTGCATGCGGCCAGCAACCGGAACCACATGCCATTCGTGGCCATCAATTGCGCAGCCATTCCCGAAGGCCTCATCGAAGCAGAACTGTTTGGTTATGAAGAAGGTGCTTTTACCGGTGCCAAACGTAAAGGCTCCTTGGGCAAATTAAAAGAAGCCAATGGCGGCATTCTGTTCCTGGATGAAATCGGCGATATGCCCCTGTCGCTGCAAGCTCGGTTATTACGGGTGCTGCAAGACAAAGAAGTCACGCCACTGGGCGGCGGCAAAGCCAGCCCGGTAGACTTTGTCCCCGTCTGCGCCACTCATCACGATCTACAAAAAGAGGTCGAAGCAGGCAGCTTCAGGGCAGATTTGTATTACCGACTGCAACATTTCATGGTCAGACTGACCCCGGTCAGAGAGCGAGCTGAACTCCCGGTCCTGCTGGATACCATTTTTCAGGCAAGTGGTGCACAACAGCGTAACATTCGCCTGTCACCGGCAGCAAGAGCCCAACTACTGACCTATGCATGGCCAGGCAATGCAAGAGAGCTAGCCAACCTGCTCAAGACCCTGACAGCCCTGGCAGATGATCATACCGAAATTCTTGTCGAAGACCTGCCACTACATATCCAGCAGCAGATGCCACCGAGCCAGCAAGCTTCCGCGTCTGCTGACCAATCGCTATCTGCCATCGCCAGCCAGCGCATCCAGGATGCTCTGCAGCAGAATAACGGCAATATCAGTGCCACGGCCAAACAATTGGGCATCCATCGCAGTACCCTGTACCGCATGAAACAAAAACAGACAGAAACCGATCAATGAACCCACCCCTACCAACCACCCTCGAGCACATCAGCGTTGAGCCAGAAACCAAAGTCTTGTCCAAGGTCAGTGCCCCAATGCCCACACTGCAGCCAGGTCAGATTCTCATCAAGGTTGCGGCAGCAGGCGTCAATCGCCTTGACTGGCTGCAAAGACACGGCCACTATCCCGTCCCGGCCACAGACAGCGACATCCTCGGTCTGGAGGTAGCAGGTGAAGTGATAGCTATAGCACCAGATGTTCCCGATGACTGGCTTGGCCACCACGTATGCGCGCTGGTCGCTGGCGGCGGCTATGCAAGCCATGCGGTTGCTCACACATCGCTGTCTTTCCCGATCCCGGAACATTGGGCAACCGAAGATTGCGCCTCCTTGCCGGAAGCATGCCTGACCATCTGGAATACCCTGTTCCGTCTAGGCCGCCTACAAAAAGGTGAGACCGTGCTGATCCACGGCGGCAGCAGCGGCATTGGCGTCTACGCAATCCAGATACTCAAAGCCTTGGGACACACCGTCATCACCACAGCAGGCAGTGAAGAAAAATGTCATGCCTGCCTGCAACTGGGTGCCGATATTGCCATCAACTATAAAACCCAGTCGTTTTCTGCAGTCTTGCGCCAAAAGCACATTCTGGTAGACGTTGTACTCGATATGGTGGGTGGAGAATACATCCAGCAGGACATCGACTGTATGAATCAGGATGGAAGAATCATTCTGATCGCCTTTCAGGCAGGCAGAAAAGCAGAAATAGACCTCGCAAAGCTGCTCGGAAAACGTATCCAGCTCATCGGCTCCACCTTAAGGTCGCTTTCCTTACCCGAAAAAGCAGACATAGCCAGACAAGTACAACACACCATTTGGCCATTACTGGCTGCGCAACAAGTCCGTCCGGTAATAGCCAAGCGCATAAAACTTGAAAATGTTGAAGAAGCGCATGCTATATTAGAAATACATGATCATATTGGTAAGTTATTACTGCTTCCATAACAACACTAAGTCGGTAAGACCATGTTAAAAGAATCATTACCAAACCTGCATGCATGGGTACTCTATCTGGAGAACTTCCAGATACCGATTCTCCCCAAAACAGCAGAGGCCCTTCAAAGCATGGCGCCAGATGCCGATCATGTCACCGCCAAACTGTTGTCCGATGCCATTCTGCATGACCCATTCATGACAGTAAAAGTCATCCGGCATCTGCAGGAGCGGCGCAGCAACAGTCAAAGATCTGAAATCACCACGGTTGCTCACGCCATCATGATGCTTGGCGTAATTCCCTTTTTCAGAAATTTTCAGAACCAGCCCACGCTGGATAACGCGCTAGCCAATTATCCGGAAGCACGTGCAGGCATCAATAATGTACTCATTCGCGCCCGGCTGGCAGCTACCTTTGCATCGGCCTGGGCAAAGGTACGACACGACCTCGAGTCCGATGAGCTCATCATTGCCGCCCTGCTCCATGACATCAGTGAAATGCTGCTTTGGTGCAGCGCCCCTGACTTGGCATGGCAAATTAATACTCAGCTAAAGCGCAATCCCGGCATGAGAAGCCATGTTGCCCAAAAGGCCGTCTTGGGCTTCACGCTGCAAGAGTTGCAGCTTCAGCTCAGTCAAGCCTGGCATCTCCCGGGCATGCTGACCCACTTGATGGATGAAAAACAAGATCAAAAGTCCCCTCGGACACACATAGCCATTCTTGCTACAAGATTAGCAAGACACATTTCAAACGGCTGGGACGACCCGGCTTTACCGGATGATTATCAGGAAGTAGCAACACTACTCAATATGGATGTACAGCTGGTCAAACCCTATCTGGAAAAACTCAGCATCAAAGTCAGCACAGAAATAGACTGGTATACGGCATAAACTGCAAGAAACCACATCGACCAAGTACCCCTATTTCTAAATAAATTGATCTACATCTAAATCTAAACGTCATGAACATGGTCAAATCCACTCCTAAACAAGGAATTTGGTATGCCGATCGAATTATTTAACAATGGCACGCATGCTTGCATGATGTTTACAGACTTGGTAGATGACGAAGCGGATCATGCCATACAGGCAAATCAGTTCCTGATCGTCGACAACGGCCACGGCTGCCTGATCGACCCAGGCGGCAACATGACCTACAACGCACTTCGTATGGCCATGCACGCCCACTTTCAGCCCAATAGCCTTGACTACGTATTCGCCTCACATGCTGATCCGGACATCGTCGCTTCACTCAACAAGTGGCTAATACACACTGATTGCAAAATCGTTGTCTCCAAAATCTGGTCGCGCTTCGTACCACATTTCTGCACCGTCGGCACAACCGAAGGCCGCATCATCCCGATTCCGGATCCTGGCATGCATGTCAAACTGGGCAAAAGCAGAATCGTTGCCATTCCAGCGCATTTCCTGCATTCAGAAGGCAACTTCCAGTTTTACGACGTCACTTCAAAAATCCTGTTTACAGGAGATCTTGGCGCCTCACTGGTTGCACACGAAGACGCAGCAAAGCCAGTAGAAAACTTTGCAGAGCATGTCAAATACATGAAGGGGTTTCACCAACGCTACATGAGCAGCCAGAAAATTCTCCGTTTCTGGGTAAACATGGTACGGCAGTTAGATATTGAATGGATCGTCCCCCAGCATGGGAGACCCTTTAAAGGGCAAGAAATGGTAAATACATTTCTCGACTGGATCGGCGAACTACCCTGTGGCGTAGATATCATGACGCAAAATCACTACCAGATACCATCTGCATGATTGTATTAACACCAGTGCCAGGCAAAAACACGAGTCCTTAACCTGAAGAAATTACACAATAAAAAACCCGCCAAAAGGCGGGTTTTTTATTGGTCAACAAAAGCATTACGCTTCTGAAGAATCCTCAACAGCAACTGCTGTATCAGGACGATCAACCAGCTCAACAATAGCCATTGGTGCATTGTCGCCTTGGCGGAAGCCAAACTTCAAAACACGCAAGTAACCACCGTTACGAGCTTGGTAGCGAGGCCCCAAGACATCAAACAGTTTAGTAACAATATCGCGATCACGAGTGCGGGAGAAAGCCAGACGGCGATTAGCCAAAGAAGGCTTTTTACCCAACGTAATCAACGGTTCAGCCACACGACGCAGTTCCTTGGCTTTAGGCAACGTAGTTTTGATAACTTCGTGCTGCAATAAAGCATTTGCCAAGTTACGTAGCATCGCTTGACGATGGCTGGACGTACGATTTAACTTCCGATTGCCATTACGATGACGCATAATTCAACCTTTTACGCTTTTTCTAAATTAGCTGGCGGCCAGTTTTCAAGCTTAACACCTAGCACAAGACCCTTTGAAGCCAGAACTTCTTTGATTTCATTCAAAGATTTACGGCCCAAATTAGGCGTCTTCAGCAACTCGGTTTCTGTACGCTGAATTAGGTCACCAATATAGTAAATATTCTCTGCTTTCAGGCAGTTTGCAGAACGAACAGTCAATTCCAGATCGTCAACTGGACGAAGCAGAATTGGATCGAACTGCGGAGCTTCTGGCTGAGACACTTCCGTTGTCGTACCTTCCAGATCAGCAAAAATTGACAGCTGATCAACCAAGACACGTGCAGCATAACGAACAGCTTCTTCAGGATCAATCGAACCATTGGTTTCGATATCCATCACCAGCTTATCCAGGTCCGTACGCTGTTCAACACGTGCACTCTCAACAGAGTAGCTAACACGGCGAACGGGACTGAAAGAAGCATCCAGCAACAAACTACCTAAAGCACGAGACTCATCGCCTTTACCACGACTGTATGAAGGCTGATAACCACGGCCAGCCTCTACACGAATCTCCAGTGACAACTTGCCATTAGGTGCCAGATTGGCAATCACATGGTCAGGGTTGATCACTTCAACGTCATGGCTAAGCTGAATATCACCAGCCAACACCGGGCCTTGACCTTCTTTTTTCAAAGTCAAAACCACTGAGTTACGCCCGTGCAATTTGAAAACCACACCCTTCAGGTTCAGCAGGATATCAACGACATCCTCCTGAACACCGTCAAGTGTAGAGTACTCATGCACAACGCCCTCAATTTTGACTTCCGTAGCAGCAAAGCCAGGCATAGAGGACAATAAAATCCGGCGGAGCGAATTACCCAGCGTGTGCCCGTAACCACGCTCAAATGGTTCCATCACTACCTTGGCATGTTCCGCGGTAATGTTTTCCACTTCAATGACACGTGGCTTTAAAAATTCTTGTGCACTGCTATGCATAGTCGATTCCCAGTAATATCCGGATCAATTACTTGGAGTAGTATTCAACCACCAACTGTTCATTGATGTCGCTAGACAACTCAGAACGATCAGGAGCGGTCTTGAACACACCTTCCATTTTCTTCGAATCAACAGATACCCATGAAGGGAAACCGATTGACTCAGCCAAAGAAAGCGCCTCAACAATACGAGTTTGTTTCTTGGACTTTTCACGAATAGCAACAACATCATCTGCTTTGATCTGATAAGAAGCGATGTTGACTGATTCACCGTTTACAGTGATAGCTTTATGGCTCACCAACTGACGTGCCTCAGCACGAGTAGAACCAAAGCCCATACGGTAAACTACGTTGTCCAAGCGGCTTTCCAACAATTTCAACAGGTTTTCACCAGTTGAACCTTTACGGCGAGCGGCTTCTTCAAAGTAACGGCGGAACTGGCGCTCAAGCACACCGTAGATACGGCGAATTTTTTGCTTTTCACGCAACTGAACCGCGAAGTCTGATTGACGCTGACCACTCTTCTGACCATGTTGGCCAGGAGCGACATCAATCTTGCATTTTGAATCAATAGAGCGACGAGCACTCTTCAAAAACAGGTCAGTGCCTTCCCGGCGGGAAAGTTTACACTTAGGACCAATATACCTTGCCACGAATATTCTCCAATCGAATTATGATTAGATGCGACGCTTTTTCGGCGGACGGCAACCATTATGAGGCACCGGCGTCACGTCTGAAATGCTAGTGATTTTGAAGCCCAGTGCATTCAATGCACGAACTGCAGATTCACGACCAGGACCAGGGCCCTTGATACGCACTTCAAGATTTTTAACTCCATACTCCTGAGCAACTTTACCAGCATGCTCAGCAGCAACCTGTGCAGCAAAAGGCGTACTCTTACGAGAGCCTTTAAAACCAGCACCACCAGCAGTAGCCCAGGAAAGAGCATTCCCTTGACGATCTGTAATAGTGATGATTGTATTATTGAAAGATGCGTGAACGTGCACGATACCTTCAGCAACACTCTTTTTGACTTTTTTGCGCACTCGCGCAGTAGAAGCCTTAGCCATGAGTAATCCTTAACTGATCAATTACTTCTTGTTAGCAATAGGCTTGCGCGGACCTTTACGGGTACGAGCATTGGTACGTGTACGCTGACCACGAACCGGCAAACCACGACGATGACGCATACCACGGTAGCAACCTAAGTCCATCAGGCGCTTAATGCTCATCGTGATTTCACGGCGCAAATCACCTTCAACAGTGAATTTGCCCACTTCATCACGAAGCTTTTCCATGTCAGCATCGCTAACATCTTTCATTTTGGTGTTGTACGCAACACCAGCCTTATCACAAATCAAGCGAGCACGAGTACGACCAACGCCATAAATGGCAGTCAGCGCGATCTCGGCATGCTGATGATTCGGAATATTTACACCTGCAATACGGGCCATGAATCACCCCACGAAAAATCAGAGATTATATACAAACATGCAAGCCTAGGTCAAATTAACCTTGGCGTTGCTTGTGCCGAGGATCGCTGCAAATCACACGAACAACACGATTGCGGCGAATAATTTTGCACTTGCGGCAAATTTTTTTTACTGAAGCTTGAACGCGCATGATAAACCTTACTTAAAATGCCAAATTTACTTAGCCCGAAATGTGATCCGCGCCTTAGTCAGATCATACGGAGTCAACTCAACGGTAACCTTATCACCTGGCAAAATCTTGATGTAATGCATCCGCATTTTGCCAGAAATGTGTCCCAGGATAATGTGGCCGTTTTCCAACTTTACCCGGAACGTTGCATTAGGAAGGTTTTCGATAACCTCCCCTTGCATCTGGATTGTTTCTTCCTTTGCCATAACCACTAACCTGTAGTATTAATTTGCGCCTTTGAAGTTGGCTTTCTTCAAAAGACTTTCATACTGCTGTGACATAACATGAGCTTGAACTTGCGCCATGAAATCCATAGAAACAACAACGATGATCAGCAATGACGTACCACCGAAGTAGAACGGCACACTAAACTGACTCATCAGGATTTCAGGCAGCAAACAAACTGCTGTAATGTACAACGCACCAATTAGTGTCAAACGCAGGATTACAGCTTCAATGTATCTACCAGTCTGCTCGCCAGGGCGAACACCCGGCAAAACAGCACCACTCTTCTTCAGGTTGTCAGCAGTTTCTTTTGGGTTAAACACTAGAGCAGTGTAAAAATAACAAAAGAAAATAATCGTTGCCGAGTACAACACCATATGAAGTGGCTGACCTGGAACCAGCATCGCCGACAAGTCTTTAAGCCAATAAAACTTCTCGTTCGATCCAAAGAAACCAGCAATAGTCGCAGGGAATAGCAAGATGCTAGAAGCAAAAATTGGAGGAATCACACCAGCCATATTCAGCTTTAACGGCATATGGCTAGACTGGCCCTGCATGATACGATTGCCAACTTGTCTTCTTTGATAATTGACAACCAGTTTTCGCTGACCACGCTCCACAAAAACAACAAACGCGATAATGCCAAAAACAATTGCAACCAAAAGAATAACGAACAATGCAGACATTGAACCTTGACTAACTAGCGTCAAGGTATGGCCGATTGCTGCTGGCAATCCTGAAACAATACCAGCTGTAATAAGTACAGAAATACCGTTGCCCAATCCACGCTCGGTGATCTGCTCACCAAGCCACATCAAGAACATAGTGCCGGTCACAAGAGCCACAACAGTCGTCATGTAAAACTCAAACTTTCCGACCATCACAAGCCCAGGCTGCTTGTAAAGCATGACGGCAATACCAAAACTCTGGAATCCGCCTAAAACCAATGTTGCAAAACGTGTGTATTGGGTAACTTTCCTACGACCCGCTTCACCGTCTTTCTTCAGCTCTTTCAGCTGCGGCAGGATTTCTGCAGCAAGCTGAAAGATGATAGAAGCAGAGATGTAAGGCGTAATCCCAAGCGCAAAAACTGTAAATCTGGAAAGAGCACCGCCTGAGAACATGTTAAACATGTCCAACAAGCCGCCACGCTGAGAGTCAAACAGTTTTGCGAGCGCATCAGGGTTTACACCAGGCACAGGTATGTGTGCACCAATACGGTAAACAATTAATGCACCCAGCAAAAACAGCAGGCGGCTTTTTAAATCAGCAAACTTACCAGAAACAGCAGAAAGCGGATTGGTTGAAGTCATAGACTAGTCTTACTCAGCAATGGAACCACCAGCTGCTGTAATAGCAGCTGCGGCACCTTCGGTAGCCAAAATGCCAGAAAGTTTGTAGGCACGATCAACTGCACCTGACAAAATCAGCTTAGCACCTTTAGCACGACCTGATACCAGACCAGCTTGCTTCAGTACCAACAAATCAACATCAGTAACTGGGAGCAGTGCCAATTCAGACAGACGCACTTCAACAACATCATTACGAGTCAATGAGTTAAAGCCACGTTTTGGCAGACGACGTTGCAAAGGCATCTGACCGCCTTCGAAACCGACTTTATGGAAGCCACCTGCACGAGATTTCTGACCTTTATGGCCACGACCAGCCGTTTTGCCCAAGCCGCTACCGATACCACGACCCACACGGCGTTTGGCATGTTTAGCGCCTTCTGCTGGCTTAATTGTGTTCAAAAACATGTTAGCCCTCACACTTAAGCAGATAATGGACTTTGTTGATCATGCCACGGTTTTCTGGTGTATCGATAACTACTGAAGAGCTACCAACACGGCGAAGACCCAAACCACGCACACATGCGCGGTGAGACTCAAGGCGACCAATCAAACTCTTGACCAAAGTTACCTTGATCGTTTTCTTGTCAGTCATTTTATTACCCCAAAATCTCTTCAACTGTCTTGCCACGCTTAGCAGCAATTTCAGATGGAGTTGACATTGCCAACAGACCATTGATCGTGGCACGAACTACGTTGTATGGATTGGTTGAACCATGACATTTCGCAGAAACGTTATGTACACCCATCACCTCAAAAACAGCGCGCATTGCACCACCTGCCTTGATACCAGTACCCTCAGGAGCTGGTTGAATCAACACATGAGTTGCACCATGACGGCCAACTACTGGATGGTTAAAGGTACCATTTTTCATGCTGATCTTGACCATTTTGCGACGTGCTTCTTCCATCGCCTTTTGGACAGCCACAGGCACTTCTTTTGATTTGCCTTTACCCATACCAATGCCACCATCACCGTCACCAACAACGGTCAAAGCCGCAAAACCCAAGATCCGTCCACCCTTCACCACTTTGGTGACACGGTTGACAGATACCATTTTTTCACGCAAACCTTCGTTGCGATCTTCCAATTCTACTTTGGCCATGATTACCCCTAATTAGAATTCAAGACCATTGGCGCGTGCAGCATCAGCCAGTGCTTTAACACGGCCATGATACTGAAAGCCAGAACGATCGAATGCAACTTTGGTTACACCAGCAGCTTTTGCTTTTTCAGCAATACGCTGACCAATAACTTCAGCAGCCTTGATGTTTCCACCATTCGCCAATGCATCACGCAAATCTTTATCAAGTGTAGAAGCTGAGGCAAGAACGCTAGCGCCATCAGCAGCAATAACTTGAGCATAGATATGCGAATTAGAACGATACACCGTCAGGCGAATCTGCTTCTGATCTGCAATGCGCGCACGAGTCTTAAGTGCACGGCGCAGACGAGACTGTTTCTTATCCATGACCAGGTCCTAATTATTTCTTTTTGGTTTCTTTAATAACCACAACTTCGTCAGCATAGCGAACACCCTTGCCTTTATATGGCTCAGGAGAACGATAAGCGCGAATTTCAGCTGCGGCTTGACCGATTTGCTGCTTGTTCGCCCCTTTCAGAAGAATCTCTGATTGAGTAGGGGTTTCAGCTTTAACACCTTGAGGCAAGGTATAAGCAACAGGATGTGAAAAACCCAGTGTCAGGTTCAAAACATCACCGGCGGCCTGGGCACGATAACCCACACCAACCAGCTGAAGTTTCTTCTCAAAACCTACGCTAACACCTTTAACCATGTTAGCCACTAGCGCACGCAATGTACCAGACATTGCACGTGCATGTTTTGTCTCTTCTGCGGCAGCAAAAACAAGCTCGGATTCAACTTGTTCAATCTTGACCACACCGGTCAGAGGTTGAACCAGAGATCCTAGCGGACCTTTAACTGTAATATCAGTTGCAGTAACGGCAACCGAAACGCCAGCAGGCAATGCAACAGGGTTTTTAGCAACACGTGACATATTTGACTCTCCTTACGCCACGATACACAACAGTTCGCCGCCAACGCCATTAGCGCGAGCCTTGCGATCAGTCATTACACCCTTAGATGTGGAAACAATCGCCACACCAAGACCATTCATTACTGATGGAATATCGCCGTTGCCTTTATAGATACGCAGACCAGGTTTAGAAACCCGCTCAATACGTTCAATAACAGGACGACCAGCATAATAGCGCAGCTCAATATTCAGCGTGCGCTTATTACCAGCTTCTTCAGAAACATTAAAGCCGTCGATATAACCTTCATCCTTCAGTACAGCAGCAATAGCAGCTTTTAATTTTGAAGAAGGCATTGCAACCACTTCTTTGCCAGCTTGCTGCGCATTCCGGATGCGAGTCAGCATATCCGCAATCGGATCACTCATACTCATTTGCAGTTACCTCGCTTACCAACTTGCCTTAGTCAGGCCAGGAATCTCACCACGGAAAGCAACTTCACGCAGTTTATTTCTTGCCAGACCAAATTTACGGAACACACCACGTGAGCGGCCAGTCAATTGACAGCGATTACGCTGACGAACAGGACTAGAATTGCGTGGAAAACCTTGAAGTTTTACACGAGCAGCAAAACGCTCTTCGTCACTTAGTGAGTTGTTATTAATAATCTCAAACAGAGCTGCACGTTTGGCTGCAAATTTTGCAACCAGTTTGGCACGCTTCAGTTCGCGATTAATCAAAGCCATCTTAGCCATGACAACCTCAATTCTTGAATGGGAAACGGAATGCAGCTAACAAAGCGCGAGCTTCATCATCTGTTTTAGCCGTTGTTGTTATAGTGATATTCATACCACGCAAAGCATCGATCTTATCGTAATCGATCTCTGGGAACATGATCTGTTCCTTAACGCCCATATTGTAGTTGCCGCGACCATCAAATGATTTTGCAGAAACACCACGGAAGTCACGAATACGAGGCATGGCAATCGTCACCAGACGATCCAGAAATTCGTACATGCGCTCACGACGCAGCGTTACTTTACAACCAACCGGATAGTTATCACGAATCTTGAAGCCAGCAATAGACTTCTTAGACAATGTGATAACAGGCTTTTGACCAGCCAGTTTTTGCATATCGCCAACTGCAAACTCAATAACTTTTTTGTCAGCAACAGCTTCGCCAACACCCATATTGAGCGTAATTTTCTCAATACGAGGAACTTCCATCACCGACTTGTAGCCAAACTGTTTTACCAGTTCTGGCACAATCGCTGACTTGTAGTAATCATACAAACGAGCCATCTTTACGCCCCAACCTGTTCGCCACTAGACTTAAAGACACGGACTTTTTTGCCATCATCCAGAAGCTTGAAGCCAACACGGTCGGCTTTCTGGGTAGCAGCATTAAAAAGTGCCACGTTAGAGACATGCAAAGGCAGCTCCATAGCAACGATACCACCTGCAACACCTTTAACAGGGTTCGGTTTTACGTGCTTCTTAGCAACATTTACACCCTCAACAACCACATAACCATTGTCAAGCACAGACTTAACAACGCCACGCTTACCCTTGTCTTTGCCAGCGATGACTACCACTTCATCACTTTTACGGATTTTTTGCATGGTAACCCCTTAAATTACTTCCGGAGCCAGCGAAACAATTTTCATGAAGCGTTCTGTACGCAACTCACGCGTAACTGGCCCGAAAATACGAGTACCGATTGGCTCTAGCTTGTTGTTTAACAACACAGCAGCATTTCCATCAAAACGAACCAAGGAACCGTCTGGACGACGAACACCCTTAGCCGTACGTACAACTACAGCATTGTAGACATCACCCTTCTTAACACGGCCACGCGGAGCCGCATCTTTGATGGAAACCTTAATGATGTCACCAATGGTTGCGTAACGACGCTTAGAGCCGCCCAACACTTTGATACACATAACGGAGCGTGCACCAGTGTTGTCAGCAACATCTAGCTTGCTTTGCATTTGGATCATGATTTAAAACTCCAACTTATTCCGGTTGCGTTATTGCATTCGGCTAGTTTTGGACCCGTTAAAGGGAAGTGGCGCGAAATCGCGCCACAAGGAACCAGCATTCTATCGCAACCGAAAGATGCTTGCAACAACTAAATTAACGAGCTTTTTCGATCAGCTCTTTAACTCGCCAAGTTTTAGTTTTTGACAATGGGCGACTCTCTTCGATCACCACCACATCACCAATACCAAACTCATTATTCTCGTCATGGGCATGGTATTTCTTTGAAAGACGAATAACCTTGCCATAAAGAGGATGCTTTACGCGACGTTCGACCAAAACCGTAACAGTTTTGTCCATCTTGTCGCTTACAACACGTCCGGTCAGCGAGCGGATAATTTTAGTATCACTCATGACTTAAACCGCCTTTTGCTTAAGAACTGTGCGTACACGTGCGATATCACGGCGTACTTTGCGCAGCTCACTTGTTTTTGCCAATTGCTGTGTAGCATGTTGCATACGCAGACCGAACTGCGCTTTCAACAATGACAACAGCTCTTCTTGCAACTCAGCGGCACTCTTCGCGCTCAAATCAGAAGCTTTCATTATTGCCCCACCATTCTGACCACAAAGGTCGTAGAGAAAGGTAGCTTGGCAGCAGCCAGGCGGAACGCCTCACGTGCCAACTCTTCACTAACGCCATCCATCTCGTACAAGACTTTACCTGGCTGAATCTCAGCTACCCAATATTCTGGACTACCCTTACCGTTACCCATACGGACTTCGGCAGGTTTAGAAGAAATCGGCTTATCTGGAAACACGCGAATCCAGATACGACCACCACGCTTGATATGACGAGTCATAGCACGACGGGCCGCTTCGATCTGACGCGCAGTCAAACGACCACGGCCAGTTGCTTTCAGACCAAACTCACCAAAACTGACACTTGCACCACGGGTAGCAAGACCAGTATTGCGGCCTTTCTGTTGCTTACGATATTTCGTTCTAGTTGGTTGCAGCATGTTTAGCCCCCGACTTGCGTGATTTCTTCTCTGGCTCAACTGCTGGCGCAGCTACCTGCTGAGAATTGCTATCACCTTTATATACCCACACCTTGATACCAATGATACCGTAGGTGGTTTTGGCTTCAGAAGTTGCGTAATCAATATCAGCACGCAAAGTATGCAGAGGCACACGACCTTCACGATACCATTCGGTACGTGCAATATCGATCCCGTTCAAACGACCGGAACTCATGATCTTGATACCCTGTGCACCAAGACGCATAGCATTTTGCATGGCGCGCTTCATGGCACGACGGAACATAACACGCTTCTCAAGCTGAGAGGCAATGTTATCAGCGATCAACTGAGAATCAATTTCAGGCTTGCGAACTTCTTCGATATTTACATGCACAGGCACGCCCAGCAATTTTTGCAGGTCGGCGCGCAGCACTTCAATATCTTCGCCTTTTTTACCAATCACAACACCAGGACGTGCGCTATGAATCGTAATCTTGGCGTTCTTTGCAGGACGCTCAATGATAACTTTAGAAACGGCAGCATGCGCCAATTTCTTTTTCAGATACTCACGAACCTTGATGTCTTCATTTAACATCGTGCCGAAATTACGGCTGTTGGCGTACCACTTGGATGACCAATTTTTGGTAACTGCCAGCCGGAACCCGGTTGGATGGATTTTCTGTCCCATGGCTTTTCCTTATTCACCAACAGTTAGCGTAACGTGACATGTTTGCTTCTCGATACGGTTGCCACGACCCTTGGCACGTGCAGAGAAGCGCTTCAGAGAAGGCCCTTTGTCAACGTAGATCGTAGTAACTTTCAGTGTATCGATGTCAGCACCTTCATTGTGCTCTGCATTAGCAATTGCAGACTCCAACAAAGCACGAATTAGTGTTGCGCCTTTCTTCGGTGAAAACTGAAGAATATTTAAAGCCTGGTCCACAGATTTGCCACGAACCAAGTCAGCCACCAGTCGGCATTTTTGCGCAGACAAGCGGGCATTTTTTAGTACAGCAGAAACTTGCATATTACCCCCTTAACGCTTTGCTTTTTTATCGGCAGCATGACCTTTAAATGTGCGAGTCAAAGCGAACTCACCCAATTTGTGGCCAACCATATTTTCGTTTACATAAACAGGCACATGTTGACGACCATTGTGCACTGCAATTGTCAAACCCACGAAGTCCGGCAGAATGGTTGAGCGGCGTGACCATGTTTTGATCGGGCGCTTGTCATTAGTCGAACGCACGGTTTCCACTTTCTTCAGCAGATGGCCATCGACAAATGGGCCCTTCTTAATAGAACGTGCCATGTGAATTACCCTTTATTCGAATAACGACGACGCACAATCATATTAGAAGTGCGTTTATTGCTGCGAGTACGCAGACCCTTGGTCTTCTGACCCCATGGGCTAACTGGGTGACGACCTGCAGCAGTTTTACCTTCACCACCACCATGCGGGTGATCGACCGGGTTCATAGCAACACCACGAACGGTCGGGCGAATACCACGCCAGCGAATTGCACCGGCCTTGCCATATGAACGCAGGTTATGCTCTTCATGACCAACTTCACCGATAGTTGCACGGCAGTCCACGTGAACCTTGCGGATTTCACCAGAGCGCAAACGAAGCTGAGCATACACACCTTCACGAGCCAGCAACTGAACAGAAGTACCGGCTGACCGAGCAATTTGCGCGCCTTTACCTGGTTTCATTTCAACGCAGCAAATAGTGGTACCTACAGGAATATTACGCAACGGCAATGCATTACCAGTCTTGATTGGGGCCTCTGAGCCACTAACCAGTTGCGCACCAACTTTAAGGCCTTTGTTTGCAATCACATAGCGACGCTCACCGTCGGCGTAGCACAACAGCGCAATGTGCGCTGTACGGTTTGGATCGTATTCAATACGCTCGACCTTTGCTGGCACACCATCTTTATTGCGACGGAAGTCAATAACACGGTAGTGTTGCTTGTGGCCACCACCCATGTGACGGGTAGTGATATGACCGTTATTATTACGACCAGCTGTCTTGGACTTGCTTTCCACAAGCGCAGCATGTGGACGACCCTTGTACAGCTCTGGCGTTACAACCTTAACAACTGCACGACGGCCGGCAGATGTTGGCTTAACTTTAACGATAGGCATTTATAGCTCCTTATTCGCCGGCCGCGAAGTTGATTTCTTGACCAGGTTTCAGGCTGACAAACGCCTTTTTCCAGTCCTTACGGCGACCAACAGTGCGGCCAAAGCGCTTTTGCTTGCCTTTCATGTTGACAACCTGAACTGACTCAACCTGCACCTTGAACAGCAGTTCAACTGCTGCTTTAATCTCTGGTTTAGTCGCATCTGTAGTTACTTTGAAAACTACCTGCTCGTGCTTTTCAGCCAAACGAGTACTTTTCTCAGAAATCTGTGGCGCAAGCAAAACCTGATACAAACGTTCTTGACTTAGGCTCATGCTAACAACTCCTCAAAACGCTTAACGGCTTCACGTGTCAGCACAACCTTATCAAAACGCACCAGGCTCACCGGATCCGCTTCACGGACTTCCAGAACCAAGGCATTTGCAACATTGCGAGATGACAAGAACAGGTTCTCGTCAATCTGATCAGCCACCAACAACGCACTTTCAAGACCCATGGCCTTTAGCTTGCCAGCGAAAATCTTGGTCTTAGGCGCATCTACATTCAGCGCATCCAACACGACCAAACGCTCTTCACGCACCAACTGTGACAAGATGGCAGCCAAGCCGGCGCGATACATCTTGCGGTTCACTTTGTGTGTAAAGTTCTCATCTGGGGAGTTAGGGAAAATCTTACCACCGCCACGCCAAATCGGGCTTGACGCCATACCAGCACGAGCACGGCCAGTACCCTTTTGACGGAAAGGCTTGCGAGTTGACTTAGCAATCTCACTACGACCCTTCTGCGCACGATTTCCTGAGCGACCATTAGCCCGATATGCAGTAACAACCTGATGCACCAAGTCCTCGTTATAATCACGAGCAAACAAAGCATCTGAAGCTGTCAGCGTACCAACAACGGCACCAGTTTCATTAATGACCTTCAATTCCATTATGCACCTGCCTTCACACTTGGACGCACAACAATACGGCCATCTTTCGCACCAGGCACTGCACCTTTAACCAGCAGCAACTGACGCTCAACATCAATACGCACAACCTCAAGGCACTGAACAGTGCGCTTTACGTTACCGTATTGACCAGCCATCCGTTTACCAGGAAACACGCGACCAGGATCTTGCGCCTGACCAATAGAACCCGGAGTATTGTGTGACACAGAGTTACCGTGTGATGCACGGTTAGAACTAAAGTTATGGCGTTTGATAACACCAGAAAAACCCTTACCCTGACTAGTACCAGATACATCAACCAGCTGGCCAGGTGTAAAAATCTCTACAGACAACATTTGGCCTGGCTGAAAAGCCGCCAATTCATCTGCCTTAACAGTAAACTCAACCAAATCACGCGCAGCCTCAACACCAGCCTTAGCAAAATGACCAGACAATGCCTTATTGACACGACTAGCCTTTTGCTCACCTGATGCGATCTGCAACGCTGAATAACCATCGGTTTCCAGCGTTTTGATTTGCGCGACGCGGTTCTTTGACAAGTCCAGCACAGTCACTGGAATGGACGCACCATCCTCAGCAAATACACGGGTCATGCCAACCTTGCGACCGACAAGTCCTAAACTCATAATAATTTCCTTTTCAGGCTCGGTTACGATTGACCGAATAAAGAAAAACGGGCTCACCATAACAGTGAGCCCGTCATTCTAACAGAATTTCAAGTTATTGCAACTTGATTTCCACATCTACACCAGCAGGAAGATCCAGCTTCATCAGTGCATCAACAGTTTTGTCTGTTGGATCAACAATGTCCATCAAGCGCATATGAGTACGAATCTCAAACTGATCGCGAGAGGTCTTGTTAACGTGCGGTGAACGCAGCACATCGAAACGCTCGATCTTAGTAGGCAAAGGAACCGGCCCTTTAACCACAGCACCTGTGCGTTTTGCTGTATCAACGATTTCCTGCGCTGAACGGTCAATCAGTTGATAATCAAAAGCTTTAAGGCGAATACGAATTTTTTGGTTTTGCATTAAGATATCCTCAATTATTCGATGATCTTAGCAACCACACCCGCGCCAACGGTACGACCGCCTTCACGGATAGCGAAACGCAGACCGTCTTCCATCGCGATTGGCGCAATCAGGGCAACTTTGATTGACACGTTATCGCCTGGCATCACCATTTCTGTACCTTCTGGCAATTCTACTGCACCGGTCACGTCTGTGGTACGGAAGTAGAACTGTGGACGGTAGCCATTGAAGAATGGTGTATGACGACCACCTTCATCTTTAGACAGCACGTAGATCTCTGCGCTGAATTTTGTGTGTGGGTTGATAGAACCTGGCTTAGCCAAAACCTGGCCACGCTCTACGT
>NZ_AQXU01000011.1 GCF_000376945.1 Leeia oryzae DSM 17879
TTCAATCTTTAAAACTGGCTTACGTACACTCAAAAAAATTTCTTTTCTTGACTGTGTAAGCACTTATTTCTTTGCAGACCCGAAGGTCTTTGTCCGAAACAAGCACTCACACTTATCGGTTGTTCGTTTGTTAAAGAGCAGTTGCAACCAACTTCAAACTTTCGTAAACTCAGCGATTAATCGCTTCGTTTCGTCGTCTGCGTCAGCAGCAGAGGTACGAACTATACGCACTTCAGCCAGCATCGTCAACACCTCTCTGCAAGTTTTCTGACAGACAACCCAGAAAAAACAACCAAAACACCGGTAAGCCTTTGTTTGTAAAAACGAAATTTAGTTAGCAACCTAAATTTTAGTGGCACAACAAAAATCTGACCATCCTGCCTCAGTAGAAGAAAAAGCATTTATCCAGGCAACAAGACACTCGAAAGCGCGGCTTTCAGGCTCTCCAGCGTGAAGGGTTTTGCCAATAATACGGCGGACTCAGGCAAACTGAAGCGCTCGGCCAGCATATCTGCGGGCAATCCGGACATCAGCAGGACGGGCATCTGCGGATTCATCGCCAGGATTTGGTCTCTGAGCATGACGCCATTGCCACCCTGGCCCAGATCGACATCTGACAGCACGCAATCAAACCAGGTGTTCTCCAATAGCCGAAGCGCTTCTTCTACTGTCGATGCGGCCACTACCTGCATATTCATCTCGGCCAGAATATCGACCAGCGCCTCGCGGACATCGGCCTCATCTTCTACCAGCAAGATGCTGGAGGCGGGAACTTCATGGGGGGTAGGGACTGCACTTCCTTGCTGGGCAGGACGCTCCTCTTGATACCAAGGCAGTAGCAGGCTAAAACATGTGCCCTGCCCGGTTTGTGAATGCAACTGGATATCCCCGCCCGATTGCTTGATAAAGCCGTAGATAATAGAGAGGCCGAGGCCGCTGCCAGAACCGGCCTTGGTGGTGAAGAACGGTTCAAATACCCGGTCCCGGATCGACTCGGGTATACCGGTACCCGTATCCACCACATCCAGGCGGATCATGCCTTGATCGTTTAGCACATGCGTTTCGAGCGTCAGTTTGCCTACCTGACCCATTGCATCGCGTGCATTGAGCGCCAGGTTGAGGAGTGCATTCTCGAGCTGACCTCGATCTAGCCAGGCACAGGCGCTACCTGCCTGTAATTTGAGCTCCAGCTGGATGCCCGTACCGATGCTGTATTCAATCAAGTCGGCCAGCTCCTGCACCAGCCCGTCCACTTCCACGGCCTCCGGCTTCAAGGCCTGACGGCGGGCAAATGCCAGCAGGCGTTGGGTCAACATGCCGCCACGTTCGGCAGCTTGTCGCGCCCGTACCGTGTACTTCTGCAGCTTTTCATCCAATGCAGGGGTGTTTTCCAGCAAGTACAAGTTCCCCATGATAGCGGCCAGCAGATTGTTGAAATCATGCGCCACGCCACCGGTAAGCTGACCGAGCACGTCCATCTTTTGGGATTGCCTAAGCTGTGCTTCAACGGCACGGCGCTCGGTCAGGTCACTATATAAAGTAACAAAACCGCCACCAGGCATGGGATTACTTCTGAATTCAATGACCCGCCCGTCCGGATACGTCAGCTCGATCCGCTGGGAGTTACGTTGCCTTGCATCGTTGAGTGCATCCAGCGTAGGCAAGGCGGATGAAATATCCGGTGATGGCAACCAAGACTGGATGGTTTGCAGCGACACCCCGACCTTTACTTTGCTTTCCGATAATCCGAGCAGACTCACATAGCGCGGATTCCAGGTTAACAGGCAGCCGTCTTTGTCAAATACGGACAAGCCGTCATTAATATTCTCAAACACCGTCTCAAGGAGTTTACGCTGGGCCTTGAGATCGTTGGCCATTCGTCGAACCGCCAAGGTGTTATCCCTGAATACCTGGAATGCGCGCGCCAGTGCACCCAGCTCATCTTTCCGGCTCAAAGAAGGAACCGCCTGCTCGGTATCCCCCTCTGCCAACCGGCTCATGACTCGGGTAATCGCGCCCAAGGTCTTGACCAGCCGGTTGGCGACGCCCGCACCAAAGGCGGCCACCAGTACACACAACAGTGTCAGCACGCCAATCCCGAGGATACCCGACTGCACGGTTCTGCTGACGGAGACCGCCTGTCTATCGACCAGTTGCCCGACAGTGACTACATAGTGATCGACTTGCTGACCAAGACGCGCCGCCTCCGCCCGGGTCAAGGCCAGCAGGAATGCTTTTTTCTCGTGCAACTGAAACTGTTGCCTGCGAAGCCCGAAGATCCCCCTGTCGCCCTGAATATGCGGGTTCAATTCATTCAGGATATCCTGCTGCGCTGCCGGTATTTGCGCCATGACACTATTCACGTCTGCTTGCAGCATATCCAGCACGGCAGCATCCGACACACTTCCGGCGGCCTGCAAGTCGCGATAAATCACATCCAGCGGGGATTTTTGCGGCAAGGTCTTCCAGCCGTTATGCAACCGGTCGAGCTGATACAGATGCTCCCGCAGGTCTTCTCGCAAAAACAGGTCTTTTCGAGTGACTGCAATCAGTTCTTCAATGGCATGGTCCAGCGCCTCTAGCGCCGGCTCAATCTCCAGTCGCTCCGGGCCTTTTTGTGACAGGCCGCGCGCCAGTTTGGCGGCTTCGTATAGCCGGGCACGCAGCGCATCTGCTTCTGTTTGTAACTGGAACGGCAGGTTGGTTTCGGCCACATAAGGCGCCATGGCCGCCAATGATGATGTCCGCTGCGCCATTTCAAGCGAGCGGGCAATATCCGGCAGGACACGGGACTGGAAATCCTTTAAGGCATCCCGGGTATCCTTCATGCCCCACCACCCCACCAGCGCCAGCGCCATGGATGACAGGAACATGACCAGGAAGGCCAGTAGCAGGCGAACGCGAACGGTTTCTGGCAACCAGGAAAGCAATGATTTGACCGACCGCATGTAAAGCCCTTTGGTTAGATCGCTAAACGGTGTCTAGACCGGGACACTGCGTTTGATTTCAGGTGTAAATATATAACCAAGTCCGCGCTCGGTCCTGATAAGGGTGGGCTGCTTGGGATTGGGTTCGATTTTTCTGCGCAGCCGCACAATCAGAACGTCGATGGTGCGATCAAACACTTCGGTATCACCTCCGCGCGTCAATTCCAGCAACTGATCCCGACTGAGTACGCGGTGCGGGTGAGACAAGAAAGTTTCCAGCAGCAGAAACTCCCCCGGCGTCAGCGCACAGGTCTGTTGCTGTGCATCTTTTAATTCCCGTGCCGTCATGTCTGCCGTCCAGCCGGCAAAATAGTAGCAGTCGTGCGAGGAATCGATCACGCTTTCCATCGGCACATTGAGCTGCGTGGACCTTCTGAGCAAGGCACGAATCCTAGCCAGCAATTCCCGAGGATTGAATGGTTTCATGAGAAAGTCGTCGGCGGCGAGCTCCAGCCCCAGAATACGATCTGTTTCATCCCCTTTGCCCGTGAGGATCATGATAGGCACATTGGATTGCTGGCGCAGCGCGCGCGCCAGCGTCAGCCCATCTTCGCCTTTGAGACGCAAATCCAGAAGAATCAGGTCATATCTGGATTGACCAAGCTCAGCGAGCATGGCCTCGCCTGTCGCAACCGCGGTTGCAACAAAGCCACTACTCTCTAGCAAGTCAACCAGCATTTCTCTCATGGACACTTCGTCATCCACAATCAGAACTGACTGGGTCACCGGCTGCGTCATACATCCTCCAGACGTCAAAAAAACAAACTGCCACTCTGACACATATATATTCGTTATTTGATGAGATATGCCCACTCACGTTTGATACCCGCTATCTCATAACAGGAAATATGTCGTACATGATTTCAATTGTTTCAAAACTAGCAGATAAACGCGAAAAAAGCAGAACTTCTGTTGGCGCATATGCAAAACCCCCTTAAGCCAGCAGCTTAAGGGGGTTTTGCAAGGCAGGCGGATTGTGCAAATGGCTTATGCTGCCCGCCCCAAAATACCGCCCGACTCCTGATTCAGGATGCCATATACTTCTCGCAAGACATTATCCAGATTGGCTTGCTGCTCTTGGATTGAAGTCTCGACGGCTTCCAGCTCCAGCACGCGCTCTTCCAGAGTATCGGTTGCCTTGTGAATGCGCTTGACGTTCTCCAGCCGGCGACGCAGTTGCAACTGATGTTCTCTGACCTGGGTTTCCATGGGTGCCATAATGGCCTTTAACCATGCGTCTACATCCCGGTTGGCGATATCAAAAACATACACCACATTGTTGGCAATGGTTTCAAAGAATTTCTGGGTCAGCGTTTCCTGGCGGGTGGTCAGCATGGTGCCCAGGCTGGCAAAGTGGGCACGATACACTTTCTCCAGACGACTGATTTCCTTGTGGTACTTCAGTGTAGAAAAGGGAGATGGCGTCACTTTGGCCAGCCCGTGTTCCTGACTGAACTTCTGATACATGCCACCCATCATGGCCTGAATTTCGGTTACTTGTTCAGCCGCTTTGGCAAGACGCTGATTCACGGAACGGAAAAACTCATTCATGGCAGATGACAAGCCGCTGGACAGCATGCTTTTCTGCATGCTTTCACGGACAGTGTGAATCTCGTTTCTGAGGGCATCTTTGCCAAGGTGGCTGAACAGGATGTTGGTTTGCTGCGAGAATACGCTTCTCAGGGCCTGAAATTGCGCCAGGCCTTTTTCGAAACGCTGTTTTTCCTCGGCAATCTTGTCGAGCATGCTGACGATGGTATCTCTGTTTTTGCCTTTCAGTGCCCGCAGTTCTTCCAGTTGCTCTTGGATGCCATGGTTTCTGGCCTGCAGAATACTCCGCACATCACTCACCATGATCTCGATTTCATTCTGGGTAGAGTCACGCACGATATCCTGCTTGGCAGGAATCAACCCCTCGGCAATCGCCGCTTCCAGGGCTGGCATACGGCTTTTCACCAGCAGATTGGCATCGCCCTGGATTTTGGCAACCAGTGCTTTCTGTGCTGACACAGGAAATACCTGGCTGGTTTTTAAACCCAGCATTTCTGCACTGTTATTCACCTGTTTGGTAATTTCGGCGTCAATTTCCTGCTCGGTTTTCAGGGCATCCCACAAACCATCAATCTTGTTCAGCACCACGACCCGGCCGCCTGAACGCCCATGTCCAGCCACGTACTCTTTCCAGATATCCAGGTCGGATCGGGTCACCCCGGTATCCGCCCCCAGAATAAATACGATTGCATGGGCAGAAGGCAGCATGGACAACGTCAATTCCGGTTCCGCACCAATTGCATTTAGGCCCGGGGTATCCAGAATTACCAAGCCTTGTTGCAGCAAGGGATGCGGGAAATTAATGATGGCATGGCGCCAGCAAGGAATATCCACCGTACCATCCGAATGCACGGTGACCAGGCTGTCTTCGTCCGACTCGTTGAACAAGCCGTATTTTTTGGCCACATCAACCGGCACACGCTTGGTTTCCCCAACACGCTGGAATGCAGCCATCATGGCATCCGGAGAATTCAGATCCAGCGGGATGGTCAGCCATTCTTCAGGGTAACGTTTGTATTCTGCCGTGGTTGTTGCTCCGTCACGGGTTTCGATCGGCAACAGTTGAATGGCCACCGGGCGCATGGAGTCATACATCAACTCGGTTGGACACATGGTGGTGCGGCCTGCAGAGGATGGCAGAATGCGCTGTCCGTAACCGGCAAAGAAAATCGAGTTGATCAGTTCGGACTTGCCGCGTGAAAACTCGGCCACAAACGCGATGTTCAGTTTGTCATCACGCAGGCGATCAATCAGTTGCTGACTGCGCAACGCCAGCTGGGCATCGTTAAGATCCTGTTCGGTCAGCCAGCGCTGCAATTGACTTACGGAACGGACAATCTGCTCGCGCCAGTTATGATAGGCATGCAAGTCTGCCGTTAAAGCATCCTGGGTCACGATTGAGCCTCCACACATTGGTGTTGTTGTACTGCATTACGCTGTGAGCGATCGATTAGACGACTGACGATCTGTGCACGACAGTGCAATGAATATATTAGATGGGTTTGCAACGATGTTGGCATAACGATGCCGGCCTGTAAACACCGGCTATCGCGTAAACACGCCTTCCAGTCAACTTAGCTGGCAGTTTTCACAGAAAAAACTGCTTCGCTGTCCGATTTTCAGCGTCGAAACGGGTGTACCACAGACACGACATGGCTTGCCCGCCTGATCATACACATACAGCTGTAACTGGAAATAACCAGTCTCACCATTGCTGTTCAGATAATCCCTTAATGTACTGCCGCCGCTTTGCAGGGCAGATTCAAGCGTCGCCTTGATGCACGACACCAGTCGCTCACAGGCAGAAAAGTCCAGCTGGCCAGCTGGTGTCAGCGGGTGAATGCCGGCATGAAACAAGGATTCGGACGCATAAATATTACCCACCCCCACCACCACTTGCTGATCCATGATGACTTGCTTGACAGGCTGTTTGCGGCCTTTTAATGCGGACTGCAACGCCTGTGCCGTGAACGAGTCCGACAAGGGCTCCGGACCCAACCCTTTCAATAACGCATGTTCGCGCCAGTCATCCGGAATCCAAAGCATGCAACCAAACCGTCGCGGATCATGATAACGAAGCGTCACACCACCGGCATCTGCTCCGCCATCAAACTCAATATCGATATGGTCGTGTTTCTTCTCCGGCATGGGTTCGCTTAGCACCCTCAGAGAGCCAGACATGCCCAGATGACACATCAACCATCCGGCGCCCAGATCAAACAACAGATACTTGGCACGACGCTCTACCGCTTTCAGCACCCGGCCGACCATATAGTCAGCCAGCAACTCCGGCACTGGCCAACGCAAGCGGGCCTGACGCACGATCACCCGGGTGACCTGCCGTCCCTGAATATGCGGCAATATGCCTCGCTTTGTCGTTTCTACCTCGGGTAATTCCGGCATGATTTCAATACACCTGCTGAGTCAATTGAATGTGTTAGATATGAAGAATATTGGTCAGAACACGGGCTGCGCCAAACCCGCAGTGACAAAATCAATGATCAAACGGCAAAATTTCACGCATCACAGCACGTTTCAGAACCATTTACTTGTAAACTTCTCTAATATAAAGCTTGGATACCGCCCGACTTAGTATAGCGTGCCTGCTTGCATGCCTGTATCACAGCTCGGTCGTTTTTGCCTATTCACTAGATTGATACACTTTCATTGTTTCTGTTACCAGGTCGCGAAAGGACGTTTTGAATGAACCGGTTTGCACTTGCACTCGCCAGCTGGCTGGCCATACAAGGCGTAGCTACCGCCGCAGGTGCGGATAAAACGCCGCCAACACCCACGGCGGCCCCGACACGCCTCAGTGCGACCTACCTGCAGTCCGTTTATCGCTACCTGATCGCCGAAGTAGCAAAGCAGCGCGGCCAGGGTGATCTGGCATTACAGCTTTATAATCAATTACTCAAAGACTATCCCGATCCGGTACTGGCGAAAATCGCAGTGGAAACAGCGGCTCGCCAGGGACACTTGGGCAACGCGCTGGACTATGCCGTGCAATGGAACGCCATTTCACCCGCAGACCCGATCGCACAACAATGGCTGATCAGCCTGGCGTTGAGAAGCCCATCTCCCAGCAACTACAGCGACGACATCCAGCGCATCCTTCGTCAAGCGGGCCCCCGACTGGCAGAGACCTGGTTAAGCATTGCCGCAAGGGCTGCAGAAGGACAGCAAAAACTGGCACTCGCCAACCTGATTGATGAATGGGCCGCACCGTATGGCGATGTGGCTGAAGCCTGGTGGGCCAAGGCACTGGCTGCCCAAAACAGAGGTCAGCAAGAAGCTGCGCTGAACGACCTTGGCAAAGCCATGTCGCTCAAACCAGACTGGGAAGCCGCCGCCGTACAGCATGCCCGCCTGACGGCACAACGTGCCCCGGCCGACGGTCTGGCCGAGCTGCAGAAGTTCATCAAAACGCATCCGAATGCTAATGAAGCCAAACTGGCCAATGCACGCCTGCTGGTTGCTGATAAACAATACCCGGCCGCAAAAAGTGCCTTCATGGCACTACGCAAAGACATGCCAGAGAATCCGGATATCCCATATGCAATCGGCGTGCTGGCCATTCAGGATGCAGACGACAAGACGGCAGAAGCCGCCTTTAAGGATGCCTTGCAGCTTGGTTACGGTGACACAGATACCATTTACCTGATGCTGGGCGAACTGACCGAAAAGCGTGGGGCACTCAATGATGCCATCGAGGCCTACCAGAACGTGGATGGCAGCAGTTTTGCCATGGCACAACTGCGGATTGCCGACATCCTGAATAGCCAAAACCGGTTTGACGAGGCTTTGGCCAATCTGGATCAGGCCAGTACACAGCAACCCGCCATGCAAAACCAGTTTCTGGGCGCCAAACTGGTGGTCCTGCGCAAAGCCAAGCGCTATCAGGCGGCTTATGACCTGTTAACGGCCCGCCTGGCAATCGACAAGAACAATCCCGGCCTGCTGTACGAGCGCGCGATGATGGCCGACCGTCTCGACAAGCTCGACCTCTTGCAAAAAGACCTGCAAAGCGCACTCAAACTGGACCCGAACCACGCACAATCCCTGAATGCACTGGGTTATACACTGGCCGATCGTCTCGACAAAGCTGCCGAAGGCCTGCCAATGATTCAGCGTGCGGTGGACCAGGAGCCGGACAACCCGGCATTTATAGACAGCCTGGGCTGGGCCCAATACAAGCTGGGAAAACTGACAGAGGCTGAGGCCAGCCTGCGCAAAGCGTACTCAATCGATAGCGATGCTGAAATCGCAGCACACCTTGGCGAAGTGCTCTGGGTAACCGGCAAACATGAGGAAGCCTTGAGTATCTGGCATGATGCCCAATCAAAAGAACCGGAACGGCAAGAAATCAGTGCCACCATGAAGCGGCTTCAGGCTCAATGATTCGCGCCCAACCGCATTGCAACGCACGTGCACTTGGCAAAGGCATACTGGCCATGGTGGTCTTGGTGCTGACCGGGTGTGTGAGTGTCAATACCAGCAAACAGATGGATACCGGCCAGCTTGCCTTTGAAATCAACGGCCGGCTAGGCATCCGCTTTCAGGATCAGTCCGAACAGGCACAGCTTTACTGGCGCCATGGCGACAAAGGAGACTGGCTGAGCCTGGAAGGCCCATTGGGCCAGACAGTCGCCACCCTCTCCAGTAATGCCGACAAAACCGTCCTGATCACAACCGACAGGACCTGGGAGGCTGCTGACCCCGAAGCCCTCACGGAAGAAGCCCTGGGCTGGCGCTTGCCCCTTGGCGGACTGAGCCAATGGATTACCGGCACCCCGGATACGCGACGCACTTACGAATGGCAAACAACCGGACAGCCCGATCAGCGTACACTTCGGCAAGATGGTTGGGAAATACGCTACAGCACCTATTTTACAGATACACCGCAGCATTTGCCGCGCAAGCTGGAACTGATACGCGATGAGCTGCACCTGAAACTCGTGGTTGATCAATGGACAACCGGCCCGGCCATGGATACAAAACCCCAGACATTACAATGACCTCGCCCAATATTTACCCCGCACCCGCTAAAATCAATCTTTTCCTGCATGTAACCGGTCGCCGCGACGATGGCTACCACCTGCTGCAGACGGCATTTACCTTTATTGATCTGGCAGACAACATCCAGATATCCCTGCGGGATGACGGAGAAATCCATCTGGAAAACCCCATCCCGGGTGTTGAAGCCTCACAAGACCTGACGGTGCGGGCGGCCAAGCTGCTGCAAGCGCATACAGGCTGCCCTCTGGGCGCCAATCTCAAGGTCGACAAGCGTATCCCCATGGGAGGCGGCCTGGGTGGCGGAAGCTCCGACGCCGCCACCGTGCTGATCGCGCTTAACCACTTGTGGCAAACCAATCTTGACCGTGACACCTTGCAGATGCTGGGTTTGCAGCTTGGCGCAGATGTACCGGTCTTCATCTTCGGGCACAGTGCTTTTGCCGAAGGCGTAGGCGAAAAACTGACCCGAATCGATGTGCCAGCGCAGTGGTATTTGCTGGCGACGCCGTCCGTACAAGTACCGACTGCGAAAATATTTTGCGACCCCCTATTGACAAGGGACACGACTCCGATCAAAATGCCGGTCTTCCGAAAGAACTGTGAAACACCGCTTCGGAACGACTTACAGGCAGTAGCTTGCAGGTTGTATCCGGAAGTACAGTTCGCTGTAGATTGTTTAAGCCAGTTTGGCGAAGCCATCATGACAGGATCGGGTGCTTGTGTTTTTGTCGGGTTCGACACAAAACAGGAAGCAGAAGCAGCAAAGGCAAAACTGCCAACAGAATTGCCAGCTTGTGTAGTTTGTGGTTATAATACGCACCCTCTACACAGCATTGGCCAAGCAGCTTAAATGCTAAAACAACTGGGGAGTCGCCAAGTGGTAAGGCACCGGATTTTGATTCCGGCATTCGTAGGTTCGATCCCTACCTCCCCAGCCACCGGTTTAAAAATCAAAAAGCGTGAGCCAAGCGGCCACGCTTTTTGTTTGTTCTAGGCGCGCTATTTTGTGGGCATAAGGCGGAGAAACGATGATGGCATACAATAATCTGATGGTGTTTACCGGTAACGGCAACCCAGCATTAGCAGACGAGGTGGTGCATCATCTCGACATCCCTCTGGGTCACGCAACAGTGGGCCGTTTCTCCGACGGAGAAGTCACAGTCGAGCTGCTGGAAAATGTCCGCGGTCGCGACGTGTTTGTCTTGCAGTCTACCTGCCAGCCAACCAACGACAACCTGATGGAAGTGCTACTGATCGTCGACGCGCTGAAGCGCGCCTCAGCAGGCCGCATTACCGCCGCAATTCCTTACTTCGGCTATGCCCGCCAGGATCGTCGTCCTCGCTCTGTCCGCGTACCTATTTCAGCCAAAGTCGTTGCCAACATGCTGATCTCTGCCGGCGTAGACCGTGTCTTGACGGTCGACCTGCATGCTGACCAGATACAGGGTTTCTTTGACATCCCTGTTGATAATATCTACGCAACGCCGGTTCTGCTGGAAGACCTGCTCCAGAAAAACTATCCTAACCTGATGGTAGTTTCACCAGACGTTGGCGGTGTGCTGCGTGCCCGCGCCATGGCCAAGCTGCTGAACTCTGACTTGGCCATTATCGACAAACGTCGTCCTAAGGCCAACGTTGCCGAAGTAATGAACATTATCGGTGATGTAGAAGGCCGTACCTGTGTCATCATGGATGACATGGTAGATACCGCCAATACCCTGTGCAAGGCAGCCGATGCCCTGAAACAGCATGGTGCTGAAAAAGTGCTGGCATATGCAACCCACCCTGTACTGTCAGGCCCTGCGGTTGAGCGTATCTCTCAAAGCTCGCTGGACGAACTGGTGGTGACCAACACCATCCCGCTGAGCCCGCAAGCACAGGCTTGTGAAAAGATTCGTTCTTTGTCCATCGCCAAGCTGATGGCAAAAACCATCAAGCGCATTAGCAACGAAGATTCCGTCAGTTCATTGTTTGCTGAATAAGCAGATTCGAACTGGCAACAAGGTGGCATGCAGGGTTTCCTGACGGCCACCTTTGGGGAGGAATCCCCGCCAAAGCAGTTATCTGGTCGCGGATGGCTGCGTTTTATAAGACCTACTGATAAGGTAAACCCAAATGAAAATCGAAGTGATTGCACAAAGCCGTGCGCTACAAGGTTCGGGTGCGAGCCGCCGCCTTCGCCGCGCAGGCAAAGTACCAGCGATTGTTTACGGTGGTAATACACCAGCTGTCGCCATCGAACTGGACCACAACAACCTGTTCCACGCACTGCGTAATGAAGCTTTCCACAGCTCCATTCTGGATCTGGTCATTGACGGCAAATCTGAAAAAGTACTGTTGCGCGCCACCCAATGGCACGCATACAAACAGCAAGTTCATCACGTTGACTTCCAGCGCGTTGCTGCTGACCAGAAGCTGCACATGAACGTACCTCTGCACTTTGTTAATGCAGACATCGCTCCTGGCGTGAAAATGGGTGGCGGCATTGTTAACCACGTGCTGACAGAAGTTGAAGTATCTTGCCTGCCAGGCGACCTGCCAGAATTCATCGAAGTTGATCTGGCCAAGCTGGATGCAGGTAATGCAATTCACCTGTCTGAGCTGAAACTGCCTAAAGGCGTTGAGCTGGTTGCTAAAGCTGAAGATCTGGCTGTTGCAGCGATTGCAGCTGTTCGCGGTAGCACTGCTGCAGAATAATTTCTGCTGCTACTCAGCGACGTCTGTGAAAAACCCGTCTGGTCAGGTAACTGGCAGGCGGGTTTTTTATCATGTGTGCTTTCGTCACCTATCCTCATACACCGTGACGAGATGGCACATTGCCTTGCCCCCTGAACCATTTAGGGTAATACAGAGATGCCGATTAAACTGATTGCTGGCCTGGGAAATCCGGGCAGAGAATATGAAGATACACGCCACAATGCCGGGTTCTGGTGGGTGGACCAGCTTGCCAGGCGCGCAAGCGGGCAGTTTCGGCTCGAAGGCAAGTTTTTTGGCGAAGTCTGTCGGGTACGACTGGACGGGGAAGAGGTCTGGCTGCAAAAGCCGATGACTTACATGAATAAAAGCGGCCAGGCCGTTGGTGCGCTGGCCAAATTTTACAAGATTCAGCCTGAAGAAGTCCTGATTGTGCATGACGAACTGGACTTGGCCCCAGGTACTGCCAAGCTGAAACAAGGGGGCGGTCATGGCGGCCACAATGGGCTGAAAGACATTATCGCCCACCTTGGCACCCCTAACTTCTGGCGATTGCGACTTGGGATTGGCCATCCGGGTGACCGGGCACAAGTCGTGAATTTCGTCCTCAAGGCCCCTACCCTGAACGAACAGATCGAAATCGATAAATCAATGGATGCGGCAGCCGCCGTGGTTACCGAGATTGTCGCGGGCAATATGTCTGCCGCCATGCTGAAACTGCATACCAAGTAATCAGTACGGGATTCGCCCACAAAAAAGCCCGGCTTTTGCCGGGCTTTTTTGTGGGCTCCCTGATGCATCAGTTTGGTCGAAACGGTTTCCCGAGCGAAGCAGGGGCATGCAGCCTGATGGTTTGCGGATTGCGCGAGATCACCACCAGTACCACGATGGTTGCCAGGTACGGCAGCATGGACAGGAGGTAGGGAGAAATCGCAATCCCCAAGCCTTGCGCATGAAACTGCAGACTGGTCATGCCGCCAAACAGATAGGCCCCCAGCAGGATACGCGCAGGGCGCCAAGTGGCAAAGACTGTCAGTGCCAACGCAATCCAGCCGCGTCCGGCGACCATGTTCTCAACCCACATCGGGGTATAAACAATCGAGAGGTAGGCACCACCCACTCCGCACAGCGCACCGCCGGCCAGCGTAGCCAAATAACGAATCCGGACTACCGGATACCCGATGGCATGTGCAGAATCCGGACTCTCGCCCACCGCCCGCAACAGAAGCCCGGTTTTGGTCTTGTACAGTACTAGGCTGATCAGGGCAAATAGTGCGATAGAACCGTACACCATCATGTCTTGCTGAAACAATGCCCCGCCAAGCACCGGAATACTGGAAAGTAGCGGTATCGACACCTTCTGAAAACCGGTGACGGTCATGCCCAGCCAGGCTTTGCCGACAAAGGCCGACAAGCCAATCCCGAAAATGGACAATGCCAAACCGGTGGCGTACTGGTTTGCCATCAGGGTTAGCGTCAGTACGGCGAAAACCAGCGCCAGCAACATGCCAGCGAGGCCGCCGGCAATGACACCAGCCAGCAGGGAATTACCGCTGGCGACTGTGGCAAATGCGGCAATGGCGCCGACCAGCATCATGCCTTCCACGCCCAGATTGACGACACCGCTCTTTTCGGTAATCAGCTCGCCCAGCGCCGCATAAACCAGCGGCGTGCCAGCCGCCATGGTCGCTGCCAGTAATGCAGTTGTATGATCCAGCATTATTTTTGCCCCCCGGAGACTCGCACCAGACGCAGGTGGTAATTCACAAACACATCCGTCCCCAACAAGAAGAACAGTAACAGGCCCTGGAACAAGCCCGTGATGGCATTCGGCAACTGCAGGGCTATCTGGGCTGATTCCCCGCCCAGGTATAACAGTGACATCAACAAACTGGCGAGAACGATGCCCACCGGATGCAACCGGCCGACAAAGGCCACAATGATGGCAGCAAAACCGTAGCCAGGGGACACGGACGGCTGCAACTGGCCGATAGGGCCTGCGACCTCACCGACCCCGGCCAGACCCGCCAGGCCCCCGGACAGGAGCAGCGTCATCCAGATGGCTTTGGTTCTGGAAAAACCGGCATACACAGCCGCATCTTGCGCCAGACCGCTCACCCGGAGTTGGTAGCCGACAAAACTGCGCATCATCAACACCCAGACAAACGGAATGGCGAGCAAGGTGATCAGGGTGGAGGCATTAAGACGGGTACCCTCGATCAGCAACGGAAACAATGCGCTCTCGCCAAACAGAATGGATTGCGGGAAATTCTGACCATTCGGGTCCTTCAGCGGGCCATCCACCAGATACCCGAGGAAGAAAGTGGCGATATAGGTCAGCATCAAGGTCACGAGAATCTCGTTGGCATTGAAGCGACTGCGCAACAAAGCGGCAATGCCAGCCCAGGCCGCGCCGGCCACAAGGCCAGCCACCAACATGGCAGGCAACAGCCAGTGGCCGGTAGCCCCATCAAAATGCACGGCCAAAGCACCAGCTGCCGCTGCCCCCATGGTCAGCTGGCCTTCGGCACCAATGTTCCAGACATTCGCCCGGAAGCCTACCGCCAGCCCGAGCGCGATCAGGCACAGCGGCGATGCTTTCAGCAGCCATTCGGTGATCCCGTTCAAGTCTTTGATGGGGTCCACAAAAAATACTTTGAATGCCTCAACCGGGGACTTGCCCAGCGCATAAAACAGCACCAGCCCGGTCACTAACGTGAGCGCAGCGGCCAGTACAGGTGCCACATAGCGCATGGTACGGGACGCTACCGGACGTGATTCGAGTTGCAGTCGGAATGTCATCAGGCGGCCTCCCCTTCTTGCGCATCTACGCCACCCATGAGCATGCCGATTTCTTCGATCGTGGTCTCACTAACCGGTTTGGCTTCGGACAAAGTACCCCCCGTCAGTACCGCAATACGGTCACAGATTTGAAACAGTTCTTCCAGTTCTTCGGAAACCACAAGAATGGCGACACCTTTGGCTGCCAGGTCCAGCAGTTGCTGCCGAATGAACGTAGCAGCACCGACATCCACTCCCCAGGTGGGCTGAGCGACAATCAAGACGTGCGGGGATTGCAGGATTTCCCGCCCGACAATGAATTTTTGCAGATTCCCGCCGGAAAGGCTGCGGGCGGGCGCCTGCGGGCCTGCGCACTTCACCCCGAACGACGAAATGCACTGTAGTGCAAACTGGCGAATGCGGCCCATCGACAATAACGGACCTTGCACCAATGCCTGACGGTGGGCCGTCAGGACGGCATTTTCGGCCAACGACATGTCCGGCACGGCCCCACGACCAAGCCGCTCTTCCGGCACAAAACCCAGCCCCAGATTGCGACGGCTACCAGCATCCAGATGCCCGACTGGTTGCCCGTCCAGCAAGACCATGTGCTTGTCGGCCAGCGTTTGCTCGCCAGACAAGGCCGCCATCAGCTCTGCCTGCCCATTACCTGAAACACCGGCGATACCGACAATTTCCCCGGCATGGACGTCCAGCCGAACCTGCGCCAGCGAAACACCAAACGGGTCTTGTGTCTGGCGCGTCAAACGTTTTATCGCCAGCTTCACCTCCCCCGGTGTACGCGGCTGGCGTGACATTTCCGGCAATGACGTACCAATCATCAGTTGCGCCAGCGTAGCGGGAGTTTCTTCTGCCGGATTGGCTTCTCCGCTGACCTTGCCGGAACGCAGCACCGTGGCGCGATCACACAACTGGCGAATCTCGTCCAGCTTGTGAGAGATATACAGGATGGAACATCCTTCTGATGCTAATTGCCTCAATGTGATGAACAGGCGAATGACGGCCTGTGGCGTCAGCACGCTGGTCGGCTCATCCATGATCAACAATTTGGGATTCTGCAGCAGGCAACGCACAATCTCGACCCGCTGGCGTTCGCCGACCGACAAAGAATGCACATGACGATGAGGCTCGATAGACAGACCATAGCGGTCGGAGACGTCTTCAATGCGGCTGGCCAGGGATGTCAGATCAAACTTGCCTTCCAGCGCCAGCGCGACATTTTCGACAACCGTCAGTGTCTCGAACAGTGAAAAATGCTGAAACACCATGCCGATGCCCAGTTGGCGTGCGGCCATGGGGCTGGCAATCTGTACCGGATGACCATCCCAGAAAATCTGGCCGGCGTCCGGACGTACCGCGCCGTAGATCATTTTCATGAGGGTGCTTTTGCCGGCACCATTCTCGCCTAAAATCGCGTGAATCTCACCCGGCATCACGGTCAGGTCGACACTGTCGTTGGCGACCACGCCGGGATAGCGTTTGGTAATGCCCTGCAGTCTGAGCCTGGCATGTTGTTGCAATGCGATGGTCATGTTTGCGCTAGAAATCTAGAAATTGGTTGAAAAGTGTTTTACCGTTTTTTGGCTGATCCGCCAATCGTTTTGCACAAGATTCACGCCCAGCCTCCTGCTTATTGCTAAAAACATCGTCAAATGCATGGACATTACGCATGCAGTTTGCTAGCTTTAAAGTATGCCAACTAAATGGAGAACGACACATGACGACAAAACTTACCCTGATTGCTGCTTTGCTTGCAGGCCTGAGCGTTAGCCAGGCCTTTGCACTGGATGCCTTTTCCCGTCCGGAAATCGGTGCGGTATCCGTCAATCCGACAACCCCGGTGACTGGCGAACCAGCCACCATCAAGATTGACCCGGCCAAAAACGGCTCCATGGACTGTGCCATTGGCATTGATTTTGGCGATGGCAAGCAGGAATTCATCGAGGTGCATCAGGGCTTGCCCAAAGAAATCCAGCATACCTATGACAAAGCCGGTTCTTACACCGTCAAGGCCGAAGGGGTTGACCATAATGGCGTCAACAACTGTAAGGGCAAAGGGATGACGACCTTCAAGGTATCTGGCGTCAAAGCACCTTCATGCCCAAGCGGTTGGGAAATCACGCCCGGGTCCGTTAAAAAGAACGGGGCATTTGCCTGCCGTGCCTTGCCACCAGCAGAACCGCTGAAATGCAGCACCGGTCTGAAACCGTATGTAGCCTCCACCGGGCAAATCGGCTGTAAATAAGCCATCTGCCTGCTAGCGGCAATACAAAAGGCGGGGACATATGTCTCCGCCTTTTGTATTTTCAGAGGATTAGCTCAGCTGGGCAGCAAAACTGTCCGGATCAACCGGTTTTGGCAGCAGCGGCTGAAGCACTTGCAGCATCTGACCAAAGACGCGTGGCGTGCCGGCCAGTACGTTACCAGACGTCATGTAGCCTTCTTCACCTGTAAAGTCAGCCACCAGACCGCCAGCCTCCTGAATCATCAGGGCGCCGGCAGCGATATCCCAAGGGGCCAGGCCCATTTCCCAGAAGCCGTCAATCCAGCCGGCGGCCACATAGGCCAGATCCAGCGCAGCAGAGCCCGGACGGCGGATACCTTGGGATTTCAGAGTAAACTCCTTGAACATCGCCAGATAGTTGTCCAGATTTGACAGTTCGCGATACGGGAAACCGGTAGACAACAAGGCGTCTGACAATTGCAGTTTGCGTGAAACGCGGATACGGCGGCTGTCCAGATAAGCGCCTGCGCCACGGGATGCGGTGAACAGATGGTTTCGGTTCGGGTCGTAAATCACGGCCTGTGTCGTCTGGCCTTTGTATTGCAGGGCGATAGAGACACAGTATTGCGGGAAGCCATGCAGGAAATTGGTGGTACCATCGAGCGGGTCGATGATCCAAACGTAGTCTGACTCGCCAATGGCGCCGCTTTCTTCTGCTAGAATGGCGTGATCCGGATACGCTTCTTTGATGGTTTGGATCACGGTTGCTTCTGCTGCACGATCGACCTCGCTCACCAGATCATTGGGTTGCTTGGATTGCACGGTAAGGGTATCAAGGTTACGGCTTGCGCGGGTGATAACACCGGCTGCACGACGAGCCGCTTTCACCGCGATGTTGAGCATTGGATGAGATTGCATGAGTCAGACCTGTTTGTAAAAGAAGCAAAGATGCAGCAATATGGCGTAAACGCCTGTGAACGGCACCCGTTGAATAAAGAACGTAGCGATGCCACTGGTTTGGTGACATCCTGATTAACCGACATTATAAATAAAAACAAGCACTAACGTGAAATCGATTCTCGAAAAAATAGATATTTCGGCAGATTTGCCACTAACCCGCATCCGCGTGGTGTTATCGCATACCTCTCATCCCGGCAATATTGGTGCTGCAGCACGTGCCATGAAAAACATGGGGCTGACCAAGCTGTATCTGGTCAACCCCAAACACTTCCCGAACGAAGAGGCTACCGCCCGTGCCAGCGGGGCCGTGGACGTACTGGAAAATGCCATCGTGGTGGATTCGCTGGCCAAGGCACTGGAAGGCACTGTTGTGGCCGCAGCACTGACCAGTCGTCGCCGGGAACTGGGGCCGGAGCTGATGGATGCCCGTCGTTGCGCGCAACATCTGTGCGGTATTGCCCAGGATCAGGAAGTGGCGCTGGTGTTTGGCAATGAAACCAACGGGCTGTCGATTGACGAAGTCGCGTTGTGCAATCTGCTGGTCACCATTCCGACCAACCCGCATTATTCCTCGCTGAACCTGGCGCAAGCGGTGCAGGTGCTGACGTATGAATGCCGTATGGCGATTAATACCTCACTGGAAAATGTGGTGGAAACGCATCAAATGGCGAGCTTCGAAGAGATGGAGATGTTCTATACCCATCTGGAAGCGGCGCTGATTGATATCGGGTTCCTGAACCCGAACAACCCCAAAAAACTCATGCCGAGATTGCGCCGCTTGTTCGGGCGCAAGCAACTGGAAAAAGAAGAAGTCGATATCTTGCGTGGCGTGGTGAAAGTCATGCACAAAGGAAAGGGCAAGCATGGATTGGAATCATGAGGTTGCCAGTAGCCTGATCTGGCTGGCAAAAGCGTTTGTCATTACCCTGGTCGTTTTTTCTTTGGTCTGCTACACGCTGGCCAAAACCACGCGCTGGGGCAAGCAGATTTCGGAACTGGCGTGGCCTTATTTCTGCCCCAAACGCAGCTGGAAGCCGCTGGCGGCCGTGGCCTTGCTACTGCTGTTTACCCTGTTTTCTGTCCGCATGAACGTACTGTTTTCGTTCTGGTACAACGGATTTTATAGCGCGCTCCAGAAGGTGGACGGCAAAGCTTTCTGGCTGTTCATGGGGCTTTTCTCCATTCTGGCCACCATTCATGTGGTACGTGCCCTGCTGAATTTCTATATCCAGCAAGCGTTTCAGATCCGCTGGCGGGTCTGGCTGAATGAACGCTTTGTGGATCGCTGGGTCGACAAGCAATCCTACTTCCGTACCCAGTATCTGGAACAGGATGCAGACAACCCGGACCAGCGTATCCAGCAGGATATCAACAGTTTTACTGACAGTACCATGAGCCTGTCACTGGGTCTGGTCGATGCCGTGGTCTCGCTACTGGAATTCACAGTCATTCTGTGGGGGCTGTCTGGTGCGCTGACGCTGTTCGGTATTGAAATCCCGCGGGCCATGGTGTTTCTGGTGTACCTGTATGTATTTGTCGCGACCATTTTTGCGATTCGCATCGGGCGACCACTGGTACGATTGAACTTCCTGAACGAGCAACTGAACGCGAACTACCGTTATGCCCTGATCCGCTTGCGGGAATATGGTGAAAGCGTTGCCTTCTTTAAAGGCGAAGCGGTCGAAAAAGGCACCCTCTTCAAGCGATTTGCAGATGTGATCAGCAACGCGTGGGCGATTGTGTTCCGGTCGATCAAGTTTCAGGGCTTTAACCTGACCATCAGCCAGGCTGCGGTGGTGTTTCCGTTTATCGTGCAGGCGCCCCGCTTTTTGAAGAAGCAGATTTCACTGGGTGATGTCATGCAGACGGCTCAGGCATTTGGGCAGGTTCAGGATGCGCTGTCTTTCATCCGGACCTCTTACGACAACTTTGCCAACTACCGTGCAGTCATCAACCGGTTGACGGGGTTCTCTACAGCGATCAATGAGGCCGACAAATTGCCTACAGCAGCCATTTCACACCAGCCGGCCCAGGTCTCTGCCCAGCAGTTGACGGTGTTGTCACCAGCCCAGCAACCGCTGCTATCACACCTGAATCTTCGTTTGGCCCGCAGCGAGTCCTTGTTGATCAAAGGGCCTTCCGGTGCAGGTAAGACCACCCTGCTGCGCAGCATGGCTGGTTTGTGGCCGTTTGCAAGTGGTGATGTCATCACCCCTGCTCCGGACAAGCAACTATTCCTGTCGCAAAAGCCTTACATGCCGCTCGGCACGCTCAAAGCGACCTTGTGCTATCCGGCTAATGAACAAGCCTTTGATGACAAGGAAGCCATGGCGGTACTGGACAAAGTCCAGTTGGCCCACCTGGGGGCACGATTGCATGAAGAAGCTGACTGGACACGGATTCTGTCCTTAGGGGAACAGCAGCGTCTGGCCTTTGGCCGTGCCTTGCTGGCCAAGCCGGAAGCGATTTTTCTGGATGAGGCTACATCGGCCATGGATGAAGGGCTGGAGCATGCGATGTATACCCTGCTGAAGCAGCAGTTGCCCGACGCGATTATCGTCAGCGTCGGACACCGCAGCACCCTAAAGCAATATCATCAGCAGGAGCTGGTACTGGAAGGTGCCGGCAAATGGCACCATCAGGCCGCCAGCGTGCCAGCATGATGCTGCTCAGTTAATACTGACTATGCTCGACGGCGGAAAATCAAACCGCTGTCGAGCCATAACTCGTCTGCCGCCAATGCTGCCTCCTGCTTCATGGCGACACGCTCGAAGTCATACCATATCCCTTTGTAGCTGACCGCTGCCGGGATGCTCTGCCCCTGATAGTTCCCCACCACATCGATGGCCATTTCCACCTCTCGCGCAGCGACCGGGCGCAGGCTTGGTGCAGGTGCGGCATCTGGCGTACTTGCCGCACTGGTTGCCGGAATATGGCTGGTTCTTAGCAGGTACCACATCAGAAACGCATGCGGGATATGCAGCTTGATCACCTGTTTGTCAGGCGTAATCATGCAATCGACCGGAAAGCGGGTCCCGCAGGAGGCGCAAGTAGCATTGGCCGACAGCAAGGCTCGGTCTGCCCTGAGCTTGACGATACCTTCCATGTGCTTGAGCTCTACCCATTCGCCGCAACGAACGCAGGGCTTGGCAAACCGTTTGACAACGTTGCCGCCAGGGAACTTGATCGGGAAAAACAGGGTAAGGGGAATAGGTGATTTTTTGGCCATGCGGGCATTTTACCTGAACTCAACAGACTCGCGGGCCTTTCACACCTAGCGATTCATCGTTGCCGGCCACGATGCGTTTCCGGGATAAAAAAAGCCGGGGCAAAAGCCCCGGCCAGTCTCAACGCGGAGAGAGGTGTTGCGTTAAACGTATTAGCCTTCACCACCCATGGCCAGCAGGCTGGCATTGCCACCCGCCGCTGTGGTGTTGACGGAAATGGCGCGTTCTACAGAGAACCGCAGCAGGTAGTGCGGGCCGCCAGCCTTGAAGCCGGTACCGGACAGGCCTTCGCCACCGAATGGCTGGGTACCGACCACGGCACCAATCTGGTTACGGTTAACATAGATGTTACCGATGCGGGCGTTTTTCTTGATCCAGTCGATGTGGGCATCGATACGGCTGTGGATGCCCAGCGTCAGGCCATAACCGGTCTTGTGGATGGCGGCCAGCACATTTTGCAGGTCGCCCGCTTTCCAGCGGATCACGTGCAGTACCGGGCCGAACACTTCGCGCTCTGGCAATTGGTCCAGGGTGATTTCAAACGCAACGGGTGCCACGAAGTTGCCACGAGAGGCATCTGCTGGCAGTGGTGCGGTGGCGATTTCTTTGGCTGTCTGGCGCAGATTGGCCACGTAACGATCCAGTTCCAGCTTGGAGTTCACGTCGATCACCGGACCGATATCGCTTTCGATCAGTTGCGGGTTGCCCAGACGCAGTTCGGCCATGGCGCCTTTTAGCAGCTTGATCGTGCCATCGGCTACATCGTCCTGCACAAACAGCAGGCGAAGCGCGGAACAACGCTGACCAGCGGCGTTGAAGGCCGACATGATCACGTCAGCTACCACTTGCTCTGGCAAGGCAGAACTGTCCACGATCATGGCGTTCATGCCACCGGTTTCGGCCACCAGCGGCAGAATGGCGCCATCACGATTGGCCAGGCCACGGAACAGTTGCTGAGCCACTTCGGTAGAACCGGTAAATACCACACCATCCAGACGCGGGTCACTGATCACCTGACGGCCGATTTTGGAACCGGAACCCGGCACAAAGTTCAGCACGCCGCCCGGGATACCCCCTTCGAGCAGCAATTCAACGGCACGGTAGGCCACCAGCGGTGTTTGCCCGGCAGGTTTGGCCACAACGGCGTTACCGGCTGCGATGGCAGCGGTCAGCTGGCCCAGGAAAATGGCCAGCGGGAAGTTCCATGGCGACACGCAGAAGAACACGCCACGACCGGACAGGATCAGCTGATTGTCTTCACCCGTCACGGCTGGCAGCTGGATTGGTTGCCCCATCAGACGACGGGCTTCATTGGCATAGAAACGGCAGTAGTCGATGGCTTCGCGCACTTCGCCCAGTGCATCGTTCAGCGTCTTGCCGCCTTCGCGCACCAGCAGGGCGATCAGTTCGCTCTGGTGTTCTTCCAGCAGGTTGGCACCACGGTACAGGGCTGCAGCACGTACTTCTACCGGTGTTTGGCACCAGGCTTCAGCTGCTTCGTCGGCCACTTGCAAGGCTTTTTCAACTTGTGCTTCGTCGGCAGAGACCACCAGACCGATCACTTCGCTCAGGTTGGCCGGGTTAAATGCCTGTGCGGCATCGCCGCCCTGACGCTCGCCACCGATGATCGGGGCCGCTTGCCATTGGCGGGCATAGTGAGTTTTCAGTTCAGATTGCAGTTTGTTTAATACGTCCAGGTCTGCCATGTTAAGCCCTTTGGAATTTGGTCGATCATCGCCAAAAATATCGATTGGCAATGCAATTTTGCTGTGTCCGGATAAATCGGTTGCTTCCACTTTTTTCACTGGGTCAGCCACCACGTCTTCGATTGGCAGGCTGGCATCGCCCAGGCGGTTCACAAACGAGCTGTTTGCACCGTTTTCCAGCAGGCGACGAACCAGATATGGCAACAAGGTATGGAAAGAACCTACCGGTGCATACACACGTACCGGCACGTTAAAGCGTTCCATTTGCGCGCGGTGCAGCATTTCGCCCATGCCGTGCAGACGCTGGAATTCGAACGCAGCGCCTTTGAACTCGGCTTGATCGCCGCGTGTCAGGGTCAGGAAATACGCAACCGTGTGGGCGTTATGGGTAGCAAACTGCGGGTAGAACGCATTGCCATGCGACAGCATGCGGCGGCCACAGGCCATGTAAGAGACATCGGTATGGGTTTTCTTGGTGTAAACCGGGAAACCTTCCAGACCTGCCAGCTGGGCACGCTTGATTTCGGCATCCCAGTACGCGCCTTTTACCAGGCGGACCGGAATGGTCTTGCCGTGGAAACGGGCACGCTCTGCCAGCCAGTCGATCACCAGCGGTGCGCGCTTCTGGTAAGCCTGAACCGCCAGACCCAGGCCATCCCAGCCTTTAAGGCTCGGTGCGCCCAGCAAGGCATCCAGCAATTCCAGAGACAGCTCCAGACGGTCGGCCTCTTCCGCATCCAGCGTCAGCAGGATATTGGCATCACGCGCTTGTTCGCACAGGCGCAGCACCATCGGCACCATCTCGCTCAGTACACGGTCACGCTTGGTGTAGTCGTAACGCGGGTGCAGGGCAGACAGCTTGACCGAAATACTGTTGCGGCCGAAAAAGTCGCTTTGTGGTGCGCATGCCAGCGAGGCAATGGCGTCCTGATAATCTTTGTAGTAGCGGGCGGCATCTTCGGCCGTAAACGCGGCCTCGCCCAGCATGTCGTAAGAGTAGCGGAACTCCGGCAGCTCGGCAGCTTCCTTGAGCGCGTCGGTAATGGTTTCACCAATCACGAACTCTTTGGCCAGAATGCCCATGGCGGTTTTCACGCCCTGACGCAAAGTCACATCCCCCAGCTTGGTGGTCAGGCGGGAGATAATCTGGCTCGGTGCATTGGTCCAGCTCAGGATCTTGCCAGACAACATCAGGCCCCAGGTAGAGGCGTTGACCAGCCATGAAGCACTGCTGCCCATGTGCTTGTCCCACTCGCCTTTGGAGAGCAGGCCACGAATCAGTGCATCCTGGGTTTCGCTGTCCGGAATACGCAGCAGAGCCTCTGCCAGACACATCAGGATCACGCCTTCCTGCGTATCCAGACCGTACTCTTGCAAGAACGCATCCAGCTTGGTCAGCTTTTTGGTCCGCACATTGGCGACCAGTTGTTGTGCAGTGCTCTGGACTTGCGTACGTAACGCAGGTGCCAAAGTTGCCGCCTCCAGCAAGGGACGCAGGGCTGTTGCTTCATCCATCAAGAAACGTGGACGAATATCCGCCAGACCCTGCGTGACCGGAGGAACAGGAGAGGGTGTTGTAGTCATGTTCAAGTGTTCCGATCAAAATCATTAAACATCGGACAAGCAGGCCAGAACACCTCCGGATGGGGCCGGTACGTTGTCGGGATTGATCTCCAATACCAACGATGTCGAGTGTTCCTGATTCTCTGGATGGATAATCCATCTGGCCGCTTGTCGGCTTATTTATTATTTAACCGCCAGCCGTATTGACTGGCAGTGGTTGTACGCTTGGTATTACAGGCAGATATCTCTACCCGGCTTTTGAGCAGGGGTGGTCCATGTATCCGCATGGCCACCCCTTAGTTATAGACAACCTTTTGCTGCAAAAAAACCTTTGGATGGGGGCCAAAAATTTTTGTTCATAATATTCACGTTTTATCCAAATAGGGTTTTGATATTTTGCAATTTGGCCAAACTTAAATAATAATAAGTCAACTTTCACAAAATATTATTTGGCAACCTCATGTCACTTCCAATAGACAGAACCGATAGAGCCATTCTGAAAATGCTGCAAGAAGACGGCAAGATCACCAATGTGGAACTCTCCAAGCGGGTTCATTTATCCCCAGCGGCGTGTCTGGAGCGGGTCAAACGCCTGCAGCAGCAGGGATATATCCGCGACTACATGGCGGTACTGGACCCGAACCTGCTCGGGGTAGGTTTGCTGGTATTTGTAGAAGTCTCGCTAGACCGGACCACGCCCGAATCATTTGCCAGCTTTAAAGATGCCGCCCGGAAAATGCCGCAGATCATGGAATGCCACATGGTGGCAGGCGGGTTTGATTACCTGATCAAGGCACGGGTTAAAGACATGAATGCCTATCGGGTGTTTCTGGATGACCTGCTCAGCTCGGTAAAAGGGGTGCGCGAAACCCATACCTACGCGGTCATGGAAGAAGTCAAGAACACTGTCCGTTTGCCTATTTGAACGCAGACATCGCCGTGAATGGACTCCCCCTGAAAAAGCCATGGCATTTCCGGGGCAACCCTCTACTATTAAGCATGGATGGCATAGTAACCATATATCGACTTTATCGGCCGACGTTACCGCCATTGTTGTAGCGCATATCCCCTAACCCGCCGGATGATCCAACATGCGTACGCTTACCATCAAAACACAGTTAGTCGGTTTAGCCATTGTCAGTATTGTTTGCTGTCTTGCATTGGGTGTTGCTGCACAAAAGGGTTTATCGGATCTAAGCAGCAATGTGTCCGAACTCACGACCAGTCAGCAGATGATCCAGCGGCACATGGAGGCAGACATGATGCACGATGCAATCCGTGCCGATGTCCAGTCGATTTCCATCGCCACAAAAGAAGCTAACAAAGACAATCTGGCTGAAGCCAGCCAGGATCTGGCCAGCCATGCAAAGAATTTCCGTGACATGTTCAGCGCCAACCGCGGCACCCCGCATGCGGCCGTGGTCGAGCAACTATTCAACGAGATCATGCCGCTCACAGAAACCTATTTGTCGCTTGCCCAGGGTATTGCCAGCCAGGCGGGTAAAGGTCCCATCCCGGATGCACAGCTGAACGCCTTCAAAGTCAGCTTTTCTACCCTGGAAGGCAAGATGGCCGCGCTCTCCAAAGTGCTGGATGATCAGGCCAGTCTGGTCGAGCGAGACGCCAGAACTTCATTTACGCAAACCAGCTGGATTCTTGGCATTGTCACCCTGCTGGCGGCCGCCACCTGCCTGGGCATTGCATGGCGGGTGATCCGCAACATTACTCGTCCGCTGAATTTGCTGGTCCGTACGGCAGATACCGTCCGGCAGACCGGTGACTTGAATCAGCGCGTGCAGTATGCACAAGAAAATGAAATCGGCCTGGCAACCACGGCATTCAATGCCTTGATGGACTCCTTGCAGAAACTCGTACAACAGACATCCGCCGCCAGTCAGGCCATTGATCACAGCAGCAGGCAGCTACTGGCAGATACCCGGCGCGTCAGCCAAAACAGCGCCGCCCAGTCCGACTCGGCCATGGAAATGTCCGCCTCTATGGAGCAACTGTCAGAGGGCTTGACTGTTGTCGCCCAAAATACTGGCGAGACACTGGCCTTTGCCCGTCAGGCAGGTTCGCAATCCGCATCCGGCAGCCAGATTGTGCGGGAGGCGGCCGACAGCATCCAGCAACTGGTCACCACGGTGACACAGACATCTTCTACCATCGAGTCATTGGCTGCGGACGCACAGCAGATTGGTGCCGTCGTCAACATCATCAAGGAAATTGCGGACCAGACCAACCTGTTGGCGCTGAATGCCGCCATTGAGGCCGCCAGGGCTGGCGAACAAGGCAGGGGGTTTGCAGTCGTCGCCGATGAAGTGCGCAAACTGGCTGAGCGCACGTCACTGTCAACCCAGGAAATTGTGACCGTGATTCGTAATATTCAGAAAACAGCCCAGGTCGTGACGGAACATATTGACGAAAGCGTTGCCAAAGTAGAAACCAGTGCCGAACTGGCCAGACAAGCGGGTGAAGCTGTCGGAGAAATCCAGCGGATGACACTAGAAGCAGAAGCTCGGGTATCGGATACCAACAACGCCCTGCAGGAAGAAAGCCATACCAGCCAGCAACTGGCGATTACCGTGGAAAAGGTCGCCGCGCTGGCGCAGGAAACCAGCCATACGGTGAAGTCTGTGCACGCAGAGGCCACCTCGCTGACCGCGCTGGCAGGCGAACTGAAGTCCTCACTCAGTCATTTCAAGCTATGATGTCTGGTCAGGTTTTGGCTCACCCGACCGGACTATAAGCAACGCAAATAGTTTTATCAAGATTATTGATTTTACAAATCATTTCATCCCACCTAAGATTCACGACAACAGTTTCAAACTGCGTTGCCTGGCGGCGCAGTGGATCAATTGTGCAGCCTCCGGTCAGACTGACCAACGCAGACAGGAACACGTCGGAATCCGAACACACCGGCAAGAGGATGTAAGCCATTCTCGCAGTTTAGAGTATTACATCCACGTTCTCTGTTTGCCCGTTGGGAGACACCAACAGGCAGCCAGTGAAACGATTTATATTTCGCGGAGTTGCACACTATGACGATCAGCGTATTTGATTTGTTTAAAATCGGTATCGGCCCTTCATCCTCACATACGGTTGGCCCGATGCGCGCAGCATGGCGCTTTGTGAGCGTCATGGAAGAAGACGGTTTGCTGGACACGGTAGACAGCATCAAGGTAGAGCTGTTTGGCTCCCTGGGTGCAACAGGCAAGGGGCACGGCTCAGACACGGCCGTCTTGCTGGGTCTGGAAGGCGAGCTGCCAGACGTGGTGGATGTCGAACAGGTATCCACCAAGCTCGAACGCATCCGCGCAGAAGGCAATGTCCGTCTGATGGGCCACAAAGCCATCCGCTTTGTGGAAAAAGAACATCTGGTCATGTACAAGCGCCAGAGCTTGCCATACCACCCGAACGGGATGAAATTTACCGCACTGGACGCCAGCGGCAAAGAAATCCGTGCCAAGATTTATTACTCGGTTGGCGGCGGCTTTGTGGTAAACGAAGAAAACGCCGGCAAAGACCAGCTTAAAGAAGATGACCATGCCGTGCCTTACCCGTTCAAATCGGGTAACCAGCTGCTGGCCATGTGTAAAGAACATGGTCTGCGCATGTCAGACATCATGCTGGAGAACGAGAAAACCTGGCGTACGGAAACCGAAATTCGTGAAGGCTTGCTGAATATCTGGCGCGTCATGCAGGGTGCCGTTGAGCGCGGTTGCAAGACGGATGGCATTTTGCCGGGCGGGATGAAGGTCAAGCGCCGCGCCAAAGAACTGTTCCAGCAGTTGGCCTCACAGCCGGAAGCCGCACTGAAAGACCCGCTGACCACCATGGACTGGGTCAACCTGTATGCGCTGGCCGTGAACGAAGAAAACGCAGCCGGTGGCCGCGTGGTAACAGCCCCGACCAATGGCGCTGCGGGTATTATTCCTGCGGTGATGCATTATTATCACCGCTTTATCCCGGGCGCAAACGATGACGGTATTGTTCGCTTCTTGCTCACCGCCGGCGCCATTGGCATCCTCTACAAAGAGAATGCTTCGATTAGCGGTGCCGAAGTAGGATGCCAGGGAGAAGTCGGTTCTGCCTGCTCCATGGCAGCGGGTGGCTTGGCCGAAGTCATGGGTCTGACACCGGAACAAGTCGAGAATGCGGCTGAAATCGGCATGGAACACAATCTGGGCCTCACCTGTGACCCGGTTGGCGGCCTGGTGCAAGTCCCGTGTATCGAACGCAATGCCATGGCGTCTATTAAGGCAATTAACGCCGCGCGGATGGCCATGCGTGGTGATGGCAAACATTTTGTATCGCTGGACCGCGTGATTAAAACCATGCGCGAAACCGGCGCAGACATGAAACTGAAGTACAAAGAAACCGCCCGTGGCGGGCTGGCAATCAATGTCATTGAAGTACCGGTTAACGTGATCGAGTGTTAACCGAACGACTGTGACCTTGCTGGCTTGTCTGGTGTAGTACAACACATCACGCCAGACAAGCCGAGCCTCGCCATTGGGTAATCATGCATCTCCGCAGGAACGAGTCATCCTTGGGTCTGCGGATTTTTAACGTCAATCGACATGCTGGAGTGCCAAATGAGCGAAGCCCCTCTTCACCGTACCGCCCTTTATGACCTGCATCTGGAACTGGGTGCGAAAATGGTGCCTTTCGCCGGGTATGATATGCCCGTCCAATATCCGCTAGGTGTCCTCAAAGAGCATCTGCACACCCGTGAAAAAGCCGGTCTGTTCGATGTGTCTCACATGGGCCAGCTGAAACTGAAGGGCCCGAATGCGGCCAAAGCACTGGAAACCCTGGTACCCGTCGATCTGCTGAGCCTGACGGAAGGGCAGCAGCGTTACGCGTTCTTCACCAATGAAGAAGGCGGCATTCTGGACGACCTGATGGTCACCCACGCGGGCGATCATCTGTTTGTCGTCGTCAATGCCGGTTGCAAAGAACAAGACATTGCGCACATGCAAAAGCATCTGGCGGGGCAATGCGAGATCGAAATCCTAGGCGACCATGCCCTATTGGCCCTGCAAGGCCCGTTAGCCGCAGAGGCACTGGCCAAACTGTCACCAGACACCGATTTCAAGAGCTGGGTTTTCATGACCGCACGTACACTCACCCTGGCGGGCGTACCATGCTTTGTTACCCGTTCCGGTTACTCTGGTGAAGACGGGTTCGAGATTTCCGTGCCCAATGCAAAAGCCATTGAACTGGCCAAACTGCTGCTGGCCCAGCCAGAAGTGGCGGCAATTGGCTTGGGCGCGCGCGATTCACTGCGTCTGGAGGCCGGTCTTTGCCTGTACGGCCACGATCTGGACACCACCACCACCCCGGTTGAAGGCAGCCTGACCTGGGCCATCCAGAAAGTACGCCGCGCCGGTGGCGAACGTGAAGGTGGTTTCCCGGGGGCAGCTCGTATTCTGCAGCAACTGGCGGATGGCCCTGCCCGCAAGCGTGTCGGCCTGCTGGGACAAGAAAGAACGCCCGTGCGTGAAGGCGCTGAAATCGTGAATGCAGCGGGTGATGTCGTCGGTAAAGTGACCTCTGGTGGCTTTGGTCCTACCTTGGGTGGGGTATTGGCACTTGCTTATGTCGACACCGCCGTTTCGGCTGTCGGCACAGAACTGTTTGCGCTGGTACGCGGCAAGCAAGTGCCGATGCAAGTGGCCAAGACTCCGTTTGTACCGCAGCGCTACTATCGCGGTTAATTGCCTGCCATACCGCCAAAACAAAACCCCGCTAGATGCGGGGTTTTGTTTTGGTCACAGTGACTGTACGGCTGACGATGTAATCCTAACGCTCATCCACCTTCCGACCATTGACTGCCTGCACCGGGCGGGCATTAAACGGATAGAGCGCCGTAAAGGCAGCAAACTGCTTTGGCGACACCGATGCGGCATCCTTCATCACAAACCATTGCACGCCTTCGGTGCAGGGTGGTGTGGTCAGCGACCCTTCAAAATGATAATACGGTGCATTGGCAGCTACCAGCTTGCCGGCATCCAGTTTGCCTGAGGCAATCGGCCTCTCTGACCCTTCCTCTTTCGGCAGGTTGTCAAACACCGGTTTCAAAACCAGATTGTCTTTTCCCTTGTTTAACAAGACACCCACTACCAGCAGTTTACCGTCGTCAGACTTGTGCACCATATGCACAACCATGTCTGCCGCACGACCATTCACCAGTTCTTCGCTTGGCGTATGGAAATGCAATTGCACCAGATTGTAGCGTTTACCATACAAATCCACGCCACCCGCATCTTTCAGGTTGGCCTGTACCGTATGGCCGTTATTCACCATCGAGATCTCGCCCGGCTTATAGGCAAATTGCAGCGGCGGTGCGCCATGCTCGAACGACCCCACCAGATTGATCGGGGATTGCGCACGGCCATTGGCACACAATTTCCATTCCGGATTCAGTTTGGCCCAATATTCCGGACCTGATTCACCCGCATAACTCCAGTGTGGACCGGCATGTGCATCCGCAGGCTTGCCAGCAGCGGCGCCTGGCTCTGGCTTCGCACCGCTCAACCCCAGACACACGCGCAGTTCATCCATGCGCTTAGCAGGGTCTCCCGACAGAACACATTTTTTCTCGCCTGCACGGATCTGCTTCGCCCCCTCGGCAATCTTGCCTTTGTCCGACTCCAGCGTGGCTTTCTGCGCCTTCAAGGCTTCGATTTCCGATTTCAGCTTGGCAGCCTCGTCTGACAGGGTCAGCATTTCCGTCTGTTTCTGCACATCCCCCTGCAGCTTGGACACATCCTGCTTCAACCGTTCGGCCTCTGCCTTCAAAGCCACCTCATCCGTCGCGCCCCCCGCAGAGGCGGCACCCTCTGAGGCTGTGTGCTCTGCCTTGGCTGAATGCGCTTCTGCCGCTTCGACTTTTTTATGCGCAGGCGCTTCTGCATGGGCCGCTGCTTTTTTGGTGTCTGCCGCCCCGCCTCGTGACAATAGCCATCCGGCCACGGCACTGATCACGATCAGCAACACACCGCCGACAATCAAGCCAATCAACAGCAGCTTTTTCTTTTTGGAGGCCACAGCAACGACGGGACTCGCCTCTCCCCCTTCGGTTTCTGGCGCGGCTGGCGGTTGTTCAGACATATGGACTCCTGATAATAAAAACTGGCAACTCAGCGGCAGACATCATTCGGGTAAGTACGCACCTGCCGCGCTCCGCATTTAATGGCACTATAGTGCAGATTACAACGCAAATGCATCAAATGATCGTGAAAAGACCGTTTTTCAGGCATCCAGTCCTTCGTGGCGCGTCGTCAATGCCAGCCGGGCAGACATGAAATCAATCAAGCCCAGTACCGCACCATTAACCTTGCCCTGGTCATAATGCAGATGCACGCGAATATCCGGCAGCTTGGGCATTTTCTCGGCTGCCCCCAGAATTCTCAGCCCGTCCGGGACCGCACTGCGCGCAAGCACCGTGACCCCCAGGCCAGCCAATACCCCGGCCTTGATTCCGCCAAAACTTGGGCTGGTATACGCAATACGCCATGGCCTGCCCAACTGCTCCAGCGTTTCCAGTATGCGCTGCCGGTACACACAGCCAATCGGCGCCACAATGAGCGGCAGCGGGCTCTTGCTGTACACCGCATGCTGCGGGCTCCCCACCCACACCAGCTCCTCTGACCAGCCTTCATTGGTTGTCTTGACCTTGCGGGTTGCATGCAAACCGAAGACCAGGTCATATTCCCCTTTATCCAGTTTAGCCAGCAGATGGGTCGACAATTCGCACCCCACCTCCAGCGTGACATCCGGATAACTTTGCGAAAACTTGCCCAGGATGTCCGGCAGAAATGAATCTGCAAATTCATTCGGCACCCCCAGCCTAACCACCCCGGACAAACTGACCTTGCTTAACCTGGCCAGCACTTCGTCGTTAAGGTTCAGAATGGAGCGGGCGTAGGCCAGTAGCACCTGGCCTTCTTCAGACAACTGGAAACTACGGCTGGTGCGCTGAAACAGCGACACATTCACCAGCTCTTCCAGTCTTTTGATCTGCAGGCTGATCGCCGGCTGCGAGCGCCCGAGCAAGTCACCGGCATTGGAAAAACCGCCCTGGTCGATCACGGTCACGAAGGTGCGCAGCAAGTCTGTTGGCAGGTTTTTCATGTTCGCCTCGCATACATTTAGGATACTTATCCAAACATTATAACTATTGATTTGACTTATATATCACAAAGCCTTATTTTTCGCTCATGGAATTTTTTTGCTGTCCAACATAAAAAGGCGATCTCATGAGCATCCGTTTTACTGAAGACCACGAATGGCTTCGTCCAGAAGCTGACGGCACTGTGACCGTTGGTATTACTCACTATGCCCAGGACTCCCTTGGCGATCTGGTGTTTGTTGAATTGCCGGATGTTGGCGCAGCAGTCGCAGAAGGTGATGCAAGCTGCGTGATCGAATCCGTAAAAGCAGCTGCAGATGTTAAAATGCCAATCTCTGGCGAAGTGGTTGCGGTTAACGAAGCCCTGATCGACAACCCGGCACTGGTCAACGAAGACCCGCAAGGCGAAGGCTGGTTTGTTCGCTTGAAGCCAGCAGCAGATGCCAATCTGGATAACCTGATGGATGAAGCTGCCTACAATACCTTTATCGGTCAATAAAGTTTTCCGGATGCTTGTGCGGCATCCGGAGCATTAGCAAGAATCTGGAGCATCCAACATGCCTAACGCCCGCCCCTCTTTAGCAGAACTCGAACAACACGACGACTTCCAGCGCCGTCATATTGGCCCGTCCCGCAACGACCAGGCCAAAATGCTGAGCACGCTCGGCTTCGACTCCATCGACGCCCTGATGGAAGCCATCGTCCCGGCCAATATTCGCCGCGATGCCATGCCGTTGCCTGGTGCACGCACGGAAGCGGAAGTATTGGCAGAGCTCAAAGAGATTGCGGGCGAAAACCAGATTTTCAAATCCTATATCGGCATGGGCTATTACGGCACCCATACACCGGGCGTGATCCAGCGCAACATTCTGGAAAACCCGGCCTGGTACACCGCGTATACCCCATACCAGCCAGAAATTTCCCAAGGTCGCCTGGAAGCCATCCTGAACTTCCAGACCATGATTACCGACCTGACCGGCATGGATATCGCCAACGCCTCCATGCTGGATGAAGCCACCGCCGCCGCAGAAGCCATGACCCTGGCTCAGCGCGCCGGCAAGAGCAAAGCCAATGTGCTGTATGTCGCTCATGACGTACTGCCGCAAACCCTGGCCGTGATCCAGACCCGTGCTAAACCGATCGACGTAGAAGTCCGTGTATTCAGTGGCAACGAAGCACTGGAAAACGACTCGTTCGCCGTGGTGCTGCAATACCCAGGCGTGAACGGCGACGTACGTGACTACGCGGACTGGGTCAAACAGTACAAAGCCCGTGGCGGCATGGTCATTGCCGCTGCCGACCTGCTGGCGCTGACCTTGTTGACCCCTCCGGGCGAATGGGGCGCCGACATTGTCGTAGGTACCTCCCAGCGCTTTGGCGTGCCAATGGGCTTTGGTGGCCCGCACGCCGGTTACATGGCCACACGTGACGACTTCAAACGCCAGATGCCAGGTCGTCTGGTGGGCGTGTCTGTCGATAGCCAGGGGCAACCTGCCTACCGTCTGGCCCTGCAAACCCGCGAGCAGCATATCCGCCGTGAAAAAGCGACCTCCAACATCTGTACCGCACAGGTTCTGCTGGCGGTGATGGCCAGCATGTATGCTGTCTACCACGGTCCTAAAGGCCTGAAGGTCATTGCCCAGCGTGTACACCGCCTGACCAGTATTCTGGCAGCCGGCCTGACCCAGCTTGACCTGAACATTACCAACAAGACCTATTTCGATACCCTGACCGTCGCTACCGGCGCTCGCACCAGCCAGATTCTGGCCGCTGCACAAGCCCTGAAAATCAACCTGCGTCAGGTCGATGCAGACCATCTGGGCGTGTCGCTGGACGAAACCACTACCCGCAAAGACATTGAAGTCTTGTGGCATGTGTTTGCCCCGGCTAACGCAGCCCTGCCAGAGATCGACGTACTGGAACGCGATGCCAGCGATGCCTTCCCGGCCGCCCTGCAACGCCAAAGCGAATACCTGAGCCACTCGGTTTTCCACCTGTACCACTCAGAAACCGAAATGCTGCGTTATCTGCGCAGACTGTCCGACAAGGATCTGGCACTGGACCGCACCATGATCCCGCTGGGTTCATGCACCATGAAGCTGAACGCCACCACCGAAATGATTCCGGTGACCTGGCCAGAGTTCGGTCAACTGCACCCGTTCGCACCGGTCAGCCAGACCCAGGGTTACATCAAGCTGATCAAGCAACTGGAAGACATGCTGGCTGCCGCAACCGGTTACGCCGCTGTTTCTATCCAGCCAAATGCGGGCTCACAAGGCGAGTACGCCGGCCTGCTGATCATCCATGCCTACCATGAAAGCCGTGGCGAAGGTCATCGCAACATCTGCCTGATCCCGTCTTCTGCGCACGGTACCAACCCGGCATCTGCCCAGATGGCCGGCATGCAGGTGGTCGTGGTGAAATGTGATGATCAAGGCAACGTGGATATCGATGACCTGCGCGCCAAAGCCGAGCAGCACAGCCAGAATCTGGCCGCCATCATGATCACTTACCCGTCTACCCACGGTGTATTTGAAGCTGGCGTGCGTGAAATTTGTGACATCGTGCATCAGCACGGTGGTCAGGTGTATGTCGATGGCGCCAACATGAACGCCCAGGTTGGCCTGTCCGGCCCTGGCTTGTTCGGTGGTGACGTATCGCACCTGAACCTGCACAAAACCTTTTGCATCCCTCACGGCGGCGGCGGCCCGGGCGTAGGTCCGGTGGCTGTGGGGGGGCATCTCGCAAAATTCCTGCCGGGTCATCCGGAAATGGAAGCCAGTGCTACCCGTATTGGCCCGATTTCGGCCGCCCCATACGGATCTGCCAGCATTCTGCCAATCTCTTGGGCGTACATTCGCCTGATGGGGGCAGATGGCCTGAAATATGCGACCCAGAATGCCATCCTGTCAGCCAACTATGTGGCGAAGAAACTGTCACCACACTATCCGGTGCTGTACAGTGGCCCGGGCGGACTGGTCGCGCACGAATGCATTCTGGATGTTCGTCCTTTGAAAGACGCCAGCGGCATCAGCGTGGATGATGTAGCAAAACGCCTGATGGACTTTGGCTTCCATGCGCCAACCATGAGCTTCCCGGTGGCCGGCACGCTGATGATCGAACCAACCGAGTCCGAATCGCTGGAAGAGCTGGATCGCTTCATTGACGCGATGATCGCCATTCGCGAAGAAATCCGTGCAGTAGAAAACGGCAGCCTGCCTCTGGAGAACAACCCGTTGGTACACGCACCGCACACTGCGGAAGTCGTGCTGTCAGACAGCTGGGACCGTCCATATCCGCGTGAACAGGCGGCTTACCCGGTTGCCAGTCTGCGCAAGCAGAAATACTGGCCACCAGTGGGCCGTGTGGACAACGTGTACGGTGACCGTAACCTGTTCTGCAGCTGCATTCCGATGACAGACTACGAGTAACACCTGGTGGCGGGGGCTCATATGCCCCCACACCTTCACAGAAGAAAAACAAGGCAGATTGCAGTAAGTAGTATGAAGTAGGGGGAATGTTGGGCGTCTTCGGACGCCCATTTTTTTAGGGGTTTTCCTTCAGCACGCTGGCCACGATCTGATTGTAGCGTCCATCCGATACCAGCATGCCCAGCGCCTGGTTAAAGCGCGTCAGTAGCGGCCCCATATGCATGGACTTGGAAAAGGCCAGATACACAGGAGCTTCCCGCAGCGGCATCTCCGAAGCAACCACATCATTACTGTCATCCAGAACAATCTGGGCCGATTGCCCGATGCTCAGCATGACATCAATCCGGCCAGCCCTGAGTTTACTCATCCCGTTTGCATCACTGTCAGCCACGTCCACCATGAACTTGCCCTGCTTTCTGGCCAGATCAAATTCATCGCCATAGCTCCATCCGCGGATGGCACCTACACGCAAGCCGTACAAATCCGTGATGGTTTTATAAGGTCTGGGGTTCTTTGCCAATGAATACACCCACACCGTCTCAACAAACAGCGGGGCACTGAAATCCAGCGTGCGCAGGCGCTCAGAATTTTTGTAAATGCCGGCAATCCCCACTTTGTCCAGCCGCACCAGCATCAGCGCCCGTGTCCACGGCAGGGCAACAATGGAAAAATCAATACCTGCACTGGCAGCCACCTGTCGCACCAGCTCCGGATACAAACCCGCCGCCTTGCCCGCTCTTTCATACATAAAGGGAGGATTGCTGGTATCTACCGCCACGGTCACCGGTTCGGCCCAAACCACCGTACTCATGGACAGCCACAGAAGGGCAGCCCGCCCTATCCAATTCCGCATATGCCTTCCTCCTGTCACCATGCCAGTCATATCCATCGGCAACCAGATGGTTTCTCACTTTTACTATAGGATTCAGGGCAGAAAATGCCAGTGCAAGCACGCCCTACCGGACGCCGTAATACGTCAGCAGAGCGACTGACGGCGCTGGAAAGGTAAAACAGGCGGGGATCACGGCCATGCAAAACAAGGCCGGTTAACGCGCCTCCGCCATGGCATGCGCTGCAATGGCGGAGTAACTGCCATCCTGCTTTGCATCCGCCAAAGCTTTGTTAAAACGGGCCAGCAGATACGTCATTTTCAAGGACTTCGGGAAGGCGACATAAGTCGGGAATTCGGCCAGCGGCTTGCTGGATGCAATAATGTCCTGCGAGCCCCCCAGCACCAGCTGGGCAGATTGCTGGATGCTCAGCATGACATCAATCCGGCTGGCCCGCAGCATCGACATCCCCAGCTCATCACTATCGATTTCGCTGATGGTAAAGGCCTTTTGCTTTCTGGCAGCATCAAACTCATCGCCATAACTCCAGCCACGGATCACCCCGACACGCAATCCAGACAGATCGGACATGTTCCGGAAACGGTGCGGGCTTTTGCTCAGGGAATACACCCAGATACGCTCGACAAATAGCGGATCGCTGAAATCCATAACTTTCATCCGGGAGCTGGTCTTGTAAATGCCGGCAATGCCCATCTTGCCCGCATTTACACTGGCCAGCGCCCTTGGCCACGGCAACGGGACAATCAACACCTTGGTGCCCGTACGGGCAAAGATGTTCTGTACGATATCCGGATACAGCCCTTTGGCGTGTCCCTGACGGCCATACATGAAGGGTGGGTTATCCGTATCCACCGCCACCTGCAAAGGGGGTGCCGCCTGGCCAGTCAAAGACATCAGACCCAGACATACCGCCAATACAATTGCGAGAACCTTGCTCACAGACACCACCACAAACATCCCTTCACGTCACCGGATTCGATACCGGGTCAGCACATTGAAAAACACTGCAGTCGTTCATTGCTGATACTATAATCCCGTATCGACTCTTCATAAAACTTTCTATTTCCCTATCATGAAGCAACAGCAGACCCAACCCATCGGGGTTTTTGACTCAGGACTTGGCGGATTGTCCGTCCTGCAACACCTCAAGGCGCAACTGCCTGCTGAACACCTCATTTATGTGGCCGATTCTGCCCATGTGCCCTATGGCAGCAAGTCGGCAGAATTCATTTGCGCGCGCTCATTTCTGATCAGTGACTTTCTGATCGGGCAAGGATGCAAAGCACTGGTGATTGCCTGCAATACGGCTACCGCGGCCGCGGCCGGCCCTTTAAGAGCCCGCTACACCTTGCCGATCATCGGCATGGAGCCGGCCGTCAAACCGGCTGTGCAACACAGTAAAAACAAGATCATCGGGGTACTGGCCACAGAAGGCACCCTGAAGAGTGCCCAGTTTGCCGCTTTGCTGGACCGGTTTGGTCAGGATGTACACGTTGTGACACAGCCTTGCCCGGGCTTGCCGGAACTGGTCGAGGCAGGTGAACTGGATACGCAGACAACCCGCTCCTTGCTGCAGAGTTACATGCGGCCACTCACACAAGCCGGTGTAGACACCATCGTGCTGGGCTGTACCCATTACCCGTTTCTGGCCCCGCTGATTCAGGAAATGGCGGGGCCGGATGTCGTCCTGATTGACACCGGCACAGCGGTGGCCCGGCATACCAAAGACCGGCTAACGATGCTTGATCTGCTCAACCCGGGTACAACCACAGGTCAGGCCCGATTCTTTTCCAGCCAGGCCACGCCCGCAGCTCAGGCCGTGGTATCCCGCCTTTGGGGAGAGGCGGTTACCCTGTCGGCCCTGCCCGGCTAAAACACTCAAGCAGCTGGTCGGTGATGCGTCCGCAAACTGATCACCGGCCAGCCGTGCTGATCGGCATAGCGCTTCAGCATCGGATCCGGGTCCACCGCTACCGGATGCTTCACCAGCTTCATCAGCGGCAGGTCATTATGAGAGTCGCTGTAGAACCAGCTGTCATCAAATGATGACCAGTCCAGATTCTGTTCTGCAAACCACTGTTCCAGACGGGTAATCTTGCCAGACTGGAAACAAGGCACATTGAACGATTTGCCGGTATAACGGTTGTCGATCATTTCCGCTTCGGTCGCGATCAGGTGCGGCACACCAAAAGCGGCGGCAATCGGGCCCGTCACAAACCGGTTGGTAGCCGTAATGATCATCACCAGCGCACCGGCATCCAGATGCTGCTTCACCAACGCTTGTGCTTCTTGCGTCATCATCGGACGAATATAGTCACGCATGAAATCCTGATGCAAGGCATCCAGCTCCGCTTTGCTAAAACGTGTCAGTGGCTCTAATGCAAAAGCCAGATAGACCTCCATGTCCAGCGTTCCGGCACAATAATCCGCATAAAACTGGTCATTGGCGATTCGGGACGCTTCCGCATCCAGGATGCCGCGATCAATCAAAAACTGGTTCCAGGTCTTGTCACTGTCCCCGGCCAAAAGCGTGTTATCCAGATCAAATAAGGCAAGCGTTTTCATAAAGTCAGATCATCAAAGGTTGCAGGGTTTATTGGCCACTTTGCAGAGACTGCAGGTAGTGCCTGACAAATGGCAAGGTGATGGGGCGCTTCTGGGACAAGGACACTTGGTCCAGTTCGTCCAGCAATCGCATCAACGAGGGCAAGTCTCGCCGGTAGTGGTTGAGCAAATAGCCGCCCACTTCGGGCGACAGCATGAAGCCTTTTTCATGCGCGTGCTGCTGCAAGGCGGTGTTCTTTTCATCATCCGTTAAACCGACCAGACGGTACGTCAGCCCCCAACCGAGGCGAGTGACCAAATCATCCCGCAGCGTCAGCTGCACGGACGGCAGCGGCCCGCTCGACAACAGGGCGCCACCGCCCTCCTTCAGTCGGTTATACAAGGCAAATACCGCAATCTGCTGGCTGGCATTCAGGCGAGTCACATCATCCACGGCGACAAAGGCGTCGTCCGGCAGGGCATCCGCCTCCACTTCCAGCAGCAGGTCATCCTGCAAGTAGCAAGTGGTAAACCCCTGCTCGCTGGCGGCCATCAAGGCCGCTTGCAACAAGTGTGTCTTGCCGCAGCCTGATTCGCCCCACAGATAGATGAACCGGTCAGGGGCCGCATCTCTGGACCAGGCAGACACCATCGCCACAGCCTCCTGATTACTTCCGGTAACAAAGTTATCCAGACTGGCAGCGGCTTGCGGGGAAATATCCAGCGTTAATTGATGTAGTTTGATAGAAGCGGTCACGACTGGCGGTAAAAATCACTTTTAAGATAACGCTTGCGCGCATGGCGAATGCCTACCAGCACGCAGGCAGACAAAGGCAAGGCGAGCAACACGCCAGAGAATCCCAGCAACTGGCCAAAGGCCATCAAGGCAAATACCACCGCTACCGGGTGCAACCCGATCCGGTCGCCCACCAGCAGGGGCGTTACCAGAAACCCTTCCAGCAACTGGCCAGTACCAAACACGACCCAGACCGATACCAGCTGGGCAAAATGATCAAACTGCAATGCCCCAGCCAGCGTCGCCAGCATCAGGCCCGTGGCCATCCCGATATACGGAATAAACACCAGCAAACCGGCAATCAAGCCGATGGAAAAGGCAAAATCCAGCCCCGTCAGCCAGAGCGCCGCGCCATAAAAGGCCGACATCACCATCATGACAGACAATTGTCCACGCAAGAACTCGCCCAGCACCTGATCCGTTTCAGTGGCCAACTCGGTGACCACCGGCATCAACCGGCGCGGCACCAGCCCGGCAATACGCGCCAGCAAGGACGTCCAGTCACGCAAAAAGTAAAACATCACCAGTGGAATGATCGCCAGATTGGCCAGCGCCCCAAAAACGGCCACCGTGCCGGTCCGGATGGTCGGCAGCAATGACACGGCCAGACTGCGAATCTGTGCCAGATTGGCGGCAATCCAGTTCTGGATCTGCGCCGCATCCAGCGAGATTTTGGTCCCCAGCCATGAAGAGAGCATCGGGGCCAGGGTATTTTCTACCCACACGCCAAGCGCAGGCAGCATATCGATCAGCGCAGCCGATTGCCGGTACATCAGCGGTAAAATCAGCATCATCAGCGCCAGAAAAATCAGAATCACCAGCAGCATGACCATCAAGGTCGCCAGCGTTGGCGGCACTCGCAGAGCCACCAGACGATTGCAGGCAGGATGCAGAATATAGGCCAGAATGGCGGCAATCAGGAAGGGCGTCAGCACAGAACCCAGTAACCAAATCATCAGCACCAGTCCGACAAAGGCAACAGACATCCAGAAAGAGAAGGAAAGGACGGGACGATTAGGCCGCATTCGGGTACAATTCCGTAGCGAAATCACATGCTTAGATTAAAGAAGCGTTGATTATTCCATAGAACTGCCGGTTTGCGTGACATTAGATTGATAATCTTCGTGTAATTTATTGGCCTGCCGCCATATTACCCTTCGCAAGCCCCAACGTATTTAACCCATCCGGCACCAAGCAGACCGGACGGGTGATGTTTTTTATTGAATCGTGCTCTGGCGACAAGCACCTTTGAACACTTGGAAAGAGAGAACAACCTTGACCACCTCACTAACCTACCGCGATGCAGGCGTAGATATTGACGCAGGCGATCAACTTGTTGAAAACATCAAACCGCTGGCAAAACGTACCATGCGTCCGGAAGTACTGACGGACATCGGTGGTTTCGGTGCACTGGTCGAGATCAGCAAAAAGTACAAAGAGCCGGTCCTGGTGTCCGGTACCGATGGCGTGGGTACCAAGCTGAAGCTGGCCTTCGAACTGAACCGCCACGACACGGTGGGTATCGATCTGGTCGCCATGAGTGTTAACGACATTCTGGTTCAAGGTGCCGAACCCCTGTTCTTCCTGGATTATTTTGCCTGTGGCAAGCTGGATGTTGCGCAAGCCACGGATGTTGTCAAAGGCATTGCAACCGGGTGTGAGCAGGCTGGCTGTGCCCTGATCGGTGGCGAAACCGCCGAAATGCCAGGCATGTATCCATCCGGCGAATACGACCTGGCCGGTTTTGCGGTGGGCGTGGTAGAAAAATCCAAAATCATTACCGGCAAAACCATTGCTGACGGCGATGTGGTTCTGGGCCTGTCCTCTAATGGCGCACACTCCAACGGTTACTCGCTGATCCGCAAGATTGTGGATCACAGCAAGGCAGACCTGGAGTCCGATTTCTACGGCCGCACCCTGTCTGCTGCCATCATGGCCCCAACCCGCATCTACGTGAAACCAATCCTGAAGCTGATGGAAAACATCACCGTCAAAGGCATGGCCCACATTACCGGTGGCGGCCTGCTGGAGAACATCCCGCGCGTACTGCCAGAAGGCCTGACCGCCGAGCTGGTCGCGGGTAGCTGGCAGTTGCCAAAACTGTTTGAATGGCTGCAGAAAGCCGGCAACGTCGAGATGAACGAAATGTACCGCGTCTTCAACTGCGGTATCGGCATGGTACTGATCGTGTCTGCAGCCGATGCCGACAATGCGACCCGCATCCTGACCGAAGCCGGTGAAAGCGTATCCCGCATTGGTCGCATCCGTCCGCAGCTGGTTGGCGAAGCACAAACGCTGGTGGTATAAGCGCACAATGAAAAATGTAGTCATCCTGATTTCTGGCAGGGGCAGCAACATGCAAGCCTTGGTGAAAGCCAACCTGCCATGCAAGATTGCTGCTGTCATCAGCAACAAGGCCGACGCTGCCGGCTTGGCCTTTGCGGCCGAGCACGGCATCCAGACGGCCGTTTTGTCGCACAAGGACTTCGGCAGCCGGGAAGCATTTGATACCGCCATGGCCAGCCTGATTGACAGCTACCAGCCAGACCTGGTGGTACTGGCTGGCTTCATGCGTATTCTGAGCCCAGCCTTTGTGCAACACTACGAAGGCCGCTTGCTGAATATTCACCCATCCCTGCTACCTTCCTTCAAAGGCCTGCACACCCATCAGCAAGCTATTGATGCGGGGGTCAAACTGCATGGCTGTTCCGTGCACTTTGTCACGGCAGAGCTGGATCACGGGCCAATTGTCGCTCAGGCAGCCGTCCCGGTGCTCGATGGTGATGACGAAGATACCCTGGCTGCCCGGGTACTGACTCAGGAACATCAGCTATACCCTCAAGCAGTCCGCTGGTTTGTAGAAGACAAACTTCAGATTCTTGAAAACGGCACCGTCCGCATTCGTGCCTAGAAACGCATAAGGCTTATGTCGTACCTTAAGCAGCTCTGGCCTGCAGTTCTCCTGTCATTGCTTATCCATATCGGTTTGGTGGCAGGAGACTTGCTTACACTGCCGGACTGGAACACGCCAGAAACCCGCATTCTCAAAACACGCCTCCTGAAAAAAACGCCCAAGCTGGCCATCCAGCAAAGCAATCAAGCCAAGCATGGCATGGTGGCCAAGGTACCAACCGCAGCAACGCCACACTCCACCAAAGAAGGCAGTGCCTCTGCACCGGTCCAAGCAGGCAAGCAGTCTGGCAAGCATAAGCAGCAAGCAAACAGCGAAACGCCCGCCAGCATGAATGCGGAGCTGGCGGCGTCAACACCTCGCAAACTCGCGCAAGAGAATACGGCATCCAGCCTGCACCCTACTATTAAGGAAGCGGTTGCCTCGGCCAAGGCCACATCGGCACCGAAGCCGGCAGACAATCATCGCTTCCCCAATCAGGGACTGGCCATCTATCGCCAGAAAGGCTGGTCAGCAGATGCCCGCCAAACCTGGGCCATTACGTCATCCGGTTATAAAGTAACCATGCGCATGGCGCTCTTTGGCAAGAGCATCAATTATGAAAGTACAGGCAAGATCACACCTGATGGCATTGCACCGGACAGCTTCATCGACACCCGCAACGATGACCCGCAACCCAAGCATATCGCCACCTTCGATCGCAGCAAAAATGAACTGCGATTTGGCGACCCGAACGAACCGCAAACCATCCCCTTGCCTGCCAATGCACAAGACATTCTCAGCATGGGTTATCAGCTGGCCGTGCTACTGGATGCCGGCAAAACGGTGGACCTGACGCTGGTCACGGGAAAACGCATTTACAAAATACGGTTTACAGCCGAGAATGAAGAGGAGATTGAAATACCTGTTGGCACCATTCGTGCCGCACATGTCAAAGGCAAGGAACTGGACGGAACACGCGAGTTTGATATCTGGCTCGACCTGGACCATCAAAACTTCCCGGTTCGCCTGAAAGGCGTAGACAACACAGGCAAAACCTTGGACCTGGCACTGGTTGGACTCACATTCAACGACAAGCAGGTTTATCGTTATCAAGACTACCAGTATTCCGGCAGTAAAAAATAGCATTCATCATTAAAGACAACGACAATATGACGCCATACCAGTTTCAGCAAGCCGTACAGGCTCTCAGCATTATTCTGCCGCTTACACACCCGGCCGACGTCAACCTGAGTTACTTTTTTCGCAACAATGGCCAACTGGGTCAACAAGACCGCAGCTGGATTGCCGAAAGCGTGTTTGGCCTGCTCCGCCACAAAATCTGGATCGACTGGCGCATCGGCAAGGCCACCCCGCGCCAGCAGCTGATTGCCTATTTTCGCTTGGTAAAGGGCCTGCCCCAGCGTGAGTTGCAGGGCATCCTGAACGAATCAGACATGGCATGGCTACAGGGCATCATGTCCCAACCCGCGGGCGAAATGCCACTACATGTCAAGGCAGAACTGCCTGAATGGGTCAGTGAAAAACTGAAAGACCAGTTCAACGAAGAACAATTGATCGCACTGGGGCGTGGCCTAAAAGAAGCTGCACCACTGGATTTACGCGTCAACACCATCAAGGCGCAACGCCCGCAGGTACTCGCCGCTCTGCTAAAAAGCCAGTTCCCGGCAGAGATCAGCCCGCTCTCACCATTTGGCATTCGTGTGCAAGGCAAACCCGCCATCAACCGCCACCCCGTCTTCTTGTATGGTGAAGTTGAAGTGCAGGATGAAGGCAGTCAACTGCTTGGCGTGTTGCTGGCCCCCAAACGCCATGACATGGTTGTCGATTTTTGCGCTGGCGCCGGCGGCAAAACCCTGCTCTTGGGTGCCATGATGGCATCTCAGGGCCGACTGTATGCGTTTGATATTTCCGAGAAGCGCATCAACAACCTGCGTCCGCGCCTGAAACGTTCCGGCCTGTCCAATGTGCACCCGCAACTGATCAGTAGCGAAAATGACCAGCGCATCAAACGCCTGGCCGGCAAGATTGACCGCGTACTGGTGGATGCACCCTGTAGTGGCCTCGGCACCTTGCGACGCAATCCGGATCTGAAATGGCGTCAAACGCCGGACGGTCTGGCAGAAATTATTGCCCGTCAGCAATCCATTTTGCAAAGCGCTTCTCGTCTGGTCAAGCCAGGTGGTCGTCTGGTTTACGCCACGTGCAGCATCTTGCCCGAAGAAAACCAGCAGCAAATTGAACGCTTTCTGGAAAACAACCCAGCCTTCACCCTGACCCCGGTCAAGGAAATTCTGGAGCAACAGCATATCCCGCTTGAGATGGGTGACTACCTGCAGCTCTATCCGCATCTGCATCAAACGGATGGTTTCTTTGCCGCCGTACTGACTCGTACAAACACTGCCGCAACTGAAAAAGCGTCATAACAAACCGCTGATCTGACCACCAAAAAACAAAGCCCGGATCTCCGGGCTTTGTTTTTTCATACCTTAGCGTAACAACCGCTTACTCGGAGGCTGGCAACTCCGCCGGGGCGGGCGCAGCTGGCGCTGCAGGTGCTGCAGGTGCTGCACCATTTAACCCACCCAGCAACATGGGTAATGGAATTTCCTTGCCATTCACAAAGAGCTTGCCTGCTTTCCAGACCGCTTTGGTACTCAGTGCCTTGCCACTGCGAACCACAAACCCTTGGGCCAGCAAACCTTCAATCTGCTGCTCAACCATCGCAGCAGCATCGGTATTGCTATCCAGCCCCAGTTTCGCGCCCAGGCTCTTGGCCGCCAGGTCATGTGCAATTTTCTCCGGGAACACAATATCAATCCCTGCGTCCAGTTTTTGCAACAAGCTCATCGGCTGCTGAATTTCGCTTCCATCAAAGCCATTGATCTTTGCACGCGCAGAAATCTTGGCTTCACCTTCCGGCAATTGCAGGCTGATGCGATCAATACGGAACTCTGGCGTCTGTTTCAACAAAGGAATGCCATGCTGCATCAGCACACCGATCATCATGCCTTGCAGCTGCTCTGGTGCCACTTCCTGCTTCTGCAGATCATTCAGCGCATTTGACAGTTTAGACAAGGTCGGCCCGTGCAAGTGGTTCAGACTCACATCATAGTGTGCTGGGCCATAAGATTTGCCCATGACGGCAATCTTTTCAACACCCAGTTTCACAGCCACATCCAGAAAATCACCTTGAACCGTGGCATCGGCACTGTAGCCAATATTATCGACCTGCACATTCTGCTGCGGTGCGCGAGTATTGGCAAACGTGATGCCGGCAATATTAAAACCAGCCTTGCCAATCATCAGGTCATCAAATGCACGCTGGTTGTCACCGGTAAAGGTAATCTTGCCAACCTTCAGGGTTTCGCCATTTTTACCTGACGCATTCAGGCCTTCGCTCTCAAACAGGTACTGGTTCTTGCTGTAATCGGGTGCGTATGTGATGTTACCTTTCAAGCCAGTCCATTGGATTGTTGCCTCTCCATTTGGAATCTGCTTGGTAAAGGCCGGGCTGCTGACCTCCATCTTGCCTTCACCAGACAGACCGACAAGCGTATGAATCGTCAATGGCTTCTGGTCACCAAACACTTCTGTCAGGGCCTTTTTGACTTCGTCCGGCCAGACCACATCGGTATCAACAGATGCACGGCCAGGCATAAAACTGCCGGAACCGATCATCGGAAACGGGCCATGATGAATGGTTTCACGCACAGTCAGCTGCAGCGGAGGCGCTTCTGCACCATACGTCTGCAAAGCTTGACGATAGCTGTAGGCCAGGGTACCACTCAGTGCAACAGTCCATTCGCTGGTAGAACTGAACAAGCCGCGGTGGTACTCTGACTTGACCACTTTCAAATAAGCCTGCTTATTCAAAAAAGTACGGTAAGCTTCATTTTGGGCTTCAACCTTGCCACCCAACCACCATGCACTACCGGTATAGGCAACCGCTGCCGCGGCAACCACAACAACGGGTAATAATATTTTCTTGTTCATTGTCTACTGATCAATAGGTTAAGATAAAACAACATGTTATCAAATATATGCCCTCGCCACACGGGTATGACGATTATATTTTCAGATTAGCATCATCAATTTTACAAGGTAGCGCCAATGATCGAACCCTCCGAGATAGAAGCCCTCTGGCAAGATTTGTCCCTCGGACCTGCACAGGCCAGTCAGTTAAAACAGCTGGTCATCATTTTCCTGTCCCTGGGTCTGGCCTGGATGCTTCATCGCATCCTGCGACCCAAACAGCAAGCCGACCGGCAATGGCAATTTGGCGTAATGAGTTTTCATCGGGTGCTATTCCCGTTGAGCGCCCTTTGCGGTGTTGAGCTTGGCAAACACATCCTGCATCCGCATCAGTCGGTCCGGCTACTCAATGCCGCGGCATCCTTACTGATCGCATTGACGATTATCCGTCTGTCGGTTTACATCCTCAGGAACGTGTTTAGCGAGGCCCGCTGGCTGAAAGTATCAGAAAAAAGCCTGGTCGCCCTGATCTGGACGGGTTTTGCCCTGCACATGACCGGCCAATTGAGCTGGATCATCAACGCGCTGGACGAACTGGACTTCTCGATCGGCAAGCACCAGATTTCTGTGCTCATGCTGATCAATGGCGCCCTGTCCGTCACCATCACCCTGATGATTGCACTCTGGATCGGACGGGCCATCGAGCGCAAGATACTGGCTTCTGAAGTTCTCGACAGTAGCTTGCGCGTCATGCTGGCCAAATTAAGCCGGGCCTTGCTGGTAATTGTCGGCGTGATGATCGCACTGCCACTCGTTGGGGTTGACCTGACCCTGTTCTCGGTCTTTGGCGGAGCATTTGGTGTCGGTCTGGGCTTGGGCCTGCAGAAAATTGCCAGCAACTATGTGAGTGGCTTCATCATCCTGATCGACAGGTCCATCCGCCTGGGAGACTTCCTCACGGTCGATCACCGCTATGGCCAGGTAACCCGCTTAACCGCCCGCTATATGGTCCTGCAGTCATCAGATGGCACCGAAGCCATCATCCCTAACGATACACTGGTCACTTCGGTGGTGATCAATCACACCTACAGCAACCCGCTGATGCTGGTTCAAATCCCGATTATGATTACGCACGACAGCGACCAGCAAAAAGCTCGGGACATCATGCTGGCCTCAGCCAATACTGCTGCGCGCATACTTGTGGAACCAAGTGCCGTGGTGCTGATCAAAGCACTAACCCCTGAAGGCATCGCACTGGAACTGAATGCCTGGATTTCCGACCCTGAAAATGGCACCGGCCCGCTCAGGTCAGAAATTCTGGTACGTATTGATGAAGGCTTCAAGGCTAACGGTATACGGATACCCGCCATGGCCTATATGGCTGGCTCATTGCAAACTAAATAAGCAGACAGCCATTTTTTTCTGTAGAATCATTGGTTTATATTTTTTCGAAACAGGCACTAGCATACGTATGACATATTTGAATGGTCTGATTGACTTGCCTTGGTGGGGCTATATCCTTGTGGCACTGGGACTTACCCACATCACCATGGCGTCCGTCACTATCTTTCTGCATCGCCATCAGGCCCACAAGGCGCTGGATTTGCATGCTATCCCATCCCATTTCTTCCGCTTCTGGCTGTGGATGACCTCAGGCATGCAGACAAAAGAGTGGGCGGCGGTGCATCGCAAACATCACGCCCGCTGTGAAAAAGCTGAAGATCCCCATAGCCCTTGGGTATTTGGCATCAAGAAGGTCATGCTAGAAGGTGCAGAACTATATCGCACCGAGGCAAAGAATCAGGAAACCCTGGACAAGTTCGGCAAAGGAACACCTGACGACTGGCTAGAGCGCAATCTGTACACCAAATACAGCACCCTTGGCATTACCCTGATGTTCCTGATCAACATCACCCTGTTCGGGCCAAATGGCATCTGGATCTGGGCAGTGCAAATGGCATGGACGCCTTTCTTTGCGGCCGGCGTCATCAATGGCCTGGCACACTGGTGGGGTTATCGCAACTTCGAATGCGAAGACAAAAGCACCAATATTTTCCCATGGGGCATTTTGATCGCAGGTGAAGAACTGCACAATAATCATCACACCTTTGGGACTTCTGCCAAGTTGTCTTACAAATGGTACGAGTTTGATATTGGCTGGATGTACATCCAGATTCTGTCAGCATTAGGTCTGGCAAAAGTGCGTCGCACCATTCCGAAAATGGCAGAAGAACCCGCCAAACAAATTGTTGACCAGGCAACACTGGAAGCGATCATCACCAACCGCTACATCATTGCCTCTCGCTATGCCCGAAGCCTGAAGAGCATCTGCGCTGACGAACTGCAGAAACTACAGCAGTCCGCCAAGTTGTCTCATGAGCTGAAGTGGTCGCAGTTCAAACGTTGGCTGAAACAGGATGCCAAAGACACACCGCATGAAGAGCATACACAATTGAAGCATCTGCTCGCGCACAGTACGGTACTGGCAACGGTATACAGCATGCGTCAGGAGCTATCCGCACTGTGGGAAAGATCTTCCCTGACTTCCGAACAGTTACTGCAAAAACTGCATGACTGGTGCAACCGGGCAGAAGCAAGCAATATTGATGCACTCAAAGAGTTCTCAACACGTTTGCGGCGCACAGCCACCGCCTGACCTGCTTGTTAAGTTTTGCCAATAAAAAACCTCGCCATGGCGAGGTTTTTTATTGGCTGCCGACTCAACCTAACATCAAGACAGCACCTTATTCAGAACATCAGATGAAACATCATCCGTAATAAAGGCATTTGCCAAACCACGCATCATGATAAAGCGGATGCGACCTGCATCATTCTTTTTATCTACCTGCATTAGTTCAATGTAACGGGCAACGCCTAGGGATGGAGCGGCCACTGGCAGGCCTGCAGCTTCCAGCAGACGCTTGATTCGCGCCAGTTCATCAGCCCTTAGTAAACCCATTTCCTGCGACGCCGCTGCAGCCAGCATCATACCCGCTGCGACTGCCTCACCATGCAGCCAGACACCATACCCCATACCCGCTTCAATGGCATGCCCAAATGTATGCCCAAGGTTTAACAGTGCCCGTACACCACCTTCTGTCTCGTCTGCTGCCACGATCCGGGCTTTATTCCGGCAACACCAGGCAACCGCCTCTGTCAGGGTTGCAATATCCCTCGACATCAGACGTGCCATGTTCTGTTCAAGCCATTCAAACAAGGGCAAGTCATCAATCAGACCATACTTGATCACTTCAGCCAGACCTGCAGAGAACTCTCTGTCTGGCAAGGTCATCAAGGTAGAAACATCCGCAACAACAGCCTTTGGCTGATAGAACGCGCCAATCATGTTCTTGCCAAGCGGGTGATTGATACCCGTTTTACCGCCAACCGAAGAATCCACCTGGGATAATAGCGTCGTCGGAATCTGGATAAACGGAATGCCCCGCATATAGGTTGCCGCCGCATACCCCGTCATATCCCCAACCACACCGCCACCCAAGGCAACCAGTGTCGTCTTGCGATCACACCGGGCCGCTAACAAGGCGCTGTAAATCAGATCCAGATGCTGTGAGTCTTTATATTGCTCACCATCGGGCAGCACCACATGCGTCACCTCCATCCCCATCGCTTGCAATGCCCGGAGAACGGCTTCCAGATACAAAGGCGCTACCGTCTCATTGGTCACAATCATGGCGTGCTTGCTTTTAAACTTGCCTTTCAGCAACACAGGCAACTGCGCCAGGAGATCTTTACCGATCAGAATGGGATAACTGCGTTCACCAAGATCAAGATGGAGAGAGATATGTTCAGTCATGAATCAATGCTTCAAGCTTGGGTTCAATATGAGAGAGTAAGGTTGCAACCGTTTGCCGGCTGGTATCAATGACCATATCAGCAACCTCACGATAGAGCGGATCGCGCACGTCAAACAACTGCTGGAGTTTTGCACGTGGATTCGCCGTTTGTAGCAATGGACGATTTTTATCGAGCTTGGTCCGCATGTACAAATCATCAACATTGGCCCGCAAATAAATCACCAAGCCGCGTTGCTTGAGGCATTGCCGATTCTCCGGGTTAAGAATCGCACCGCCGCCTGTTGCCAACACAATGTTATTCAGGCCTGACAGTTCAGCAATCATGTCCCGCTCGCGTTCCCGAAACTTTTCCTCGCCCTCAATCTCAAAGATTGTCGCGATCCGGACACCCGTCCGAGCCTCGATCTCATGATCAGAATCATAAAACTGCTTGTCAAAGCGCTTGGCCAAAGCACGCCCTACGGTCGTCTTGCCCGCACCCATCAAACCCACCAAAAAGAAATTGCCCGTCATGTCTAGTGCCATGACGGGCATTGTAACGGATTTAGTGCAATTAGCGTACAGCTAAGCGGTCATCCAGAATACGAGGGGTAATGAAAATCATCAATTCAGTTTTGGTATCCGTTTTGGACTTTGTCTTAAACAACCATCCGAACACAGGGATGTCACCAAGCACAGGGGTTTTGCTTATATCATTCCGATTAACTTCTTCATAAATACCACCAATAACAGTTGTATCTCCGTTAGCCAGCAGCGCCTGAGTTGTTACCTGATTGGTATTTACGATATAACCGGCATCAGTCAATGCACCAAGCGTATCTTTATTAACCACAATCACAAGACTGACACGGTTATCAGGGGTAATCTGTGGTGTCACATCAAGTGATAACACCACATCCTTAAAGGAAGTTGTACACGTTACAGTCGTACCTGTACTACATACTTTATAAGGCACCTGAAAGCCTTGCTTGATCGTAGCCTTTGCCTGATCCAGAGTGACGACTCTTGGAGAGCTGATAATTTTCCCTTTATTGTCTAGTTCTAGCGCTGACAGCGCCAAACTCAATACTTCACCGGTAGGGCTATGAGTTAATGACAGCAGGAAACTTGAACCGCCATCAGTAGATGACAAAGACGGGGCACTTCCCCCACCCAAACCAGAGCCAGAGCTTATTGTCGTATCCTTGCTACCCCACAACCCTCTAGAACCAGTTGAAGATGGTTTATAAGACAACGCACCGCCAATCTTCCCAGAAAAATCCTGATCCGCGATCACAATCCGGGCTTCAATCATTACCTGACGGGTTGGCACATCAATTTTCGTCAACAGATCTCGAAACTCCTCCAGCTTGGATGGGATTTCTTTGAGGAAAATCTGGTTGGTCCGTTCATCGACAATCACGCTTCCGCGCTTGGACAGAAATGGATACTTTTCGTCTTTCAAAAAGTCATACACTACCTTGGCTTTTTGATAATTGATCTGAAAAACCTCCGTCTTTAGCGGTTCCAACTCTGTAATGCTTTGTTGGGTTTCTAGCTCCAGTTTTTCTTTGGTAGCCAACTCTTCGCGCGGAGCAACCAGCACTACATTGCCTTTCTTGCGACTGTCCAGACCTTTGGCTTGCAGCACAATATCAAAAGCTTGGTCCCAAGGAACATCTTTCAAACGCAAGGTCAAATTGCCGGTGACGGTATCGCTGGTAATGATGTTCATACCAGTGAAATCCGCAAGAACAGCAATCACGGAACGAACATCCACATTCTGGAAGTTAAGTGACAGTTTCTCGCCCGAATAGACGCGTGCCTGGGTAGGCTTGCGGTCGCTAGAAGCTTCTTTCAGCTCAACCACCAGCTTGTTATCAGTCTGATAAGATGAGTATTCCCAGTTGCCTTTAGGCTCAATCGTGATGCGGGTATTTGCGCCCACGTCTTTGGCTTCGACAAACTGGACTGGCGTACCAAAATCAGTCACATCCATGCGGCGACGAAGATTTTCAGGCAGTTTACCTTTACTGATATCGACCACAAGTAACTTGCCCTGCTGCCGAATGTCAACACCTGCACTGCCACGGGCCAAATCAATAATCACACGCCCTTCGCCCTGTTGGCCCTTACGAAATTCGATATCCTGAATTGCATCTCCTGTAGTAACTGGAGCAGCACTAGTTACAGAAGGAACCACGGTAGCTGTTACCCCTGCAGTTGCAGCCGTTGACGCGGTTGTAGCTCCAACAGGTGCAAGGGACACTAATACATCCTGTCCATCTGTAGCAACTTCATAAGGTGCATTTTGCAAGAGACTCAGCACCAAGCGAGTACGCCCACCGACCTCAACCAAATTCACCGCACGCAAATTACCCTGCGGGGCTGGCTGGCTACTAACAGGCACACCATTCGCAACATCCGCAAAATCCAGAGCAATACGCGGTGGTGTCGCCACAGAAAACCCCGTCGGTTTTGTCGCAGGCTTTTGCAAGTGAATTTTAATCAGGGTTTTATCACCCGGCAGAGCAGAAACATTGATGCTTTCAATGGTATTGGACGCTGCCATTACCATGGACGAATAACACCCGACAGCCACCATGATCAGGCTTCTGAACGCCGAATATTTTTGCAGCGTACGGTTTATCATTATTTTCGCTCCTGCTCAACGAGTTTTAAACTGGCGCCGCGTTCAGACCAGTCTCCATTACTATCTTCAACAAGCTCTTTAATTAATAAGCCAGTATCATCAATACTGGTAATTACACCAAAATTCCGGCCGATATGATTGCCCGTTTTGGCTTTGAACAACTCACCACTGGGGGCTTTAATTAAAGCCAGCATGCCTTCTTTTTTATTGTTCAGCGTACCGACCATCAGCAACTTATCAAGATCAAACTCTTCCAGCGCTTCTTTTTTCCAGTTGGGATCTGGGGAGTTTGCGCCCTTGCCTTTTATCTGCTGAATTTTTGAGCTCGAAAATGGATCAACCATATCATAGGCTTGATACACAAAAGGTGTATATGGCTGAATCGCTGGCACCGGGTCAATATGACTGCGAAAAGAGGCCGTCTCATTTTTCATCCACTCATCCAAATCCTCTGTACCAGAACCTGAACAAGCAGATAACAATAGAGTTCCCGGAAGAATCAAGAGCGTCACGCCTAAATATCTCATGGCTATTTCTTCCCTTCCGGTTTAGCGGCATCCATTTCCTGCGCATCCAGGTAACGGAATGTTTTGGCTGTTGTCGACATTGACATGACACCATCTTTGCCGTTAGTAATTTCTATATTATTCAGGTTTACAATACGCGGTAGCTGGGCAATGTCACTGGCAAACTTGGCAAAATCATGATAAGCCCCACTGATCCTGATTTCGATAGGCAATTCGGCCATTTCATTCGTCTTGATTTCATTTGCAGCAGGCTTAAACAAAACGAAGGTTAGACCACGGCCAACACCAGCCTGGTTGATATCAGTCAGTAGCGCATCCATCTCAGACTTTTTGGGCAATTGTTTGAGGAGCTCCCCAAGAGAGGAACGAATCTCTTCCAGTTGCTGCTTATAGGCAGGCAAGTTCACTGCCTTGCGTTTACTGTCCAGATATTCGGTCTTTAAAGCTTCTTCTTTTTCTTTTGCAGCTGTATGCTCGTCTATCTGGCTTTGCCAGAACAGGAAATATGCAGCCGTCTGAATAAGCACAAAAATAATCACAAAGACAGCTATCTTTGCAGGGAAAGGCCATATGCCAATCTCTTTGATATCCAGATTTCTATATTCGTCTAGGTCGATTGCCATCATTTCCCCTTCAGAGCCGTCGTTTGATCATCTGGCTCTCGCTTGATCTCTGCAGACATAGAGAACTCGTTTAGCTTTGCATCCCCTGATTTCTTGATTTCAATCAGTCGCGGCGAAACAAGGAAAGTTGAGTTCTCAATATTCCGGATGAAAGTGGACACACGGGCGTTAGACTGCGTCATCCCGGACAGGTCAATCCTGTTGTCACTTTGTTTGACCGAGGTAAGATAAATACCTTCAGGCGTCAGTCGTGTCAGTTGATCAAGTAACTGAACAACTTCTGAACGGCTTATTTGCAGTTTTTCTACAACCTGCTTTCTTGCAAGCAAGGAGGCACGCTCCTGCTTCAGGCCATCGATGTCTTTGATTTGCTTTTTCAGCATATCAATATTCGATTGCAGGTAATCATTTCTACGATTCTGATTTGCAATCAGCTCATCCAGATACTGAAACCCGCCAAATGCAAATATTAATGCACCCAGCAATACAAAGGTTATGGCAACATAAAACTGCCGGACTTGTTGAGCCTTGCGCAGTTCTCTATGAGGGAGCAGGTTTAGTCTTATCATGATTCGAACTTGCGTAGTGCCAGACCACAGGCGATCAAGAGCGCTGGCGCGTCTTGCAGTAACTGCCTAGGTTTGATCCGACTGGGTTGAGACATGCCAAGGAAAGGGTTGGCAATCAGTGTACTGACTTGGGTTCTGTTCGCAACCACTTCATCCAGCCCGGGAATACTACCGCAACCGCCACCCAGCAAAATGAAGTCAACCTGATTAAACTGGGTAGATGCAAAAAAGAACTGCAGGGAACGACTGACTTCTTGCGCCAGTGACTCCATGAATGGTTTCAACACTTCAGGCTCATAAGCCTCAGGTAAACCACCGCTCTTTTTGGCAATTTCTGCTTCATCCGGAGACAGATTAAACCGCCGCTGGATATCCTGTGTCAGCTGATTGCCACCAAAGGCCTGCTCGCGCAAGAACACTTGCTGGCCATTCCTGAGCACCATGATGTGCATCATGGTGGCGCCCACATCGACAACGGCAATGGTCTGGTCTTGCCCAGCACCAGGCAGTTGTCGCTGAATCAGCTCGAAGGCAGCTTGCGTCGCAAATGACTCGACATCCATCACAAGCGTTTTCAAGCCACCGGCTTCGGCAACAGCGACTCTGTCTTCAACTTTTTCTTTTTTGGACGCCGCGATCAGCACCTCAACTTCTGAAGGTGTCGCCGGTGAAGGTCCAATGATCTGGAAATCCAGATTGACTTCTTCCAGCGCAAAGGGAATGTACTGGTTGGCTTCTGACTCAACCTGCATTTCCAGCTCGCGATCACGCAAGCCGGCTGGTACGGTAATCTTCTTGGTAATAACGGCACCTGAAGGCAGGGCCAGCGCCGCATTGCGGGTTCTGCAGCCCAGCTTTCGCCATGCGCGTTTGATCGCCTCACTGACCACATCAAAATTATTGATGTTACCGTCAGCCATTGCTTCTTTGGGGAGGGGTTCTATCACATAACGTTCAATCGCCAGATTTTTGCCATTTTTACTAAGTTCAACCATCTTGATGGCAGCGGTGCTAATATCAACACCGATTAACGGGGGCGATTTGGGCTTGAAAAAATCCATATTAATGCCATTCTTCAAGGTAAATTTCCTCGAACATTAAATGAGTTACACACATTTTGTGTGAATTTACATGAGATGCTAGCAGTACGAGAATGTCAAGTAAAGCATCCATGCAGACATCATGTGTAGAATCGCAACATAAATTACAAATTCGTTTTAAAATAAGCACTCATTCCAGCAGGATTAAGATACCGATATGTCTCGAAAATGGATTTTTTACCCGATTCTAGGTTTATTTACGTTATTCCTGATCGGTGTGGCTGTATTGGCAATTGCCATTATGCTTACCTACCCTCGCTTGCCAAGTGTACAAGGTTTACAAGACTATCGGCCAGTCATTCCGTTAAAGATTTATACCGCTGATGGCGTCCAGATTGGTGAATTTGGCCAAGAGCGCCGGGATTTCATCAAGATCCAGGACGTGCCGCTCAAAATGAAACAAGCCATCTTGTCTGCGGAAGACGAGCGTTTTTATGAACATAGTGGCGTAGATTATCAAGGCGTTCTACGCGCATTGCTCGCCAACGTCATGCAAGGGCATACCGTATCCGGTGCCAGTACCATCACCCAGCAGGTCGCCAAAAATTTTTTCCTTTCTCCGGAAAGAACATTTGAGCGCAAATTCAAGGAAGCGCTCCTTGCTTTCAAGATAGAACAAAATCTCAGCAAAGACCAAATTCTTGAGTTGTATATGAACCAGATCAATCTGGGACAGCGTGCTTACGGGTTTGGGGCAGCGGCAAAAACCTACTTTGGTAAACCGCTACAGAATCTCAGTATAGCCGAAATGGCCATTTTGGCCGGCTTGCCGAAGGCCCCTAGCAAATTCAATCCAGTCGTCAATCCTGAACGCGCCAAACTGCGCCAGCAATATGTATTACGCAGAATGCGGGAATTGAATTACATCACGGATGATGAATTACAAGCAGCAAAAATAGAACCACTACATGTGCAAAAGTCTGTTGCAGATTTCCCTGCCCATGGAGAGTATGTAGCCGAAATGGCGCGTCAGTTCATGTTTGACCAGTTCAAGGACTCGGCCTACACACAAGGCTTTAAAGTGTATACCACGGTTGAGAGTGACCACCTGGAAGCAGCGTATCTGGCGGTGAGACATGGACTGCTGGATTTTGACAAGCGTCATGGTTACCGCGGGGCAGAGTCGTACATCGATATCTCCTCTGACAGCTCGGAAGAGTTTCTGGATAGCGCTTTGATGGATGTAAAAGACAGCGGGGACATTTATCCGGCCGTTGTGCTTGAAGCAAGCACAAACAAGGTTGTCGCGTATCGCAAGGGCGGAGAAACGCTTGAGATTACCGGGAACGGACTGAGGTTTGCCAAGCAAATGCTCAGTAGCAAGGCCAACGAAGCGGTAAGAATCCGGCCAGGTGCTGTGATTCGTGTTTCTCGCACCAGTGCTGATAACTGGGAAATCGTACAGTTGCCGCAAATCGAATCGGCTTTTGTCTCGGCAGACCCGAATACCGGCGCCATCAAGGCCTTGATTGGTGGTTTTGACTTTAACCGCAATAATTTCAACCACAGCACCCAGGCATGGCGTCAACCCGGTTCCAGTTTCAAACCGTTTATTTATTCGGCCGCCATTGAAAAAGGCTTTACCGCGGCAACCGTGGTCAATGATGCACCTTTGGTGATCGACCAGGGCGGGCAACACTGGGAACCGAAAAACTCGGATGGCAAATTTGAAGGCCCCATGACCATCCGTAGAGCCTTGGCCAAATCCAAAAACCTGGTTTCCATTCGTTTGCTGCAGGCGATTACGCCTCAGTATGCACAAAGTTACATCCAGAAATTTGGCTTTGCCGCTGACCATCACCCGGCTTTCCTGACCATGGCACTGGGTGCAGGTACGGTTACCCCTTATCAGATGGCGGGGGCGTACAGCATATTTGCCAATGGCGGCTATAAGGTGCAAACCTACTTTATTGACCGGATTGAAGATGGCAAAGGGAAAGTCATCTTCCAGAGCAAGCCGTACAAAGCAGGCGTGAATGCACCGCTGGCGATTGACCCGCGTAATGCGTTCATCATGAACAGCATGATGGGTGACGTGGTGAGGTACGGTACCGCGGCTCGTGCAATGTCATTAGGCCGGCGCGACCTGGCAGGAAAAACAGGGACAACCAATGATGTGATGGATGCCTGGTTTGCCGGCTACTCGCAGCGTAACCTGGTAGGGGTTGTCTGGGTCGGGTATGACCAGCCCAAACCACTGGGAGGTCAGGAAACGGGCGGCCACGCAGCGTTGCCGATCTGGATGACTTATATGGGACATGTGCTGAAAGGCGTGCCGGAGCGTCCGCTGGATACCCCTCAAGGTGTAGTAAATAACGGTGGCGAGTATTTCTATGGCGAACACACCAATGTGGCCCCAGATCTGGGACTGGATAACAGTTCACCAGATGAGGCACCGGCCAGCTCCGCCACCAGCGTAGACTCCATCAAGGAAATGCTGTTTTAATGTTTTACTGAAATAGTATGCCGTTCATCCGCATGTCTTACCGACAGCATTTGCGGATGAGCGGTCATATTCTCCGGGCGTTAATCTGCCTTCCATACATTCGAACGCCTGCCGGTACATCATGACCAGAAAAAACGTGTCAAACCACCCAAACGGGCTGCAAATCCGTCAGCAAATTGCCAATCTGAGCGCGCGTTTGATGGTTGATGGTTACGAGAATGATTTGAATACGGCGTGTCGCAAGGCCGCAAAGCAACTGGGCATCACCGACAGCCGTCTATGGCCTGACAAGGAAATGCTAGCAGCAAGCCTTCATGAATACCGCGCTGTATTTGCACCGGAACACAGCCAGACGCAGCTGCAGCGGCTACAAAATGCGCAGGCTTTCATGATGACCATCGCCGATGTTGATCCTGTCGTGATTGGCGACATCTTGAACGGACAGGCCAGCGAACATTCTGCCATCGACATTGCCGTTGATATGGAGTTTGAAAAACAGCTGGTGTTTCACTTTACCAACCGTGATCTGCCTTATCGCTATCTGCCGGGCAAGCGAATCATCATGGCTGTAGAGACGGGGCAGGAAGAATACCTGATCCACCTGCAGTCCAGCCCGGCCATGCGGCAATTGCGGCAAGAAATTCCGACTAGAGATCAAGTCCTGAGCATGACAATCAAGCAACTGGAAGAGTACCTAACCAAAATGGCATCTTCCTGACGGTACTTGCATACACTACTACATGGTGTCGTACACGGATTTGACGACTTCATCCAGTACCAAGCCCCCCCGCTCTGCCGCTTTATGGTTAATGATGGCGGCAATCACCACCCAATGACCGGATCGGGTACGCACATATCCCGCTAATGCCCGGACATCATTCAGCGTCCCGGTTTTCAGGTGGGCATAACTGGCCAGTTCGTCGTTCGCAAATCGCTTCTTGACGGTGCCATCGACACCGGCAATCGGCAGAGAGGCCATGAACTCGGGCATGTAGGGTGACCTCCAGGCCTGCAGTAGCAGCTGCCCCAGATGGGCGGTACTGATCCGCTCCACACGTGAAAGACCTGCGCCATTTTCCAGCACCAGCTCGGGGAAGCTCAATTTTTGTCCGCTTAGCCAGACACGGATCGCTTCAATACTGGCAGCCAGCGGGTTGGTATTGAAACCGGCTTTACGCCCCAGTGCCAGAAACACCATTCTGGCCATCAGATTATTCGAGTACTTATTCACATCCTGAATGACATTGGAGAGACCCGCCGAGTTTTGGGACGCCAGCACACTACCATTTTCAGGAGAAATGGCGATGGGCCAGTTTTCTTGTTTTAACTGATTATCCAGCTTGGGCCAGAGCCCCCCAAGTTCGCGCCAGGTATCGCGAATGGAGGCAGCTGCAAACATGGGATGTGTACCGATGGCAGCATAGTAATTGGCCGACGGACATGCTTTGGGAAACTTCCCAGTAAACGTCAGTGTTTTTTGCTTGCCTTTGTCCTGCAACAAGACACTGACTTGTGATTTCCAGTCAGCACACGACCCACTTTCCATTGTCTTCAATTGGTTTACCAGCATCACGTCCGGCAACTGCGGATCGGCCAGTAAGGTAACGCGGTCTTCTGTGGGTGTGAGCTGGACACGCAACGTCTTGAAATTGATCACCAACGGGTCTGGCGACACATTATAGGGACGGTCCGCACTACCATCGAAAACGCCATCGTCCTCATTTCCAACCGGGAAATAACTGCGGTCCAGCTTTAACTCGCCGTTAATCTCACGGATACCCCGCTGACGCAGCTGACGCAGTAACAGCCACAGTTGCTCCTGAGTAAACTTGGGATCCCCTTGCGCCTTGATATAGATATCACCTTGCCAGACATCCTGCTCAAGGTGTCCCGCGGAAATCACCTGTGTTTGCCACTGATAGGCTGGCCCCAGAATTTCAAGGGCGGCATAGGTGGTTAACAGCTTCATGGTCGAGGCTGGATTGACCGGCATCTCGGCTCGAAATGCTAATGATGGGTTGTTCTCATCCACCGGTTGCACAAACAGGGATAAGGCACTATCCGGTAATCTGGCCGTTTTCAGCGCGTCAGCGACACTGGCGGGCAGATTGGCGGGGGCAGCCAGAACCGTTGAGCCATATATGGCCAGTACAAAAGCAACAGCTTTAAACACAATACACTTCCATTTCAAACACTTTAGCGTCCAGGCTGGGGATAACCGGTACGTATGGAAAATCAGGTAGCGCTGACAACCGGACATTTTTGGAAGAAACATCATTATTGCCATAGCAAAGTCGCAGATGCACCATTGCACAGGCACATGTCTGCAAAGAATGATGTAACACTATGCGAGGATCAGACCACGCATCTACGAGAGATCGCTGATCCTGCCTATTTTAACATCAAGCAACAGGCGAGCCAGCGGCAAAGGTGGATTATTCGTTGGCGGTAACTTGTTCTAACCGGTAGCCAAAACTATACACAGGGGTTAAGCGAAAGCCGTTTTCAGGCCTTAACTGCAGTTTGCTCCGGACCCGCGAGATATGGGTATCCATGGACCGGGAGTTGAGGTATTGCCCATGACCCCAGATAACCTCCTGGATGTGGCTGCGAGATAATAACCGACCCAGATTACGGAACAGCATCAAGGCCAGATCAAATTCTTTTTGCGTCAGCTCAATCGGATCGCCCTGCCGGGTCAGGCGGCGAGCAATGAGATCAAACTCGAAGGGCGCGACTTCGAAGCTCTCTGTCTCACGCTGATTGGGGTAGGCACGTCTTAACAATGCGGCTACCCGGGCAAGCAGTTCTGCCTTGCGTACAGGTTTGACCATATAATCATCCGCGCCTTCGTTAAGCCCGGAGACAACATCGGTTTCTTCGTGACGACAGGTGAGGAACATGATGGGCACTGGTGTATCCATATTGGCACGCACCCATTTCAGCACCTCAAATCCGGAGAGATCCGGTACTTCCCAGTCCAGCAGCAGTAAATCGTAGCTTTCTCGCTTTAACTCCTGAATGAGCCGCTTTCCTTCCTGAAAACCGCATGCGTTGTGGCCACCCTCATTCAAGGACTGGCAGACAAATTCACTGAGGCTGACATCGTCATCAAGTACTGCAATTCGCATCGGAATTCCCTGGGTTTTAAGCTTTCTGCTACTAGTCTACAAAATGATCAGATGAAATGCCATTTAAATAGTCACACGAACCGCAAATACAGGTCAGGTCATCAATAACGCAACCCTGATGATGGTGCCTTTCCCCGGCTGACTTTCTACTGTGACGCTCGCGCCATGCCGGTCCAGCACGGTTTTGACAAAAGCCAAGCCGAGCCCGATCCCTTCCGTCACGGGGTGCTCCGGTGACATGAACCGGGTAAACCGGTTAAACATGGCTGCTTGCTGTTCCGGTGTTACCCCATATCCCTGATCAATGACCTCACAGCACCAGTGCTGCGCATCCCGATAAAGATGACAACGCACCGCCGTGTGCATCGGGCTATATTTTATGGCATTGGAAATCAGGTTAATCATGACACGGGTTAGCATCCGACGATCGGCCAGCACCATCGCTTCATCTTGCAGCTCCGGATACACCAGCTTGATATGCCGGCTATTGGCCAGCGCCCACATCTCGTCCATGGCATCACAGACAATTTCCAGCAGGCTTTCTTCTTCGAAATGATAATGCTGTGCTTCGGCGCGCGCCAACTGCACAAAGTCATCCGCCAAACCGAGTGCACGCCGCGCGTATTGTTCGACCCTGGCCAGGAACTCGTCGGGCGGCAGGGCATTATTACTGCGTTGCATGTCGATCAGCGCCAGTATCGAGGCCTGCGGCGCACGCATGTCATGCGACAGGAACCGGAGTGCTTCGTCGCGTCCCTGCTCGGCTTGGCGCAAGGAGGAGATATCGATAATGGACACGATCCATCCGCTCAATTTGCGATGCACATTGACGAACGGGACACATTTGACCAGCAGGCGCTTGCCATCCGACCCGACTACCTCGATACCCTCTGGCGCAGCTGCAATGGCATGCGTATCCAGCAACCCCATCCAGGATTCCAGCTGATCTGCAATCTGCGGCTCGTAAGGCAAGAGTAACTGGGAGAGAAAGCGGCCATATAGTGGATCTTCCAATCCACCCGAGAAACGTCTTGCTGCAGCCTGATTCGCCACCACCACCCGACCCGAGGCATCGACAATCAATGCGGCATCCGGCGCACTATTGATGCCGTCGAACATGAACTGACGCCAGTCCGACATCTGATCTGCCACTTCCCGGATGCGGGCAATCCGTTCATCCAGCACTTTGGGCAGGGTCAAGGTAGTTTGCGGTGTCCCCCTTGGCAAAGGCTCCTGGCGGATTCTGTCAAATGTCTCCTGCATGTAGGCGAGGGCGGCTTCCAGGCGTCGCCAGCTCCATAATGGGTACGCCAGTACCAGCGAGATCACACAGGGCACAGGCGTCACCCAGATGCCAAACTGCATCAGCACCGCACTGGCGGCCAGTACGCCAGCCCCAAGGGTGACAAAAAGCAGAATGATGCGTCTCGCGGAAAAAAAGAAAATGCAAAAATACAGTATCAGCAGAGGAAACAGGTTGATGGACAGCTTGAGCAAAGTGCTTGCGTCCCGAATCGTGATGTTTTGCCTGAGGGCATCCATGGCGTTGGCCAGTACCTCAATGTCCGCCATACGTGTCGAGGACTCGTTCACCGGGACAGCATAATCGTCCCCCAGCCCTGTCACCGTTGCCCCCAGCAAGACATATTTGCGCTGAAAAATGGCCGCCGAGACTTTGCCTTGCAAAACATCGCTAAACGTCACTTCTGTAAAGTGCCCGCTTTTACCCGCGAAAGGAATATGGCGCAGATCATAGTTATGCGTTGCGACCTCCCGGTCGGTCATGTCAAGACGCGATGCGGCTGCCGGCTGTAACATGGCGATGGCACAATGCGGATTACGGCGCAGCGCATTGCCCTCTTGCAAGTAGAAGCTACGGACCATCGCATCAGATGACACGACAAAATCGAGATTACAGAGGCCGGCTGCCGCAGCCATGAGCGAAGGCTGCGGCAGCCATTTGTGTGTCATGCTGCCAGAAGGGAGGGCCAGATACGGCAATAGCACATTGCCTTGGCGAGACATCGTTTCTGCAAGAACGGGGATGCCGGGGTCGGACGCAGGCAGATCAATATTCAGCAACACGTTCTGCGCTTGTCCCAGCCGGGAAACGACTGTGGCGACTGACTCGCCATTCAAGGCGGTTGGTCCAAGCTTTGCCTGGCTTTGCGCATCAAATGTCACCAGCACGATATCCGGGTTTGCTGGCCGCACATAAGACTGCAGCATGACATCATAGACGATGTTATCCAGCCGTTGGGTCGCGGTATGCCCAAGCAATAACCACAAAGACAAACCCGTGACCAGCCCCATAGCGATCAGCCATTCGCGACCGATCACCCGCCAGCTTCGATACATGCGATCGAATAACTGTCTGATGAAGGGAAGATAGGCAGGCGTCATGCCAGACACTCGTTGTGCAAAGCCTGATTGTCGGGCCTAGACTTCAATCGGGTCAACCTCTAATGACCAATGAATGCCGTTTGACGGCAATTCATACAGCAAGTAGCTCCATCCGGACAAGAATCGCTGCAAGGCCGCCCGGGAATCCGACTGGAAAAGCAATTGGGCACGCTCTTTGCCATCGATGCGCGCCATCAGGGCTGGAACCGGATCAAAACAAGTCACCTCGGCCAGATGGGCTGGTACGGTCGACAACGCGGTCTGTCTTGCCTGGTGCAGCCATTGCATGGCCATCTCTATCCGTGGAGCTTCTGCCCGCAGCAGGGCCTGAAACGTGTATGGCGGAAATGCGCAATCTGCCCGTTCTTGCAGCAGCGATGTTGCATAACCTGCGTAATCATGGCGGATCAGCGCATCAAACACCGGGTGTTCCGGAAAAGCCGTTTGCACCAGTACCTGCCCGGGTTTGCCGGCACGTCCAGCCCGGCCAGACACCTGCATCAGTTGGGCAAACAGCCGTTCAGAGGCGCGGAAATCAGCCGCATACAGACTGGCATCGGCATTCACGACGCCTACCAGCGTCAGGTCTGGGAAGTCATGCCCTTTTGCCAGCATCTGCGTCCCTACCAGAATATCCACCTCACCTGCCGCAATGCGGGCCTGTGCCGCAGCCCAGCTCCCCTTGTGGCGCATGGCATCGCGGTCAATCCGCAAGATCCTGGCCGTCGGGAAATACTTTTCCAGAGAGTCTTCAAGGCGCTGCGTGCCCACGCCGATAGGTTTGATATCCTGATTGCCGCAGTCGGGGCATGCGAGCGGCGCAGGCTGGCCCCAGCCACAATGATGGCACACAAGGCGTTTCTGTTGCCGATGCAGCACCAGTCGGGCACTGCAGCGATCACAGCCTGCCTGCCAGCCGCAGGCATCACAGAAAATCACCGGCGCATAGCCGCGTCGGTTGATGAACAGCAGACTCTGCTCTTTACGATCGAGCGTGGCCTGAATGGCTGAGATCAACTCGCTGGAAAGCCCGTCCTCGGTATAGCGGCGGCGTGTATCCACCAGGGCAATGGTCGGCATGACAGCCGATGCGACCGCCCGTTGGGACAACGTATGCAGCCGATACTTGCCGGACAGCGTCTGGAACCAGCTTTCGAGTGAAGGCGTGGCCGACCCCAGTAATACCGGAGCCCCCACCAGCTTGCCACGCATCAGCGCGACGTGTTTGGCGGAGTACCGCAAGCCGTCCTGCTGCTTGTAGGCATTGTCATGCTCTTCATCAATGAGGATCAGGCCCAGCGCGGGCAGCGGCACAAACACCGACAAACGGGTCCCCAGCACAATGCTGCGCTCCCCGCGCCGGCAGGCCATCCACTCTCTGGCTCGTTCGGCGTCGCTGATCTCGCTGTGCAGCGACGTTAGACTGGCATGCGGAAAACGAGCCTTGAAACGCAATAACAGTTGTGGCGTCAGGTTGATTTCCGGCACCAGCACCAGCACCTGCTTGCCAGCCGCCAAGGCTTTCTCGACCAGACGCAGATAGACCTCCGTCTTGCCGCTCCCCGTCACGCCAAATAGCACACTCGCTTGCGGGTCCGACAAATCCACCGCCTCAACGATCCTGGCCTGCTCTTCCGTGAGATAAGGCTTGGGGCCAATCTGTGCATCGCACGGTACTCTCGTAATCGGTACCGACTCAATCCAGCCTGCCTCTGCCCATTTTTTAATCACCGAGGAAGCCTGACGCGAAATGGCATTCAGTATCTGCGGGGTAACAGGTTCGCTCATGGCATCGCGCAATGCGATCTGGGCTTTTGCACGTCCAGATAGTCCGCCTAGCGCATCTTTGCCTGAAGGCGTGAGCTGCCAGGCATAAGGCGCCTCATCCGCCCATGGGGCCAATTGCCGGAGTCGCGCCGGCAAAGCGGTAAAAATCGTCCCGCCGAGGGGGAATTGATAATACTGGCTACAAAATTTCAGCAACGCCAGCGTATCTGGCGTAAAAACCGGTTCCTCGTCCAGAACACGTAGCACAGGCTTTAGTTTTGCAAGCGGATAATCACTTTGGCTGGCGCAGTCGACAATCACGCCCATCCGCTCATGACGCCCGAACGGCACAATGACCCTTTTGCCAATATCCGCCTGCTTGACTTCTTCCATCACATAGTCGAAGGCTTTAGGGATAGGTACGTCTATTACAATCCGTGCTATCTGGAATTTAATTGACATAAAAAAGTTCAATCAAGCCGTCTTACCCTTGTCACAGTTAAAGTACTTTCTCAAGATTGCCGCTAAACCCCAATCAGACAAGCACTTTTTAGCCTTACCCACAGCTTCTGTGGATAACTTTGTGGAAAATTTATGCAAACAGGGCAAGAATGCAGTCTGCGCCTAGATAATTCACAAATTGCACAAACTTTAATCAATATTAAATATTTATATAAATCAAACACTTAAATCTAAAACACCGAGGGTGTTGCACATTTTCTGCAGCCATGGTAACGACAGCATGAAAATGTGCATAAGTACATTCACAAACTTCAAATCTGGAATTTACGCAAGTGTTTTCCAGAAAATTTTTGTGATTTTTTTCATGCTACTGATGAAAATCTTGACTCAATGAATGTACTGCTTCCACCAGCACGGCAACATGTTCCGGATTGGTGAACTGGGAAATACCATGTCCAAGATTGAACACATGCCCATTTCCATGACCAAATGCGCCCAGAATACGCCCTACCTCTTTCCGGATGGCGTCCGGACTGGCAAACAGCGCGGTCGGATCAAAGTTACCTTGCAACGCCACTTGCTGACCCACGCGCTGGCGGGCCAATCCGATATCGGTTGTCCAGTCCAGTCCCACCGCATCACAGCCGATGGCCGCAATATCCTCCAGCCACTGACCGCCGCCTTTGGTAAACACGATGACAGGAATCCGCTGACCATCTACCTCACGCGTCAGACCAGAGACGACTTCTGCCAGGTAACGCAGTGAAAACTCCTGATACGCCGCGTGGCTCAGCATGCCACCCCAAGTATCAAACAGCTGCACGGCTTGCGCACCGGCAGCAATCTGCGCATTCAGATACGCCGTCACCGCCTTGGCGTTGACAGACAGAATGTGGTGCAACAGTTCCGGGCGGCTGTATAGCATGGTTTTGGTAATCGGGAATCCGTCGCTGCCACCACCCTCAACCATATAGCAAGCCAACGTAAAGGGACTACCGGAAAAACCGATTAAGGGCACTCGGCCCTGCAGTGCACGGCGGATTTCCCGCACGGCATCCATCACGTACTTTAGCTCGCCTTCCGGGTCAGGTACGGCTAGTTTCATGATATCCGCCTCTTCACGCAACGGACGCTCAAACTTCGGCCCTTCCCCTTCCGAGAAGTACAAGCCCAGTCCCATTGCATCCGGCACGGTTAAAATATCAGAAAACAGAATGGCGGCATCCAGCGGAAAACGCTCCAGCGGCTGTAGCGTGACTTCAGTTGCCAACGTCGGGTTTTTACAAAGATTCAGAAATGAGCCTGCTTGCTTCCGGGTTGCGCAATACTCCGGCAGGTAACGCCCGGCCTGCCGCATCAACCAGACAGGTGTCTTGTCCACGGGCTGGCGGAGTAAAGCACGAAGAAAACGGTCATTCTGGAGAGGGGTAGTCATTGCAATCGCCTAATCTGTTTTGAACAGTGCCGATTATACAGTGAACATGTCCGCTTGCCGCTTGATTCAACACAGAAAACCATGGCTGTACCCATGACTTTCCCATGATATTTACGTATCATTACTGGCAAATCAAGCAGACCCATCTCCAAGGCTGACAAAATGAAAGTTCCCTACGTCATGAGTGCATTGGCACTCGCCATCGCGCTACTTGGACAATCCGCCTGTGCAGGCGATATGTCCACACTACTGCAGTCCGCTAAAACGCAACCGGCGGATGAAGCCTATCAATTGCTATCTGCGGAAGAAGCACAATTTGCAGGTGAACCAGACTTCGACTATGCCCTTGGGGTAGCGGCACTAGAAAGTGGCCACTACACCGCGGCCAGCTTTGCGCTGGAACGCGTCGTCGCAAACGAACCGGACAATGCAGCCGCCTATCTGGATCTTGGCCGGGCCTACTATGGCATGGGTGATCTGGACGCTGCCAAAACGGCCTTTGACGAGGTAGCCTCCCATAATCCGCCAGAAGCGGTACGCAAGCTGCTGCAAAGCTACCAAGGACAACTCACACCACCTGCCAGCAGCGAACTGAAGGCAATGATCTATATCGGGACGGGGCATGACAGCAATGCCAATGGCGGATTAAGCCAAGACATCTATACATTCCCCGCAGCACCTGCTCTCCCAGTCACAATGCCGTCAACAGCATTGGCCAAGTCCGACAATTACGCTTTTGCAGGAGCGCAGCTCTCTTACCGGACAGTGATCAGTAATGGCCTCGTTCTGGACGCCAGCCTGAATGCGGCAGGCAAATCCTTTGATCAGCTAGACACTCAGGACAGTCATACCATCGGACTCGGTGGTGGCCTGACCTGGCAAACGGGAGATAACCGGCTACGGCTTGGCGTCAATACCAGCAAAGAGTGGCTGAACCATCAACACTACGTCACTACGGATGGCGCACGGATCGACTGGTCCCACCTGCTGGATAGCCAAAGCGAAATCTCCTTGTATGGCAACTACAACCGGTATGACTACACCTCATCCGGGAGTGATGTTCATCGTGTGACATTAGGCAGCCGTTTCATGCAAAGCTTTGAGGATCTGCCTTACAAACCACTCTTGCAAAGCGGTTTCTATGCAGGCAAAACCCTGACAGATGCTGGAACACCTGACTATGTCGGTAACCGGTTCTTCGGTTTCATGCTGGGTGGCATCTGGCATACCAGCGAGCAAACCGACATTTACCTCTCCGGTGCTTATGAGAGACGCATCTATTCGGCCGATACACCCGCCTATCTGGCTCGGCGAAAAGACAATCAATGGGATATCCGGCTAGGCATGAACTACCGCTTTTACCCACGCTTCACGTTGACCCCGCAAATCAGCTGGACCCGCAATGGCAGTAATCAGGATATCAGCCAATACCAGCGCACCAGGTTTGATCTGACGTTAAAGTATGATTTCCAGTAATCGCCCGGCATGCCGGCAACAGGAAGCAAAATCATGATCTACACAGGATACACAATGCGACAACTTCGTTTCTGGGCAACCAATCTGACTGGTCTGTTATTACTTTTGTGCTCTCTGCAGCTATGGGCTGCTGCCGGCAAGGTCGAGTTTGTCTCTGGCAGTGTCGTTGCCATCAGCAATGCAGGCACCCGCCCCCTGCAAAAAGGCAGTGATGTGAATGCCAGCGATCTGATCGATACCCAAGCCAGTGGCCGGGCACAAATCCGTTTTTCCGACGGAGCCTATCTGTCACTGGCACCCAATACAAAATTCCGGATCGACCGCTACAAATTTAACGGGAGCAACGACGGAGAAGAAACCGGTTTCTTCAGTTTGCTTAAAGGCAGCTTCAGAACGATTTCCGGTCTGATCGGCAAAGGCAAGAAAGAAGCGTATCAAGTCACCACCCAGACGGCCACCATCGGGATTCGTGGGACCGAATACACGGCGGAAGAAAACAATGGTCTGAAAGTGATGGTACACAAAGGAGCGGTACTGGTCACCAATGATGCCGGTAGTACGCTGGTCCCTGCAGGAACGCAGATTTTTGTACCGGCCAAAAACAAACCGGCGCAAATTATCAAGAGCGGCACCACTGCAAGCGGACCTTTAAAAACACCATCAACATTGACGGGGCTGCCAGATACAGGTCTTGAAGGCCAGACAGGACCATGTATTGAAACAACGGCAAGTGTTGGCTATCCATCTACCCCTGCGAGCGTTACTGCACGCTCCTGTAATCAGTTCTAAAAAACCAAACCGGCTACCTGCTGTGCCAGCACGGTAGCCGGTTACATCTGTTCAGGCAAGTCCGGCATCAACTGCCATTGCCCTTCCGGCAAGTCACCCAGATTAACGGCACCAAATGCTTCTCGGTGCAAAGCCTCCACCCGGTTCCCGACTGCGGCCAGCATGCGCTTGACTTGATGGTATTTGCCCTCGGCAATGGTCAGCAACAGTTGCAGATCGCCGAGCCTTTCAACGCGCAATGCCTTCACAATCGCATCCTCCCCATGCAGCAGTACACCGTCCAATAACCGTGCCCGCATCTCGTCCGAGAAAGGGTGCTTCACCGTGACCAGATAAGTTTTGGCCACGTGCTTGCGGGGATGGGTCATGGCATGATTAAACGTACCGTCATCGGTTAGCAGCAATAGCCCCGTCGTGTCCTGATCCAGTCGCCCGACACACTGGATACCACGCGCAATCAAATGCGCAGGCAACAAACCAAACACACTGGCATGATGCTGTGGATCATGCGAGCACTCATAACCGGCGGGTTTGTTTAGCATCACATAGACAAACTCGTGATAAACATGTTGCGCATCATCCACCGTAAAAACAAGTCCGGCAGGGTCATACGCCCGCGCTGGCTGTTGTACTGGTTCGCCATTCGCTGTCACGCGTCCAGACCGGATGAGCCGCTCGCAGTCCTTGCGGCTACCAAAACCTTGGGACTGTAGTATGCGGCTTAATGCAACTGGCTTCATGCAGGCGTAATTCCCAGCCAGTCCGCGATCACCTCAGGTGGGCGGCCAATTTTGGCTTCGTTACCGTGTACCACGATGGGACGTTCAATCAGGCGAGGATACTGCACCATGGCATCCAGCAAAGCGGCATGATCCAGTGCTGGCGAGGCCAGATTCAATTCGATATATTCCGGTTCTTTTTTGCGCATCATGTCGCGAGGGTCAGTCAATCCCAGCATGATCAACAATTGCTCAAGTTCTGCGCGGGTCGGTGGTGTTTCCAGATAATGCTGGACAACTATTTCCTCTCCGGTTGCCAGCAACAAATCATAAACCTCACGCGACTTGGAACAACGCGCATTGTGATAAATCTTAAACGACATCAAACGGCACTTTCTACGTACAATTGAGGGGAATAACAGGCAAGCCATGCATTAATGGCCGCACATCATAGCGAATTTTGGAGCAACGCACGAATGAACAGCGATATTGAAGCCCGGGTAGATAATCTGGAAATCAAGTTTTCCCTGCAGGATGATCTGCTCGACTCTCTGAACCAGGTCATTTCAAGGCAGCAACAGCAAATAGACCACTTACAACTGCATCTGGTTCAATTGGCGCAACAAGTTCGCCAGCTAGAAAACGCACGACCCTTGAGTGCGGCAGATGAAGTACCGCCTCACTATTAGAGATCAGCCTGCCGCAACCACTGCATCACGCCGTTCGCTGCATGGCGCCCGCTAGCGAAGCAAGCTGTCAGCAGATAGCCACCTGTAGGTGCCTCCCAATCCAGCATCTCGCCAGCGCAGAATACACCCGGTAGCGCACGTAGCATCAGTGTATCCGTGCATGCCTGGCGGCGAATACCGCCCGCAGTGCTAATGGCTTCTTCCAGAGGACGCATGCCCGTCAAAGTCACAGGCAGTGATTTGATCGTCTGAGCCAGTCGCTCAGGCTGCTGCATGTCGTCGATTGAAAGCACTTCACGCAACAAGGCAAACTTCACCCCAGTGACACCCAGCTTGCTGGATAAATGCGAAGAAAGAGACTTGGCGCCTCGCCCCGACTGGATTGCTGCTTGCACTTTCTCGACCGCGAGATCAGGCAATAAATCCAGGTTCAGGATTGCCTTGCCATCCTTGAGTAGCTGCCGTCGCAGGCTCGCACTGACGGCGTAAATCAGCCCGCCCTCAATCCCCTGAACAGTCAACAGGCACTCACCTCGCTTATAAGCTGACCGACCCTGATAGTCCTGATAATGCACCGCGACATTTTTAAGCGGATGTCCGGCAAAACGGGTACGAAAGTAATCCGACCATTCGCACTCGAATCCCATGTTACTGGGCATGAGCGGAGAAATGTCGATCTGTCTAGCATCCAGCAGAGGAACCCAGGCACCATCCGACCCTAACTTGGGCCAGCTGGCTCCGCCCAATGCCAAAACAACCGCATCCGCCGGATAACTGACTTCACCCGCTGGTGTCATGAATTGCAAGGTGTTGGATACCGTCCAGCCCTGCCAGCGATGACGCACCTGAAATACGACGCCCAGCTCACGCAAGCGATGTAGCCAGGCTCGTAATAGCGGGGCAGCTTTCATTTCCCGGGGAAATACCCGCCCCGATGTCCCGATAAAGGTTTCGATCCCCAATGCATGGATCCATTCACGCAAATGATCTGCCTGCCAGTCGGCCAGCCAGCCGGCAACCCAGTCTTGCTGCTCGGCATAACGACTCACAAACGGTGCGTACGCTTCTGAGTGCGTAATATTCATGCCGCCCACACCGGCCAGCAGAAACTTGCGCCCCACGGAAGGCATTGCATCAAAGACAGTCACCCGGCAACCTGCTTGCGCCAGCACTTCTGCCGCCATTAACCCGGCGGGCCCTCCTCCAATGATGGCAACTGACTTAGTCATGTCGCATCCGGGCATCAGGAAGGGTTGTAGCCCAGTACCGGCGCCAGATCCCGCTCAGCCTCGGACAAGTGCACGCCTCTGCGTTCGGCATACGCTTCTACCTGATCCTTGTTGATTTTACCCACAGCAAAATACTGACTCTTCGGATGACTAAAATAGAAGCCAGAGACCGCGGCGGTCGGCAACATGGCATAGCCTTCCGTTAACGTCATGCCAATAGAAGGCGCATCCAGCAACTTGAACAAGCCCGTCTTGGCCGTATGGTCCGGACAAGCAGGATAACCCGGTGCAGGGCGAATCCCGACATACTTCTCATTGGTGAGGTCATCCACCGTTAATTGCTCGCCTGCGGCATACCCCCACAGCTCGCGCCGGACTTTCGCATGCATGTATTCCGCGAAGCCTTCGGCAAAACGGTCAGCCAACGCTTTGACCATAATGGCACTGTAATCATCGTTGGCTTCTTCAAAGTGCTTGACGTGCGGATCGATGCCGATGCCACCGGTCACCGCAAATGCACCGATAAAGTCCTTGATGCCCGTTTCTTTCGGGGCAATAAAGTCAGCCAAGCACCAGTTCGGCTTGCCTGCCCCCTTGATGTTCTGTTGCCGCAAATTATGCCAGGTCATGAGCACCTCGCCAGTCTGAGGGTCATAAATCTCGATATCCTCACCCGCCACCGAGTTTGCCGGAAACAGCCCGACCACACCGTTTGCCTGCACCCATTTCTCAGCCATCATCTGCTTTAACATCACTTGGGCATCGGCAAACAAGGCCCGGGCTGACTCGCCCACAACCTCATCATCCAGAATGCGCGGATACTTGCCAAACAGTTCCCAGGCATTAAAGAACGGGCTCCAGTCAATAAACGGGGCAATCTCTTCCAGTGAAACATTCTCAAACCGGAACACACCCAACTGGCGAGGCACCGGTGGCTGGTAGGCCAGCCAGTCAAATCCCGTCGCGGGAGCAAACCCATTGGCTCTGGCTGCTTCAATTGGTAAAAACTGTGTTTTGTCTTTATTGGCATGAATGGTACGAATATTATCGTACTCGGCACGCAATTTTTTCACAAATTCTGGCTTCAACTCATCGGACAACAAGCTGGAACAGACCCCGACTGCACGGCTGGCATCAGGCACGTACACCACATGTCCACTCGGATAATTCGGCTCTATCTTCACGGCTGTATGCACTTTGGAGGTCGTCGCGCCACCAATCAGCAACGGGATCGTAAAGCCCTGGCGTTCCATTTCTTTCGCCACATGCGCCATTTCTTCCAGTGATGGCGTAATCAAACCGGAGAGGCCAATAATGTCCGCGCCAATCTCCCGTGCCGTATCCAGAATTTTCTGTGCCGGCACCATCACACCCAGATCGGTCACCTGGTAATTGTTACACCGCAGAACAACACCCACGATATTCTTGCCAATATCGTGAACGTCGCCCTTTACGGTCGCCATTACGATCTTCCCTTTGGCCGGCGCATCCGCCAGGCCCATACGGATTTTTTCTTCCTCGATAAAGGGCTCCAGATGCGCAACCGCAGCCTTCATGACCCGTGCAGACTTGACCACCTGTGGCAAAAACATCTTGCCGGCACCAAACAGATCCCCCACCACGTTCATCCCGGTCATTAGCGGGCCTTCAATCACATGGATCGGGCGCTCGCTATTCAGGCGGGCTTCTTCCGTATCTTCAACGATATAGGTCGTAATCCCTTTGACCAGGGCATGGGTAATCCGCTCTTGCAAAGAACCATTACGCCAGGTCAGATCTTCAACCGACTTTTGGGACGCATCACCACGGAATGTCTCGGCAAGCGCAATCAACAACTCGGTTGCATCCCCACCTCCAGCCGGGGTACGCATCAGCACTACGTCTTCAATGCGCTCACGCAACACCGGGTCGACTTCCTCATAAACCTCCAGCGCCCCCGCATTGACAATCCCCATGGTCATGCCACGCGAAATCGCATGGTAAAGGAAGACGGCATGAATCGCTTCCCGGACCTTGTTATTGCCACGGAAGCTAAAAGACACGTTCGAGACGCCACCAGAAATCTTGGCGTGAGGCAAATGAGCCTTTATCCAGCCGGTTGCCTCGATAAAATCCAGCCCATAGCGGGCATGCTCTTCAATCCCTGTGGCTACCGCAAAGATGTTCGGATCAAAAATGATATCTTCGGCCGGGAAACCAATCTCGTTCACCAGAATGTCGTAACTACGCTGGCAAATCTCTATCTTGCGTGCATAAGTATCCGCCTGCCCAGCCTCATCAAAAGCCATCACGATGACGGCTGCACCATAGCGGCGCAAGAGTCGGGCATGATGCCGGAACTGCTCTTCGCCTTCTTTCATGGAGATTGAGTTAACAATGCATTTACCCTGAACGCACTTCAGACCCGCTTCGATCACACTCCACTTGGAGGAGTCGATCATGATTGGTACCCGGCTGATATCCGGCTCGGCGGCAATCAGATTCAGGAAGGTCACCATGGCCTTATGGGCATCGAGCATGCCCTCATCCATGTTGATGTCAATGATCTGGGCACCATTCTCCACCTGCTGGCGCGCCACATCCAACGCTGTTGCGTAATCTCCGTTCAAGATCAGTTTGGCAAACGCTTTGGAGCCTGTCACGTTGGTCCGTTCGCCCACGTTAACAAACAGATCATGATCCCCAATATTGAACGGTTCCAAACCAGACAAGCGGCATTTACGCTCCAACTCAGGTAGCTTGCGTGGCTCGACATCTTTTACAGCCGCATAGATCGCCGCAATATGATCTGGCGTTGTACCACAGCAGCCCCCGATAATATTGGTCAAGCCACTGCGCGCCCACTCAGACACCTGGCGTGCCATTTCTTCAGGGCCAAGGTCGTAGCCACCAAATGCATTCGGGAGTCCCGCATTGGCATGTACGGATACATAGGTACCAGAAATCCGCGACATTTCCTCGACATACGGACGCAACAGATCTGGCCCCAAGGCACAATTCAGGCCAAAGCTCAGGGCATCGGCATGATTGAGTGAGTTGTAAAATGCTTCGGTAGTTTGCCCGGTCAGTGTACGGCCAGACTGATCGGTAATGGTACCGGAGATCATGACCGGTACTTCGACCCCATGCGTATCAAAATACTGTTTGATCGCAAAGACAGCCGCTTTGGCATTCAAGGTGTCAAAAATGGTCTCGACCAACAGAATGTCGGCTCCACCTGATAACAGACCATCAATTGCTTCAGTATAGGCCGTCACCAGCTCATCAAACGTCACATTGCGATAACCCGGATCATTTACATCCGGACTGATCGAACAGGTTCGATTGGTTGGCCCGAGAACACCGGCACAATAGCGCGGCTTGGTTGGTGTTTTCAGCGTCTGAGCAACGCATAAGTCTTTGACCAGCTTGGCAGCCGCAAAGTTGAGCTCCCACACCAGAGACTCCATCCCGTAATCCGCCATCGCGATCGAGGTAGCGTTAAAGGAGTTGGTCTCAATAATATCCGCACCAGCATCCAGATATGCCTGGTGAATGGCTGCAATAATCTGAGGCTGAGTCAACGCCAACAGGTCATTATTACCCTTGAGATCCTGCCCCCAGTCGGCAAAGCGCTCGCCACGGTAGGCAGCCTCATCCAGTGAGTAGCGCTGGATCATAGTGCCCATGCCGCCATCCAGAATCAGGATACGGTCATTCAGTAATTGTTGGAGTTCTTTTGTACGATTAACAATACTAGATTTCATGATGATGGCAACTTGGCATTAAAATATTTTATTATTGTAACATGTAGACGTAGCGCTAAAACGTAGTCTGCTTTAGCGACAGAAGACAGATTGTGACTTTCACAACAACTGCAAACTCATGACTCTACTCGGGCATGGCCACCCATGCCCCTACTACGCCAGCCGTCTCGACGGCATCGCCAGCCTGTTCGAGTAGGCGGGTTTCGATGTGCATTTCCCGGCCCCAAACGTAAAAAGCCCCTGATCGTCAGATCAGGGGCTTCCTGTGGGGTGCCCGGCAGTGTCCTACTTTCACAAGCGCAATGCTCACTATCATCGGCGCTACGTCGTTTCACGGTCCTGTTCGAAATGGGAAGGCGTGGGTCCAACGCGCTATGGCTGCCAAGCGTAACTTGTCACGCAGCAAGTGATCTTCATCACTCACCACTAAAAACGGAAGAAGTAATTCTTTTCAGGTCTAAATTATATCCACTTCACACAGCGTCAACCAACAACCGCAATATCCACGGTTA
>NZ_AQXU01000012.1 GCF_000376945.1 Leeia oryzae DSM 17879
CATCACCACGGTGTCCAGGCACGGGCGCATGGATTCGGACACAAACGCCTGCAGCGGGTGGCTTTCGATCGGCAGGCGGATGCCGGCCATCTTGGCCATCACCGAAGAGTGGCCGGCGGTGACACAGCCGACGCGGTTGGTGCGCACGTAACCCTGAGAGGTTTCCACGCCCTTGATGCGGCCGTCTTCAATGTCCATGCCCAGTACTTCGCATTGCTGGATGATGTCGACCCCCAGCGCGCTGGCGGCACGGGCAAAGCCCCAGGCCACCGCATCGTGACGGGCGACGCCGGCGCGTGGCTGGTACGTGGCGCCCAGTACCGGGTAGCGGGAACGGCTGCTGCAATCCAGCAGCGGAATGTGGGCCTTGACTTCGGCGGTGGTCAGCAGCTGGGCGTCGATGCCGTTCAGTGCGTTGGCGTTGACGCGGCGTTCGCCGTCGCGCATGTCCTGTAGCGTATGGCACAGGTTGAACACGCCGCGCTGGCTGAACATCACGTTGTAGTTGATGTCTTCGGACAAGCCTTCCCACAGCTTCATGCTGTGCTCGTACAGCTGCGAGGCTTCATCCCACAGGTAGTTGGAACGCACGATGGTGGTGTTACGGGCGGTGTTGCCGCCCCCCAGATAACCGCGCTCGAGCACGGCGATGTTCTTCACCCCGTGGTTCTTGGCCAGGTAGTAGGCCGTCGCCAGACCGTGGCCGCCGCCGCCGATGATCACCACATCATACGATGGCTTGAGCTGCGGGCTGGTCCAGGCAGGTTCCCAGCCTTTGTTATGCTTGAGTCCTTGCTTGAACAGGCTCCAGAGGGAGTAGCGGTTTGATGACATGGTTCATCCCACATGAGTCATACACGAAACACAAAACCCGACGCTTACGGCATTCAGGGTTTTTAACTTAAGCGTATTGTGTGGACAACCGACATTTACTAACCGGACAAATCTGACATTTGATACACTAAAACCGACAATCATCCGCCAGTGAGCCAAATCCAGTGGAAAATACTGCCTCAACCCAAAAACCGCTCAATATCGGTTTTCTGCTTTCCCCCAATTTTACCCTGGGGCCTTTTGGCAATTTTATTGATGCCCTCCGGCTGGCTGCTGACGATAATGACCTGAGCCGGCAAATCCGCATCAAGTGGAAGGTCATGAATCACAACTGGATTCCGGTCAAGGCCAGTTGCGGCGTGGAAGTCAGCCCGACGTCCCTATTGGTTGACCCAAGTGAGTTTGACTATATCGTGATTGTGGGCGGACTGATCCACAGCGGCAAACGCATCCCGACAGAACTGACCCAATATCTGAAACGGGCTGCACAAGCCAGAATTCCCCTGATCGGCATCTGTACCGGCAGCTTTATTCTAGCCAGAACCGGGCTGATGGAAGGCAAGCGTTGCTGTGTGTCCTGGTTCCATCACAAGCAGTTTGTGGAAGAGTTTCCGCATCTGGACACGCATTCGGAAGAGGTCTATATCGCAGACCGGGACCGGATTACCTGTGCCGGCGGCACCGGGGTCATCCACATGGCCGCCTATCTGATCGAACGTCATTTAAGCAGGTTTGAAGCCGCCAAATCGCTGCGAATCATGCTGGAAGACAGCAGTCTGTCCCTGCAGAGCCAGCAATTGCAGCCACAGCCGATCAATACCCAGACTACCAAGAATCTGCATGTGAAACGCGCCATGCTGTATATCGAGCAGCAAATGGCAGAGCCACTCACCAGCCAGCAACTGGCCGAAAAGGTGAATCTGTCTACCCGGCATCTGGAGCGTCTGTTCCTGCTGGAAACCGGCATGACACCGGCCAATTTCAGCAAACATTTACGCCTGCACCGGGCCCACGAGATGCTGGCACTTAGCCAGCAGTCAATTGGCACCATTGCCCAAGACTGCGGCTTTAGTGACGGCTCCCACTTTGCCAGGGCATTTAAAAGCGCATTCGGTTACACCCCGCGTGAGCTTAGGGCCAAACAGGGCTAAGTTAGTCCTGCTTGGCCCTAAGCCCGGCAGGCTAAATCACAAAGTCCTGCACATCCTCAAACACCTGCACCTGCCGGGGACGGAAATACGTCACCTCCCCCACCCGCAGGTCCAGCTGCTGTTGCCGTTCGCGGGATAGTTCTACCTCAATGGTTTCGCTCTGGTGCGCCAGCTCCACCCGCACCACCGGTCCGATCGGATGCACAAAGCGCACCGTCCCTTGCAACGCCCCCTGCCCCGCGTCCCGGGTGATCTCGATATCGTGCGGCCGCACAAAGGCCACCGCCTCGCCCTGATGTTCCTGCTTGGCAATCTCGGCCCAGCTGCCGTGGATGCGGCTGTGGAATACATTCACATTCCCCAGGAACTGGTACACGAACGGCGTGGCCGGGTGGCTGTACACCTCGTCCGGGGTACCGATCTGTTCGATCTTGCCCTTGTTGAGCACCACCACCCGGTCGGCCACTTCCAGCGCTTCTTCCTGATCGTGGGTCACAAACACGCTGGTAATGTGCACTTCGTCGTGCAGGTGACGCAGCCAGCGGCGCAGTTCCTTGCGTACCTTGGTATCCAGCGCACCAAACGGTTCATCCAGCAACAGGACTTTCGGTTCGACAGCCAGCGCCCGGGCCAGGGCGATCCGCTGCCGTTGTCCGCCAGACAGTTGCGACGGGTAGCGGTCGGCCAGCCAGTCCAGTTGTACCAGTTGCAGCAGATGGGTGACTTTCTGGCGGATCTCGGCGTCGGACGGCCGTTCCTTGCGCGGTTTGACCCGCAGGCCAAAGGCGACGTTCTCGAACACGGTCATGTGACGGAACAGCGCGTAGTGCTGGAATACGAAGCCCACCTGCCGGTCACGGGTGTGCAGGTGGGTGGCGTCGTTGCCGGAGAACAGTACCTGCCCCTGATCGGCGCTTTCCATGCCGGCGATAATGCGCAGCAAGGTGGTCTTGCCGCAGCCGGAGGGGCCGAGCAAGGCGGTCAGCTCGCCGGTCGGCAGGCTGAGATTGATGTTATCCAGCGCCACGAACGGGCCAAAGCGTTTGGAGATGTTCTGAATGTCGATACTCATGGGGTCATCCTTGATTCGGTAAGCACGCGGGGTCAGGCGTGAGCGGTACGCGGGGTGGCCGGCAGCCCATCGGGGGGCAGCTCGTCCTGGGCCGCCAGCTCCTTGCGCAGGCGCCATTCGACCACGCTCTTGAGCACCAGTGTCACCAGCGCCAGCAGGGCCAATAGCGAGGCCACCGCAAAGGCGGCCGCCTGCTGATATTCGTTGTAGAGAATCTCGATATGCAGCGGCATGGTATTGGTTTCGCCGCGGATATGTCCGGAGACCACCGAGACGGCTCCAAACTCGCCCATGGCGCGGGCATTGCACAGGATCACCCCGTAGATCAGCCCCCATTTGACGTTGGGCAGCGTCACCCGCCAGAAGGTCTGGAAACCACTGGCGCCCAGCGAGATGGCCGCTTCTTCTTCATCCTTGCCCTGGGCTTGCATCAGCGGGATCAGTTCTCTGGCCACAAACGGGAAGGTGACGAACACGGTGGCCAGCACGATGCCGGGGATGGCGAACACGATCTTGATATCGTGGTCTTGCAGCCAGGGGCCGATCCAGCCATGGCTGCCGAACAGCAGGATATAGATCAGGCCGCAAATGACCGGGCTGACGGCAAACGGCAGATCGATCAGTGACACCAGAAAGGCTTTGCCCTTAAACTCGAACCGGGCGATGGCCCAGGAGGCGGCGACGCCGAATACCAGATTGAACGGCACGGCAATGGCGGCGGTGATCAGGGTCAGCCGGATGGCCGACCAGGCGTCGGGCTCTTTCAGCGCGTCCAGGTAGGTATCTACCCCTTTGGCCAGTGCCTGTACAAACACAAACACCAGCGGCAGGAACAGGAACGACAGCAAAAAGGCCAGGGCAATGCCGATCAGGCTATAGCGCAGCCAGCGTGGTTCCTGGGTGCTACGGGCAGATTTCTTGGGTTGCATGCGGATTCTCCCTCAGGCGCCGCGCTGACCGCGGCGGCTGGCCCACCATTGCAGGCCGTTGATGGTAAACAGCAGCACGAACGAGAACACCAGCATCACCAGTGCCAGCGCGGTGGCGCCGCTGTAGTCGTACTGTTCCAGTTTGGCGACGATCAGCAAGGGGGTGATCTCGGAGATCATCGGCATGTTGCCGGCAATGAAGATCACCGAGCCGTATTCGCCAATGGCCCGGGCAAACGCCAGCGTAAAGCCGGTCAGCAGCGCCGGTAAAATGGCCGGGAAGATCACCCGGCGGAAAGTCTGCCAGCGGGTGGCACCCAGGCAAGCGGCAGCTTCTTCGACCTCGGCTTCCAGGTCCTCCAGCACCGGTTGCAGGGTACGCACCACAAACGGCAGGCCGATAAAGGTCAGTGCCACCACGATGCCGGTCGGGGTATACGCCACTTTGATGCCGTGCGGTTCCAGGTACTGCCCCACCCAGCCGTTGACCGAATACAGCGACGACAGCGTGATGCCGGCCACGGCGGTTGGCAGCGCAAACGGCAGGTCGACCAGCGCATCAAAGAAGCGCTTGCCGACAAACTGGTAACGGGTCAGCGACCACGCCACCACCAGACCGAACAGGCAGTTGATTAGCGCCGCCACCAGTGAAGTACCGAAGGTGACCTTGTAGCTGGCCACTACCCGTGGCGAAGTCACCAGTGCCCAGAAGTCGGGCCACGACATCAGGGCGGTCTTGAAGAAGATGGCAGAGAGCGGGATGAGCACGATCAGCGACAGGTAGAGGATCGTGTACCCCAGAGACAGCCGGAATCCCGGCAAGATACTGTGCGGCTTGGACATCGGTTTTCTCGTATGAGTCATCAATACGCATACACAGAAATGCCAGATGTTCCAACCATCGCCCTGTATGCAGATCGCCAGAGATCAAACGGCAATCTCTGGCACAGGACGCAAGTCTAGCGAAAACAGTTTAGAACAATAAATACTATATATTTATTTATATATAACCAAAAGCATTAACCTGTCGGGCAAACCGCCCATGTCATCGCAAGACGGACAGCTTGTCGATTGCCTGTTGCAACGTGGCATCCTGCTTCGCAAAGCAGAAACGCACCACATGATCATCTTGCCCATTGGCATAAAAGGCAGACACAGGAATGCACGCCACCCCCACTTCCATGGTCAGCCAGCGTGCAAAACTGACGTCATCCAGACCGGGCTTGATGGCATCGTAGCGAACCAGCTGGAAATACGTGCCCTGGCTCGGCAATAGCTCAAACCCCGCTTTTTCCAGACCTTTTGCCAGCATATCCCGCTTGGGTTCAAAAAATGCAGGCAAGCCCTGCCAGTGGGCAGGTGTTTGTAAATGGTGGGCCAACGCATGCTGGGTCGGTGTATGCACCGAAAACACCAGAAACTGGTGCAGTTTGCGGAATTCACTGGTCAGCATGGCAGGCGCCACACAGTACCCAACCTTCCAGCCGGTTGCATGGAAGGTTTTGCCAAACGAATAGACGGCAAAACTTCTGCTGCGCAGTGCAGGATGAGACAACACACTATGCTGCCGATTCTCACCATAGACCAGATGCTCGTACACTTCGTCAGCCAGTACCAGCAAGTCATGCTTGTCGGCAATATTGGCCAGCGCGTCCAGATCAGCCGACGAAAAGACGCTGGTAGCCGGGTTATTGGGGTTGTTGACAATGATGAGGCGAGTTTTGCCGGTTACCGCAGCCTGCACTTGCGACCAGTCCACCTGGTAATCCGGGGCAGACAATCCAATACGCACCACCTTGGCACCTTGGGCTTCAATCGCGGGTGCATAACTGTCGTAAGCAGGCTCCAGGATAATCGCCTCGTCACCTGCATGCAAAACAGTCGCTATCACCGTATAAATGGCCTGTGTCGCCCCGGCGGTCACCGTGATTTCTGTATCCGGATCAAATGCCGCGCCATGCTGCAAGGCAAGTTTTGCTGCAATGGCCTGCCGCAAGGCAGGAATGCCCGGCATGGGGGCATACTGGTTGTGCCCGGCAGCCACCGCATCCATCAGGGCCTGGGTCACATCCGGGTGACACGGGTAATCCGGAAAACCTTGAGACAAGTTGATGGCCTTGTGCTCTGCGGCCAACTGGCTCATAACGGTAAAAATGGTAGTGCCTACATTGGGCAACTTCGATACAAATGACTTCATCTGCAATATCCGGCTGGTTAATTCAATACACTGGCAGTCACAGGCTTTACCTCTACCAGACAATCATAAAACACAGGCGCTTCCCCCATGTCGGTCAGTAGTTGGCTGGTCAGCTCGTTCGCATTCTTGCCATCTTTGGCTTTCTTTTTCCACCAGACCGACGGAATGGACACCACACCTTCCCTGATGCGATTCGTGACCACGGCCGTCAACTGCAGGCTACCCCGGTCGTTCTGTACCAGCACCTGATCACCATGGCGAATGGTGCGCCGTTCGGCATCCACCGGATGGATTTCCACCACAGGCTCACCTTCCTTCGGCAACAGGCTCTCGATATTGGCAAAGGTGGTATTCATGAAATTGCGAGAAGGCGGACTGATCATGGCCAACGGGTATTTCTGGGCCAACATCGGGTTGCTTTGCACACTTTCATACGGTGGTACAAATGCCGGGACAGGGCTCAAATCGGTACCTTCCAGTGCTTCACTATAAAAGTGACACTTGCCATCTGCCGTCAAAAATCCACCCGTTGCAAACGGTGCATCTGGCAAGTTCAGTCTCGCCCAGCCTTTTTCCTTTAGTAGCGTCCAGCTAATGCCTTTGGCCAATGGAGACGACGTCTGGATGGCTTGATCGGCAATCTGTTCATCCGTATCGCCAAAGCAGGCATCGGTAAACCCCAGTCGTTTGGCAAGGCGACGGAAAATCTCTGCGTTAGGCAGACATTCGCCCATGGGGCTCACCGCAGGCTGATTCCCGACAAACCAGGTATGCCCATACGACTTGTGGATATCTACATGTTCCACCTGCATGGTGGCCGGCAGGATAATATCGGCATAGTCACAGGTATCCGTGACAAAATGCTCCAGCACCACCGTAAACAAATCTTCGCGTGCAAATCCGGCCGCAACTTTGCCAGACTCGGGCGCCACCGCCACCGGGTTGGAGTTGTACACCACCAATGCCTCGATTGGCGGCCCAAAATGCGCGTCACCTGTGTGCAGCAACGCATTCCCAATCGTACTCATGTTAATGGTTCTTGGCGGATGGGCCGGGTCCGGCAATAGGTCCGGACGCTGCAAAGCTGCCATGTCGACCGGGAAATATCCCGAACTGGATAACAGCAGCCCCCCGGCACGATGCCGCCAGGCGCCCACCAGTGCAGGAAGACAAGCAACCGCCCTCACACCCTGACCGCCACCATGTCCCCGTTGCATGCCATAGTTCAAGCGAATCGCCACTGGCTGCTTCTCCAGCACCGCCAAGCGTCCGTACAACAGCGCCAGCGACTCTACCACGCCCGCTTCGATGCCACACAGCTTCGCCACATGATCTGGCGTGTACTTGCCAGCCTGTTCCGCCAGTTCGGCAAAACCAACGGTATAGTGGTCAATATATTCACGGTCCAGCAAGCCTTCCCGCAGCAAGACATGCATCATGCCCAAAGCCAGTGCCGCATCAGTCCCAGGCAAGATGGCAATATGCTGGTCACACTTGTCAGCGGTCTGCGTCCGGTACGGATCAATTGCAATGATTTTGGCACCACGTCGTTTCGCTTCCTGAATCTTGGTCCACAAATGCAGGTTGGAGGTAATCGTGTTCGTTCCCCATAGCAGAATCAGCCGGGCCTCTTCAAAAAACTCCATATGCATGCCAACGCCACCACCATAGGTATGCTTTAGTGCTGTGCTACCAGCGCTGGCACAAATGGTCTTGCCCAACAGACTGGCACCGAGTTTGTGGAACACCCTGGCAGACATGCTATCGCCCTGCACCAATCCCATGGTACCGGCATAGTTATAAGGCAATATCCGCTCGCCACCTTTGGCGGCAACCGCCTGCAGACGGCTGGCAATTTCATCTAACGCCTCATCCCAACTGATGCGCTCAAACTTTCCCTCACCCTTTTTACCAACCCGCCGCATCGGGTGCAGCAAGCGGTCCGGATGATATATCCGCTCCGGATACCGGGCTACCTTGGTGCACAATGCACCATGTGTCGGCGGATGCGCCGGATCACCCGCCACTTTGGTGACACGCCCCTCTTCTACGGTCACCAGCATGGCACAGGTATCCGGGCAGTCGTGCGGGCAAGCAGCTTTTACGGTAAGTTTTGTCATTTAAGCACTACCATCAGGAGTTAACTTTTACAGATACTATTTTCAGCACATTCTGTCCCATTTCACAATGCCCATTCCAGACATTGACGACCTTTTTGGTACCTAACAAATAAAAAAGCGTGCCACGCAGGCACGCTTGAAAATCACAAGAACCACTTTGCCTTAACTGGCACGGGCATCGCCCCATCTCAGTTGGCAATCCTCGTCACTATGGTAAATCGTCTCGCCATGGCGATTAACACAATAGTTCGGGGACAAAATCACCTCATGGCAACGCTGTCCGGCATCTACCCGTGTGTACTCAAACAGAATGCTCTGGGACACGGTACTGTTCTTGCGCAGAATGCTACCGTGGCCAATCCAGCTAGGGCCATTGATGATGACACCAGGTTCAATTTTAACGTTCGCCCCGATATACACCGGCCCATTGACGGTAATCTCATCCCAGGCCACCGACGTATTCAAGCCAACCCAGACGCCCGGTTTCACTTCTTTACCCGGCATACGCATTTCTGCCACTTCGCCACGCAGCACACGTTGCAGGACAGACCAGTAATCACTCACGCGACCGATATCAATCCAGTGAAACGGACGGCTCTGCACAAAGAACGGTAACGCTTTCTCCACCAGTGTCGGGAACAACTGGCTACCGATGTCATATTCCTGTGCAGAAGGCACATAATCCAGTACCTGCGGCTCGAAAATATAAATGCCGGTACTGGCAAGCGTAGATCGCGCCTCGACAGGCTTGGGTTTTTCCTGAAAACTCTTTACCCGGCCAGCCTCATCAGCCACCACGATACCGTAATTCTGCACCTGCTCCAGCGGCACATCCAGCGCAATCACACTCGCAATCGCCCCTTTGGCCTTATGTTCTTCAATGGCGGCAGAAATATCCAGGTCAATCAGAGCATCCCCGCAAATAACCAGCGTAGTATCGTCAAAAAAACCGCCAAATTCCTGAATGCTTTTCATGCCACCCGCAGAGCCAAATGGCTTAGGCAGGATTTCACCATGCTGACGAGTCCCCTCATAAGCATAGCCAATCTCCACCCCCCAGCGACTGCCATCCCCAAAGTAGTTTTCGATACTAGTGTGGTTATAGGCCACATTCACCATGATCTCGGTGATGCCATGCCGCGCAAGGTGCTCAATCAGGTATTCCATCACCGGTTTTCCCAGAATCGGAATCATCGGTTTTGGCGTGTTTTTCGTCAGCGGTCTGACACGCGTCCCCTGACCTGCCGCCAAAATCATCCCTTTTGCCACACTATGCTCCTTATCGCTCATCTCACCGTGTTTACAACTGTTCCAGTGACATTTTCGTCAGAATTCAGTTAACTTTACGACCAATCGGCTGATAATCAATGCCAGCCCGCACCAACGCCTTTGGATCATACAAGTTTCTGCCATCCAGCACGATGGCATTTTTCAGGCGCTGCTTCATGTCCTCGAAGTCAGGGCTACGGAATTCTTTCCATTCTGTCACGATCAGCAAGGCATCCGCATCATTCAGCGCGGCCATCGGGGATTCTGCATACGCCAGGCGCTTGTCCTCTCCAAAGATGCGTTTTGCTTCTTCCATCGCTACCGGATCATAAGCAGTGACCGTTGCACCCCGTTCAAACAAGGCTTCAATCAGCACACGGCTTGGCGCCTCACGCATATCATCCGTGTTAGGCTTGAATGCAAGTCCCCATACTGCAAAGTGCTTGCCAGACAGATCACTGCCAAACTGTTTAACCAGTTTATTGACCAGCACCATCTTTTGCGCATCATTGGCCGCTTCAACGGCATTCAGCACTTTCAGATCCTGGCCGGTTTCTTCACCGGTACGAATCAATGCTTTTACGTCCTTCGGGAAGCAGGAACCACCATAACCGCAGCCAGAGTACAGGAAGTGATAGCCAATCCGTGTATCAGACCCGATACCAATCCGTACCTGCTCAATATCTGCACCAACTTTTTCAGCCAGCAAGGCCAGTTCGTTCATGAAGCTGATGCGGGTTGCCAGCATGGCATTGGCAGCATATTTGGTCAGCTCGGCACTGCGAACATCCATCACCATCAGCTTGTCATGGTTGCGCTGGAACGGCGCATACAGGTCGCGCATCAACTCGACGGCCCGCGCATCTTCAGCCCCCACCACAATCCGGTCAGGTTTCATGAAGTCTTCAACCGCCGCCCCTTCTTTCAAAAACTCGGGGTTGGATACGACAGAAAACTCGATCTTGCTCTGGCGCTTGGCCAACTCATCGGCAATCGCGGCTTTTACCTTGTCTGCCGTCCCTACCGGTACGGTACTTTTGTCGACTACAACCTTGTAGTCCGTCATATAACGACCGATATTCCGGGCTGCAGCCAGCACATACTGCAAGTCGGCGGAGCCATCCTCATCCGGTGGCGTCCCTACGGCAATAAATTGCAACGTCCCGAACGCAACCGCCTGTTCAATATCTGTGGTAAACCGTAAGCGCCCCGCAGCAACGTTGCGTGCAACCACGCTGTCTAACCCAGGCTCATGAATGGGTATGCCCCCATTTTCCAGAATTTCGATCTTTCGCGGATCAACATCCAGGCAAAGTACGTTATTACCCATCTCTGCCAGGCAGGCTCCGGAAACCAGGCCGACATATCCAGTACCAACTACGGTAATTTTCATTGTTTATGGCTCACAAAAAAACGGCTCATATTCATTTGATGTAGGTCATCAAGACTGCAGCTTGCCTTCAAGGCAAGCCAGATAAATGGAAGGGTCCGGTTCAGTATGGTAGCGCTGCGCATGCCAGATCATTTCACCCAGGCAATCCATTAACGCATGCTCTGCATCATGCACACCACCCAGACGCAACGTCAGCCGCTGATGGTAGCTCTTCACCCCCATCGGCTGGTCAATCGATATCTGCTCACGAATCGACAAATGCATCATCAAATGCAGAAAAGGGTTGGCATCCCCTGCTTCGGGCGAAAAATCCTTGTCCATGTATTTGTCAGGCTGATCCAGCATCTGGTGGTACTCAGGGTGCAACCCCATCACATCCACCGCCATGATCTCAAGATCCGTCATCAGCATGCCATCACGAAACTTCTGCCAACTCTCAAATAAAAACTGTCTGGCCTGCTCTCTGGTCGGATTAAACATTCTATTTTTGTTCCTGTATTACTTTGGCCGGGTATTCGCACAAATCGGCAATGATGCACTTTTCACACAACGGTTTGCGTGCCATGCAGGTATAGCGGCCATGCAGAATCAGCCAATGATGGGCATCCAGAATAAACTGCTTGGGTATCACCTTGATGAGCTTGTCTTCTACTTCGCGGACAGTCTTGCCCGGCGCAATCCGGGTCCGGTTGGACAAACGGAAAATATGTGTATCCACAGCCATTGCCGGCTGCCTGAATATCGTATTCAGAATGACATTGGCGGTTTTTCGTCCGACACCAGGTAATTTTTCCAATGCTTCCCGATTGTCAGGAACGACGGAATCGTGCTGGTCCATCAATATCCTGCATGTCTCGATCACATGCTTGGCCTTGCTGCGATACAACCCGATACGGTTGATGTAGCCTTCCAGCTGTTCCTGACCCAGCGCATGGATCGCAGCCGGTGTATTCGCCACTGGAAACAGTTTCCGGGTGCAAACATTCACGCTCTTGTCCGTAGCCTGGGCAGACAACATGACCGCAATCAGCAATTCAAATGGCGAGGAATATTCCAGCTCTGTTGTCGGATTCGGGTTGGCTTCCGCCAGCCGGGCAAAAATCTGAAAGCGCTTTTCAGCATTCATGAAGTCGTCACATGGATATTATCCGGTCATTATAACGGTTTCATCTCCGGGATAGAAACCTGACCTTATCAAAACGGACTGTAAAAATGATAAAAGCCTACTGCAAATGCAGTAGGCTTTTATCTGGCGTCCCCACGGGGATTCGAACCCCGGTTATCGCCGTGAAAGGGCGGTGTCCTAGGCCTCTAGACGATGGGGACAGAAACCTGTCTACAAGAAACCAAACCGAGGCTGTTTGAATTTCAGGTTCACTTGGTGGAGGTAAGCGGGATCGAACCGCTGACCTCTTGCATGCCATGCAAGCGCTCTCCCAGCTGAGCTATACCCCCAGAACAAGAGCTGCGCATTCTACAGAGTAGATTCAGCCTTGTAAACCCCTATTCCCAATTTAATATGACTTTCCCGCTATTGCCGGATCTCATGATCTCAAATCCTGCGGTGAAATCATCGACCTGGAAGTGATGAGTAATAATGGGGGACAAATCCAGTCCGCTCTGCAACATGGAGACCATCTTGTACCAGGTCTCGAACATTTCGCGCCCGTAAATCCCCTTGATCTCCAGACCTTTGAAAATGACCTGTGTCCAGTCGATCTTGCTATCCGCAGGCTGAATGCCCAGCATGGCGATCTTCCCGCCATGGTTCATGTTTTCCAGCATGCTGGCAAAGGCTTGTGGCACGCCAGACATTTCCAGTCCCACATCAAACCCTTCCGTCATGCCCAGCTCCCGCATCACGTCCGATAGTGACTCCTGCCCCACATGCACGGCTCTGGTTACCCCCATCTTGCGTGCCAATTCAAGGCGGTAATCATTCACGTCGGTAATCACGACATTGCGTGCCCCCACGTGCTTGGCAATGGCCGCCGCCATGATCCCGATCGGCCCGGCACCGGTGATCAACACATCCTCCCCAACCAGATCAAAGCTGAGCGCTGTATGCGTTGCATTGCCAAACGGGTCAAAAATGGCAGCCAGATCATCCGGAATATCATCCGGAATCTTGAACGCGTTAAACGCCGGAATCACCAGATACTCGGCAAATGCCCCTTCCCGGTTGACCCCGACACCGACCGTATTACGACACAAATGACGTCGCCCAGCACGGCAATTACGACAAAAACCACAGGTAATATGCCCTTCACCAGATACCCTGTCACCAATCTTGAAGCCGCGTACTTCCTGGCCAATTTCGACAATCTCGCCAACATATTCATGCCCTACCTGAATCGGCCAAGGAATGGTTTTCTGTGCCCATTCGTCCCAATTCCAGATATGAATATCCGTCCCGCAAATCGCCGTCTTGCGAATCCGGATCATCACATCGTTATGCCCGACTTCAGGTCGTTTGACCCGGGTCATGGTCAAGCCGGGTGCATTTTCAGTTTTTACCAATGCTTTCATGCTCATGCTCCCCCTGAAATCACGCCCAGTTTACGGCCAACCTTGGCAAACGCAGCGACCACCGCATCAATCTGCGCAAAAGTATGCGCCGCGCTCATTTGTGTACGGATACGTGCCAGCCCTTTAGGCACAACCGGGTAAGAGAATCCAATGACATACACGCCCTCTTCCAGCAAGGCATCCGCCATTTCACGTGCAAGATTGGCATCCCCCAGCATGACAGGAATAATCGGATGCTCACCCGGGAGCAATGTAAAGCCCAACTCGGTCATGCCTGCGCGGAAACGCTCGGCATTCGCCGTTAGCTGCTTGCGCAACGCATCACCTTCGGCGCTTTTTACCAACTCAAGTGCAGTCAGCGATGCAGCCGCAATGGCTGGTGTCAGGGTGTTAGAGAACAGATATGGGCGGGCACGCTGACGCAGCAGCGCAATCAACGGCGCATAACCGGACAAATACCCCCCTGCCGCCCCACCCAATGCTTTGCCGAGCGTGCCAGAGTAAATGGCAATACGGTCTTCCACGCCATGCATAGCAGGTGTCCCGCGACCTTCAGGGCCGATAAACCCGACCGCATGTGAATCATCCACCATCACCAGCGCGCCAAATTTCTCTGCCACATCGCACAAAGAAGCCAGGTCCGCAATGGCCCCATCCATCGAAAACACGCCATCCGTAACCACCAGCATGAAGCGCGCGCCGGCATCCTTCGCCGCTTGCAGCTGCGCCTCAAGATCTACCATATCGTTATTCTTGTAACGATACCGGGCGGCTTTGCAAAGTCTTACGCCATCGATGATGGAGGCGTGATTCAATGCGTCACTGATCACGGCATCTGCTTCAGAGAGCAACACTTCAAAGACGGCCGCATTGGCATCAAAACAGCTGGAAAACAAAATGGTGTCTTCTGTTTTCAGATAGTCAGAGATGGCGGCTTCCAATGCTTTATGCACACTTTGCGTACCACAAATAAACCGGACAGAGGCCATGCCAAAGCCATCGCTGTCGAGCGCCTGTTTGGCACTGGCAATCAGACGCGCATCATTGGCAAGACCCAGATAATTGTTGGCACACATGTTGATGACATGTGGCTGATTTTGAAGGGCAACATCAGTACCTTGAGGAGAGGTAATGACCCGCTCGGACTTGTAGAAACCATCCTGGCGAATTTCTTCCAGGGTTCGATTGATATGTTCCAGATAGCGCGGGTTCATTGTGTCTCCTTTGTTTGATTCGCCCCCGCATGCATTGGTAAGCAAGGGGATTGGTTTGACTGGTATAATGGATCAAACGGGCGATAATTGCATTATAAAGAACCAAATTCCAACATATCGAACAGTGTAAACGAGGATATCCACCATGGCAAGCACACTCCCCTCACCGGATAGCCCACCGCGCATTGGACAACTGATCCAGTCTTTACGCACAGAACGCGGGATGACACTGGAAGACCTGTCACGCATTGCAGGTGTCTCCAAATCCATGTTGTCCGAAATCGAACGAGATAAAGCCAATCCTACCATCGCCGTAACCTGGCGACTAGCCAATGCGTTTGGAATGGGGCTGGATCAACTGTTTGCCAGTACACTGGACACCGAGCCCGCCATTCAGGTCATGAATATTCATGAGACTCCCACGCTAAATGGGCCTCAATCCAATTACCAGCTCAAAATCCTGGGCCCCATGCACCTTGCAGGAAAATTTGAGTGGTATGGACTGGATCTCGCCGTTGCCGGGGCATTATGTTCCAACGCCCACGATCCGGGCACAGAAGAACACCTGACGGTCTATGAAGGCGAAGTCACCATAGAGCAAGGGACGCATCAAAAAACAGTAAAGGCAGGCGAAACGGCACGCTATCGCGCCGATATTGACCACGCCATCCGGAATGCAGGGGAGACACCAGTACGTGCCCTGCTCGTCGTGATCCATGGCGGATAATTATTAAACCACGACTCGCCATTGAACCAACATGACAGAAAGATTGTCACAAGGCACAGACACTAACCCACGAAGGCATAGCCGCACACACAATGAAAACACGCACAATAAGCCACAAAGCGCTGACGGGTCTCCTGCTGACACTTGGCCTTGTCTCACACCATGAAGCGATCGCCAGCGATCTGGCCGCACGCCCAGAAGTAACCCAGTTCATCAATGACATGGTCAGCAAGCATCAGTTTGATAAAAGCGAACTCTTTCGCATTTTCGATGATGTCGTGGAAAAACCCAAGATTATCGAAGCCCTGGACAAACCTTCTACGTCACGTCCCTGGTATTTGTATCATCCCAACTTCATCAATGTCACACGTATCAGTCATGGCTTGGCATTCATGAAACAATATGCCCCCGAACTGGCCGCTGCCGAAAAACAGTATGGGGTACCCGCCGAAGTGATCGCCGCCATTCTGGGCGTAGAGACAGATTACGGCCGTAACGCAGGCAGCTTCAGGGCCATTGATGCCTTATCTACCATTGCATTTGACTACCCAAGACGAGCAGATTATTACAAAGGGGAACTGGAAGCTTTCCTGATTCTGGCCAGAGACGAAAAACTTGACCCAGCCAGCTTTAAAAGCTCTTATGCAGGCGCACTAGGGCTACCCCAGTTCATGCCCTCTTCGTTCCATCAATATGCCGTTGATGCCACCAATGATCAGCACAAAGACATCTGGAACACCCCGGCGGATGCCATTGCCAGTGTCGCAAACTATCTGCATTCGTTTGGCTGGCAAAAAGACCAGAATGCCATCGTAAAAGCGACCGTTACCGGGGAAACCTACCCGACTCTGGTTGCTGATAAATTCAATCTGCACTACACCATTGCTGACATGGCCAAATTTGGCGTTACACCAGCTGAAAGAGTAGATGCACAGGAAAAAGCGGTGCTTTTCCCGATAGAAACCGCTCCCGATAAAATCGAATACCTATTGGGCCTGAACAACTTCTATGTCATCACCCGCTACAATAAAAGCACGCTATATGCACTTAGCGTGATCAACCTCGCGAATACACTGAAAACAGGGATGGCCTCTTTACAAGAAACCGCCGCCTCGTCATAAGTGATGTCGTCATCACCCACAAAAACAAAAAGCCCCATCCTTTCGGAATGGGGCTTTTTGTTTGGGCACGAACCCGAAGTAGAACGATTTGCTTAATGCGCAAATGGATGACGCATGACAATCGTTTCTTCACGGTCAGGACCGGTAGAGATCAAATCAACCGGTGCACCGCACACTTCTTCGATACGCTTCAGATAAGCGCGCGCATTTGCAGGCAGCTCGTCGTAGTTTTTGATACCTACAGTGCTATCAGACCAGCCAGGCATGGTTTCAAATACCGGTTTGCAACCCGCCACCATTTCGGCACCAAATGGCAGAATGTCATAGCGCTGACCATCAACCTCATAGCCCACGCCGATCTGGATGGTTTCCATACCATCCATCACGTCCAGTTTAGTCACACACAAGCCAGATACACCATTTAGCTGGATAGAGCGTTTCAGGGCGGCGGCATCAAACCAGCCACAACGGCGCGGACGGCCTGTTGTTGCACCAAACTCGTTACCACGTTTCGCAAGGAAGGCGCCGGTCTCATCAAACAACTCAGTCGGGAACGGGCCAGAACCAACGCGGGTTGTATACGCTTTGGTAATGCCCAGTACGTATTGCAACATTTGCGGACCAACACCAGCACCAGGAGAAGCAGCGCCAGCCACACAGTTAGACGATGTCACAAACGGATAGGTACCGTGGTCAACGTCCAGCAGCGACCCTTGCGCGCCTTCAAACAGAATGGACTTGCCGGCCTGAGACAGTTCATATAGCTCACGTGACACATCCGCCACCATCGGACGAATGCGATCAGCAAACGCCAGTGTTTCATCCAGCGTTTGCTGGAAATCAACGGTTTCAGCCTTGAAGTAATTTTTCAGGACAAAGTTGTGGTAGTCCAGCACTTCGCCCAGTTTGGCAGCAAAACGCTCGCGATGGAACAAGTCTTGCAAACGGATGGCACGACGGGCCACTTTGTCTTCGTAAGCGGGTCCAATACCACGACCGGTTGTACCGATCTTTGCCTCGCCTTTGGCGGCTTCACGCGCCAGATCGATTGCACTGTGGTACGGCAGAATCAGTGGGCACGCTTCGGAAATACGCAAACGGGATGCCACGGCAATGCCTGCATTCTCCAGCTTGGTAATTTCATCCAGCAGTGCTTTTGGAGACAACACAACACCGTTACCAATGTAGCAAGCAACGCCTTCACGCAAAATGCCACTCGGGATCAAATGCAATACGGTCTTTTGACCACCAATTACCAGGGTGTGACCTGCATTGTGCCCGCCTTGAAAGCGAACAACACCTTGAGAATGATCGGTGAGCCAGTCAACAATCTTGCCCTTGCCTTCATCACCCCACTGGGTACCAATTACCACCACATTGCGTGCCATGTGTATTCCTCGAAACACAAATTTCAAAACAGAAATCGTCCTGCAACCGCATGCAGAACGAAGCAAACCAGCATCTTTTTAACTCAAAGCAGGCATTAGCCTAAAGCTTTCACAACCCAGCGGCCATCTTCAGCGACAAGCTCTCTGTCGCATCCTGACTCACTGCTGCGCAGCCCCTTGAAGTCAACCTTGACCATTTCACCCTGGTCTCTCAGGGCATCAATCGCCTGGCGAAGAGCCGCATCGCGCAAATCAGGCGCAAGGATGCCCTTGCCAAGATCAGGCTTCGGCAAACCCCGTAGTATATCGCGTAAGTCCAGACTAAAGCCAGTTGCGGCACGCCCACGACCAAATTGCTGTCCAATATTGTCGTATCTACCACCACGAGCAACCGGGTTTGGCCAGCCATCTGCAAAAGCCGTGAACACAAGGCCATTATGGTAATGACCGGTACGCAATTCAGCGAGTTCGATAGCGCTCTCGATACCCACGTCTTTCAGGTAAGCACACACGTTGGTCAATGTATCCAGGGCATCCACAATTGCCGGCAACGCTGGCAGAACCTGCTTGGCTTTCTCAAGAATGTCAGCTGGCCCGAACAAACCTGGCAACGCCAGCATCCCCGCACGCAGTGCTTCCGGCCAAACCGCCGTAATTTCATTCACAGCAGGCACGTCTTTGGTTTGCAATGCAGAGAACAGATCAGCCCTTACCTCCGGACCAACCTTGGCTTCTTCGCACAGCGCCCTGAAAATCCCCACATGACCTATATCCACGTGCAATTGCGGCAAGCCAGCCACTTTCAATGCCTGCACCATCAACTCGATAATTTCAAGATCGGCAGAAATACTCTTGCTACCATACAGTTCGGCACCTACCTGCAAAGGCTCGCGTGTCGAGAAATGCCCAGCAGGCAAGGTATGAACAACATGCCCGGCATAGCACAGGCGCGCCACATCATCACGATTCAGCAAGTGGGCATCAATACGCGCCACCTGGGGGGTCATATCGGCACGCAAGCCCAATTGCCGTCCAGACAACTGATCAACAAGCTTGAAGGTTTTTAAATCGAGGTCATCACCATCAACACCCGTCAGGGATTCAATATATTCAATATGGGGTGGAATCACCAACTCATAGCCATAACGCTTGAACAGGGATAACAGGTTTGCACGTGCCTCTTCAATCTGCCATGCAGCAGCAGGTAACACGTCTTCGATATACTCGGGTAACAACCAACGGTTTTTCATCTAGATTACCAACAATATGATTCCAGCCAACAGACTGCTTAGTCCAATAAAACGTAACTGACCATCTTTTAACAGTACCAACCTTGAAAAGGTATCCCGCCAGGCCTTCGGCAAACACAATGGCAGAATACCCTCACATATCAGTAAGAACGCAAATGCTTCTTTCCATGGAAAACTATCCACAAATCAGCCTTCTTACTTTGTCGCTTTGCCAGCGGTCCCATTCGGGTTTTTCAGGTACTTGAAGAAATCAGATGACGGATCCAATACCATTACGTCCGACTTGTTCTTGAAGGTACGCTGGTACGATTCCATGCTCTTGTAAAAACTGTAGAACTCTGGATTCTGGCTAAATGCATCTGCATAAACCTTGGCAGCCTGTGCATCACCTGCACCCTTGATTTCCTGTGCCTGCTTGTAGGCCTCTGCAATAATCACTTCGCGCTGACGATCCGCATCCGCCTTGATCCTTTCGGCCTCTGCTGCGCCTTCGGAACGCAACTCATTGGCCACCCGCTTGCGCTCTGCATTCATGCGCTCATACACCGCGCCACTGATATTCTGCGGAAAGTCGACACGCTTCAAACGCACATCCAGCACTTCCACACCCAGCTTCACCGCTTCACGGTTCACCTTGCGGCGCACCTCCGCCATGATGCGATCACGCTTGCCAGTAATCACTTCATAAACGGTCACATTACCGATTTCATCACGCAAACCGCTATTCACGATCTGCCGAATCCGCATTTCAGCCGTACGCAATTCACCGCTGGTGGATTTGTAAAACTGTACGACATCCGATACGCGCCACTTGACGAAGCTGTCGACCAGTACGTTCTTCTTCTCACGGGTGTTAAAAGGGTCCGGCGCCTCGGCATCAATTGTCTGGACGCGACGCTCAAAAAAGCGAACCGACTGGGTAAACGGAATCTTGAACTGGATGCCAGGTTCCTTGATCACCCGGACAATTTCGCCAAACTGGAAGACAATGGCAAATTGCGTTTGCTTGACTGTAAACAGGCTGATAGAAACCACAAACAGGAGCAATGCACCAATGATAATTGCTGAAATAACACGCTGCATGGAATTAACGCCCTTCTCTGTTCGGAGATATGGAGATATCACGGTTACTATCTGCACTCGCTGCCGGAGGCGTCACAACCGCCGGTTTCTGAGTCTCTTGAGAAGATGGCGTTCCTGATTGCTGAATCAGTTTGTCCAATGGCAGATACAGCAAGTTGTTGCCGCCCTTTTGATCGACATAGACCTTGCTGCTGTTGGCAAATATTTTTTGCATCGTATCAAAATACATACGCTGCCTTGTCACGCCAGGCGCCTGATTGTAGGCGACCAGTACCTGCTTGAAGCGACTTGCCTCGCCTTCTGCATTGGCAAGAATACTCTGGCGATAACCTTCGGCTTCTGCCAGCAAACGAGATGCCAGACCCTTGGCTTGAGGCACCTTGTCGTTAAAGTAAGCTTCACCTTCACTTTTGGACTTGTCTTTGTCCTGCACCGCACGTGACGCATCATCAAAAGCGGCCTGTACGGCCTCAGGTGGTTGCACCTGATTAATGCTCACCTGGCTGACACGAATACCCGTGCCGTATGAATCCAGAATGGATTGCACGGTAGCCTTGACGTCAACCGATATTTTGGCACGACCTTCGTTCAGCACCGCATCAATCTTGTTGCGGCCTACCACTTCACGAATGGCCGCTTCACCCGCCTGTTTGACAATGTCTTCGGCATCATCGCTTAATGCCACATTGTTAAACACGAAGGCTTTAGGGTCCGTGATGTCATATTGAATGGCAAGCTGTACATCCACGATATTCTGGTCTTCTGTCACCATCAGTGCCTCTTCTGGCACTTTATTCTTGGAATTGTCCCGATAGCCGATCTCGACACTGCGCACTTGCGTCAGGTTGATGATATCGACTTCTTCAAACGGATAAGGCAGATGCCAGTTCAAACCTTCCGAGGTGATTTCCTTGAACTTGCCGAAGCGTACAACCACGCCTCGCTCCTTGGCATCTACCACATAGAAACCGGTCGCGCCCCACAGGAGCACCAAAATTGCAGCGATGATGCCAGCACCACCAACCCAGCTAGCGGGTCCCTGCGGCTTACCTGAGCCACCACCAAACAACCCGACCAAACGGGCATTCAGCTTGCGAAAAATTTCGTCCAGATCTGGCGGGCCATCATTACCCCGCTTACCCCATTGTGGATCACTCATTCACTCTTCACCTAATCAGAATAATTGTTCGTGTTTAACGCCAGATCAACCCAGAGGGGTCCAGTCTGCATTAACCTGTTCAACAGGTATTGCTACGACATTGCCTTTTAACGCCTGTTCCCGTAAAACTTCACGCAGCACATCAAAACCATTGCCATTTAATGCACTCACTTTGACCGCCGTTATTTTACCATACTCATCGTATTCGGCCCCTGCCTCCAGACCCGGTTTCAGATCCAGCTTGTTCCACACAAGTATTTGCGGGATATCGGACGCCCCAATTTCCTTCAACACCTTGTTGACCTCAATAATATGCTGCTCCCGCATGGGGTGACTGACATCAACAACGTGGAGAAGCAAATCGGCATGGATGGTCTCTTCCAGCGTGGCACGAAAAGCAGCAACTAGGCTGTGCGGTAATTGCCGGATAAAACCTACCGTATCAGACAAAACCATTGACTCGCCTTCGGCAAGAAAAACCTTGCGGCTTGTCGTATCCAGGGTAGCAAATAGCTGGTCGGCCGCATAAGCTTGCGCCTTGGTCATCCGATTAAACAAGGTCGACTTGCCCGCGTTGGTATAACCGACAATGGACACAGAGAACACGTTACCCCGTTGCCTGGCGCCACGCTGTACATGACGTTGCATTTTCGCCTTGGCAAGACGGTCTTTCAGCAGCTTGACTCTTTTGCCGATCAGGCGCCTGTCCGTCTCCAGCTGGGTTTCGCCCGGACCTCTCAAGCCAATACCACCTTTCTGGCGTTCAAGGTGGGTCCACCCCCTGACCAGACGGGTAGACAAATGGTCCAGCTGCGCCAATTCGACCTGCAGCTTGCCTTCGTGGCTTTTAGCCCGCTGTGCAAAAATATCCAGAATCAGACTGGTTCTGTCAATGACCCTGCATTCCAGGGTTTTCTCGAGGTTTCTTTCCTGAGCAGGAGATAACTGATGATTAAAGATCACCAGCGATGCATCCGTTCCCTTGACCATCATCCCGATTTCTTCAGCTTTACCTGAACCGGCAAACAGCTTGGAATCCGGTCTGTCGCGCCGCCCGGTGATTTCACCAACGACCGTTAAGCCAGCGCTGCTGGCAAGCTCTCTTAACTCTGCCAGACTTTCCAGAAAATCCGGGTCGCCAAAATCCAGCGCGACAAGTACCGCGGTATCACCAACATCAGGACGATCAAACACGCACGAATCTCAATCTTAAAATATCAAAAGAAATACCCAAGTACACAGTATGTACTTGGGTATGAAAGATGTGTCGAAATAGATCAGCCTTCTGAAGCTGGCTGATCAAATGGAATCGATACAGAACGCGCTGGCACTACGGTTGAAATGGCATGCTTGTAAACCATTTGTGTCACCGTATTACGCAACAACACAACATATTGATCAAACGACTCGATTTGCCCCTGCAATTTGATGCCGTTTACCAGATAAATCGAAACTGGTACGTGCTCTTTACGCAAGATGTTTAAAAACGGGTCTTGTAAAATTTGCCCTTTGCCGCTCATGTTGGTTGACTCCATGTCAATATGTGAAAAATCTTTTATTCTTTGGCAAGCGTGATCTAAGTAATTCTTACTGTAATCTATTTATCAGGAAATACAAAGCTTATTATCGTAGATAAACCACAACGCAACAGCATGGAATATGCTATTGCGTTGATCCCCGGTTTGGCTTATGGCTTTGTTCGACCCTTGAATTTCGCTTTAGTTTCAGGTTTTGGCTTTCTTCTAGCACCCGGCTTGCTGGATGCCTTGCCTGGCACAACAGGTACTTTCGGTGCAAACGGATTATCAGAACGCTTGAACTGCACTTTAAGCGGTGTACCTTCTAGCTGGAACATCTTCACAAAGGTATGTTCCAGATAACGCCAATAACTGTCCGGAATATGTTCCAGCGATGTGCCGTGAACAATGACGACAGGCGGATTAGTACCGCCCTGGTGAGCATAACGCAGCTTTGGCCTGAACATCCCGGCCCGAGGCGGTTGCTGCTTTTCAACAGCAAGCTGCAGTGCACGTATCAGTTTTGGCGTAGCCAGTTTGGCCATGGCGGATGTGTAAGCCTTGTCGATGGACTTGAACAAGCCGGCAATACCGTTACCTTGCAAGGCTGAAATAAAGTGCAACTTTGCAAACGCCAGGAAACTTAGCTTGCGCTCCAGCTCATATTTGATTCTTTCGCGCTGTTCTTCCGGCAGGTTATCCCATTTGTTGACGGCAATCACCAAAGCACGACCCGTTTCAAGGATAAACCCGGCCAGGGACGCATCCTGATCAGACACCTCCAGACGAGCATCCAGAACCAGAACCGCCACATTGGCATCTTCTACCGCTTGCAGCGTTTTGATAACGGAGAATTTTTCAATGGCTTCCGTGACCTTGCCACGACGTCTCACACCGGCTGTATCGATAATGGTATAAGGATTGCCTTCGCGCTCGAAATCGATATAGATACTGTCTCGAGTTGTACCTGGCGCATCAAAGGCGATCACCCTTTCCTCGCCAAGAATGCGGTTCACCAGCGTCGATTTGCCAACGTTTGGGCGACCAATAATGGCAATTTTCGGATGATCTGGCTCTTCTTCTTCTGCCTCGTCCGGAAAATCAGCCAGCACCAGATCGACCAGTTCACGCAGGCCATCCCCATGGGCGGCAGAAATGGCCAATGGATCACCCATACCCAGTTCATAGAACTCGGCCGTCACCACATTGCGCGCCATGCCTTCCGCCTTATTGACGGCCAGCCAGGCTTTTCTGCCAGACTTTCTCAACTGGTCTGCAATCTGTTTGTCTTGCGGTGTCAGGCCCTGACGAGCGTCCACCAGAAACAGGACAACATCTGCCTCATCGACGGCCTGCAGGGTTTGACGCGCCATTTCATGCATGATGCCATCTTTGGCAACCGGCTCAAAACCACCGGTATCCACAACCAGATAGGATTTGCTGCCTACCTTGCCTTGACCGTAGTGACGGTCACGGGTAAGGCCTGGCAAGTCCGCGACCAAGGCATCTCTAGACTTGGTCAAACGGTTAAACAATGTAGATTTGCCTACGTTCGGCCTACCTACTAAAACTAATGTCGGTTTCATTCGTTGTTCCGGTTCTCTTAACGAATACCGAATCCATAAACATTGCCATTGCGTGTCTGAATAACAATGGTTTCATCTTTAACTAACGGTTGAACATCAACCGCACTTCCATCTAGCTGTCGTCGCGCAACGATTTGTCCATTATCTCTGGAAAGTACATGCGCAAAACCTTCTGCATCTGCAACAACAACAAAACGCCCCAAGGCTGCCGGCGCAGAAACACCACGATATTTCAACCTGTCCTGACGCCATACACTGGCACCATTGTCTTTATCAAATGCATAAATGCTGCCATTTGAGTCTGTGACATAAACATTATGAAAATCAGCGGCCAAACCACGCTCGCTCGCCACTTCTCTGGTCCATTTCAATTGACCCGTTCTCGAGTCAAAACAAGACATTTTACCTTGATAAGCAACAGCACACACGGTCTGGTCAATGACCGCCGGAGAGCTAGCAATATCGGTAATACGTTCAAGATCTGTCACCCCACGCGGCTGAGCAACGGTTGCTTCCCATAAGACCACCCCACGTGCCATGTCCACTGCCAGCAGTTTACCAGCGGTCGCACCAATATACGCCACATTCTGGTCTACAACCGCAGGTGCAGACGAACGCAATGAAAGCGATGGCTGAGATCTGGAGACCTGCCACTTCTTGGCACCAGACAACAAATCGTATCCGGTCAGATTACCGTCACCCGATTTGACCAAAACGGTGTTGGCTGCAATTGTTGGTGCTGCCAATACCTGGCTACCCACGGTAGAACGCCAGGCAAGCTTGCCATCCAGATTATAGGCAAGCAGTTCACCCTTTGTATTGACGACAGCTACTTTGCCCGCGCCGCCCCCCACACCAGCAGACAATGGCTCGCCGGTCGCAACCGAGAACCCGCCATCAACTTGCCTGATCTGGCCATCTGCACCTGCTGCATAAACATGATTATCGACAACTGCGGGCGAAAATCCGTAAACGCCAGCGGCACCAACAGATGCTTGCCAGACAGGCTCCAGTGAGGCTTGAGCAACAAAGTCGGTTAATTCAGTTGGGGGATTAATACGCTCACCCGATGTCCACATGGCGCATCCAGCCAGAATAGACGTCGCAGATAGAATTGTCAGGCCTCGAAGATATGCGTTCATTATTTGCCCCCGCCTAAAGCATCCAGCTTCATTTCAACCACCGATTGCAGTGGATCACCCTTTTCCAGCTGTTCAATGGCAACCTGATACATGGATTTGGCACCCGATGCATCCCCTTTAGCCCAAAGAATGTCGCCCTTCAGATTGCTTACCTGGCCTTTCAGCGGATCAACCGTAATCAGGGCCAGTTCGGACAAGGCCTTATCATACTGCTTGCCATCCAGCAGAACGGTAGCCAGACGTAAATGGGCCAAATCCTTCAGCGGAGCCTCGGTCGCATTGCTCACCACCCATTCAAGGTCTTTAACCACATCGGCCGTTTGGCCTTTTTCCCATTCATAATGAGCCGCCAGAATAGCGCCACGGCTGGCATAAGCCGTACCGGCATAATCAGAAACCAGTTTCTGTTTGGTCGCTGTAACTACCGAATCTTTTTTTGCAGAAATGGCGGTTTGCAATACTTCATACTGTTGCGCTGCTTCTGCAGATTGCTTGTTCTTCCAGTATTTCCAGCCTTGTACGCCACCAAAAACCACCAATGCACTCAAGGAGAGGCCAATGACAAATTTTCCATTGTCTTGCCACCAGGCTTTCAGCGCGTCCAGCTGCTCTTGTTCTTGCAAATCATATACCGCCATAACAACCTCTTATCGTTAGAAAGTATTGCCGGGTTTTACTTGATTGTCGTGATCACATCACTGACAGATAGTCTTTGCTGCTCGCCAGCCTGACGCAATGGTTTTAACGTCACTTGCTGGGCACTTGCCTCATCGTCGCCAATAATAACAGCAAACCGGGCACCAGACTGATCTGCCTTCTTCATTTGGGATTTGAAACTGGCCTCACCCATGTGCTGTTGAACACTGAATCCAGCCTGGCGAAGCTGGCTGGCCACCTGCCAGGCAAAAGCTGCCGCTTGCTCGCCCTGCTGCGCCAGATAAATATCCAGCGTCTGTAGCGGCAACGCAATTTCCTGAGCCTCAAGCAACAACAAAATACGCTCGATTCCCATGCCGAAACCACAGGCAGGTGCTGGCTTGCCGCCCATTTGCTCAATCAGACCATCATAGCGGCCACCGCCACAAATCGTACCCTGAGAGCCAAGCTGGGTCGTTGTCCATTCAAACACTGTCCGGTTATAGTAATCCAGCCCTCTGACCAGACGAGAGTTAATCTGATAATCAATCCCGGCTTGACGGATATAAGACTGAAACTTCTCGAAATGCTTGAGAGAATCTTCACTGACAAAATCAATCAGCTTGGGTGCTGCATCCACCATGGCCTGCATGGATGGGTTCTTGGTATCAAGAATCCTCAGCGGGTTGGTGTGCAGACGACGTTTAGCCTCTTCATCCAGCAACTCGGCATGTGATTCAAGATAGCTGATCAGACTAGCCCTGTGAGCGGCACGGCTTTCGGTATCACCCAGCGTGTTGATTTCCAGCGCTACATTTGTCAGCCCCAGTTTCTTCCAGAGATCGGACAGCATCACCAGTTGTTCAGCGTCAACATCCGGGCCAGCCAGCCCCAGTGCCTCGACACCAAACTGGTGAAATTGGCGATAACGTCCTTTTTGCGGACGCTCGTGCCGGAACATCGGACCGCTATACCATACGCGTTGCGGGCCATCGTACAACAAATTATGCTCAAGTACGGCACGCAGGCAAGATGCCGTGCCTTCCGGTCTCAGGGTAAGGCTGTCGCCGTTCAGGCGGTCGATAAAGGTATACATCTCCTTTTCGACAATATCTGTTACCTCACCAATGGAGCGGACAAACAAATCCGTCTGTTCAACAATCGGCATGCGGATGTTGCGATAACCATACGCAGCGAATACTTCCCTGACGATTGCTTCAAAAGACTCCCAGCGCGCACTCTCACCAGGAAGGATATCGTTCATCCCTTTAATTGCTTGAATTGTTTTTGCCATAAAATATCTATATGAGATCTGTTTGTCTTAAAAATTGTCGCAGCCTTCATCAGGAAGGCTGATCAGATAGCTTTCACCGGAATGACCTTGGGCGTATTGTTTTGCCGTTTGACACCACCAGGGCCGTAATGCTGGGTAACATAGTCAGCGACGATAGCCTGGAATTCCTCGGCAATATTGTCACCTTTCAACGTTACCGTCTTTTCGCCGTTCACATATACAGGGCAGACAGGCACTTCTCCCGTGCCGGGCAATGAAATACCGATGTCAGCCAAACGTGATTCACCAGGGCCATTGACGACACACCCCATTACGGCCACATTCAGGTCTGCCACACCGGGATACTGCAAACGCCATACCGGCATTTGCTCTCTCAGATAAGTCTGGATACGGTCAGCTAGTTCCTGGAAGAAGGTACTAGTGGTTCTGCCGCATCCAGGGCACGCAGTGACCAGTGGAGTGAAAGAACGTATCCCCATGGTCTGCAAAATTTCCTGTGCAACAATCACTTCACGCGTCCGGTCACCACCAGGTTCTGGTGTCAACGAAACACGAATCGTGTCGCCAATCCCTTCTTGCAACAACACACTTAACGCTGCTGTAGACGCAACAATACCCTTGCTACCCATCCCCGCCTCGGTCAAACCTAAATGCAACGCATATTGGCAGCGACCGGCCAGATCACGGTAGACGGCAATCAAGTCCTGCACATGACTGACTTTGCACGACAGAATGATTTTTTCCGGCGCAAGCCCCAACTCAACGGCCTTATCAGCAGACTCAAGTGCAGAGACAATCAATGCTTCGCGCATGACGGCATCCGGTGTTAGGGGTTGCGCCCGCTTGGCATTTTCATCCATCAGGCGACTAGCCAAAGCCTGATCCAGGCTGCCCCAGTTAACCCCGATACGTACCGGCTTGTCGTACTCGATTGCCGTTTGAATCATGAAAGCAAATTGCTCGTCTTTTTTACTGCCCCGACCAACATTACCTGGATTGATACGAAACTTTGCCAAGGCAGCAGCACAGTCCGGATAGTCTTTGAGCAAGCGATGACCGTTGAAATGAAAGTCGCCAACCAATGGCACAAAACATCCCAAATCATCCAGCTGCTTACGGATTTCGGAGACAGCTGCTGCTGCCTCTGCTGAATTCACCGTAATCCGGACGATTTCTGAACCGGCGCGAGCCAATTCTGCAATCTGTGCCACCGTCGCAGGGATATCCGCTGTATCGGTATTGGTCATGGATTGCACAACAACGGGCGCATCGCCACCTACCAATACATTACCAATACGAACTTGCAGGGATTGTCTACGAGCCAACATGTTAACCACACTTAATACACAATATTGATTGGATCACTCAGCGAATGACGTTACTGGACTTCCAGCCGGGCAATTTCTCCGCGAATGGACGAAGAAATATCCACTGGCTTGCCAGCATAATTCACAGTGACGTGAGAAGCTTTGCCCAGCTTCAGCTTGAGGGGTGGTTGACCATCCACTTCCAGCTTGGTATTTGCTTTTAGCATTTGGGACGCCAGTTTTTTGCCGCTGGCATCTTTGACCTCTACCCAGGCATCCTCGTCTGCAGATAGCACCAAATGCCCTGCCCCCCCCTGCACCTCAACAGCAGAGGCCAGTTGTTCCTGACTTTGTGCAGTCTGGAGTGCCAGATCATCTGATGATGCATTGGCTTCAGGAGCAACAATGGCTTCTGAAGCGGGCATGGCGACTGAAGTCGGCTGCTCAGAACGGCTTAGCAGCCCATGAAGCAAACCGGGTTTTCCAAATGACAGCAGGCCCGTCAGTGAAAACACGATGACGGCCAACACACCCAACACAGCAATACTGCCTATCAGCCATTTCCAGCCGGTAAAACTTCTGGACACTTCAAATTTTTGCTGTGTATATGGCAACGCAATCACAGGAGACTCATCCGCCGGCAAGACCAAGGCCAACGCGTCTTTCAAGATTTGCGGATCAAGCTCCAGGAATTTCCCGTAATTTTTTGCAATTCCCTGAAGAAACACTCGATTAGGGAATACAGAGAAATCCCCCTGCTCCAAGGCTGACAGTTGGGTAACAGAAAATCTCAAGTGCCTGCTGACATCTTCAAGCGTCAACCCTTTTTCAAGACGAGCCTGCGAAAGCAACTGGGGTAGCGCTACAGTCGATGATTGAGGCAAAGACTCTTCTGCCTGACTGGACTGATCAATCATCCTGCACCCCACGCTGATACATGTCAGCCTCTCTCGATTTTGGAAATAACTTCAATAATCTTGTTGCAGCACTTTGCAATGCGTCTTGCTTGTCCAGCTTGCGATAGACTTTGACAGACAGCCAGTAAACCTCTGGCGAATCAATATTCAACTCGGCCAGCTGTTGCAGATACTGGCTTGCCATGATGTAATCTTTTGCCTTGTACCGCATTTCTGCCAAACCATATAACGGCAATGGCATCTGCGGACTACGGCGATTTGCTCGCAGGAAATAACTCTCTGCGGCTGCAAAATCATTGATTTTCTTCGCACAAAGGCCTGCATAGGTGTATGCCACTTCTGGCGTTTTATACAGTGGATCGTGCGCTGCCAGGGTAAAGTACTGGAACGACGCTGCCGGATTGGTTCTGCATACAAACCAGCCGTAATTGGTGTTGTAATCCGGATTCTTTGGTTCGATTTTTAGGGCCTGGCTGAAATTCTGCTGGGCAAGTTCGTTTTCTTCCAGCTGCGCGTAAACCAAGCCAAGCGCGTTGTAGCCTACCGCAAGGTCGGGACGAGCCTCTCTCGATGTCATTGCCTCATCCAGCGCATCTTTATTCTTGCCGACGCTAAGATAAAAGGCTGACAGTTGTGCATGAACATTTGCACGCTGTTCTTGCAAGGCCTTTTCGTCATCGGCCATTGCGTTGAGCATGACAAAACACATCAAACCCGTTGAGAGGAATTTCGCCCATCGAAGCGTCATGATTTACTCATCCTTTTGCAGTTGCTGCCACTTTATCTGCCGTTGAGTTTTATCCATTACCTGACCTGCAAGCTGACCACAGGCGGCATCAATATCATCACCCCGTGTCCTGCGTACCGTAACAACAAAACCTGCATCAATCAAGCGCTGCCTGAAGCGTTTCAATTGCTCAGGCTTGGATCGCGCATAACCCGAGTTAGGGAACGGGTTGAATGGAATCAGGTTGAACTTGCAAGGTACATCTTTCACCAGGGCGATCAACTGTCTTGCATGCTCGTCCGTATCGTTAACCCCGTCGAGCATGACATATTCAAACGTGATGAAATCTCTTGGTGCTTTTTCAAGATACCGGCGGCACGCCTCCATCAGCTGGGCCAGCGGATACTTTTTGTTAATCGGGACGATTTCGTCCCGCAGTGCATCGTTTGGTGCATGCAAACTGACGGCCAATGCAACCGGACAATCTTCACGCAACCGATCCATCGCCGGCACAATGCCGGATGTAGACAGGGTAACACGCCGGCGGGACAGGCCATAGGCATGATCATCCAGCATAAGCCGCATAGCGGTCACTACATTATCATAATTCGCGAGCGGTTCACCCATCCCCATCATGACAACGTTAGAAATAATACGTTCCCCCTTTGGGTCTCTTCCAAGCGACTTGTTTGCCCACCAGACCTGGCCAATGATTTCAGCCACTGTCAGGTTGCGGTTAAAACCTTGTCGCCCGGTGGAGCAAAAGGTGCACTCTAGCGCACAACCAACTTGCGACGACACACACAAGGTGCCACGATCGTCTTCCGGAATAAACACGGTTTCGATAGCACCGGCCTGCCCTACGTTCAGGGCCCATTTGCGAGTACCATCTTCAGAAGCCTGCTCGGCCACCAGTGCTGGCGGCGTAATGCACGTTACCTTGCCCAGCTTTTCTCGGGTGACTTTGGCAATGTCGGTCATGTTCGCAAAATCAGACTCACCAAAATGATGAATCCAGCGAAGCAATTGCTTGGCACGAAATGGCTTCTCACCCTGGCTAACCAGGTACTCCGTCATACCGGCAAGATCAAAATCTAACAAATTGGTCATACAAACCCCAAAAAGGCCAGCAAAGCTGGCCTTGTGGATACGGCGACAAGGCCGTAATTTTCAACTACATCTTCCGAACTGAAGATTAACGTGCGTAAACTTCGGCTTGCGGGAAGAAGAAAGCAATTTCAACTGCTGCGGTTTCAGCAGCATCAGAACCATGTACTGCGTTTGCATCGATGCTATCAGCAAAATCAGCACGGATGGTACCAGCTTCTGCTTTCTTAGGATCAGTAGCGCCCATCAGGTCGCGGTTTTTCAGAACGGCGCCTTCACCTTCCAGTACCTGGATCATCACTGGGCCAGAGATCATGAAATCAACCAGATCTTTGAAGAATGGACGGGCAGCGTGAACAGCGTAAAAGCCTTCAGCTTCTGCACGTGACAGTTGTTTCATTTTAGAAGCAACAATCTTCAGGCCAGCGTTTTCAAAACGGCTGTAGATTTGACCGATGACATTTTTTGCAACTGCATCAGGCTTGATGATAGATAGGGTACGTTCGATTGCCATGCTATATTTACTCCAACTTAGCGTTTTTAGTGATTCTTTTTGCAGATTACATGCAAACTGTTAATCAAATATTATAACAGAAGTTATTAACAGATTCACCTACCACACTTAGCCTTCGTGAACAACAATGCGCTGACCTCTGGTTTGTTTGCCATCTGGCCCCAATAAAAACAGATAATCCGACACCAGGGATTCTGGCTTTGGCAGATTGTCCTTGAATTCACCAGGATGGGTACGGCTTCTGAACGGGGAATTAATCACGCCCGGCACCAGAATGTTGACTCGCAGATTATCAAACCGGGACCACTCGTCCGACCAGCCCAATGCGGCATGCTCCATGGCGGCCCTGGTGGAAGAAAGCCCGTTCCAATAAGCAGCAGGATGTGCCGCATGACTTTCGGATGTCACAACGATTGAAGCATCTTCGGCGGCTTTCAGCAATGGCAAGCAGGCCTTGGTCAGACCAAATGGTGCAACTACATTGACGCGAAGGCGTTTGGTGTAGTTATCGACCGTATCAACTTCCATCGGGCTTAAAGAATCATCCAGTGCGGCACAATGGACAATCCCATCCAGCCGCTTCAGTTGTCGCTCAATCACAGAGGCAGCATGATTGAACTCCTGTTCACCCGCTGTCGCCAGATCCATGGGCATGATAGCCGGTTCCGGGTTACCCGCGGCAACAATACGGTCATACACTTTCTCTAGCCACTTGACCCGTCTTGCCAGCAAGATCACGGTCGCGCCATGGCTTGCACACGCTTCTGCAACCGCAGCACCAACACCTGTACTTGCCCCGGTTACCAGAATAACGCGGTCCTTCAAGAGGTCTGCAGGGGCTTCATAATGTCTCATCACGAGATAACTCCATTTATATTTTAAAATGTTCGGGCACGTTCAAACCCAGAGTGGTTGCCAGTCTGTTTGCTGCCACTACCCCACTTCTTGCTGCAGACTCCAGCGTGGCCGGATACGGACTTTCAATATAATCCCCGGCAAATGCAAAACGGGCATTGGACGTTTTTCCATCAGGACGTGGCAAGGCCACATCTGCCTGAAATGTTGCCCTGGTCTCAAGAATGGATTTTGCCCATAGTGGCGTTGGCAACTCAGGGAAAAATGCTTTTAACTCCTGAATCACCTTCGATTCAAGTTCTTCTTTAGGTGAAGCATGCTGACGATGCTCTGCGCTAATCACCACCGCAAGCAAACCATGCTCACCAGTCAACTGCCCACGGTCAAACACCCAATGGCAAATGCCGTTCTCTATGCAGTGATGCAATCCATGCACGGGCTTTGGCAAACTCGCCGTTTCTGCATATTGTACATACACTGTCCGGATTGGCTGATAGGCAAATGCAGATACATGATCAACTGCTGATGAAAGTTCATGTGGCAAGTCCAGATCCGCCAACTGATGCGGGCCAACCGCACAGACTACGGCATCGGCGGATAGTGCTTGCTTGCTGGTAATCAGGGTAAATCCGTCAGCATCACACTGGAGATGTTTCACTTTCTCTGCGAGAAACATCTTTCCGTCATGCTTGGCCACAAATACAGCGGCCTTTTCCGGCCATAATGCAGACAAGTTCACCTTGGGCAGCAGCATGCGAGACGCGTTTGCCCCTGCTAGCAGGCCATCCAGAATGACGCTTTTGAAAATACGCGATGATGCCAGATGGATCGGTGTGTTTAAGGCTGCCAGGCAAAGCGGCTCCCAGAAATAGCAGATCGAATTGTCTGTCTGCCCCCGTAACCAGTCTGAAACGGGTCCATCAGGCGCGGACCGAGAGGAGAATCTGGTCTGCACGAGCTTGGACAGAATGCCCATCTTGTCGCGCAGGTTGAATCCTTTGGCAGTCAGCAGCGCAAGCAAAGTCCCCGCACGCCCGAGTAATGGATTCGCGCTCAGATTGACTTTGCCGTGCATATCCCAGGTGAGTGGCAGGGCCTTGAGCGCCAAATGTTCATCTGGATCAACAAATGCCATCAGACCCAGCAGCGTCGTGTAAGCACCTAGCAAAATATGCTGTCCATTGTCCAGATGGTGTCCGTGCCAAGTCACCTGTCGCGCCCGTCCGCCAAGGCGTTTCCCGGCTTCAAAAACATTGACCTGGCAACCAGAGGCAGACAACACAACCGCAGCCGCCATACCAGCGTAGCCGCCGCCCATGACGACAACCTTTGGCTTCATAAGGTTAAGCCAAAACACCAGGTTTTGAAGGCCAGCCACAGTTTCCGGCCACCAGGGATACTCAGTCGCTGGTTGAGCACTTTACCTGCGCCATCGAGAACGATTTCTTCCAGTGTGGCATGATAGATAGCCGCCATCATCAACCCGGGGCGCTGAGTTTTTCGGTCAACTGCCGGCAATAGTGACAGCGCCTTCTTGTATGATGCACGCGCACGCTCGACTTCAAACAGCATGAGCGCCGTGAAACGATCGGACTCTTGGTATCTGGTCAGCTCAGAGGCTGGTACCTGAAAGGATTGCAGGTCTTCAACCGGCAGATAAATCCGCCCACGCCGAACATCTTCACCCACATCCCGGATGATATTGGTCAACTGGAAGGCGATACCAAGCTCATGTGCGTAAGCAAGCGTACTCTCGTCCTTAAACCCGAATATCCTCGCAGATAGCTGCCCCACGACACCCGCCACCCGATGGCAATACAGCAATAAATCCTGATACGTGGCATAGCGCACCATATTCAGGTCCATCTCCATGCCGTCCAGAATCTCTTCAAACTCGCTCATTGGCAAGGCAAATGTCTTGATGGCTGGCACCAGGGCTTTTGTCACAGGGTGTTGCGGCTGGCCAGAGAACGCATTCGCCAGTTCAGTACGCCACCAGTTCAGCTTTGCCCTGGCAACCTGTTCATCACTGACCTCATCGACAACGTCATCCACTTCCCGGCAAAAGGCATAGAGCGCCATCATGGCTTGACGACGTTCCATGGGAAGAAAGCGAAATGCGTAGTAGAAACTGGAGCCGCTTTTTGCTGCTTTATCAGCGCAATATTGATCTGGAGTCACCGATTTCTCACACCTTGAATGAGCGAGGAAACAATGCCCGCCCTAACATATAAAACCAGTCTGCCATTTTCAGCTGTGGTCGATGCTCAAAAACATCACCCTGGTTATCCCAAAGCTTTTTCAGGATACGTTCCCCCCCCAGAATGATCATGCGCAATTCCAGTCCCATACGACCGGGCAACATTAAGCCAAGCGGCGCCCCTGCTTGCAGCATTTTCCTGGTGCGTTCTATTTCGAAACGCATCAGGTTTTGCCACTGGGGCGTCATGACGCCCGCTGCAATTTGCGACTCATTGACGTTAAAGCGCACCAAATCTTCCTGTGGGAGATAAACCCGGCCTTTTGACCAATCAATGGCCACATCCTGCCAGAAATTGATCAATTGCAAGGCGGTACAAATGCCGTCACTCATGGCCAGCGCTTGCGGTGTGGTCAATCCAAATAAATGGAGCATCAATCGCCCAACAGGGTTTGCAGAGCGGCGACAGTATTGAACCAGCTCGCCAAAATCCTGATAGCGGACCTTGACCACATCCTGACTGAATGCATCCAGCAGATCGTTAAATGGTTGCAATGGCAACTGGTGGTCAGCAATGACCTTTTTCAGGGCCTGAAACAGTGGAATATCAGATGTCTGCCCTTGAGAGATTTTTTTTAGCTCTTCACGATAGGCATCCAGCGCAGCCAATCTTACCTCCGGCAAAGCATCCCCTTCATCTGCAATGTCATCCGCAGAACGGGCAAATGCATAAATGACTTCAACGGGATGGCGAAGACGCCGGGGTAACAATAATGAGGCTACAGGGAAGTTTTCGTAATGATCGACCGGCATCGGGTCCGTCGCCTTTGATACCAAGCTAAGATGGCCGTATTATGCCTTAAACACTTGGCCTAGCCTATCCGCATCACGTAATACCCGGTATTTCCACATGGTCTGTGGCAGAATAAAACAAACAACACTGTCATCATGGCTTGTGTTATCATGCGCCCGCAGCCGTTATTGTTGATTTTACGGCGCGCTGACTCTCTGTAGTTCAATGGATAGAACGGCCCCCTCCTAAGGGGCAGATACAGGTTCGATTCCTGTCGGGGAGGCCAGTTTAACTGGCCCTCACCTCAAGCGCTCACACTTCCCCAAGCGATTTACGAATATTATCCAGTGCCAGCACCGGGTCTGCCGCTTTGGTGATTGGCCGGCCAATCACCAGATAATCCGAACCATTGGCCACAGCGGCTTCTGGTGTCATGATTCTGGCCTGGTCGTCAGCACTGGCATCGGCAGGACGAATACCGGGGGTCACGGTCAAAAACGCACTGCCCAAATCCTGCTTGATTTTGCCGGCTTCAAGGGCAGAGCAAACCACACCATCAAAACCGGATACTTGGGTCAAACGAGCCAAACGATCCACCATCTCGGCTGGGCTACCCTGCAAGCCGATTTCCTGAAGATCCGAAGCTTCCATACTGGTCAGGATGGTGACCGCAATCAGCTTTGGTCTGTATGACAAACCTTCTACTCTTTCACGAACGGTCTCCATCATCCGGCGACCACCCAGGGCATGTACGTTCACCATCCACACCCCGAGCTCAGCTGCTGTTTTAACAGCCTGGGCGACAGTATTCGGGATATCGTGAAATTTCATGTCCAGAAAAACGTCAAATCCTTGGGCATGAAATTTCTCGAGTAAACCAGGGCCACAGCGCGTAAATAATTCCTTACCCACCTTCAGACGGCACGTTGACGGGTTCAGTCGGGATACAAATGCAATCGCTTCCTGCTCGATGGCAAAATCCAGTGCAATGATGATTCTTTTATCAATACGGTTCATTTTTGATACTTTAGAAGTAAAGATTAAACACTATGCCAGCGCGCGATAACGTTGCGGCGAGTACGATTCCCAGGTCGCACACCCCGGACAATGCCAAAAATACTGCCGGGCCTTAAATCCGCAATGCTTGCATGAATACATGTTCAAACGATCGGCGTGCTGATGCACAAGCTGCCTGACTTGCTCAAGATCTGCTCTGCGCTCAACTGGCACAACCTGCAATTGAACCTGTAAAAGCTGATCCAGCCCCGCCAGTGTCGGCTGACGGCGAAGTTCATCTTTCAGGAGCACATAAGCATCATTAAGCCTGCCCTGCTGAAGTTCACCATGAATGATATGTTCCAGCAGATCTAGGGACGGGTGCGACAGATACAGGCCTTTCAGAAGTGCCAGCCCTTCATCAAGACGAGATTGCTGCTCGTAGGTTCGTAATAAACGCTCGGCTACCATCGGCAAAAACTCTGCATCCTGACTCTCGACACGACGCCAGATTTTGATCGCCTCTTCCGGCAATTTCTGCGCCAATGCCAGATCACCCAACATGATCGTCGCTCTGACACATTTGCGATGAACATTTAATGCCGCTTCAAGATTGAGGGTTGCAGTTGGCCAATCAAGTTCAGACATTGCACGATGCGCAAGTTCACAGTGAAACTGAGCCACCTCTGCCTGCCATGCATGCGGGGTATCCGACAATTGCCGTGCCATATCAATGGCTTTGGGCCATTCTCTTTCCTGCTGGTAGATGCCAAGCAAAGCTTCTTTGGCTGCTGTTGATCTGTTAGTGGATAACAAACGGGTAAATGCATCCTCAGCCCGGTCAAACAAACCGGCTTTGAGAAAGTCATGCCCCAATGCTTCTAATGCATCCGAGCGAATCTCTTCCGTTACATCCTGCCTGGCAACAATCGACTGGTGAAGGGTAATGGCCTTGTCGATTTCCCCTTTGCGGCGAAACAGGCTCCCCAAGGCAAACTGCAACTCGACCGTATCGGGATGATTGTGTGCCACACTGACCAGCGATTCGAGCGCTTTGTCATGCTGCTCGGACAACAAGAAATTCAGGCCTTTGAAATAGGCCTGAGGAACACGACGAGACTCCCGCAATAATTGCCTTAAATCAATCCGTGCAGCCAGCCAGCCCAGCCCGAAGAAAACCGGCAGGGACAACAACCATAAGAAATTAAATTCCACGCTAATTTTTTCCGGAGCTAAACGTTAGCAACGCTTAGATAGGTAAATCTGATGAAGTCACAACACCGTCTAACGGCTGAACAGGCTCTGGCGCATGTGACGATTTATGTCGCAACTCTCGCTTGAGAGCCAGCAACTCGCGACGCACCCTCATGACAAAAACCAGGCTTGCGAGCAACCCGAACAAGGCACCTGCTACAAAAAAAACCAGTACCAAGACAATCAGGGGCGTATTCCAGGCGTAACCAAGAAAGAGATTCATGGTGACAGTCTGGCTGTTATGCATGGCAAAACCAAACAGCAGCAAGAATACGACGACCTTCAAGGCCAGCAACGCATATTTCATGGCACTACCTTTTCACTATCAGCGTAAACACAAATCCAGACCGGTACTCAAATCCTGGCGGATATCCTCCAGTGACTCCAGGCCAACCGATACACGCAACAGCCCTTCAACCACGCCTGCAGCCTCTCTGGCTTCCGGACTGATCCGGAAATGCGTTGTACTGGCAGGGTGTGTAATCGTTGTTTTAGCGTCACCAAGATTACCTGTAATGGAAATCATCCGTGTTGCATCTATCACCTGCCAGGCTGCTTCTCGCCCACCTTTCACGATAAACGAGAGTACGCCCCCACCCATGGTCTGCTGCTGTTTTGCAAGCGCATGCTGAGGATGAGAGGCCAGCCCGGGGTGATAAACCCGTTCTACCGCAGGATGCTGCTCCAGCCATTCGGCCAATGCCAACGCGGTCTGACAGTGGCGCTCCATCCTCAATGGCAAGGTTTCCAGAGACTTGAGCAGCGTCCATGCATTAAAAGCTGACAAGGTTGGTCCGGCTGTTCGCAAGAACAGAAAGACTTGCTGCATCAAATCCTTGTTACCCAGTACAGCCCCCCCCAGTACCCTGCCCTGGCCATCAATGTATTTAGTGGCAGAGTGCACGACAATGTCAGCCCCCATCGTCAGGGGCTTTTGCAAAATGGGCGTGGCAAAACAGTTATCCACCGCCAAAATCACGCCACGCGCTTTTGTCACGGCGGCAATGGCAGAGATATCGGCCAACTCCATCAGGGGGTTGGAAGGCGTTTCCAGATAGAACAGTTTGGTATTCGGCTGAATGGCCGCTTCCCAGGCACTGACATCATCCAGTGGCACGTAAGTCGTGGTGATACCAAAACGGGACAAGATGTTGTTGAATAAGCCGATGGTTGACCCAAACAGACTCAGTGAAGCAACAATATGATCACCGCTCTTCAGAAGCCCCATGCAGACAGACAGAATGGCAGACATGCCACTAGCCGTTGCGACACAACGCTCGGCATGCTCCATCGCCGCCAAGCGTTCTTCAAACATGGTGACGGTCGGATTTGTAAAGCGCGAATAAGTGTAACCAGGTTCAGATTCGCTAAACCGGGCTGCTGCTTCTGCTGCAGATGCAAACACGTAGCTGGAAGTAAGGAACAGGCCTTCACTGTGCTCGCCAAAAGCACTACGCATGGTGCCAGCCCTGACTGCCAGCGTGGCATCATCAAAGTTACTATCCAGCAGTTCAGAGCGGTCGTGATCCATGTTATTCCTCGTAACGCAATGCTTGTTCAGCTACACCCAGATTAAAATCCAGATTCCGGGTCTGACCATCATCTGCACTATCCTGCTTGCCATCCGAGCGGCTATTTTCAATCTGGGCCAGGTACTCTTCCGAGATGTCACCAGTCGTATAAATACCATCAAAACAGGAAGCGTCAAACGAAACATTGGCCGGATTTGCCGCTTTCACTGCTTCTTTCAATGATTCCAGATCCTGATAAATCACGGCATCAGCCCCGATTTCCTCTGCAATCTGCTCATCGGTTCTGCCATTAGCCAACAATTCGTGCCTGCTTGGCATATCAATACCGTAAACATATGGGAACCGTACAGGAGGCGCCGCAGAAGCGAAGAACACTTTATTCGCCCCTGCTTCTCTCGCCATCAGTACGATTTCATGGCTGGTTGTTCCACGCACAATAGAATCATCTACCAGCAATACATTCTTGCCTTTGAACTCGATGCCGATGGCATTGAGCTTCTGTCTGACAGACTTCTTGCGCATAGCCTGCCCTGGCATGATAAAGGTACGGCCGATATAACGGTTTTTGATAAAACCGTCACGGTAAGGCAAGTTCAAGCTATTGGCCAATTGCAAGGCACTTGGACGACTGGTATCCGGAATTGGAATCACCACATCAATGCGTTCATCACCCAGGACTTCTTTTACTTTACGGGCAAGACCTTCACCCATGTTCAAACGGGCTTCGTGGACAGATGCACCATCAATCACCGAGTCAGGTCGGGCAAGATAGACATATTCGAAGATACAGGTGTTCAGGCTTGGATTTTCAGCACATTGGCGGCTATGGAACGTGCCATCAAATTCGATGAACAAGGCCTCACCCGGTGCAATGTCACGAACCAGCTTAAAGCCAAGCGAATCCAGTGCGACCGATTCCGATGCCACCAGATATTCTTTACCGGCAGCTGTATTCGCCTCGCCGTATACCAGCGGACGAATACCGTAAGGGTCACGGAACGCCACCAGACCATACCCGGCAATCATCGCAACCACACCGTATGCACCGCGGCAACGCTTGTGGACACCCGCAATGGCACCAAAGACGGCATCAGCATCAATACGGCTATTTTTGGTCAGGCGTTGCAACTCGTGCGCAAATACATTCAACAGAACCTCTGAGTCAGAGTTCGTGTTGATGTGACGCAGATCCAGCTGATACATCTCGCGTTTCAACTGCTCGGCATTGGTCAGGTTGCCGTTATGCGCCAGCACAATACCAAACGGTGAGTTCACATAGAACGGCTGAGACTCGGCAACCGAAGATGAGCCCGCAGTAGGATAGCGGACATGTGCAATCCCGCTTGCCCCCATCAGAGAACGCATATTCCGGGTACGGAAAACATCCCGAACGAGGCCATTACCTTTGTGCATATGAAAAGAGTTGCCATTAGCAGTTACAATGCCGGCGGCATCCTGACCCCTGTGCTGTAAAATCAGCAGGCCATCGTAAAGTAACTGGTTAACAGGCTGTTTGCCTACAACACCCAAAATACCACACATGTTTGCGTTCTCTAGTTCAAGTCAAAAACAAACTTTGAATGCCATGTTAAATGACACCACAAAGCAAAATTCCGTGAGCACTGCTAACTGCCCGTTCAATATTTTACCAATGCACCCAAATGTGCAGGCAACCATGGCTTAATGTCTGCAACAATTACCTCTAGCGGCGCACTGAATGCCGCTTCTCGCCAGAAGCTGGATTGAGGCAACTTGGTCAGGCCAGCCATGATGACCAGCAAGCACAGGATCAGCACACCACGAATCAGGCCGAACAATATCCCGAGTGCTCGATCCACTACGCCCAGTCCGGATAATTTCACCAACTCGCCAATCGCTATCGTGACAAAAGACATCAACAACCAGCCTGCCAGCATAAGCAACACAAATGCAACCAGTACTTTTAACGGTTGGCCCGGAATTTCCGCAGGCAACCAGGGTATAACATCCAGATAAAAGGCTTGTGCCAATGCGTAAGCAGCTACCCAAGTGAGTAGTGACAAAACCTCTTTGACCAACCCTCTGATGACACCAAGCACAACGGATACACTAACAATGCCCAAAGCCAGGTAATCAAAACCTGTCATGCAAATAACCCCGCAAATATGCTCAAGTCAAACCTCAATTGGTCACAATAATTGCTGGCAAGCCAGCGGCTTCTGCCTTCTTGCGGACGTAATCTGCTTCGTCTTTGGATGCATAGGGGCCTGCTCTCACCTTGCTAAACTCACCTTTATCGGTATGGACCGTCACAACAAATGCACGGATGCCATGGCCAGACAGTTTTTGCAATAAATCCTTGGCCTTGGAGCCATCATTCAAAGCGGCAAACTGGACCACATAAGGCTTTTTCTGCTGCTCACTCTTAGCCGCATCTGCTTTAGCAGGAGGTGTCTGCTGTTTATCTGCCAATGCATTCAATGCCTCTTGCTGCTTTTTAAGCTCGGCAGCTTTTTTGGCATCATCCTGCTGCTTTTGCTTGTCTTGAGCCAGCTTTAGCTGACGCTGCTTCTCGGCATCCAGTTGGGCCTGTTTGTCTGCAGCTTCTTTCAAGCCTTTGGTGGCCGCCTTGTCGGCAGGCACAGAGGCCGTGCTATCCTGGGTCTCTTTCGGAATTTCTGCCGTCACCGATTGTGTAGGTGCAGAAACCGCCGCCACCGTTGAAACATCATCACTACTTGCAGGTGCTTCATTTGCAGGGGTGGCCAGCGCAGGCAGTGAATTTGCATTTTGATCAGGGATTTCAATCTTGACGTCCTGATTGTTGGCTTTAGGCTGAGTATCCAGCACCATCGGCAGTACAATCACCATCAGCAGAACCAATGCGATGGCACCAACTAAACGCCTTCTTGCACGCCGCTTTAATAACTGCTGCTCTTCATTCAAGCTCTGAATCTTTGAAACCTTATCATTCATAGACGATATTTCCTGAACACCTCATGTGAGAATTAATGAGATGCATGTCGTTTCTGGGCCAGTGGCAACACTTCGCCAACAGTGATAAAAGAACCGAACACCAGTATCCTGTCTCGCTCTCCGGCTTGCTTAAATGCTGCATTCCAGGCTAGTTCCGGTGTGTCATAACTATGGGCTACCCCACCTCTGGCAATTATTTTTTCTGCAAGTTCAATGGCATTGGCGCCACGGGGCGGCGGCAGGCTGGCCAGCATCCAGACATCAATGTGTCCATCTAACAGTGCAATGACAGAATCCACATCCTTGTCGGCCATCATGCCACACACGGCAAACGTGCGTTCTGCATAACCCAGTTGCGACAAATTACTTGCCAATGCTTTGGCTGCATGAGGGTTATGTCCGACATCCAGAATAACTTGCGGCTGCCCGGGCAATACCTGAAAACGTCCAGGCAGTTCAACTTCCAAGAGTCCTCTGCGTATCGCCCCCATGCTCACAGGCAAAGTTGTTTGCAAGCAGGCAATAGCCGCCAATGCAGCAGCAGCATTATTCAGTTGGTAACTGCCCCTCAAGGCCGGTATTGGCAGAGATCGGTAATGCTTTTGCCCGCACCATGCATTCCATTGGTTTTCGACTCTGCGATACCCGAAGCCATGTTCATCCTGCGCCAGCGGCAACCAGTGCGCCCCGATTGCCCGGGCATGCGCCTCTACCGTTGCAGGTGGTAACGGATCGGCGCAAATGGCAGGAATGTCTTTGCGGAAGATGCCAGCCTTTTCAAACCCGATCGCCTCTCTTGTATTACCAAGAAACGCCTGATGATCAAGATCAATGCTGGTAATAACGGTGCATGAAGGCTCGAATGCATTGACGGCATCAAGACGCCCACCCAGACCAACTTCAAGAATGATGACATCCACCTTGGCTTGCATAAAAGCAGCCATAGCCGCCAGCGTACCGAATTCGAAGTACGTTAAGGCAACCTCACCTCTACCGGCTTCGACGGCCTGGAACGATTGGCACAAGGCCAGATCAGTAATCGGAGCCAAGTTGATCCGCACTCGCTCATGATAGCGGATCAGATGAGGAGAACTGTAAACACCAACGCTAAATCCGGCAGCGCTGTATATACGTTCCATCATGGCACAAACGGATCCTTTACCGTTCGTACCTGCAACCGTAATCACGGGTACTGACGGGGTTAGACCCATTTGGCTGATCACTGCATGCACACGGTCCAGACCAAGCTCAATCACATGAGCATGCAATGCTTCCAAATGATGAAGCCAGTCATCTACCGAATAACTGGCTAATTCCTTGGTATCCGGCATCAGGCATCCAGAACCGGATTGCGTTGCAACAAGGCAACCAGCTCGGCAACCTGTCTACGCAGATCACGACGATCCACGATCATGTCAATGGCACCATGTTCCAGCAGAAACTCTGATCGCTGGAAACCTTCAGGCAAGGTTTCACGAACCGTCTGCTCAATCACGCGCGGGCCGGCAAAACCGATCAAGGCACCAGGCTCGGCAATGACAACATCACCCAAAAAGGCAAAACTGGCCGATACACCACCCATGGTCGGGTCGGTCAACAAGGAGATAAATGGCAAACCTTTAGCAGACAATCTTGTCAGCGCAGCGCTGGTCTTTGACATCTGCATCAATGAGGAAAGGCCTTCCTGCATACGCGCACCACCAGATGCGGAGACACACATGAAGGGCACGCCTTGTTCAACAGCGGCATTCACGCCACGTACAAACCGCTCGCCCACCACGGACCCCATGGAGCCACCAATGAACTTGAATTCAAAAGCTGCAATCACGATTGGCTGACGCAGCACTGCACCTTGCATGACCACCAGCGCATCAGTCTCACCAGTGTCATTTTGGGCTGCAGACAAACGATCCGGATATTTACGACTATCCTTGAACTTTAGACTGTCGACTGGAGCCACTTCCGCACCAATCTCGAAGCGTCCTTCCGTGTCCAGCAACAAATCCAGACGTTGTCTGGCTGACAACGGATTGTGATGGTTACACTTCGGGCATACGTGGTGATTATTTTCCAGGTCCGTACGGTAAAGCACCGCCTCACAAGCAGAACACTTGCTCCACAGACCTTCCGGCACAACCGTTTTGCTCCCCGCTGGCTTGCTTTTGATCTTTGGGGGTAACAATTTTTGTAACCAGCTCATCCGGTATTCCTCACTTCAAAATTTCTAATATTTCAGCCAACAACCGTGGCTTCATCCATGGCCGTACGCAATGAACGCACCAAAGACTCCAGATTGGTCGCCATTGCATCTGCCGGGCTGTTTTCAATTTCTTTCACTAGCCGTGAACCGACAATCACAGCATCTGCGACTTTTGCGACCGCCGCTGCACCTGCGCCATCACTGATGCCAAAACCCACACCGATAGGTACTTGCAAATTCTCGCGCAAACCAGGCAAACGCTGGCCTACCGCACTGTAATCAACGTGTGCGGCGCCTGTGACCCCCTTGAGGGAGACATAGTAAACATAACCTCTGGCGCGCTCGGAAATTGCTTTGACACGAAAATCCGGGGTAGTAGGTGCAAGCAGATAGATCGGCGCCAGGTCTTTTTTCACCAACGCAGAAACCAGTCCATCACTTTCTTCAGGTGGCAAATCTACAATCAAGACACCATCCACACCCGAAGCCGCCGCATTCTCGGCAAATGCCTCATACCCCATCCGCTCAATCGGATTGGCATACCCCATCAGTACCACAGGGGTTGACGGGTTGGTTTCACGGAATTGCCGGACCATACCCAAAACGTCTTTCAGACCAACGCCATGCTTCAAGGCACGTTCACTAGCCCGCTGAATCACAGGGCCATCGGCCATCGGGTCAGAAAACGGGATGCCCAGTTCGATTAGATCAGCACCACCAGCAACCAGTGCATGCATAAGCGAAACAGTATGTGCAGGTGACGGATCCCCAGCAGTAATGAATGGGATCAACACCTTCTTGCGCTGGCTTAGCTGACTTTTGAATACATTATCAATTCGAGACATATGAGTATGGGCTTTTTCTAATCACAAAGTAATGCCGTCAATCCGCGCAACCGTATTAATATCCTTATCACCACGGCCAGACAGGTTCACCAGAATCCGTTGATCCTTCGCCAGCGTCGGCGCCAGTTTCTTGGCATAGGCTAACGCATGACTAGACTCCAAAGCTGGGATTATACCCTCAAAACGGCAAAGATCATGGAAAGCATCCATTGCTTCATCATCCGTCACCGCCGTGTACTGTGCACGCCCCATGTCTTTGAGCCAGCTGTGCTCAGGTCCGACCCCCGGATAATCAAGGCCTGCAGAGATTGAATGGGTTTCAATGATCTGCCCGTTTTCATCTTGCATCAGATAAGAGCGTGCGCCATGCAGGACCCCGGGAATCCCCGCTGACAACGGTGCAGCATGCTTGCCGCTTTCAAGTCCCAAGCCACCCGCTTCAACGCCCACCAGCTTGACAGACTCATCCTTAAGAAAATCATGGAACATGCCGATTGCGTTAGACCCGCCACCCACACATGCCACCACATAATCCGGCAAATGACCTGTCAGCTCCCGCATCTGGGCTTTGGCTTCACGACCAATCACGGACAGGAAGTCTCTGACCATCATCGGATAAGGATGCGGACCCGCGGCAGTACCCAGAATGTAGAAGGTATTATCCACATTGGTGACCCAATCCCTCATGGCTTCATTCAAGGCATCTTTCAGGGTCTTGGAGCCGCTGGATACCGGCACGACAGTTGCGCCCAGTAATTTCATGCGAAATACATTGGGTGCCTGACGTTGCACGTCCTCTTCACCCATATAAACAACGCACTCCATGCCATAGCGAGCTGCAACGGTCGCTGTTGCGACACCGTGCTGACCAGCGCCTGTCTCTGCAATTACACGCTTTTTCCCCATGCGCTTGGCCAGCAAAGCCTGACCCAATGCATTCGTAATCTTGTGTGCACCTGTGTGGTTCAGGTCTTCGCGCTTAAGAAAAATCTGTGCGCCACCAATTTGCTCTGACCAGCGCGCCGCATGGTAAACAGGGTTTGGGCGACCGACAAAATGCTTGAGCTCATATTCGAATTCACGCACGAACTCGGCATCATTCTTAAAAAAAGCATAACGTTCACGCAATTCGTCCAACGCGGACATCAAGGTTTCAGCGACGTAAATACCGCCATACGTACCGAAATGACCACGCGCATCAGGAACACTGTAGTAATCTGGCTGACTCATGCTTGCTCCGTTAATTCACTTTTCATGACTGCATTAATAAATGCACTGATTTTGAGATCGTCCTTGACGCCTTTTGAGGCCTCAACCCCGCCAGACACATCGACTGCCCATGGTCTGACCCGTGCTATTGCACGGCCAACATTTCCAGCGTCCAGCCCACCGGCCAAAATCACGGGCAGGGCCAATCGCTCGGGAATAAGCTGCCAATCAAACTGCTCACCCGTACCACCCGGCACACCGGGCACATAAGCATCCAGCAGCAAACCGGCAGCATCAGAATACATTTCTGCGTATTGTACCAAATCCAGCCCCGGTTTGACCCTAACTGCTTTGATATATGGTCGCTTAAATTGCCTGCAGTAAGCAGGCGACTCATCACCATGAAACTGTAACAGGTCCAGACCGGTCTCTTCCATGGTGTGGTAGACATCGGCATCATCCGCATCTACAAACAGGCCAACGCGGGTTACAAACGCAGGGACAAGCCTTACAAGGTCGCACGCCTTATCCACGGATACCGCACGCGGGCTTGGCGAATAAAACACAAAGCCGAGCGCATCAGCGCCGGCATTGACCGCTGACTGAACATCCTGAGCTCTGGTTAACCCGCAGATTTTTACCCGAACCCTAGCCTGTTTAAGAGACATATGTTTCCTTCGCTACCACGCCAGCCTGCCTGTTGTATTCCAGGTTGGCAGGGCATACTCATCCGGATAAAGCACCCCGGCAAGATACAGGCCTTCGGCTGCAAACATAGGCGCTGCCTTGTGGCGATCTTTGCCGTCGAGCACCTCTTTCACCCAGCCTGGTTGTACTTTCTGCGTGCCCACATGGATCAATGCGCCCACCAGATTTCTGACCATATGATGAAGAAATGCATTTGCGGTTGCCTGCACTTCTACTAAGACGCCATTCGAAGGCTGCGTACTAGCCAAAGCCACATTTAATAATTCAAGATTTTTAACGGGGGACTTCGCCTGACACTCGCTAGACCGGAATGCGCTGAAATCATGCTCACCCAAAAGCAAACCAGCGGCCTCCTGCATGAGAGACAAATCCAGTTTTTGATGTAACCAGCCAACCTGCCCTGCCAGCAGCGTTGGGCGAACAGGATGAGAGTAGATGAAATAACGATAATGCCGTTTGATAGCGGAGAAACGGGCATGAAAACGTTCATCAACAGGGCGAGCCCACATGACAGCCACATCGTCCGACATAAAACTGTTAACCCCGCGGACCCAAGCCATTTCAGGTCGATGCACCTCAACATCCACATGCACAACCTGCATGGATGCGTGCACACCCCGATCTGTTCTACCCGCTGCATGCACAGCCACCGGATGGCCAGCAATAGCTTCAATCGCCTTTTCAAGATGCGACTGAACTGTCTGGCAATCGGGCTGTCGTTGCCAACCGGCAAAACGATTCCCTCTGTATTCTACCCCAAGAGCCCAACGCATTGAATGTCCGTCGTCTTTCAAACCTGAAGCCAATCTGTTCGTACACAAAAAAACACAGCAATTGGTAAACAATTGCTGTGTTTTTTTGTTATCCAGCAAAGACTGGATTGTAACGTCTTGTTACCGAATCGTCAGCTTAAAGTATTCAGTAGCCTGTTAGCTTCCGCTTGCTGCTGAGCAGAGCCCTCAGTCAATACTTCCTCCAGAATCTCTTTGGCACCCTCATTATCCCCCATCTCGATATAAGCCTTTGCAAGGTCAAGCTTGGTCGCAGCAGGATCATCTGCATTAGTTGCGTCAAGACTTGGTTCCTCCATATCAGGCACATCTCCCAGATCGAGACTCAAACTATCCAAGTCCAGAGAGAAGTCATCACCGGAAGGGGTCGCTGGTTCTTCAACCGCTAATGACGGTGGTGCTTCTTGCACTGCCACAGCTTCAGAAGAAGGTACTTCTGGTTTTGATGGCTCGCCAAAATCACTACCCAAGTCAAAGTCAAAGTCGAGCAAATTGGCATCAGCTGGTGAAGCAGACAATTCTTCAGCAGCTTCACCTGGCGCGTCATCCGTATTCAACTCAATCCCGCCGAGATCTTCTAGTGGCTCATCCTCAACTTCTGATAACGCCAGAGAATCTTCTTCGGTCGTCAATTCTGGTACTGGCTCAAGCGTCGGTGCAGCAGTATGCTCTTCAACCGTATCAAACCCGAGATCACCGATATCAAAATCCAGCATGCCGCTACTGTCAGATGCAGGCACCTCAGGCGCCACTGCAGGTTCTTCCTGAGTAAGTTCAGGCACATCTTCATTTACAGAAGGTACTTGCGTCTCGACAGGAAGATCAAATACAGGCAAACCGCCAAAATCCAGGGAGTTATCATCCGCTACGGGCTTCTCTTCTTCTTGCGCAGCTGATGCTAGAGGCGAAATTTCTTCCGCAACACCCAGCACATCCTCAGCCTGGTGCTGACTTCCCTCAAGACCAGAAGAAGGTTGTTCAGCCTCGGCTCCGGCATCGGTTCCATACATCACATTACCGGGATCCAGGATGCGTCCCATTTCTGCAGCCTTAGCCCAATGTACGCCTTGCGCCTTGGTCTGATCATGCAATTCGTTGGCATGGGTTTCAAAGTTGCCAACGTCTTTGCGATTGAAATAAATTTCCATCAATTTCAAGCGCACTTCCTGCCTTGTCGCATCTTTTGCCAATGCATCTTTCAGAATCTCTTCTGCCTGTGGATCTCTGCCGTAAGCGAGATACACCTCTGCCTCGGCGATTGGATCCACTTCATCTGTATCAATCGCGCCAAGGCCTTCCCGACTAAAGTCCGTCAGGAACGAATTTTCAGTCACACCGGTATTGATAATTGCACCACCAGTGCTGCCAATATTGGTATTAGCGCGCAAATCGCTACCCGTGATGATGCTGTCAGAAAAAGCAACATTACGCCGTCTGCGCCATATCAGCAGGCCACCAAGCAATGCAATTACCCCTGCACCACCACCTACCAATGGCAAATTCTGCATCACTTGATCCATGAGCGTAGGCTCTGGTTCTTCCGGCATGAAGACAACTTTTGGCTTTTTGTTTTTCTTGGCCGGCTGAGAAGCCACCACTTCCACAGGCACCGATGCAACTACTTCAGCGGGCTTGGATGCAATCTGTTCTACAGGTTTGGATGCAACACCTTCAGGCTTGGAAGCAGCAGCCTCTTTCACAGCCTGTTGTTCAACTTTTGCACCGGTACTACTTTTCAACTCCAGCAATTGCTTGAGCTTTTTGTTCATGCTTTCAAGTTCAGCAAGCCGCGCAGCAGTTTCTTTGACTGTCCGGTCTTTGGCGACGGCCTCATCCTGCAACGCATTAATTTTATCTTGCAGGGATTTGATCTGCTGCCCGTCTTTTGTCGCTTTGCCCAATTCAGCCTGAGACAGTTTGACAATGTCTTTGCTGGCAGCTTGTGCAGGAGCAGATTTGTCTTCTACTTTTGCCGTTACCTTGCCCGATGCAACGTTACTGCTAGCGGCGGCAGGTTGCGTATTAGCAGCAACAGCGCCTGCAAGCTTCTGTTTGTACGCTTGCCAGTTTTCAGCCTGAACCTTGATTTCCTTGTGTGCATCTTCCGCGCTTAGAGATTTCACTTCATTCGCGTCAGGCATCTTGATGATGCTACCCACTTTGAGCAAGTTCATGTTCTGGCGATCAAATGCTGTCGGATTGGCCTTGTATAGTCCAACCAGCATCTGGTCAAGGGTCACGTCCGTTGCTTTATTCCGGGCAGCAATCGCCGCAAGCGTATCACCACGTTTTACTTTGTAGTCGGATGTTTGCGATGACTGACTGTCAGCCGGATTTTCTTCAGGCTTTGGCTGTGCTTCTGAGGAGATTTTGGCCGGCTTGCTAACCACTTTGGTTTTGCGTTTGGCTGTTGATTTGCTGGTAGTCTTTGGCAAATCAACCATAACAGGTTGCTGTGCCTGACTTGTTGCAGTGTTAGCCGTATAGTCAGCAGGATCAAGAAGTGCGGTGAATTCTTTTACCATTTTCCCGGAAGGCCAGGAAAGCTCCACCAGCATGTCAATAAAAGGTTCGTTGATTGGCTGGTTGGTTGTGACCCGGATATAAGAGCGATTCGCACGCTTCTCGATCGCAAATCGAGCGGCCGCCAAGTGCGACGGAAACTCAATCTTTGCATCTTTGAAAGCTTCTGCCGAAGCCAGCCTGATCATGAAACTTGTCGGATCTTCATTCGGGGCCGTGGCCAGTTCAATTTCCGCACTCAGCGGTTGACCAAGTCCGGAAAGCACCGTCAACTTACCCAAACCTGCAGCATTTACTGAATAGGGCAGTACGATGAATGCGGCAGCCATTAATCCGGCTTTTGTTTTAGCGTTCACGGGCACGATGCCTCTCCTTGGCCAAGCAAAAATGTTTTTAGACGTTATATTTTAAAATAACATCATGATGTTAGCGCTGCAAGTTTATCATTAACATGAGTTATATCACGCAGAAAGCTATTTTTAATCATTATTTCATTAAAAATCAGCGCTCAAGCTTAGCACCGAGAAAAAATGACGTATAAATTTAATCTCAATCTTTGATTGAATCTAGCAAATTAACAACACTTTTTGCGGTTAGCGCAATCGAATCAGCTGTCAGCCAGCAGGTAAAACGCGTTGCGGATACTTGTTTCAGCCTGCTGACATAAATACTGGATTTGCCAATCACATCAATTGGCGTCATATAACCGCCGGCTTTGGCTTCATCAATTCGTTTCAATGACGCATGAGCATCAATCAGGTCCGTCAGCTTGGTATTGGCATCAACAGGATAACAAAGATCAATCACTAACTTGATTGCCGTTCCATAAAATACCGGTACTTGAACGGCTGTAGCTGAAAGCGCCATTTCGCTACCATCAGAATGTTGCTGAATATCTGCCAGCAAGCCAGCCTCAAGCTGCGTATCACCTTCATCATTAAACAACCCGACCTGGGGAATGGCATTAAACGCAGCACGCACAGGAAATGCAGCAATTTCTATGTCCTGGTTATTAAACAAGCCAATGGTTTGCTGCGCCAGTTCTTCCACCCCAGCTCGCCCCCTGGCAGCTGCAGGTTGCAGTAAAGTTGCATCCACGGCAGCAATACCATGTTCTTCTTCAAACACTTGCAACAACGGTTTAAGAATTGCAAACGCGGGTGTCACAAACCTGACCTCTTGGGCATCTTCCGGCCACTCACATCCTGGCATCATGGAGTCGCCATTAGACAGCTGTGATACACGTACAATCTTGTTGCCTTTGGCGACGGCACGAGGGATAAACCGATCTGCAACAATATCCGGCACAGCAAAAATCGAAATATCCACTTGCGAGAAGTCAAAATCATCCAGCGTTCTGACTGATAAGTCCCGCCCCTGAAAGTGCAAAGTTTCTCCAAACGACTCAGCGGATGCAACTGCAAATACCTCATCAAACTCAAGAGTCGAGTCTGCCAGCGCATCCAGCACAGACTCACCGACCACACCAGTTGCACCAACTACCGCAAGAGAAGCTTTTTTATTCATTAACCAACCACCTTTAATTCAATCATCAAAAAAACGTATTTACCGGCAAAAACCGGCATGCGTCTCTTAAAGCCCGTTTACAAGCACAAAGGGCGCCTCAAGTTGCGCCCTTTGCATGTTACTTAGCTATCAGCATAGCCAGATTTGCATCTTATTTATCCAGCAGAATTCTCAGCATCCGGCGCAGTGGTTCTGCTGCGCCCCACAGCAGCTGATCACCAATCACAAATGCAGACAAATACTCTGGCCCCATGTTCAATTTACGAACACGGCCAACCCCTACTTGCAATCCACCTGTAATGGAAGCTGGGGTCAGTTCTTGCTCTGTAATACTGCGATCATTTGGAACCCACTTCACCCATTGATTACCGGATTTGATAATGGATTCAATCTCGCTCAGTGGCAAATCCTTCTTCAGCTTGATCGTCAGTGCCAAGCTATGGCAGCGCATTGCACCAATACGCACACACAAACCGTCCACTGGGACAATTTGCTCATTACCCAGAATCTTGTTAACTTCCGCCTGACCTTTCCATTCTTCCTTGGACTGACCATTATCAAGCTGTTTGTCGATCCATGGAATCAGGCCGCCGGCCAGTGGGGCAGGGAAAAATTCGCGAGGTACATCTTCACGAATGGTTTTAGCAACTTTGCGATCAATTTCCAGAATGGCAGATGATGGGGTTGCCAGTTCTTCAGCAACTGCAGAATGGATAACGCCCATCCCTTTCAGCAGTTCACGCATGTGGTTTGCACCGCCACCTGAGGCTGCTTGATAAGTCATGGAACTGACCCAGTCAACCAGACCTTCACGGAACAAAGCCCCAACGCCCATCAACATGATGGAATTTGTACAGTTGCCACCGATAAAGTTTTTGATGCCTTTTGTCAGGCCATCCTTGATTACGTTCAGGTTGACCGGGTCAAGAATAATCAGGCTATCTTCATCCATCCGCAACGTAGATGCCGCATCAATCCAGTAGCCTGTCCAGCCTGCAGCACGCAACTGTGGAAAAATCTCGGTGGTATAGTCACCACCCTGGCAGGAAATGATGGCGTCCATACCTTTCAAGGCATCGATCGAACGTGCATCCTGCAAGACTGGTACAGTCTTGCCCACATCTGGAGCCTGCCCGCCAACATTACTGGTCGTGAAGAAAACCGGATCAATCAAGGCAAAATCCTGTTCTTCGCGCATGCGCTGCATCAGAACAGAACCAACCATACCACGCCAACCTACAAAACCAACTCGCATTGCTTTCCCCTACATTGTCAGTGTCGCCCCGCTTTTCTGGCCCCTACCGCTTGCGGGGCCAAGACGGAAGGTGCATGACTTTAAACCAAGACGGTGGTCTTGGTTTTCTTGGTAATAATGGTGGTGGAAAGCACTGTCACGGCGACTACAGACGCAACAATGCCTGCCTTGTGGGCATGCTTGCGTAGCAGTTTGGCCAATGTGACAGGTAGTCGGTTCATCGCGTTAATCGTGCTTTCCGTATTTGATGGGATCAAGAGGATAAATCTATGATTTTCCTGATAATAACCTAAAACTTCTTAGAGTGCAGCCAAAACTGCATCCCCCATTTGGGTTGTAGATACCTTATTGGTGCCCGGCTCGAAAATATCTCCGGTACGATACCCTTGTGCCAATACTTTCTTGACTGCGTTTTCAATCCGGAGCGCATGCTCTTCCAGACCAAAGCTGTAACGAAGCATCATGGCCGCAGACAGGATGGTCGCCAGCGGGTTGGCCATGTCTTTACCGGCAATATCCGGTGCAGAGCCATGGCAAGGCTCATACAAACCCTTGTTGTTTTCGTCCAGAGAAGCAGACGGCAGCATACCGATAGATCCGGTCAGCATGGAAGCCTCATCCGACAAAATGTCACCAAACATGTTGCCCGTCACCATCACATCAAACTGCTTCGGATTACGTACCAATTGCATGGCGGCGTTATCCACCAGCATATGGCTCAATTCGATGTCCTGATAGTCTTTATGAACCTCAGTGACCACGTCACGCCATAGCTGGGTAGACTCCAGTACGTTCATCTTGTCGACTGAACATACTTTGCGATTGCGACGACGCGCTGTTTCGAAAGCCACTTTGGCAATACGGCGAATTTCTGACTCACTGTAAACCATGGTGTTGTAACCAACACGTTCACCACCACGCATCTCGATACCACGAGGCTCACCGAAGTAAATGTCACCCACCAGCTCGCGGATGATAATGATATCCAGACCTGAAACCACTTCTGGTTTCAGGGTGGATGCATTGGCCAGTTCAGGGTAAAGAATGGCCGGTCGCAAGTTTGCAAAGACACCCAGTTGCTTGCGAATACCCAACAGGCCGCGCTCCGGACGTTGCTCGCGCGGCAGTGAGTCCCATTTTGGGCCACCTACTGCGCCAAGCAAAATTGCATCAGCAGCTTGCGCCAGCTTTTGTGTTGCTTCCGGATAAGGCGTCCCGGTTTCATCCACTGCACCACCGCCCAGCAGAGCGTATTCAAACTCCATCTTTAAACCATCTGCGCGCAATACTTCCAGCACCCGCATGGCCTGTGCAATGATTTCCGGACCGATGCCATCACCTGGCAATACACAAATCTTCATTCTTTATGACCCATCAAAATGCGTAATTAATAAACTTGAATCGTTCAGGCAAACAACCAAGGCTGCTGTTGGCGGCGCTGATCTTCAAATGCCTTGATCTTGTCTGCATGTGCCAGTGTCAGGCCGATTTCATCCAGCCCATTAAGCATGCAATGCTTGCGATGCTCTGTAATGTCAAAAGCGTACGATTGACCATCTGGTGTTGAAACCGTCTGAGCCGCCAGATCAATCATCAGCTTATAGCCCTCGTTACCCGCAGTTGCTGCAAACAGTTTGTCCACTACTTCGGCTGGCAACACGATTGGCAACACGCCATTTTTGTAACAGTTGTTGAAGAAAATGTCTGCAAAGCTTGGTGCAATCACCGCCCTGAAACCGTAATCCTCCAGCGCCCAAGGTGCATGCTCCCTGCTGGAGCCGCAGCCAAAGTTCTCCCGTGCCAACAGAACCTGTGCACCTTTGTAACGAGGGAAATTCAGAACAAACTCAGGATTCAACGGACGAACTGAGTTGTCCATTCCGGGCTCGCCATGATCCAGATAACGCCACTCATCAAACAGGTTCGGGCCAAAACCGGAACGCTTGATTGATTTCAGAAACTGCTTAGGAATAATGGCGTCTGTATCTACGTTTGCACGATCCAGCGGGCAAACCAAACCATTCAGTGTCGTAAACGCTTGCATTAACTTGCTGCTTTCTGGATGGCCTCGCCACCCTTCTGAATATCCTTACCAACACCTTTGACGGTATTACAAGCAGAAAGGGTGAAACCCAAAGCCAATACCATCAGGCATTTCAATACTGTGCTCATCAGAGATCTCCTTTAGCTCGCTTGTCTGTCAGGCATTGAATTGCCAGTCACGGACATCAACAAAATGGCCCTTGATCGCTGCGGCAGCCGCCATTGCCGGACTCACCAGATGCGTACGGCCACCCTGCCCCTGACGACCTTCAAAGTTACGGTTACTGGTTGACGCACAGCGCTCACCCGGATTGAGGCGGTCAGCATTCATGGCCAGACACATTGAACATCCTGGCTCGCGCCATTCAAACCCGGCTTCAATAAAGACTTTATGCAGCCCTTCTGACTCAGCCTGCGCCTTGACGAGGCCAGAGCCAGGCACCACCAGCACGGCTTTAACGCTATTGGCCTTCTTGTAACCTTTGGCAATGGCAGCCGCTTCGCGCAAGTCTTCAATTCGGGAATTGGTACAGGAGCCGATAAACACGATATCCAGTGGAATATCGGATATGGGCGTATCAGCGGCCAAGCCCATATAGCTCAAGGCACGTTCGATGGAACCACGCTTGACGCTGTTTGACTCTGCAGCAGGGTTTGGTACGGCAGCATCAATACCGACGACCATTTCTGGCGAGGTACCCCAGGTAACTTGCGGAACAATCGCGGCGGCATCCAGCTCAACAACCTCATCAAACACGGCGCCTTCGTCAGACACCAGTGTGCGCCAGTAGGCGGCAGCGGCTTCAAACTGGTCGGCCTTTGGTGCAAACGGGCGGCCTTTGACATAGTCGATGGTTTTTTCATCCACCGCCACCATACCGGCACGTGCGCCAGCTTCAATCGCCATGTTGCAAAGCGTCATGCGCCCTTCCATGGAGAGTGACCGGATGGCTGAACCACCGAATTCGATGGCATAACCGGTACCGCCAGCAGTACCAATCTTGCCGATCACGGCCAAAGCAATATCTTTTGCGGTCACGCCAACAGGCAGCTCACCCTCGACCTTGACCAGCATCGCTTTGGATTTTTTGGCAACCAGGGTTTGTGTTGCAAGGACATGCTCGACTTCTGACGTACCGATACCATGCGCGAGACAGGCAAAGGCACCATGCGTTGATGTATGACTGTCACCGCATACCACGGTCATGCCTGGCAATGTTGCACCCTGCTCCGGACCAACGACATGGACAATGCCCTGGCCTTTATCTTTGAATGGAAAATAGGCAAGTGAGCCGACTTCACGGATGTTGGCATCCAGCGTGTCTACTTGCTGTTTGGATACAGGGTCAAGAATGCCCTTGTCCCAATCTGTTGTCGGCGTATTGTGGTCAGCGGTAGCCACAATGGAACTGATTCGCCAAGGTTTGCGACCAGCCAGTTTCAGGCCTTCAAATGCCTGCGGGCTTGTGACCTCATGAATAAGGTGGCGATCGATGTAAAGCAAAGCGGTACCATCAGATTCCTGATGAACAACGTGGCTTTGCCAGAGTTTGTCGTACAACGTCTGCGCGGTCATAATCGTATGCTTCTTCTGCTGAATTTAACATCGGGAGCTTTCGATTATTACATACGCAGCGCAGCAAAAACAGGGGAAAAAACGTCAATCGCCAGCTTCAGATTGAAAAAAATGCGCATCCCGAGTGGATTGTGCAATCTGTTACACAAAAGTATCTACAGCCAGACCATCCAATGACTTGCCATGTCGAGCCACCACAACATTAGACACGTCACTGGCACCAATGCCTTCTGTAACCCGTCCATTAGCTCCCATGCCAGCCACAATACCCACTTTGCGACCGTTGGACTTTTCCTGTTGCTGCGATGCCTGCTGGCGGTCCGACCCTACATTCACATTGGTTAATGAAAGGCCACTACCAGCAAACATTTCAATGAGTCTTGGTGCGGCAGACTGGATAGCCTCACGGACTGCAATATGTGGCGATGTAAAACTGATGGATGCTTCCTGGTTTTGAATGTTCAATTTGACAGAAACAGGTCCGAGATTAGGCGGATTGAGCTGAAGCTCTGCATTCTGGATATCCTTGCCGGCCATGAGCACCACCCGTTGAGACATGGCATCTGCCCAGCCCTTTTCATGAACCGGTACATCGACAGAATCATGATAAGAGACCTTGGCATTGACCATGATCTTCTGAGCTTCTGGCTGGTTGGGCGTATCAATCATCTTCTCATGCATATGGAACATGAGCTGGGTACGGAAACTTTCATCATTCGCAGCAGGATCATCACCGGCAGCGCCGGTGCCGTCCTGATCGGCAACATCTGCCGCCGAAGCCAATACAGCGGCATCATTTGCCGGCACTGCGGTGGTCACATCCAGTGCCGGTGGTGTGTCAGTACCTGATGTCGTCTCGTCAGCCGGTACTGTCGCTTGTGGCGTTAGATGCATGGATGCCAGCAGAGCCGCAGCCAATTGCTGAAAGCTGGCATCGGCATTAAGCGCCTGATCGTCTTTCGTGGCCGCAGAATCCGTCGTGACCTTTAACTTGATCATCGCGTCTGCCTTTGCCCCACCTAAAAGACCGGCAGCATTCAGAAACTGGGATAATGATTGGTCATCTGCCCCTTTAGGCAGCGCACCTTTTAGCAACTGAGAGAAACCTGAAGCAGTCTGGCTTGACGCTGCGCTAGCAGCATTTGCCGCTGGAGCAGGCGCTTTAAGGTTAACGTGCGTAGCAGTAATGACAAACATGGAGGACTCCCGTGGCAATTCTGCAATGTAATAAGCAGATTTCGTGCCAGAAGCCGGTCGGAACTATTCTTTCGGGATTTTGTGATGAGAAACACGTCCTGCAAACTCGTCTATCAGCTTTTGCTCCTGCTTGGACTCTTTCTTGAGTTCTGCTTGCTGATGACGGACTTGCAAGGTGTCAAAAGCCTGGACCTTTTGACGCTTTTGCATCCAGGCTTGTTGTGATGCCGTGACCAGTTGCTGGCAACGGGCAATATCGTTTTGCTGCTGTTCAATTGCCACATCCAGCTTGGACATGAACAATTGATAATCCCGCCATTGATTGACGCTCATGCCCTGCTGCTGGGTATTGTGCAGCCGGTCTTGATAGTCTTGTCTGTATTGTTGCAGCATGGCCAATTGTTGCTCACTTTGCGTCAGCCTTTGCCGCGCCTCCTGCATGGCGCGAGCCGCTTTTTCTTCATCGTCCTTTGCCATATCCAGCAGGCGAGAAAAAGGAAAGCGGCTCATGATAATTTAACAGTCAATTAGCGGCTACGACGTGCTGCGATACGCGGCGTTGAAACGCGAACATCCGCATTCTGGCCACGGTGGCGCAATGCGTGATCAATCAGGACCAGTGCCAGCATGGCTTCCGCGATCGGTGTCGCACGAATACCCACGCACGGATCATGACGCCCGGTTGTCTGCATCAATACAGATTCACCTTGTTTATTGATGGAATGACGGTCTTGCGGGATGCTGGATGTCGGTTTGATAGCAATACTGACCGTAACATCCTGCCCTGTTGAGACACCACCCAGTACACCACCCGCATGATTGGAGGCAAAGCCTTCTGGCGTCAGTTCATCGCAGTGTTCAGAACCACGTTGAGCAATGGATTTAAAACCTGCCCCAATTTCAACGCCCTTAACGGCATTAATGCCCATCATGGCATAGGCAATATCAGCATCCAGGCGGTCAAATACTGGCTCCCCCCAACCGACAGGCACACCTTCTGCGACCACTTCAATTCTTGCACCAATCGAATCCCGTGCGGCGCGAATCTCGTCCATGTAGGACTCAAGTTGCGGCACGATGGCTTCATTAGGAGCAAAAAACGGATTCTGTTGTACAAAGTCCCATGACACGAACGGGATATCGACCTCGCCAAGCTGACTCATATAACCACGAATCTGAATTCCGAAATGCTCTTTCAGCCATTTTTTGGCAATCGCTCCAGCGGCTACACGTACCGCGGTTTCTCTGGCACTGGAACGCCCGCCACCCCGATAGTCACGAATACCGTATTTGTGCCACCAGGAATAATCCGCATGTCCCGGACGAAACGTATCCATGATTTTGGAGTAGTCTTGACTGCGCTGGTCGGTATTCCGGATTAACAGTGCAATCGGAGCCCCGGTCGTTTTGCCTTCAAAAACGCCAGAGAGAATTTCGACGGCATCCGGCTCTTTGCGTTGCGTCACGTGCCGGGAAGTACCAGGTTTGCGACGGTCCAGCTCCAATTGAATGTCCGCTTCCGTAATCTCTAATCCTGGAGGACAACCATCCACCACACAGCCGATACCAGGGCCATGACTTTCACCAAAAGACGTTACTGTAAACAAGAGACCAAACGTATTGCCAGACATGCGAATCAGCCTTAAATCAGGATTTGTACGATAGCTGATTCTAACATAACTCCTATTCATGGCTTTAAAAAGCTCATTCTCTTCGTCGAACAAATACACCATCAAGCATGCTATATTGCATCACCTGATGCTATAAACATATAACCACAAGGTCTTTAAACTTTTGCTTTATTGATCTAATCTGATTGCGATTAGCGAACATCCCGTTCATTGTTTATATCTCCCGGCTTGCCGGGCATTAAACCGATAGGCTATACCATGAAAATTGCTTCTTCCGTGACGGATCTTATTGGCAATACACCGCTGGTCCGTATCAATCGCCTCAATAGCGGCAACGGCGCCACCGTTGTTGCCAAGCTGGAATTTTTTAATCCCGCCCACAGTGTGAAAGACCGTATTGGTGCCTCCATGATAGATGCCGCCGAAGCGGCAGGAAAAATCAAGCCGGACACCATCATTGTCGAACCAACATCCGGCAACACGGGCATTGCCATTGCCATGGTCTGCGCTGCACGCGGTTACAAATGCGTACTGACCATGCCTGAAAGCATGAGCAAGGAACGCCGCATGTTACTGCGCGCCTATGGTGCAGAACTGATCTTGACACCCGCTGCAGAAGGCATGGGTGGTGCAATCAAGAAGGCGGAAGACCTGGCTGCCAACGACAGCCGTTATCTGATGCTGCAGCAGTTTGCCAACCCGGCCAACCCTGACATTCACCGTAAAACCACGGCAGAAGAAATCTGGCGCGATACCGATGGACAAGTAGATATTGTCGTGGCAGGCGTGGGCACAGGCGGCACCGTGACCGGTATTGGTGAAGTACTGAAAGCCCGTAAACCCGGGCTACAGGTTTACGCCGTTGAGCCAGAGGCTTCTCCTGTACTGTCTGGTGGCACCAAAGGACCGCACCCGATTCAGGGCATCGGTGCCGGTTTCATCCCAGAGAACCTGAATACTGAAATCTACGATGCCGTTATCAAGGTCAAGAACGAAGATGCCTTTGCGACAGCCCGCAATATGGCAACGCAAGAGGGCTTGCTCGTTGGCATTTCCAGTGGTGCAGCAACATGGGCAGCGCTGGAACTTGCAAAACGCCCAGAAAATGCAGGCAAACTGATCGTTGCCATCATTCCATCCTTTGGGGAGCGTTATTTAAGTACCGCGCTGTATGAGCACCTAGGTAACTAAAAACGTAGTCACAAATGCAAAAAGCCCATGTCACATAGTGACATGGGCTTTTTGCATACTGCCTTAGATCAGATCACTGCAACGGGATACGCACCCAGCACTTTTACAAATGCGGCCTTTTCCCTTAGCGCCTCAATCGCATCAATGACTTTTTCATCCGTACGGTGCCCTTCAACATCCACGAAGAACACATACTCCCACAGCCCCATCTTGGATGGGCGTGACTCGAACTTGGTCATAGACACGCCACGCTCTGCCAAAGGTGCCAGTAACTGATGTACCGCACCAGGCTGATTCTTGGCAGACATCACCAGTGAGGTCTTGTCACGACCACTGGCTGCTGCGTCATGCGGGCCAAGGACCAGAAAACGTGTCGTGTTGTTGGGTTCGTCTTCGATATTGCTGGCCAATGGCGTCAAGCTGAACTTCTCGGCGGCGGCATCCCCTGCAATGGCGGCAAAACGGGCATCCGCGGCAGCCAGGCGAGCAGCCTCCGCATTGCTGGCGACCGATACACGCTCTACATCCGGTAAATGCGTATTCAGCCACTCATGGCACTGCCCCAAAGACTGGGCATGCGAATATACCTTCTCGATACCTTCCAGAGATGGCGTTTGACGAAGCAAATGCTGGTGAATACGCAGCACTACCTCACCACAAATCTGCAATGGTGTCTGGGTAAGCAAATCCAGCGTCCGCCCAACTGCGCCTTCCGTCGAATTCTCAACCGGTACGACGGCATAGTCCACTTCACCAGACTCTGCCGTACGGAAAACCTCATCAATGGAAACGCAAGGCTGCAGTTTGGCAGCATGGCCAAAATGTTTCACACTGGCCGATTCGCTAAATGTCCCGCTTGGCCCCAGATGGGCAATCGTCAAAGGTTTTTCCAGTGACAGGCAAGCAGACATGATTTCACGGAACAAACGGGCAACGGTTTCGCCAGACAATGGTCCCGGGTTGACCTCCTTGATCCGGCGCAAAACCTGTGCCTCACGCTCGGGACGGTAGATAATGCCACCGCCCTTGATTTCTCCGATCTTGCGCGCATGTTCTGCACGCTCGTTCAGACATTGCAGCACTTTCATATCCAGTGCATCAATGGCATCCCGGTGTTGTTTTAGCAAATCATCAGACATGAAACTCTCCAGCCCGTCTCTGGTTAACCGTTACGCTTAGCAAAGTCTTTCATAAAAGACAGCAAGGCCTGCACGCCTTCAACAGGCATGGCATTGTAAATTGATGCACGCATACCCCCAGCAATTTTATGACCTTTCAGCTGCAGCAGGCCAGCTGCTTTGGACTCTTTCAGAAAAGCCGCATCCAAAGCCTCGTCTTTCAGACGAAACACCACATTCATCCGTGAACGATCTGCACTGGCAATCGGGCTATAGTAGAAGCCACCACAATCATCCAGATAGTGGTAAAGCAAATTGGACTTGGCAATATTCTGCTGTTCCATGGCAGCAATCCCGCCATTCTGCTTCAGCCATTTGAACACCAGCCCTGCCAGGTAAATACCGTAGGTGGATGGCGTGTTGTACATGGAGCCCGCGTCAGCATACTTCTTGTAGTCATAGGTCACTGGGGTGACAGGCAAAGCGTGACCAATCAGATCGTCACGCACGATGACCAGGGTCAAACCGCTTGGGCCGATATTCTTTTGGGCCCCCGCATAAATCAGGCCGAATTTTGACACGTCAATTTCGCGCGACAGGATATTGGAAGACATGTCAGCTACCAGAGGGACATTACCCACCTCTGGCACCCACTGAAACTCAAGCCCGCCAACCGTCTCGTTCGGGGTGTAATGCACATAGGATGCATCAGGAGTGAGCTTCCATTCTGCAAAGGCAGGAATGTGGTCAAACCGGCTGTCGGCACTAGAGCAAACCTCATTCACGGTGCCGTAGCGAGCAGCCTCTTTCATGGCCAATGTAGACCAATGCCCAGTATTGACATAATCGGCTTTGCCGGTTTTGCCAATCAGGTTTAATGGCACCGCTGAAAACTGGCCTTGTGCGCCACCCTGCAAAAACAGAATCTGATAATTGGCAGGAATATTCATCAACTCACGCAGATCCGCCAATGCCTCATCAATGATGGATTGAAACTCCGGACCGCGGTGACTCATTTCCATCACGCTCATTCCGGAGCCATGCCAATCCAGCAATTCTGCCTGAGCTTGTTCCAATACCGGCTTAGGGAGAACGGCCGGACCTGCAGAGAAGTTAAATATCGTCATGCTTCTATACCAGTAGATAAATACATATAACGTACCCCCGAATGATCAGGGGCACTTACCCGATTAGTCGGCTACCACTTCTGCGGATGCGTCCTCGTCACCTGGCAAATCCTCGCCATCGGTTTCGATGACTTTTGCCAGACCAGTCAAGACTTCACCTTCATCCAGATTGATCAAGGTCACACCTTGCGTTGCACGACCCATCTCACGAATTTCAGCCACACGCGTCCGGATCAGCACACCACCGGTCGTGATCAGCATGATTTCATCCGTTTCCTGCACCAGTGCAGCGGCAACGACCTTGCCGTTACGTTCACTGGTCTGAATCGCAATCATGCCCTTGGTGCCGCGGCCGTGGCGCGTATATTCAGTAATGGAAGTACGCTTGCCATAGCCGTTTTCAGTAGCAGTCAGCACAGACAATGACTCGCCTTCGGCAACCAGCAACGCCATGACCTTTTGATCTGCTTCAAGGCTCATACCACGCACACCGCGAGCACCACGCCCCATGGCTCGTACATCGTTCTCATCAAAGCGAACTGCCTTGCCCGAGTCGGAGAACAACATCACGTCATGTTTGCCATCGGTAATGGCAACACCGATCAGATGATCCCCCTCGTCCAGGGTCACGGCAATAATCCCGGCTTTACGCGGGTTACTGAAATCAGACAACGGGGTTTTCTTCACGGTACCCAAAGCGGTTGCCATGAAGATGTATTGATCCTCAGAGAATTCTTTGACCGGCAGTACGGCAGAGATTTTTTCACCTTCTGCCAATGGCATCAGGCCCACCATCGGTTTGCCGCGAGAATTGCGGGTACCTTGAGGCAGTTCATATACTTTCAGCCAATAAACACGGCCAGCATCAGAGAAGCACAAGATGTAGTCATGGGTATTGGCCACAAACAGACGATCAATAAAGTCATCATCCTTCATGGCGGTCGCCTGCTTGCCACGTCCGCCACGTTTTTGTGCGCGATAATCTTCCAGCGGTTGCGCCTTGATGTAACCACCATGTGACAGCGTCACCACCATGTCTTGCGGTGCAATCAGGTCTTCCATGCTCAGGTCTTGGGCATTGATGACAATTTCCGAACGACGAGCATCGCCATACTGGGCTTTGACGGCGGCCAACTCTTCCGTGATGATGGCCGTGACGCGCTCAGGGCGAGCCAGGATATCCAGCAAGTCTGCAATTTTTTCCAGAATTTCCCGGTATTCACTGAGAATCTTGTCTTGCTCAAGACCGGTCAAACGTTGCAGGCGCAGATCCAGAATCGCCTGAGCCTGAACATCGGTCAGACGATAACCGTTTGGAGAGAAACCGAACTCGGCGGATACGCCATCCGGACGGGTGCCATCACCAACAGAGCGCGCCAGCATTTCTTCGACAAGTGCTGATTTCCAGACGCGGTCCATCAACCCTTGTTTGGCGATGGCAGGCGTTGCTGCCGCTTTGATCAGCGCAATCACTTCATCCACATTCGACAACGCGACTGCCAGGCCTTCCAGCACATGGCCACGCTCACGCGCTTTGCGCAATTCGAAAATGGTACGACGAGTGACAACTTCGCGACGATGCCGCAAGAAGCATTCCAGCATCTGCTTCAGGTTCAACAGGCGTGGCTGGCCATCGACCAGTGCAACCATGTTCATCCCGAAAGTGTCCTGCAGCTGGGTCATCTTGTAGAGATTGTTCAGCACAACATCTGCGTTTTCGCCACGTTTTAGCTCAATCACTACCCGCATGCCGTCCTTATCGGACTCATCCTGGATGTGGGAAATGCCTTCCAGGCGTTTCTCATTCACCAACTCGGCAATTTTTTCCAGCAACGTACGCTTGTTAACCTGGTACGGCAACTCATCAACAATAATGGCCTGCTTGTTGCCTTTTTCAAGGTCTTCCACATGGCAGCGCGCGCGCATCACGACCCGACCTCGGCCGGTACGGTAGCCTTCACGGACACCGGTAATGCCATAGATGATCCCGGCGGTCGGGAAGTCCGGTGCCGGGACAATATCGATCAGCTGATCAATCGTCAGCTCCGGGTCTGCCAGCAAAGCCAGACATGCGTCGACAACTTCGTTCAGGTTATGCGGCGGAATATTGGTAGCCATACCCACAGCAATACCGGACGAGCCGTTGATCAGCAGATTGGGAATCCGGGTAGGCAGAATGAGTGGTTCGTCTAGCGAGCCATCATAGTTAGGACCGTAATTGACGGTTTCTTTTTCGATATCCTGCAGCAGCTCATGGGCAATACGCGACATACGGATTTCCGTATATCGCATCGCGGCTGCATTGTCCCCATCCACAGAACCAAAGTTACCCTGCCCGTCCACCAGCATGTAACGCAGAGAGAAGTCCTGAGCCATACGAACGATTGTGTCATACACAGCGGTATCACCATGCGGGTGATATTTACCGATCACATCACCCACGATACGGGCAGACTTCTTGTAGGCACGGTTCCAGTCATTCGACAACTCGTGCATCGCAAACAGGACACGGCGGTGTACCGGCTTCAAACCATCACGAACATCAGGCAGCGCACGTCCAACGATTACGCTCATGGCGTAATCCAGATAGGACTTGCGCATTTCCTCTTCAAGACTGACGGGTATTGTTTCTTTAGCGAATTGTTCCATAGATGTGGTATTGGCTATTTCTTAGAGGAATAACCATGGAAGTGTACCACGCCAACCCCTCTTGGCTCTAGCTTCGCCGTCATTTGCCCCCGAGCTGAAAACAAAATGCCAACGGGATTGTAAAGAATTGTCTTAAAACGCACACAAACACTGATATCCGATCAATAAATTCGCATTTATCATGAACTTTTAGGCTACAATCAAGATCATAGATTCTTTAAGTATGCTGATCGCTTCTATGGCTATTGTTTTTTCCAGTGAATAGTCAAGCGTGTAAGTGTCGCAAGTTGCTGCAAGCATAATTAAAATTATAAGGTTTCAAGGTGCAAGACTTTACTGCGTGCAACGATTGCAAATAAACAACGCAGCCGGGTACTATTCACCATGTTTTTAACAAAAACGGGAGTTCTTTCCATGAATAAGACAAAACTCAGTATTGCGATTATTTCTGCCGCGATTTCATTTGGCGCCTCTGTTAGCAGCATGGCACATGATAGCGACCCATACTCAGGCGACGCTTACCTGATCGACCAGCGTGGCAAAGTAGTACGCAATGCCTACGACGAGTGCTGGAGAACCGGCGAATGGACTCCAGCCAAAGAAATCTGGGGTTGCGGTGGTCCAGCGCCTAAGAAAGACGAACCAGCACCTGTTGCTGAAAAACCAGCAGAGCCAAGTGGCCCGGCCAAACCAGCATTCGAAAAAATCATGCTGTCTGCTGAAGCCCTGTTCGACACAGACAAATACGTTGTAAAATCAGAAGGCAAAGCTTCTCTGGATGAACTGGTTAGCAAAATGCAACAGTTCCCACAAGTTGAACTGATTCTGTTGACTGGCCATGCTGACTTCCGCGGTAGCGACAAGCACAACCAGACCCTGTCTGAAAACCGTGCAAATGCAGTGAAAGACTACTTGGTATCTAAAGGTGTTGCTGCTGATCGCATTCAGGCTGAAGGCAAAGGCGAATCTGAGCCAGTGACCAAGCCAGAAGATTGCAAAGGCAAAAAAGGCGCAGCATTGTCTGCTTGCCTGCAACCAGACCGTCGTGTTCAGGTTGAAATCGCTGTACAACGTGAAGTCAAATAAGTTTGAATTAACTTGATTGGTTTCGCAAAAGCCCCGCAAATGCGGGGCTTTTTACTTGTATATCCATAAGCGCTTGTAGTAGCTTGTTTGTATAAAACCAACCCTATACTTCTTGCGGCGGCGGCCAGAAGTAACACGTGCCTGCATATGGCGGTTCTGCCCGTGCCATTGAATTTTTACAGCGTGCGCGAGTCTTATTTATTCGTTTATGACCTGAGACAGATATGCCCTTTCACATGGTTTCAAAAAAACTGCTTTATGCCTTCATCGGTACAATGTGTGCAATCTCTCAACCGGTGATTGCGGATGGACTCTCACAGTTAAAAAGTTTTCTTGGCAATACCCAGACCGTATCTGCCAGCTTTAGCCAACTGGTACAGGGTAAGCAAAAAAAACAATCCTCAACTGGTAGCCTGGAATTATTGCGTCCAGGCAAATTCCGCTGGGAATATGTAAAACCCTATCAACAACTGATTGTCAGTGATGCGAAGAAAGTCTGGGTTTATGATTCAGACCTGGAACAGGTAACCGAGCGTAATCTCGGAAAGGCGCTCGGTGATACACCAGCGGCATTACTCGCCGGATCTAACGAGCTAGAAAAAGGTTTTGTACTAAAAAATGCAGGCACCAAAGATGGCCTGGATTGGGTAAGCGCAACCCCCAAACAGAAAGAGGGTTCATTCGAACAGATTACACTGGGGTTAGAGGGTAATCTGTTGAAACGAATGATCTTGCAAGATCAATTCGGGCAGGTTACAACAATCGACTTTAGCAATATCCAGAAGAATATCAAACTGGACCCCGTGCGATTTAATTTTGTACCGCCTGATGGCATAGACATTATCAAAGACAAGGAATAACGCGGTCGTGAGTGATTTATTCTCGCAACAACCAACCCCGCCACTTGCCGAAGCACTCAGGCCACAGACGTTATCTGATGTGATTGGGCAAAGCCACCTGCTAGGCGAGGGTAAGCCATTACGATTAGCCTTTGAATCTGGCAAACCTCACTCCATGATTTTGTGGGGTCCACCCGGGGTTGGAAAAACCACGCTGGCGCGTTTGACGGCAAAGGCATTCGACTGTGAATTTATTGCACTTTCCGCTGTGCTATCGGGCGTAAAAGACATTCGTGAAGCAATGGATCGTGCGCAGCAATTCCTGGACAGAAGCGGCAAGCAAACCATTCTCTTTGTTGACGAGATTCACCGGTTTAATAAATCCCAACAAGACGCCCTACTCCCGTTTGTAGAATCTGGCTTGGTCACATTCATTGGCGCCACGACTGAAAATCCAAGCTTTGAGGTGAATTCGGCCCTGTTGTCGAGAGCACAGGTTTATGTGCTGAAGTCACTGACTGAAGCAGAAATTCGCCAACTGCTCAAACGGGCACAGCGTAAAGTGCTGCAAGGCATCACGTTCTCCCAGGAAGCAGAAGACACCCTGATTGGCTATGCCGATGGCGATGCAAGACGGTTTCTAAACCTGATTGAACAAGCCCAAACAGCTGCCCGATCAGCAAAGCGTGAGCTCATTGATGCAGAGTTTGTCACAAATGCCATGAGCCTGAATGCGCGCCGCTTTGACAAAGGTGGCGATAATTTTTATGACCAGATTTCTGCCTTGCATAAGTCCGTACGCGGCTCCAATCCCGATGGCGCGCTATATTGGTTTTGCCGAATGCTGGATGGGGGGGCAGACCCCAAATATCTTTCTCGACGCATCGTCAGGATGGCTTGGGAAGACATTGGCCTTGCTGACCCTCGTGCCATGCAGGTAGCCAACGATGCGGCGGCCACCTTTGAAAGACTGGGATCACCAGAGGGTGAGCTGGCACTGGCGCAAGCGGTGATTTACCTTGCCTGTGCAGCCAAAAGCAATGCCGGCTATATGGCTTTTAATCAGGCGATGGCATTCATCAAACAGGATAAATCCCGGGAAGTCCCCGTACACTTGCGTAATGCCCCCACCAAGCTCATGAAAGAATTAGGCTATGGTCATGAGTACCGCTACGCGCATGACGAACCCTATGCCTATGCAGCGGGCGAAACCTACTTGCCGGATGGCATGATGAATCCGGGGTGGTATCAGCCCACCGAACGCGGTCTGGAAGGAAAAATTGGCGAAAAACTGCGTTTTTTGCGTTCTCTGGATGACGAAGCTCGCCAAAAAATGGACAATAGACACAAATAGTGTGTCAGGCCGAACTTTTGCTTGATCAATGCATTTCAACTCAATTTAGACATCACTCCCATGCTAGATATTCAACTACTAAGAAACGAACTGGATGCAGTTGTGGCTCGACTGGCCACCAGAGGGTTCGTATTTGATACAGAAACTTTCCGTCAACTGGAAGACGAGCGTAAAACCGTTCAGACACGCACACAGGAATTGCAAGCCCAGCGTAATACCTCTTCCAAACAGATTGGTATTGCCAAAGGCAAAGGGGAAGATGTCTCCGCCATTATGGCTCAGGTTGCCTCATTGGGAGATGAACTCAAGGCAGCTGAAACTCGCCTGAGCGTCATTCAGGATGAGATGCAGGCACTGCTGCAGACCATTCCAAACCTGCCGCACGAATCCGTACCGGTTGGCAAGGATGAAAGCGGTAATGTTGAAGTGCGTCGTATTGGTACGCCAAAGACCTTTGAATTTGAAGTCAAGGACCATGTGGACATCGGTTTGCCACTGGGACTGGATTTTGAAACAGGCACCAAGCTGGCTGGTACGCGTTTCACATTGATGCGTGGCCAGATTGCCCGCCTGCACCGAGCGCTTGCCCAGTTCATGCTCAACACCCAAACAGATGAACATGGCTATACAGAATGCTATACCCCCTACCTGGTAAATGCCGCCACCCTGACTGGTACCGGACAACTACCCAAGTTTGAAGAGGATCTCTTCAAACTGCCAAGACATGACGCCGAAGCACTGTACTTGATCCCGACATCGGAAGTCACACTGACGAATACCATTCGTGGCGAGATTCTGAAACCGGAAGATTTACCCATGAAATTGACCGCCCATACCCCTTGCTTCCGTTCCGAGGCTGGCTCTTATGGACGGGATACTCGTGGCATGATCAGACAGCATCAGTTTGACAAGGTCGAGATGGTACAAATTGTGCATCCGGAAAAATCTTACGATGCACTGGAAGAAATGGTTGGCCATGCAGAAGCCATTCTGAAAAAGCTGGGACTGCCTTACCGTGTCATCACGCTATGTACCGGCGACATGGGGTTCGGTGCGACAAAAACGTATGATCTGGAAGTCTGGCTGCCAGCCCAGAATACCTATCGTGAAATTTCCAGTGTATCGAATTGCGAAGCTTTCCAGGCACGACGGATGCAGGCGCGCTTCAAAAACGAAGCTGGCAAGAATGAACTGGTGCATACATTGAACGGTTCAGGATTAGCGGTAGGACGTACGCTGGTAGCGGTACTTGAAAATTATCAGAACGCTGATGGTAGCGTGACAGTACCGGAAGTGCTGCGCCCATATATGGGTGGTATTGAAGTGCTGACGGCCTGACAAAGCCTTCCGTCCCATTGAAAATGCCGGCAATTGCCGGCATTTTCTTTTAGAGATAGCGAATCATCGGGTAGTGACCATCACCAATCTGGTCAGCAGGGCAATCAGAAGTCACGAAACGTTTTGTGGCAGCTTGCGCAACTGTCTTCCAGCCGGCGATACGCCATTTTATAAGTATTAAAATCTGTAGTGCCGGCGACAGCGGCCAGTGCCTGCGCCTCTTGCTCAAAACGGGTGATTTTCTCCTGAAACAACGCCTTCTGTGACCAGACATTGTCTTTTGCAGAGGTCTTGCCCGTTGCTTGTGTTTCAGCCGCAAACCATGGCCAGGGTTTCGTCGACAAGGAAACCAGCAACTTCGCTTGTTCGGTCGCTATTTTAGGGTCATAAGGCTTTTGACCGGATGCCATTTTGTAGAGTACCTCTTTGGAGGCCAGCATGGCTTTAAATACATGCTTGCGCTTAGCCACAGGGGAATCCGGATTCTCTGAGGAACAGCCTGCCAGACCCACTATCACCAGCAACATCAGTACGCTATTGAATTTACGCATAAAACCCCGGTTATCCCATCTGTTCAATCTATAAAGGCAAGCACAATGCTTTTCATGATGCGAAAAAAGATGGCGATTGACAGCTTGCGTCAGGTAGTTACCAGCACATCCTTACAGCATCTGCTGGTATAACGCACCCAGATGCGATCTGGACGACAGATAAGATTCTTTTTCGTGAATATCCTGCCGAAGGAAGGCCTCCATCGCAGGAATCAGATTCATTGCCCGATCAAGAATCGGGTCCGCGCCACGGGCATAGGCACCCACATTGATCAGATCACGGTTTCTTTGATAACGGGAATACAAATACTTGAACTGACGCACCTGCTGCAGTTCATCGGGCGTAATAATGTCGGTCATCACCCGACTGATCGATTGTTCAATATCAATGGCGGGGTAATGGCCCTGATCTGCCAATTGCCGCGTCAATACAAAGTGACCGTCCAGAATCGCCCGGGCACTATCCGCAATCGGATCCTGCTGGTCATCCCCCTCAGACAGCACCGTGTAAAATGCCGTGATGGAACCTGAGCCTGGCGCACCGTTCCCTGCCCGCTCAACCAGTCTTGGCAGCTTGGCAAATACGGAGGGAGGATAGCCCTTGGTCGCAGGCGGTTCACCAATCGCAAGGGCAATCTCGCGTTGTGCCATGGCGTAACGGGTCAGGGAATCCATGATCAGCAATACATTGTGACCCTGATCACGAAAATACTCGGCAAGACGGGTCGCGTAATTGGCACCATGGAGGCGTAGCAGAGGCGGAGCATCCGCCGGTGCAGCCACTACCACAGACCTCTCAAGACCTGCCTCGCCAAGAATGTTTTCGATAAAATCCTTGACCTCTCGACCCCGCTCACCGATCAGACCAACCACGACCCGATCTGCCTCGGTATAACGCGCCATCATACCCAGCAACACACTCTTGCCAACACCAGAACCGGCGAACAAACCCAGCCGCTGGCCCTGTCCCACGGTCAGCATGGCATTTATGGCCCGTACCCCGACATCCAGCACTTGCCGGACCGGCGCCCGTTCCATCGGGTTAAATGGTTTGCTGGATAGTGGCACCAGGCGTTCAATATCCAGCCGGCCTTTGCCATCCAGTGGATTACCGATACCATCCAGTACGCGACCAAGTAACCCTTCACCTACCGGGACTTGACGACCTTTGTCTTCTCCTGAGGAAAGACGGTGATAGACTTTGCCAAGTGTGGGCGTGTGCTGGCCTAACGCTTCCACCGGCACCACCTTGGCGCCAGCCTCCAGGCCATAGGCATCAGACAAGGGCATCAGAAACAAACGGTCTCCGGAAAAGCCGACAACCTCAGCCTCGACCTTAACGTCGCCAGCATCCACCAGACAACTTGAACCGACAGGCAATCTCAGGCCAGAGGTTTCCAGAACGAGGCCTGAGGCTTTGACCAGCCGACCAGATGACAACCATGGCGTGACATCAGAAATGGCTTTTGCGGCATCCTGAAGATAATTCTGAAAATTCTGCGATGTGAATGGCATGAGCCCCTCAGGCTTGGCCAAGAGCGGCCAAAACACGTTGCCAGCGAGTCGCCAGGGTTGCGTCAACTTCACCCTCTGCAGCAGAAAGTCTGCAATCCCCGCGTTGCAGTTTCGGGTCTGCAACCAGTTGCCATGACTGATTACCAGACAACTCGAGTTGTAGCGTATCACGCAGCAAAGAAAGGTCTTCCGGATTCAACAGCAAGCGAGGTTGAGTCCCAAGATAGGGAGACGAAGCAATCACCTCTTGAATCAGAGGTATTAATTTAGCAGGCTGATCCGCCAAGGTTTGGCGGACAATTTGTTCCGCAAGGCGAACAGCCAATGACACGAGATCCTCAGCCAAAGAAAGCTCTGTCTCAGTGACATGTTGATCTAGATTCTGAATCAAATCATCCAGGCTCCGAATACGCCTTGCTATTTCATCCGCAGCTTCGGCCATACCTGCGGCATAGCCATCTTCAAACGCTGCTTTGTGAATAGCCTCGATTTCTTCGGCCGTCGGCATTGGCAAAGCGGGTTCTACTACAACCTCTTCAGCCAAGACCTCAGAAACTTCAGTCGTTTCTTCCACAGGAGCCACTGTGGATGCACGTGGCTTTTTATCATCTAAAATAGAAGACATTTCCCAGCGCTGATACTGAGTTAACTCTTCTGCAGGAATGATTCTATTCGACAAGACCTTCGTCCCCGCCTTTACCGCCTAGCACGATCTGGCCTTCATCAGCCAAACGCCGAACAATTTTCAGAATCTCTTTTTGTTCGGCTTCAACTTCTGACAAACGCACAGGTCCTTTAGACTCAAAGTCATCTTTCAGCATTTCAGCAGCACGCTGTGACATGTTCTTGAAAATCTTGTCACGCAAGGCCTGGCTAGTCCCTTTAAGTGCCAACACCAAGGAGTCAGATTGCACTTCACGCAGCAATAGCTGAATACCCCGGTCATCAATATCAATGACATTTTCAAAGACAAACATCTTGTCCTGAATTTTTTGTGCCAATTCTGGGTCGTATTCCCGAATGGCCTGAATCGCAGAGGTTTCAACCACTGCACCCATAAAGTTAAGGATTTCAGCAGCTGTTTTGATACCACCCAAAGCGCTTTTCTTGATTTTGTCAGAACCTGACAGCAATTGCGTCAAGACTTCGTTCAAATCGCGCAACGCGGATGGTTGCACCCCTTCCAGGGTCGCAATCCGTAGAATGACATCGTTCCGGAGGCGCTCTGTAAAACAGGAAAGCACTTCACTGGATTGGTCCTGCTCCAGATGCACAAGAATCGTGGCAATAATCTGCGGATGCTCGTTCTTGATCAGTTCGGCAACAGACGAGGAATCCATCCATTTCAGACTCTCGATGCCATTATTGTCCCCGCCTTGCAAGATACGATCCAGCAGGTTGGCTGCCTTATCGGTCCCCAAGGCGCGAGTCAATACAGAGCGAATGTATTCGTCAGCAGCCCCCAGGTTGGCCCTGTTCATGGTGGCGGTACGGAAGTCCTGCAAGATGCCATCAACCTCTTCACGTGTGACACCTTCCATGGCTGCCATGGCAAAACCGAGCTTTTGTACTTCTTTGGGCCCGAGATACTTGAAAACTTCAGCTGCCTCTTCTTCGCCCAGAGACATCAGCAGGATCGCACTTTTCCGAATGCCTTCATCACTCATTACTGTGTCGTCTCCTCTTTCAGCATCCATTCACGGATAATGGTAGCGACTACTCGAGGATCGTCTTTAGCCAGTGCCTTGACTGCAGCCAGGTTATCCGTATAGACAGCAAGCCTGGCGTCATCTTCCTGCTTTTGCTTTTCTAGCTCTTCATGAGACGTCAACTCTGTACTTCCCTGGTTTGCCTCATGTCCATCATGAGATGCTCCCATGCCTGGGCCGCCTGCAGAAGCCAGCTGAGGCTCCAGACGACGACCATTGCCGGTCAGATCACGCATGATCGGACGTAGCACCCCAAAGAACAGATAAATTGCCAATAAGCCGACAACCAGATAACGCACGATGTCCAGCCAATTGGTAGCAGCAACATTGGTTAGTTTGTCCACCATGGATGGCGGTATCTGTACTTGTGAATCTGCAAACTGGGCGTTGACAAGATTGAGTGTATCGCCACGCTGGTTATTAAACCCCATGGCTTCCCGCACCAGATTCTCTGCCTGGCCCAATTCTTCTTTACTCAGTGGCACAAAGGATGCTTTGCCATTTGCCACCTTCTGTTTGTAATTGACGACCACCGCAACAGAGAGGCGCTTAACGACACCAGTTGGCAGCAAGGTATGGCTAACCGTTTTGTCCACTTCGTAGTTGATGGTATTTTCACGATGCCGCGTATTTGTGTTGGTCGCTGCGGTCGTGCCTGGTGTGGTGCTGCCAGGGGGATTCTGGGCTACCAGCGGAGCGGTTGCAGCGCCAGGCGGCTGATTAGATAGCGCCCCGGGCACACCGGACGGGCCGCTGGCGCCATCACCCAAGGTTTCTACCGTTTGCTGACTGCGTACAGTAGCCTCAGCAGGTGTTGGATTGGGTTTGAAACTCTCTGATGTTTGCTCAGTCTGGGCAAAATCCAGCTGTGCGGTAACCTGTGCCTTGATATTGTCTTTGCCCCATACCGCGGAAAGAATATCCTCAATCCGTTTGGTGTAACTCAGCTCTACCTGATGAACATATTCCAGCTGCTTGGCATCCAGCCCCGGATTTTTGCCAGAACTATTGGCATCCGCTGACAGAAGATTACCTTTTTGGTCAACAATGGTGACATTCTGAACCGGCAAATCCGGCACACTGCTTGCCACAAGATGCATGATACCCGCAATCTGGGCGTCATCCAGAATTCTGCCACCGCGCAGGTTCAGCAAAATAGAAGCCGAGGGTTTTTGCTGTTCACGGACAAACACTGTACTTTTTGGAAACGCCAAATGCACACGCGCAGTATCAACAGCATCAATGGATTCAATTGAACGGGCTAACTCACCTTCAATCGCCCTTTGATAGGATACCTGCTCCGCAAACTGGCTAACCCCCAGCCGCTGGTTATCCAGTAATTCAAAACCTGCCGGACCGCTTTTCGGTAGCCCCTGGGTCGCCAGCTTCAGCCGGGTATCGTAAACAAGATCTTCCGGTACTTTGATGACATTTCCGGAGTCAATGGTGTACGGGACATTCATCTGCTGCAAAGAAGCAATGACGGCGCCACTGTCTTTGTCAGACAAATTGGCAAACAATACCTTTTGACCGGGTTTCTGGCTCCACAAAAGAAGACCGATCAACAAGGCCAAGGCGGCCGCAATCGCAACCATCACACCAATTTTACGTGGATTGGGCAGTTGCCCGAAGCGGGCGGTAATCGCAGAGAGCGTTTGAGGAAATGCTTGCGCCATGAATTCTTGAGGCTATCCTGAAGGTTAGACCTGCATGTTCATGACTTCTTGATACGCAGTCACCAGCTTATTGCGCACCTGAACCATGGACTGGAAAGACAGACTGGCCTTTTGCATGGAGACCATCACGTCTTGCAAGTCGACATTCGGTTCACCGGTGGCAAATGCCTGCTGGGATGCTTCTGACTGTTGCTGTGTTGTGTTCACTTGGTTAAGGGCATTTTGAAGCAGGCTGGCAAAGCCCTGCTGTGGAGTATCCGAAACGCCTGCAACACTGCTGACACCTTGCGCAGCATCAGACATGGACTTCATTTCAGACAGTAACTGCTGAACTCCATTGACGTTCATGATTGCCTCCCATTCATCAAAACCAGGCATCATACCGAATTGCACAAGCAATCCGGCCTGACTACCAACCCTTAAACCAAGCCTGCAACCAACCAGACCTGTATCACCCTTTATTATGACATAGCTTTGCCATTCTCATAGCCCCTAGCATGGTCAAAACGCACGCATTTCATCATTTATTCGGCTTTTTTAAGGGGCGAGCATCATTCTGATCCATTACATACGGCTCTTCAGGAGCTGTGCTGACAACTTGGTATCACTTTGCCGTACGCCGAAACAACCATGGCTCGACAGGCGAAGCGTCCTGCCATAAACCCAGCCGGTTATCACGCGCATAGCGTTCGGCCGCCTGATAAGCATCAAAAGCATCTGTAGTCTGGCCTTTACGGGCATATTGTATATAGTGCCAGGCAAACCCGGCTTTCACTTGGGCCAGGTTTATGTCAGTTGCTGCCCCTCCCTCTGGTGTTAGCCATATTTGAGCAACTGTTCGCCCATATCGGTCAGTATCCTGCACGTCGACTTTGACGGACTGCAGATACACCAGATCTGACAAGGCCTGCTTTGCCCGCATGCCATATGCCTGCTTCTTTTCTGGCGCATCAATAAATGCAAACCGTATCTTGCGACTTTGCTGCTGATCGTCCAGTACCGTAATGGTGTCGCCATCTGACACCCCAACTACCCTTGCCATATAACTGGTGCTGCTACCTGTCTTATGCTGCTGCCAGCCGAATGCTGCGCTCACCAATGCCACCAGCAGGAGAACAACCTGTTTGATCATGCGTTTTGAAACCAGACTGCGTGCCATCTATTACGTTACCCTATCGTTCAATTTTGCAAATGGAAGTAGCTTCACAGGGATGCTAACGGTACAATCCACTCTTTTGCGTCAAGCATTTTTGACGCCCATTTCATATTCATTAGGTTGTTGTCATGAGCATCATCGCCCAGGAAGTTGCGCGCAGGCGCACTTTTGCCATTATTTCACACCCGGATGCCGGTAAAACCACATTGACTGAAAAGTTATTGCTGTTTTCTGGTGCCATCCAGTTGGCAGGTACCGTTAAAGGCAAAAAGTCCGGCCGGCATGCTACCAGTGACTGGATGGAGATCGAAAAGCAGCGCGGCATTTCGGTTGCCTCGTCCGTCATGCAGTTTGACTACCGCGAGCACATCATCAACCTGCTGGATACCCCGGGGCACCAGGACTTCTCTGAAGATACCTACCGGGTGCTGACGGCGGTTGACTCTGCCCTGATGGTGATTGATGCAGCCAAAGGTGTGGAAGAACAAACGATCAAGCTGCTGGAGGTCTGCCGTTTGCGTGACACCCCGATCGTGACCTTCATGAACAAGTATGACCGTGAGGTCAGGGATTCGCTTGAGCTACTGGATGAAGTCGAAAATGTGCTGAAAATCCAGTGTGCGCCGATTACCTGGCCAATTGGCATGGGCAAAACCTTCCGTGGTGTTTACAACATCCTGAAGGACCAGATTCTATTGTTTGATGCCGGCCAGGACAGTGCGCAGCAGCTGGTTGATGAAGTGATTGAAGGCATCAACAACCCTCGACTGGATGAACTGTTTCCGCTGGAAATCCAGCAGCTTCGCAATGAAATCGAACTGGTTCAGGGCGCCTCTCATCCATTTGAACTGGAAGCGTTTTTGGCTGGCAAACAGACACCGGTTTTCTTCGGCTCTGCCATTAATAACTTTGGTGTGCGCGAAATCCTGAACGCATTGGTGGAATGGGCCCCTGCCCCGGCCTCCCGTCATGCCACCAAGCGTGATGTAGAACCGACTGAAGAAAAGTTCTCTGGTTTTGTGTTCAAGATTCAGGCCAACATGGACCCGAAACACCGTGACCGGATTGCGTTTGTGCGCGTCTGTTCAGGCAAGTTCGAACGTGGCATGAAAATGAAGCATCTGCGCTTGAATCGCGACATTTCGGCAAACAGCGTGGTCACCTTCATGGCTCATGAGCGTGAACAGGTAGAAGAAGCATTTGCGGGTGACATTATCGGGATCCCGAACCATGGCAACATGCAGATTGGCGACACCTTCACCGAGGGTGAAAGCCTTGCGTTTACCGGCATTCCGTTTTTTGCACCAGAACTCTTCAAGAGCGCACGAATAAAAAACCCGCTGAAAATCAAGCAGTTGCAAAAAGGCCTACAACAGCTAGGTGAAGAAGGTGCCGTTCAGGTTTTCAAACCCATCAACGGCGCCGATCTCGTATTGGGTGCAGTTGGCGTCCTTCAGTTTGAAGTGGTGGCCAGCCGGCTAGCCAATGAATACGGGGTTGATGCGGTCTTTGAGTCTACCAGTACGGCAACCGCACGCTGGGTCAGTTTTAAAGATCCGAAGCAAAAAGCCGAATTTGAAAAAGCATTGCTGCACCAACTGGCCATTGACGCTGGCGGGAATCTGGCATTCCTGGCAACCAGCCGTGTCAACCTGCAGCTGACGCAAGAGCGCTGGCCAGATGTTGTGTTCCACGCCACCAGAGAACACGCAGCGCAGCTGTAACCCTCACCCTAGTCAGACGCCCTACCTAATGCCCTGCATCATTTTGCAGGGCATTTTTATTTTCCCTTGTCGACCGATCTGCCCGCCCCCCCCATTTCTATTACTTAGCAAAACCGGCAGACACCTTCTATACTCATTGCAGCCATTCGTTTTGCAAATTTTTACAACATCTCACAAAAAAATTTTGTAGGCTAAGTAAATCTTTCGGCATAAAAAAGTATTTTTACTACCAAAAAATTCTGGCGCAGAAAAAAATGAAATGAGCCTATAAAAGGCGTAAATACACGTGTTGCATTGCAATATTGTTAGGAAATCTCAAAAGTGAATGTTTATTTCGCTTTCAAACTATGTATTAAAACTACACTTTACGTAAGCTAAAAGAGTATGGATAATACGCGTCACAAAAACAAGAAATGCGACTTACCCTTACAAAGAGTAGTCTGTGATTAACCGGTTGCATCCCAAAAGGCGTGTACATGTCTATGGCGGGGAATCTGGTCAGCAAATAATCTGGCTGACAAGGGTCGTTGCTGCTTTCATGAAACTCATCTGCGCTTTTTCTCAGCAACCAGAAGATACATAAAATTAACGCCAGTTCCTTTGCTTTAAACAAAGCCATAAAGCTAGCGTTTTGTTTCATGTAGCAACCATAACATCATAAATGAGGCCGACCATGACGATTGGACTACCGCCCGAAGATCTAGACCCGCAAGAGACACTTGAATGGCTAGAAGCACTGGAGAGCGTTTTAGAAAAAGAAGGCGCTGAGCGTGCTCAGTATTTGCTGGAAACACTGACCGACAAAGCTCGTCGCACTGGTGCTTACCTGCCCTTCTCGTCAACCACCGCTTATCTCAACACCATTCCGCCACATAAAGAACAACGCTCACCAGGTAATCATGAACTGGAAGATCGCATTCGTTCTTATATCCGCTGGAATGCGCTGGCCATGGTTGTCAGAGCCAACAAGAACTCTTCTGAACTTGGTGGACACATTTCGTCTTTTGCTTCCGCGGCGACCCTTTATGATGTTGGTTTTAACCATTTCTGGCATGCGCCGACCGACACCCATGGCGGTGACCTGATTTACATGCAAGGCCACTCTGCACCAGGCGCCTACGCCCGCGCATTCCTGGAAGGCCGTATCTCTGAAGACCAGATGAACAACTTCCGCCAGGAAGTGGATGGCAAAGGTCTGTCTTCATATCCACACCCATGGTTGATGCCTGATTTCTGGCAGTTCCCGACCGTGTCCATGGGTCTTGGCCCGATCATGGCGATTTATCAGGCACGTTTCATGAAGTACCTGGAAAGCCGTGATCTTTCCAAATTTGCCAACCGTAAGGTATGGTGTTTCTGCGGCGACGGCGAGATGGATGAGCCAGAATCTCTGGGCGCGATCTCCATGGCTGGCCGTGAGAAGCTGGATAACCTGATTTTCGTGGTGAACTGTAACCTGCAACGTCTGGATGGCCCTGTTCGCGGTAACGGCAAAATCATTCAGGAACTGGAAGGTGACTTCCGTGGCGCAGGCTGGAATGTCATTAAAGTGGTTTGGGGCTCTTACTGGGATCCTCTGCTGGCCAAAGACAGCAAAGGTCTGCTGAAGAAACGCATGGAAGAATGCGTGGACGGTGATTACCAGACCATGAAGTCCAAAGATGGCCGCTATGTCCGCGTGCACTTCTTCGGTAAATACAAAGAACTGGAAGACATGGTTGCCACCATGTCCGATGACGAAATCTGGAAGCTGAACCGCGGCGGCCATGATCCACACAAAGTTTATGCTGCTTATCATGAAGCCGTAAACAACCCGAAAGGCCGTCCAACCGTCATTCTGGCCAAAACCATTAAAGGTTATGGCATGGGTCGTGCGGGCGAAGCGCAAAACATCTCGCACCAACAAAAGAAAATGGATATCGAATCCCTGCGCAGCTTCCGGGACCGTTTCCATATTCCGGTATCGGACGAGCAGCTGGAAGAAGTTCCTTTCTTCAAACCTGCTGAAGATAGCCCGGAAATGAAATACATGCACGAGCGTCGTGCAGCACTGGGTGGTTACTTGCCTGTGCGTAAGCCAGTCAAGGTTGCGCTGGATATTCCACAACTCTCTACCTTTGAGCGTCTGCTGAAATCTTCTGGTGAACGTGAACTGTCTACCACCATGGCATTCGTTCAGATGCTGGGCATGCTGGTCAAAGACAAAGCGATTGGCAAACACGTTGTCCCTATCGTACCGGATGAATCCCGTACCTTTGGTATGGAAGGCATGTTCCGCCAGCTGGGCATCTGGAGTACCGAAGGCCAGATGTATGTGCCACAGGATTCCGACCAGCTGATGTTCTACAAAGAGGACAAGAGCGGCCAGATTCTGCAGGAAGGCATTAACGAAGCAGGTGGGATGTCTGACTGGATTGCGGCGGCAACGGCTTACGCCAACCACGGTGTGCCGATGATTCCGTTCTACATCTATTACTCCATGTTCGGCTTCCAGCGTATTGGCGACCTGGCATGGGCTGCAGGTGACTTGCGTGCACGCGGCTTCTTGCTGGGCGGTACTGCTGGTCGTACCACCCTGAACGGTGAAGGCTTGCAGCATCAGGATGGTCATAGCCACATCTTTGCCGGATTCATCCCTAACTGCGTTTCTTACGACCCGACCTTCTCGTATGAAGTGGCCGTGATTGTGCAAGATGGTCTGCGCCGCATGTATCAGAATAATGAGAATATCTATTATTACATTACGCTGATGAACGAAAACTATGCTCATCCGGAAATGCCTGAAGGTGCAGAAGAAGGTATTCTGAAGGGTATGTATCTGCTCAAGGAAGGTGCAAAAGACGCCAAGCTGAAAGTTCAGCTATTGGGTTCTGGCACAATTCTGCGCGAATCTATTGCCGCCGCCGATTTGTTGCGTGATGATTGGGGCGTTGATGCAGATATCTGGAGCGTACCAAGCTTTAATGAATTGAAACGTGATGCCGTTGATGCAGAGCGCTGGAACCTGCTGCATCCGACAGCTGAACCTCGCAAGTGCTATGTAGAAGAGCAATTGTCAGGCCGTTCTGGTCCATTCATTGCCACCACCGACTACATCCGCAACTACGCTGACCAGATTCGTGCTTACGTACCAGGCCAGTATGTTGTGTTGGGTACCGATGGTTTTGGTCGTTCTGATACCCGCAAGAAACTGCGCCACTTCTTTGAAGTAGACCGTTTCTTCATCACAGTATCAGCACTGACTGCATTGGCTAAAGAAGGCAAGGTCAGCCGCGATGTTGTCGCACAAGCGATCAGCAAATATGGCATTGACCCTGAAAAAGCCAATCCAGCCCTAGTCTAACGGCAACTGATTTCAACCGGGTGGCAATGCCACCCGAAATAGGATACTGAGATGAGTACTGTGATTGAACTCAAGGTTCCCGATATCGGGGACTACAAAGATGTCGAGATCATCGAGATTCTGGTAAAGGTAGGCGATACCGTTGCTGTAGAAGACTCTTTGATTACCCTCGAAACCGACAAAGCCACCATGGAAGTGCCAGCTTCCGCTGCGGGTACCGTCAAAGCCTTGCACGTCAAGGTTGGCGACAAGGTATCAGAAGGCAGCCTGGTGCTGACACTGGAAACCAGTGCAGCCGCAGAAGCGGCGCCAGCACCTGCACCGACAGCTGTGGCACAAGCAACGCCTGCGGCTCCGGCCGCGGCGCCTGCCGCTGCTAATGTAACAGCACCGGCACCGGCGGCAGCCAGCAGCTCGATTGAATTGCGCGTCCCGGATATTGGTGACTATAAAGGCGTTGATGTCATCGAGATTCTGGTAAAAGTGGGCGATACGATTGCTGTCGATGACTCGCTCATTACACTGGAAACTGATAAAGCCACCATGGAAGTCCCTGCAACTGCAGCGGGCGTGGTTGAGACCATCCATGTGAAGGTAGGCGAGAAAGTGGCAGAAGGCAGCCTGATTCTGACCGTGAAAGGCAATGGCGCATCTGCTGCTGCACCAGTGGCACAACCAGCAGTCACGACTGCCCCGGCAGCTGCGCCTGCACCTGCGGCACAAACGGCGTCAGCTCCAATTCACCGTCCAGAACCGTCCCATCAAGCGCCTGCCATGACGCCGATTGATGAAGTCGGCTTCTCCAAAGCGCATGCCAGCCCATCTGTGCGGAAGTTTGCACGTGAACTGGGTGTTGATCTGGGTAAAGTCAAAGGCACCGGTCCTAAAGGACGCATTTCTGCTACTGACGTACAGGGCTTCGTCAAGGGTGTCATGCAGCAAGTTGCCAGCGGTGCATTTGCACCTGCCACTGCTGCAGCCGCTCCATCAGGCAGCGGACTGGACGTGTTGCCATGGCCTAAAGTCGACTTCAGCAAGTTTGGTACCATCGACAAGCAGCCATTGTCTCGTATCAAAAAGATTTCAGGTGCAAACCTGCATCGTAACTGGGTCATGATTCCTCATGTTACCAACCACGACGAATGCGACATTACCGACCTGGAAGCTTTCCGTGTTCAGCTGAACAAAGAGAACGAAAAGAGCGGTAACAAAGTCACCATGCTGGCTTTCATGATCAAAGCTGCAGTGGCTGCGCTGAAGAAATTCCCGACATTCAATTCAAGTCTGGATGGCGATACGCTGGTTCTGAAGAGCTACTACCATATCGGCTTTGCGGCGGATACGCCTAATGGCTTGGTTGTGCCAGTGATCAAAGACGCAGACAAGAAAGGCGTCTTCGAGATTGCCAAGGAAATGGGCGAGCTGGCCAAGCTGGCGCGCGACGGCAAACTCAAGCCTGACCAGATGCAAGGGGGGTGCTTCTCGATCTCTAGCCTGGGCGGCATTGGCGGGACTTACTTTACACCGATCATCAATGCGCCAGAAGTCGCCATCATGGGTGTCTGCAAATCTGGAACCAAACCGGTTTGGGATGGCAAGCAATTTGTACCTCGCCTGATGTTGCCACTGAGCCTGTCGTGGGATCATCGCGTCATTGATGGTGCAGAAGCGGCACGCTTTAATGCCTACTTTGGCCAGATCCTGACCGACTTCCGTCGCGTCATGCTGTAAGGGGGCTATATGAGTCTAGTTGAATTGCACGTCCCCGATATTGGTGATTACAAAGATGTTGAAATCATCGAAATTCTGGTAAAAGCTGGTGACACGATTGCCGTTGAAGATTCTTTGATTACCCTGGAAACTGACAAAGCGACCATGGAAGTACCCGCCACAACAGCGGGTATCGTCAAGGAGCTAAAAGTCAAAGTGGGGGATAAGGTTTCTCAGGGCAGTCTGATTCTATTGGTAGAATCCGCTGGCGCAGCCGCAGCAGCTCCCGCACCCAAAGTGGAAGCACCTGAGGCGCCTGTAGCCACACCTGCTGCTGCACCTACCGCCGCTGCATCAGCGCCACAAGCAGGCCAGTTTGCCGGTGCAGCAGACAGTGAATGTGAAGTACTCGTACTGGGTGCAGGCCCAGGCGGCTACTCTGCGGCATTCCGCTCTGCTGACCTTGGCATGAAAACCGTGATTGTCGAGCGTTTTTCTACCCTGGGTGGTGTGTGTCTGAATGTGGGTTGCATTCCTTCCAAGGCACTATTGCACACAACAGCCGTGCTGGATGAAACACGCCACATGAGTGAACATGGCATTACCTTTGGCGAACCCCAGATCGACATCGACAAACTGCGCGGCTACAAAGAGAAAGTCATCGGCAAGTTGACGGGTGGTTTGGCCGGTATGGCGAAGGCCCGCAAAGTTGAAGTTGTGCAAGGGATTGGCAAGTTCATTGACCCGTTCCACATGTCTGTCGAACTGGCAGCGGGTGGCACCAAGGTGATCAAGTTCAAGCAGGCAATCATTGCTGCTGGTTCTTCTGTGGTCAACTTGCCGTTCATTCCGCAAGATCCGCGTATTGTCGATTCTACCGGTGCTTTGGAACTACGGTTTATTCCAAAGAAAATGCTGATCATCGGTGGTGGCATTATCGGTCTGGAAATGGGCTCGGTCTATTCATCTCTGGGTGCTCGTCTGGATGTGGTAGAAATGATGGACGGCCTGATGCAAGGTGCTGACCGTGATCTGGTCAAAGTCTGGCAGAAGATGAATGAACATCGCTTCGACAACATCATGCTCAAAACCAAGACAGTTGCTGTAGAAGCCAAAGATGACGGCATCTGGGTGACGTTTGAAGGCGATAAAGCCCCTAAAGAACCACAGCGCTACGATATGGTCCTGGTTGCTGCCGGGCGCGCGCCAAATGGCAAGAAGATCGGTGCTGAGAATGCTGGCGTAGTTGTGACAGACCGCGGGTTTATCCCGGTCGACAAACAAATGCGTACCAACGTACCACACATCTTCGCGATTGGTGATCTGGTTGGCCAACCGATGCTGGCCCACAAAGCCGTGCATGAAGCGCATGTGGCCGCAGAAGTTGCACATGGCGAGAAGGCTTACTTTGATGCCAAAGTGATTCCTGGTGTTGCCTATACCGATCCGGAAGTTGCATGGGTCGGCATGACGGAAGAACAGTGCAAGGCGCAAGGCGTCAAGTACGAAAAAGGTGTCTTCCCGTGGGCGGCCAGTGGCCGTGCTATTGCCAATGGCCGTGATGAAGGCTTTACCAAGCTGATTTTTGATGCTGACACTCACCAAATCATCGGTGGTGGCATTGTCGGGACGCATGCAGGTGACCTGATTGGTGAAGTCTGTCTGGCCATTGAAATGGGTGCAGATGCGGTGGATATCGGTAAAACCATTCATCCGCATCCGACGCTAGGCGAATCTGTCGGCTTGGCTGCTGAAGCATTTGAAGGCAGTTGTACTGACTTGCCACCTGTTCGCAAGAAGTAAGCTTCTCTCGCCTGCTTAGGCACAATAAAAAACCCGCTGAATGATAAGTTCAGCGGGTTTTTTGTTGCTTGATGACTTCAATTACTTACTGCTTGCACGACATCAGGCATTGCATTTAACACTTACGCGATACAACAACTGCGCTTGCGCGAAGGAGAGGCGCCTCACAGCGCCCCTCCCTCTTTTCTCGCTTAGTCCGTGATCAGCTTGCCATGCGTCAGCAGATCATTGATGATCGCTGCGTTATCTGCATGACCGCTCACCAGATCGATACCGGACAGCACGATCTTCTGGTCTTCTGCACCACTGGTGTAAGTACCACCGGTGAAGCCACCTGTACTGCTGATGTGCACAATCGTATCTGCACCAGATTTCTCGAAGCTCAGATAATTGGTCAGCGTACCGTGGGTCTCGCCTTGCAACAGATCCTTCAGATCCAGACGGTCGGCATCCACACCGGCGGCATACGTACCGGCTTTAAAGTCGGTGATGGTATCCACCGCCGGGTTACCGGCCGTACCATGGTCTGCCAGTGCCCATTTGAAGGTGTCTGCACCGCTACCGCCGGTCAGGGTATCGTTGCCTTTACCACCGATCAGGACATCGTCACCGGCACCACCCACCAGCGTATCGGCCTTGTCACCACCGATCAGCACATCATTGCCGCTACCGGCAGTGATGGTATTGACCGCATTGGTGGTACCGACCAGCACTTCGTCTGTCACGACTGCGGAGTGATCGATCACCACCGGTGCGTGGTCTACCCCATTCACGCTCAGGGTCAGGGTAGAACTTGCGGTTCCGCCATGGCCGTCGCTGATGGTGTAGCTGAACAGATCGGTTTTATGATCGGCCGAGGTCAGCGCCAGACCAGTATCGTTCAGCGTGTAGGTGTAAGTACCATCGGCATGTAC
>NZ_AQXU01000013.1 GCF_000376945.1 Leeia oryzae DSM 17879
CACAGACGATCACCGTCACGGTGACGAATGTAGATGAAGTGGCACCAGCCTTTAGCAGTGCGACGACCGGCAACGCTGACGAGAACCAGAACCTGCTGTATACCGCACAGGCCACCGATACGGTGGATTACACCAATCAAACGGTGACCTACAGCCTGAAAGCGAGCACAGGTGATATCAGTCTGCTGGACATCAATAGCAGTACCGGTGCAGTGACGCTCAAGAGCGGCAATCTGGATTATGAGTCCGGCAAGACCAGCTACAGCTTTACCGTTGTTGCTGCAGATGCCACGGGTAACCAGCGTGAGCGTGCAGTGACAATTGCCGTGAACAATCTGGACGAATCAACACCTGTTCCACCGCCACCAGCGCCTGATCCGTCACCTGCACCAGCACCGGTGACGGAGCCGGTTACGCCTCCAAGCACTGAATTGCCTACAGCGCCGCAGGAGCCGAGTGTTCAGCAAGCCGTAACAGATACAAAAGTTGAGGTGCCATTTGCAAACGTAGCGCCGGCATCTGTCGATCTGGCCCAGCCTGGTGACAGGGGTGATCGTCCGGTGGTCGAGACGCCATCGGGCTTGTCATTGCCCTCACAGTCCGAGATCAATGATCATCTGACGCAGCCAGCACCCGGGGCGTTCAGGATTGCCGTGCTTAAAGCCGATGATGTCAGCCTGATTGTCTTTAATGGTGTGCCTGATCAGGCGTTTGAAGTCAGTGCGACACTGGATTTCAAACTGCCAGCCGATGCATTTGTGCATACAAAAGAAGATGCGGTGGTCAAGATTTCTGCCCAGCTGGCCGATGGTCGTCCGCTGCCTGGCTGGATAAAGTTTGATGCAACCACAGGGCGTTTTCTGGGGCAAGCGCCAGACGGGCAGGAAATGGAGCTGCAGATTCTGGTGATTGCCAGAGACAATGACGGTAGAGAGGCATCGGCCATTTTCAAACTGAAGCTTGGCAAGCCAAGAGAAACCAAAGTTGGGTTGAATGACCAACTGATGCTAAGCAAACAGCTACCGGCAAACCTGCAACGGCTTGGTCGCTTGCTAAGTACCGCACGGAGTACGTAATTGGCAGACGTCAGTCAGGTACCCAATCCGCTTTTGTCTTTGATTGAACTCGGGCGCCGTGCGCGCCGGGCCAGCTCTGCTGCAGAGCTGGCTTTTTTGCTTGTCAATGACAGCATGTTGCTGGTGCCTTATCGTCAGGCGGCATTATGGCTTGAGCACCAAGGCATGGTGGCCTTGTCTGGCGTGATTCAGCCAGAACCCAATGCCCCATATGTACAGTGGCTGTCCCGTGTGTGCAGCCACCTGCACCAGACCCGGCAACAAGCCGAGCATATCGATGTCAGCAGCCTGCCGGAAGACTTGCAAGCGGAGTGGGGTAAATGGCTGCCGGCGCATGCACTCTGGCTACCCGTTACGAGCGGGACAACCGGGCAGGAGAGCGCTGGCGGGGTGATTTATGCGGGTGCAGACAACTGGCACGAATCCAGTATTCCCTTGCTCTCTGAGTGGGTTGATGACTGGACCCATGCCTGGCAGGGGTTCCATCGGCCAAGTGTAAAGCAACGCCTGCTAGCCTGGTGGATGGTGCATGGGCATCGTCCCGACTACCCCTGGTGGAAGCGCCCCAAGACATGGTTGCTGGCGGCTCTGGTGCTGATTTTGCTGTTTCCTGTGCATTTGAGCGTTTTGTCGCCCGGAGAGCTGATTGCCGCCCATCCGGTTGCCGTCCGGGTTCCCATGGATGGCGTGTTCGGCCAGTTTTTGGTAACACCCAATCAGATGGTCAAGAAGGGACAAGTGCTGTTCGAGATGGATCAGGTCGCCTTGCGCGGGCGCCTGGATGTGACCCGGCAGGAGCTTGCCACAGCCCAGGCCGAATACCGCCAGCAGGCAGCGCAGTCTCTGGAAGACGGCAAGACCAACATGCAGCTGGCCACCCTCTCCGGACGTATCGAGCAGAAGCAGTCCGAACTGGATTACCTGCTGGCCTTGCAGGGGCGTTCTCGGGTGGCAGCTTCCAAGAGCGGTATTGTGATTTTTGATAATCCGAGTGACTGGATCGGCAAACCGGTGCAGACCGGCGAGCGCGTCATGCGTATTGCGTCTCCGGATGATGTGGAAATCGAGGTATGGGTCGGGGTGGCTGATGCCGTGCCGTTTCCGGATCATTCCCCCGTAACACTCTACCTTTCATCGGCCCCGTTGTCGCCGGTTTCCGGACAGCTGACCTATATGGGCTATGATGCGATTGCGCGACCGGATGGCAACTTTGCCTACCGGTTGCGTGCCAAACTGCTGCAACCCTCGGCCGGTTATCGTATCGGCCTGAAAGGGACGGCCAAGGTCTCTGCCAACTGGGTACCGCTGGTGTACTGGGCTACCCGTAAACCCTTGGCCGTGATTCGTCAGGCGACAGGCTGGTAATGGCACTGCCCCCGTTACGACAAGAATTATCGCTGCTGCCTGGCCCCGCCTTGCTGGATGGCCAGCCCAGCCATACCTTGCATGATCCGGTGCGGAATGTGTACTTTCAGCTGGATTGGCCTACCTTCGAGATCCTGAGCCGCTGGATGATGTCAGACCCGGCGCATATCATTCAGGACATCGAGCAGCATACAACCCTCACCATTACCGAAGATGACCTGATTGCCGTTGCCGAGTTTCTGGCCCAGAACGAATTGCTGCAGGTACAACCCGGACAGGCCGGCAAGATGGCAGGGCACCTGCAAAAGCTGTCTGGTAACTGGTGGCAATGGCTGCTACACCACTATTTGTTTTTTCGGGTACCACTCGTCAAACCAGACCGCTTGATTACTCGGCTGGAAAGATACACCCGGTTTGTCTTTACCCCCTGGTTTGCCTTGGCAACCTTGCTGGCATTGCTGTTTGGCGTGGTGCAGATTTATCGTGGCTGGGACAGTTTTTCCAGCACCTTGCTGGATCAGTTTTCCATCAAGGGCGTGCTGGGTTACGGGCTGACGCTGATCCTCGTTAAGGTACTGCATGAGCTGGGGCATGCCACCACGGCCAAACGGTTTGGGTGCAAGATACCGACAATGGGGGTTGCCTTTCTGGTCATGCTGCCGGTTGCCTATACCGACACCAATGATGTATGGCGCCTGACCAGCAAACAGCAACGCCTTGCCGTGGCTGGCGCAGGTATCCTGACAGAGCTCATGATTGCAATCTGGGCCGGTTTTCTTTGGTATTGGCTGCCAGACGGGTTGGCCAGATCCATCGCTTTCATGCTGGCCACTACCACCTGGGTGGCGACCGTGCTGATCAATGCCAGCCCGTTCATGCGTTTTGACGGTTACTTCCTGTTGTCAGACTTTTTGGGGCTGCCAAACTTGCACACCCGTGCCTTTGCCTTGGCCCGCTGGCATCTGCGCGAAGTGCTGTTCGGGATCCATGCCCCAAAGCCGGAGGCGTTCTCCGCGGCACGAGAACGCCGGCTGATCCTGTTTGCATGGGCGACATGGATCTACCGGTTATCGCTGTTCATTGGTATCGCGTTTCTGGTGTACACCTTCTTTATCAAGCTGCTGGGCATCTTGCTGTTTCTGGTCGAGGTGATGTGGTTTATCTGGCGTCCGTTCAAGCTGGAGTTCAAGGTCTGGCGCGAGCTTTGGCCTGCTATCCGGCAAGGAAAGCACACCCGACGCACGATGATCCTGGCCAGTGGCATTGTGCTGGCGCTGCTGATGCCCTGGCAAGCCAGCGTGACATCCAGTGGCTTGTTGAGGCCGCAGCAGTATGAAGTCATCTACGCACCCAAACACAGCCGCCTTGCACACAAGTTTCTGCCTGATGATGCCGTAGTCAGGGCGGGCCAGCCCTTGCTGCAGCTGGATTCACCCGAACTGGCGTTTAACATGGCGAGTAGCGAAGCCAAATTACAGGCACTGCAAACGCTGGTAGCCGTGTCCGGATTTAGCGAAGAGCAAAAGAAACAGCTGCAAGGCATGCAGGGGCAAGTACTGGCCGCCATGTCAGAACAGCTGGCACAGCGAGACATCAAGGAAAAGATGTTGCGTGTCGCGCCGTTTTCCGGGCGTTTTCGCTGGATCAACCCCGACATTCGCGAAGGGGAATGGTTGTCCGAGTCTGAGCCGTTGGCACTGATGATCGGGCAGGGCGGATATCAGGTCACCATGATGTTGCCGGAAGACGATGTGGTCCAGCTGGTCAAAGGGGATGAAGGACGGTTCTACCCGGAAAGTGCGCCGTTGCAAAGTGTCAGCCTGAAAGTCGCATCGATTGCCGAAGAGCCTGTTCATTATCTGCAAGAGCCGTTGCTGGCGAGCCAGCATGGCGGGAGCTTGCTGGTAAGGGAAAAGAACAATGTGCTTGTTTCCGATGTGGCGCTTTATCAGGTCACGTTAACCGCAACAGACATGCCCAAAGATTTGCTCATGCATGGCTGGCGGGGCAAAGTGGTGGTGCATGGCCGCTCCAGAATTCCCGTTGTGTCGTGGGTTCGGCATGCTGTGGCGGTATTCTGGCGCGAGGCAGGCTTTTAGGTTGGGACTGTCATTAATGGAAGGCGCTGATATTTTCCGCCCGGTGTTCTTCCTTGATGCGGTACATCCGCCTGTCTGCCAGGTCTAGCAGTTGTTCCAGGTTGCTACCGTCAACAGGGAAGAGTGCACCGCCCACACTGGCATGCAAATGAAAGGTTTTTTCTTCATGGCTGAACGGGGTATTCAGCGTTTCATAAAATCGCTGAATCGTGACATCCAGGTCAGTCTGGTTGCTGATGGATGGCAGCAGCACGCCAAACTCATCGCCACCCAGTCGCGCGGCAGTATCTGTCTTGCGGGTAAAGTTGTCTAGCCGCTTTGCAAATTCCATCAGGAATACGTCACCTACCCGATGCCCGAAAACATCGTTGATCTGTTTCAAGCCATCCATGTCCAGAATCAGAATGCCAAAGCTGCGCGGGGTGCGGACATTTTGATGAACAAGGTTCTGCAAGCGGTCCATAAACAGGGATCGATTGGCCAAGCCCGTCAGCTCATCATGCGTTGCACGATAAAACAGGGTCTCTTTACCGTATTTGGTGGCAAAGAACATGGTTGCACCAATCACTTCGGATAGCTGTTGCAATAACTCGGCATCGTCTTCGGTAAACCGGTTGGTGTCGACTGACATGGCTTTTAGCACGCCAACCACCGCATCGCCGTGCTTGAGCGGTAGCGCAATCATGGAGCGCAAGCCAATGCGCTGGCAGGCCTTTCTGTCTACACGATGATCGGTTTCCGAATCTTCACAAACCACGGTTTTTCCGGAACGAATGCAGTAACCGGACAAACTGTTGTTTTTCCTGAGCCGCAGGCCCAACTGAGCTTGCGCGATACCTGAGGTGGCGCGGTAGACCATCTGGTTACCTTCGACCAATTCGATGACCGCTCCCTCTGCATCAATAATGGTGATCAGCCGATCTACCACCAGTTGCATGACACTCCCCAGATCCAGCCCGAGCTTGGAAATCTCTGTCTGAAGCTGAATGACAGACATCAACTGTTTTCTGGACAGCATATTGTCCTCCGCGTGGCCATCTGTGTCCGGGAGTATACGTCACTCCGCAGGGGTGAAAAAGCAAATGTTTGAAAATGTTATTGTACGGATCATATGCTTATTTTGTGGGGGTCTGCACTATCATGTGCTGACTTACTGTGTGCGCCAACCTGTTTTCAATATTCTACGCTTATGTCTGTCACCGTACAGATGCACCACTGTGAAGAGGCCATGATCAGGTATCCGGTCTTGTGCATGTCGTTATTGAAACCCGGGATAAGCTGAACACAGAGATTAGCTTTGACATGTGCACCTTCTTCAGGAGGCATCCCTATGAAAGCAATCTTTAAAATGGCGCTGACACTTGCCATTACGATGATTACCACCCAGGCGTTCGCCGATATTGTCTTTTATGAAAACGAAGGCTTTAGCGGTCGATCTTTTACAACGAACAGGCAAGTCAGCAATCTATACAACAATGGCTTTAATGACCGAGCCTCTTCGGCCATTGTCTTGAGTGACCGATGGGAGGTCTGTTCTGATTCTGGATTTAACGGGGATTGCATTTACTTGCGACCAGGGCGGTATTCGTCATTAGACGCGATGGGCATGAATAATAGTGTTTCTTCTGCCCGCATGATCAGCGGGACGGCCCGCTATGATGAGCAACGCTATGCCCCGGACCCTGAGCCCGTTTATGACAACCGTCGTCGCAATCGTGAGCGTTTGTATACTGCCTATGTGACGTCAGTCCGTGCGGTGATTGCAGATTCCGGACAGCGCTGCTGGATTGAGCGCGATCAGGTCGAGCCAGACCGTAGCCGTAGCAATGTGCCGGGTACCGTGCTTGGTGCCGTGATCGGGGGCGTACTTGGCCACCAGATCGGTAGCGGAAGTGGTCGGGATGTTGCCACTGTTGGCGGGGCAATTGCCGGTGGGGTGATCGGTTCAAATATCAGTCGTGACCGAAATAACCAGACCTATTCAAGAGATGTTCAGCATTGCAGTAACGCCAGCTATCAGACATCCCCTGACTATTGGGATGTGACGTATACCTTCCGAGGCATACAGCATCGAATCCAGATGACATACGCCCCAGGGCGCACCGTCACGGTCAATGCACGCGGTGAACCGCGCGCGTCGTAATTGCTGTTTCTTTTCATGGCCCTGCGGGGCCATTTTTTCTCATGCCATCTTTTTGTCCACCACCTGTCACGGATGTCTGACGGCATCCATCACCCGGGCTTATGTACGCTAGCGTACCGACCGGAGTCAGGGGGAAGGCTAGCCTTGTCTTGTTGGCGTACCCAATGTGTGTATTTGGGGCGCCGGGGTTGGTTGGTGGCATGCCTGATTCACACACTTCTGGAGGTTCCATCATGAAACCCATCGGTAAATATCTTTCTGCATTTTTCATCGCTTTTTCGTTGCTGTCTGTTGCGGGCTGCGGTTCCATGCACCGGCATCAGGAAACGGGCGCCTACATGGACGACAGGACCCTTAGCATCAAGGTGAAAGAGGCCATTTTTGATGACCCGACGCTGAAGGTGTTCGAAATCAATGTCACGACTTATCAGGGGGTAGTGCAACTGAGCGGATTTGTCCGCTCGCGGACCGATGCAAATCGGGCCATGACGGTTGCACGCAATGTCCGCGGGGTCACGAACGTAGTGGATGACATGCAGATCAAGTAAGTAAATCGTGATTGGCCACGGCCCCTGCAGAATCTGTTGTTCTGCCGGGGCCGTAGGCACATCTGCTTTTTGCCCGTGGTGCGCTGATGATCACCGGCAAGCTCCGGATGAGATGCATCTTTAAGGGAAAGGCCCCGACCATTGATTGCTGCTACCAGGTTTCTCGACACGCTCCGTGATTATCTGCAGCCTTGCATGACGCTGTTGCGTCGCGGCAGATGGTCTCCGGCCAGCCCGGAGGAAGAACCACCGCTAAGATCCGAATTGCTCAGTGCCGAGCAGATGGCAAGGCATGGCAAGGCGTTGGCGGCGTTGCACCCGTTGGCTAGCGGCTCCGCACCAGACCTGCTGCTACCACGGCTGGCGGCCAATGAAGCGGCATTGATCAGCGTGTGTGATGTCCTGATGCTCTCTGGCGCCCACAAGCGCCGCAGCACGCCGGCGGGTGGTTGGCTGCTGGATAACTTTTACCTGATAGAAGAACAGATACGTACCGCCAAACGGCACTTGCCCAGAGGATACAGCCGGGAGCTGCCCCGCCTGGCGCATGGCCCCTCTGCCGGGCGTCCGCGCGTGTACGACATTGCACTGGAGATGGTCTCGCATGGGGATGGCCGGGTTGATACCGAGAGCCTGAGCCGGTTCGTGACTGCGTACCAGAGCGTGACCCCGCTCAAACTGGGCGAATTATGGGCGATTCCGATCATGTTGCGGCTGGCCGTCATCGAGAACCTCCGCCGTGTCGGGATGCAGATTGCCATTGGCGCCAATGAACGTCATCTGGCCGATGTGTGGGCCGACAAGATGATCGCAATGGCCGAACAAGACCCCAAAAACCTGATTCTGGTGATTGCTGACATGGCGCACTCCGGCCCGCCAATGGTCAGCGCTTTTGTGGCAGAACTGGCGCGGCGATTACAGGGGCGCGGGCCGGCACTGGCTTTGCCGTTGAACTGGATTGAGCAGCGCCTTGCCGAATCCGGCATGACCATCGAGCAGCTGGTGCAGCTGGAAAACCAGCAGCAAGCGGCGGATCAGGTATCCATCAGTAACAGTATTGGCAGTTTGCGGGTATTGGGTGCCATGGACTGGCGCGAGTTTGTGGAAACCATGAGCCTGGTAGAACAGACCTTGCTGGATGACCCGAGTGATGTCTACCGGCATATGGATTTTGCGACACGGGACCGTTACCGTCATGCCACCGAAGCCATTGCCAGACAGGGACAACTGGCTGAAATCGAGGTCGCCCACAAGGCGGTCGCACTGGCGCGCGCAGGTGCCGGGCACCCGGACAGTGTGGGGGAACGGGCAGGGCATGTCGGCTTTTATCTGCTGGATAAAGGCTTGCCCATGCTGGAAGAGGCGGCTGGTGTACGCCTGCCGTATACCGAGGTTTGCCGGCGCTGGCTGGGCCGGGTGCCGCTGCTGCTGTATCTGGGCGGGATTACCCTGTTGACCGCGATCATGACGGTCACCATGCTGATGCAGATGGCCGCTGCGGGCGTACCCGACGCGCTGTTGTGGCTGACGGGTGGCTGTTTGCTGTTGGCGGGCAGCCAGCTGGCGGTGGCACTGGTGAACTGGCTGGCCACGCTGCTGGTGATACCCCATGCCTTGTCCAGAATGGACTACACCACCGGTATTCCTGCGCATGCACGTACGCTGGTGGTGGTGCCGACCATGCTGACCAGCGCGGCCAATGTCGACAAGCTGATCGAGGACCTGGAAGTCCGGTTTCTGGCCAACCGGGATGATTCGCTGCACTTTGGCCTGTTGACGGATGTACGGGACGCGCCGCAGGAAATTTTGCCGGAAGATGCACAACTGGTGGCGCTGGCCAGCAACCGGATTGATGAACTGAACGAGAAATATGGTCATGCCGAAGGGCGAGTCACCGATGATATTTTCTTCCTGTTTCATCGGGCACGGCGCTGGAACCCGCAGGAAAAGATCTGGATGGGCTACGAGCGCAAGCGGGGCAAACTGGCAGATTTGAATGCCCTGTTGCGTACCGACAAGCAGGGGGGCGGGCGCGAGGCATTTTCCCGCATTGTGGGCAATATCGGTATTTTGTCCAGCGTGAAGTATGTCATTACTCTGGATACGGATACGCAATTGCCACGCGATGTGGCGCGGCAATTTATCGCCGCCATGGCCCACCCGCTGAACCAGCCCTATTACCACGAGACCAAACAGCGGATTACCGAAGGCTATGGCATTTTGCAGCCCCGGGTTGCGATCAGCCTGCCGGGGACAAATCGCTCCCGCTATGCGCGTTTGTATGGGGGGGAGCCAGGCATCGACCCTTATACCCGGGTGGTGTCGGACGTATATCAGGATGTCTTTGGGGAAGGCTCGTTTATCGGCAAGGGCATTTACGATGTCGATGCGTTTGAACTGGCGCTGGGCGGACGCTTTCCGGAAAACCACGTACTGAGCCATGATCTGCTGGAAGGCTGCCACGCGCGGGCTGGCTTGTTGAGTGACGTGCAATTGTATGAAGAGTATCCGGCCCGTTATCACGCTGATGTAAGCCGCCGGCATCGCTGGATACGTGGTGACTGGCAATTGGCCGGCTGGCTGCTGCGGCGTGTGCCTTGCCAATGGCGGGCTATCGGGTCGCAACGCCGACGTAACCCGTTGTCGGCTTTGTCGCAATGGAAGCTGATGGATAACTTGCGCCGCAGTCTGGTGCCCACGGCGCTCACGCTGCTGTTGCTGCTGGGCTGGATGACTTTGCCATCGGCCTGGGGCTGGACCGCGGCTGTCATCGGTATCTTGCTGGCGCCCGTCTGGTGCGCTGCGATGCTGGATCTGATCCGCAAGCCGGATGATGTCTTGTTCCGGCAGCATCTGGCGGTGATTGTGCATTCGCTGGTGCGGCATTTCATGCAGTTTCTGTTTGAACTTGCCTGTCTGCCGTATGAGGCCTTTTATACGCTGGATGCGATTCTCCGCACCAGCTGGCGCATGCTGGTTATCCGCAAGCGTTTGCTGGAGTGGACACCGTCCAACGAGGCAGAGCACCATTGGGCCAGACGCAATGGGTTGCTGGCTAGTTATCGGGCAATGTGGTTTGCGCCACTGCTGGCGACCAGTGCCTGTGTGCTGATGACGGTCATTGCACCGCAAGCCTTGATCGTGGCAGCGCCCATTTTGCTGCTCTGGTTTGCCGCTCCGGGCATTGCCTGGTGGATCAGTCGTCCGCTGGTACGCCGGGACGCCGCATTGACGCTGGCACAGATCCTGTTTTTGCGTGCGCTCACGCGCCGGACCTGGGCGTTCTTTGATACCTTTGTCGGTCCGGCAGATCACTGGCTACCGCCAGACAATTATCAGGAATACCGGGTTGCGGCCATTGCCCACCGGACATCACCCACCAATATCGGACTGGCACTGCTGGCCAACCTGACCGCTTATGACTTTGGTTATCTTCCGTCCGGCAAGCTGATCGAGCGTACCACCCAGACCCTGGACACCATGGGCACCATGGAAAGGTTCCGCGGGCATTTTTATAACTGGTATGACACAGAAACGCTCGCGCTGTTGCCCCCGCTTTACATTTCTACCGTGGATAGCGGCAATCTGGCCGCGCATCTGCTAACCCTGCGTGCGGGCCTGGCAGTTCTGGACGATGACCGGATCATTCACCCCCGGCTGTTCGATGGCCTGAGCGATACCCTTAACCTGTTCAACGATACTGCAGCGGGAGTGGCGGCTGCCTCGCTGATCATGTTCCGGCGAGAGTTATCGGTTGCTGCCTTGGCACCACCGAAATACTTTGGGGATGCGTATCAATGCCTTACCCGTCTGTCCCGCATGGCTGTGGAATTGGCCGAGCATGTTTTGATGGGTGTGGTCGCCAAGAGCGATGAAACGCTGGAGTCACAGAACAACCGTCAGGATGCAACAGTATGGGCGACTGCATTGGAACGGCAATGCCAAGAAGCGCTGGATGAGCTGACGTATCTGGCCCCCTGGCTATTATTGCCCGCCGCGCCAGACGCTCTGCACACCCTACGCGACATGACCCAGCTTACCGCGATTCCGACCCTGCGAGGTCTGACCAGTCTGGATGCAGAATGGCGTCCGGAAATCATGCGGTGCTTTGCCTCCGCGGTCACCATGGAAGAACGCGACTGGCTGATTGAACTGCAAACCAGCCTGGCAACGGGGGTAGCACGGGCCAGGGCACGCCTGGATGCGATGGATCAGCTGGCCGGGCGATGCCTTGAGTTTGCCGAGATGAAATACGACTTTCTCTTTGACAAGACCCGGCATCTGCTGAGTATCGGTTACAACGTGGCAGAGCACCGGGCTGACCCCGGTTATTACGATTTGCTGGCGTCCGAGGCGCGGCTGGGCTGCTTTGTGGGTATTGCCCAAGGGCAACTGCCGCAGGAAAGCTGGTTTGCCCTTGGCCGCTTGCTCACCAGTACGGGGGGAGACCCGGTGTTGTTGTCCTGGAGCGGCTCCATGTTCGAATACCTGATGCCGCAGCTGATCATGCCCACCTACGACAACACCTTGCTCGACCAGACCTGCAAAGCCATGGTGGCGCGGCAGATCGAATATGGCAAGCAGCGGGGCGTGCCGTGGGGGATGTCGGAATCGGGTTACAACATGGTTGATGTGAACCTGAACTACCAGTATCGGGCCTTTGGCGTGCCTGGTCTGGGGCTCAAGCGCGGGTTGGCAGAAGATCTGGTGGTGGCCCCGTATGCGTCGGTACTCGCGCTGGTAGTGATGCCGGAAGCCGCCTGCCGCAACCTGCAAAAAATGGCGGCTGCCGGTTTTGTGGGGCAGTTCGGCTTTTTTGAAGCCATTGATTACACACCCGCCAGACAGCGGCGCGGGCAGTCGAGTGTGGTGGTACGGTCTTTCATGTCGCACCATCAGGGGATGAGCCTGCTCGCACTGTCTTATCTGTTGCTGCACCAGCCGATGCAACGCCGGTTTGAGTCGGACCGCTTGTTTCAGGCAGTGATGCCGTTGCTGCAAGAGCGCATTCCCAGAACCACCACGCTATTCCCGCACACGGCCCGACGGTTTGATGTCCATACCGCATGGACTGCCAACCAGACACCTATCCGGATATACAGCACGCCAGATACCCCCATACCCGAAGTTCAGCTGTTGTCCAATGGCCGTTTCCACGTCATGGTCACCAATGCCGGAGGGGGCTACAGCCGCTGGAAGGATCTGGCCGTGACACGCTGGCGGGAAGATGGTACCCGAGATAACTGGGGGAGCTTCTGTTACATCCGTGATCTGGCCAGCGGCACCTACTGGTCGAGCAACTATCAGCCAACGCTGGTGCAGCCAGACCATTTTGAGGCGATTTTTGCCGAAGGCCGGGCCGAGTTCCGCCGGCGTGACAAGGTGGCTAATGGCGATGTCGAAACCCATACCGAGATGGTTGTCTCGCCGGAAGACGATATCGAGCTTCGCCGGATACACCTGACCAACCGGTCGTCCCAACGTCGCGAGATAGACATTACCAGTTATGCCGACGTGGTGCTGGCCCCACCGGCAGCTGATGCCTCGCATCCTGCATTCAGTAACCTGTTTGTACAAACCGAAATCCTGCCGGTGCAGCACGCCATTCTGTGTACGCGGCGCCCCCGCTCGTCGGACGATCAGGTGCCCTGGATGCTGCATCTGATTGCGCTGCACGATGCCCATGTCAGCGACGTGTCTTACGAGACAGACCGTCTGCGTTTTATCGGCAGGACCAGAACCCCTGTTGCCCCGCTCGCCATGGAAGATGATCACGCCTTATCGGGTACCGACGGTTCGGTACTGGATCCGATTGTGGCCATCCGCTGTCTGGTCGTGCTGGAACCGGACGAGTCGATTGTGGTGGATGTGGTCACCGGGATGGCAGAAACCCGCGTGGCAGCGATGGCGCTGGTCGAAAAATACCAGGACCGGCATCTGGCAGACCGGGTGTTTGATCTGGCATGGACCCATAGCCAGGTCGCGTTGCGGCAGCTCAATGCCACCGAAGCAGACGCCGAATTGTATGCGCGTCTGGCCAGTAGGGTCATCTACGCGGATATGGCGCTGCGTGCAGATGCCGCCGTGCTGGTGCAGAACCGGCGTGGCCAGTCGGGTTTGTGGGGGTATGCCATTTCGGGGGATCTGCCAATCGTGCTGTTACAGATTGCCGATGCTGGCAATATTGATCTGGTCCGCCAGATGGTGCAGGCCCATGCATACTGGCGTTTGCGTGGCCTGGCGGTGGATCTGGTCATCTGGAATGAAAGCCATGCCGGCTACCGGCAAAACCTGCAGGACCAGATCATGGGGCTGATTGCCTCTGGCATTGATGCCAGCGTGATCGACCGTCCTGGTGGGGTCTTTGTCCGACCGGCAGAACAGATTGCCACCGAAGACCGCATCCTGATCCAGTCGGTTGCCCGCGTCATCATTACCGATAGCCGTGGCTCGCTGGCCGAGCAACTGGACCGGCGGCCCCCAGCGGAGCCGCGTGCGCCCAAACTGGTACCCAGCCGGCAACGCCGCCTGGAGACGTATCCGGACATCTCGTTGCCACAGTGGCCGCTGCATCTTGCAAACGGACTGGGCGGTTTTAGTGCCGATAGTCGCGAGTATGTCATGACGCTGGCGCCAGATGAGGTCACGCCGGCACCTTGGGTCAATGTGCTGGCGAACCCGCATTTCGGGACGGTGATATCGGAAAGCGGGATGGCCTATAGCTGGCGTGAAAATGCGCACGAGTACCGGCTGACACCATGGCATAACGACCCTGTCAGCGATACGGGGGGCGAAGCCCTGTACCTGCGGGATGAAGAAACCGGCAGTGTCTGGTCGCCTGCGCCGCTGCCAGTGCGGGCCGACAGTCCCTATGTAGTCCGGCACGGGTTTGGCTACAGTGTGTTCGAGACCTGTCATGACGGCATTTGCTCAGAACTCTGGGTCTATGTCGCCACGGATGCACCGGTCAAGTTTTCGGTGCTGAAGCTGCGCAATGCCTCTGCCCGTTTACGCAAACTGTCTGCCACCGGGTATGTGGAATGGGTGCTGGGGGATCAGCGGGCCAAATCGGCCATGCATGTCATGACGGAGGTCGATGCCCAGAGCGGGGCCCTGTTTGCGCGCAATCCGTACAACACCGAGTTTGCAGACCGGGTCGCGTTTTTTGACCTGGATGAACCGGGCCGAACCCTGACCGGTGACCGGCTGGAGTTTTTGGGGCGTAACGGCACACAGCAAAGACCGGCGGCACTTAAGCGTACCCGGTTGTCTGGCAAGGTAGGGGCCGGGCTGGACCCTTGTGCCGCCTTGCAAACCGGCATCGAGCTGGCCGTGGGACAGACGCGAGAGATCATTTTCCGGCTGGGCGCCGGGCGTGATGCGGCTGATGCCGCCCGGCTGGTGAAGCGGTTCCGTGGGGCGCTGGCGGCCAAAGATGCACTGGAGGCCGTCCATCTGCAGTGGCAACACACGCTTGGCGCTGTACAGATAGAGACGCCGGACCCGGCGATAGACACCTTGGCCAATGGCTGGCTGGTGTACCAGACGCTGGCATGCCGCATCTGGGCACGCAGTGGCTACTATCAGTCTGGTGGCGCGTTCGGGTTCCGCGACCAGCTGCAAGACATGATGGCGTTGGTCCATACTCAACCCGCGCTGCTGCGCGAACACCTGTTGCTATGCGCCAGCCGGCAGTTCAAGGAGGGGGATGTTCAACACTGGTGGCATCCGCCCGCAGGCCGCGGCGTACGGACGCATTGTTCGGATGATTATCTGTGGCTGGCGTTAGCTGTGTGCCGCTATGTCAGCTGCACCGGGGATACGGGGGTGCTGCATGAACAGGTGCATTTTCTGGAGGGTCGGCCGGTCAGCCCGGATGATGATTCGTATTACGACCTGCCGCATCAGTCGATTGAAATGGACAGCTTGTATCAGCATGCTGTGCGGGCCATCCGGCACGGCATGCGTTTTGGCGCACATGGCCTGCCGCTGATGGGGTCTGGCGACTGGAACGACGGCATGAATCTGGTCGGGCTACATGGCAAAGGCGAGAGTGTCTGGCTGGGCTTTTTCCTGTGTGATGTGCTGCGGCAGTTTGAAGGGCTTGCCCGTGCCCATGGAGACGCCATATTTGCTGACCATTGCCAGCAAGAGCACGGAGAACTGCGTTTGCGCATCGAGCAGCATGGCTGGGATGGCGAATGGTATCGTCGCGCCTATTTTGATGATGGTACGCCACTGGGTTCTGCCAGTAACAGCGAATGCCGGATTGACTCGATTTCCCAGAGCTGGTCGGTACTTTCTGGTGCCGGTGACGTGAACCGGTCACGCATGGCCATGCAGGCGGTCAATACACATCTGGTCCGTGATGAAGATGCACTCATCCAGCTGCTGGACCCGCCCTTTGACACGGCGGCACTGAATCCGGGTTATATCCGGGGTTACGTACCCGGGGTACGTGAAAATGGCGGGCAGTACACTCATGGCGCAATCTGGGCTGCCATGGCATATGCAGCCCTGGGCGAGCGGGAGCGGGCATGGGCTCTGCTGGACATGATCAACCCGGTCAACCATAGCCAGACCCGACAGCAGGCTGATACCTACAAAGCAGAGCCCTATGTGGTGGCGGCCGATGTCTACGCGCTCTCGCCCCATACTGGCCGGGGGGGCTGGAGCTGGTATACCGGCTCGGCCGGCTGGCTGTATCGGCTGATCGTGGAATCCCTGCTCGGGCTCAGGCTGGAAGCCGACCGGCTGTATCTGGTCCCGTGCCTGCCAGCCGATTGGCCAGCTTGCAAGATTCACTACCGCTATCGTGCCACCACCTACCACATGGTGATTACGCAGCTATCTGGCGACGCAGAGGGCAATGTGTCTGGCATGCAGGTGACGGTGGATGGTATCCGCCAGCCAGCCTCCTGGATTTTGCTACAGGATGATCAGGTGGATCATCAGGTGTCTGTGGTGATTTGCTTGCCGACCATGGTGCCGGTGGGTACGGGCGGTGAGCGGTGATATGTGGGATGGCGAACCGACGCCACACGGCTTTACTGTCACAGTGGATAAGCAACACCGGCCTCGTTAAATCCGCATGTGGCGGATTCCAGAGGTCATCAGAGGCAATCATGACCAAGCAAAACGAACAACACCACCCCAAAATCCCGGACATCCATCCGACGACTGCCGTTCCTGCGGCACCATCTCCTTTTCCGGGGCTGGCCACCAAGCTCGGCGTCAAACCGCCGGGGCGACGCATTCTGCATCTGCCGCACCAGCAAGGCCGTGCAAGAGGCAGTAAATAACCCAACATCCGGTGCTGAAAATCACCGGATTTTTTTACGTTTTTTTCAGCCAACAGGGATAAATGCATGGGGCTGGAGAGACTGGCCGACGCAGTGTCTATGCTGCCCGGGCAGAGGCTAGCATCGGGTCACCCAGCACTGTAGGCGGGCGTTGCTCGGCCACCTGTAACCGTTTGGGTGTGGTTAGCCAGGCCAGTACCGATAGGCCGGCGGTGGCAGAGACGATAGAGGCGCCCAGTATGCCCAGTTTGGCGGCGTTGAGCAGGGCCGGGCCAAAGGCCAGTTCTGCAATCAGCAACGCCATGGTAAAACCGATACCCGTCAGCAAGCTGCCCGCCGCCATCAGTTGCCACGAGAGTTCAAGTGGCCGCAGCGCCAGCCCTAGCCGAACCGCCAGATAACTGAATAGCATCACCCCTGCCGGTTTGCCAAATACGAAGCCCGCAAAAATGGCGAGGGTAAGTGCGCCATCTGCTGCCTGGAAATTGATGGGCAAGCCGGCATTGGCCAGGGCAAACAGCGGGATCACTGCATAGGCAACCCAGGGATGCAGCGCGACCTCCAGCCGCTCTACCGGCGGTAATGCTTCCCGGGTGGCAATGCTGGCCCGGCGAAGGTCCAGCCGGTCCGGTGTATTGCCCTGCCAATGATTGCCCAGCGGGTAGGCCATTACCCGAGCTAGAATGGCATGCAGGCGGCTGTCGCTGACCCAGCTTTGCGCGGGCGTCATCAGCCCAAGGATCAGCCCCGCCAGCGTAGGGTGCAGGCCGGAGACATCCAGCGCCAGCCAGATGGCAACGCCAGCGATGGCATACATCAGCAGGCTGCGTATGCCCAGTCGCGACATGCCAGCCACCATTGCCAGCCCGACTGCGACCAGACCCAGCGCCTGCCCGTTCAGGGCGGTCCCGTAGCCGATCGCTACCACCAGAATCGCACCGATATCATCGAAGATGGCCAGTGACAACAGAAACAGCCGCAAGCTCTGGGGTATGCGCGGCCCGAGAATGGCCAGACAACCGATCAGAAAGGCCGTATCGGTGGCCATGACGGTCCCCCAGCCATGTGCCCCGGTACCTCTGCCTTCCAGTGCCCAAAAGAGCATGGCAGGCATGATCATCCCTCCCAATGCACCCGCCAGGGAGAGGGCCGCCATGCGTAGATTGCGCAATTCGCCTTGTACCATCTCCCGCTTCAATTCCAGCGTTCCCATAAAAAAGAACAAGGTCATCAGTCCGTTATTGATCCAGTGTTTCAGGCTATGGGTCAGTACCAGCGGCCCCAGGCGAACGCCCAATGGCTGGTCCCAGAAGGACAAAAACGGTATTGACCACGGCGAGTTGGAGAGGGCAAGCGCGAGCAGGGCGCAGAACAGCAAGGCAGCCCCGGCCGTAGCCTCGATGTGCAGGAAGCGGGTGAAACTTTTGGTGAACAGGTCTACCGGTTCTGCAGGGAGGCTGGCGAGTACTTTGTTCATGCTGCCCAACGCCTTGTGCTGACGTTTGGGCTGGCTGGAACGGTACTTGGCGGGGCGGTGTTTGCGCAATATCGGCAAGGAGATTCGTTTTTTCAGCGTGGTTGGCTTGCGGTGGTGGCTGGCGGTGATGGGTAATCCGTGCCGGATTTGCTTGCTACGGTACATTTCCAGGTCCGCCTGCTCGATCAGCTGGCCAAGTTGCTGATGATCTTTATATACCGCCACGCCGATGCTGGCACCCACAGCCAGAGATTCATCCGCAATCCGGTAAGGTACTGCCAGGCTTTTGCGCACTTTGGCAATCACCACGGCGATGGAGGTTTTACCCTTGATTTCCGGCAGCATGATGGCAAACTCATCACCCCCTAACCGGGATGCGGTATCGGTGGCCCGCAGGTTGCTGGTCAGCCGTTTGGCCAGTTGTTGCAATAACTGGTCACCCGCGTCATGGCCCAGGCGGTCATTGATCGCCTTGAAATCATCCAGATCAATCATCAATACCGCGAGCTGGCGCTGTTGCCGTTCAGCAATGGCCATGGCTTGTCCGAGACGGTCGTGAAACAGTCGTCGGTTAGGCAAGCCGGTCAGCACATCGTGATTGGCGCTATAGCGTGCCAGGCGCACCATGCCGGCCAGTTTGACCAGGCGTTTGCGTAGCCGCAGATTGGATTCTTTCAAGGTTTCCATGGATATGCAGCTTCCCGGTCAGGTGGTGGTGGCGTATGAGCCGGCAACAGGCCGCTCGTCGTGATCCGGTTCAGTACATCAGACGCAGCATGCTGTCCAGCATGCTGGCGGTTCACAGCCAGTACTCCCAGATTCGGGCAAAGGTTTCTTTGAGATGCTGACCCAACGAGCGATGCAACCATTTTTCCAGGGTAATTTCATCGGATTCCGCCAGGTCTTTGTCAAACATGGCTTGTAGCTGATTGCCAAATTCGCTCCCCAGCACCACCGCGTTCAGTTCATGGTTGTGCAGAAAGCTGCGCCAGTCCAGATTGGTGGAGCCGACCGTCGCCCAGACACCATCAATGAGCGCCGTCTTGGCGTGCAATATCACCCCGCGGCGTTCATAGATTTTGATGCCGGCGCGTAATAACTGCTCGTAGTAACCATGGCCTGCGTTGAGTACCAGCCAGGAGTCCGTCTGGCTCGGGAGAATCAGTTTGACATCGACCCCACGCCCGGCTGCCGCAATGAGCGCAGCTAGCAGTTGCGGGTCCGGGGCAAAATAGGCATTGGTCAGCCGTATGCTGGTTTCTGCACTGCCGATGGCAGAGAGCAGCGTGGCATAGATCAGGCTGTAAGGCTCATCTGGCGAGCTACCAATGGCACGGACAACCTGTTTGCCGGCGTGTACGGGGGGCGGGTAATAGTTTTTGGCTGCTAACGGACTGCCTTTCTGGTTCTCCCAGGTGGCAAGAAACAGTTTCTGCAACTCGGCCACCACCGGCCCTTCTAACTGCAGGTCAGTATCGCGCCAGGTCGGGGTACTGCCGTCTGACTGGGGGTGGGATGCACGGGTGAGCGAGCTGCCGGAGTAGACCCCGCTGATATTGATGCCACCCAAAAATGCAATCCGGCCATCGACAATCAATAGCTTCCGGTGATCGCGCTGGTTGAGTGTCCATGTCTTGCGGCTGACCAGCGGGTTGAGGGGGTTGAATTCGAGTACCTGGATGCCACTGTCAGCCAGGCGCTGAAAGAACGCCGCCGGGGTGCTCAGGGTGCCGAGGCTGTCGTGAATCAGGTTCACCTGTACGCCTTGGCGCTGCTTGTCGATCAGGGCTTGTGCAAAGCGCTGGCCAACCGTGTCGTCATCCATGACGTAGGTTTCGATGTTGATATGGTCCTGCGCCGACTGGATGGCCGCGAACATGGCCTCATACGTGGCTGGCCCGTTTTGCAGCAACTGTACCTGGTTGTCCGTGGTCAGCGGACTGCCGACAATGGCTTCTTCCAGCGCAAGATGGCGTTCAAAAATATTGGTTGTCTGCCCACTGCTGTTGAGATGGTCAAGAATGGCTTTGCTTTGGGTGGCCGACAGCGGCCCATGGAGACCATCGAGCTGGACTGGCCGGTCTGAATGCAGTGCCAGATCCGGCACGATGGTGGGCAGGCTGCTACAGCCTGTAAATAGGCCAAACAGGCACAGCAAACCGAGCCAGCGAACGATGGCGACTGCCTGATATCGCACAGATCGGAACGAAGGGACGGATGCCATGTTTGCTGTCCTGTGTTTGGCCGCAGATGGAGGATGCGTCTGGATGACGGTTACTATCCTGCCTAAATCCTGCCGGCCAGCAGCAGAATGACCAGAATGAAGATCACGATCCCCACCCCGCCGGATGGCCCGTATCCCCAGCCCCGGCTATGTGGCCAGGCCGGAATGGCGCCGATCAGCAGCAGAACCAGAAGAATCAATAAAATGGTGCCTATGCTCATGATGTTCTCCTTGATGTGTTGATTGCCAAGCTGTGCAACCGTCCGCTTCAGTAGGCGGATTCAGCAGGTGGCTGTACCACAATGACAGTGGTGTCTGTGCCGGTTTTACCGGTAGCCCCACTGGCCCCCGTTTCACCGGTACGGCCTTTGTCACCCGTTGTACCTTGTGCCCCTGTATAACCCTTGTCGCCCGGTACGCCTTGCGCTCCGGTATAACCATCAGCACCCTGAGAACCGGTCTCTCCTGCTGGGCCGGCAGGCCCGGGTACCGGTACGGCCACCACGGTGGGGTCAGGTGCGGCAGCAGGCACTGCGATGACCGTAGGCCTGTCGCAAGCACTCAGTCCTAATACGGTGATCAATGCCAATAGTGTTATCGAATGTTTCATGGGGTGTCCTTTAAAAGCGCGTAAAGCCAGGTTGGCGTAACCGTCTTCTCTGTGTGCGCTCCCGTGTCTGAAAGTCATGGGGCGCACTTTGTATAAGGACAGCGTAGGCGTATGCCATGCACAGTTCGGTGCGCCAGCGAACACATTGGGTAAATTAATGCGGGAGACGGTAGCTGAAGGGTGCGCCAGTGGCCGATCAACGCCATCCATGACGGCGCTGACGCAGGCGTATCGGGCTTGGTTCGTTAGCGAACAGACGGCTATGCGCTTTGGTTGCATTGTCATAGCTGTGACAACCTCCCCGATACGCCACATGTTGCGGCAAGCGGGGCTCAGTCAGAGGCTTGTATGAATACCTATACGCACAAATACAGAACGACTTCCATGCCGCATTACGCATTTTCTGCATTCGGGACGCCCAGCGGACCAGACAGCTCAGCGGTGGTTACTGCACCGGTCGAGCCAGAGGATGACGGATATGAAGATCACCCCTTGTATCCATTGCATTGGCAAACCACGCCCACCCGGGAAAAATTCCAGACCAAAAAGCTGCATGCAGCCGCACCGCATGCAAATGGTGGTGGCAAGCATGGCGCCAATCGCCGCTCGTCTGAAGAAGATCGCCCGCAAAAACAGCACGGGTCACCCAAAGACCGTTACGACTTTGCGCTGGATGCAACGGATACACACGGCAAAGTGAAAACCTCGCGGCATGGCAGTGCAAGATAACGTCACCACGCTGCCATGACAGGCACCACCCGTCTTCACAGAGGCCACTCTGGATGCTTACCCGGCTGACGCAGTTGGCCGGTTTGCCGCCGGCGTGGCTGCCCGCTATTTCTGAATACAAAGAGGGTCTCCATGCTACCAACGCTGGTTCCAGAAAATAATGGTCTGCTTTCCGCCTTGCCGCACAAAGATCGCCAACGATTACTGGCGTTGTGTGAACCGGTAACACTGGCTTTTGCCGACGTACTTTCCAGCCCTGGCGAGCGGATTCGTCAGGTGTATTTTCCGACGGGCAGCATTATTGCCCTGAGTGCGCCCCTGGATGACCAGGTCAGCCTGGGGGTAGGGTTGGTGGGGGACGAAGGCATGCTGGGTGTTTCGCTCATTCTGGGCGTCAGCCGTGCCCTGCAACATGCTGTCGTACAGGGGGCCGGCTCTGCCTTGCGCATGGACCGGGTACCTTTCTGTCAGGCGCTCAAGCACAGCGAACCCCTGCAAGACGCACTAAAGCACTATTTGTATGTGCTCATGGTTCAGCTGGGCCAGAGTGCCGCCTGCTCGCACTTTCATGTGGTGGTGGTGCGTTTGGCGCGCTGGTTGCTGATGACGCAAGAGCGAGCCCATTCGGACCATTTTCATGTGACCCATGAGTTTCTGGCTGGCATGCTGGGGGTACGCCGTGTCGGCATTACCAAGGCAGCCATGGCGCTACATGACCAGCATCTGATCAGCTATAGCCGGGGCGAAATCCGGATACTGGATCAGCACGGGCTGGAGGATGCGTCCTGCGGGTGTTACGAGGCCGACAAGGCCATCTATGAACGTCTGATGGGCTAGCGGGAACCCGGCATGACATGGTTGCACATATCCCGCCATTCAATTTTGCAGGAGAACGTCTCATGAGCACGCATCTATTACTCCCCCCGCTGGAAACCGGCGAAACGGGCGGCTTGCACCGTCACCTGACCACGCTGGAAGCCGCGCTGGATTATGCCCTGATCAAAAAGGGCAGTGCCCGAACGCCAAATCGAGAAACCTGGCAAGTCACGTTTACCGCACTGGCCAAAGCCGCCAGTCGCCGGAGTACGTCTGCAGACATGTCAGTGGCACACCGTCTGCTGGCAAGCGCCATAGACGAGACCTTGCGGGCGAGAGAGTCCCGGGCTTCCTGACCAGGCAGCAGATGCCCCTGTTTATGTACGCTAGCGTACCGACAGCCAAGTGTCAGGCGCATAGCCTAGCAGTGTTATCCCTTGATTCCAACCAAACGGCAGGCCGACCGGTGAAACACGCCTGCGGAATCTCCCTGTACGTGATTCAGGCAGGCGGTCATCTGCCTGAGCCGGCGACTACTTCATAAGGACTTCTTATCATGACATTACTGATCTGGATTTTACTGGGCTTAATCGCCGGCTTTATCGCCAGCCTGATTGTCAGTGGTTCGGACAAAGGGCTCATCATGGACATCATTCTCGGTATTGTGGGGGCTGTCCTGGGGGGCTGGATTTTCAGCCTGTTCGGCAAAAGCGGTGTGACCGGCCTTAACGGATACAGCCTGCTGGTCGCCGTGGTCGGTGCGATTGTGCTGCTGGTGCTGTCACATGCATTCAATCGCCGGTTTCACTGACCGTATCTCGCTCTGGGTACGGATATCAATTAACCCCCCGTTGCCTGTCTGTATCCCTGTTTCAGGATGGGGCCAAAGCTTGTCACCATTTTTATCTACTATCTAACGCAGGAGGCAACATCATGAAACAAGTCGCAAAATATCTGTCCACCATTCTTATCGCCGTGTCGGCACTCAGCATGGTCGGGTGCGCTTCTACGGCCAGACACGAAGGCACTGGCGAATACATGGATGATACGGTCATTACCACCAAGGTAAAGGCAGCCATCTTTGATGATCCAATGGTCAAAGTATTCGAAATCAAAGTCGAGACCTTCAAGGGTGTGGTTCAGCTCAGCGGTTTTGTGAGCTCGCGTACCGCGGCAAACCGGGCGATTGAAATCGCACGCGGCATCCGTGGCGTGGTTTCCGTCAAGGACGACATGCGGATCAAATAATTACGCTGTATTAACGGGGTGTATTGCGGCCACCTCCGGCGTCATGTCCGGGCGTGGCCGCAATACGTTGATGTACCCACGCAGGATCATCGCCGCGTGGTAACACCCGGCGGGCAAGCAGTTGGTAGTAGATGGCCCGGCCGGATGACGCTATCTGGAGTGCAATCATGCAAAGAACCAACGAGGTAGCAGCAAAACTCTTGGGTGTGCCTTATGAATCGCTGGATGAACGTGCCCAGAAAGTGGCGCGCCATATTGCAGAGCGCAAGCACATCGCAAGAAATATCGTGAAAGAGCGGGAGGAAAAGTCAACGCGCGGCCAGCGTGCGGCAGACCGTGTGACGGCGTTTGGCGGCTCATGGCTGTTCATTTCTCTTTTTGTATTGACCATGGTGGTCTGGATTGGCTTGAACTCGTTCGTACTGGCCCGGTATGGCAACCGCTTTGATCCGTATCCGTATATTCTGCTGAATCTTTTTCTCTCCATGCTGGCAGCCATTCAGGCCCCCATCATCCTTATGTCGCAAAACAGGCAAACCGAGAAAGACCGCATGAGCGCAGAGCATGACTATGAGGTTAACCTCAAGGCCGAGCTGGAAATCATGTTGCTGCATGAAAAAATGGATGCACTGCGGGAAGAACAATGGACAGAACTTTTGGCAATTCAGCGAGAGCAGATTACCTTGCTGAAAAATCTGCTGGTCACCAAAGCGGTTTAAGAAGCAGGACGGGCCGGTGGGGCGGATGCGGGTGGGCTCTCCGTGCGGGACAATGCACGGTGATTGGCATACCAGAGCGTCAGGATACCGAGCGGGATACCAGCTAGTACCAAGGCTTTGATGCGCGTATGCCGTTTCAGAAAAATGAAAGCCTGCACCCCGAGCGACATCAGCCGAGGGTAACCCGAGATGATAGACGCCGCTTCGCCCATCGGGCTGGCCAATAGGGTTAACGACATGGCGACGCGTTGCAGCAGCGTCACCCTGTGCCACTCGAAGGCCATCAACGCGTAGGTACCCGCCATGTCGTTGCGATACTGGCGGCTATCGCGGATTAGTCTGGCTTTATGCAGGGACAAAGCAAGAAGCGCTGCGCGGGTGGTTTTCATGGCAAGGGTTCCTCTGGGGGGGGGGCACTTGCGGCCGGGGGATGCCCGGCTTGCAGCACTTGCCGGTCGGCTTCAAACTCGGCCATGGACGCCGGCATGGATAATCGGCCCAGCCGGATCTCACTCAGGATATACATGAACAGCACCAGACTTACCACGGCGAACAGTATCGCCAACAAAGCCAGGCTGATCCAGCCCAGCTGTGCCCAGGTAAGATACACCAGCAACAGGCTGGCGTACGCAATGGCAAACCAGGCTGACATCACTGCCATGGAAAACAGGATAAACAACCGTATCAGCTGGTGACGTACTTCAGAGAACTCGATGGCAAGCAGTTCCAGCCGGGTCAGCAGCAGACCCAGCCCGTTCCTTGCCAGACGAATCAGCCCCGTGCGCAAATCGGGCGCACGGGGCGGCAGGGTTTTATCTGGCGGGTTCATGGCATCTGCCTATTTGCGGCCAATGAGGAGGCCGGTGACCAGCCCGATACCGGCGGCAGCGGCAATCACGCGCCAAGGGTTTTCTTTCACGTAGTCATTGGTCGACGTTGCGACTTCCTTGCCGAGCACCACGGCATTCTCTTGCAGGGTTTGCGCCTTTTTCATGGCGATATCCAGCAGATTCATGCCACGGTGGCGATAATCATCAGCTGTTTCTCCGGTGGCTGTGGCGGCGTTATGAAACAGGTCCTGGGCATCTTTGACCAGTGCCTGAAAGTCGGCATTCATGGTATTGGGTGTATTGTCGGTCATGGTAGTTTCCTTGGGTTTGCCTGCGTTCAGGCTAAAAGGTCACGCATGTCATCTGCGTGCTGTTCTTCGGATGCCATGATCAGGGTCAGCATCTGGCTGGTGGTCGGGTCTTTGTCCCCGATGAAGTGAATCATCTGCCGGTATGCTTCGATGGCAATCCGTTCTGCAATCAGGTTGGCTGTGATCATGCCCTTGATCTGGATATCATCGTTGTATTCGGCATGGCTACGCTCGATGAGCGTGGCAGGGTTAAAGTCTGGCTGGCCATTGAGCTGGACGATGCGCTCGGCCAACAGGTCGGCATGTACTTGTTCTTCCTGGGCATGGCGCAAGAATTCCGTCTTGATCGGACCATTTTGCAGGCCATTGGCGATGAAATAATGGCGCTTATAACGCAATAAACAGACAAGCTCGGTCGCCAGCGCGTTATTCAGCAGTTTGATCACTTCTTTTCGGTCGGCCTGATACCCTGGCGTCACGGCCCCGTCAGTGATATTGCTGGCCGCTACACGCAGCGCGGCCTTATCAATCAGGATCAGAGGTGTTGATGGGTTATTTGGCATGGTTCTCTCGTTCGGTAAGGTGGGCAGGGACGAACTAGCGCGGGGTCAGCCGGCCAGCTTCATCAGACAACACAATCTCGACCCGGCGGTTTAGCTGCCGGTTGCTGTCACTATCGTTTGCAGCGACCGGAAACTCTTCCCCGTAGCCTCTGGTTTCGATACGGTCTCTGGTTACCCCCATGCCAAGCAAGGCGGAGAGGACAGCATCGGCGCGTCGTTCGGACAAGCCCTGGTTGTAATCTGCCGTGCCTACGCTATCGGTAAAGCCTTCTATCAGCAGGTGCCGCTGTGGATTGTCATGCAGAACATCGGCGATTCTTTGCGCATTGCGCATGCCATCCGGCGTCAGGCGTGACAGGTCAGTACCGAACAGCACATCCCCGAAGGTAATGACGATCCCTCGTTGGGTTTTCTGAGTGGCCATACCGGCAAGTTGAAGCTCCAGCTGGGCGTTGCGTTCCTCACTGGCTTGCATGGCGAGTTGCGTATCCCGGTTTTGTGCGTTGGCCAGTTTTGCAGCTGCCCAGGATTGATCAGCTTCATCGGTCCGTTGGGCCAGTAAGAGGCTATTGCGTTCTGCCGTTGCATCGCGGCTATCTGCTTCGGCCTGTTTTTGCCGGGCCACCTGTTGTGTGAGTTCAATTTTCTGTCTGGCCAGGTAAGCCAGCCGGTCAATTTCTGCGCTACTTTTATGCTGTGCCGCAGCGCCATTGGCCATGGCCAGTGCATCGCTCGCGTCTCGTAATTCAAGCGGCGCATATTGCATGACGGCGGGGTTTCTTTGTGCCATCTGATATTCTTCCTGGGTATGTTCCAGCAGGCTGGTACTTCTGGGTGTGGTGCCGCACGCGGTTAAAATACCGGCAAACAGCAAGAGAGCAGGTGTCAGGTTTCTTCTCATGATGTATTCCTTCAGGGTGGTCGTCAGGTGGCGCTACGATGCGGTTCCTGCCTTGGGTCTAAGGGGGCCAGCCTGCCGATGTTTACGGTCCCACCGGGTCATTGCCTGCCGTCAATGTATAGATATCGTGCCGTAGTGCATTTCTGATGCTTTCCGCTTTGGCGGCATTGGCTTTGCCTTGGGCCAGCCGCGCATCCACTTCTGCTTCTTTGGCCAGCGCGCTGGCCATCTGATAATCTTTTTGTGCCAATGCAGCTCGCGCACTGGCCAGTTTTTCTTTTGCCAGATTCATTTCAAACCCGGCATGCTGTGTCGCATGAAGCGTTTCGGCCTGGTTCATGGCTGCGCTTGCCATCGCAATATCCCGTCTGGCTGGCGTGGCCAGGCTGCTACAGCCTGCCATCAGCTGCAAAAACAGCGTGACCAGTAATGCTGATCCCCATCGTGCTTGTTTCTTCATGGTGTTTCCCCGGAAAAAGCCGCCCTTGACGTTAAATCCGTCCGGCCCTTCTTCAGTAGCTACAGTTATAGGCTGCTTTAACAGATGCATCGGTACGTTGACGCACATAGCGTCGTCACGATGTGTTCTTTACTGGCAGGCATATCCGCTTGTGTTTCCTACCGCACCGACAGAACTGACCGACTCACGGTTTCATAAGAGGGTTAATGGACCTCGCTACGCATCTTTGATCTGTCAATGTCCGGAATGAAAGGAGGGCAGGATGTCACTGCTCGCATGGATTGCTTTGGGTGTTTTCATCGGCTTAATCAATAGCAAGGCATTCAAACGCCCTGATACCAATAGGCTGGTAGATATTTCGCTGGGCGTGACGGGCGCAATGTTTGGTGGCGCCATATTTTCTGAGTATGAAGTGGCAGGATTTACCGGCATCGATTTTTACAGCCTGATTGCAGCGGCATTTTGCGCCATTCTCGCTTTGATACTGTATCGGGCCTGTTTGAAACTGCCAGTCTGAGGCCGCAGTGACCGGGCTTTAGATGCACTGGCCAGGAGAAAAGAGTCGAATGTATGTATCTGTTTAAACTGGAGCACAGCAGAACGGCCTATCTCACGGACTTTGCGCTATATGCGCTGGTGGTGCTGTTGCTGGCATTGTTTTTGATGCTGGGCAGTCCGGTTCAGCACCGGGTTACATTGCTGGCCATGGTCTTGCTAGGCTTGATGGGGTGGGGGTTGGTAGAGTACCTGCTGCACCGCTTTGTCTTGCACGGCGTGCGCCCGTTTAGCGACTGGCATGACGCGCATCACCAGCGTCCAGCCGCGTTAATCTATACACCGACCTTGCTCAGTGTCGGGCTGATCGTGATATTGGTTTTTTTGCCCTGGCTATGGTTAACCAATGTCTGGGATGCCACGGCGGTGACGCTCGGGCTGCTGGGTGGTTATTTTGAATATACGCTGACCCACCATGCCATTCATCACTGGCGCAGCCATTCCGCCTGGCTAAAACAGCGCAAATTGTGGCACGGCAGACATCATTACATCCATTCAAATCTGAGCTGTTTCGGGGTGACAAGTACCTTCTGGGATATCGTGTTTAATACAGGTAAAGAAAACCGCATGAACCTGTCGCAATCGTTACGATTACTGGGGATTACCTGCGGGTTTACCTTATTGCTGGGGGTCATTTATTTTACGCACTAGCCAATATCGCTTTATGTGGTATTGGCTAGTGTTAACGGGTCAGGTGCCATCCATGCGGCCATGGCAGCTGGCCTCGAATAACGCGCGGACACGTCCTTCGGCTTTGTCTGTCCATTTGGCCAGATGGGTCATGCTGCCAAGGTCACTGTGCTCTTCGCAAACCATATAGGCATCTTTGAGAAACGCGATCAGCAGTTTGTTGTCTTCGCGCAGTTCGACCAGCATTTCCTGCACGGACAGAGTGTCGGCATCGTTATCCAGCAGGCGCTGTTTCTGGCTGATGTGTCCGATAGAGCGCAGGGTATTTCTGCCAACCTTGCGGACACGTTCTGCGATGAGGTCAGTCATGCCGATCAGTTGCATGGCCTGCTGACCCAGCATGACATGGTAAGCAAAGAAATCCGGGCCATGCATGTGCCAGCGAAAGCCCTGGGTTTTCAGGTACAAGGCAAAAACATCGGCTAGCAGCGGGTTGAGGACGCTTGTTATGTCATTACTTGCCAGCGGATGAAAATCCGTCTGCATGACCTGCCGGACAATATGTGGCCGGACCTGCGGATGCGGCGTGCGTGCGTCACCGGTCGGGATGGACGTGATGATGGGGTGGATATCTTCTTTTGTATTGATGGTGGTACATACAGCCTGCGAGTCGTGATCATCTTCTATCCCGCAGGGCAAACCACTGAAGAAGTAGGGCGTCGGGATGATGCCTGCCTCTGCCGGGGTGGTCTGCGTTGGGTCGAGGGTTTCTGGCATCCGCTGGTTGGGTTGCCGCGCTTGTTCAGGGGTCCTGAACTGTGACCAGCGTCGGTCATTGTGTGGCTGTGGGGTAGAAATAAGGTTGGTCATCATGGGTTCTCCAGTATTGCGCAGGGTTTGGTGAAGGAAATGAAATGAAGGGAAGGACGGCTGAGTAGCGGTATGGTTCATCGTGCCACAGTCACCTATTGGATTCTGTGCGCTGACGAACGCAGGGTTTCTGATTGGTCCGGGCATGGTCAAGCATCAAGAAAATACCAACACAAGGCAGAGATACCGGTTGTACGGTTACCAAACCGGTATGATGGTGGTATGCTGGACTTATGTGCCTTAGCGTACATAAGTCCAGCAAGCCTCCATCTATCCATGTGCGATACTGCACAAAGCATGTTGTCATCGTCAGTTGTCTGTACCCGTAAAGCGTTAGTTTTTTCATTCATATGACGCAGGAGATGCCTATGGCACCCAGACAGAATCAATTGTTATCCGTTCTGCCACCAGAGCAATGGGAACGGATTCAGGATCAGCTTGAGCTGATCGACATGCCGCTTGGAAAAGTGATTTATGAGTCAGGCAGCAAGCTGTCTCATGTGTACTTTCCGACTACCGCCATCGTGTCTTTACTCTACGTGATGGAAAACGGTGCCTCGGCCGAAATCGCTGTGGTCGGCTTTGAAGGCATTGTCGGCGTGTCGCTCTTCATGGGGGGGGAAACTACCCCCAGCCGGGCGGTGGTCCAAAGTGCCGGCCAAGGTTACCGGCTAAAAGCGAGTCTTCTGATGCAGGAGTTCAACCGGGGCGGGCCAGTCATGCACTTGCTGTTGCGATACACCCAGGCATTGATTACCCAGATGTCGCAAACCGCGGTGTGCAACCGTCACCATTCACTTGACCAGCAACTGTGCCGCTGGCTGTTGCTGAGTCTGGACCGGCTGGCATCCAACGACCTGGTCATGACACAAGAGCTGATCGCCAATATGCTAGGAGTGCGCCGTGAGGGTGTGACAGAAGCCGCCGGACATTTGCAGGAAGCAGGACTGATTGCCTATCGTCGTGGCCAGATTACCGTGCTGGATCGCGCAGGTCTGGAAAAACGCACCTGCGAATGCTATGCCGTGGTGAAAAAAGAGTACGACCGCCTGTTACCCCTGACTACCGCCACCTGACCATGCGTGGCCCGGCAGGCAAGGTTGTATGTTTGGGGTAACTGGTTGTTATGGATGACTTTTCTGACCTCAAGCGTGAGTGTGATGCGCGATGCTAGTTATCGCGTTGCAGACGTTTTGCCTGATGCTGTTGAGTCCCGTCCATGTTTGATATACATCAGTAGCAAGCTATCCGGGCAGGCATAGACTGAAATCTTTGCAAGGAGACAATCATGGCTTTTCACCACGCAGTCGTATGGATTGATCACCGGGAAGCACACATCATTCATTTCAACGCGGAAGACAGTACGGTTGAAATCGTGAAGACGCATTCCAAGCAGGCGCATCTGCATCATCACAGCGGTACGCTCGGTAGCGGCAAAGCCCCTACAGACCATACCTTTCTTCATGAAGTGGTTCAAAACATGGCGGATGCAGCAGAGATATTGGTGGTGGGGCCAGGTTCAGCCAAGCTGGAATTGATCAAGCATGTGCACACGCATGACCCGGCCATCTCGGACAATATTCTGGGGGTAGAAACCGTAGACCACCCGAGTGACCCGCAAGTGCTGGCATACGCCAAAAAGTATTTTTTGAAGGTAGACAACCTGCGTGGTGATCGTTTCTGATCATGCTCACATGTGGTTGAAATGATCTGTTAACTCAGGCAGCAGGGAGCAGACCATCCGTACGATGATGTCTGCTCGCCACCCCGGACGCCATGTCACGCCATGCATTGGCGTGCATACCGGCTGGGGTGGCATGTTTTCTCAAGGAGAAAACCCATGCGTTGGTTAAACCGGATGTTTCCACCTGCCTCCACCACAGATTCCCGCCAACCCGCAGTGCCCGATGCTTACTGGAGCCTGCCCGCAGACAAACTGATGGGCATGCTGGGCGCAAAGCCCCAAGGTTTTTCCCAGCGTGAAGCGGCCGACAAGCTCAAGCGGTATGGCCCTAATGCGCTCGATACCAAAAAACACGCCACCGCCCTTGGCTTGTTCTTCAACCAGTTCAAAAACCCGTTAGTGTTGATCCTGATCGTGGCTTCCGTCATTTCGATGGTCGCTTCAGAATGGATCGATGCCGGCGTGGTGCTGGCCATCGTCTTTGGTAGCACCATCCTGGGTTTTGCCCAGGAGTTTATCGCTGGCAATGCCATCGAAAAGCTCCGTTCCAAAGTCACCATACACTCGAACATCCTGCGTGATGGTCAACCGCATACCTTGCCTTCCTACCGGGTGGTACCGGGCGATGTGGTGCTGTTGTCTGCCGGTAGCCTGATTCCGGCAGATGGGCTGGTGCTGGAAGCCAATGATTTCTTCGTCAACCAGGCTGTCCTGACCGGCGAGACCTTTCCGGTTGAAAAACGGGCAGGGGAGCTTGCGGCCAACGCATCGCTGGCCGAGCGCAGCAACTGTGTCCTGATGGGCACCAGTGTCAGCAGTGGTTCTGCCCGGGTGCTGATTGTGCATACCGGCAAATCCACGGTCTTTGGCCAGATTGCCGACAAGCTGGCATTGCGCCCGCCAATGACCGAATTCGAGCGCGGCATCCAGCGTTTTGGCTATTTGCTGACGCGCATCATGCTGGTGATGGTAGTGGTGGTGCTGGCGGTGAACATCTTCATGGCCAAACCACCCATAGCATCACTCCTGTTTGCACTGGCACTGGCGGTCGGGCTCACCCCGGAACTGCTGCCGGCCATTGTCAGTATCACGCTGTCGCATGGGGCCAAGCGCATGGCCAAACTCGGGGTGATTGTCCGCCGGCTGAATTCGATCGAAAATCTCGGCAGCATGGATGTCTTGTGCACGGACAAAACCGGTACCTTGACGGCGGGTGTGGTCGAGCTGGATGGTGCGGTGGATATTGACGGGCAAGCCAGCGAGACGGTATTGCGACTGGCGGGCATGAACGCCCGCTTTCAGACCGGGTTGTCCAACGCGCTGGACGAAGCCGTGAGTGCCGCCGTGACCAAGGCGGGCATCAACTTTGATGCTGTTCAGAAACTGGACGAGATTCCCTACGACTTTGTCCGTAAATGCCTGTCAGTGGTGGTGAGCGATGCCAAGGGCGAGCGCACCCTGATTACCAAGGGGGCGCTCGACAAGGTGCTGGCGCTTTGTAGCCATGCCGGCACAGAAACAGTACCGCTGGATCAAGCCGCCAGAACCAGTATCGAATCCCGCTTTGATGCGTGGAGCGAGCAGGGGTTTCGTGTACTGGGCGTGGCGTCACGCGTAGTGGAGTCGCGTAGCGGGGCTTACACGCGAGAGGACGAGACAGGGCTTTGTTTTGCTGGTTTCCTGCTGTTTCTGGATCCGCCCAAACCCGATGTCCGCCAGGTTATTCTGGATCTGGCGCAGCGTGGCGTCCAGCTCAAGATCATTACCGGGGACAACCGCAAGGTGGCCCGGCACGTGGCAGAAACGGTGAATTTGCCCGTTTTAACGGTCATGACGGGGCGAGAGCTCAACGATATGGGGGACGATGCCCTCATTCACGCCGCCTGGAACACATCGGTCTTTGCAGAAGTAGACCCCAACCAGAAAGAACGCATCATCCTGGCGCTCCAGAAAACCGGGCATGTTGTCGGTTATATGGGCGATGGCATAAACGATGCACTGGCCCTGCACACGGCAGACGTGGGCATTTCGGTAGATACGGCGGTGGATGTCGCCAAGGACGCGGCGGATTTTGTATTGCTGCGCAAGGATCTGGATATCTTGCGCCAGGGTATTGATGAAGGGCGGATGACCTTTGCCAATACGCTCAAGTATATTCTGACCACGGTCAGTGCCAACTTTGGCAACATGTTCAGCATGGCCGCGGCATCGCTCTTTCTACCTTTTCTGCCGCTGCTGGCCTCCCAGATTTTGCTCAACAACTTTTTATCGGATATTCCCGCCACCACCATCGCCAGTGACCGTGTCGACCCGGAGTGGGTCGCCAAGCCGCGTCGGTGGGATACGATATTTATCCGGGACTATATGGTGTTGTTCGGCCTGCTGAGTTCCCTGTTCGATTTTCTGACCTTTGGCACGCTGCTATGGCTGTTTCAGGCAGCGCCAGAGGAGTTCCGTACCGGCTGGTTTCTGGAATCTCTGCTGACCGAGCTGGTCATCGCGCTGGTGGTACGTACCCGGCGGCCATTCTACAAAAGCCGGCCCGGGAATCTGCTGCTGGTCAGTACCGTGATCGTGATCGGCATTGCCTTGATCTTGCCGTATCTGCCCTTCAGTGCCATCTTTGGTTTTGTGCCGCTGCCAGCCCCGCTCATGTTGGGGATGGTCGGCTTAACCTTGGGCTATGTGGTGACCGTTGAAGCCGCCAAGAAACGTTTTTATGCGCGGGCAGTCAACGCAAACAATTAGGGGGCATCCATCACCGATCGAACCGGTTTAATGCTCCAGCACAAAATCAATGAATCCTCGTTCAACTGACGTGGATACCAGCCGTACACGCACGGATTGCCCGACTTTGAGCGAGGGCAGGCTGCCCTTGAGTCGCCCCTCTGCCGGTGGGGCAAAGATACGTACCCAGGTGCCCTTGTCGCTGTGTCCTGTAATGAGGGCATCGAACCGCTGGCCAATGCGGGAATGCAATAGCAGTGCTGCTTCTGATTTACGCATCTGGCGCTCGACCTTTTTGGCCGCATCCTCTTGCGAGGTACAGTGGGTGGCCAGTTCATCCAGCTCATCGTTGGTATAGGGCGGTTTGGTGCCGGTAATGGCCGCCTTGAGCAGACGTAAGGTCACCAGGTCAGGAAAGCGCCGGTTGGGCGCCGTCGAGTGCATGTAGTCCTGCACTGCCAGACCAAAGTGGCCAATGGGGGCGCCATGGGGATGTTCCACCACATATTCTCCAGACCCCATCAGTTTGACGATGACCAGCGACAGGTCCGGAAATCTGAGCGGGTCTGTCTTGTGCTGCTGGGCGAGAAATGCTTCCAGTGCCTTGCCATCCGGTTGTGCCGGCAGGGTGACACCGTATTCGTGTGCCACGTCGACAATGCGCTGCCAGCGCTCAGGCGAGCGGACAACCCGCCGGAGCGATGCACTGCCTTGTTCGGCCAGAAACCGTGCGGTACAGCCATTGGTAGCAATCATCAGTTCTTCAATCAGCTGCCGGGCACGGTTCTGCACCTGTTGCCGGATATCGGTGATCCGGTCATCTTGAAACAGCGCCTTGGGCTGAAACGTTTCGAACTCCAGCGAGCCCTGTGCACGGCGCAGCACCCGCAATTTCTGTGCAAGCTCATCCTGCATGCGTAACTGGGCATCCATGCCGGGGATGCGCGCCGCCGCAGCAGGCAAATCTCCTTTACCCTCAATCCAGTCAGAGACTGCATCGTAAGCCAGTTGCGCCTTGTTGCGTACCAGCGCCCGGTAGAGGGTCGCACTTACCAGTACGCCATCATCGGTAAAGGTCATCTCGTTCACCAATGCCAACCGGTCTTCGTCTGGGTTAAGCGAGGTCAGGTTGGTACTTAGCTGCTCGGGGAGCATGGGGAAAATACGGGCAGAGGTATACACCGAGGTGGTATTCAGCCGGGCATGCGCATCAATCTCAGTCCCTTTTTTCACCAGCGCATCTACGTCGGCAACGGCCACAAATACGCGAACCTCACCATGCGATAACGGCGCTATGGTACTCAGCTGGTCAAGGTCGCGGGAGTCATCATTGTCAATCGAGCACCAGAGCAGACGGGTCAGGTCACGTATGCCGGGGTCACTGTCACGGGCCGGGGCAGTTAGCAGGCTTAACTGTTGCAGCACCTCAGGGGAGAATTCCGGTTCCAGTCCGCGACTGAACATGGCCCAGGTGGCGATGGTCGCCAGATTGATACGGTGGTTGCTAAGTGTTCCGCGCATGTCTCACCTCTTTGGCTGTCAGCGGATGCCCGCTGATTCGATTGTCCGCCTTGCCTGGCATCTTGTCACGGACTCATCCGGATGCTGGGGGCAAACCAGAAAGGTTGGCAGGTACACGAATGTTCACGTCGGCGTTGGTTGCACACGCATGACTCGGGTTTGCTTGTCTGTACGATAAACGAACGACAATATTTTGCCCCCCAATACATTTAGCACATAGATCAACCGGGCTTAGATGCTATAACTCACCTATGGTTGTGCAATCTGTGCTTGGTATAATCAGTCATAATCCGCGGATGGAACATAAAGCATGATGGATGGTACCCAAATACCAGATAAAGCTGGCGCTGCGCTCGATGAAAGCAGTATTGCCAGGTTATTGCTGCTTGGTTCCGGTATTGGCACCTGGGTCTGGAATATCCAGACCGGTGAGACGCGTTTTAACGAGCGTTGGGCACAGATTATCGGGTACACCCTGGCAGAGCTTGGGCCAACCAGCATCGATACCTGGGTAAAGTACACCCATCCCGATGACCTGGCTTTGTCCAACCAGATGTTGCAACGCCATTTTAGCGGGCTGGATGCGCATTACGAATGTGAAGCCCGCATGCGCCACAAGGATGGTCACTGGGTAAAAATTCTGGATATGGGCCAGGTGCTGGTCTGGGATGATCAGGGCAAACCTCTGTGGATGTTTGGTTCGCATCTCGACATCACCTCCAAATGGCTTGCAGAGCAGTCTCACGATGAATTGCTGGACCGGCTGCAGCGGTTATCGGCACATTTACCTGGTTTTTTGTATCAGTATCGCGTCCGGCCTGATGGCACTTCACATTTTCCCTTTGCCACGCCGGGTATTTCTGCTGTCTATGGCTGCACGCCGGAAGACGTTGCGCAAGATGCCGCCCCGGTATTTGCCGTTCTGCACCCGGATGATATTGGCCGGGTAGCGGCCAGCATCCATGAATCTGCCAAGACCCTCACCCCATGGATTGATCGTTACCGGGTCTGTCACCCGGTCCGCGGGGTGCTCTGGGTAGAGGGTAATGCCGGCCCGGAAAAAGAGGCGGATGGCAGCATCATCTGGCATGGCTATTTGCGGGACGTTACGCTCGAGCAGATGCACGATGAACAGTTGAAGCTGCTGTCTACCGTGTTTGCCGCCAGCCAGCAGGGCATCATGATTGTCGATGCACAGGTAAACATTGTGGAAGTGAACGATGCGTTTACCCGCATCACGGGATACACACGAGAAGAGGTGCTGGGCAAGCAGCCTTCTTTGCTCAGTTCTGGCCGGCAGACAAAAGATTTTTATCATCTGCTATGGTCAGACGTGAGCCAGAAAGGACGCTGGCAGGGAGAAATCTGGAACAGGCGCAAAAGTGGCGAAATTTATGCAGAATTACTGTCCATTGATACGGTAAAAGACGAGCAGGGTCATCTGCAAAACTATGTGGCCATCTTTACCGATATCAGCCAGATCAAGGCCTATCAGAATGAACTGGAGCGGATTGCCCATTTTGATGTCCTGACCGGGCTTCCCAACCGGCGGTTGCTGGGTGACCGACTGGAAATGGCCATCAACCACGCCAGAAGCAGGGGAGAACTGGTAGCGGTCAGTTTTCTGGATCTGGACGGCTTCAAAGCCATCAATGATTATTATGGCCATGCCATCGGTGATCATGTACTGGTGGTTTTGGCGGAAAGAATGCGCAAGGTCATTCGCGGGCACGATACCATTTCCCGGATCGGCGGCGATGAGTTTGTGCTGCTGATGACCGAAATCCATTCGTATATTGATGCGCTGGAAATTATCGAACGGGTATTGGTGTCTTGCAGCGAGCCCATTACCTTGCCGGATTCTTCAGATACCGTGTCTATCTCTGCCAGTATTGGGGTCGCGCTCTATCCGGATATCCAGTTTGCCGACGAGTTGCTGCGATGTGCGGACCAGGCCATGTACCGTGCCAAGCAGCAAGGGCGCAATTGCTTTGTACTCTTTGACGCGACCAAGGAAGACGCCCAGCGCGAGCGCCACCAGTTGCTTCGGCAAATTGAGTCCGCGCTGGAGAACCATGAGTTCGAACTCTTTTACCAGCCCAAAATCAACGTCATGTCCGGTCTGGTCAGGTCCACAGAAGCACTGATTCGCTGGCGTCAACCCGATGGCAGTTACCGCGCGCCGGGTGAGTTTATCGACGTCATGTATGGTTACCCGGTCGAGCTGAAAGTAGGCCGATGGGTCATCGAGACGGCTGTGCGCCAGTACCACGAGTGGCACAGTCAGGGCCTGACCTTGCCCGTCAGTATCAACGTCTCTGTAGACCACCTGCTCAGCAAGACCTTTGTTGGCGATCTGGCAACCATTCTGAAACAGTATCAGATTGCACATCCGGAGCATCTCACGCTAGAAATCCTGGAAACCTCGCAAATTGATGATTTCCAGCGGGTGAGAGAACGGTTGCTGGACTGCAAAGTGCTCGGGGTACGTTTTTCGCTGGATGATTTTGGTACCGGATATTCGTCACTCACCTATATGCGGCAGTTACCGGTAGACGCCTTGAAAATCGACCAGAGTTTCGTCAAAGGCATGCTGAGCAATCCGGAGGACGAGAGCATCGTGCAGGGGATTATCGCGCTGGCGCATGCATTTGATCGTGTGGCCATTGCAGAGGGGGTCGAGACCCTGGCGCACCTGCAAAGCCTCAGGGCGCTGCATTGTGATGCCGCCCAGGGATATGGCATTGCCCGTCCCATGCCTGCCTTGCTGATCCCGGAATGGGTTGCGTCATGGAACCATTCGCTGGAAACAAGCTCACTGATGGACATGCTCCCGAAACAAGGCAATCCCCCTTGAGGCCTTGGTTCTGCTTGTCTGTAAATCTTTGAACATAAACAAAAATATCTGATTTCCCCGCATGTCGGTGTATCGGCGTCTTTTTCAGACATACGCCAGCGTACGGTATGCGGGTTCATGTAAACCGGCGGTCCGCATTACATCGACATTACCGTCCAAGTCAGGCAAACTATTAGTTCGTCATGTTCATCGGAGGTAAATTCCATGTCTTTGCGAATCAATGATCTGGTCCCCAACTTCAAGGCTGATACTGATCAGGGACCTATAGATTTTCATGAATGGATCGGCTCTGGCTGGGCCATTCTGTTTTCTCATCCAAAAGATTTTACGCCTGTTTGTACAACCGAATTTGGCGCAGTAGCGACGCTTGCGGACGAATGGGCCAAGCGGGGTACCAAGGTCATTGGCGTCTCTGTCGATGGTGTGGAAGCCCACAAAAAGTGGAAAGGGGACATTGAGGGGTTCTGTGGCAGCAAGGCCGGCTTCCCCATTATTGCCGACGAAGGTCTGGCGGTCTCCAAAGCGTTTGACATGCTACCTGCTGAAGCCTACCTGCCGGATGGCCGTACCGCTGCAGACACGGCCACGGTCCGCTCGGTATTCATTATCGGGCCGGACAAAAAACTCAAACTGTCCATGACTTACCCAATGTCGGTAGGCCGCAATTTTGCAGAGGTGCTACGTGCACTGGATGCCTTGCAACTGACCTATAACGTACCACTGGCGACACCCGCCAACTGGACGAGCGGGCAGGATGTCATCGTGGCACTATCGCTTAACGATGACCAGGCTCGCGAGAAATATGGCAGTATCGATATCAAACTGCCTTACCTGCGCACCACAAAAGCCCCAGGCTAAGGTGACGCGCAGCTAACACATGCAACGCTGCGATGCGGTGGGTAACCACGCATCGCGGTGAGGTGCATATGTTCGCAGATGCGTTCACTGAGCCGGATTAAACCAGAACTCGGCCTGATCATAGGGCTGCGGCGTGGTCAGTCTAGGATTGGGGATCTTGAAGAGTTTTCGCTGTTTGAGGTTCAGTGATGCCAGTACTTTGCTGAATTCTGCCCTGAACATCTGGTCGAGGGTACCATTCTTGATCAAGAGGCGCATGCCTTCTTCTACCCGTTTGGCCCTAAGCAAACCGTTGTCGGTTTTGGGAAAGAAAAAATACATCGGCAGCGGGTAGTAAAGCATCAGCTGGTTTTCAATCATCATGTCCGGAAATTTGTTTCCAAACGTGATCATTTCATCTGCCACCTCGTTTACGCCGCGGCCAATTGCATCAAAACGCCCGAACATCAGCATCGGGAACAGGCTTTCATAGGTGCTTGCCGGGGTCACATTAAACCCCGCTGCCTTGTAGATACTGACGTCAGACCAGTCAGCCCCTTGCCCGACCGTGAACTGCTTCAAGTCTTCCAGTGACGCTACCCGAGAAAATTTGGGCTGGTCTTCCGCACGAATCAGAAAGACCCGATACCCGATCAGCCCTTTATCAATGGGGATTTTGACCGGGTATAAACGCTTTTCCAGGTCGTCGGTAGAGTCGAGCACCATGGTATTGATCAGTCCGCGGTCAGACGTCATCTCGATGACCTGGCGGCTCTCGGTCATGCTCTTGGCAGACTTTATCTGGTAGGCCCCGTATTTGAATCTCGTGATGTCCAGTGCGGCCTTCAATACCCGCCAATGGTATGCATAACGCTTGTCATCCGCACTTTCCGGGCCATTATGAATAAATACATGTTCCATGGCCCTGGCGGCATGCACGCTGGGAATGCAGCAGAAACATAAGGCAGACAACACCAGCAATCGGGCGATATGCAATGGTTTCATATTGGTTTTGCCCTGGTTTCAAGATGCTGAACAAGAGACATCCGACAAGTGCCGGTCGTCCTGCACATGTCCTTCTTATTATCTTAGTGCGTAAACCGAAGTTTTGACAGGGGAGATTCCGGGGGCTGCAAGAGCACATTTGACATCCATGCCCGGATAATGACTGATTGGCAAGGAGAAGCGTCTTATCCTGTTATGGGATTTCATGGTAAATAAAACGGGCAAGCCAAGGCACAGCTTCTTCCTCTGTATCAAAAATGAATAACGGGAAGGGGGGCTTGTTGACCTTGAGGTGGATATTGATCAAGTGCTGGATGTACCACTCGGTGGTGACATAGGCGACTGCGGTGGTAATGGAACGATAGCGTTCTTCATGCATCACGCTGGTCTGATTCGGTGTTACAACGGGGCGCCCCGTCATGCTGACCAGTACAGGGGTAGGAGTTCGGGTAATCGCCAGACGACGTTCAACGACACTCAGCAGGCCTTCTGTCGACAACACAGGGTTGTGACCATAGTTGACCCGCATGATCCCATCCTTGCCTAAGTGAACCTTGGGGAAGGTGGTGGTGTCTGGATTCGTCATGTCTTCTTTATCTGGATTCATTGGTTCGATCATGTAGCGCGCAAGCAAAAAGCGCTGTGCATGATACTCCATATTATAAAGATTTCTCCTTCAATGATTCGTTATAAAAAATATAAGCTGTTTTGTCTGTAGTTATTTATCGTGTTTTTATGTCTGGGCAGGTTTACATATGCCGTGCCGGTGGCGCATGTTGTAGCACCGGCATGGTCTCCACCACGGCCAGGCTTGGGCGTTCACCGGGTTTTTGATGTCGCAAGGTCAGGTATCGCAGGCAGGTCACACGCAGAAAAGAGGCAAAGTTGTCTACCTCGCCACGGTATTCAATGATCTCGCCATACAGTTTGGTCACCAGCTGGTTCGTGGTCATGCCCTCAGACCCGGCCAGCTCAGCCAGAATGTCCCAAAACAGGTTTTCCAGACGGATCTTGGTCACAAAGCCATGAATGCGTAGCGATCGGGACCGCGACTCATACAAAATGGGGTCAGCCTTTACGTAGATTTCACACATCATCCCCTCCGGATAATACAACGGGTGGCGTGAGATGCAGATGCCACCCGCGGCCATCATCAAAGTTCGATACGAGTACCCAACACTTGCAGGAACTTGGCCAGCCAGTCAGGGTGGGCAGGCCAGGCGGGTGCAGTTACCAGATTACCATCAATGTGTGCCTTGTCGACCGGGATGTCAACAAAGTTGCCACCCGCAGCTTTCACCTCTGGTCCGCAAGCCGGATACGCACTGCAGGCGCGCTCTTTGATGACGCCAGCAGCGGCCAGTAATTGCGGGCCATGGCAGATGGCTGCAATTGGTTTGTTTTGCAAGGCAAAATGCTGGACGATGGCAATTACCTCGGGGTTGAGGCGCAGATATTCCGGGGCACGTCCGCCCGGAATGACCAAGGCATCGTAATCTGCTGCCTTGATGCTATCGAAAGAGGCGTTCAGCGTGAAATTGTGCCCGGGTTTTTCGCTGTACGTCTGATCGCCTTCAAAGTCATGGATTGCGGTACGAACGGATTCTCCTGCCTTTTTGCCGGGGCAGACGGCGTGTACGGTGTGTCCTACCATCAACAGGGCCTGAAAGGGGACCATGGTTTCATAGTCCTCTGTGTAGTCACCTGTCAGCATGAGTATTTTCTTTGCAGCCATGGTATCTCCTCTGTCTGGTTGTTGTTCGCACTGCATCCTGATGCCAGTACGTAAAACATTATGCGCGCAACCACCGGGTATGCGGGTAGCATCCGGCTGCTACTCGACAGCTATTTCAAGGCACTGCCAAAGCGGGGCATTCGCACACGGCGGGTCTGGCGTTTGTGTGCGTTGCTCAATCTGCAAATCCGCTACACGGCACAAGAGAAATGTGCAAATAGTAATATGCTTATTGTTATATATTCTAAATACGGTTTTTCGAAGGCTGACAGACGTTTTGTTTTTTAACTTGTTGATATAAAAATATAAATTTAATCTCAATCCATAATTTATATGGAAAATATTTGTGATAAATATGTTTATTTATTTCCAACAGGAATATAAAATCCTTCTCATTGTTTAACGTTATTGTCCGTCTGACCGCACACACAGGATAAATCATGAAACTGCAACAACTGCGCTACATGGTAGAAGTCGCCAAGCAGGGTCTGAATGTATCGGATGCCGCTGAAAAACTGCATACCTCGCAACCCGGCATCAGCAAGCAGGTACGTCTGCTGGAGGATGAACTGGGCATCGAGGTGTTCATTCGTCATGGCAAGCGGGTGGTAGGGATCACCAAACCGGGTAAAGCCGTGCTGGAAATCTCCGAGCGCATCTTGCGTGAGGCCTCCAACCTCAAGCGGGTTGGGGATGAATTCTCCAGTCAGAATGCCGGTAGCCTCACCATTGCCACCACGCACACTCAGGCACGTTATGCACTGCCAAGCGTGATCCAGCAGTTTCTCAAGGCGTATCCGAATGTGAGCCTGTCCATCAAGCAAGGCAGTCCGACCCAGATTTGCGAGATGGTACTGTCTGGCGAGGCCGATCTGGCCATCGCGACCGAAGGTATCGAGCTTTTCAAAGAGCTGGTGATGTTGCCTTGTTACCAATGGAACCGCAGCGTGATCGTGCCGGAAGGGCATCGCCTGCTGGATTTCTCTGAAATTACGCTGGAAGACATCGCCAAATATCCGTTGGTGACATATGACTTTGCCTTCTCTGGCCGCAGCAAAATGCAGAAGGCGTTCCATGCCGCCGGGCTGGAGCCCAATATCGTCCTCACGGCGATTGATGCTGACGTGATCAAGACCTATGTCAGCCTGGGGCTTGGGGTCGGTATTGTGGCAACCATGGCGTTTGAGCCCGCCAGAGATGTCGGATTACGCGCCATTGATGCCAGCCATCTGTTCGAACCATCTACTACCCGGATCGGTTTTCGCAAAGATACCTATCTGCGCGGCTTCGCTTATGACTTCATCCATCTGTTTGCGCCACACCTGACGCGTGATGCCATCGAAAGACAATTAACGACAGACTAATGACGTCTTAAAACACCAAGGGCCGGTTGTGAACATCACAACCGGCCCTTGGTGTTTATCGGGTTTGCTAGCCTTGCAGGCCTGGCTTATCGTGTTTAGCCTGCTGCCGTAATTTGCGCCACCAGTTCAGCCAGTGTTGCCGCGGCTTTGTCGTTATCAACCTGACAAGTACCGGCATTGGCATGACCACCGCCACCGTATTTCAGCATCAACTCGCCTACGTTGGTTTTGCTGCTACGGTTCACAATGGATTTGCCGGTAGCAAACACGGTATTTTGCTTGTCACGGCCCCACATCACATGGATGGAAATATTGGTTTCGGGGAACATGGCATAAATCAGGAAGCGGTTAGCGGCAAAAATCGTTTCTTCTTCACGCAAGTCCAGCACCACCAGATTGCCATGGCGAGTTGAACAGCGCTGAATCTGTTCTTTGGCCTTGGCTTCATGTTCCTTGAACAGTTCCACGCGCTCTTTGACATCCGGCAATGCCAGAATGTCGCTGATGCCATGGTTCTTGCAATACTTGATCAGATCCATCATCAGCGTGTAGTTGGAGATGCGAAATTCGCGGAAGCGGCCCAAACCGGTACGTGCATCCATCAGGTAGTTCAGCAGTACCCAGTCTTTCGGGTTCAGGATTTCATCCAGCGAGAACTGGGCAGAGTCGGCTTTATCGACGGCTTCCATCATGTCATCGCTGATATGTGGAAACTTGGCTTTGCCGCCATAGTAATCGTACACAACACGCGCGGCTGAAGGAGCTTTTGCATCAATCACATGATTTTTGTTGTCACCGGTATTGCGGATGGTTTCAGACAAATGGTGGTCAAATGCAATGTGCGCCCCTGCCACATATGGCAGGTTAGTGGTGATGTCACGATTGGTGATCTCGATTTTCCCGTCCTGCATGTCTTTAGGATGCACAAACAGAATGTCATCAATCAAATCCAGCTCGTTGAGCAGTACGGCACAAACCAGGCCATCAAAGTCACTTCGGGTCACAAGACGGAACTTTTGCGCAGACATAAATTGATTACTCCCTGTGTATTGGCCAGTTGTTCACTGTGCTTGATTGTTCCGGTTCATTATAGAGAACTATCATGACAGAACAAGGCTAAAAGTCGTGGTGCTGGCAGATTTCTGGCTGTCATTTAACCCCGTGCAGCCATGACCCCACACACCGATGGTATTGCATGTTCAAAAAAAATGACCCCAAGTCCAGCGGACTTCAGGTCACGATTCGGTTTGTTGCCCGGTAGCCGGATGCAAAACGCCAATCACACCAGCTCGTCCAGATCGTGTGCCATGGCGGTTAGCTCTGGCAGGGCGGCCTGCATCATTCCTTTGGTAAAGTCGAACTGACTGGCAATGGCTTCAGGAAAGCTGTTTTCCAGCGCGTCTTCAATATTGTGATGTTCAATACCTGCAGCCATGAATACCGCGATATGCGTGAGCGATGCATACAGAGACGTACCCTCAGGTGCGGCCTCAGGGGCAGGATGGTAGGCAATGGCGGTCTGGATATCTACCGGGAAATTCCAGCGTCTGGCCAGTTCAGCCCCAATCTGGCAATGGTCAAACCCGAAGGTAGTCTGTTCTAACTTGATCAGATCTTGCTGACAACCAATCTCGTGACTGGCATTCAGGGCTGCCGACTCTTTAGGATGGCTGATATGGATCAGCAATTGGCCAATGCCATGCATCAAGCCGGCAGTAAACGCCAGTTCGGGGTTCATTTTCTGCGTGCCATGCTTGGCCAGCCATTTGGCAATCGCGCCAGCATGCAGGCTGTGCTTCCAGAACGCGCCTGTATCCATTCCCGGAATGGTAGAGAACGCACCGGTAATTCCAGAGGCAATCACCAGTGTTCTCAGGCTGTTAAAACCCAGAATCACAACGGCATCTTCAACCGAGCCAATCTTTCTGCTCGCACCATAATGGGCGGAGTTTGCCAGGCGCAATACTTTGGCCGTCAATACCTGATCTAGTGCCACTTTTTTGGCAATGGATGAAATATCCACATTTTCTTGATTAAATGTATTGATCAGATCCTGTACGACCTTGGGAATCGTTGGCAATTGATGTGTTTTCTCGAAAACGCTTGCCATTGTCATTTTTATAACTCCGTTATTCATGTCTTGCCCGTATTCTTCATATTAGGGAGTGCTGTGCGGGCATGCAACCGCAAATTTGTAGATAATTGTGTCGTATTCACGGTGAAAACCGGCTTTGCTGCTCATTCTGACATTTAATGGCATGCTGTGCGCTCAATGGATGGCCAATCCCGACGCATCTGGAAAAAACGCATGGAGTTAAAACAAGACATTTGGGTCAGTAAGCACTTTGCCATAATCGCCTTCGGCTTATTTGCGTGATGTCAAACATCGTGCACATTCCGGTTCATAAAAATCCGGTTTTCTCCAGGTTGCTTGTTCTGTATTCGATTGACTGTCAAAACACATTGGATGGCGACTGATTACGGAAAGTGCCCCAAGGCAATGGCTAGGCAAATGGTCAATCAAAAGCTAAGCTATTAATAGGGCTGTTTAATACATTCGACGATCCAGGCAGATGCAAAAAGATGTACTGCCTTTTAATCATCAGGAACCTCCATGGATATCCATGTCTCAGAAAAACAGATAGCCAACGGTTTGGCCATCGGCATGATTGTCCTTGACCGGCCTACTGCACTGAATGCGTTGTCTCACGAGATGATGATGGCGCTGTCGGCGGCGTTTCATCGCTGGGCCAAAGATGATCATGTGGTCGCCATTGTTTTGCAAGGTACGGGCGAGCGGGCATTCTGCGCCGGTGGTGATATCCGGGCCATGCATCAATTATTGCAATCCCATACCGAAGCCGAAGTATTCGAGATTGCCAGTGACTATTTCTCGGTGGAATACCAGCTGGAATACCTGATTCATACCTATCACAAACCGATTCTGGTCTGGGGGCATGGCGTGGTCATGGGGGGCGGCTGGGGTCTGTTTGCTGGTGCATCCCATCGCGTGATTACCGAAACAACCAAAATGGCCATGCCGGAAGTCCATATCGGCCTCTACCCGGATGCTGGCGGAAGCTGGTTTTTGTCCCGTCTGCCCGCCAGGCTAGGCTTGTTTCTGGCGCTCACGGGCACTGCCATTGGCCCGAGAGACATCATGCGGCTCGGCATTGCGGACTACTGCATGGCGGGTAGCCAGCATGAGCAGATATTGCAAGAGTTGCATGTCATGCCCTGGAGCCGGGATACAGCACTGAACCATGACATGCTGTCCAAAATGCTGGCAGCCAAAACACAGGAGTGCACATTGACGCTGCCCGATGCAGAACTGTTCATCTTCCGTGACCAGATCAGTCAGGCGCTGCATGCCGGCAATGTCGAATCTGCCATCTCAAGGCTATTCAGTCTGAGAGGCAAAAGTCCCTGGCTGGACAAGGCACTGGATTCGATGGCGGCCGGTTGTCCGTTATCCCAGATTTTGGCGTACGAGTTGCAACGCTACGCCAAGCATCGCTCGCTTGCCGATGTATTCCGCATGGAATGGTGGGTGTCCATCCAGTGCTGCCTGAACCCGGATTTTTCTGAAGGTGTCCGTGCCCGGCTGATTCATAAAGGGGATACTCCCAAATGGCAGGCGGCCAGCGTGGCAGAGGTAAGCGACAAACTGCTGAACCGTTTCCTGACGATTCCGCCAGAGACGCCCAACCCTTTGGCCAAACTGGGACTCGCCTCCAACGGCGGATAATGCATGGTGTAAGTCGATGATTACTAACACGAGTTTATTCGCTGTATGTTTTTTGTCGCTGCGGTAAACCAACATTGAATGATGTTTTAGTTTCCCTCTTGCCGTAATGTGCAATTTGTTGCACACTATCGTTTATTGAAACTCGATTCTGCATGGCGGTACGTTCTGTGCAGGTTGATCAGAAGACAAAGCAGCGTTCAAAGAAACTGGAAGAGGCATACTCATGGCAAAACCCGTCAGCAAAGTGTTGGTCATCAACGATGAAAAAATGGTACTTCGGAGCCTGACCAACGGGCTTAACAGTGCCGCCAAACATCTCGATAATCCGTTTGGCATTACCTTCACTGGCGTTACCTCTGCGCAAGAAGCGCTGGACGTACTGGGTACGGATGGCGACATCCAGACCGTGCTGATTGATGACAACCTGTATGCCTTGAACGGGGCTAAACACTCAGAGCAGAAAAGCGCACTGGAGCTGGTACATTGCATCCATAACCTGCGCCCTGAACTTGGCATTTACATCATGATTGATGAAGCCAAGCAAGACGAAGTAGTCGACGTCCTGTTCAGCGAAGCCATCGAAGGCTACTTTTACCGCGAAGAGCGTGACTACCGTGGCTGGTTCCGCATCATCCATGCGCAGATCCGAGACAAATCCCGCACACCTTTTTATGATGCCCTGCATGATTACGTGCTGATGGCCAAAGACGCATGGCATACTCCGGGCCACTCGTCCGGTGATTCTCTGCGCGGCAGCCCTTGGGTCAATGACTTCCATGAATTTATGGGCGAACACGTGTTCCGTGCCGACTTATCTGTATCTGTCGATCAGCTGGATTCCCTGCTGCACCCCACCGGTGTGATTGAAGAAGCCCAGGCACTGGCCGCCAAAGCATTTGGTGCGCGTCGTACCTTCTTTGCCACCAACGGCACGTCTACCGCCAACAAGGTGATTTTCCAGACCCTGCTGACCCCGGGCGACAAACTGCTGCTGGACCGCAACTGTCACAAGTCCGTGCACCATGGTGTGGTTCTGTCTGGCGCGCATCCGATTTACCTGAATTCATCTGTGAACAAGAAATACGGCATTTTCGGTACTGTGCCTAAAAAAGCCATTTTTGAGGCGATCGAAAACCACCCGGATGCCAAAGTCCTGATCCTGACCAGCTGTACCTACGATGGCCTGCGCTACGATTTACCGCCCATCATCAAGGCTGCGCACGAGAAGGGCATCAAGGTCATCATCGATGAAGCATGGTATGGTTGCGCCCGTTTCCATCCTGCTTTCCGCCCGACCGCGCTGGAAGCCGGTGCCGACTACGCTACCCAGTCTACCCACAAAGTGCTGTCAGCCTTCTCTCAGGCCAGCATGATCCATGTGAACGACCCGGAATTCGACGAGCACAGCTTCCGCGAAAACTTCAACATGCATACCTCCACCAGCCCGCAGTACAGCATGCTGGCCAGTCTGGATGTCGGTCGTAAGCAGGCTACCATGGAGGGTTTCAAACTGCTGTCCAGAACCCTGGAACTGGTCAGTGAGCTGAAAGCCAATATCAACGCCTCAGGCGTATTCCGTGTACTGGATCTGGACGACCTGCTGCCAGAAGAAATCAAGCACGATGGCGTGCAGCTTGATCCAACCAAGGTCACCATCGACATCACCAAATCCGGTTACACCTCCGAAGAGTTCCAGAAAGAACTGTTCGAGCGTTATAACATCCAGGTCGAGAAATCCACCTTCAATACGGTGACGCTGTTGCTGACCATTGGTACCACCCGCAGCAAGGTCTCTCGTCTGTACGATGCCCTGATGCGCATTGCCAGAGAAGCACGTCCGCCACGCCGCTTGCACCGTGCGCCGGATATTGCCGGTTTTACCGGGCTGAAATTCCTGCCGCGTGATGCCTACTATGTGGCAGGGGAAATGATGCCGATGATCGACGATGAAGATCACCCGAATCCGGCCATGTTTGGCCGCATCTGCGCCGATCAGATCGTGCCTTACCCGCCAGGCATTCCAGCACTGGTGCCAGGTCAGGTAATTACCGAGGAAATCCTGTCGTTCCTGCTGGGCTTGATGAGAAGCCACAAACGGACCGAAATGCACGGGGTTGTTTTTGACGGTTATGTGCCTACATTGAGGGTATTGACCCAGGCAGAAATGTCGCAATTGAAGCCTTTGGTCGAATAAATACAAAATTGAGCGTGAGAAATGTAACCGAAATGTAGTAAAATAGTGTTCCCCCATTACTACATGAAGTCATTAAAATCATGTCTCAATCCCCCCTGATGCAAGCACCGGCGTTCGTCCGACATGAACGCCTGATCGCGTGGGTGGCCAAGGTGGCTGCCCTGACAGAACCAGATCGTATTCACTGGGTAGATGGCTCTCAAGAAGAATACGATGCACTGGCAAAACAGATGGTAGATGAAGGGCGCTTGATCCGGTTAAACCCGGAACTGCGCCCTAATTCATATCTGGCCTGGTCTGATCCTTCAGACGTTGCCCGTGTAGAAGACCGCACCTTTATTTGCTCCAAAGACCCGAAAGACGCTGGCCCGACCAATAACTGGACCGAGCCTGACGAAATGCGTGCCACCCTCAACGGCCTGTTCAAAGGCTGTATGCGTGGTCGTACCCTGTATGTGATTCCATTTTCCATGGGTCCGCTGGGTTCGCCTATCGCGCATATTGGTGTCGAGCTGTCAGATAGCCCGTATGTGGTGCTGAACATGCGCATCATGACCCGTATGGGCCGTGCCGTGTATGACGTACTGGGGACGGATGGAGAATTCGTACCGTGCCTGCATACCGTGGGCGCACCGCTTGCAGAAGGTCAGGAAGACGTTCGCTGGCCATGCAACGATACCAAATATATCGTGCACTTCCCTGAAACCCGCGAAATCTGGTCTTACGGCTCAGGTTACGGTGGCAATGCCCTGTTGGGTAAAAAGTGCTTTGCCTTGCGTATTGCGTCAACCATGGCGCGCGATGAAGGCTGGCTGGCAGAACACATGCTGATTCTGGGGGTAGAAAACCCGCAAGGTCAGAAAACCTACGTGGCGGCTGCATTCCCGTCTGCCTGTGGCAAAACCAACTTCGCCATGCTGATTCCGCCAAAATCCTTCAACGGCTGGAAAGTTACCACGGTAGGCGACGATATCGCCTGGATCAAACCGGGTGCAGATGGCAAGCTGTACGCCATCAACCCTGAATATGGCTATTTTGGTGTGGCACCTGGCACGTCTGAAAAGACCAACTTCAACGCCATGGCTACCCTGAAAGAAAACGTCATCTTCACGAACGTCGCGCTGACGGACGAGGGTGATGTCTGGTGGGAAGGCATGTCCAAAGTGCCTCCAGCCCATCTGACGGACTGGACCGGCAAAGACTGGACACCGGATTGCGGCCGCAAGGCAGCGCATCCGAATGCCCGTTTTACCGCACCGGCAAGCCAGTGTCCTTCTATTGATCCTGAGTGGGAAAATCCGGCTGGCGTACCGATTTCTGCTTTCATTTTTGGTGGTCGTCGTGCAACGACTGTACCGCTGGTGTACAAGTCATTCAACTGGAATTTTGGTGTTTACATGGCGGCAACGCTGGGCTCCGAGACCACTGCCGCAGCTGCTGGCCAGCAAGGCGTCGTGCGTCGTGACCCGTTTGCCATGCTGCCATTCTGCGGCTACCACATGGGGGATTATTTCAACCACTGGTTGAAGATGGGTAGCACTGTAGAACATGCACCAAATATTTTCTGCGTGAACTGGTTCCGCCTGAATGAAAAAGGCGAGTTCATGTGGCCAGGGTTTGGCGACAACATGCGCGTGCTGAAGTGGATTGTGGATATCTGCCAGGGCAACGTCTCTGCGCGTGAAACCACACTGGGCTGGATGCCAAAATTCGAAGATATCGACTGGACCGGCAGTGATGTCACCAAAGATCAATTCGAGGCACTGACCAACGTTGACGTGGAAGCCTGGCAGAAAGAACTGATTCTGCACAAGGAATGGTTCGACAAGCTGGAAGACCGTCTGCCACGTGATCTGAACCTGAAGCGCGAGCTGCTGGAACTGTCCGTCAAGCGCGAAAGCGAAACTGTCATCTGACAGTCCGGATGGTAAGTCAGCAGCAACCACAAAGAACCCGCTTCGGCGGGTTTTTTGTTGCATAAACCTTCAGATACCGCGTTCAGGCAACAATCGGTTCAAGGTTTTGTACATGTTCCAGCGTCTGTTCGCCTTTTGGCCAGCGCACCTCTGCAAACTCTTCATGCACCGCAACCACGACGCCATCGGTCTGTGTCAGCCAGCCATAAGAAGTAACCCGGTTAACCGGCATATTGCGCCGGATGCCATGTTGTTTACCCATCACCAGAAACTGGCATAGCTGCGAGAATAGCATTTTCATGTGTTCATTCCTTGATGTTACCCGGCAGGCGTGTGCGCCAACCGATATTGCATTGCAGCATATCAAGTGAATGTTACAAACAAATGGCCTGACACAATTTCGTGTGTCAGGCCATTTGGGTTACTGCTTTCTTTGCCTGTTAAGGCGAAGGGGGTCAGTTTTCTGTGCTATCCGTCGTCACACAGTCAACATAGTAGGTTTTGACGCCGTCTACGTGCTCAACTACCAGACCGTGAATATCTGCTTCAAAGCCAGGGAAGCGCTCGTTGAAGTCACGCGCAAACTTCAGGTATTTCACGATGGTGGTATTAAAGCGCTCACCTGGAATCAACAATGGAATGCCCGGTGGGTAAGGTGTCAGCAGAATACTGGTGATGCGGCCTTCCAGCTCGTCAATGGACACCCGTTCAATCTCGCGGTGTGCCATTTTGGAGTAGGCTTTGGATGGCTTCAGGGCCGGTTCCATGTCCGATAGGTACATCTCGGTGGTCAGGCGTGCCACATCATTGGCCTTGTAGATACCGTGAATCTGATCACACAGGTCACGCAGGCCAACACGCTCGTATTGCGGGAACTTGGCCACAAACTCCGGCATGGTGCGCCATAGTGGCTGGTTACGGTCGTAGGCATCCTTGAACTGTTGCAGCTCGGTCACCAGTGTATTCCAGCGGCCTTTGGTAATGCCGATGGTGAACATGATGAAGAACGAATACAAGCCAGTCTTCTCGACAATCACACCGTGTTCAGACAGGTATTTGGTCACAATGGCGGCCGGAATGCCTTGCTCGGAGAACGAGCCATCCACATCCAGCCCCGGGGTGATCAGGGTTGCCTTGATCGGGTCCAGCAGGTTAAAGCCGTCGGCCAGGTTGCCAAAACCATGCCAGCGGTCATTGGCCTTCAGTACCCAGTCTGCCCGGTCTGCCATGCCTTCATCGGCCAGGAATTCCGGTCCCCAAACCTTGAACCACCAAGAGTCGCCCAGCTCGTCATCTACCTTGCGCATGGCGCGGCGGAAATCCAGGGATTCGGAAATGGATTCTTCTACCAGTGCCGTCCCGCCAGGCGCTTCCATCATGGCCGCCGCAATGTCACACGATGCGATAATTGCGTATTGCGGGCTGGTTGAGGTATGCATCAGGTACGCTTCGTTAAAGCGGTGACGGTCCAGCTGGCGGGTTTCGGATTCCTGCACCAGAATCTGCGAAGCTTGCGACAGGCCGGCCAGCAACTTGTGCGTGCTCTGGGTGGCAAACACCATCGGGTCTTTGCTGCGCGGACGGTCGCGGCCAATCGCGTGCATGCCATGGTAGAAATCATGGAAGGTCGCATGTGGCAGCCAGGCCTCATCAAAGTGCAGGGTGTCAATGAAATCACCCAGCACTTCCTTGATCATGTCCACGTTGTAGAGCACGCCATCGTAGGTGCTCTGGGTAATGGTCAGAATGCGCGGCTTTTTGTTCGGGTTCTTGGCCAGTGCTTCACGGGCAAACGGATTGGCCTCGATCTTTTTCATGATGTTCTCTGGTTTGAACTCGTCCAGAGGAATCGGGCCGATAATGCCGTAATGGTTGCGCGTTGGCGTCAGAAACACCGGAACCGCACCACACATGATGATCGAATGCAGAATGGATTTGTGGCAGTTACGGTCCACTACCACGATATCGCCCGGTGCAACGGTTGCGTGCCAGACCATCTTGTTAGACGTAGACGTACCGTTGGTCACAAAAAACAGGTGGTCAGCATTGAAAATGCGGGCTGCATTGCGTTCAGAAGCCGCTACCGGGCCTGTGTGGTCCAGCAGCTGGCCCAGCTCGTCTACCGAGTTGCACACGTCAGCGCGCAGCATGTTCTCGCCAAAAAACTGGTGGAACATCTGGCCAACCGGGCTTTTCAGAAACGCGACACCACCAGAGTGGCCCGGGCAATGCCATGAATAAGAGCCGTCTTGTGCATAGTCTGTCAGTGCACGGAAGAACGGAGGCATCAAGCCATCAAGATACTGTTTGGCCTCGCGGATGATGTAGCGGGCCACAAATTCTGGCGTATCTTCAAACATATGGATGAAACCGTGCAGCTCGCGCAGCACATCATTCGGGATGTGGCGGCTGGTACGGGTTTCACCATACAGGAAAATCGGGATATCACTGTTACGGAAGCGAATCTCTTCCATGAAGCTGCGAAGCGCTTTAACGGCTTCAGACTCTTCACCTGGTTCGGAGACAAACTCTTCATCATCAATGGACAGCACAAAAGCAGAGGCACGGCTTTGTTGCTGGGCAAAACTGGACAGGTCACCATAGCTGGTCGCGCCCAATACTTCCATGCCTTCTTGTTCGATGGCATGGGCCAAGGCACGAATGCCTAAACCGCTGGTATTTTCTGAGCGGAAATCTTCATCAATGATAACAACCGGGAAACGAAACTTCATTGGCTTTAGCCTTCTATCGCGAACTGCGCTTGTGGATGGAGGGACTTTAAAACGCGCGGATTGTTGCACACTTTAGTAACGTTATAATGATAAATTGCATATCTGGCAATTTACTGTTGCAGATAGGTCAGTGTTTTGGCATTTTATGCCATTTGACTTTCAAATGACATCAAAATACACGTAAAACCTTGATCAGAGGCCAGAAGAAAACAGGACTCTCTGGTAAACTTGCTGGTTAAAATGCTGCAATGTAATCTGCTGGTTTCCATTTGAACGGGGTCGCGCGCATCAAATGGTAGACAGCCTTAAAAAGTACATATACAAACGCATATTAACAAGGGAGTCACAAGCGTTACGGATCGTTCATGAGACGAATATACGCGCTTGTGAGGGAAGCAGAATGAATAAGATACGCTAACGGACAATATGTTCCCAAGCGTTGTCATTTATTTTCCTGCCTCCGTCATTCAATAACAGGTAGAGCCTTCTGCATGAAATTCCTGATCAGTAACGATGATGGCTACTTTGCGCCGGGTATCGCGCATCTTGCCAGTGCCATGCAGTCGCTTGGTAACGTCCGGGTTGTCGCACCGGAGCGTGACAGAAGTGGTGCCAGCAACTCGTTAACCCTGGACCGCCCTTTGTCATTGCGTCAGGCAAGCAACGGTTTTCAGTATGTGAATGGCACGCCAACCGATTGTGTCCATCTGGCTGTCACGGGCTTCCCGCAAGATCTGCCAGACCTGGTACTGGCCGGCATCAACCATGGCGCCAATATGGGGGACGATACCCTGTATTCCGGAACGGTCGCAGCGGCAACGGAAGGGTTTTTGCTGGGTATTCCGGCAATGGCGTTTTCGCTGGTGGGCCGGGCGGGGCAGCACTTTGATACGGCCGCCAAAGTCGCCAGCATACTGGTCGAACAATGGCAGAAAAATCCTTGGTCATCCGTGCGTCTTCTCAATGTCAACATCCCCGATGTCCCCTTTGATGAATTGCAGGGTTTTGAGATCACGCGTCTGGGCAAAAGGCACAAGGCAGAATCCGTGATCGAATCCCGCAATCCTCGTGGCGAAGTCATCTACTGGGTAGGGCCTGCGGGGTCGGAGCAAGATAACGCACCAGGCACTGACTTTTATGCCGTCAGTCAAAAGAAGGTCTCCATTACCCCTCTGCAAATGGATCTGACCGCAAAATTACAATTAACAGAAATGAGCGATTGGTTACAGCATGGCTAATAATCTGTCTACGGGGGTAGGGATGACCTCCCAACGGACGCGTTTGCGTATGATTGAACGCTTGCGTCAGCAAGGCATCAGTGACGAGGTCGTTTTAAGCGTCATGGCTGAACTTCCTCGTCATTCGTTTGTCGATGAAGCATTGATGAGCCGTGCGTACGATGATGTTTCCTTGCCGCTCGGGTTCGGACAGACCATCTCCCAGCCTTATATTGTGGCGCACATGACCAGCTTGCTGCGTAACGGCAAGAAACTGGGCAAAGTGCTGGAAATCGGCACGGGCTGCGGATACCAGACGGCCATTCTGGCCAAACTGGCAAAAGAGGTTTATTCGGTAGAGCGAATCGGCCCGTTACTAGAGAAAACCCGTCTCAGACTGAGAGAGTTTCGCTTTACCAACATCCGGTTAAAGCATGCAGACGGTCATCTTGGGCTGCCCGAAGCTGCGCCTTTTGACGCCATCCTGATGACGGCTGCAGCAAGTCATGTGCCCGAAGAACTATTGGCCCAACTGGCGCCCGGCGGCCGGCTGATCATGCCGATCGGGGCCAATGAGCAACGCTTGCATTGTATCGACCTCTCTAGCGAAGGGCCGGTGCAAACCGTGCTGGAACCGGTCAAGTTTGTACCGTTGCTGCCTGGCCTGGGTTGATACAAGAATTTAGCTATTTCAATTTTGGAGTAATACCTTGCGATTTTCGCTGTGTAAAGGTTTATTGACCGGTGTTCTGTCCCTTTTGCTGCTGGCAGGTTGTGCCAGCTCATCTGGCCCAGCCCCTGTAGAGGCCCGGCAAAAGAATGGAGGGGATAACAAGGTAGTAACCGCTTCTGGCACGGCTGCGCCTGTGGTAGACCGGAAATCGCAAGACAAAGGGGATCCTCGCCCCAAGACGCATACTGTCAAAAAAGGGGAGACGCTCTACAGCATTGCACTTGAGTATGGTTTTGATTACAAAGATCTGGCTGCTTGGAATGCCATCGACAATATTCACCTGATTAAAGTAGGCCAGGTATTGTCATTGGTTGCGCCGGAAGGGGGCGTGATTACCAAGCCATTAGTCGATGCACCCGTGACGACTACCCCCATGGTATTTGATGAGCCGAAAGCTGTCCGGCTACCCTATTCGGAAAAGAATCAGGCGCAACTGCTTGCCGGTAATCCGGTGCCAGACAAAGCCAAGCCTGCCAGCAACGCAACTGATACAAAGCCTGCGGCGCCAGCCGTTCGCGGCAATGCGCCAGAAACGGCAGCCTCGGCTTCTACCGGTACTTCTTCTGCCCAGGCCGCAGTTGATGGCCTTGCATGGCAATGGCCCGTTCAGGGCAAGGTGTTAAGCCAGTTTAACCAGACCCCGCAGGCGAAGGGGATTGATATCAGTGGCAAAAAAGGTTTGCCAATTTTTGCCAGTGAAACCGGCAAAGTCGTGTATGCGGGCAGTAATTTGCGCGGCTACGGTAAATTTGTCATTGTGAAGCATGCAAACGAATACCTTAGCGTGTATGCCCACAACGACAAGTTACTGGTCAAGGAAGGGCAGCAGGTGACTAAGGGCCAGAAGATTGCTGAAATGGGAGATTCAGAATCCGATCAGGTCAAGCTGCATTTTGAAATCCGGCGCTATGGTAAACCGGTTGATCCCATTAAATTGCTGCCAGCCAGATAGTAATTTGCCAGATATGATTTTGAGCCCTATATATAATTGGTTTGATATAAATTAAACCTGATAAAAAAAATTAAAAATCCTCTAGCTAATTTTATTCGGACGCCTATAATCAAAAAAACTGCCGCAATATTTGCAGTAAGAACTGACCTTTAAGGTCAGCAAAAGGCTGTATCAACGACGATACACATGGAGGAGGGCACCATGTCTAAAGATGATTATCTAGTTGATGAAAGCGTTCTGGAAGATGAGCTGGAAGAAGCAGCAGCTCAAGAGGACGGCGACGCGGTTCATGCAAGTCAAGCATACAATCTGGAAGCGTTAAGCGATGTTACCCAGATGTATCTCAATGAAATTGGTCAGAACAGCCTGTTAAAACCCCATGAAGAGCTCGCTTTGGCGCGCCGTGTCGTTCAGGGGGATGATCGTGCTCGTTGTGAAATGATCGAGCGCAACTTGCGCCTGGTCGTTAACATTGCCAAACGTTATGCCAATCGGGGCATGAATCTTCTGGATCTGATTGAAGAAGGCAACATCGGGCTGATGCATGCACTGGAGAAATTCGATCCAGAGCGCGGCTTCCGCTTTTCAACATATGCAACATGGTGGGTTCGTCAGAGTGTTGAACGTGCCATCATGAATCAATCCCGTACCATTCGGTTACCCGTTCATGTCATCAAAGAGCTGAACGTGTATCTGAGGGCTCAGCGCCATCTGGAAGCTACCACCGGCAGAGATCCGTCATTTGAGGATATTGCCCATTTGCTGGGCAAGTCGTTGCATGATGTGCAGTCCATGCTGGCCTTGAATGAACGTGTTACTTCACTGGACGCTCCGCTGGACATTGACCCGCTGTTGACGGTGGGTGAATCCATTGCTGACGATGAGCAGGATTCTCCGGAAGACTTGTTGCACTCAACCGAGATGCAGGCACTGGTCCAGTCCTGGCTGATGAAACTCAATGAACGGCAGCGTGTCGTGATTGAAAAACGCTACGGTTTCAATGACAGTGAAGTGTATACCCTGGAAGAGTTGGCTTCTGAGCTCGGACTGACTCGTGAGCGGGTCCGCCAGATTCAGATCGAAGCAACCACAACATTGCGTAAAATGCTAAAACGTAACGGTGTTCATAAAGAAGCGTTGTTTTAGCGCTTGCTTCATTTATATTTGACATAAAAAATGCCAGCATTTTTGCTGGCATTTTTTATGGTTGTAACCCGCTGACCTCACAAGGTGTTGTGCCTGACACTTGGGCTTAGAACTGCCAATCCAGAATGTCGACTTCATCTCCCACCTTGATCAGCCCCGGTTTCGTCACTTCCAGATTCTGGCCAAAGCAAATCCCCCAGTCAGGCAGGTTCCGATAACTGGATAACGTCACCAAAGGTTCATTATCTGCCGATTTGATACCACTTTGAGGATCAACCGTTGTAAACACGCAGCGTTCGCAAGGTTTGCGAATGGTCAGTTCAACTTCACCAATGCGTATGCTGGCCCAGAAATCTTCTTCAAAAGCGGGCGCACCGGCAATGACAATATTGGGCCTGAACTGCAGCATGCTGACCGGCTTTTCCAACCGGTTGTTCAGGTCGGTCAGCGAACTTTCGCCCGCCAGTAATAAAGGATAACCATCCGCAAAGGAAAGGGGTATCCGTTCTTCCCGGAATCGCTGTGTTGCACTGCCAATGTAATACAGAATGCAATCGATGCCCAGAAACTGCGAGGTCCAGTCATTCGCCTTTTGACTGCCGGTATTTGCCCCGAATGTTTGCCCCCAGACGGTTGCATCCGCTGGTTGGCTCAGCTCGTCCAGCGTAAGGGACAGTATTGGCATGTCAGGGGCCTGGAGCTGGATATGCTTGTCTATGAACGTCAGCCGGATTGTTACCAGTTGCGGGTATTCACGCCCGGTAATGAAACGGCCTTCTGGTGTGGCAATCATCCAGTGCCTGTCGAGCGGTAAGCCCATGTGGTCAGAATATGCTTCCGAAAGCGGAAATGGTGCGCCGGATTTGAGCGGGTAGGTATAGAGTGCCGAGACATGCATGGATGCATCTTTCATGACAAAACAGTATGAATTCTAGTTGAAGAGCCAAAGATTCACCAGTACAGCTTTTCAACTGTATAGCTCTGTTTTATGCAACTGTACCGTGACAGTTTATTGTATCCAACGTAGTCTGATGTCTGCAGATACTGTAAACGGGGTCATGTTTACCCTGACCTTGCTTGTCTGCAAACCACTCAGTCAATTGTCGAGGTACGTTGTGTTGTCTAAAAAAGGTTTGGGATACGGCTTTATGGCCTACTTTATCTGGGGATTGTTTCCATTGTACTGGAAACCGCTCTCCGCTATTCCCGCTTTTGAGATTCTGGCCCATCGCATGGTTTGGTCTTTGGTGGTCATTGCCATCCTGCTGACGTACCGCAAAGAATGGTCAGTCTTGCAGGCCTCTTTAAGCAACCGTAAAACCGTACTGACCTTTCTGTGCTCGTCCATTTTGCTGGCGACCAACTGGGGCGGGTATATCTGGGCAGTCAACAACGACATGATTCTGGAGTGTAGCCTTGGCTACTTCATGAATCCGCTGGTCAATGTCATGTTGGGCGCTCTGGTATTAAAAGAGCATTTAAGGTCGGGGCAAAAACTGGCCATCATGATCGCTGCAGCCGGTGTGGTGTGGCTGACCATCCACCTTGGGCATCTACCCTGGATTGCATTGCTGTTAGCGCTGTCTTTTGGCCTGTATGGGCTGATCCGCAAAACTGCCAGCCTTAACTCGCTGGAAGGGCTTTCGCTAGAAACCTTATTGCTGGCAGGGCCGGCTTTGCTATGGCTCATCTGGCGTGATACTGCAGGTATCGGCCATTTCGGTCATGTGGTCTGGTGGCAGAACCTGATGCTGGTCGGTGCCGGCATCGTTACAACTGGCCCGCTATTGCTCTTTGCCGCAGGCGCAAGACGCTTGCCATTAAGCACCATGGGGTTGTTGCAGTACATGACGCCCACCATTCAGTTTTTCATGGGGATCTGGCTGTATCACGAGCCGTTTGATCATGCGCGTTTGCTCGGTTTTATCGCCATCTGGTGCGCATTGGCCCTCTATACGATGGAAGGACTGTGGCAACAGCGGAAAACCATGATGGCAGCCATGCCGCAATAGAAAACGACAAAGTGGCCAGATGATAAAATCTGGCTGCATTGTCGTAGTCAGTCCTGATTATTGGTGCGACGAAAGTTTCTTTTTGAAACGGTGCATGCCAAACGCCACCAGACCGGCAACCACAGGGATGCTGATGCCTGTGACCAGTTCATAGTCCACCGCCAGTCCGGCCGCATGTAGTCCCTTGCTGGCATAGCCTACCAGGCCAACAATGTAATAAGTCAGCACGGCAACAGAAAGCCCTTCTACCGTTTCTTGCAAGCGTAGTTGAAGTGCAGCACGCCGGTTCATGGATTCCAGCAGCCCATGGCGCTGGGTTTCACTGGCAATGTCGACCCGGGTTCTCAGCAGGGCAGTCGTTCGCTGCAAGCGCAAGGATAACTGTTCTTGCCGCAGACTCACCGCATTTGACGTATGTATTGCGGGGGCCAGGCGTCGCTCCACAAACTCTCTGAACGGTTGAAGGCCTTGAAGGCGAGACTCTCGCAACTCTTCAATCCTGCGTTCGATCAATGCATAGTAAGCCCGGGTGGCCCCAAAACGGTAGCTGCTGGTGGCAATGCTGTTTTCGAGTGCACCAGCCAGCTGTGTCATGCTGTTGAGCAGGTTCTTGTCTTCTTCAGACTCGGTCCGGATTGCCGTGGTCAGCTTGCTGAGCTGGGTTTCCATTTGTGCTAGTTGCGGCAGTAGCTGTTTGGCTACTGGTAAAGAAAGCAGAGCCAGCAGCCGGTAAGTTTCAATTTCCAGCAAACGCTGCAACATGCGACCGCTTTGACGCTGCCCCATCAATCCGTCCAGTAGCAGTATGCGTGAGGCGCCAGAGGGCAGGTACGGATCTGCATGCAAACGCAAATCGGTCAGCCCGACGCCTTTGCCATCACCGAGTTCGGAACCGATCAGATCATTGCCGGCAAAGTACGCATTGGCCAATTCTCCAAGATCCAGCCGGGTCGCCGGTTTGGGCAATACCGCGGTATGGATGGCTGCCAATACTTGTCCCGGCAGGTTGCTTAACCAGTTTTCTGGCAGCAAGGTGAGCGGACTTTCAGAAAAAATGGTATCTGTCTTGTCCCAGCACCGGATGAACGTATATCGTACAAACTCCGTATGCACATCCCAGCGAACAGTGAGCGGAGTGCTTGAAATGGTGTGATGCGATGCATTGTCCTGGGGAGGGGCAGTGCCCAGCATGCGGCTGAGAGTCGATAGCGCCTCCCTGTGTTGCTCTACCCCCTCACTGGTCATGACCAGCGAGGTTACTTGCGAATAGAGGGGGGCAATAAAGAAGGGTCTTGCATGCGCTTCATCATTCAGAGACCGTCTTAAAGGATGCTCGTTCATGGGTTTGATGGGGGAGGTCATGGCCTTGGACAGTGATGGACTAAGTAAAATTACGTAGGAGTGTAACTGAAGGCACACAGGCCTCCAAGGAGAATTTCCCGATCTGCCGATGATCAGTCGGTGACTTTTTTGTCTTTGGTCTCAGAGAAATGATGGTAGAGACGCGAAATCTCATCTGGCGATGTAGGGCGTGCAAAAAGATAGCCCTGAAAGTTATTGCAACCCGTAGAGACCAGAAAATCTCGTTGCGCCCGGGTTTCTACACCTTCTGCCAGTACTTTTAACTTCAAGGCCGTCGCCATATTGATCATGGCGTGAATCAGACCCTCATCCACATGATTGCCAGGGATACCCTTGATGAAGGAGCGGTCGATTTTCAGTGAGTGAATCGGAAACTGTTTCAGATAGGCAAGATTGGAGTAACCGGTACCAAAATCATCAATCGCCAGTTTGATGCCCAACTCTGCCAATGCCTTCAACCGGCGGATGGTATCTTCTACCTCACGCACCAGCGAGGTTTCTGTTAATTCCAGTTCCAGCAAATGGGCCGGAAGCTGATGGCGTAACAGGGCTTCTGCCACTTCATCGACGAAATTGGGTTGCTGAAACTGAAGCGCCGATACATTGACGGCAACCACAATATTCATATTGGCTTTATGCCACACGGCGGCTTGCCGGCAAGCCTCATCCAGTACCCAACTGCCAATCTGCATGATAAAGCCAGTCTCTTCTGCAAGCGGAATAAACTTTCCGGGCGGGACAATGCCTGTCATTGGGTCTTTCCAGCGTATTAATGCTTCTACGCTACCCAGTGTGTGACAATCCGTGTTGATCTGAGGCTGGTAATCCAGATAAAAGAGATTTTGCTTGAGTGCTGCTCGCATCGCATGGTCGAGCTTCATCCGGGACAAAAGTCCGGTATTCATTTGCTGCTGGTAAAAACGCGCTCCAGAGCGACCACGTCCCTTCACATGGTACATGGCACTATCCGCATTCTTGATCAGGTCGTCTGCCGTCAACCCGTTTTCCGGGAATAGCGCAATCCCCAGACTTGCCGTCAGGCTAAAAGCCTGCTGATCAATATCATACGGAATCGTCAGGTAATCAATAATCCGTTTGACGACGCGTTCAGCAGCGACCTCATCGACGTCTTTCAGCAGCAGAATGAATTCGTCCCCTCCCTGGCGTGCGGCAATATCCACAGGCCTCAGACAGGCAACCAGACGTTTGGATACCTCCCGCAGAACCTTGTCACCAAAGGCATGCCCCAGAGAATCATTGATGTGTTTGAAGTGGTCAAGATCAAGGCAAACAACGGCAAAGCTGTTGCCAGGGTAGGGAGAGGCGATCAGGGACGACAGAATATCCTGGAAGAGCGTCCGGTTAGGAAGCCCCGTCAAGCTATCGTGCTGGGTTAGTTCTTCCAGGCGGTCTTTTGCAGCTTTTGATTCACTATTGTCTTTGATAAAAGCAACTACGGCAGCAGATGTATTGGAGTGATGCTTAAGTCGTGTCATGTAAACATCAAACGGATGCTGGATGTCAGTATTTACATTAAACAAGACTTCGCCACGCCACTCACCACTGATCTCAAGCCCATCAAGAATGTTCTGCCGGGTTTCTGTATCTGCCAGCTTTAACAGATCAGGCAGGGAGCTGGCGCCATATTCATTCAGCCTGCTTTGCAGTTGCTCAGCCTTGGGGTTGATGTGCAAGATATTCAAGGCCTGATCCAGAACGATAATCGCATCCAGATTGCATTCGAATACGGAGGCGGCCAGTGTTCTGTCTTGTTCACCGGCAATCAGTCTGCTGATATCCCGGAAATACACCACATAGCCGATCAGCTGATGCTGGACAAATTGCGGCGTAATGGTTTGCTCAAGGTACAGACCTTGCTGTGTCTTGATAATAACCTGTTGTGGTAGCTGACTGGCGCCAAGATTCAGGTAGTTCACCAGCATGAAGTCAGCCGGTTCGGCCAACTGTGGGCCCATAACCAGATCAACAGGCTGGTTTAAAATATCCTTGCCAAGGAGTGCATGATGCTGGAGCCATAGTGCATCAAAGGCCCGGTTATAATTCCTGATCCGCCCGGTAACATCTACAACCACCACCGCATCCGAACAGGCTTCGAGTGTGGATTTTAATTCTGCCACTTCACGCGTCAGTTTTCGCTGTTGCGCGGTATGGTCGCTAATGTCTTTAAATACAACCAGCAATTGCACATCGTCAAGCCGTGTGATGCGTCTCCGGATCAGAATCTGGTGGCCAACGATATTTTGCAGCAGAGTTTCGGAGTCGAGTAGCACGTCCCCGGCATGTTCTCCATCCATACCGGACCAGAATAGCGCATCCTCCGGTGAAGGAAACCATTGCTGCACACTGCTGCCCAGCAATTGCTCTTTCCGCATGCCAGTCAAGGCGCAAGCCATTTCATTGGCTTCATGCACCTGCAAGGTCTCTGCGTCCACAAAAAATGCCGCATCAAAGATGCTATTGATGCAGGCGGGGCTGAGAATTGGACTCAACCGTGCTCTCCCATGACAAGAGAGCGGTTGGTGTGTTCAAAGAAGTAGCTTAACTGTTTTCTGGGGGCCAGGTAGTCAAAAACAGCCTTGGGCAATTGAACGGGTTTGATTGATTGCTTGATCCCGAGATCGTTGACATGTTCCAGATTGATGACGGGAGCATGCTCACGAGCCACTTTGGGCTCGTAAGCCAGAATAGTCGGCTTTAAAGGCTTGTTCGGATTGACCGAGGTGACAATCCCGAATCTGTCATCTGTCAGTTTCACAACTGAGCCAGGAGGGTAAATGCCCATCATTTTGACAAATGATGCCAGCAAGGTTTCGTCAAACTCATGACGAGTCTGGGCAAAGATGGTCCGGAGTGCTTCGTGAGGCGTCAGCATGTCCAGCGGATTGGCATTGTTGCACAGGTTATCATAGCGATTAATCAGCGAAATGATTCTGGCCGCTACTGTCATCCGGTGGACGTTGATACCGCTCGGATAGCCATTGCCGTCGGCGAGTTCATGGTGCTGGCCAATGGCCAGCAACACATGCGGAGGCAATTCCATCTCTCTGCCGATTTCCACCCCTTTGGCAACGTGTTCTTTGAGCAAGGACTTTTCTGCTGAGCTTAGCTGGGTATTCTGAAAACGTAACCGGTCCGGCAAACTGAGTTTGCCAATGTCGTGCAGTAGAGAGCCGACTGTCAATGCGTGCAAGGCCGCTTCTTCCAGTCCCGCATTTTTGCCAAGCAACAGGGATAATACCGTGACATTCACACTGTGAAGCGTGAACTCGTCTCCTGAGCGATCTGCCAGCAAGCGGATGGCCACATTATCATCCATCAGCTCCTGAATGAGGCTGCTGGCCAGTGCATCGACTTTTTGTTTTGCCTGTTGCGGTTGAGAAAATACTTCTTTGGTCAGGACCCTGAGCTGCCGGCAAGCGTCGTTGTAATGTTTCTCGCATTCTTGCAGGCTGGCTTGTTGTTCATGTTCTTTTTTGTGGGCCAGCTTTTTCTGGGCGATTTCTTCGGCAGCCAGCTCGCGTGCCTGAATCATTTCTGGTGTATCGACAGCGACAGGCTCAACCTTCTCTTCTGATAGCGGGAGTGTATCGCTGCGCGCAGGGTCATAGCGCACTTGTTGCAGACCAAGTGAACGAATGGTGTCTATTTGCGTCTGAGAACGAATCTTGAAACGGTTTAAAGAGAATGGGTGAGACATCCAGTCTAACTCAAGCTCGATAAACATCCCGACTCTCAGGCGAGATACATCAATATATTCTAATTCGGGTGCGCTCATTTTGGATAAGTTAACCAATACTAACCGTTCATGGAGATGTTACCTTCAAATAACACCCCTGAATAATGTCATTGGTATCTGTGCGATATCAGGAGGCTACTATATCACTATAGATTAACAAACCAGCATTTTTCATATAAATTTCGCTGGAAAATTGTCTATGGCATAAATACCGGAGATTCTTCATCCGGCGGATTCATGTTTTATGTCACTATAATGGCATGACATTATTGCATGATGAAGAAACAACACCGTATCTGGCCATCAAGACATGGCGATTCTATATAAATTAGAAAAGGCAAATTACATGGTGTTCTATCAAACGGTCAAGCATATACACATGCTGGCGGTCGCATTGTCTGGCATTTTCTTTTTGGTTCGGGGGCGCTGGATGATGCAGCAATCTGAGAACCTTCAAAAAAAGTGGGTTAAGGTACTACCCCATATCATTGATTCATTACTGCTGCTTGCCGCGCTGACCTTGTTATTTTCTGGTGGCTGGTATCACAGCTTGCCTTCCTGGATTGTGGCTAAAATACTAGCGTTAATCATCTATATCGGGCTGGGCACCATGGCATTGAAACGCGGTAAAACGCTGGAAGTGCGGTTGATATGCTTTGTGCTGGCCATCTCGGTGTTTGTCTACATGATACTGGTAGCCATCAGCAAATCTCCCGTGCCAATACTGTCTTAGTTTGGGCGGCATGGCCAGATGGGTAATTGGATTTTACGAATTGCGTCAATGTCAGGCTGGGCTGGTTACTCTCTGCCAAAACAATCCAGTACAATATGTATTGGATTGTGTCTGCTTATGTGTGCCGAGTGACTGGGGCCGTGTGACAGACATCAGATAGCATTAAAAGACAAGCGAAAGCAGTTACTCATCATGTCAGAAGTAAATCAACTTACCCCATACCAGATGCTGGGCGGGGATGCCGTACTGAAACAATTGGTCGACCGTTTTTATCAGATCATGGATCAAGACCCGAAAGCGGCAGAAGTCCGTGCCATGCATCCGGAAGATTTGACCGTGTCTGCAGAAAAGTTATACATGTTCTTGTCTGGCTGGATGGGTGGGCCGGATCTGTACATCGAAAAGTATGGACATCCCATGTTAAGGGCAAGACACATGCCTTTCCCGATTGACAGCCAAGGTCGGGACCAGTGGATGTATTGCATGCTTACAGCTATGAACGAAGTGCCGATGGAAGATGCGTTGCGCCTTCAGCTGGAACAGGCCTTCTTCAGAACGGCGGATTTCATGCGAAATCAGGATGCCTAGTCAGAATAGTCAGATCATTGCCTGACGGCATGTGGAAGTACCAGGAAGGTATCTCCACATGCCGTATTGCGTTCAGTTTGCCAGAAACAGGAACAGGGCAGGGCGTTTATGAAATGCCGGTGCAGACTGTTTTTTCCATTCCCCGACGGTCAGTGTGCGGATTTGTTCTTCCGGACACGTCAGGTCCACTGCAATGCATAGTCTGGTGGCCGGGTTGAGGCTACTTAGCAAGCTATCCAGCATGGCCTGATTGCGGTAGGGTGTTTCAATAAACAGAATGGTTTCTTTATTTTGCCTGGAGTAGATTTCCAGCTGCTTCAGGGTTTTGGTGCGATCGTCGTTATTGGCAGGCAAATAGCCTTGAAAAGAAAATCGCTGCCCATTCAAGCCAGAACCCATGACCGCCAGCAAAATGGAGGAAGGGCCCACCAAGGGTACAACCTTGATGTTGTGCCTGTGTGCCAGCGCCACCAGCTGTGCGCCTGGGTCGGCAACCGCCGGGCACCCGGCTTCGGAAAGCAAACCAACATTCGTACCATCAAGCAGCGGCTGCAACAAGGCTGCCAGCTCATTATCCTGCGTATGTTTGTTCAGAGTCTGTAATGAGAGCTGCTGCAATGGCAGTGCCGTCTCTACTTTTTTCAGGTAAGCCCGGGCTGTTTTTGCATGCTCAACCACAAAATGCGTCAGCGTTCTGGCAATTTGCAATGTGGCTTCAGGAATGTGCTCAATCTGGGCCAGATTTTCATCCAGAGGTGCCGGAATCAAATATAAAATACCTGCCATGTTGTTATGCAACTCCAAGAGGGGGCATGCCAACTTTGATCAGCATGTCGGTTAAAGCCATTAGTGGCAGGCCAATAATGGCGCTAGGGTCGTCACCCCGCATCCATTCCATCAGGATAACACCCATGCCCTCTGTTTTTGCACTGCCGGCGCAGTTATACGGCTGCTCCGCACGCAAATAGGCTTCAATCAGTTCATCCGAATAATCGCGCATCTTGATGTGATATGGCACGACAATCTGCTGGCAGCTGTCCGTGCGTGTATCGAGCAGGGCCAAGGCAGTGTGGAAGGTAAGCGTTTTTCCACGCATTTTCTGCAGTTGCAGCACCGCCCTGTCATGAGTGCCTGGTTTGCCCAGTTGCTCGTCACCCAGCAAGGCGACTTGATCGGATCCGATAATCAGTGCGCCAGGAAACTTTGCGGCAACTGCACGCGCTTTTTGCACTGCCAGACGATCGGCTGTTTCTGCAGGCCCTTCGCCTGGGAGGGGAGTTTCATCAATATGTGGCCCTGCTACCTCGAAAGGAAGCCCCAGTCTTTGCAGAAGCTCTTTACGGTAAGGGGACGTTGAAGCAAGAACGAGTTGTGGCTGGTTTGATTCTGTCATGATCGTGTGGCTGGATGATATCTTTTAAGATGATTGATTAGGGCTTCAAGCCAAGTCTGGTATAAAATAGCGGTAAATCACGCCATTTTCCACATTTCATGCTGGCTACAGTGAGGTTTTGTCAGAGATGCTTTGACAAAAGTTGTCAGTAATAATATCATGCTGCGTTTATGTCAGAACAGTTCATTATCCATAATTTGCGTTTCGCCGAAGGTAAAGAGCAGATTGATGCGGTTTTGCCGCAATCTTCTTTTGCCCGTTTAAGCGCAGAGGTGGTACGGCCTACTGGGGATGTGCATTTCCGATTAACGGGGGGGCGCAACAGTTTAGGGTTGCCAGTCTTGGATCTGGCGGTTTCAACCACAGTTGAACTGGTCTGTCAGCGATGCATGAATGTCATGACAAGCGATATCGTTTCTGAAAGCCGCCTCGTGGTGGTAGATAAAGAATCACTTATCGACGAGTATGACAGTGACGAAGAAGATGCCATCCTTGAGGATGCAGAATTTTCGGTGCTTGAGCTGGTAGAAGACGAACTTCTGCTGGTATTGCCTGCATCGCCCAGACATGAAATGTGTGTGGATTCGTCAGCTGCAAAAGCGGCGGCAGAAGCCAATAAAAAACCCAACCCGTTTGCGGTGTTGGCCGAACTGAAAAACAGATAATTTTACAGGTTTAGTCAAGGAGTCATCATGGCCGTTCAACAGAACAAAAAATCCCCATCAAAACGTGGTATGCACCGCGCTCACGATTTTCTAACTACACCTCCATTGGCTGTTGAGCCAGTGTCTGGTGAAGTGCATCTGCGTCACCACATCAGCCCAAATGGCTACTATCGTGGTCGTAAAGTACTGAAGACCAAAGGCGAATAATTTGCCTGCCGCTTTTGCGGTGCAATATCAAACTGCTATGACTGACAGCAAATTCATGTCTGAAGGTCATAGCAGCTTCTCTCCCTACCTAAAGAAATTAAAATCCAGTCGATGAAAATCACAATTGCCGTAGACGCCATGGGCGGCGATCACGGTTGTCGTGTCACCGTTCCGGCTGTGCTCAAATTTCTTGAGCTACATCCCTCCGTTCATATTATTCTGGTTGGCATGACCGACGTGATCGAATCTGCACTGGCAGGTCGCGGGCACCTTTTTGCCGAACGCTTGTCTATCTTGTCAGCAACAGAAGTGGTCGGGATGGACGAGTCACCACAATCTGCGCTCAAGAACAAAAAGCAATCATCCATGCGGATTGCGATCAATCAGGTAAAAGAAGGGACTGCACAGGCTTGTGTTTCAGCCGGCAATACCGGCGCCCTGATGGCGACCGGGCGTTTTGTACTGAAAATGTTACCCGGAATTGAACGCCCTGCGATTGCCAAAGTCATGCCAAATGTAAAAGGCCATAGCGTTGTGCTGGACCTTGGGGCAAACATCGATTCAGAAGCATTGCATCTGTTGCAGTTTGGTGTCATGGGGTCCATGCTGGCGTCAGCCTTGTTAAATATCGAAACACCATCTGTCGGTTTGCTTAACGTGGGCACCGAAGATATCAAGGGTACACCTGTCATCAAAGAGGCTGCTGCGTTGCTGAAAAGTAGCGGCCTGAATTATTACGGTTATGTTGAAGGTAACGATATCTACAAGGGTACAACCGATGTTGTTGTCTGTGACGGTTTTACAGGGAATGTTGCGTTAAAAACTTCGGAAGGTTTGGCCACCATGGTGAACACCTTCTTGCGTGCAGCATTCGGTAAAAACTGGCTGACAAAATTTGCAGCATTGGTGGCTTATCCGGTACTCTCTGACTTCAAAAAACGGGTTGATCACCGTCGTTACAATGGGGCGAGCCTGCTTGGCCTGCGCGGAACGGTGGTAAAGAGTCATGGTTCTGCTGACGAACTGGCTTTCCGGTATGCACTGGAACAAGCCCTTCGTGAAGTGGAAAATAAGGTTATTCCTCGTACCGCTGAAAAGATGTCCGAGTTTCAGATGCGTGTCGATTCTTCGAGTGATACGGTTCAAGAGGCGATATAGATGTTTGCTAGAATCATTGGTACGGGAGGTTATCTCCCTGAGAAGTGTGTAACCAACAAAGATCTGGAGTCTGTGGTTGAGACTTCTGATGAATGGATTTTTACCCGTACAGGGATTCGTCAGCGTCATATCGCAGCGGATGGTCAACTGACGAGTGATCTGGCGCTGGTGGCCAGCCAGCGTGCACTGGAAAGCGCTGGCATTGATGCCAAAGACCTTGACCTGATCATTGTGGCAACTACCACGCCGGATATGGTTTTCCCGAGTACTGCATGCATCTTGCAACAAAAACTGGGGGCGGGCGCATGCCCTGCCTTTGATATGCAGGCGGTTTGCAGCGGGTTCGTGTATGCCTTGGCAACAGCTGAAAAATTCATCAAGACTGGCTCTGCCAAGCGCGCACTGGTTGTCGGTGCCGAAACCCTGTCACGTATTGTCGACTGGAAAGACCGTACCACTTGCGTCCTGTTTGGAGATGGCGCGGGTGCCGTTGTACTTGAGGCCTCAGAGGAGACCGGCATCTTGTCCAGCGTCCTCAAGGCAGATGGTAACTATTTGCCTCTGTTGAATGTCCCGGGACAGGTTCGCCATGGCGCTGTTGAAGGAACACCATTCATTCATATGGATGGCCAGGGCGTATTCAAGTTTGCCGTTCGTTCGCTGGGTGAAGTGGGTGAAGAGGCTTTGGCTCAACAGGGTATCGATAAGACAGAACTTGACTGGCTGATTCCACACCAGGCAAATGCACGCATTATCGAGGCGACTGCCAAGAAGCTGGGTATGCCTATGGAGCGCGTCGTGATGACGGTAGAGCGCCAAGGCAATACCTCGGCAGCTTCTGTGCCGCTGGCGATTGACGAGGCTGCACGTGAAGGAAAATTAAAGCGCGGTGACCTTGTCATGCTGGAAGGCATTGGCGGTGGTTTTGCTTGGGGAGCAATCTTGTTAAGGTGGTAAATCATGCGACGATCTTTGGGTTTTCTGGTGTTGTTATTGCTGCTTGCAAGTGCCTTTGATTGCGCACTAGCGGGTTCCCCTGTGGTACTGAAAGCAGGTAACTGGCATCTGAAAAATATCTCCACCCATTTCTTGATGGGGAAGCGGGAAAAAACCAAAGATCGCTGTTTTGATATGGCTTTAACCAAAGATTTGAGCAGTGATCTGAACCGATTGCTGGGCGACCAAAAGCAACAATGTCAAACCAGCCATTATCTGCGAACTGGTGATCATCTTTCCTGGCAAGTACGCTGTGATGACAAGGCGGTTTTGGTGGGCAAGGTAGATGTCTGGCTGGAAAATGACACTCACTACCATGGCACTGGCACAATGCACAGTGAAGGCTTGTGGCCCCCTGGCGAGTTGAAGTCTGAATTTAGTGGTGTCTACCTGGGTGAGTGCCCGGTGACACCTGAAAAACAAGAAAAAACAGGAGAAAAGTAATGTCAGTCGCTTTTGTATTCCCTGGGCAAGGCTCACAGTCTGTGGGGATGATGAACGCATTTGCCGATATTGCCGTTGTAAAAGACACATTTGCAGAGGCGTCTTCCGTGCTGGGCATGGATGTCTGGCAACTGGTGTCTGAAGGGCCTCAAGAATCCTTGAACGCTACTGTTAATACCCAACCTGTCATGCTGACGGCCGATGTCGCTGTTTACCGCGCATGGCTAGCGCAAGGTGGTGCCGTACCTGCGATGGTCGCTGGCCATAGCCTTGGTGAATATGCTGCACTGGTGGCTGCAGAAGTGCTGAGCTTTGCCGATGCATTACGTTTGGTGAAACTTCGTGCAGAAGCCATGCAGTCAGCTGTGCCTGAAGGTGTGGGTGCCATGGCCGCCATTCTGGGGCTTGATGATGCGGTATTGCAGGCTGCCTGTGATGAAGCAGCACAAGGCGAGGTGGTGGCGCCGGTTAACTATAACTCGGCTGGCCAAACCGTGATTGCAGGGCATAAGGCTGCTGTTGAGCGTGCCTGTGAGCTGGCCAAGGCCAAAGGTGCCAAACGTGCCTTGCTGCTGCCTGTATCTGTGCCCTCACATTGTGAACTGATGAAACCCGCAGCAGAAAAGCTGGGGGCAGCACTGTCAGGCTTGGCAATCAATGCACCAAAAATGCCTGTTCTGCATAATGTGGATGTTGCGACACATGATGCGCCTGCAGATATTTCAACCGCGCTGGTGGAACAACTGTATCGTCCGGTGCGCTGGGTTGAAACCGTGCAGAAGCTTGCGGAAAACGGGGCGACCGTCATTGTGGAATGCGGTCCTGGCAAAATCTTGCTGGGCTTGAACAAGCGTATTGCAGCGGAAGCCAGGCATGTGGCATTTACCGACCCTGCGCAGTTTGCTGAATTGGCTTAATCTTCGGGATATCTGGAATCATGTTAGAAAATAAAGTTGCTTTGGTGACGGGTGCGTCACGTGGTATTGGCAAGGCCATTGCGCTTGAGCTTGGCCGTCAGGGAGCGATTGTCATCGGAACAGCAACGTCTGATACCGGTGCTGCAGCCATCTCGGCATATTTGGCTGAAGCTGGCATCAAAGGCGCAGGCAAGACGCTGAATGTCACTGATCCAGCACAGCTGGATCAGATAATCTCCGATATCGAAGCATCGTTTGGTAGTATTGCTGTTTTGGTGAATAATGCTGGCATTACACGCGACAACCTGCTGATGCGGATGAAGGACGACGAGTGGGATGACATCATGAATACCAATCTGAAACCGGTGTTCCAGTTGTCTCGCGGAGTCATGAGAAGCATGATGAAGGCTCGCTGGGGCCGTATCATCAATATCGCTTCTGTAGTGGGTGCTACGGGTAACCCCGGGCAAACCAACTATTCCGCAGCCAAGGCCGGTCTGATGGGGTTTAGCAAGTCGCTAGCCCGCGAAGTGGGTAGCCGTAACATCACCGTTAACTGTGTGGCCCCGGGATTCATTGATACGGACATGACCAAAGTATTGCCAGAGGCTCAAAAAGAAGCCTTGACCGGGCAGATTGCACTCGGCCGCCTGGGGCAGCCAGAAGAAATTGCATCTGTTGTCGGCTTCCTTGCAGGGCAGGGTGGTGCCTATATTACCGGCCAGACGCTGCATGTGAATGGCGGCATGTACATGGGCTAAGGCTTGGTTTTGGGCAAAAATTGTGGTATTCCCGCATATTTTGAACAAAATATTTTGTCGGTTTTTGTAGTGTTTTTTATAGTTCTTTGTTTTTAAATGGTTTTTTATTGCTGGCAGGGAGTTTGGGTTTTCCCTTAAATTTGCTACAATGCCAGCGCTTTTAATGAATCCTGTCGAAAGGAATGGTTTAGTCAAATGGAAAACATCGAAGCGCGTGTTAAAAAGATCGTTGCCGAACAACTTGGCGTTAACGAAGCAGAAGTTAAAAACGAATCTTCATTCGTAGACGATCTGGGCGCAGATTCCCTGGACACCGTTGAACTGGTGATGGCACTGGAAGAAGAGTTCGAGTGCGAAATCCCGGATGACGAAGCAGAAAAGATCACCAACGTTCAGCAAGCTATTGACTACGTCAATGGCCACCTGAGCAAGTAAGTAGATTGATGAACGGGCGCCTTAAAAAGCGCCCGATTCATATTGATTATCTTGACTGCTGTAACTACAGCGTAGCCGTTGCCGGTTTCGCTTGTATCAAGCACGGAGAGAGCGTTGTCTAAGCGTAGAGTAGTGATTACAGGTTTGGGGCTGATTTCCCCGGTGGGCAATACCGTCGCAGAAGGTTGGAATAACCTGCTGGCTGGTAAAAGCGGCATTACGCGCATCACCAAGTTTGACCCGACAAATTTCGCCGCGCAAATCGCAGGTGAAGTAAATGATTTTGACGTCACGCAGTATATTCCTGCAAAGGATGCGCGACGTATGGATACCTTTATCCATTATGGTCTGGCAGCAGGCATTCAGGCAGTCAAAGACGCCGGAATCGATGCGGCCGGTATCAACCCGGAACGTATTGGTGTCAATATCGGTTCTGGTATCGGTGGTCTGCCACTGATTGAAGATACCTACAAAGTCTTGCAAGAGGGTGGCCCTCGCAAGATTTCTCCATTCTTCATTCCGGGTGCCATCATCAATATGATCGCAGGTCATCTGTCGATCATCTTCGGTTTCAAAGGACCGAACTACGGTATCGTGTCTGCTTGTACGACAGCGACCCACTGTATTGGTGATGCAGCACGCCTGATTGAGTATGGCGATGTAGACGTAATGGTGGCTGGCGGAGCGGAAGCAACGGTATCCCCGCTGGCGATTGGCGGCTTTGCTTCTGCACGTGCACTGTCTACCCGCAATGATGATCCGGCCACAGCATCCCGTCCGTGGGATACTGGCCGTGACGGCTTTGTACTGGGTGAAGGTGCGGGCGTTCTGGTGCTGGAAGAATATGAGCATGCCGTTAAGCGTGGCGCCAAGATTTATGGCGAGTTAGCTGGCTTTGGCATGAGTGCGGATGCACATCATATGACTGCCCCGTGTGAAGATGGTGAAGGTGCGGCACGTAGCATGGTTAATGCCATGAAGAATGCTGGCTTGACCATGGACAAGGTAGACTATGTGAATGCGCATGGCACATCTACCCCATTGGGTGACGTGGCTGAAACCATTGCCATCAAGCGTGCATTTGGCGAGCATGCCAAGTCATTGGCCGTAAGCTCAACCAAATCTGCAACTGGCCATTTGCTGGGTGCTGCGGGTGGCGTAGAAGCGGTGTTCTCTACTTTGGCAATCCATCATCAGGTTGCTCCTGCAACGATCAATTTGCATGATATTGATCCGCAGTGTGACCTGGATTACATCCCGAATACGCCTCGCGAAATGAAGATTGATGTTGCAATCTCCAACTCGTTTGGTTTTGGCGGTACGAACGGTACGCTGGTATTCAAGCGCGTGTAATTGGCCTGTATTTCAACCCGCTTTTCTGTCGGGTTTGATCGCATGTAGTCCGTTTTCGGGGTGGCTTTGTCCACCCCGAAATAGTTATGATGTCTGTCATTCGCCGGTTCCTGAATTTTTTCTGTCTCTCCAGTACTGCTCTCCTGATGCGTGGGTGATTGCCTGAAATGAATATTAGCCGTGTAATTCCACTGGACGTTGCCCCTAATCTGCAGGCTTTAATGGCTGCATATCCAGCGTTGTTCCCTGCATTGCTTCAATCCAGCAAAGTAGAAGGCTGGGACATGCTATTTGCCAGTACCGAGACGATTCCGGTGGTCGGCGGTCAGCATGTACTTGAAACACTCAATAGTCAGTGGCAACAGCGGGGTGGAGTTGTGCCTCAATGGCCAGCCGGTGTTCCCGAGTTGCCGTTTAAGGGGGGCTGGTTTGTATATTGTGGTTACGAGCTACTGCACGATATTGAGCCCGTCGTGCCGCGTTTTGCCGAGAGTAGCGATTTCCCACCGCATGCATTGTTCAGGGTGCCTGCTGCCATTCTGGTTAACCGACAGACAGGGGCGTCCTGGCTAGTCGCTGAGCCAGACTTCGAGGTACTGGCCGAGCGCATAATGGGCTTGCTGGCAGAGTCTGTCACGCCGGTGTCTGCGACGGTGCAAGGTGTCGAAGAAATTACAGAAGAAGCCCCTGACATTTATCTGCGTAATATTCTGAAAGTGAAGTCCTATATCACTGAAGGAGATGTTTTTCAGGTAAATCTTTCGCGCAGATGGACGGCCAGACTGAATCAGGACTTTTCACCGCATACCTTGTACGCCAGATTACGTGAAGTGAATCCGGCCCCGTTCTCTGGTTTGGTGCGTATCCCTCAGCCGGATCAGGCGCCTGCGTGGATCATTTCAGCTTCCCCGGAGCGCCTGATCAAGGTGGGCCTTGAAGGGACGGAGCGCAAAGCAGAGACAAGGCCGATTGCAGGTACGCATCCGAGGTCTCTGGACCTGGCCGAGGATGAGCGATTGAAACAGCAGTTGCTTGCCAGCCGCAAGGAGCGGGCAGAGCACATTATGCTGGTAGATCTGGAACGCAATGACCTTGGTCGGGTCTGCAAACCTGGTACCGTGAAGGTTGACGAGTTGATGGCGGTGGCGACTTATGCGTTTGTGCATCACATCGAATCGAACGTGAATGGCTATTTGCGCGATGAGGTGTTGCCCGGCGATGCCATCAAGGCGATGTTCCCTGGCGGGACCATCACGGGATGCCCTAAAGTACGGACTATGCAGATCATTCGCGAGCTGGAGACGCATCCCCGCTATGCTTATACCGGCAGTATGGGGTATGTGAATCTGGATGGGTCCATGGACATGAATATTCTGATCCGCAGCTTTATGTATAACCCTGCATTGCCGGGCGAGGAGCTGGTGTTTCGGGCAGGTGGCGGCATTGTCATTGATTCGGACCCGGAGCGCGAGCTGAACGAAACGCGTGCCAAGGTCAAAGGGTTGATGAGGGCATTGCGTGATGAATCTTCTGTAACGGGTTAAACGACATGCGTACGCTCGTGAATGGCGTCTCTACAGACCAGATATCCGTTGCTGATCGCGGTTTCATGTATGGTGATGGTGTTTTCCGGACGCTCAAGGCTGTGCAGGGCCGGTTAGCCAGCTGGTCACGGCATTATGACAAGCTGGCTTCAGATGCAGCTCGTCTTGGCATTCCTTGCCCTGATGTGTCTGTATGGGAGGGGGATATCCGCCAACTGATGCAATCAGAAGCCGAGTTGCAAGATTGCGTGGTGAAACTGACCTTGACGCGTGGCATTGGGCCAAGAGGCTATGCCGTGCCCGCTGAGTGCACGCCGACACGAGTAGTCCAACTTTCCCCCTTGATTCCGCCGGATGCGGCGTTGTACGCGGATGGCTGCTTGGTGGGGGTTAGCAATGTGGTCATGGGCTCACAGCCGCAATTGGCAGGTATCAAGCACCTGAACCGTTTGGAAAACGTGCTGGCCAGAACCGCAATGGCAGGTACCGGGTTTTTTGATGCCTTGATGCTGGATGAGCATGGATGGGTGATCGAAGGCATTCAGACCAACGTATTGCTGGAAATGCGTGATGGCCGTTGGCTCACGCCGGATTTGCAGCGCTGCGGAGTGGCAGGCATTACGCGAGACTTGATTATGCAGAACGCCCGCGCGCAGGGTGTGGAAATTCTGGTTTCCAAGGTCTCTATGACAGACATTCATGCCGCAAGCCATATCTGGCTAACCAATAGTCTGATTGGTGCGCTACCGGTGCGCACACTGGTGTGTGATCAGAGGACTTATCCGTATCAGGTCAAATCTCTGCCTGCCGGTTGGCTGTTGGAGGTTTGAACGCCTTTGTTAGACCTGGGCGTCTCCATATCGGAAGATGATCAGGTCGGTCAGCGACAGCGTGGGACTCATGCATGAGAGACCCGCACGCTGCGTTTTGTTTTAAATATTCAAATGGTTTCTTACCACCAGATATCCTGATTTACAGGGTTTTGAGCGTGGCTTCGATGTCTTCCAGAGAAATGTGCCAGCGTGCCAGAATGTGCTGGAACACGGCAATTTCGACTTCTTTCAGATTGTGGTCAGCCTTGGTCACGTCAATCAGAATAGCGGCTGTGATCAGACGTTTTTTCGGATCTGTGACGTCGTCCAGAATTTCGTCCAGACGTTTGACGGAGACAAGATGTACGGTGCCGTCTTCTTCCTGCTCGTCGGAAATATCGGACAGATAGTCATGAAATACCTGGGTGAACTGTTCTCGGCTAATCCCGATCACGTCATAGATATTAAGGTCTTCCAGTAGGTCAATCTCGCCCGGTTGTACTTCGGCATCGGTCACGATCATCATCGCGATGATGCGTGCCATGGCTTCCGGGCTGTTCTCTAGATAGTGTTTCATGAATGAATTTCCTGTATTGATAAGAATGAGCCGCGTTGTAGTGACTATTGTGGTGTTTGGTTAGCAAACTGCCGGGCAAAACTGCCAGGCAATTTCATGATTTTATGGGTCGCATAATCAAAGCAAACCATGGTTGTTTGTGCCCTGGCGACGATTTGCGTCGTACCGGCTTTATCTACCTGATAATGTAGTTCAAATCCGCATGACGAGAGTTGTGCTACCTCAATGCTGATTTGCAATTCATCACCATAAAAGGCTTCCGCCTTGTATTGAACGGTCAGGTCGCGCAGAATCAGGCCCGCATCTTCGATTTTCAGCTCACTATACCCTAAGCTGGCCAAAAAGCGGACACGTGCTTCGTGCAAAATGGAAACCAATGCATCATGCCCAAGGTGATTGCCGTAATTCAGATGACTGACGCTGACAGGGATTGTTGTGGTGTAGTGTATGGTGGTCAGTGGTGCCAGATTGATTTTTGCCATGTTGTCAGCTGCGGGTTAGTGATGCGAGTAATTTTAACACCATGTACTACACTGGATGTGACTGTATAAGTTCTTGTCTGGTTGTAGCCTGTATGACCTGCATCAATGTTTACATGGTGATGTGAGCTTAATGTTGCTATAACAGATATATAGACATTGCGTTTGAAATGCTTTTGAAAGGAGTCATCATGTACCAACGTATTTTTGTGCCGGTTGATGAAAGCCAGACCTCCGGTGTTGCACTGACAGAAGCCATTCGCTTTGCCCAGGATCAGCATGCCATCATCCGTTTGGTGCATGTGGTTGATCTTGCTCAGTTTTTCTGGGGTGGGGCTGAGTTTATCGATACGTCTGAGCTGCAGCAGAACCTGATCAATGCCGGGCAAAAGGTACTTGCCGAGGCAGAGGCAAGGGTGAAAGATGCCGGTATCAATGTCGATTCCCAATTGCATCAGACATATGGCGAGCGTATCGCCCGGGTCATTACGGATGATGCAAAGGCATGGAACGCCGATATTGTGGTGATGGGTACACATGGCAAGCGCGGGTTTGACCATTTGCTGTTAGGTAGCGTCGCGGAAGGGGTCATGCGCATGGCCACTACACCGATTCTGATGATTCGCGCCAACTGAGTCCGGTTTGTCTGATATCAGGCCGCAGCGCTTGCTGCGGCCTGATGTTTTTTAATGACCACCAAGCCATGTGAGTGCCAGTTTCATGGGCAAGACTCTCCACAAAACGTAAGTCTGGGGTTACACTCGTTCTTTTGGCGTATTTGCACTGTTCCGATTATGACGTATTGTCTTGCTATGCTTTTGGACGAAGGGCTGTTGATGGCCTCTGACTCCCGTACCAATGCGGGGGTAGACCATATTGCCACCTTTGCAAAAATGCACATCTTTGAAGTGCCTAATGAGCGCCTGATTGTCTTGCTGAATTCGGGCAATCTGGCGACCACGCAGAGTGTGGTGAGCTTGCTGCGAATGCGTACACAGCAAGAGGGCAAGAATCTGCTGAATGCCAAGACCTTGTATGAGGTGGCTGAGCTGGTGGGGGAGACCATCCGTGAGGTGGTGTCGAGAGATTCGTCTGGCGTGCAATCCAGCTCGGGGATTGATTATGGCTGTTCGTTTATTGTAGGTGGCCAGATTAAAGGGGAAGCCCCGCGGTTGTTCAATATTTACCCGCAAGGGAATTTTATTGAAGCCACCACGGATACCATGTATTTTCAGATTGGCGAGTCCAAATATGGCAAGCCCATCATTGATCGGGTCATACGCCGTGAAACACCGTTGGCGGAGGCAGCCAAGTGTGCGCTGATTTCTTTTGATTCAACCATCAAGAGTAATCTGTCGGTAGGATTGCCGATTGATATGTTGCTGTACCGGCGTGATTCGTTTGCCAAGGCAAACCCGCACCGGATCGACGGGGAAGACCCGTATTTCAGAAATATTCGTCAAGGTTGGGGGAAAGGGTTGCGGCAAGTGTTCAGCCGGCTACCGGATGCAACCTGGTTTGAAGAGTGAAATGATATGAGAACCTTGAATTTACTGTATTTTGCCCGCCTGAGAGAGTCATTTGGACGTGAAAAGGAAACGGTGGTATTGCCTGCGCAGTACGCTACTGTTGGTGACTTGGTGACGTATCTGGCCAGCCGTGGCGGCGAATGGGAAAACGAATTGGGTAGCGACAAGGTGTTTCGTGTCGCAGTGAATCAGGTATTGGCGACGGCAGACACGCCTTTGCCAGACCAGGGTGAAATTGCCATTTTCCCGCCTGTCACTGGTGGCTAGAAATCTCATCATTTCGGGAGTGCATGCATGACAGAGCAAACCCTGATCCGGATCCGTGTGTCTGAAGCAGATTTTGATTTGCAGGAAGAGCAGCAAGCACTGCTGGAGTTGACTGCAGAGGCAGGTGCTGTAGTCAGTTTTACGGGGTATGTCAGGGAGTTTTCCAGTGGAGCACCATTGGAAACCATGTTGCTGGAGCATTATCCGGGCATGACGGAGTCTGCGCTGGAAATGATTGCGCAAGAAGCCAGCCAGCGCTGGTCGCTTAAGGCAGTGAACATCATTCACCGGATTGGTCGTTTGGGGCCGAAAGCCCGCATCGTGCTGGTCCAGGTGGTGAGCAGGCATCGTGGAGATGCGTTTTCGGCGTGTGAATTCGTGATGGATTATCTGAAAACCCGCGCGCCTTTCTGGAAAAAAGAGTTTCCCCTGGAAGGCCAGCCTTATTGGGTAGAGGCCAAGGAGACCGACGAGGCCGCGCTGGCACGTTGGTTTTGATGATCCATGCAGAATAATCCGTCAGGTATGGAGACACTGGATGCGATTATTCTGGCGGGCGGCCAAGCAACCAGAATGGGCGGGGTAGACAAGGGGCTGGTGCTCTGGCGAGGCTTGCCGCTTGTCGAGCATGTGCTGGCTAGCCTGCGCCGCCAACAGCAGGTGGCAGTGAGATCTGTCTGGATTTCTGCCAATCGCCATCTGGAAACCTACCAAAAGCTTGATGTGAGCGGTGTTGTCAAAGATGGCTTGCCGGATTTCCCGGGGCCGCTGGCCGGTATTATGGCAGCCAGCCAGATGTCTGATGCAGACTGGTTTCTGATTGTGCCTTGTGACTCTCCCTGCCTGCCGGATGATCTGTTGTCGTGTTTGTGGGCGTCCAGAATCCCCCATGGGGTTGCCGTTGCGGTGACTGGCAACCCTGACTCTCCAGACTGGCAAGCGGCAGTTTGCCTTGCCCACAGGGATAGTTTGCCGGTGCTTGCAGAACGATTACATGCTGGCAAGCGTTCGTTGATGGGGTGGCAGCAATCGGTACCACATCAGCTTTGCCATTTTGATCAGGCTGACCGGTTTGCAAATTTTAATACGCTGGAAGAACTTGAATGATGTTTGGTCTTTCAGTAATAAGAATTCAAGGATAGTGCTGTGACAGAGTTGACGCATTTTGACGCAGAAGGCCAAGCCTGGATGGTGGATGTATCTGCCAAGAAGGAAACTCACCGGGTAGCAGTGGCGACTGGCCAGATTCGCATGCAACCAGAAACCTTGCAGCGGATTGTGGCGGGGGAGATGGCCAAAGGCGATGTGCTGGGTATTGCACGGATTGCGGCCATTCAGGCGACCAAACGGACATCTGACCTGATACCGCTTTGCCACCCGTTGCCATTGACCAAAGTGACGGTGGCTTTCGAGATTCTGGAGGCACAATCCCTGGTGGTTACTACCGTGACGGCCGAGACTGTCGGCAGAACTGGCGTCGAGATGGAAGCGCTGACCGGTGTCCAGGTAGCGTTGCTGACTATTTATGACATGTGTAAAGCCATGGATAAAGGCATGGTGATGGAGAATATCCGGCTGCTGGAGAAAATTGGCGGGAAGTCCGGCCACTGGGTGGCAGAACAATAAGTTGGCAAGCGGCTGGATTTGGTAGCGAGTTTTTTCTGCAGCAACAGCATGGAAATGACCTGTCTTGTTTGGCTAAAGCCCCTTAGGAAATTCGCTTCGCGTTGCGGTCATCTTTGCGCTGGTAACCGTGTCGGCACCTATGAATTCATGCCTGAGCGCATCAGCCGTTACAACCGGCAGTTGTAGTATCAATGTAGTCAAACTTCCTCTAAGCTTAGTGTTCGAATCTGCTTTAGAGGTGTCTTATGTCTTATGTCGCAGCAAATTCTCGTTACGATCAAATGGTGTACCGCTACTGTGGTAACAGTGGCTTGCAATTGCCTGCGTTGTCTTTGGGCTTATGGCATAACTTTGGCCATACAACGCCTTTGTCCACCCAGCGCGAGATGTTGCGCACGGCGTTTGATCTGGGCATAACCCATTTTGACCTGGCCAACAACTATGGCCCGCCCTATGGCAGTGCCGAAGAGAATTTTGGCCGTTTGCTGGCGATGGATTTCAAACCCTATCGTGATGAACTGATTATCTCCAGCAAGGCTGGCTATGACATGTGGCCGGGGCCATACGGGCAGGGCGGCGGTTCGCGCAAATATGTGCTGGCCAGTCTGGATCAGAGTCTTAGCCGCATGGGGCTGGACTATGTAGATATCTTTTACTCTCACCGCTTTGATCCGCATACACCGCTGGAGGAGACCATGGGGGCCTTGGCCACCGCCGTCCAGCAAGGGAAAGCCCTGTACGTGGGTATTTCTTCGTATTCGGCCGAGAAAACCGAGCAGGCGGCCCGTTTGCTGGCCGAGTGGAAAATTCCGCTGCTGATTCATCAGCCTTCTTACAATATTCTGAACCGGTGGGTTGAGAACGGTTTGCTGGATTCTTTGAAAACCGTGGGGGCGGGTTGTATCGCCTTTACGCCACTGGCACAGGGCTTATTGACTGACAAGTATTTGCGAGGCATTCCAGAAGATGCACGAATTAACAAACCGGGTGGCGGTTCACTGAAAACCGATCACTTGTCAGATGAGAATCTGGTACGTATTCGTGCGCTGAATGATATAGCCGCTGCACGCGGGCAATCGCTGGCGCAAATGGCGCTGGCTTGGGTGTTAAGAGATCCGCGTGTGACCACGGCACTGATTGGTGCCAGTCGTCCGTCGCAGATTGTCGAGAATGTGGCAGCGCTGAAAAACCTGGCGTTTACTGCAGAAGAACTCAAGGCGATTGATGCACTGGGTGGTGACGAGAACGTCAATTTGTGGGCCAAGTCGTCATTGGCGCGTTAAGCCGCATAGTGATACAAGATCAGTATGGCTTAACCAAACCGGGCATGGAGCGTAGACAGATAGGTATCCGCTACCGCATGCCCGGTTTTGCTGTCTCTCAGCGCCATGATCCATGGTGCAATACACTTTTTGAGTGTAGCGGCATCTGATGCGGCTTCGATGCGGCGGCGGATGTCTGCCCCCATGATGCCGAGGTATTGCTGGCAACCATCCAGCATCCAGTGCTTGATGTCTGCCAGATCGGAAGCATCGATACTGGGGACGATCGTCGATGGCGCATGTTTGGGTGATGGTATGGTTGAGCTCTGTAACGGGCTGATGGCCTGATTTGCCGTGGCAGATATCAGGCCTTCTAGTAACAGATGCTGCAAGAGGGGTTTGATGTCTTCGTCTTGCCCTGCCAGCCGTGACAGTGCTTCTGTGGTTTTCTGGCCGTCAATCAGGATCAACAAGCGCCTGACTTTTGCCGGCAATTTTAACTGGCGGCTAATGATTTCGTTGCGACCTGCATCTGTCTTATGAAACAGTTGCGCATCCATGGTGTGTCCCGCGTATCCATAAACAACAGATGCCGAGACTAACGTGCTTGTATGACACGGCCATTGCAGATAAATGAATTTTCAGCAGGTAGCAGAAATGGCTGACGACTATGCCAAGGGGCAGAGAAATACGGGTTTGATGGTCAAACCCGTATCTGCTTAGTCAGCGAGTAATGGCCCGACTTCTCTGGCAATTTGACGGGCTTCATCCGTAGGGATGATGTGGACGACAATGCGGCTATCCGCCTGCGTAATGGTGCGGGCATGTTGCTGGTTGGCGGTTTCATCCAGCGAGATGCCCAACCAGGCAAGCTGCTGGATGACAGCAGCACGGGTGGCCGCGTCGTGTTCGCCAATACCGCCGGTAAATACCAGTCCGTCCAGTCCGCCCAAGACCGCAGCCAGACCACCGACTTCCTTGACCAGCCGGTAGGCAAACAGCTGGATTGCAAAGGCGGCCTCTGGCGCATGGCTGGCGCGCAAGGTGCGCATGTCGCTGGAAATGCCGGAAACACCGAGCAAGCCGGATTGTTTATAGAGCAGGTTTTCGATATCACCGGCACTCATATGGAGGTGTTGCTGGCAATAGAGCAACACGCCAGGGTCGATCTGACCACTACGGGTACCCATCATCAGCCCGTCCAGTGCGGTAAAACCCATGCTGCTGGCCATGCTTGTGCCGTTTTCAATCGCGCACGCACTGGCGCCATTGCCCAGATGCATCACCACATAGCGCTTCTGCGCCAGGGCAGGATTGACCGACTTCATCTTGTTGGCAATATAGGCATATGAAAGCCCATGAAAGCCATACCGGCGCACCCCTTGTTCATAAAATTTTCTGGGTAATCCGAACCACTGGGCGACTTCTGGCTCTGCCGCATGAAACGCGGTATCAAATGCTGCAAATTGCGGTAATTCCGGATGCAGCTTTGCCAAGGCCTCAATGGCCGCCAGATTATGGGGCTGATGCAAGGGGGCCAGCGGGATGTACTGTTTCAGTGCATCCAGTACTTCTGGTGTGACTTTGACCGTTTCATGAAACAATGGCCCGCCATGAACCACCCGATGTCCGGCCGCTGTCAGGCTAAAGCCCTGGCCTTCGACCCAGGCTAACAGCAATGACAGCATCTTGTCGTGGCGATGGTCTTTGGCTTCTGTTTCCCAGGTAATGGCCAGATCATTGCCCAGGCGTGCTTCACCAGACACCATGCCGTCATGGGCATCCAGCGCACCATGGGCGACTTTGTCACCGGGCAGCCCGCCATCGTGTTCAAACAGTTCAAACTTCAGGGTCGAAGAACCTGCATTCAGAATCAGCAGCATGGGGTTATTTCCGTAGGTAACTGGCCATTAACAAGGCGACTGCCGCAGAGGCCAGGCGTGAAACGGCGCTGTCAGAACGACTGGTCAGCATGATGGGAACTCGTGCGCCCAGTACGATGCCGGCAGAGTGCGCGTTGGACAGCCAGGTCAGCTGTTTGGCCAGGATGTTGCCGGCTTCCAGTTCTGGTGCCACCAGAATGTCTGCATCACCAGAGACCTGAGAGACGATCCCTTTCTGGGCTGCTGCATCGGCAGAAATCGCATTGTCGAATGCCAGCGGGCCGTCCAGAATTGCCCCTTTGATCTGACCTCGTTCTGCCATTTTGCACAGGGCCGCAGCATCCAGCGTGGCTGGCATGGTCGGGTTGACAGTTTCGACAGCGCACAGGATGGCGACCTTGGGAGTCTCTATACCCAAGGCATGTGCCAGATCAATGGCATTCTGGACAATATCTGCCTTGGTGGTCAGGTCAGGCGCAATATTGACGGCGCCGTCAGTAATCAGCAATGGCTTGTGGTAGGTTGGTACATCCATCACGAAGACGTGGGACAGGCGGCGTGCAGTACGCAGGCCGTTTACCTTGTCCAGCACCGCAGACAGCAACTCATCCGAATGCAGGCTGCCTTTCATGAGCGAGTGAGCATAGCCACTACGAACCAGCGCAACCGCTACTTCAGCAGACTGATGACTATGCTCTGTCGAAACAATCGTGAAGGGTTCTACATGCGTCAACGCTTCGTCGCTACTGCGGCGGTGCAGCGGAGCAGTGACGGTCTGGAATCGGCTGATATCCAGTCCATGCTGTTGTGCGACCTGTCGGATTTTTTGTTCCGGACCCACCAGAATGGGCTGGATCAACCCGGCTTCCATTGCCTCCAGCGCGCCGATCAGTGAAATATCGTCACACGGGTGGGCAACGGCCGTAATGACCGCTGGCATGGCATGAGCTTTATCCATCAGGGCACGGTATTGTGCCGAGGTTTCTGTATAGTTTTGATCTGCCTGGTTCATGGAAGGCTCCGGAAGCTGTAATTGAAGGATGAATGCCGATTAGCCAACGATGTGGTAACCCGCATCGATATATTCCGTATTGCCGGTAATGCCTTTTGCGCCATCCGATGCAAGGAAGGCGGCGAGTGCGCCTACTTCTTCAATGGTGACCAGGCGGTGTTCCGGAGAGTCCTTGATCGCCAGGTTCATCAGTTCTTCAAAGGCAGGCAGGCCACTGGCGGCACGCGTGGCCAATGGGCCTGGAGAGATTGCATTGACGCGGATCTTCTGTGGCCCGAGGTTATCGGCCAGATAACGGACAGTCGCTTCCAGCGCCGCTTTGACCGGCCCCATCATGTTGTAGTTGCGCACGACCTTTTCAGAACCATAATAGCTCATGGTGATAATGCTGCCACCATCAACCATCAGTGGTTCTGCTTCTTTGGCCAGACGGATCAGTGAATGGCAAGAGACATCCATGGCACGTGCAAAGCCAGCGGCAGAGCAATCTACCAGACGGCCATGCAGGTCTTCTTTTTCGGCAAACGCGATCGAATGCAGGGCAATATCCAGCTTGCCGTACTTGTCCTTGATATGGGCCATGACTTGTTCCAGCTCGCCCGGGAACTCTACGTTGAGCGGCAGCAGGTCGGCGTCGATTTCATCGGCCAGCGGTTTGACGAACTTTTCTGCCTTGGCGTTCAGGTTGGTCAGAATGACTTTTGCACCTGCTTCATGAAACAGCTTGGCGCAACCCCAAGCAATACTATGTTCGTTAGCAACCCCGACGACTAAAGCGACTTTACCGGTCAGATTAAACATCTACATCTCCTGAATTGTGCATTGCAGCATTAATCGCAGAAGAATATTAGGAATAGTCTATTTAGTCAAATAAATAGACTAAATACTGAGCAAGGCTTGAAACAGATCAAATGTCTTGCAAATAGTGGCTTATTTAACGTGCTTGGAAGGAAGTGTCAGTTGGCTGGCAATCTGCTTCAGGCGCAGCACGGCAGGACTTTTGTCGTTGCGGCGGAACACCAGCGTCAGCGTCGATTTTTCCGTTACATCCACTAGTGGTTTGTAGATAATGCCCGGCATCTGCAAGTGACTGATGGAATGGGGAACGGTGGCAACGCCGAACCCGCCGCCCACCAGTGCCAGCGTGGTAATGAAGTCGCGGGTGGGTTGGGTAATCTGCGGGCTGAAGCCGGCTTTTTCACCAATGGCAAACAACGGTTGGGTAAAGCCGAAATCACGCTGGAATTGCGGGGTGATGAAGGCCTCGTTACGCAGGTCTTCAGCGCGAACTTCTGCCTGCTTGGCCAGTGGATGGTCTTTAGGTAGGGCCACGACCACATCTTCATGCAACAGCGGCATCACTTCAAAGGATTCTGCGTGCCCGACGATGGTACGCACGATACAGGCATCCAGCTTGCCTTCGTCCAGTCGCTGCAGCTGTAACGGACTTTCGAGTTCATGCAGGCCAATCTGGATGCCAGGCACATCTTTGCGATAGGCTGAAAGGATCTGCTGTACGATACCAGCACACGCCGCAGAAATGACGTAGCCGATTTCAAGCGAGCCAATTTCGCCTCGGCCAGCCTGGCGGGCAATCATCTCGGTACGTTTGATCTGGAACAGCGAGGCGCGAGCCTCTTGCAGAAACAGTTGGCCAGCGGAGGTGAGTGCAACCGAGCGTTTGGTTCGTTGGACCAGTTTGACGCCAAGCTCGCGCTCCAGCGCTTGTAACTGCATGCTTAGCGCAGACGGGGCAAGGTCGAGGGCTTCTGCCGCTTTTGCGAAATGCAAATGCTCTGCCAGTGTCACGAAGTAACGAAGCTGCCTCAGTTCCATGCTTTTACCTGCCTGAATGGGAAAGTGGGCAGGAATACCTGCCCACGGACAACATACTACTGCAAGGGCACGCAACTGGCCACATGCTGGCCGATTTCGATAGACGCCGTGGCGGCAGGCGAAGGCGCGTTACAGACATGAATGCTGCGGGTTTTCTGGATGATATGGAAATCATCTACCAGCTCGCCGTTTGGTTTCAGTGCCTGTGCACGGATACCTGCAGGGGCAGGGACCAGATCATCACTCTGAATTTCCGGAATCAGCTGCTGCAAGCTGCGTACAAACGCGGCTTTGCTCCAAGAGCGGACCATTTCTTCCAGACCTTCTTTCCAGTATTTGGCAGACAGAGTCCAGAAACCTTTATATCCCATGACCTCGGCAAAATCACGCAGGTTGAAATCGGTCTTCTTGTAGCCTTCACGGGCCATGGCCAGCACGGCATTCGGACCTGCCTCAACATGCCCACCGATCATGCGGGTGTAGTGCACCCCAAGGAAAGGGAACGACGGGTTAGGAACCGGGTAAATCAGGTGTTTTACCAGATGGCGTTTCTCTGGTTTCAGTTCGTAGTATTCGCCACGGAACGGGATGATTTTCAAGTCGGCGGTCGCACCGTCCATGTTGGCAACGCGGTCACTGTGCAGACCGGCACAGTTGATCAGGAACTTGGCCGTGAAATCGCCCTTGCTGGTTTCCAGATGGATTTGCTGGCCCACCTCTTTGATGGCCAGCACTTTGGTACCCAGACGGACCGTGCCGCCAGCTTCCTCGACGAGTCTGCCAAAGGTTTCGCATACCTGGCGGTAATTCACGATACCGGCGGAAGGGACCTGAATGGCTTCCAGTCCGCTGACGTGGGGTTCGATAACCTTGAGCTCATCCGGGCCAATGCGTTTTACATCCAGGCCGTTTTCCAGCCCGCGTTTGTAAAGGTTGTCCAGATGCTGTAATTCTTCGACTTTGGTGGCGACAATCACTTTGCCGCATAGCTCATGCTCGATATCGTGCTTCTGGCAGAATTCTACCATAGAGCGATTGCCCGCTTTGGCAAAGCGAGCCTTGAAACTGCCGGGTTTGTAGTAGATGCCAGAGTGAATCACGCCACTGTTGTGACCAGTCTGGTGTGCGGCCAGTACGTCTTCCTTTTCCAGCAGCAGAATTGAAGCGCCCGGAAAGCGCTGGCTCAGTGCGTAAGCGGTTGATAAACCGACAATACCACCACCCACAATTACGTAGTCATGAATCTGGCTCACTCAAGATCCTTTAATGCAAAAAATAAGGAAACGGACATCCATGGACAGTTTGGCGTATGCCCGTTTCCTTTGGGACAAGTTACTGATGTCATGAGATTGTACTCATGAAACCGGAGTGACTGTCTTGTTTTCGGGTAGCTGTGCCCTCTACCCATGCAGTCTTGGCCGGCGGGACGCTGCATTAATGGGCTGCAAATGTACCGCGTTGACGCATCAGTTCGCGGTGCAGCTCTGGGTGTTTCTCAAACGGTGCACGACCATGTAGCCAGAACAGGTTGTTCAGCATGACCAGCTGGCCGACAGGCAACGGCATCGCTTTGGTTTCTGGCGAGTTTTCCATCGAGTCAGACAGGTCTTTCAGCCAGGTGGCGTGCTCGATGGTTTCCGGGCACACAAACTGGTCGATAAAACATGCGCATGGGTGGTTGTTCAGCTGGAAGAACGTCCGGCGCTTGATGGTCTGTTGTACATTTTTGCTTGGTGGTGCCTTGTAGGTAAATTCATAGCTGGCCAATGGATGGGTGCTGAATTTTTCCAGATCTTCCCAGTCATCCAGGTGCAGCAGACGGGATTCACCGCCTTTGGCGTTGCGCTCTTCAAACTTCATCATCAGCAGCCAGTCGGTTGGCTCATCCACAAATGTACCATCGGTATGCAGGGTAAACAGACGGTAGGCCTGACGCAGGTAAGAGTCGCTGCTGTCGGTATCTTTTACCAGGAATCGTGCATAGTAGGTGCCAGACATGGCATCAAAGTTAGATGTACCCACCAGATGGCTTACGGCAGTACCAAATTTGACATAGTCGTCTTTTTCCATGGTACGGCCTTGGACACCAATGGTGTACCCGCCAGTCAAGCGGTCATGCAGAATGCCGCGCAGCAAACCACGGAATTTATGATCCAGCAGGGATTCCAGAATCTGGGCAATCACAAAACGCATGTAAGGAACGTATTCCAGGTTCTGGCTATTGATGTGACGTGTTTTCTCGAAGAACGCATCAATGACCTGATTGTTCAGTTCGATGTGATACATGCGATGGTGTTCTGGATGCGGCACGATGCGGTATCCATTGCCTTCGCAGAAAAATTCCTGACGGGTGTGACTCAGTTTGGTTGGGGCATTCACGGCTGTTCTCCTCTTGTTGGGGGGTGTCTGGAAAACAGTCTAGGGCGAGAGGAGAAATCAAACAATCCGCGCAGAACGCGAAATAATTCAGAAAAACTGAAGAGTTGAAAATGGTCAAAAGTTAGCATGCAAACAAGGGGTTACCCCCTTGTGCACTTAATAGTCACCACTTAATAGCCGCGCTCGCGATCCACAAGCCCGCTCACCGGCTTGCCTGCGTCAAACGCTTGCAGTTTGTTGGCGATCTGTTCTGCAGCATCATGCAGCGGCGTGATACCGGCAACATGCGGGGTTACCCGTATGGCAGGATGAGACCAGAACGGATGAGTGGCTGGCAGTGGCTCCTGCCGGAAGACATCCAGCGCTGCGCCAGCCAGCTGGCCACGGTCCAGTGCGGCCAGCAAGTCCTCATCCACCACCTGGGCACCGCGCGCCATATTGATCAGGAATGCCCCTTTGGGTAACCGGTCCAGAACATCGCGGTTGATCAGGTTGCTGGTTTGTGGCGTCAGCGGCAGCAGGTTGATCAGCACTTTGCAATGCGGCAACATCTCTTGCAAACCAGCGCCCCCCCAATGGGTGGTCATGCCGGGTATGGCTTCAGGCGAGTTCCGCCAGCCATGCACCGGAAACCCGAGCGACTGGCAGCGCTGCGCAACAACCGATCCCAGCTGACCAAGGCCCAGAATGCCAATGGGCCATTGCTGCTTGTCATCCAGCGCGTAGGGCAGCCATTTGGCCTGCTTTTGTTGCTGGCGGTAATCTGCATCGCGGTAAAACCAGTCCAGTATCATGCGTGTTGCGTAGTCAGCCATCTGGGTTGCCATACCACTGTCTTCCAGCCGGATCAGTGGTAGCGTCGCTGGGCAGTGGGCTATCAAGGCATCTACCCCGGCACCCAGTGCAAACATGGCTTTCAGGTCAGGTTGCTGTTGGAACAGTAGTGCAGGCGGTTTCCAGGCAATGGCATAGTCTGCGCCCGCAGGGGCGGCTTCCCAGGCTTCTAGCCGGATATCCGGCATATGGCGAGCCAGAGCAGCTTGCCACTGTTGCATGTCTTCACCTTGTGAGTAAAAAACAACCCGCATCATGCTTCCCGCCACAAGTTGATCAGCCAGTCAGACAAGTCTTCAATTTCTTCTGCGCACACCGAGTGTGGTGTCGGGTACTCATGCCACTCCACCTGATAGCCCCAGTCTTGGACCTGCTGACAGGCTTCTTCCCCCAACTGAATGCGTATCACCGGGTCATAGGTGCCATGGCCGGCAAAGATGGGGGTATCAAAATTGGCCGGTTGGCGAATTTTGTCCAGAGAATCGGTATTGGGCAGATAGGTGGAAAGGGCAACAATCCCGCCCAGGGTGTGCGGGCAGGTTAACCCTGCATAGTAGGCCATGACGCCACCCTGCGAAAAACCGGCCAGCAGAATGTGCTGCGGGGCAATGCCGCGCTGTATTTCCCGGTCGATCAAGGCTTGTATCTGGGCATTGGATGCCGTAATGCCGGTTTCATCCACTGTGCGGTGGACATCCGACAAGGTAATGATGTCATACCAGGCACGCATCACATAGCCGTTGTTGACCGTAATGGGTTGCATGGGCGCATGCGGGAAAACAAACCGGACAGACAAACCCTCAGGCAATTCCAGCTCGCTGGTCATCGGGAAAAAGTCGTGACCATCTGCACCCAGACCATGCAGCCAGATAATGCTGTGTGTGGGTTTGTCCCCCAGGGTGTGTTCAACGCATGGAAGTAGTTGTTCAGTCATTTTCAGATATCTTCTCTAGTAGCACAGTGGCAGTGTTGTTCATGATCATTAATCATGCCAACCGCCTGCATGAATGAATACATGATAGTCGAACCTACAAACTTGAACCCCTTTTTGGTCAAATCCTTAGAGATTTGATCCGAGAGTATTGTTTTGGCCGGTGCCTGACGGTAATCGTCCCAACGGTTTACAATCGGCTGGTTATCTACATAACGCCAGATGAAGGCATCAAAAGAGCCATGAGCTGCTTGTATTTCCATAAAGGCGTTTGCATTCCGGATGGCACTGGCTACTTTTAGACGATTCCGGATGATGCCAGGGTTATTTAATAGCTCAATGACCTTGTCATCGTTGTAGGTTGCGACGGTTTCCGGTGCAAAACCGTCAAATGCGGCCCGGTAACTGTCCCGCTTGTTGAGAACCGTTTCCCAGCTAAGGCCTGCCTGGGCCCCCTCCAGAATCAGCATCTCAAACAGATGCCGGTCATCATGGGACGGAATCCCCCATTCCTGATCATGGTAATCAACATATCTGGGGTTCGACAAGTTCACCCAACCGCAACGGTGCAAATGGCTAGTCATTGTCACTGCTTTCAAAAACGTGGCTTTTTGCCAAGGTATTGAAGATCATTAAAACTGCTTACCCATTCCGGTTTGTAAACTACCATCAGGGTCAGCAGAAAACCGGTCTGGAAGGCTTCTCCCCAGGACAATAGTAACCAGAAGGGTAGATAGTCACTCAATAAAAAATCCAGCGGGTAGGCGCCAATCAAACTTAGCAGAAAGACAGCAAAGAATCCTGTCGCCGCAAATACAATCGCAGCGCCGATAAAGCCACCGCCCAGCAGAAAGATGAACAGATTTTTAGGAAGAAAGCGCTGCTGCAACCAAAGCAGACCACTGGCCATGCCAACCGGACAAAGCGCAAGCAACAGGGCATTGACTGGCAATGCCTGCCAGTGATGGGTATTCACCGCGGTATGCACAAGCAGAACGGCCACCATGGCAAAACTGGCCAGCCAGCCACCCAGCATCCGGGTTACCAGCGTGGCACCCAGTAAATGGAGGGCAAGCCCCGGGCGAATGTTGGCCTGCAATTGCCAGAAGAAAGACACCAGGACAATCGAGCCGAACAGAACGTGTTGCTGGCTGTTGTTCAGTAGACGCTTCCAGTCCTGCTTGACGCCGGCAAACACCAGCACCGAGACCAGTAGCAGGCCACTCACTATGTTTAACCACAGGGGGATTAGCGCTGCTGGCGTGTCCATGACGGGATCAGGTCTGTTGTGGTTTTACGGCAGATTTGGGACGAAACGCTTTGACAACGGCTGGATTGGTTTCAACATAGGGTGCCCCGATCAGATCCAGACAATACGGGACTGCCGCAAAGATGCCAGGCACCATCACTGAGCCGTCTTCCGCCTTCAGGCCTTCCAGCGTCTCCTTGATAGCTTTAGGTTGCCCGGGCAGATTCAGGATCAGACTCTGCTTGCGGATCACGCCAACCTGACGGGATAAAATGGCCGTTGGAACAAACGCCAGACTGATCTGTCGCATTTGTTCCCCAAAACCGGGCATGACACGGTCTGCAACCGCCATGGTCGCTTCTGGTGTCACATCTCTGGGGGCAGGGCCCGTACCGCCGGTGGTCAGCACCAGATCACAGCCTGCATGATCCACCAGATCCCGCAGGGTATCTTCAATCACGGCTTGTTCATCCGGAATCAGACGGTTTTCCATGGTCCACGGGGTAGTCAGCGCCTCGCCAAACCAGCTTTGCAAGGCAGGCAAGCCTTTGTCTTCATAGACACCACTGCTGGCACGGTCACTGATCGATACCAGACCGATTTTTAGCGCGCGCGCCTCACTCATCGTCATCCTCCATGTCCTCGTCTTCCAGATCTTCATCTGTCGGTTCAGATACCGGGATAGGAGGCGGTTGCAGGGCTTTCAGTAGCTGGAATAATTCGCGGTATGCCTTGGGAGGCTTGTTCAGCTCACGCTCTTTCAGCGCGTTTCTCACCAGTTGGCGAACCTGCTGAATATCCGCCTCCGGAAACTCGTCGGCAAACAGGGTAATGGCATTGCTATCGCTTACCAGCTTGTCACGCCAGCGTTCAATGCGGTGCAGCCAGGCCGTCTGGGCGCTGGAACTCTGGGTCAACTGGTCCAGATACGCCTGGATGGGAGCAGCGTCCACATGCCGCATCAGTTTGCCAATATATTGGGACTGGCGACGAATGGCGCCATGCGCAGTCAACCGTTTTGCTTCCATGATGGCATCAAACAGGCGCTCTGGCAGCTGCAGCTTCTTGAGCTGATCCTTACCCAGGGCAACCAGTGCATCGCCCATGGTTTGCAAAGCGTGCATTTCACGTTTTTTCTGCGATTTGCTAGGGCCGTCGTCTAGCGGCTCGTCGTCATAGTAATCTGATGGATTCATGCTTATGTTCTGGTATGGTCGCGTGATAAAAGGCTGTCGCGTCAGCACTAGCACGCGATACACTATCAAAGCTGTTATCATACCATTCTATTGGGTTGCTTGCCTGATCACTGCTATAAATAGCGGGCGGGTAATCAGGTTACTGTTGTTAATTTCAGGATGAATTTGTGGCTAATACTCCGTTTTCTTACTCACAAGACGAACTCAAACAATTGGTCAGTGATGTACTGTCATACGCGCGCCAGAAAGGGGCAACGGCTGCAGATGCAGAAGTGTCCGAAGGTGCCGGACATACGGTCTCTGTTCGTCTGGGTGAAACAGAAACCATCGAATATCATCGTGACAAAGGCTTTGGCGTTACCGTCTATCACGGGCAGGCCAAAGGGCATGCCAGTACCGGAGACTTCAGCAAGGCGGCCCTGCAGGCAACTGTTGATGCCGCGCTCGATATTGCGCGCTATACCGCTTCAGACCCGTTTGCCGGCCTGGCAGACCCGGACATGCTGGCTACCCGTTTCCCGGACCTGGATTTGTTTCACCCATCCAATCTGAGTGTCGAAGAGAGTATCCGCCTGGCGACATTGTGTGAAGATGCGGCCAGAGCCGTTGATCCTCGCATCACCAATTCCGATGGTGCTTCGCTATCAACGCAAAGCGGGCAGTTTGTGTACGGCAATACCCTGGGTTTCCTGGCCGGTTTTCCTACCTCAAGGCATTCACTGTCTTGTGCCGTGATTGGCGAAGAAGGCGATGCCATGCAGCGCGACTACTGGTATGACTCCAGTCGACGCTTTGATGATCTGGCCAGTCCTGAATCCATTGGCCGTCGTTGCGGTGAGCGCACGGTACGCCGCCTGAATGGCCGCAAGATTGATACCTGCCAGGTGCCTGTTGTATTTGAAGCGCCGATTGCATCCAGTCTGATTGGTCACTTTTTGCAAGCGGTGAGTGGCACCAGTCTTTATCGCCAGGCCAGTTTCTTGCTGGATAGTCTGGGACAAAGCGTATTTTCACCGATCGTGAACCTGCATGAAGCTCCTTTGATTGTACAAGGTCAGGCCAGTACGCCATTTGATGATGAGGGTGTTGCAACCCAAGACCGGATGGTGGTCGAGAATGGTGTGGTGCAAGGATACTTCCTGGGCTCTTACAGCGCCCGCAAATTAGGCATGAAAAGTACCGGCAATGCCGGTGGCAGCCATAACCTGATACTCGGGTCGACCGGCGAAGATTTGGCCGCGTTGCTGAAAAAAATGGGGACAGGCCTGCTGGTAACAGAGCTGATGGGACATGGCACCAACACAGTGACCGGTGACTATTCTCGTGGTGCAGCCGGTTTCTGGGTTGAAAATGGCGTCATTGCCTATCCGGTTGAAGAAATTACCATTGCAGGTAATCTGAAAGACATGTTTAAAGGGATTGTTGCAATCGGGAACGATCACCTGCCGCATGCCAGCCGCCAAACCGGGTCTATTCTGATTGAGAATATGACAGTCGCAGGTAATTGAACGCAATAAATCGTATTTGAATTAACGTATTGGCTGAATTATGCCATCAGGTTAATTGGTTTTTGTCAGATGCAAGAGAGTAAATTCGTGAAGCATATTCCTAATCGTTTAGAAACCGGGTTGGAAAGTTTTATTTTCTGGAGTCGCTGGATTCAGGTTCCTTTATATCTGGGTCTGATTGTGGCGCAATGCGCCTATGTCTGGTCTTTTCTCAAAGAACTCTGGCATCTGGTGCATGACGTCAATGCCATGGGTGAAACCCAGATCATGCTGATTGTGCTCGGCCTGATTGACGTGGTCATGCTCAGCAACCTGATCATCATGGTCGTGATTGGGGGCTACGAAACCTTTGTATCCAAACTGGACCTGGGAACGCACGAGGATGTGCCGGAGTGGCTCTCCCACGTCAACGCAGGCGTGTTGAAGGTCAAGCTGGCAACGGCACTGATCAGCATTTCCGGTATTCATCTGCTCAAAGGATTTATCAACGCAGATGCCATCAAGGTTGAAACCTTGGCTTCGCAAACCGCCATTCATCTGGTATTTCTCCTCACGGCCATCGGGCTGGCATGGGTAGACCGTCTCATGACGCCAGCTCGTTCGCATTAAGCGTCAGGCTGTTTCAATGACACAGCTCACTTCTCCCAGGATCAAAACCTCACCAGATTACTGGCCAGAGGCAATTGATGCACTCGCCAGAAATGATCTTGCGCTGGTGGGGTTATTCAATGCCTATCAAGGAGAATGCCTGACCGGGGGAGGTGATGCTTTTTGTACGCTTGCCAATTCGATTGTCGGGCAGCAAATCTCGGTCAAGGCTGCTGACAGTATCTGGAAACGACTTGAGAGCAGGCTAGGGCACGTTAATCCGGAGCGCGTGCTGGTGACTTCGGTGGATGACTTGCGGGCAGATGGTTTGTCCAGTCGCAAAGTCGAATATCTGACAGACCTGGCTCGCCACTTCATCGATGGACGGATTGATCCGGTACATTTTGATGAAATGGAAGACGAGGCCGTCATCCAGCGTCTGACCGATGTCAGGGGGATCGGCCGCTGGACGGCGGAAATGTTCCTGATTTTCCATTTGTTAAGACAAGACGTTTTGCCACTGGATGATATTGGCCTGCAACGGGGTGTCGCCAGGCATTATGGCTGGGAATATCCGTTTCCGTTGAAAAGACTGGAACAATTTGCAGAACGGTGGAGACCGTATCGGACCGTGGCAACCTGGTTTTTGTGGCGAAGTCTGGATCCGGTGCCTGTTGCTTATTGAATGAATACGCAAATGGTATTCGAAACAGATATGGATCAGTGCGAAATCGCCATATCCAGCATCACGACTTTTATGAACCTCGGGTATCGAGGTAACTAAACAGGGTGGAATTGACTCAACTCAAGTCTATTTTGAATTATTGTGTCCATACTTTCGGACCATGAATAACCGGCAAATAAGCACTTTCCTGATACTGATTCGGCACACAGGCATATTATTCTTGACATCTCTATGATAAATTTCATCAGTTTTTGCAAGGTTAAGCTATATTAGTGGCTTGATGTACAGTCGAAACAAGGCCGTAAACGTACGTGTTTTTATCAGAAATCTAATGGACGTGTGTTTTTACCTTGCAACCGCACCAAATTATGCACAGAATGTAAAATGAGACTTAGATCAAGCAAAGAAGCGGTTCTTGTTCTAAAATAAACAACAACAGAGTCACATGTGTTAAGCCGGCTGTTAAGCTGTAACCAGACAGTGCTGATTGGAGTATCAACGTGTCCGAACTACTAAGAAAAATTGATGCACGAACCAAGCTGGCAGGAACCAACAAGCTGGAAATCCTGCTGTTCACGCTAGGCACTGACCAGCGAACAGGCCGAAGAGAAAATTTCGGGATCAACGTGTTCAAGGTGCGCGAGGTGATGCGTACCCCTGAAATTACCCATGCGCCTGAAATGCCAGCCTGTGTTGAAGGTATGGTCAGTTTGCGCGGCTCTCTGGTGCCTGTGGTCGATCTGGCCAAGTACACTGGCATTAATACGGACGCACGGCCGGAAATCATGATTGTGACCGAATATAACGGTCATACCCAAGGCTTCCTGGTTGAAGCCGTGGATACGATCCTCCGGCTGGACTGGTCTCAAATGCGCGTGCCCCCGGATATGCTGACAGCGCAGATGGGCGGCATCATTACGGCGGTGACAGAGCTGGATAACGGCAAACTGGTCATGATGATGGACGTTGAGAAAGTGCTGGCAGAAACCAGTAACTACGATGACCAGATGATCTTCCAGAACATCAAGCCGCTGGATAAGCCTCGTACGGTTTATTTTGCAGATGATTCTTCAGTTGCTCGCAAACAGATTTCTACAACCCTCGACATGATGGGGGTTCGCTACTTTTCTGCCATTAACGGCAAAAAAGCATGGGACGAGCTGGATAAAATGGCCTCCCTGGCCGAGGCCAATGGCGAGCTCATGAAAGATGTTGTCAATCTGATTCTGACAGATGTGGAAATGCCGGAAATGGACGGCTACATGCTGACGAAGAACATCAAATCCGATCCGCGTTTCAAAGGTATTCCGGTTTTGATGCATTCATCCTTGTCGGGCATGCAAAACCAGAAGCTGGGACAATCTGTCGGGGTGGATGAGTATGTTGCCAAATTTGAACCACAAAGACTGGCCGAAACCCTGACCAGATTGCTGGCGACACAATAATATTCGCTTTTGTTTATATAGACAGATTGATTACTAGGTGAATGCCATGTCCGGAAAAACACCCGAAAACCTGCTAGACAGTATTGATGCGCGCACCAAGCTGGCAGGTTCTAACAAGATGGAAATCTTGCTGTTCTCACTGGGGACAGGCGAAATCTTTGGTATTAACGTATTCAAGGTACGTGAAGTTTCTCAAACGCCACACATTACCAAGACACCCAACATGCCGCCTGGTGTCGAAGGCGTGATTTCTTTGCGGGGTAACATTATCCCGATTATTTCCCTTTCCAAATTCGTTAGCCCGGGCCAGAACCGCAGCAGCGAACAAACCATGATCGTGACCGAGTTCAGTCGTCATACCCAGTCTTTTCTGGTAGACGAAGTTGACCGTATCATTCGTGTGGACTGGGACAAGGTTCGGGCGCCAGAGGGCATGCTGGCGGGCAGTCAAGGACTGATTACGGCAGTGACAGAACTGCCGGATGGCAAGCTGGTCTCGATTCTGGACGTCGAACAGATTCTCTCCTCCGTGATTGGTGAAAAACTGATCCCGGATGTGGCCACAAACCCGATCCGCGAAGACATCTATATGTTCTTCTGTGATGATTCCATGGTGGCTCGTAAAGAGATTACCGGCGTGCTGGACAAACTGGGCGTCAAATATCATCAGGCCAACAACGGCAAAGAGGCATGGACCAAATTGCAGAATCTGGCCAGCCGTGTGCAGGGCGAAGGCGAGTTCCTTGGGGATCATTTGAAACTGATCCTGGTGGATGCAGAAATGCCTGAAATGGATGGTTATGTGCTCACCAAACACATCAAGGCCGATCAGCGCTTCAAGGGCATCCCGGTTGTCATGCATTCCTCACTGTCGTCTAATGCCAACCGTGCAATGGGAAATAGTGTCGGTGTTGACGCCTATGTGGCAAAATTCGATCCGGTGATTTTGGCGGAAACCATCAAGCCGCTACTGATGAGTTGATTTGCATCTGTTGCCAATATGTCTGGCAACAGATTTAGAGAGGGCAAGCATGGCTGATAAAAATATGAAGTTCCTGGTAGTGGACGATTTCTCTACCATGAGACGCATTGTGCGTAACCTGCTGAAGGAACTCGGTTTCACCAACGTGGATGAAGCCGAAGATGGTCAGATTGGCTTACACAAACTTCAAAATGGGCAGTTTGATTTTATTGTTTCAGACTGGAACATGCCGAACATGACAGGTATCGAATTGCTGAAAGCGGTTCGTGCTGATCCAAATCTTAAAAGTCTCCCTTTTCTGATGATTACTGCAGAAGCGAAAAAAGAAAACATCATTGAGGCGGCAACGGCAGGCGCCAGTGGTTATATTGTCAAGCCGTTTACTGCAGCTACACTCGACGAAAAACTAAACAAAATCTTCCAGAATCTCGGAAAATAAGGAGATACATGTGAGTGATAGAAAATATGAGAGCGGCGATTCTGCGGATCTGGAAGCTCTGTTTGATAGCATTGTAAGTACAAATGTCTCACATGAAGCAAATGCGGCCGGTGCATCTGAACACAAGGTGGATATCACCAGTGACATGATCGAACCAGCGAAGTCAATGTTCACCCAGATCGGGATGATGACCCGTAAACTGCACGACACCTTGCGTGAACTGGGCTTTGACAAGTCGATCGAAAAAGTTGTTTCCGAAGCAATTCCGGATGCCAAGGACCGTCTGGCCTACGTGGCCAAACTGACCGAGCAGGCTGCAGACAAGGTATTGTCAGCGGTGGATGTTGCCAAGCCTCTGCAAGAAAAATTGAGTGAAGATTCTGATGGCCTGAATCAGCGTTGGGACAAACTGTTTGCCAACCAGCTGAGTGTTGAAGAATTCAAAGTACTGGTCAATGACACGCGCAGTTTCTTGCATAGAACCAAGACCGATTCCAGACAGACAGATGCATTGCTGCTGGACATCATGATGGCGCAGGATTTCCAGGATCTTACCGGCCAGGTGATCAAGAAGATCGTTGAAATGGCAAAAGAGATGGAAAACCAGCTCTTTAACTTCCTTGTCGAATACACGCCCGGTGCAGTTAAAAAACAGGAAGAACACGCCCAGCTCGAAAATGGGCCTGTCATCAATACGGATGGCCGTAGTGATATTGTCACAGATCAGCAACAAGTTGACGATCTGCTGGCAAGCCTGGGTTTCTAAGACTATAACGGTATCAAGGCAAGTTAACCAATCGGTAGTAGCGAGGAACACACCATGAGTGAATTTGGCGGAATGGAAGAACTGCTTCAGGATTTCCTGACAGAATCCTCTGACATGTTATCCGACGTCGACAATAAACTGGTCGAGCTAGAAAAACGTCCTGATGACAAAACCTTGCTAAATGATATTTTCCGGGGCTTTCATACCATTAAAGGTGGGGCAGGGTTTTTGAATGTAGATGCGCTGGTGACACTCTGCCACCGGACAGAAAACCTGTTTGACAAGCTGCGTAACGGCGAAATGAAGCTCAGCGCAGGCCTGCTGGACTATATTCTTGCTTCAACCGGGGTCGTGAGGGAAATGTTTGGTGAGCTGGCGCAAAAGCGGCAGCCTCATTCAGCACCCCAAGCCTTGCTAGATAGCCTTGATGCCGTTCTGGAAGGCCGCCTTGATGCTAACCCTGCACCTGCTGCGCCAGCAGCACCTGCAAAAGAAGAAGTTAAGGCTGAACAGGTATCCACACCGCCTGCCGCTGTAGACGGGGAGCCGGACTGGAACAAACTCTATCATGGCTTACTGGGTACAGAACCTGCTGCGCCAGCCAAGACCGAAACTGTGCAGGCCAAGGCAGCATTGGAGGTTGCTCCAGTAAAAGCGTCTGAGCCCGTTGCACTGGCGCCTTCGTCAGGTGCTTTTGCCAATACTGGCGTCTCCTCCATGAATAGCGGGCAGCAAATTGCCCAGCAACTGACAACGCAAGAAACCACGATTCGTATTGATACCAATCGTCTTGATCAGGTGCTTAACCTGTCTGGCGAGATCGGATTGACGAAAAACCGTCTGACCACGCTGCGTACGGATATTCTTCAGGGCCGCAGTGATGCGCATACCCTGAGAGCGCTTGACGAAGCAATTGGTCAGCTGGATTTGCTGGTGTCTGATTTGCAGAATGCGGTGATGAAAACCCGTATGCAGCCAATTGGACGCCTGTTCCAGAAATATCCGCGGTTGGCCCGAGATCTTGCCCGTCAACTGGGTAAGGATGTCGAACTGGTCATCACCGGTGAAGAAACCGAACTTGACAAGACCATGATCGAGGATCTGAATGATCCGCTGGTCCACCTGGTTCGTAACGCGGTTGACCATGGTATCGAGACCAAGGAAGAGCGTCTCGCCATTGGCAAGTCAGAGAAAAGTCTGGTACAGCTGGCTGCCACCCAGGTGGGTGACCATATCCTGATCGAGATTACCGATGACGGTAAAGGCATGAAGCCTGAGATGATCCGTCAAAAGGCCATCGAAAAAGGTTTGCTCAAAGTTGAAGACGCAAACAATCTGGATGACAAGCAAAGTCTCCAGCTGATCTTCTTGCCGGGCTTCTCTACCAAAGACCAGATTTCCAGCGTATCCGGCCGTGGCGTAGGCATGGATGTGGTGAAAACCAACATCCAGAAAATGAATGGCCGGATTGATATCCAGTCCATTCCGGGTGAAGGTAGCCGTTTCACGATCAGTCTGCCACTGACCCTGGCGATCTTGCCGGTGCTGGTTGTCAAAGTGTGCGACCAGCCATTTGCTGTGCCATTGGCGATGGTTCGTGAAATTATTCCTCTGTCCAAGAACGATATCCAGCAAGTGTCCGGTAAGGCCACCATGGTGGTCAGGGATGAAATCTTGTCTGTACGTTCTCTTGCAAGCCTCATTGGCTGGCATGATAACAAGCCGCCATCATTTGGTGTCTTGATGCAATCGGCAGAAAGCTCATTTGTGTTGGCCATTGATACCTTTGTGGGGCGTGATGATGTCGTGATCAAACCATTGCAGAACATCAAGCCAAAGGGCATCGCTGGTGCTACACTATCAGGTGACGGCTCTGTGGTTCTGGTGCTGGATATGGAAGACCTGTTGGCCGCATTGGGAACTGATCAGGCCTCGCCATTATTTGATTTTGCGTAAACGATGTTTTTTTGTGGCAAATGGCAGATGATATCTGCCTGCCATGCCATTAACCTGTTAAGTCAATATGAATACTGCAACCAATAGTGATAGTGCGTTTATCGGGCGTCAGCCAATTCTGGATCGCCATCAGAAGTTGATGGGCTATGAGTTGCTGTTTCGTTTGAATGAATCTGCATCTACAGCCGAGTTTTCTAGCGACTTGCAAGCCGGTACCAATGTGTTGGTGAACACGTTGTCCAATATGGGTGCCGAATGGCTGGTTGGGGACAAGCTCGCATTCATCAACGTGGCACAAGCCATGCTTCAGAGTAATTTTCTGGAACTGTTGCAGCCACAAAAAGCGGTGCTCGAAATCGTTGAGTCTGTCAATGCTACCCCGGCTTTGATCGAGCGAGCCAGAGAGTTGCGCGCCCAAGGGTTTTCGATTGCACTAGACGACTTTGTGCTGACTCCGCAAACCGCACCGTTTCTGGAAATAGCCAACTACGTCAAGATTGATATCCGTGAACTGGGTATGGAGCGTGCGTTGGCGTTGTCCAAGCAATTGCGTCGTTACCCGGCTCTGCAGGTTGCCGAGAAAGTAGAAACCAAAGAAGAGTTTCGTGTTCTGCACGATGCGGGTTTTGATGCCTTCCAGGGTTACTATTTTGCACGCCCTGAGACATTGGCTGCCAAGGTCATTAACCCTGCATACGCCAACATCCTGTCGCTGCTGAACATGCTTCGCAATAATGCAGAAATCAAGCAAATTGAAGAAGCCTTGAAGCGTGACGTGGCCCTGTCTTTCAAATTGCTGCGGTACATCAACTCGGCAGGCTTTGGCCTTTCATGTGAGATCCAGTCTTTCCGTCATGCGGTTACCATTCTGGGGTACCAGAAGCTGTATCGCTGGTTGACACTGTTGCTGGTAACTGCGGCTGCAGAAACCCCAGGTGCATCAGCACTGATGAAACTTGCCATTACCCGTGGCCGTTTTGTGGAGCTGATTGGTCAGCATTTCCTTGATGGTTCAGATCGTGACAACCTGTTTATTGTCGGGGTATTCTCCTTGCTGGATGTCATGCTGGAAATGCCAATGGAAAAGGTTCTGGAAAACCTGTTGTTGCCCGAAACCGTCTGTGACGCGTTACTTACCCAGCAGGGCATGTATGGTCCTTTCCTGAAACTGGCCATTGCCTGTGAGAATCCGGAACTGAATGAGCTTGAGTCCTTGGCTGAACAGTTGCAGATTACACCTGAAATGCTCAATAAAGCCCAGATGAGTGCGTTGACCTGGGTAGAACAAATTGGTGTCTGATTCTTTGTTTTTCTAGAATGCCGTTTTCAAGACCCATCAAGACAAGCCCCGCTAGGGGCTTGTTTGTTTTATGCTAATTACTGGTAATGTGTTTTCATGGATAACCCGATGTCTTCTGTACAAGCCTTGGCCACAACCGGACGTTTCATCACCCTTGAGGGGGTAGATGGTGCCGGCAAGACAACGCATCTCGCCTGGCTGGTGGAGTATCTCAAGTCACGTCATGTGCCATTGTGCGTCACGCGTGAACCTGGTGGTACGCCATTAGGGGAGGCGTTAAGAGAGCTGTTGCTGCATGAGGCCATGAGCATAGAAACCGAAGCCTTGTTGATGTTTGCTTCCCGTCAGCAGCATCTGCAATCATGCATTATCCCTGCCCTGAATGCCGGTCAGTGGGTGGTCTGCGACCGCTTTACCGATGCAAGTTATGCTTATCAGGGTGGTGGCAGAGGATTGCCAGTTGAAAAGCTGGCCATGCTGGAACACTGGGTTCATAGCGATATTCAGCCTGATCTGACCTTGTTGTTTGACGTGCCGGCAGAGGTGAGCTTTGAGCGCGTGCGTGGCGCCAGGTCTCCGGATCGTTTCGAACAGCTGGATCTGGCGTTCTTCCAGCGTGTCAGACAAGCCTATCTGGATCGCGCGGTTGCCGATCCACTGCGTTTTCGCATCATTAATGCCAACCGGGCAATCGATGAGATTCAACTGGAGCTTGCCGAGGTAATTATGTCTTACATCCAGGGTGAAGCTCATGCAAGCTGAGGGTGTGCCAATGGTGCAGCCGTTGCCATGGCACCAAACCATCTGGCAGCAATTGCAGAGTCGGCGTCAGCAGCTACCGCATGCCATTCTGCTCCATGGCATGACGGGTATCGGGAAAGCCCATTTTTCCGAAGCGCTGGCAGCCAGTCTGCTGTGTGAAGCACCACATTCAACAAACGGTGCATGCGGCCATTGCCAGGCATGTAATTGGCTCTCGCAAGGTAACCATCCTGACTTTCGTCGTATCCTGCCGCCAGCCGACATGCCTTCAGAAGATGCAGAGCCAGCCAAGCGTTCGGGCTTATGGATTGGTATTGAGGCGATACGGGATCTGACGGATTTTGTTCAGCTGACGTCGCACAGAAGTGGTGTAAAGGTCGTTCTGATTCCTTCTGCCGAGAAACTGAATCAGGCAGCAGCCAATGCACTATTAAAGACACTGGAAGAACCACCGGCTGGTGTGATTTTTATTCTGGTATGCCAGCAGTTGGGGCGTGTATTGCCTACCATCCGGAGCCGTTGCCAGAAAATCAGCTTGCCAGCCCCGGCCAGAGGCGAGGCACTGGCATGGCTGGCGGATCAGCGATTGTCCGGACACGAGATGCTGCTGGATTTGTCGGGTGGCATGCCTTTGCTGACGGCTCAGTATGCTAATGATGAAGTTCTGGCCAGCTTGCCAACGGTGCTGGAATGGTTCTCCGCGCCGCGTAAAGATCCGGTTCAGGTAGCGCAAGACTGGAGCAAACTGCCTTTGTCTACATTGCATGACTGGTTGGGTAAATGGCTGTATGATTTGCTCAGGTTAAGTGTGGGTGGGCAAATCAAGTATTACCCGGATAAGTCGGACGCCTTGCAAAATCTTGCTGGCCGTACCGATAGTGTGGCATTAATGGAGTGCATGACTGCTTTGCAACAAGACAAACGTCTGTTAAGTCATCCATTGAATCAGAAATTGATGCTGGAAAACTGGTTGTTTTCGTATCGCGGGTTATGGCAGAAACGTGCTGTGCCAGTGAGTTCTTGAAAGATAGGATGGAGTACGTATGAGTGAGGTTTCCAAACCTGCGCCAGTCACAAGACCTGGCGTCATGTCTTTGACCATTAAAGAAAAAGCCAGCCTGTACGCCGCTTATATGCCATTTATTCAGGGTGGCGGGTTATTTGTGCCAACGCCAAAGCCTTACAATTTGGGTGACGAAGTTTTCTTGCTGCTGACGTTGCTCGACGAGCCAACCAAATACACGGTAACGGGCAAGGTGGTTTGGATTACACCGCCAGGGGCACAGGGTAGCCGGTCTCAGGGGATTGGTGTCCAGTTCAGTAATAACGAGTTTGGCGTAGCCGCCAAGAATAAAATCGAAGGTATCCTGGGTGGGCACCTCCAGGCGAATCGCTCTACCCATACGATGTAACCGTATGCACGCTCATACGAAGCCTGGCTGGCGAAAGCCGGGTTTAATTTTAGTTAAAAGTCATTTATGTTTATCGATTCGCACTGTCATCTGAATTTTCCGGATCTGGTTAGCCAGCTGGATCAGCATCTTGCCGCAATGGCCAAGAACAACGTATCCCATGCATTGATTGTGGCAGTGGATCGGGCAGGGATTCCTGGCATTCTAAAACTGGCAGAACAGCACCCGCAATTCTTTGCATCTGTCGGTATGCACCCGGATCATGAAAATGAACCCGAGTTTTCAGTTGAAGAATTATGCGAGTTGTCTGCCCATGAGAAGGTGATCGCCATCGGCGAAACCGGGCTGGACTATTACCGCCTGGAAGGCGACCTGAGCTGGCAGCGCGAGCGGTTCCGGGTGCATATCCGGGCAGCCCGGCAGGTTGGCAAGCCTTTGATCATTCATACCCGTTCCTCGGCTGAAGATACACTGTCTATCATGCAGGAAGAATCCGCCCGTGATGCAACCGGTGTGATGCATTGCTTTACCGAAAGCAAAGAGGTCGCCAAAGCTGCTCTGGATATGGGGTTTTATATTTCCATGTCTGGTATCGTGACATTTAAAAGTGCTCAGGATCTGAAAGAAGTCGCCAAGTACGTACCACTGGACCGCTTGTTGATCGAGACCGATGCGCCTTATCTGGCGCCCGTGCCTTTCCGCGGGAAAATGAATCATCCGGCGCTGGTGATGCATGTTGCGGAAGAAATTGCCAATCTCAGGCAAATCACGCTCGATGAGGTTGCCCGGGCAACCACAGAGAATTTTTTCCGTCTGTTTGCCGCGGCTTCCGTCAGCGAGACGGTGCCAGCATGAAGGTCATCGTTCTGGGTGCTGGCTCTTCTGCAGGTACGCCGGTCATCGGATGTCATTGCAAGGTATGTACAGAGGCTCATCCGTTAAATTGCCGCACCCGCGCTAGCTGTTACATTATGGCTGGTGATGTTGGCCTGTTGATTGATACCGGGCCGGATTTACGTCAGCAAGCCCTGCGCGAGAAATTGCACGAAGTATCTGCCGTGCTGTATACGCACCCGCATGCAGACCATTTGAACGGGATTGATGATTTGCGTGCGTTTTGCTTTCGGCACAAGAAAGCGATCCCCGTTTTTGGCAACCAGTTTACGATCCACAATATCGAAGAGCGGTTTGGTTACACGCTGTTGCCGCCGACAACGCATTGGGAGCGCCCCGTATTAAGTGCGCATGTTGTGGATGAACCGTTCATGGTGGGTAATGTCAATGTGATACCTATCCCGCTGCTGCACGGGCAATGGCCAATTTTCGGTTATCGGGTGGGCAATGTGGCCTGGTTGACCGATGTTTCCGAGATTCCAGAGAGCAGCTTTGCTTTGCTGGAAGGTCTGGATGTGCTGTTTCTGGATTGTTTGCGCTATCTGCCGCACTATACGCACCTGAGCCTGGATCAGGCTATCGTGCTGGCTACCCGGATTGGCGCCAGACAAACCTGCTTTATGCATATGACCCATGAAGTGGATGTTGTCGAAGCTGGCAAATCATTGCCTGATAGCATGATGTTTGCTTTTGATGGTCAGCAAATTGAAATTGCAGAATAATTCTTGGGTGGTACATTTGATCGTATCCTGAATAAGGATATCGATGACATTTTCAATGTCAACGCAGGCTTCACGAGGTTGAACAATTGCAACTGGTCTCTTACCAGATAACTTCTATCTTATCCTCCGGTGCTACCAGGACATGACATGCAAGACGCCAGATAGCTGGTGTCTGTTTAATGGTGGTTAATGCATGTGCTTCCGGTGTGATCAGTTTATGCCTTAACAACACATTCTTTTCTTTTCCAGAGAGCGTCACCCATCTCTCTTCTTGCTCTTCCGGATAGCGGATGTGAACGGCGCAGGCCCCGCATGTCCCATGTCCGCAACGCCAGTAGAGGGGCAGGGTATATTCCCTTACCCACTCTGTAATGGTTCTAGCCGGCATGCCGGACTGATCTATTAAATGCGGGGAAGTCATTGTTCCCCCAAAGAGACGTATATAGCCCATGTATTTCCATTCAACTTATCGCATGATTTTACGATTGTTGACAGAGTGGTTGATCTGATTGCCATTAGAATACATGCTGCCTGATTTTAAGCAGGATTCATCACACATACTATTAGGCTTGTTAACTTTTTTTGCTATAGTGGCTTAACTAATCTTATAAAAATATTAACCAGGGATAAGCTATGCCTGACTGGAATATTGACGCACACCAGACTCATTTTGATCCGCTGCTGGATTGTCTTGTAGAACTTTCCCGTATTCATGGTCAGTCTATTTCGAAAGAGTCTCTCTCGGCCGGGTTGCCTCTCGTCAATAATAAACTTACACCATCTTTAATGGCACGTGCTGCTGCACGGGCCAATCTGACCGCTCGCGTGGTCCGCCGCGATCTGGCGGATATTTCCGAATATCTCTTGCCTGCCATTTTGTTGCTGGAAGACCACCAGGCGTGCCTGCTGTTGGGTCGCAATCCGGATGGTTCTTTTCAGGTCCGTTGGCCAGAGGTGCCGGAAAGTGTTGATAAGGTTTCTGAAGAAGCGCTGACGGCCCGTTATACGGGTCGGGTTATCTTTGTGCGGCCCAAGTTCAAGTTTGATGCGCGCGCTCCCCAATTAGGGTATCTGAAGTCCCGTCACTGGTTTTGGGGTGCCATGTATGACTCCATGCATTTTTACCGGGATGCACTGGTTGCTGCGATTCTGATCAATACATTTGCCTTGGCATTCCCTTTGTTTTCCATGAATGTCTATGACCGTGTCGTGCCCAATCATGCCGTAGATACGCTGTGGGTGCTCGCGATTGGCGCCAGTCTGGTCCTGGTCTTTGATTTTGCCATGCGTACCGTACGGGGCTATGTATTGGATCTGGCCAGCAAACGTGTGGATGTCAAACTGTCATCACTGATCATGGAGCGTGTGCTGGGTATTCGCATGGAGCACAGGCCGCCTTCAGCGGGGTCTTTTGCTGCTAACCTGCGTTCGTTCGAGTCTGTGCGTGACTTTATCGCATCGGCCTCCATGGCGACACTGGTGGATTTGCCGTTTACCGTTTTGTTCCTGCTTGTTTTGGTGTGGCTGAACCCATGGCTGATTTTGCCGGCAGTCGTCGGCATTGTGCTGGTGGCTGTATTCGGATGGATTGCCCAATCCAAAATGCAGGAGCTGACCGAAATCAGCCAGCGTTCTTCTGCGCAGCGGAACGCAACGCTGGTAGAAAGCCTGGTGGGGATTGAAACGGTGAAAGCACTTGGTGCCGAGTCGGATATCCAGCGCCGTTGGGAAAGAACGTCTGTGTTCTTGTCCCAGATCGGCAGTCGCTTGAAACTGATGTCTAACACAACCGTGAACTTTGCATCCTTCATCATGCAGCTGGTCAACATTGCCGTGATTCTGACCGGGGTGTATCTGATTATTGATGGTCAATTGACGCAAGGTGGCCTGATTGCCGCAACGATGATTTCGGGCCGTGCCATGGCGCCGCTAGGGCAGCTGGCCGGTTTGTTGATGCAATACCATACAGCCAAGACCTCACTGGCATCGGTAGAGACGTATATGAATCTGCCTGTCGAACGTCCGGAAGATGCTTCTTTCCTGCACCGCGGGCATTTCAGAGGTGAAATTGAATTCAAGGATGTCACGTTTTGTTACCCTGGGCGTGAGAATGCCGCATTAAAGCGTGTGTCTTTCAAGATTCATGCAGGTGAGCGTGTGGCCATCATCGGGCGCATCGGCTCTGGTAAAACCACAATCGAACGCCTGATTCTGGGGCTCTATCAGGCAACAGATGGCGCTGTGATGCTGGATGGTGTCGATGTTCGGCAGATCGACCCGGCTGAGTTGCGTCGTTCCGTTGGCTATGTACCGCAAGATGTCACCCTGTTCTTTGGGTCTTTGCGTGACAACATTGCCGTTGGCGCACCATTTGCCGAAGATAGCCAGATCCTGATGGCAGCAGAACTGGCTGGTGTATCAGAGTTTGCCCATGCGCATCCAGCAGGCTTTGACATGACGATTGGTGAACGCGGTGAATCTTTGTCGGGCGGTCAACGGCAGTCAGTCGCGGTGGCTCGCGCTTTCCTGAATGACCCGCCCATGCTGATTCTGGATGAGCCTACCAACGGGATGGATCATACCAGTGAAGAACGTCTGAAAGGTCGCTTGAAGCAGGTATTACAGTCAGGGAAAACCATGTTGCTTGTTACACACAGAACTGCTTTGCTGGATTTGGTGGATCGTCTAATTGTCATGGATAACGGCCAGATTGTTGCCGATGGTCCGAAAGCACAAGTGGTTGAAGCACTGCAGCAAGGTCGCGTCGGGAGGGCTGGATAATGATGCAACAGCAACCAGCCGAACAAAAGAAAAAAGGTTTTATGGCCCGCATGTGGGGGCATTTCCACCACAAGAGCTCGTCCGGTTTCGATAGTTATCTGGATGCCATGTTTTCCAAGCATGATGTATCAGACGACGAGCTGTTTGGTGATGGTGACTGGGCCATTGTCGAAAAGGATTCACGCAAGATCCGCATGGTCATCTGGACCATGGCGATTGCCATTGGCGGGTTACTGACGTGGGCAGCATTGGCGCCGATTGATGAAATTACGCGCGGCGAAGGTAAAGTTGTGCCTTCTTCCGAACTCCAGATCATGCAAAGCCAGGATGGTGGCAGTATTTCCTATATTGCGGTCAAAGAAGGGCAGGCCGTCAAGAAAGGGCAACTGCTGCTTAAAATTGATCCGACCCGCTTTGTGTCTTCTCTCAATGAGAATCGGGCCCAGTATTACTCCCTGCTGGCAAGGGCCGCACGCCTGCAGGCGCTGTCTGAAAACAAGCCCTTTGTACCTCCTCCAGAGGTTGTCAAAGACATGCCGCAGATTGCTGAACAGGAAAAGAGTCTGTATGACTCCAGCCTGCAAGGACTTGAAACCAACATTGCCATTGCAAAACAGCAACTGGCACAACGTACTCAAGAATTGATCGAGGTCAAAGGGCGCAGGGAACAAGCGTCGCAAAGTTACGACTTGACGGCCAAGGAACTGTCTGTCACTAAACCGCTGGTGCAAAGTGGCGCAGTGTCTGACGTCGAATTATTGAGACTTGAACGGGATGTATCCAGAAGCAAGGGTGATCGGGACACGGCCAGTGCCCAGATTCCGCGTCTGGAATCGGCCATTGCAGAGGCTAGCCGCAAAATTCAGGAAGTGGACCTGACTTTCAGGAATCAGGTGCGGGGCGAGCTCTCTGAAACCATGGCCAAGTTAAACAGTTTGTCTGCTGGTAGTACGGGGTTGGCTGACAGGGTAAAACAGACCGAAATCCGTTCACCGGTCAATGGTATGGTAAAGCGTTTGCTGATTACCACCGTGGGTGGTGTGGTGCAGCCAGGCAAAGAAGTGGTGGAAATCGTGCCGAGTGAAGATGCCTTGCTGCTGGAAGCCAAGATCGCCCCAAGGGATATTGCCTTTTTGCGCCCGGGACAGTCTGCGCTGGTCAAATTTACCGCTTATGACTTCTCTACCTATGGTGGCCTGGAGGCAACACTTGAACAGATCGGTGTTGACTCTGTAACGGATGATAAAGGTAACTCTTTTTACATTATCCGGGTGAGAACCAAACAGTCTTCCATTGGCGATAAGCATCTCCCGATTATTCCGGGTATGGTGGCCGAAGTGGATATACGTACCGGCAAGAAAACTGTTCTTTCGTACTTGCTCAAGCCTGTCTTGCGGGCAAAGGCCAATGCATTGACGGAAAGATGATGACTCCAAACATATTGTATTTTGCAAGCACGGATAAGGCGTTACTGGATCGTTGGGCATTGGCGTATCCGGATGCCAAAGTGTTGCCTGCGGATCTGAATTTTGCCCGTGCCGTAGACAAGGCCATTGTGCTTGTAGACGCAACGGTACCCGGTATCATTGCTGAAGATTCTGCGCTCTGGGCCCACAAAGACCGTTTGCTGTTGGTGATTTGCAGCATGGCGCCAGAGGACGAGGAGGGTCTGCAGATGCTGCAGGCCGGGGCAGTCGGGTATGTGCATGCGTATTGCGACCCGGAAATGCTGCAACAGGTTGTCAATGTGGTTTCCAGTGGCGAAATCTGGGTAGGCCGGAATTTGATGATGCGACTTTTAAAAGGTGTTCATCAGTTGTCTGGTCAAACCAATGAACATGCGCTGGATAGCCTGACAGAGCGTGAGCGGCAAGTGGCAACATTAACTGCCAAAGGGCAATCCAATAAAGAAATTGCCCGTGCACTGGATATTACTGAACGAACTGTCAAGGCACATATCTCTACCATTTTCGAGAAAATGGGGGTTTCAGACCGCTTGCAACTTGCCTTGAAAGTGAATGGCCTGACGGGATAAATGCAACAAAAAAGCATGACGTCCCTGTTTTTATAAAAAAATTGGTTGACAAAACGCCGCCTATTGTACATCGGTACAATAGGCGGCGTTTTTACATGGGCGTACATTGATGCATAAGACGTTTTTTTATGTTGGAAAGAGCCGGAGTACTTGTTTGATGATTTAGAGCTTAACTGGGGGACGCAATCATGAGCGATTCTGTAAGTTCAGTAAAATCTACAATGGTGATCTCTTCTGTCAAAGGACGCGTCATCGTCCGCGACGAAAATGGTCTTGAACACGCCGCTCAGCCGGGAGAAGTCCTGACGGTTGGCGAGAAACTGATTACAGGGGCTGATGGTCTGGTTGAACTAGCCGCCCCGGATGGGGGTAACCCGATTACCCTGGCTGCCAATAAAGAACTCCTTATCGATGCCGACATCTTCGGCACACAAGCAACAGACAATACTGAAGCTGCAATTGCGCAGCTAAATCAGGGCGATGTCAACGTGGCACAAGCCTTGGCCCAAGGTCAGGATCTGACGGCGAATCTCGATCCAACCGCGGCTGGTCTGAATGCCGGTACCGATGCGACAGAAGGGCACAGCTTTGTGCGCTTGCTGCGTATTGTGGAAGGTACTTCTCCTTTGGGCTTTGGGTTTGCAGGCCCTGCCGACAATACACACTTTGAAACAATTCCCGGTACTGTACTTGCAGTACCTGCTCCCGTTGAGAGTGTACCTGTTGCTGTGGATGATACGAATACCGTCACAGAAGATTCTGAAACGACAACTGTTTCAGGGAATGTACTGACCAATGATACGGTGGGGGCTGATGTAAACCCAACCCCTATTACGCCAACAAATGGCACTATTTATTTGCAATATGGCTGGTTAACACTTCATTCAGATGGTACCTATACTTATACACTGGATAACAGCAATCCAAATGTAAATAAACTGAATACTGAAGAAACGCTGCATGACACTTATACCTACACCTTAACAGACGGGAATGGCAGCACTGCAACAGCCGTGTTGGACATTACCATCAATGGTCATACTGATGCTCCTCCGACCATCACTATCCCTGTGACGGAAGGTGCAATTGAAGGGTCTGATACCACGCTACCTGAGACTGCAGCAGCGACAGCCGGCTACTTTACCATCACGGCAGATGCCGGTATCCACGACCTGCAAATTGGTAACACCAATCTGACGCTTGCCCAACTGCAGGCGCTGAATACAACCCATGTGACGGTGGATACGGGCAGCAGCGATGGGACGCTGATTCTGACCGGTTTTGATGAAACGACCGGAGTGGTGAGCTACACCTATGATCCAAACGTACTACACCATACCGATGGCACTCCTATCATCGACAGTATCAGTATCACGGTGACGGACGACACTGCGGTGAGCCGCAGCGATACGCTCGACATTGCCATTACCGATACCGGTCCGGTGGCCGTGGATGACAGCAACAGCATTACTGAAGATGCGATCCCTAATACAGTCGAAGGTAATGTACTGACGGGCTCTGGCGCTGATACGGTGGGTGCAGATACCAATGCAACGCCTGTGACACCGGTGACGGATTTGGCCCTGACCTATGGCACGCTAACACTGCATGCGGATGGCTCTTATACCTATACGCTGGATAACAGCAATGCAGATGTCAACAAGCTGAATGATGGTGAAACACTGCATGACACCTATACCTACACGTTGACAGACGGTGACGGGACGACTACGACAGCCGTGCTGGATATCACGATTCATGGGAATACGGATGGAATCACCATTGAAATTCCTGTGACGGAGGGTGCAATTGAAGGGTCTGATACCACTCTGCCAGAAACTGCAGCCGCGACAGCCGGTTACTTTACCATCACGGCAGAAGCGGGTATTCATGATATCCAGATCGGTAACACCAACCTGACACTCGCCCAACTGCAGGCGCTGAATACAACCCATGTGACGGTGGATACGGGCAGCAGCGATGGGACGCTGATTCTGACTGGTTTTGATGAAACGACCGGGGTGGTAAGCTACACCTACGATCCAAACGTACTGCACCATACCGATGGCGTACCTATCATCGACAGTATCAGCATTACGCTGACAGATGATAATGCGGTCAGTCAAAGTGACACGCTGGACATTGCGATTACAGATACTGGCCCAACGGCAGTGGATGACAGCAACAGCATTACGGAAAATGCAACGCCAAATACCGTGAGTGGAAATGTACTAACGGGTTCTGGTGCTGATACCGTGGGTGCAGATACAAACGCCAACCCAGTCACAGCGGTGACGGACCATGCTTTGAGCTATGGTACCTTGACGCTGAATGCAGATGGCTCTTACACCTACACGCTGGATAACAGCAATGCAGACGTGAACAAGCTGAATGATGGTCAGACGCTGCACGACACCTATACCTACACGTTAACAGACGGTGACGGAACTACCACGACGGCAGTTTTGGATATCACTATTGTCGGCCATACTGATACACCGCCAAGCATTATCATTCCGGATACGGATGGTGATCTAAACACGACTGATACAACCTTGCCAGAAACCGCAGGTGCGACAGCAGGTACTTTTACTATCAGTGCAGAAGCAGGTATTCATGATATCCAGATTGGTAACACAAATCTGACACTCGCCCAACTGCAAGCACTGGACTCAACACATACGGTTACCGTGAATACGGGTAGCAGTGATGGGACGCTGATTCTGACCGGATTTGACGAGTCTACCGGTGTGGTGAGTTACACTTATGATCCAAACGTGTTGCACCATACAGATGGATTACCGATTATCGACAGTATCAGCATTACGCTGACAGATGATAATGCGATCAGTCAAAGTGACACGTTGGACATTGCGATTACAGATACTGGCCCAACGGCAGTGGATGACAGCAACAGCATTACGGAAAATGCAATTCCTAATACCGTGAGTGGAAATGTACTAACAGGTTCAGGTGCTGATACCGTGGGTGCAGATACAAACGCCAACCCAGTCACAGCGGTGACGGACCATGCTTTGAGCTATGGTACCTTGACGCTGAATGCAGATGGTTCTTACACGTACACGCTGGATAACAGCAATTCAGACGTGAACAAGCTGAATGATGGTCAGACGCTGCACGACACCTATACCTACACGTTAACAGACGGTGATGGTACGCAAACTACAGCCGTGCTGGATATTACCATCCATGGTACCAATGATGCTCCAGTGATTGATCTGGATGGAGACAACAGCAGTGGTCAAACCGGTTCTGACTTCATCACCACCTTCACGGAGAATGGCACCGGTGTTGCGATTTCTGATAGTGATATCAGCATTACAGATGTTGATAACACCAAATTGGCAAGCGCAACCATTACATTGACCAATAGCAAGCCCGGAGATGTTCTGACGGTCGGCGATCTCACCGCATTGGGCATCAGTGCAAACGTGGTTGGCAATGTAGTGACCTTGACGGGGGCAGCAACACTTGCAGAATACCAGGCCGCCATCAAACTGATTACGTTCAGCAATACCACTGAAAATCCGGATACCACCCAACGGGATATCACCGTTGTCGTCAATGACGGAACGGCTGACAGTAATGTGGCCCATGCCTACGTGAACGTGATTGCGGTCAACGATGCGCCAATCAATGCCGTCTCTGATGCTGTAACAACACCAGAAGACACCAGCAAAGCCATCTCTGGTTTGAGTATCAGTGATGTTGATGCTGTCAATGGCAGTATGACGGTGACGCTGACGGTAGCGCATGGTGTACTGAGTGTGACGGGTAATGCCAGCAATATCAGCGGTAATGGTAGTGGTACAGTCACCTTGACAGGGACTGTGGCTGAGATCAATGCGATTCTGGCAGCTAATGTGACCTATATGCCTGCTCACGATTACAACGGTACAGACACATTGACCATGGTGACCAACGATAATGGCAATACCGGTGTTGGCGGCAGCCTGCAAGATGTAGATACCGTCAACATTACGGTGACGCCGGTTAATGATGCGCCTGTAGCATTGCCAGACAACTACTCGGCTGTTGAGGGTGCAACTACCATTCTGGGCTCAGTGCTTTCTAACGATAGTGATGTGGATAATCTGGTCATTCATGCCTACATGATCGCCAGTAATGCAGCAGGGACCGGTGCTGTAGCTGCCAATGGCTCCTCTAGTATTACGACTGCGCTGGGTGGCACTGTGGTAATGAACGCAGATGGTACCTTCAGCTATACCGCTCCGGTGCGTGATCATGCAGATGCGATTTCTGACCAGGATAGTTTCTACTACCAGGCAACCGATGGTTCAGGCCAATCTACCTGGGTAAAAGTCAGTGTTGATATTACGGATACCAATCCAACCGCGGTCAATGACTATAACGAAGTGGCCTGGCTGGGATCAGTTTCCGGGAACGTACTGACCAATGACGTCGCAGTGGATGTGCCTAAGTCACTGGTTTCCGTGACCTCTGATGGCGTGACAAAAACGTTTGCAGCTTCGTCCACGTCTGACGCTGGTGGCAAATATATTACGTTTACAACAACAGATGGCAATCTGAAGATCTATGAGGATGGCCATTACACGTACACATCAACTAAGGATGGCCAGCAAACCCTATCCGGATCTTCTCTGCCACAATGGCTGGCTCTGTCTGACCTGTACGGGTTCGGGACGACTGCCTGGAAAGATGGGTCGGGTAATCTGGTGTTGTCATCCTTGACCTCAACTGCTGCGGGTGAGGTTGACTCTGTTAATGGTAGCAAGCCTGGTATTGGTGTGGGTGCATTGCAATCAGCAGCAATTGATCCGAATGAAACCTTGGTGATCCATCTGCATGAAACCACCAACACAGTGACGATGGCCATTGCCCAGTACAATGCAAACCAGGCCAGTGCTTATATCTGGAGAGCCTATGATACCGATGGCGTACTGATTACGTCTGGTACTTTCTCCAGCAGTGTTAGCAACGGTACCATCATGCCGCTGACTGTGACGGCAAATACTGCGATTGCCTATATCGCGTTTTCTAACGAAAGCGGCAATGCGCAGGGCTATGTGCTGTCGTCTATCAGTTACACAGCACCATCTGTTTCTAGTACCGACACCTTCACGTATGTGATGCAGGATCAGGATGGCGACCAGTCGACTGCGACCCTGTCAGTAACCCCGACAGCCGGCACGATTACGCTGGATCTGGATAGCAGTGGTGCAGGCACCGGCTTTACCGGCACCTTCACCGAGAATGGCAGCTCAGTCGCCATTGCCGATACCGACATCAGCATTACTGGGACTGGTGCTAGCGTCCTGAAAGGTGCCACCGTCACACTGGCCAATGGTCAGGCAGGCGATGTACTCACGGT
>NZ_AQXU01000014.1 GCF_000376945.1 Leeia oryzae DSM 17879
ATCTGGCTGTCGCCGGACGAATGGCTGATTACCGGCCCGAAAGGTGGCAACACCGCGCTGATCAACGCGCTGGAAGAAGCCCTGAAAGGCCAGCACGTGCAGGTTGCCGACAACTCCGGTGGCTACACCATGGCCTACCTGACCGGCAAGGAGCACGTCACGGCGCTGCGTCACCTGGGGGTGTACGACTTCGAGAGCATTGCACCGGGTCAGGCGATCAGTACCGTGCTGACCAAGATCAACGTGACGGTGTACCGTCATGACGACAAGGGATGCTTTGTGATCTTCCGGAGAAGCTTTGCGGATTACGTGTGGCGGATTCTGGAGCGGGTATCGCGTCCGTACGGGTTTGGGGTATGTGCGGTGTCGTCCGAGCTCGGGTTGGCTGCCGCTGAGTAAGTGTCGTTTATGTTGTAAAGGGTCATTGCGGTGTCATTAACGGAAGTGGAAGCATTTTTTCAGACGGATTTGACACACAGTGACCCTGTCATTGCGGATTTGTTATTGCAGGAATCGGGGCGTCAGTCGGACCAGATCGGACTGATCGCGTCGGAAAACCTGGTATCCAGAGCGGTGATCGAGGCACAGGCATCGGTCATTGCCAACAAGTATGCCGAGGGTTATCCGGGGCGCCGCTATTACGCTGGTTGCCGCTTTGCAGACGAAATAGAACAACTGGCGATCGAGCGGGCCAAAGCCTTGTTTGATTGCCGCTTTGCCAATGTCCAGCCCCATTCCGGGGCACAAGCCAACAGTGCCGTGATGCTGGCCTTGCTGCAGCCGGGCGATACCGTATTGGGGATGTCGCTCGAGGCGGGTGGCCACCTGACGCACGGCGCTCGCGTCACGCTATCGGGCAAGTGGTTTCATGCCGTGCATTACGGTGTGCGTCAAGATACCTGCGAAATCGACTACGATGAGGTCGAGCGACTGGCCGGGCAGCACAAACCGCGGCTGATCATTGCCGGTTACTCGGCTTACCCGCGCCGTATCGACTGGGCCAGGTTCCGTGCCATTGCAGATGCGGTTGGGGCTTATCTAATGGTCGACATGGCCCATATCGCCGGGCTGGTCGCTGCGGGCTTGCACGATAGCCCGGTGCCGTACGCCCATGTGGTGACATCTGCCTCTCATCAAACGCTGCGCGGTCCGCGCGGCGGTTTCATTTTATCTAACGACGAAGACATTGCCCGCCAGATCAATGCGGCCGTGTTTCCCGGTATTCAGGGCGGGCCGATGATGCATGTGATTGCCGGTAAGGCTGTTGCATTTGCCGAAGCCTCGCAACCGGCTTTTCGCCACTATGCGCGGTCCGTGCTGGAAAATGCCCAGGCGATTGGCGCAGTGCTGAAAGAAGGCGGCGTGGATCTGGTCACCCAAGGGACCGATAACCATCTGCTGCTGGTAGACCTGCGTCCCAAAGGCTTGTGGGGCAATCAGGCGGAGGTGGCGCTGGAGCGGGTCGGAATCACCTGCAACAAGAACGGGATTCCGTTTGATACGGCACCACCGACCATTGCTTCTGGCATTCGTCTGGGGACGCCATCCGGCACCAGCCGGGGGTTTGGCGTGGTCGAATTCCAGCGGATTGGTGAATTGGTGCTGGCGGTGCTGGCCGGTTTGCAGATCCAGTCTCAAGGCCATGCGGATACCGAACGCCGCGTCCGGGACGAAGTTGCTCTGCTTTGTCGTCGCTTTCCGGTGTATACGTCGAATTAACAGTTTTTCATGTCGCACAAACGATGGTTGCCAAGCCGGTTTTAAACGACAGTTAGGTCAACCGATTTTTTGTGTCATACAGGCGATGGTGTTTTGACCCGTCGCATCTGTTAAGGAGATGAATGCATGTCAAACGTATTTGAGAGCAGTATTGTCATTGATGGTCTGATCATCGCCAAATGGGGTCGTGAAGTCTTTGAAGACATGCGCCGCGGCGGTTTGACTGCTGCCAACTGTACCGTCTCGGTCTGGGATGGTTTCCAGGGTACGGTCAACAATATTGCCAACATGAAAAAGATGATTGGCGAGAACTCCGACCTGCTGACACTGGTGCGCAGTACCGATGACATCCTGGAATCCAAACAAGCCAACAAGACTGGCATTATCCTCGGTTTCCAGAATTCTCATGCGTTTGAAGACAACCTCGGTTATATCGAAGCTTTCTGGGACATGGGCGTGCGCGTTTCCCAGCTGTGTTACAACACACAGAACCTGATCGGCACCGGCTGTTACGAGCGTGACGGCGGTTTGTCCGGTTATGGCCGCGAAGTGATTGCCGAGATGAACCGTGTGGGCATGATGGTGGATTTGTCACACGTGGGCAGCAAAACTTCTGAAGAGGCCATTCTGGAATCCAAAAAGCCTGTGTGCTACTCGCATTGCGCACCACTGGGCCTGAAAGAGCATCCTCGCAACAAGAGCGATGAAGAACTGAAGTTCATTGCTGATCACGGTGGTTTCATCGGCGTGACCATGTTCCCTCCGTTCCTCAAGCGCGGTATCGAGGCAACGATTGATGACTACGTGGAAGCCATGGATTACATCATCAATATCGTGGGTGAAGACTGTGTCGGTTTTGGTACCGACTTTACCCAGGGTTACGACAAAGGCTTCTTTGACTGGTTGACACACGACAAAGGCCGTTACCGCCGTCTGACCAGCTTTGGCAAGATCAAAAACCCGGAAGGCATCGAGACCATTGGCGAAACGCCAAACCTCGCCATTGCCATGGAAAAAGCAGGCTGGGGCGAACGCAAGATCAGAAAGGTGCTGGGCGAGAACTGGCTCCGTACCTTCAAGGATGTCTGGGGCAGTTAATACGCTCCTTTATGGGTCGCCCCGATGGGGCGACCATTTTTTTGCAAAATAATATGTAGAATTTTGTTTAAAATATGTAATAAGTTCGTCGATACTATTGTAACTTCTGTTAAATGTAACTAAATTAAGCCTATAAGTAGCGTATTACCAGACAATGTTTACCGAGAAGTGCATCTAAGCACCATCCAAAATATCAAAGTAGTTTTATGTTCGTAGTTACCACTCGTTGTAGTCTTAATCAGGAGAGATTTTAAGATGAACAAGATGCGCAGATTGTTTGGTTTAAGTACGATTGCTCTGGCTGTATTGGGTTCTGGTGTCGCATTTGCGGCCGACAAGCCAGAAATCAAAATCGGTTACGTAGAAGGCTGGTCTGATAGCGTGGCAACCACTAACGTGGCCGCTACCATTATCCGTACCAAGCTGGGCTACCCGGTCAAACTGGTGCCGGTTGCTGCCGGTATCATGTGGGGCGGCGTTGCTCGCGGCGATCTGGATGTCACACTGTCTGCCTGGCTGCCTGGTACGCACGAAGCGTACTACAAGCAGTACAAAGACAAGGTAACGATTCTGGGTACCAACTACGCAGGTGCCAAGATCGGTCTGATTGTGCCAGCGTACGTAACGGCAAAAACCATTGGTGATCTGGAAGGCCAGAAAGCTGCATTTGATGGCCGCATCGTGGGTATTGATGCCGGTGCTGGCGTGATGAAGCACACCGAAGAAGCGATCAAGGCTTATGGTCTTAGCCTGAAACTGTTGCCAAGCTCTGGTCCAGGCATGGCGTCAGAACTGGCACGTTCCATCAAGGAAAACAAAGCCATTGCGGTGACCGGCTGGATTCCGCACTGGATGTTTGCCAAGTGGAAACTGAAATTCCTGGAAGATCCAAAGAAAGTATTTGGTGAAGAAGAGCACGTAGATACGGTGGCTAACCCTGGTCTGGCTACTAAAGCACCAGATGTAGCTGCTTTCCTGAAGAAATTCTCCTGGAATGGTCCTGAAATCGGTGGCGTGATGCTGGCGGTTGAAAATGGTGCCAAACCTGCTCCTGCTGCCGAAAAATGGGTTGCAGAGCATCAGGCACGTGTTGGCGAATGGCTGAAATAAGCTGACGTTTTAGCAGAATGAAAACGCCGCGGTTCTTGAATGAACCGCGGCGTTTTTTATGGTGCTGATGATGGCATCGAGCCCTGTCTGCTGTGCAGCAGGGGGCACCGGTTTATTTCATGATGGCGCCAGCCTGATAGGCGATCAGCTCGCTGAGTTGCTCAGGCGGCATGGCGGCATAAAACAGGAATCCCTGTCCCAGCACGCAACCCATTTCGATCAGCGCCTGGCGCTGGGCCTCGGTCTCTATCCCTTCGGCCACCACTTCCAGTCCCAGGGTTTGTGCCAGCTTGATGATGGCTTCTACGATCTTGCGGGCGTTTTGCTCTTTGAGCATGCCAGCCACAAAGGCCCGGTCGATTTTTAGCCGGGTAACCGGCAGTTTTTGCAGGTGTGCCAGGCACGAGTACCCTGTCCCGAAATCGTCGATCGCAATATGTACCCCGTGCGCCCTTAGCTGCCTTAGGGTCTCGCTGGCCTGAGCCGGGTCTTTCATCAGCATGCTCTCGGTAATTTCCAGAGAGACACTGGCCGGGTTCAGCCCGCTTTCATTCAATAACTGGATGATGTCACCAGCCAGGGTTTCCTGCTCAAAATCAACGGCAGACAGGTTGACCGCAATCGAGATGGGTTTGTGCATCTCGTTCCAGCACTGGACGTGGCTAAATGCCATCCGGCGTGTCCAGTGGTCCAGTTCGTGGATCATGCCGCTGCTTTCGGCGACCGGAATGAAGCGGTCTGGCGATACCGGCCCCAGTTTTTCGTTGGTCCAGCGCAGCAGCGCCTCGGCGCTGACGATATTGGCAGTTTTCAGTTCGACAATCGGCTGATAGTGCACCTTGAATTCGGCGCGGGTAAGCGCCTGCCGTAGCTGATTGTCGATTTCCAGGCGCTCCTTCACTTCCGGAATCAGGTCACTATTATAGAAGTTCAGTTTGCCGCGGCCGGATTGCTTGGCTTGCAGCAAGGCTATGTCTGCATGCTTTAACAGCACGTCTGCGCTGTCGGCATCGTCCGGATATGTGGCGACGCCGATGGTGCCGGTCAGCTTGATGGTCTGGTCTCCGTCGCGGAAAGGCGTCTTGATGCCATGCTGTACCCGGTCGATCAATACCGGTATGACGTGGGGTGAATACGGTTCGTCCGCGATGATGGCGAATTCGTCTCCGCCAATACGGGCGATGGTCCGGTGCTCGCCCAGATTTTCGCTCAGGCGCTTGGCCAGTGTACTGAGGATACGGTCACCGGTTGCGTGACCGAGTACATCATTGACGGTCTTGAAACCGTCAATCCCCAGCAAGATCAGGTGCACCTGATGGTTGTTGTTGCTGGCGCGGGCAATGGCTTGTACCAGCCGGTCTTCAAACAGACGCCGGTTAGGAAGTTCGGTGAGGGTGTCAAACTGCAGCAGGTGCTGAATCTTGCTCTGGTACTGAAAGCGCAACCGGGCGTCTCGGATGATGACGGCAACCTGTTTATCGGTGGTGCCAGGCATCGGATTAAGAGAGATCTCAATGGGGACGTGCTCGCCGCACTTGTGCTTGCCTTCCAGGATGGGGCGATGGCCCATGGGTTTGTGTGCCGGATGTTTCATGAACGAGCTGGCGAGATGGTCGTGGCTGTTCTTGATGTGATCCGGTAGCAACATGTTGATGCTGGAACCGGTCAGCTCTTGTGTCGTATAGCCAAACAACTGACTGACAGCCTGATTGGCCAGTACGATATTCATGCGCTCGTCGACAATCATCACGCCATCTACCGTTGCGCCAAACAGGGCTTGGTAATGCTGTTCCGAGAGGCTGAACGAACGCAGCAGCTCGTTGAGTTTGGCTAATTGTTCCTGTGCCACAAATGGCGTGGAAATCTGGTTTTGCCGGATATTGCCGTTCTTGACGGCGGTAAACGTATCCACAATATGCGATAGCGATGCACGCATGTGCCGATCCAGCATGCGAACGCTATAAATGACCAGCAGCGTGCCGCCCAGAATCAGGATGTAGCTCATGCTGCCGGCGCCTGATGTGAACATCGATCTGCTGACACCAGCCAGTATCATCAGTAATGCCATCAATAGAAGCCAGAATGGCACGCTCTTTCTCAGGAGGGGGGAGGTCCATTGGGTTTGCAAATCAGCTCCATCATGGGTCTGTGTGATTTTTCTTGGGGATTGTTTTTTTCGGCCCATCTTACCTGCGTATATCTGCCTTGTGATGGCATGTCACGAATTTTGATCAAACTTTGGCCAAATTTAACCTGGATCAAAAAACCGGCCAATCGTCCGGAAAATGCCAATAAACGACGAATGGTCGTCGCGCGGCAAAAAACTGTCGCCAAAGCGGTATTGCCAGCGGCGCTTGTCCGGCAACATGCATGCATCTGAATGAAGTTCGCATTTGTTATGCGGATACTTTTTTGCAACTGCCAGGGGAGCGAGACATGCAACCACAAGTGCCTATCGATGTAGATCCACAAACCGGTGTTTGGTCCACCAACGGCTTGCCGATGCTCTATGTGCCAAGACATTTCTTTGTCAACAATCACCGTGCCGTCGAAACCGTACTGGGCCAGGACGAATACGCCCAGATTCTTTACGATGCCGGCTACCGCTCTGCTTATTTCTGGTGTGACAGCGAATCCAAAACCCACGGCCTGCAAGGCATGCCAGTGTTTGAACACTATCTGAACCGCTTGTCACAACGCGGCTGGGGCCAGTTCTCTTTCATCGATGCCAATGAAGAAACCGGTCATGCACATATCCGTCTGGACAACTCTGCCTTTGTACTGGCTCAGGGCGTTGCCGGCATTCCTAAAACCGACAACAAAGCGTGCTATATGTTTGCAGGCTGGTTTGCCGGTGCCATGGACTGGGTGGGTGAACATACCGGTCGTGATTACCGTACGGTGAGTACCGAAACCCAATGTGCCGGTGAAGGGTTTGATCACTGTGTATTTACCGTTGAGCCGAAATAACGAGGTAGGCCATGCGTTATCCAAATCTATTTGCGCCCATTACGCTAAATAAACTCACCATCCGTAACCGGGTGGTGAGTACGGCGCACGCCGAAGTGTACGCAGAACCAGGCGGTTTGCCTGGTGACCGCTACATCCGTTACTACGAAGAGAAAGCCAAGGGCGGTCTCGGTCTGGCCATCTGTGGTGGTTCCAGCCCGGTGTCCATCGACAGCCCGCAAAGCTGGTGGAAGTCGGTCAACCTGTCGACCGATGACATCATTGATCCGCTGAACCGTCTGGCCGAAGCCATGCATCGCCACGGTGCCAAGATCATGATCCAGGCTACCCATATGGGTCGCCGCTCCAGCTACTATGGCGAACACTGGCCACATCTGGTCAGCCCTTCCGGTATTCGCGAGCCTGTGCACCGGGGTAACGCAAAAACCATCGAAACCGAAGAAATCCGTCGCATCATCGCCGACTTTGCCCAGGCTGCACGCCGGGTCAAGGCATCTGGCCTCGATGGCATCGAGATTTCTGCGGCTCACCAGCATCTGATCGACCAGTTCTGGAGCCCGCGTACCAACTTCCGTACCGATGAATGGGGCGGCAGCCTGGAAAACCGCATGCGCTTTGGCGTGGAAGTCCTGAAAGCCGTACGCGAAGAAGTTGGCGCAGATTTCTGTGTCGGCCTGCGTATGTGCGGTGACGAATTCCATGAAGACGGCTTGTCTCATGAAATGCTGAAAGAAATCGCCCAGGCCATGTCCGAAAGCGGTTTGATCGACTATCTGTCCGTCGTGGGTTCTGGTGCAGATACGCACAACACGCTAGCAAACTGCATGCCGCCAATGGCCTTGCCACCAGAGCCGTTTGTGCACCTGGCTGCCGGCATCAAGTCCGTGTCCAAAGTGCCGGTCATGCACGCCCAGAGTATTCGCGACCCTAACCAGGCCGAGCGGATTCTGGCCAGCGGCATGGTCGACATGGTAGGTATGACCCGTGCGCACATTGCCGATCCGTATCTGGTCACCAAGATTCGTGATGGTCGTGAAGACCAGATCAAGCAGTGTGTGGGTGCAAACTATTGTATTGACCGTCAGTATCACGGTCAGGACGTGTTGTGTGTGCAAAACGCGGCCACCAGCCGTGAAGCCACCATGCCGCACGTGTTCGAAAAAGCCCCGTTGAAGCGCAAAGTGGTGGTGGTCGGCGGTGGTCCAGCCGGTCTGGAAGCCGCTCGTGTCGCCCGTGAACGTGGTCATGACGTGGTGTTGTTCGAGAAGAACGACCAGGTCGGTGGTCAGGTCAATCTGGCGGCCAAGGCACCACAACGCGAACAGATGGCAGGTATCATCCGCTGGTTCGACATGGAAACCAAACGCCTAGGCGTCGATCGTCGTCTGGGTGTAGCTGCTACCAAAGAGATGATTCTGGCCGAACAGCCAGACATCGTGGTACTGGCCACCGGTGGCCGTCCGTTCTCTGAACAGGTCGCTGGCTGGGGGGTGGCAGAAGGTCTGGCCGTGACCGGCTGGGATATCCTGTCTGGCAAGGTAGCACCCGCCGAGAATGTACTGGTCTATGACTCCATGAGTGCGCATGCCGGTTTTGGCGTGGCGGACTTCATGGCCAACCGCGGCAGCAAGGTCGAGATCGTCACGCCTGACGTCAAGGTGGGTGATGACACTGGTGGTACCACGTTCCCGATCTTCTATCGTCGCATGTACGCCAACGGCATCATCCCGACACCTAACTACTGGCTGGACCGCGTGTACGAAGAAGACGGCAAGAAAATCGCCGTGCTGCGCAACGAGTACACCGAGGCGCTGGAAGAGCGCGCAGTGGACCAGGTCGTGATCGAAAACGGGATTACCCCGAATGACGGCTTGTACTGGGAACTGAAAGATCAGTCGGTCAACAAAGGCCAGACCGATGTTCATACCCTGTTTGCATCCAAGCCTCAGCCATCACTGACTGAATCACTGGGTAATGGGCGCTTCCTGTTGTTCCGGGTGGGCGATTGCATTTCTATGCACAACATCCATGGTGCGATCTACGACGCACTGAGGCTGGTTAAGGACTTCTAATATGGGCACATCTCTTGCTCATGCGTTGACAGGACTCTTCTGGCTGACCATACTTGTGCTGATTGGCGGTCTCGTCCGCCGCTCGGCCTTGTGGCGACAGGGCAGGGCAGCACCATTTGCATGGTCTGCTTTGCTGGCAGTCCCAAAGCGCTATTTTGTCGATTTACATCACGTAGTGGCACGCGAGCCATTTATTGCCAGGGTACACGTGGCAACTGCCGGGGGGGCGGTTGCCGTGCTGGGACTGGTAGCACTGAACTACGGTCTGATGCTATATCAGACCTGGCTCGACTACGTGATTCTTTTCTTCTCACTGGTGATGCTGGCGGGGTCGGTGGCTGTATGGCACCGTCGCCGCAACGCCCCGGCCCGTTTGTCTAAAGGGGCCTGGAATCGCCTGCCGTTAAACCTGATTGCGTTCTCGGTCGGTATGGCCGTGCTGATGGTGACCCATGCAGCCGCTTCTGCCTACATCATTGCCGTACTGGCATTGCTGGGGGTACTGGCGGGCGCCATCGAGTTTGCTCGTGGCATTGGTGCGGGTGGTCCGATGAAGCACGCGGTTGCCGGTTTGCTGCATCTGGCATTCCATCCGCGTCAGGACCGTTTTGCCGGCAAATTGTCTACCGATCTGAAACCGCTGGATCTGGACAAGGGTGATTTTGGTGTGGCCAAGCCATCCGATTTTGCCTGGAACCGCCTGCTGTCATTCGACGCCTGTGTACAGTGCGGCAAATGCGAGGCAGCCTGCCCTGCATTTGCAGCGGGTCAGTCGCTTAACCCGAAAAAACTGATTCAGGACATGGTAGTCGGCATGGTGGGTGGCAGCGATGCCAGCTTTGCCGGTAGTCCATACCCGGGCAAGCCGGTGGGTCAGCACAGTGGCGCGCCAGACCAGCCGATTGTCTCCGGCCTGGTAGACCCAGACACGCTATGGTCATGCACCACTTGCCGTGCCTGTGTGCAAGAGTGCCCGATGCTGATCGAACATGTGGACACCATCGTCAACCTGCGTCGCAACATCACCCTGACCACCGGTAACGTACCCAACAAAGGTGCCGAGGCGCTGGAAAACCTGCGTACCACCGATACCGTCGGCGGTTATCCGGTGGACGTGCGTTACAACTGGTCTATTGATATGGATGTACCCGTTTTGAAAGCGGGTGAACAGACCGACTGGCTGCTGATTGCCGGTGAAGGTGCCTTCGACATGCGTTACCAGCGTGCCCTGCGTGCACTGGTCAAGGTACTGAAACACGCTGGTGTGAAGTTTGCCGTACTGGGTGCTGCCGAGCGCGATTGCGGTGACCTGGCACGTCGTCTGGGGGATGAAGCCACCTTCCAGCGTCTGGCCAAGGAAAACATCGGCCTGCTCAAAGGCATGAAGTTCAAACATATCGTGACGCCTGATCCGCACGTGTTCCATTGTCTGAAAAATGAATATCCGGCATTTGGTGGCCAGTTTGACGTGCATCACCACAGCCAGGTGATTCAGGACCTGATGAAGGGTAACCGTGTGCGCCTGAAAGCGCCGGTCGCTGCGACGCCAGACTTTACCTACCATGACCCGTGCTATCTGGGCCGTTACAACGGTGAAACCGATGCACCGCGCAATGTCCTGAAAGGCATTGGCATCAAGGTGGTCGAAATGGAACGCTCCGGCATGAAGGCACGCTGCTGCGGTTGGGGCGGAGGCTCTGCGTTTACCGATATTCCGGGTGAGGCACGTATTTCCGATATGCGGATGCAGGACGTGAAAGCCACTGGCGCCAGCAAGGTAGCCGTTGCCTGTCCGAACTGCACGGCCATGCTTGAAGGTGTCGTGGGGGACCGTCCGGACGTGGTGGAACTGGCTGAACTGGTCGCAGAGCGACTGGCTGACTGAGGGACATAAGCATGCAAGAGATGCATTCCATTCCTCGCATTGATCCGCGCCGTCCGTACATCATCGGGCCAAGCGGACTCAAGCGAATTATTCTGGGCGCAGAAACCGGTATGCGTGACCCGATGCAGGTAGCGGGTCACGATGAAGGTAAGAAACCGTTCCGTACCACTGCCGTGACAACCAGAAATACACTGGTAGTCGTACACAGTGACCGTGGCGCGCTGGATGAGCATGCCAAGCAGAGTATTGCTGGTGCGTGCCTGTTGTCTGGCCCGGACACCGCCGTGGTGGTGGCCGTGCTGGGTACCTGTAACGATGACCTGGCCGTACTGGGGGCAGACCGTGTCGTGGTATTGCCTTCGCTGGATGTCAGCCGTTACTCGCCAGAAGCGACACAGGCCGCCATGAAAGCACTGTGGGAGCAGTATGCCCCGGTGCGGCTCTTTATGCCGGACCGCGGTGCAGATGCAGAAGCCGGACGCCGTTTTGCCACCCGTATGGGTAAAACAGTGGCGACCGATGTGGTCGAACTGAACGATAAGCAAGTGCGCCGCTGGATTCCGGGCAACCAGTTTGCCGTGGCCGCCCTGACGGATGTGGTGCTGCTGGCCAGAAACGCCGCGGATACCACGCTGCCGTTTGTCGGCAAGGGTGAGGTAGCTGATGCGCCCGCACTGCCAACGGTCAGTGAAAAAATCAAAGACCTTGGAGTGGCGGCCAGCGCGCCAGAGAACGTGGCTCTGGAAGAAGCCGACGCCATTGTTTCTGCCGGTAACGGCATGCGCGACATGGATACCTTCAAGGCCTTGGCCGATGCGCTGGGCGCCGCAACCGGTGCGTCCCGCGTGGCCGTGGATGACGGTCGCTTCCCGCGACCCAAGCAGGTGGGGGCAACCGGTAAAACGGTGCAGTCCAGCATGTACATGGCCATCGGTATTTCCGGCGCGGTCCAGCATTTGCAAGGCATCAAGGATTGCCGTCATGTGATTGCGGTGAACCTGGATGAAAGCGCCCCGATTGTGAAACGGGCCAATCTGACCCTGATTGAAGACAGTACCGCTTTCATGAAAGCCCTGCTGAAACTGGTCAACGATGCCAAAGCGGCCAAAGGCAAGGAGTAACCGCAATGAGTACGAATGTAAAAGTTGCCGTACTGGTCACACCGGGCTTCCACCCGGTTAGCGGACGGCCTCGTCCCGCACAGGCAGATATTGCTGCCCTGGCACTGGGGCAGGATACGGGCGGCAAGCTAAGGGTGCTGACCGCAGGGACGCCCAGCGATGCTTCGCTGGATGGCTATCTGGGCCTGGGCGCCGGCGAGATTGAAGTACTGGGTGGCAACGTTGCCGATACGGCCAGCGTGCTGGCCAGTGCCCTGGCATCGCAAGACCTGATTTTGCTGGGCGGTCGTGCCGATGGTGGCGAAGCCAGCGGCTTGCTGCCCTATCAGCTGGCGGCTTTGCTGGATTTGCCGCTGGTGCCGGATGCACTGGAGATCCAGCTTTCCGGCAAGACGGCCCGGGTGACGCAATTCATGCCCAAAGGCCTGCGCCGGCAGGTAGAAGTTACTTTACCTGCCATTATCGCGGTTCATCCGCGTGCGCCGGTATCGGTCCAGTATGCCTTTGCCCGTGCCAAACAGGGTAAGCTGCTGCATAGCCGCACCGGTTCAACCGGTAAAGTGGCCTCTTTCTGGCAATACGAGGCCGCAACACGCCGCCCGTTGCCCCTAAAAGCCAAGCTCAAACAGAGTGGTCATGCCCGTATGCTGGGCGCCATTGCCAGTGATGACGGCAAAACTGGCGGTCAGGTCGTGAAAACAGGTGATGCGGTCGCAAAAGCGCAAGTTGTTCTGGACTACCTGCGCGAACATCGTCTCATTGATTTTTGATTGCTGCCACGTTTAGGAGACACCGCACATGAGTCAGGCACCTATCAACCTGCGTGAATTGCTGGCCCGCCGTAAAAAGGGTTACAGCCTCGAGGCCCCGTTTTATAACAGTCAGGAAGTGTTTGAAACTGACATGGAGCAGATTTTCGGCAAACACTGGATCTACGTTGGTGTAGAGCCTGATGTGCCGGAAGCCGGTGACTACATGACCATCCAGATTGGCAAGCAGCCAATCCTGATCATTCGTGATGATGACAACCAGATCCGTGCTTTCCACAACGTCTGCCGTCACCGTGGTTCACGCGTCTGTACGCATGACAAGGGCAGCACCGGTAACCTGGTGTGTCCTTACCACCAGTGGACTTACAACCTGGAAGGCAAGCTGCTGTTTGCAGAACACATGGGCGATGATTTTGATCCGTCAAAACACCGTCTGGCCCCTGTGCACCTGAAAAATGTCGCCGGCTTGCTGTTTATCTGCCTGGCAGAAAATCCGCCAGAAGATTTCCAGCATCTGGTCGACACCATGACCCCGTACATCGCGCCGCATAACATCGCCAATACCAAGATTGCCACCCAGATCGACATCATCGAAGAGGGCAACTGGAAACTGACGATGGAAAACAACCGCGAGTGCTACCACTGTACCGGTAACCATCCAGAGCTGACCATCTCCCTATATGCTTACAGTTACGGCTTTGCGCCAAGCGAAGATACCGATGAAGGTGTTCGCCAGTACGAAGAAATGGTCAAAGAACGCCACGCCAAGTGGGAGTCTTGTGGCCTGCCTTCGGCAGAAGTCGATTGCCTGGACTCTACCATCAGCGGTTTCCGCACCATGCGCATGCCACTGGACAAAGAAGGCCAGTCGCAAACCATGAATACCCAGGTTGCCTGCAAGAAGCTGCTGGCAGACTTTGCGGATCCGGCCATTGGCGGTCTGTCCTTCTGGACCCAGCCAAACAGCTGGCACCATTTCATGGCTGACCATATCGTGACCTTCAGCGTGATTCCGCTAGGTCCTGATAAAACCCTGGTCCGCACCAAATGGCTGGTGAACAAGGATGCGGTAGAAGGTGTAGATTACGACATCGAGAACCTGACCGCCGTCTGGAACGCAACCAACTCTCAGGACCGTTTCCTGGTAGAAGAATCGCAAAAAGGCAGCATGAGCCCGGAATATCTGCCAGGCCCATACTCTCCTTACACCGAAACACTGGTGGAGAAGTTCTCTAACTGGTACGTTAACCGCCTGACAGAACTGCTGGGTGACTAACCATGACAACTTTGACTTTGCCCGATTTCAGTAAACCCGCCGCCAAACAATGGAAAGCGGGTGTGGATGATACCGTGGTCTGTGTGGGCATCCGCCAGGAAACCCACGATGTGAAAACCTTTGTGTTCCGTAGTTCGGAACCGCGTCGGTTTGCCTATCATCCTGGCCAGTTCCTGACACTGGAGCTGCAAATTGAGGGTGAAACGGTCAACCGTTGTTACACACTGTCCAGTACGCCAACCCGTCCGGATGCCGTGTCGATTACGGTCAAGCGCGTACCGGGCGGCATGGTCTCCAACTGGCTGCACGACAACCTGAAGGTGGGGGATCGCGTCAGCGTGCTCGGCCCGGCGGGGGAGTTCAGCTCGTTCTCCCTTGCACCAGACGCACCCAAGTACCTGTACTTGTCTGCCGGTAGCGGCATTACGCCACTGATGTCCATGAGCCGTGCGCACGTGGATATCAGCAGCAACCGTGACATTGTGTTCATTCACAGTGCCAGAACACCGGCCGATGTGATTTTTGCCCGCGAGCTGCAGGCATTCTCCAAGCACCAGTCGGGTTTCCGGCATGCGGTAATTTGCGAGCGCCCGGGTGCGGACGGGGATTATGCCGGTTATCTGGGGTACCTGACGGCGCCCATGCTGCAGCTGATCGCTGCAGACTTTAAAGACCGGGAAATCTTCTGTTGTGGCCCTGGCCCTTACATGACGGCCGTGAAGAATGTGCTGCAAAACCTCGGTTTTGACATGGCACATTATCACGAAGAAAGTTTCTCGTTTGAAACCCTGACGGCTACCCCGGTTGCAGAACCGGAGGTGGTAGCACCGGCAGCAGGGGATGGTACGGGTGGTTTTAATATCTCGTTTACCAAAACGCCACTCAAGGTAACGTGCACGCCGCCTAAAACCATTCTGGCGGCGGCCAAAGAGGCTGGCATGCGCTTCCCTTCGTCTTGCGCGCAAGGCATGTGCGGCACCTGCAAGACCAAAATGGTGTCAGGCGAGGTAGAGATGAAGCACGGCGGCGGCATTCGTCAGCGCGAGATTGATCAGGGCTGGATTCTGCCTTGCTGCAGCATTCCTAAAACGGATGTTGTGCTGGACCGTTAAGCTATATACGTTTTTTTGTAGTGCATGTTGTTGGGTAATCACAGCTGCTGATACTTGGTAGGTCAGCAGCTGTTTTTTTATCCTGCCCTGGCGTGTCTGTTTTGTGCATGTCTGCCATGCAGAAATCAGGACCGCTGGCACGACATTTCCAGGGCTAGGCAACATGTTGCACATTGTTCCGGCAGAAGACAAATCAAGATTTGGCGCGGTTTCCAGGCGCGTGGCAGGCAATATGACCGGCGAGTTGTACTAAATAGCCACAATGTCGCCTGGGTTAAATTTTCTGTCGTTCTGTCATTGCTTGAAGGTGACTCAGACTTATATTGTTTCACTTGACGAATATCAAAGCGAGCTGCGCGTAGTTGTTGTCCGAAGCAGTTTGTCAAGCGTACTGAAGTTTTTTTGATGATTGTTTGGTTGGCTCACAGGCAGGGTTTGTCTGGTCGGGTAAGCACTAATACCCGGGCTTGTCAGATTCCGAGGAGGGGAGATGCAGCAGAGTAAGATTATTGTCGAGAATCTCTACAAGGTTTTCGGTCCGCAGCCGATGGATGCGGTTTCCCTGTTAAAGCAGGGCAAGAAAAAAGAAGAGATCTTCGAAAAAACGGGCCAGGTTGTCGGCGTGAACAATGTATCGTTCGAAGTCGGTGCTGGCGAGATTTTTGTGCTGATGGGCCTGTCCGGCTCCGGCAAGTCAACCTTGATCCGTCTGATCAACCGTCTGGTGGACCCCACCGATGGCAAGATCATCATCGACGGTGAAGATGTCGCCAAACTGCCACCCCAGAAGCTGGTCGATTTGCGCCGCAAAGACATGAGCATGGTGTTCCAGAGCTTTGCGCTGATGCCGCATCGCACCGTGATCGCCAACGCTGCATTCGGCCTGGAAGTTGCCGGCATGCCCAAGAAACAGCGCGAAATGCAAGCCATGACCGTGCTGGAGCAAGTAGGCCTGGCCGCGTTTGCCCACAAGTATCCGCACCAGTTGTCTGGCGGCATGCAGCAGCGTGTTGGTCTGGCACGTGCCTTGGCCGTCAACCCGTCACTGATGCTGATGGATGAAGCCTTCTCTGCACTTGACCCGCTCAAACGCTCTGAGATGCAAGACGTGTTGCTGAAGCTGCAACGCGAACATCGCCGTACCATTTTCTTTGTATCGCATGATCTGGAAGAAGCGCTGCGCATCGGTACCCGTATCGCCATCATGGAGGGCGGACGTCTGGTGCAGGTAGGTACTCCGCAAGAGATCGTGGAAAATCCGGCCGAAGATTACGTGCGTGACTTCTTCAAGAGCGTGGATACGTCTCGCTACCTGATGGCTAAAGACATGCTGGATTCACACGCCGTGCCGGTGTTCAAGCAGGGTGAAACCATTGAAAGCAGCCGTCTGAACGACTACGCCTGGTGCGTCTGTCTGTCCAAAGACAACCGCTTCCTCGGCCTGTTGCCAACCGAACGTGCCCAAGCCAGCATTGGCCAGTCGGTATCCATCGATAACCTGATTACCGTTGACTCCATCAGTCATCGCTCTGTTCTGCAAGACGTGCTGCCTAAACTGCTGGGCCAGCGTACACCGTTGCCAGTTCTGGATGATGATGGTCACTATACCGGCGTGCTGTCTGCCTATAGTGTGCTTACAAGAATTTCTCAGCGAGGCCTCCATGTCTGATTTTCTGAAAAATTTTATGGCTGACCCACATAGTTATTTCCCGCTGGGTGACTGGGTCAATGAGTTTGTTAAATACCTGCTGGACCACAACTCCAAGGCATTCGATGCCATCGGCAAGTCGGTAGACTTGTTTGCCGAAGGCATTGAACACGGCCTGTTGGTGATTCCGGTCTGGGCGATGATGGCCTTGTTCATCGGTATCGGCTTCTGGCGTCTGGGCTGGAAGTTTGCCACCTTTGTCTTTTTGTCTTTCGGACTGATTGTCGTAACGGGCTTCTGGGAGCAAACCATCGTCACGCTGGCGCTCACGGTTTCGTCTACGGTGCTTAGCCTGTTACTGGGCGTGCCGCTGGGTATCTGGTGTGCCAAGCGCAACCGGGTCAACCAGATCGTCCGGCCGATTCTGGACTTCTCGCAAACCATGCCAGCGTTTGTGTACCTGATTCCGGCCGCGATGTTCTTCGGCCTGGGTCGTGTACCAGGGATTCTGGCGACCGTGGTATTTGCCATGCCGCCAGCCGTCCGCCTGACCAACCTGGGTATTCGCCAGGTGAACAAGGAGCTGGTCGAAGCGGGTCATGCCTTTGGCTGTACACCGTTCCAGCTGCTGTACAAGGTACAGTTGCCAACCGCCTTGCCTGCCATCATGACAGGTGTTAACCAGACCATCATGATGGCCTTGTCGATGGTGATTATCGCCTCGATGGTGGGTGCCGGCGGTTTGGGTAACGATGTGCTGGCGTCCATTCAGCGTCTGGATGTCGGCCTGGGTTACGAAAGTGGTCTGGCCGTGGTGTTGCTGGCGATCATTCTGGACCGTATTACCGAGAGTTTTGGCGGTTCCAACAGCAGCAAACAGCAGTAAGTACAAAGGTAAGCATGCATTCACCCCGTCCCATGCCAACAGGTGTGGCCGGGGTGAATGCATGGTGCAGCACGGAAATTATGTTCTACGGTTTGGCTAATTTCAGATTGTTTTGGAATAAAGTAATACTACTGCTGTATCGCCAGTCTTTTTGATGTAAGCTAATTTATTTGCATACTTGTAGATTGGATCCCATTTGCCGCCATGTGTCATGGCAAGTGCCCAATGCAATACCCGCGCAATATGTAGATAGGGGATGACCTGATGGTTCCGCAAGATATTTCACAACTCTCCCACATCGGCTTTCTGGTGTTACCCAGTTTCTCCATGATTGCATTTACCAATGCGGTCGAACCGCTGCGGATGGCTAACCAGCTCAGCCGCAAGCGTCTGTATCGCTGGTCCATCATCACCTGTACTGACGAACCCGTGCTGGCCAGTAATGGTTTGGCCATTACGCCTACAGTACGTCCGGAAGAAGTCCCCAAGCCCGATATCCTGTTTGTCTGTGGCGGAACCCATGTGCGGGAAGCAGTCACTGACCAGGTCATTTCCGTTGTTCGCAAATATCATCAGGCAGGTGTGGCGCTCGGGGCGGTATGTACCGGTACGTTTGCGCTGGCAAAAGCCGGGGTGCTGAATGGCTACCGTTGTTCCATTCACTGGGAGAACCTCTCTGCCATTCGTGAGGAATTCCCCGGCATCGACTTCTCAGGTGAGCTGTTCGTGATCGACCGTGACCGCTTTACCTGTAGTGGCGGCACTGCGCCGCTAGACCTCATGATCAACATGATCCGCTTCAAGGGTGGCAAGAGCCTGGCCGCGGATGTTTCGGAACAATTCATCATGGATCGTATCCGTGATGAAAAAGACCGCCAGCACATCCCGCTGGTGGCGCGCATTGGTGCCGGTCACGAATCCTTGCTGGAAGCCGCACTGGCCATGGAAGGCAATATCGAAAACCCGATTTCGCTGGACAAACTGGCCGAAGATCTCGGGTTGTCTCTCCGACATCTGGAGCGCCTGTTTAAACGCTATCTGGGGACCACGCCGGCCCAGTATTATCTGGACCTGCGTCTGCGCCGTGCACGCGAGCTGCTACTGCAAACCAATATGTCGGTGATGGAAGTCACTGTCGCCTGCGGTTTTCAGTCTTCTTCGCATTTCAGCAAGTCTTATCGCGGTGTCTTTGGCTACCCGCCAAGCCGTGAGCGTCACCCTGACGTTCAGCACGTCACCATCATGTAATTCTGAAGGGCTGCTGCCACTGCACGCAGCCCGGTGTTATCGCAATTCACGGATATCATGGCCCTGCAGGTGTAGGGTCAGGTGTCTCTTTACGACCTGTTTCATCTAACCCTGGAGTTCGGATGCAAATGCGTATCAGTAAATTGCTATCGTCAGCCAGCACCATGCTGGTTTCTTTTTGTGTGATGGGGGCCGAGGCGCAAGAAGCACCGCAATGCCAGAATGTCCGGTTTGCCGAGGTCGGCTGGACCGACATTACCGCTACGACCGCACTTTCATCGACGGTGTTAAAGGCGCTGGGCTACAACCCTTCCTCCACCATTCTGTCTCTGCCCGACACATTCAAGAATCTGAAGTCAAAGCAGGTAGATGCCTTTCTGGGGTACTGGAGCCCGAGCCAGACCCCGGTAGTGGCCCCGTTTCTCAAGTCGGGCGATATCAAGATGGTGCCGCACCCTAATCTGGTAGGGGCCAAATATACGCTGGCGGTTCCTGCCTATGCCGCGGCTGGCGGGCTCAAGAGTTTTGCCGATCTGGCCAAATACAAAGACAAGCTCGGGTATACCATTTACGGTATTGAGCCTGGTAACGATGGCAACAAACTGATTAACGACATGATCAGCAAAAACCAGTTCGGTCTGGGCGACTTCATGGTGGCAGAGTGGGGCGAACGCGGCATGCTGATGGAAGTGAAGAAAGCCATCTCCGAAAAACGCTGGATTGCGTTTCTTGCCTGGGAGCCGCATCCCATGAATGTGGATTTCAACCTGACCTACCTTAAAGGCGGCGATGCCATTTTTGGTGCCAACTATGGCGAAGCAAAGGTATTCACCCTGATGTCTTCCGATTATCAGACCCGCTGCCCGAATGTTGGCAAACTGCTGGGGAACCTGCAATTTACGCTGGACATGGAAAACCGGGTCATGGGTAGCATCATGAGTAAAAGCAAACCGCTGGTGGCCGCCAAAGACTGGCTAAAACAGAACCCGGCAGTGCTCAAGAACTGGCTGAATGGCGTAACGACATTCGATGGCAAGGACGCGTTGCCAGCAGTCATGTCGGCCATCGGGGCGTGACGAAAGGCGTACGACCGTTTTGCTGATGGCATGAAAACCGGAGGCGCTGAATGGCAAATTCATGTCGCTGTCGTTCAATTCGCACAAGGTAATGCCTGTCACTCTTCCGCTACAACGGATGAGGTCCGGAGAGGGGCGCTGACCGTTGCTGTACCCAAAAACAAAGTGTTATCGGAGAGAGACTGGTCACCCGTTCTGACGGGTTACCGGTATTGTTTGGCTTATTCAAGGAGATTCAGTAATGCTGCAATCACGTAAACTGTTGGCCACTCTTGCAATTGCGGCATGTAGCCAGCTTGCCTTCGCGCAAGACCCTGCTGCCTGTCAAAAAGTACATTTCGCAGATGTCGGCTGGACCGACATCGCCGCCACCACCGGTATGGCTTCTGTCGTGCTGGATGGTCTTGGCTACAAACCATCAACCACCATTGCTTCTGTGCCTATTACGTTTGCCGGTATCAAATCCAAACAGATCGATGTGTTTCTGGGTTACTGGAACCCGAGCATGACGCCAGTCATCGAGCCGTTCATCAAGGCCAAGCAGATCAAGGTGCTGGACAAGCCTAACCTGGTCGGTGCCAAGTACACCCTGGCCGTGCCATCTTACGTTGCCGCTGCCGGCCTGAAGAGCTTTGCCGACATCGCCAAGTTCAAAAAAGAACTGGACGGCAAGATTTTCGGTATCGAACCGGGTAACGATGGTAATGCGCTGATTCAGGGCATGATCCAGAAAAACCAGTTTGGCCTGAAAGACTTTAAACTGATCGAGTCCAGTGAAGCCGGTATGCTGGCCGAAGCCGAGCGCGCCGTTCGCCAGAAGAAATTCATCGTTTTCCTGGGCTGGGAACCACACCCAATGAACGTGAAAATGCGCATGACCTACCTGACAGGCGGGGATGACGTATTCGGCCCGAACCTGGGTGAAGCCAAAGTGTATACCGCGGTATCCCCAGATTACGAAACACGCTGCCCGAACGTAGGCAAGTTTGTGAACAATCTGGAATTCACCACCGGTATCGAGAACATGGTCATGGGTCCGATCATGAACAAAACCAAGCCTGAAGTGGCTGCCAAAGAATACCTGAAGAAAAACCCGGCCGTGCTGAACAAATGGCTGGCAGGTGTGACAACATTCGACGGCAAAGATGGCCTGGCTGCCGTGAAGAAATCTCTGGGTCTGTAATCTGACCAGTTACGCAATGCCTTGCGTAAAAAAGGGTTGGCGTTTGCCAACCCTTTTTGCTTTTTTGGGAGTTGCAGCTACACTGGTAATATCTACATAATATTCAAATGGTATACTGCATCGGTTTGTGATGCCAAATGATGGCATCGCCTCCAATCACGACCCATCCGTCACCAGACGAGACACCCCCGGCAAAAGGTATTGCAATTTATGATGCAGCATATGAAACCCGTGTTCAGCAGGCTTTTATGTGCATCATTCCGCGCTAGCCTTGTCCTGTGTCTGAGCATGGGGTCGGCCCAGGCTAAAGAGTCCGTCATTCTCGGCATCAATGAATTATCCCTGCCGCCCTATATCATGGAAGACGGGCCCGGTTTTGCCACCCAGCCCGGTTTGTCTGTCGAGCTGGTAAAAGTGGCCGCTAATGCCTGTCAGGTAGACATTGTGCTGCAGCGGCTGTCTGCCATGCGCTTGCTGCAAGCCCTCAAGGTCAACAGCATCAATGGCGTGATTCAGCTTTCTTATAGCAAAGAGCGGGATGATTACGCCGCTTTTCCCATGAAAGACAATCAGCCTGATGCCAATGTACGGCTGACGCACCTGAAATACAGTTTCTTTACCAATGCCAACCAGCGTATGGGTTGGGATGGCCAGCATCTGACCGGTTCGGATCTGCCTGTTGGCGCCATCTTTGGCTGGTCCATCGTAAAAGATCTGCAAAAAATGCAAATTCCCGTGGATACCGCTACCGACTTCAAGTCCAATCTGGCCAAGCTGAAGGCCGGACGTATCTCTGCGTTTGCCGTCCAGCCCGCGCTGGCGCAAGCGTACCTCAAAGGCCGGCAGGATATCGTCGAACTGACACCGGCCATCATCGAAAAAGATTACTTCCTCCCGTTCAGCCATGCCTACAAGGCCGACAAGCCTGAAGTTGTGCAATGTCTGTGGCGGCAGATTGCCGCCCGCCGCGATGCACTGATGCAGCACCTGGAACCCGTCTATCATGAGCTGATGCTGCGTTAATCCCAGAAGCATGGTGTGTCTGCGCAAAATCTTTGCTGTTCTCTGGATGAGGCCGGTTTTCTGGACTTTGTCTATGCCATAATCATGGCAATGCCATTACCGCTAAAGGATGCTTTATGGATCTGTTCTTGCTTGTGATTGCCGCTGTGGTGGTTGCTACCCTAGTGTTAGGGGTACGCATCGTCGAACAGCAAACCGTGGCGATTGTACAAACGCTTGGCCGCTATGCCAGAACCCTTACCCCAGGCTTAAACTGGATCTGGATTCCCTTTCAGCAAACCGCGGGCAAGCTGTCGCTCAAGATCGAATCCGTCCCCGCCACGGTCGAGGTCAAAACCCTGGACAACATGTTTGTGGCCCTGCCCGTGAACCTGATGATTCAGGTGGAGGCAGAAAATGCCGCAGATGCGTTTTACAAGCTGAAAGAACCCCACGAACAAGTCCGTGCCTGGGTGCTGAATACCGTCCGCTCGGTGGCGGCTTCCATGACGCTGGAAGACATGTTCAAGGACCGCGAAAAGATCGTCGGCGAAGTGCGGACGGTACTGACCACCAAATTGTCCGAATTTGGCTACCGGCTGGAAGGCGTGCTGATTGACCAGCCAACCGTATCGCTGGAAGTCCAGTCCTCGTTTAACCGGGTCGTGGCCGCTACCCGCGAGAAAGAAGCCGCCCAGCAAGAAGCCGAAGCCGCCAAAATCCGTACGGTGAAACAGGCAGAAGCCGAGGCAGAGGCCCAGCGCCAGCGCGCCAAGGGCCTGGCAGACTCGCGCAAGCTGCTGGCCGAGGGGTTGAAAGAATCGTTACTGGAGTTTGAAGGCATTCCGCCCCATGAAGCCATCGCCGTACTGCTGGAAACCAACCGCATCGATGCCCTGCGCGAAATCGGCAAACATAACAATCTGGTGATTCTGGACCTGGCCAAATCCGATGCTACCCAACAGGCATTAATGCCCTTGCTGGGTGGCCTGAAGCGCAAAGCAGCAGCGGATGACCATACTGACAAATCCGCCTAGGAGACCGGCATGGTCGAAGTCACCGGCATAGACCACATTTATATCAGTGTGTCTGACCTGACCGCGTCAGAGGCCTTTTACAACGCGGTGTTGCGAGACGTACTGGGCTTCCGCCAGAACCGGTTTGAACTGGCCGCGGACCTGCACGTGCAATACTACAACCGCCACTTCGGCTATGTGCTGCGCCCGGCCAAGTCAGGCCCGGTGCATGACAACTACGCACCGGGCTTGCATCATCTATGCTTCCGGGTGCATACCATTGCCGATGTTCAGACCGCTGCCAGAGAACTGGCTGAACGGGGCATCAGCTGTACCGCTCCCGCGTTATACCCGGACTATGCGCCGGACTACTGGGCTACCTTCCTGTATGACCCGGACGGCATCCGGCTGGAAATCACCAATTACCGGCAAGAACGACAATGGCGACATGATCACTGGGATGATCAACCCGCCTGATACAGATGGAATACGCAAATGTTTACGACAGAAGCACGGCAACGCCTTGAACACCTGCTACAAGACGGCCAACGCAAAATCCTCGGGCTCATCGGCCCGCCCGGCGCCGGCAAGTCCACCGTGGCAGCCGTGATTCACCAGCACTTCCCGCAGCAAAGCGTCGTCGTCCCTATGGACGGCTATCATCTGGCCAATGTTGAACTGGCGCGTCTGGGCAGGGCAGACCGCAAAGGTGCGCAAGACACCTTCGACAGCGCCGGGTTTGTCAGCCTGCTGCATCGCCTGAAGCACCAGGACGCGGATGAAATTGTCTACGCGCCCGAGTTCCGCCGCGAGATCGAAGAACCCATCGCCAATGCCATCCCCGTCTTGCCAGAAACCCAACTGATCATCGTGGAAGGTAACTACCTGCTACTAAACACTGGCCACTGGCGTAACGCTGCACCTCTACTGGATGACACCTGGTACATCGAGGTCGATGCCAACACCCGCCTGGAACGACTGATTAACCGACACATGCAATTTGGCCGCACCCGTCAAGCAGCAGAAGCCTGGGTCGAGGCAACGGATGAACCGAATGCGAGGATGATTGAGGCGACGAAGGTGTTGGCTGGGTATGTTTTGCATATGGATACAATTTGAGCATCAGAGCCAGCTACTTTTGAAATTGAGTTGCCAATAAAGAACGAAAGAGGGAAACACAACTGATACGGATGTTCAAAAAGACTTAACCTATACCTTCGAAAAGGTGGACTAGGCATCCATAGTTAGCCCTTTCCACTCCCCAATGACATTCCGAACAAACTCCATAAATGCATCCACTTTTGCCGGTCGATAACGACGATGTTGGATAATCGCGTAAATACCTGGTGCCTCAGGTGTTAGGGGTTCATTAAACTGATCGAGGATCTCGATCAGTTTGCCCTCCCGCAAATCGCTTGCTAGCAGCCAATCGGGTTGCCTGATAATTCCCAGCCCGCTGCGTGCCATAGCGATCAGCGCAAACGATTCATTGCTAGCGTAGTTACCGTTAATATTGATAGTCTGATAAGTATTGTTATGCCAGTAGCGCCAACTTACTGGCGAAGTATCGTGTCGGTAAATCAGGCAGGTGTGGTGCTTCAAATCTTCCAGAAACGCAGGAGTGCCATGCTGCCTAAGGTAGGCTGGACTGGCACAGGTGATGCGCCGATAACGCAGTAAAGGAAGGGCAATAACATTGGCGTCCGCCAATAAGCCTGCGCGCAATCCAATATCGAAGTTTCCTGCAACTAGGTCTACGATTTGATCGCTCACTTGCAAGTCCAATGAAATTTCCGGGTAGCGCGCTGTGAACTCGCCTATACGCGGATATATAAAGGTTGTTGCCACACCCAACGGCAACGTGACTCTCAGACTTCCTTTCGGTTTCTCCGTGGCATCGCAAACTGCTGCCTCTAAGCTTGCTGCTTGTTCAAGCAAGTGCTTGGCGCGTTCGTACAAAACCATTCCTGCTTCTGTTACAGCAATTCGACGCGTAGTTCTTTCCAACAGGCGGGTGTTGTAGATTTTTTCGAGCTTTGCAAGGTTTTGTGTAACTTTTGTTGGCGATAGGCCTAGTACCTTGGCTGCCTTTACAAGGCTGCCGGTATCTACTATCTGGCAAAAAAGCCGCAGTGCATCAAGACGATCCATATATCCTCATTATTATAAAAACCAAAATAGTATGTTTAAATTTTCTTTGATTATAAGGTTTTTAAAAACAATTAGAATGTGACTCGTGTTCAGACTCCGCTAGTTATGGGCGGTATCTACATAATTTTCAATTACTTTAAAGGTTGCTAACCATGTCGATTCAATCGATTCATGAGATATCCAAGGCTGTAGAATTGTATTTCAATGCGTTATATGAGTGTGACCTTCATAAATTTGATCAGGTCTTCCACCCGAGTAGCAGTTTGTTTGATGCCACGAATGATTCTTTTACGGCGATGCCCATTGCAGATTATCGAGACATCATCGCCAACCGTAGGTCCCCGGCTAGCATCAGCCAGATGCGCGAAGATGAGTTAATTTCGATCGACTTATTGTCACAAGATATCGGCGTGGCTAAAGTTCGTTTACGCATCCATGACAAGGTGTTTATCGATCATCTCAATTTCGCCAGAATAGATGGCCGTTTCATGATTGTTGCCAAGTTGTGGCATGACATGACACCTAGCTGAGATTTTGTTTAAAAGTGCTAGGGTTTATTTGTAATGGCCCAGCACTTTCCGCACCTCCCCGACTGTAAATTTACTCAGTAATGCCGATACTTGGATGAGGGGCGCCACCTTCTAGAGTTTCATCAGCACTAATCATTTCAGGCCGGCTCTTAACGAGCTGGTTCTGAAGAATGCAGCATTTCCCACCTGCGACAATCCGACCAATATCGTGACCTCCTGCACCATGATCTGACGATCAATTTTAAGTATTCATTTTATGACAAATGTATAATTTGTTTGTGAGGATGCGTGTCTTTCTGCAAACCCCAGTCTGAAAGATGCTGGCAGCACCGACCAGATAACATTCATGTTAAAGGATTTCATTTATATGTTGTTGCAATGGCCAAACATGGTTTTTTTATTATGCCTCAGTAGCTGTATTCCTGACGTAAATGCGGCGTGCCAGGCCAATCATGGTATCTATCCTCCCATGCCTAAAACCGTCGTTGAGTCTAAGCAAGTCATCCCCAAGGGCTGGCACTTGGTTACTTGGGCAGATGGTGATCTGGATAAGGATGGGGTTGCAGACCGGGCAATGGTGATTGATCGAACCAAGGCAGCGGAAGAGGTTATTGATTTTACGATGGACGGAAAACCGGATGGATCGCCGGTGTACACCTATCCGAGAATGCTGATTATCCTGAAAGGCAAGGCAACTTGCGGGTATGGCCTCTGGGTGGCTGATCCATTTCTTCTGGATAGAAAAAATGACCGGGATGCGACTTCTGAAGATCAGGAAACCCGGTTGCAGTTATCCGCTGGCAGGTTGCACATTGCATACTTGCCCATTCACGGCCATTGGGACGTGACCTTTTTACTGACGCCAAAGAATGCTTTTAAGTTGGCCAGATTTGAGGGTTTGGATGGGGATGCATCTTCCATCGAGAAAGTGTCCATCGATTTTGCAAAAGGGGTGAAAACGGTTGAGCAAAGCAGTGATGGTCAGAAATCGCATGCCAAAACCATCACAACCAAGTTCCATGCCGCGCATGACTATTATTTAGGCGAGTATTGTTTGAACACAGTAGTGATGACATCAATACCCGATTAAGGGTGGGTGCAGCTATTACGATTTGCTATTTGAAAGCACGTACATGGAGTGATGCTTGCATCACTCCATCATCTTATACAGCCACCGGCGCCTTGATCCCCGGATGCGGATCGTAGCCTTCCAGAGTGAAGTCTTCGAAGGTAAAGTCAAACAGGTTCTTGACCGCCGGATTCAGGCGCATGGTCGGTAGGGCACGTGGTTCGCGGCTGAGCTGTTCTTTGACCTGATCCATGTGGTTCATGTAAATATGCGCGTCACCCAGCGTATGGATGAATTCGCCGGGTTGCAAACCGACGACTTGGGCGATCATCATGGTCAGCAGCGCGTAAGAGGCGATGTTGAACGGTACGCCGAGGAACAGGTCTGCACTGCGCTGGTACAGCTGGCAAGAGAGTTTGCCGTCTGCCACGTAAAACTGGAAGAAGGCATGGCAGGGCGGCAGGGCCATCTGGTCGATCTGGCCTGGGTTCCAGGCAGAAACGATAATCCGGCGCGAGTCTGGCGAATTTTTCAGCTGGTCCAGAATCTGCTGGATCTGGTCTACATGCGTGCCGTCCGGCTTGGGCCAGTTGCGCCACTGGTAGCCATACACCGGCCCCAAGCTGCCGTCTTCTTTGGCCCATTCGTCCCAAATGCTCACCCCATGTTCTTTCAGGTAGGCGATATTGGTATCGCCTTTCAGGAACCAGATCAGTTCATGGATGATGGACTTCAGGTGGACTTTTTTGGTGGTCAGCAGCGGGAAGCCTTCGCTCAGGTCATAGCGGCTCTGGTGCCCAAAAACGGAGATAGTACCGGTGCCGGTACGGTCAGTCTTGGTGTGACCATTTGCCATCACATGGCGGAGAATGTCGAGGTAGGCTTGTTCGCTGCGTGACATGAGAAAACCTTTATCTGGATTGCGGTCGATTTTAACACATCCCGTTTGGCGGTGAGAGAGGTCAGTGACTGACTTGCGGGAAACGTATCTCGAAGCAGGCGCCACCCAGACCTGGGGCTTGTCCGACGGTGATGGTGCCGTTGTAGCTGGCGACAATGTCGCTCACGATAGACAGGCCAATGCCGTGACCAGGGACGCTTTCATCCAGCCGGACACCGCGTTGCAAGACGGCAGCCGGGTCGGCCACGCCGGGGCCGTCGTCTTCCACCAGAATCGATAGTGAACCGGTGGTTAGTAGTGGGCGGATACGCACGGTATGGGCGGCCCATTTGGCAGCGTTATCCAGCAAGTTGCCGAAGAGTTCCATGGCATCGCCATCGCTGATGCGGGTTTTGAGCGTGGCCGGTATCTGGTTTTCAAAGGTCAGGTTTTTGTCCCGATGTACTTTTTCCAGCGTGCTGATCAGACGGGTAATGGTTGGGGCCAGCTGCGTTTGTCTGGACAACGGCATGGCGCCGCGGGTGGCCGCACGTTGCAGCTGGTAGCCAATCAGGGTTTCGATGCGGCTGGTTTGTTCCTGAACGGTTGCAGGGAAGTGCGGATCGGCCGTGTCGGTGCTGCGGATGACGGCGATGGGGGTTTTCAGGCTGTGCGCCAGGTCGTCCAGCGCATGCTGGTAGCGCTGCTGGCGCGCGCGTTCGCTATGAATGAGCGCGTTCAGATTATCGGTCAAGGGCTGGATTTCTTGCGGGTAACTGCCTTCCAGCGTGTCTTTGTCACCATTTTCGATGGCTTGCAGGCTGGTTGCCAGCCGCTGGAGGGGTTGTAACCCCCAGCGCAGCAAGAGCACTTGCAGTAACAACAGCAGGGCGGCGCAACCGGCCAGCCAGCGCCACAGGGTGTGCTGGTATTGCTGGATTTGCAGGTCGAACGGCTTGGCATCTTCGCTGACGCTGAAGGTGAGTGGAACCGGCCCTTTGTCGGTAGGCCAGGTGACACCCATGGCAAACGAGAAATAACGCTGTCCGTTTTCGTCGATGGCGGAGAAATAACGTTTGCCCGATGGCAGACTGGACACAAAGGTCACTGGCTGGCCAAGCGAAGAGGGAGATTGCCACAGGCTGCGGGCGCTGATGATCTGGGCGTACAGGCCGGACCCGGGCAGCATCAGGCTGGATTCAGTCAGTTGGTCGGGGAGCTGGATTTTGCCATTACTGTCCAGCTCAGTCGCCGCCATCAGCAGATAGGCGACAGCTTGCAGACGTTCTTGCCGGGTGGCTTCGGCATGGCTGCGGAAGGCTTTTTCCAGGGCGGCGGCGGTGAGCAGGGTAAAGGCGAGCAGCAACAGCAGGCTGGCCAGCATCATGCGCCACCGGATGGAGGGCGCGGACAGGCGCAAGTGCTGCCAGAGTTTATGCATGCGTCAGTACAAAACGGTAGCCGCGGCCACGCAGGGTTTCTATCGGTTGCAAACTGCCATCCGGGTCTACCTTTTTGCGCAAACGGCCCATTAGCACCTCGACTACGTTACTGTCCGGGTCATCGTTAACCGGGTAGAGGTAGTTGTTGAGTTCGAGCTTGGTGACCACCCGGTCCCGATGGCGGACCAGATATTCCAGCAGGCGGTACTCAAAGGCGGTGAGTTCCAGCTCTTGCTGGTTCAGCAAGGCTTTCTGGCCGTTCAGGTCCAGCATCAGCGGGCCGAACTGCATGTCCATTTTGGCGGCACCCCCTGCGCGACGCAGCAGGGCTTTGACACGCGCCAGCAACTCGGGTGGTTCAAACGGTTTGGTCAGGTAGTCGTCGGCACCGGCTTCCAGACCTTCGACCTTGTCCTGCCAGCGGTCGCGAGCAGTGAGAACCAGTATCGGCAGGGTTTTGCCCTGGTTACGCAAGTTCTTGATGACCTCTATCCCCGGCAGCTTGGGCAGGCCCAGGTCGATAATGGCGGCGTCAAACTGGGATTCTTGAGCCAGATACAGGCCGTTTTCCCCGTCTTGTGCGCCTTCGACACGGTAGCCTTCTTTGGTCAGCCAGTCACGCAGACGGGCGTTCAGGATGGGTTCGTCTTCGATCACCAGTATGCGCATCAGAAACCATCCTGAGGTGGGCGGAATTTTTTGCCGTGCGGATTACCACGACCGTTCTGGTCCGGCTCGCCGCGCGGGGTGGGGGCGGTATCATTCGCGATCCAGAGAATCACGATCTCACCGCTGTTTTTGAGTACCTTGACCCGGTAGCCGCCGCTTTTATCATCGACAGACAATACGCGGCCGCCACCGGTTTGCTGTTGTGCCATCCGGGCGGCGTCATCGCGGCTGACATCTGCCCAGGCTAGCACGGGCAGCAAAAGTGCAAGGCACAGCAGGGCAGAATGTCTCATGATGCTTCCTTTGTTGCTAACGGATTAATGCAATGTGCGTATTGTAGCGTGCCGATGATCGCCTGTCCTTAAAACACGGGGCTGACGGCGACATTCACTTTCATGTCACGACCTGGGTCGTTTGGCATGATGGTGGTGTAGCGGCGGCCTGCGTATTCGTAAGTGACCTTGTAGCCGGTAATGCGCTGGGTCCACTCTGGCTCGTTACGGCAGCGACGGACTTCTTCGGTACGGTAGTTATCGTTCCGGTTGTTGTCGTTCTGGCCCCATTTGTTACCGATCATGGCACCGGTGACGGCACCGATGGCGGTCATGGCATCCCGGCCGCGGCCACCACCAAACTGGTGACCGACGATGGCACCCGTGGCACCACCCAGAATCATGCCGGCGGTGTTGTTGCCGCTATAGTTACGGTCATCACGTACATTCACGGTTTCATTCCAGCATACCTGGCGGTCGGTGCTGACCCGTTCGTACTGGGGTTCTGAGCTTTTGACACGGGCATAGTCGGTGTAGCCTTCTGCATGCAGTTGAGCAACACTTGCCAAAGCCATCAAAGAAAGAATGTAGTTACGCATGATGTTTCTCCTGTCGGGTGACCACAATGTGTGTGTCGTTGGAGATCATCATAGGCGCAGTCAACTGAACATTTGCTGAACCGGTTTGAGGATGCAAAAAGCCGGTTTGCCGCATGCTTGCGTATCAATCATACGGGCATGCCGGCTATAAAAACATAACCAATCATTCATTAGAAATACAAGGTGCCAGTGCTAGACTATTTCGCATCGTTGCCGCCCGATGGTGGTCTGTCCGGGTATCCAGAGATGCGCACATGAATGATGCAAGACTGTTACAAACGTATATTGATACGGTGCATAACCGTTATTTTGCCGAACAGCCGCTGGCGCTGGATGAGCGCGGCCAGGTGGTTGGGCGCTTTTTCAAATGCATTATCGGCAGCCGGTTTGAACCGATCCAGTCTAGTCAGGGGGATTCGCTGATCGGGGTAGAGGCGCGGCTGGATAGCCGCCTGATCACCGGGCTTGGCCTGCCGGCGGCCAGTCTGTTTTCGCTGGCCAGCTCGGATGAAGCGTTGGCCAGGCTGGACCGTCTGAGCCGGATCATTCATACGCTGAACCATGCAGTGAGTGCCTACCGGCATTTGCCACTGTATCTGAATGTACACCCGCGCTTGCCGGTGATTGTTAAAGAGGGGCATGGCGAGGTGTTTGAAACCTTGCTGGGGTATCTGGATTTGTCGCCTGCGGATATCGTGATTGAACTGCCTGCCAGTGTGGCCGCCAAGCCGGCCTTGTCTGCGTCTGTCATCAGCAATTACCGCCGGCATGGCTTCCGGGTGGCCTCCAGTCTGGACGAACGCAGCCTGGAGGGTATCCTGACGGCCGATGTGAAGCCGGATCTGCTGAAGTTGCCTGTCGGGCTTGCCATGCGACAAGTGCTATCGCCGGGCGAGGTTGTGACTGCAGTGCCCGTGATTCTGAAAGACGTTCGCCAGTCGCCGCTGCCCGCAATGAATGGCATCCCTTCTGTCATCGGGCTGCAAGGCCCATGGGTCAACCGGCAGTTTGCCACTTAAATCCGTACACGATTGCGTCACGATGTTGACAGGGGCTAAGGGGACCTCTAAGGTAAAGTCCCCCCATCAACCCTGCGCAGGTGAAGTATCGCTATGGATATCATCAAGACCAAAGACCCCCGTTTTACCTTGCGGTTTGCCACGCCAGACGATGCCGGTATGGTCGTGGCGTTCATGAAGAAACTGGGTACTTATCAGAAAATGGCGGATAAAATCATCGCCACGGAAGAAGGCATCCGCAAGCTGTTGACGGACAAGCGGGGCGAAGCCGTTTTCGGGATGTACGATGGCGATATGGTCGGCTTTGTGTATTTCTGCCAGACTTCTTCTGCGTTTATCGGCCAGTCCGGTATCTACATCGACGGGTTTCTGGTAGATGACACCATGCGCTTTAAAGGGCTGGGCAAGATCATGATGGCTTTCATGTCCCGGCTGGCGCTGGACCGTGGTTGCCAGCGGCTGGAGTGGGGTTGTCTGGACTGGAACGAACCTACCATCAAATTCTATCGTGGCCTGGGCGCGTACTCGGTCGATGAAATGACCATTTACCGTTTTGCGCCGGATCAGTTAAAAGCCAACGCCGAGCAGTTTTGACGACGCGGGGCCTGTTGGCCCCGGTTTAGCCGCAGCAAACATTCAAAAGCGCTTGCGTAACCCGCTGGCGGGACATATAAGTTAATAAATGACCCGTAAGTTCATGCCGTGGTAATCGCCCGTCAGGGCGGGCTTATCAAGCTAGCATCATCATGTCCGTTCAGAGACAGAAAGCCAAAAGAGGATGAGTAACGAAGGCATTTTGCCCAACCGCAACACCTTGCCAGGCGATGTGTGGGGTGGCGTGGCCGCCATGCTGGTTGCGCTTCCGTCTGCCATTGCCTTTGGCGTGGCCATTTTTTCTGCGCTGGGCGGTGCTCTGGCGGCCGACGGTGCGCTGGCCGGGATTCTGGGGGCCATCGTCCTGGGGATTGCCGCACCCCTGTTTGGTGGTCGCTCCCTGATTGTCACCGCGCCCAGTGCGCCCGCTGCTGCCGTGCTGACGGCACTGGCGGTTACGCTGACCCAACAGGGGAATGCAACCTCGACCATCCTGATCCAGTTGGCCCTGATTGGCCTTCTGGCCGGCATTTTGCAGATCGGCTTCGGTTTCTCCGGTATTGGCCGTCTGATCCGTTATATCCCTTATCCGGTGGTGAGCGGTTATCTGAGCGGGGTGGGCATCATCATCATCAGTGGCCAGATTCCCAGGTTTCTGGGCGTGCCGTCATCTGCCCATTTGCTGGATGTCCTGCTCACGCCGGCCCTCTGGCACTGGCAGAGCATCGTTATCGGGGTACTGGTAATTGCGGTGATGTATTGGGCGCCCCGTTTCATCCGCATCATCCCGGCATCCATTCTGGCGCTGGTCGCCGGGGTGGCAGGCTATGTCCTGCTGGGGCTGTTGGGGCAGGCCGACTGGCGTACCACGGATAACCCGCTGCTGGTCGGGGTGATCAGCAGCGGCAATGTGCCCATGTCCGAGATTATCCATGAACACTGGATGGTGTTACGCGGGATCGGCATGCAGGAAATTGCCCAGGTACTGGCACCCGCCCTGACACTGGCTGCGCTGTTGTCGATCGACACCCTGAAAACCGGACTGGTGGTCGAGACGCTGACCAACAAGCATCAAGATCCGGACCGGGAGCTGATCGGGCAGGGGGTGGGGAATCTGCTATCAGCTTTGGTGGGCGGGATTTCCGGTTCTGGCACCATGGGGGCTTCGCTGGTCAATATCTCCAGTGGCGGCTCTACCTGGTTATCCACCTGGCTGACCGGCATTGCTTCTTTGCTGGTATTGCTGATGCTGGCCCCACTGATTGCCTGGGTGCCTATCCCGGCGCTGGCGGGCATTCTGATGGTGATCGGCGTGCGCATGATCGACCGCCACAGCCTGGCTTTCTTTTTTACGCCTGCAACCCGTCTGGACTTTGTGGTGATCTTTTCGGTCATCATGGTGTCGGTGTTTGTGAATCTGGTGGCCGCTGCTGGTGTTGGCGTGGCCTTGGCCATCATGCTGTTTATCCGGGAGCAGACGCGTAGCTCGGTGATCCGCAGCCGGATTGAAGGCAGCGAGATTTTTTCCAAACGCACGGCAAGGGTGTCGGCAGCCGAAGGAATCGACCCAGAGGGCAAAGGCGTCGTGGTTTTCGAGCTGCAGGGCAGTCTGTTCTTCGGGACGGCCAGCCAGTTGCAGGCGGCGCTGGAGCCGGAAATTCCTCACCGAAAATTCGTGATTCTCAGCATGCGGCGCGTGCAATCGCTGGATGTCACGGCGACCCACGTGCTGGAAAAAATCAAGGATCAGCTAGACGCCAACAATGCCCATCTTGTGTTTTGCGATATTCCCAAGGGCTTGCCCAGCGGGCTGAAAATGAAGCGCTTTCTGAAGGCGACGGGTCTGGTCGGGTTTACCAGCAAAGCAATTGCGTTTAATCAGCTGGACGACGCGCTGGAGTGGGTAGAGTCCCGTCAGCTGGCAGAGGCAAATGTACCACCCGCCATGGAGAATGCCACGTTCGAACTGCGGGCCATGCCGATGTTTGCCAGCTGTACTGAGGAAGCAATGGCTGCGCTGACGGCGGTGGCAGAGTTGCGGCTGGTCAAGGAAGGCAAACGGATCTACAAGGCCGGCGGGGAGGGGAATGCCCTGTTTTTGATCCGCAAGGGGCTGGTGAAGCTAAAGGCGCCCATCCGCAAGAAGGGCAGCTACCATCTGGCAACCTGCGGCGCCGGAGAAATGATTGGCGAAATGGGCTTTCTGGAAGGCGGCGTGTACCTGATGGATGCGACCGCAGCGGTGGAGACAGAAGTCTACGTGCTGACCAAGGAACAGTTCGACCAGTTGAGTGCCCTTTATCCGGATCTGGCACATGCCCTGCTGTATCACATGGCACACGCGCTGGCGGTGCGCTTGCATGCGTCGGTCATCGAAATCCAGGCGTTACGGCGTTAAATCATGATCCACGCCGATGGGGAGGGAGACGCCTCCCCGGTCTGACCGGCCTTGCTGGCCGGTCATCTTAGAATACTTGCTTCTTTGCTTAGTGCGCCGCAGTGCTCCTATGCAGGTATCTCCTCCCTTTTTTGCACCAAAATACCCCGAATTATGTTTTTCTCGCCCGGATTGGCGGGTTTTTCATCCGCAGAAACAACTGGCGGCCTCTTTAGATCAATTCTGCATTTAATAATGATTAAATATAATTTTTAGAAATAAAAAACGATATTTAATATATCCCTGTGTTCACGATAAACCGATTTGTTTTAATGAATCCATCAGGGAGAAACCTCATGAAAAAGCCTGCCCACAAACGCTGGTTGACCATTGCCATCGCACTCACCGGAGCTACCTGGCTCACCTCCGCCGCCGCAGAAGAAGTCACTGTCGCTTATCAGTATGGGGCTGATCCGGCCAAACTGGCCCAGATTGAAGGGCGCTACGAAAAAGCCACCGGCTGGAAGATCAACTGGAAGCGTTTTGACAGCGGTGCAGATATTGTGACTGCCATTGCCTCTGGCGATGTGCAGATCGGCAATATTGGTTCCAGCCCGCTGGCGGCATCGACCAGCCGTGGTTTGCCGATCAAGGCCTTTGTGGTGAATGCGCTTACCGGTGGCTCCGAGGCGCTGGTGGTTCGCAATGGTGCCGGTATCAGCAAACCGCAGGATTTTGCCGGTAAAACCATTGCCACGCCGTTTGTATCGACCGCCCACTACAGCCTGCTGTCTGCGCTGAAACACTGGAAGGTGGACCCGACCAAAACCAAGATCGTCAATCTGGCCCCGCCAGAAATCTTTGCGGCCTGGCAACGTGGCGATATTGATGCGGCCTACACCTGGGACCCGGCGCTGGGCAAGATCAAGCAAAGCGGCAAGGTGCTGACAGATTCGGCGGAAGTCGGCAAATGGGGCTCGCCAACCTTTGATAGCTGGGTGGTGCGCAAGGACTTTGCTGCATCACATCCGGATTTTGTGACCAAATTTGCCAAAGTTACGCTGGATGTGAATGCGGAGTACCGCAAAAACGCCAGCAAATGGACGGCAAACTCCGACATCGTCAAGAAAATCTCTGACCTGAGCGGCGCTACGCCAGAGGATATCCCGGCGCTGCTGGCCGGTAACAAGTATCCGGTTGCCAGTGAACAGTTGTCTGCGGCCATTCTGGGCGGCGGGTCTGTCAAGGCGATTACCGCGACGGCGGCCTTCCTGAAAGAGCAGAAGAAAATCGATCAGACCTTGCCATCGTACACCGAGGCGGTCGATGCCCAGTTTGTTCGCAAGGCGGCCAGCCTGAAGTAACGTCATCTGTCAAACCATTCGCCCGTCAGACAAGGTGGCCACACTTGGCGCACCTTGTCTGACGCCCCGCGTCGCTGAGTGTCAGGAATGCCATGTCTTCTACCTTGATAGCCCATCAGGTTCATAAAACCTATCCCTCGCCCAGAGGCACTGTCCATGCACTGGAAAATGTCTCGGTCAGTATCCGGCAGGGCGATTTTGTGGTGGCGCTGGGCGCCTCTGGCTGCGGCAAGAGTACTTTGCTGTCGTTGCTGGCTGGCTTCCAGTTCCCCTCTGCAGGCCGAATCGCCGTAGACGGTCAGGTAGTGAGCGGGCCGGGTGCAGACCGAGGCGTGGTGTTTCAGGACGATGCCCTGTTTCCGTGGCTGTCGGTGCTGGATAACGTGGCCTTTGGCCTGACGCTGCAGGGGATATCGAAGGCAGAGAAGCAAGCCCGGGCGCGTACGGTGCTGGCTCAGGTCGGGCTGGCGGGGTTCGAGCAACACCGAATCAGCGAGATTTCCGGCGGTATGCGTCAGCGGGTAGGACTGGCCAGGGCGCTGGCGGCCAATCCGTCCTGGCTGCTGATGGATGAACCCCTGGGGGCGCTGGATGCTTTGACCCGGGAGCAGATGCAGACGCTGGTGCTGGATGTCTGGCGGGATACCGGCAAGGGCATTTTCCTGATTACCCACAGTATCGAAGAAGCAGTGCTGATGTCGACGGAGCTGCTGATTTTCTCGCCCCGGCCGGGGCGGATTGTCGCCCGGCACGAGTATGACTTTGCGCGGCGCTACGCCAATGGCGAGAGTGCCCGCAGCATCAAGCAGGACCCGGCCTTTGCCATTGCCAAAAGCCAGGTGCTGGATGACATCATTCAACAAACGGAGTACGCATGAGCATTCTGCTGGAAGACCCGTCTCTTTATGAGAACCCGCACGTTCCGCAGGTTTCCGACGAGCGATCGTTACTGGCCCGGTTGCAGGCATTCCTGAGCATCAAGGCTGTGGTCAGCAGCCTGACCCTGCTAACCGTGCTGGCGGCCTGGTGGCTGGTGACGGTGTTCGGGGTGATCCCGGACATCCTGTTGCCCTCGCCTTGGGCCGTGTTCAAGCGGCTAGGCGACCTGGCCCGCAACGGGTTTATGGATGTCACGCTATGGGCGCATCTGCAAGCCAGCCTGTTCCGGATTGGCGCTGCCTTGGGCCTGGCGCTGGTGACAGCGGTGCCCGCCGGGTTGTTCATGGGGCTGAGCCGGGTAGGGCGCGGCATCCTGGACCCGCTGATCGAATTTTACCGGCCCATCCCGCCATTGGCCTACCTACCCCTGATGGTGATCTGGTTTGGCATTGGCGAACTCTCCAAAGTGTTGCTGATCTACTTTGCGATTTTTGCCCCGCTTGCCATTGCCACTGCCAGCGGCGTCGGGCGCGTGTCGGACACCCGCCGTCAGGCCGCCTTGTCTCTGGGCGCATCCCGCTGGCAATTGCTGCGGCATGTGGTGTTGCCCAGTGCCTTGCCGGACGTGCTCACCGGGCTGCGCATCGCACTGGGGGCGGGCTGGTCCACCCTGGTGGCGGCAGAGCTGATCGCCGCCACCGAGGGACTGGGGTTCATGGTGCATGCGGCGTCCAAGTTTTTGGTCACCGATGTGGTGATAGCCGGCATTCTGGTCATTGCCTCCATCGCGCTGGTGCTGGAGCTCGGCTTGCGCACCCTCCAGGCCCGACTAACCCCCTGGCAAAACGAGTTATGAGGCCATTTTTATCCGCATCATTCACAGGAAAACATCATGAGTGAATTACACGTGACAAGACTGACCCCCGCACTGGGGGCCGAGGTCAGCGGCTTGAGCCTGGCGGCGCCGTTAACCGAATCCCTGAAGCAGGACATTGCCCGGCTGCTGGTCGAACATCAGGTGCTGTTTTTCCGTAATCAGCCCATCACCGACCGGCAGCAGCGCGATTTTGCCGCCAGCTTCGGCAAGCTGCATATTCATCCAATCTACCCGCAAGTACCGGACGAGCCAGAAATCATGATTCTGGATACCCATGGCGATAACCCGCCGGATGCCATTCACTGGCACTCCGATGTGTCTTGTATCGAGACACCGCCACTGGGGGCGATACTGGCTGCCAAGCAGTTGCCACCCCTTGGTGGCGATACCGTATGGGCCAGTGCAACCGCGGCATACGATGCCTTGTCAGAGTCCTTCAAGCAGCTGATTGCCCCGTTGACGGCCGTGCACGATTTTACCCATTCGTTTCCGGAAGACCGTTATGCCATTACGCCCCGGCAGCGTGAGCAATGGGACAAAGCCAAGGCGGCCAACCCGCCCGTGATACATCCGGTGGTGCGCACGCATCCGGTCAGCGGCAAGAAGGCTATCTTCGTGAATGAAGATTTCACACGTCGTATCGTAGGGCTGCCCGAAGCAGAAAGTCGTGCCATCTTGCAGTTCCTCTACCAGCACGTTGCAAAGGCCAACTTTACTGTCCGCTGGCGCTGGCAGCCGAATGATGTCGTGTTCTGGGATAACCGGATTACCCAGCACATTGCGGTGGACGACTACCTGCCGCATCGGCGCATCATGCATCGGGCCACCATTCTGGGAGACAAGCCGTTCTGATCCGTCTGCAAGCGCCTCATTCACCCCACACACAGGCAACTGGTGTGGGGTTTTTTATTGACCAATATATTCTATTTTGATCTATAAAAATTATTTTATATTCTTTTTGTTTTTATTTGCGGATGGGTACACTGGCCTCACTGAATTTAACCACTGACTGAATTAAACAAACCAAACCCATCAAGGAGCCGTACTCATGTTCAAGAAGTCTCTGATTGCCCTGACGCTGTCTGCCCTGATTACCCCGGCGTTTGCCGATGTGTCGCTGCTGAATGTTTCCTACGATCCGACCCGCGAGCTGTATCAGGACGTCAACAAGGCATTTGCTGACAAATGGAAAAAAGACACCGGCGAAACCATCACCCTCAAGGCCTCGCATGGTGGCTCCGGCAAACAGGCCCGTTCGGTGATTGATGGTCTGGAGGCCGACGTGGTCACACTGGCACTGGCGCAAGACATCAATGAAATTGCCGACAAAGGCAACTTGCTGCCCGCCAACTGGCAAAGCCGTTTGCCAAACAACAGTACCCCTTACTACTCCACCATCGTGTTTCTGGTGAAAAAAGGCAACCCGAAAGGCATCAAGGACTGGGGCGACCTGATCAAGCCGGGCGTACAGGTAATTACCCCGAACCCGAAAACCTCGGGCGGCGCCCGCTGGAACTATCTGGCCGCCTGGGGCTGGGCATTGCAACAGAACAAGGGTGATCAGGCCAAAGCCAAGGCATTCGTAACTGAATTGTTCAAGCACGTGCCGGTGCTGGATTCTGGCGCTCGCGGTGCCACCACCACGTTTGTGGAAAAAGGCGTGGGTGACGTGCTGATTGCCTGGGAGAACGAAGCCCTGCTGTCACTGAAAGAGCTGGAGCCGGGCAAGTTCGAGATTGTCGCCCCGAGCGAGAGCATTCTGGCAGAACCACCGGTGGCAGTGGTCGACAAAAACGTGGACAAGCACGGCACCCGCAAGCAAGCCGAAGCATATCTGAAGTTCCTGTACACCCCGCAAGGGCAAGACCTGATCGGTCAAAACTACTACCGCCCGCGTGATGCTGCCGCCGTGGCCAAATATGCCAAGCAGTTCCCGAAGGTGAAACTGTTTACCTTGGGTGAATTCTTTGGTGACTGGCCAAAAGCGACCAAGGCTCACTTTGCCGATGGTGGCAGTTTTGACCAGATTTACCAGCCAAAATAATCATCCGCATGGTGAATGCGCCCACGATACGCAGACAAACCCGGGTAGCAGATATGCTACCCGGGTTTTTTACATGGGCAGAAACTGAATGTCCAGTCATCACCTCAAGCCCGAATGTGACAGCACTGGCCGAAAACAGTCGCAAGCGAGGCAAGAGGCCGTAGAGTCGGCGCCATTCCTTGCCAAACCTTACTTGTGCTGCTCAAATGCTTTCCCTATACTGAAATCAAATCAATTCTCAGTTCGGGATGTCCGATGCACCCAACCCCGATGCCGCAGGACGAGTTTATCCGCCTGGAGGCTCTCCGTAACCTGCACGTACTGGATACAATGCCCGAAGCGGCATTTGATGCCCTGGTACAAACCGCAGCCACGATTTGCGGCACCCCTGTTTCTCTGGTCAGCCTCATCGATGCAGACCGTCAATGGTTCAAGGCCAACAAAGGCCTGGAAGGCGTGACCGAAACGCCAAGAGACATTTCTTTTTGTACCCATGCCATCGGGCAGCAAGACATTTACGAAGTGCAGGATGCCTTGCAGAACCCGCTGTTTGCCAATAATCCGCTGGTGACCCAAAGCCCGTTCATCCGCTTTTATGCAGGTGCGCCCATCCGTTTGAGCAACGGTGCTGCAGTCGGCACCCTGTGCATCATCGACCAGAAACCTGGTCACCTGACCGATCAGCAAAAAGACCTGCTGCGCCATCTGGCGACCGTGGCGGCCAGCTTGCTGGAAGGCCGCCGTGCCATGCGGGAGCAAGAGCAGCTGCTGGCAGAGCGGCAGCAAGCCGAACAGGCACTGGAGCAAGAGCGCCAGCGCCTGACCTATGCGCTGGACAGTGCGCGCGCAGGCACCTGGGAGTGGAACCCCCAGACCGGCGAAACCCGGTTCAATGCGCAATGGGCCCACATGCTGGGTATGACGCTGGACGAAGTGCTGGCGATGTCCTCTCGCGCCTGGGATGACCTGATTCATCCGGATGACATGCCGCATGTCATCACAGAAATCGAAAAACACCTCGCCGGCAAGACAGATACTTATCAATGCGAGTTTAGGATTCATCACAAAGAAGGTCGTTGGATCTGGGTACTGGACCAGGGACAGGTCATGTCCTGGACGCCGGATGGTCGTCCCGAGTGGATGTATGGCATCCAGCAAAACATCACGGACAGACGGCATCAGGAAGACGCGCTGCGCAAGAGCCAGACCTTCCTCGATCGGACTGGCCGTCTGGCCAGCGTCGGCGGCTGGGAGTTTGACGCGCAGAGTTACGAGCTGATCTGGTCTGATGAAACCTGCCGTTTGCACGGGGTAGAACCCGGTTACCAGCCGATTCTGGACGAAGCCATCGATTTCTTCGAGCCCAAAGCGCGCCCCGTGTTTCGCCAGGCACTGGAAAACAGCCTGATGACCGGCGAAGGCTGGGATCTGGAACTCCCCATGTTGCCGATTAACGGTAAACCGATGTGGGCACGGGTGGTGGGTTCAGTCGAATACGATGAAGACAAGCGGACGCGGGTCGTGGGGGCCTTTCAGGACGTCACCGATCGCGTCATGCAGCGGCAGGATATCGAAGAAGCCCGAGACCGTATCCGGCTGGCGACCGATAGCGGCCAGATCGGCATCTGGGAGTTCGACCTCGCCACCGAATCGGTTATTTGGGACCACTGGGTATACCGCCTGTTTGGCGTGACAGAACAGCCCGGCATGTCTGCGGATGACCACTGGCGCCAACGGCTGCATCCTGACGACCTGCCCAAGATCGAAAAAGAAAAATTCGATGCCATCGCCGAGGGCCGGGATCTGGACAGCGAATTCCGGGTGATCTGGCCGGATGGCAGCCTGCACCATATACGTACCCGGGCGCGCTCGTACCGGGATGCAGAGGGGAACATCGTCCGCCTGATCGGTGCCAACTGGGACGTGACGGATCTGCGGCAGCTGGCGTCAGAACTTGCTACCCAGCACGAATTATTGCGTGTGACCTTGCAATCCATTGCCGATGCGGTCATCACCACCGATGTGCACCAGAATATCCGCTGGCTCAACCCGGTGGCCGAGCAGCTCACCGGCTGGAGCAACCAGGAGGCCGAAGGCCAGCCGCTGGACCATGTGTTCAAGATTGCCAATGAAAAAACCCGGCAGCCTATCGCCAACCCGGTCGCCATCTGCCTGGCACAGGGGCAGCAGGTTGGCAGCAGTCATCACCATGCCATGCTGATTTCACGGTTCGGCGCCGAATTCGGCATCGAGGATTCCGCTTCCCCGATTCGCACCGAGTCGGGCGACTTGCTGGGCGTGGTGCTGGTGTTCCGGGACGTGACCGAACAACGTCGCCTGTCCAGCGAAATGACTTTCCGCGCCACCCATGACCCGCTGACGGGACTGATCAACCGCACCGAATTCGAATCCACCCTGCAGCAGTTCTTGTCCAGAGCGCAAGAAGAGCACAGCGAACACGCGCTGATGTATATCGATCTGGATCAGTTCAAACTGGTCAACGATGCCTGCGGGCATGCGGTTGGTGACCTGTTGCTGCAGCAGGTCAGCAAACTGCTGGAAGATACCATCCGCTCGCGCGACATTCTGGCGCGCCTGGGCGGTGACGAATTTGCTGTCATTCTGGAATACTGCCCGGCCGAGCAGGCCCAGCGGGTCGCACAGCAGATCTGCGACCGGATGGAGAAATTCCGCTTCATCCATGACCAGCATCGCTTCCGCATCGGCACCAGCATCGGGCTTGTCCCGATCGACGACCGCTGGCTATCCATTGCCACGCTGCTGCAAGCGGCAGACACCTCGTGCTATGCCGCCAAGGAAGCCGGTCGCAACCGGGTTCACGTCTGGTTTGATTCTGACCAGCAACTGCAATCCCGTCATGGAGAAATGCAATGGGCAACCCGCATCGAGCAGGCGCTGGATGAAGACCGCTTTGTGTTGATGGCACAACGCATCGAACCGCTGCACTGCGAGTCTCAAGGCATCCATGCCGAGGTACTGCTGAGGCTGGTGGATACGGATGGCAAACTGATTTTGCCAGGGGCGTTTTTTCCGGCTGCAGAGCGTTTTCACCTGACCTCGCGGATAGACCGCTGGGTATTGGCCCATGCTCTGGCGTGGCTGCGTTCGGTCAAGCATCTCGACAGCATCGACATGATATCGGTCAACTTGTCTGGCCAGTCGGTCGGTGACCGGGCGTTTCACCATCTCGCCAATGAAATGCTGCACGAGGCCGGCCCGGATTTATGCAAACGGTTGTGTTTCGAGATTACCGAAACCGCTGCCATCACCAATCTGGCCGATGCCGCCCATTTCATCAAGCATGCCCGTTCGCTGAACGTTCGCATCGCGCTGGATGATTTCGGTGCCGGCGCATCCTCGTTCGGTTATCTGAAGATGCTGACCATTGATTACCTGAAAATCGACGGCCAGTTCATCCGCAATCTGGAAAACGACGCACTGGATGACGTGACCGTGCACTGCTTTGTGCAAGTTGCCAGCACCATCGGGGTCAAAACGGTGGCCGAGTTTGTCGACAAGGCCGCCACGCTGTCCCGCCTCAAGGAAATCGGTGTCGACTATGCACAAGGGTTCCTGCTGCATAAACCGGAGCCGATCCATGCCCTGCTAAAGCCCTGGAAGCGTCCCGAGGTCTAGGTGCCGTGACACGTGACAGAAGCACCATTCCGGTGGTTGACCCATAAAAAACCCACGCACAGCATTGGCTGGCGTGGTTTTTTTATGGGGTGGATGCGGCAAACGGGGTCAGAACAGCCGTCTTGCCAGACCGGCAGAGTGCACAATGGTACTCGCCAGTTCTTCCACCGATTTGTGCGTGGTATCCAGATACGGAATCCGCTCGCGGCGCATCAGTGACTCGGCCTCCGCCAGTTCAAAACGGCAATTGTCGAGGGACGCATACTTGCTGTCCGGTTTGCGTTCGCGACGGATCTGCTGCAAGCGGTCTGGATGAATGGTCAGCCCGAACAGCTTGTTACGGAATGGCTGCAGACGGGTTGGCAGTTTCTGGCTGTCGAAGTCTTCCGGTACCAGCGGATAATTGGCCGCCTTGATGCCGTAATGCAGTGCCAGATACAGGCAAGTAGGCGTTTTGCCAGAGCGGGAGACACCCACCAGAATCACGTCGGCATCTTCGTAGAACTTGGTGGATGCGCCGTCATCACTGTTCATGGTGAAGTTCACTGCATCAATCCGCGTGTTGTATTCCTCGTTGTTATCAATCGCATGGCTCTTGCCCATGGTGTGCGAGGACATCATGCCCAGTTCCTGCTCCAGCGGGTCGATGAACTTCTCGAAAAAATCCATGTGCAGCGCATTGTTACGCTGACGCAAGGCGTTGCGGATGGATGCATCCACCATGGTAGAGAAGACGATCGGACGCGTGTCGCTTTCCAGACAGATTTCTGCCAGATTCTGAGCCACCTGCTGCGCTTTTTCGACACTGTCGATAAACGGCAACGTGGTGCGCTGGAATTCGATGCCTTCGAACTGGGTCAAAAGACTGTGGCCCAGAACTTCGGCCGTGATACCGGTGCGGTCAGAAACAAAAAAGACTTTACGTCTGGAAGACATGATCTCATCCAAGGGGAGAAAAGAAACACAGATTATAGCCAGTATTTTGATGGCTAAGAATCGAAACAAAACATCAAGAGATCAAATACATAGCCCATGTTACCGCAGTTACACAAAATTACCTTGTTTTTGTGTAGGTAAAAAACTTTTTCATTTTTTTGTACATATTTTCGCCCTGTTAGGCGCACTTGAAAAACGAAACACGGTAGAATGCGGACATTAAATAGCACCCCTGTTAGCAAGAGGTGTGTTTTGTCTATGGCGAAACGCATTTCGGCATGCGGATGGCAGTGCTATAGCCGGTTTTAAACGTAAATCAACGGGAAATCGACGATGTCGCAAAATGTAGTTTGGTTTGAGCACCTCCGGATGACGGATGTTGAGAGTGTTGGCGGTAAGAACGCTTCTCTGGGTGAAATGATCAGCCAGTTGGCTGGTGCGGGTGTACGTGTACCGGGTGGCTTTGCTACCACAGCAGAAGCTTTTCGTCAGTTTCTGACAGAAAGCGGCCTGACAGACCGTATCAACAAGGCACTGGATGAACTGAATGTTGACGATGTAGCGACGCTGGTCAAAGTCGGTGCAGAAATCCGTCAATGGGTGATTGATGCACCATTGCCTGCTGCGCTGGAAAAAGAAATCCATGAAGCGTATGCAAAAATGGAAGCAGAATCCGGTTCTGCCATTTGCGTGGCTGTCCGTTCTTCTGCCACTGCAGAAGACTTGCCAGACGCTTCTTTTGCTGGCCAGCAAGAAACCTTCCTGAACATTTCCGGCATCGAGCACGTACTGACCGCCATCAAGCACGTGTTTGCTTCCCTGTACAATGACCGCGCCATTTCTTACCGTGTGCACAAAGGCTTTGCCCACGCTGACGTTGCCCTGTCTGCTGGTATCCAGCGCATGGTTCGCTCAGACAAAGGTGCTGCCGGTGTGATGTTTACCCTGGATACCGAATCCGGTTTTGACAAAGCAGTTTTCCTGACCTCTTCTTATGGTCTGGGCGAAACCGTGGTGCAGGGCGCAGTGAACCCTGACGAATTCTACGTCTACAAACCAAACCTGGAAGCCGGTCTTCCAGCCATTTTGCGCCGTAACATCGGTTCCAAACTGATCAAGATGGAATTTGCCGACAAAGCAGAAACCGGCCGTTCTGTCCGTACGGTCGATGTGCCTCTGGCAGATCGCAGCAAATTCTCTATCACCGATGCAGACGTCAACGAACTGTCCCGTTTTGCCCTGATCATTGAGAAACACTACGGTCGTCCAATGGACATCGAGTGGGGCAAAGACGGTATCGATGGCAAGCTGTACATCCTGCAAGCCCGTCCTGAAACCGTGAAGTCTCAGGAAGGTCGTGTGGAAACCCTGCGCCGTTACCGCCTGAATAACCGCTCTGAAGTGCTGGCTTCCGGCCGTGCGATCGGTCAGAAAGTGGGCAAGGGTGTGGTTCGCCTGATCAAGGACGCCTCCGAGATGGATCACGTCAAGGAAGGCGACGTACTGGTAACCGACATGACCGACCCGGATTGGGAACCGGTCATGAAGCGTGCTGCTGCCATTGTGACCAACCGTGGTGGTCGTACCTGCCACGCCGCGATTATCGCGCGTGAACTGGGTATCCCTGCCGTGGTAGGTTGTGGCGATGCAACCGACCTGTTGTCCGAAGGCCAGGAAGTGACCGTGTCTTGTGCCGAAGGCGACACCGGTAACATCTACGCCGGCCTGCTGGATATCGAGATCATCGATCTGGCGCTGGACAGCATGCCAAAATCTCCAGTCAAGCTGATGATGAACGTGGGTAACCCAGAGCTGGCATTCGACTTCAGCCAGCTGCCTAACGAAGGTGTGGGTCTGGCGCGTCTGGAATTCATCATCAACCGCATGATCGGTGTTCACCCGAAAGCCCTGCTGGCGTATCCTAACCTGCCTTGGGACCTGAAAGCCCAGGTAGAAGAGCGCATTGCCGGCTACGCTTCTGCTGTAGACTTCTACGTTGAAAAACTGGTGGAAGGTATCGCCAGCATTGGTGCCGCATTTGCCCCTAAAAAGGTGATCGTGCGTATGTCTGACTTCAAGTCAAACGAATACGCCAACCTGATCGGTGGTACCAACTACGAGCCACATGAAGAAAACCCGATGATCGGTTTCCGTGGCGCATCCCGCTACATTTCTACCGATTTCCGTGACTGCTTCGAGCTGGAATGTCGTGCGCTCAAGCGTGTACGCGATGAAATGGGCCTGACCAACGTTGAAGTCATGATCCCGTTTGTCCGTACCGTTGGCGAAGCAGCCAAAGTGGTCGAGCTGCTGAAAGAAAACGGTCTGGAGCGCGGCAAGAACGGCCTGCGTCTGATCATGATGTGCGAGATTCCTTCAAATGCCATTCTGGCTGAGCAGTTCCTGGAATACTTTGATGGCTTCTCTATCGGCTCTAACGACATGACCCAGCTGACACTGGCACTGGACCGTGATTCTGGCGGCCCGATTGCCAGCCTGTTTGACGAGCGTAATGATGCCGTGAAAGCCATGTTGTCCATGGCCATTACCGCATGCCGCAAGCACAACAAATACATCGGTATTTGTGGCCAGGGCCCGTCAGACCATCCTGATCTGGCCAAGTGGCTGGTAGAACAAGGTATCGAAACCGTATCCCTGAATCCGGATACCGTGGTTGAAACCTGGATCTATCTGGCAAAAGAACTGGGCACCAAATAAACCTTCACGGGTTTACTGCCTAAAAAATCCCCGGGTGCTCACAGCCCCGGGGATTTTTTTGTCTGTTGACGGTAGCAGCAGCTGTACAAATCGCGCTACCAGCAAACAATAAAAAAGGAGACTCGTGGTCTCCTTTTTTATTGTGGCAGGAATGTACGTATTACTTGCGCACTTTCTTCTTCACAATCACTTTGCCTTTGGATTTTTTGGTGCTGCTATCACTTTGTGCAGACTTCTCACTCTCTTGCTTGGCATGTTTGCCTCGCTTGCCTTTGACAGGCGCTTCCTGCGCATCCGCGTGATCCTGCTTGCGTCCTTTCTTGGACGCCTTGCTGCCATTATCCGCTTCGTCACTGGCTTTGCCCTTGCCTTTCTTGGCTATCGGCTTGCAGACGGTTTTTACGGGTTTGGCTTTCTTGCCCTTGACCTTCTTGGCGGGCTTGGCCTTTTCACATTTGGCAGGTTCAGCATCTTCTTCTGCTTCTGCGGCCGGTTTGCGGGCTTCATCTTTCGCAGCAGCAGGTGCCTTGGTGGCAGGCGGCTCTGAATAGCCAGGGGTATCAAAGGGAAGCGGGGCAGGTCCTTCTGCATGGGCAGAGAATGAGGTGCCTAGCCAGAGTGGCAACACAAGGGCTAGATAGCGCATCTTGTTCATCATGAGCGACTGTCCAGTGGGTAAGTTAAGTAAGCTGGCAATTTTACACGTAACTGATAAAAAAGCAGACAGAATAAACCGTGTTTTGACGGACGGTATGCTTCTGCGGGTGGAGCGGTACGGTCAATTACCCCCGAGGCAGGTATCAGCCGGTCAATGTAAAAAGCCACCAGACTGGACCTGAGTGTAGTCTGATGGCTTCAAGCGCTAAAAGTTCAGCCGTAGTATGGCGGGCGAACACTGGTTTTAGCGAAACGGTATGGCTTAGAACTGGCGAACCTTGGCAACCAGCTTGCGTCCCATCGGCAGCAGGGTAACCCGCAAACGCTGGCTGATGCGCAAACTGACGTTCTGGAACTGTGCACGGTTCATGTTGCCAATCACGCGGGGTACGTAGTCCTGGGTTTCCTTGAACTTGGGAATGTTATACCCGGCACGGATCACGGAGCCTTCGCCGGCATTGTAAGCTGCTACCGCCAGTTCCAGGTTCTGGTCAAACATCTTCAGCAGGTCGCGCAGGTATTTGGCGCCACCACGGATGTTTTGCTCCGGGTTCATCGGGTTTTTGACGCCATAACGCACGGCAGTGGCCGGCATCATCTGCATCATGCCCAGTGCGCCGCGTGGTGATACGGCATCGGGCTGGTAACCGGATTCTGCCGTAATGATGCCATCCAGCAGTGCCGGGCTAACCTTGGTCTCTTTGGCGATCTTCTGAACCAGCTTGGCGTACTTTTTCCGGCGTTCATCGACACCGGGGGCCGCTGGCTTGAAATTAGGGACAGGGGTCAGTCTTTGCTGGGTGGCCAGTGGCTCACTGTCAGACAAAGTGACCGTGTTTTCACGCTTGAAAAGCGTATAACGATCATCGACCTGTTCATTACTATAGTGGGCTACACCGTCACCATCTACAAAAGCATAGATGTCGGCACTGGCTGCAAAAGAGGCACTTAGCAGGAGTGCGGCAAGCGAGGCTTTATATTTAAATGTCATGCGTAATCAATGTGCTCTAAAACGCCAGTTTACCAGAAAAACCATATTTTTCAAAAACTTGGCCTGTTTTATGCCTTGGCTATTCTCAATGACAATGTCCTTGGTTTAGTTTTGGTGCGGGCTGTGGCGCTGTTCGTGCTGTCGTTTAAAAACCACAAAAACGAGGTTCTGATACCCGAAAAACAGGGCAAAAATGCGGTTTGGGTGATTAAAACACGGGTATTTTGCAGCGGCGGAACCGCAGGAAAACAGGCACCCGGGAAGGTGCCTGCTAACGAGCCGAAACGTAACTTAGGCGGCGGGCAAACTGGATAAATCCCAGCGCGGTTTGATGGCAAACCGGTAATCGTGGTTGGCGCTGGCCAGACGTTGTGCACCGGCAAAGGCAATCATGGCGCCATTGTCGGTACAGAATGCCAGCGGCGGGTAATAGACTTGCAGTTTTCGGCGGGCCGCTGCCTCGTTTAGCTGTTCGCGTAGTTGCTTGTTTGCCCCTACGCCACCAGCTACTACCAGCTGTTTCATGCCGGTTTGTTTTAATGCAGACAATGACTTTTTGACCAGCACGTCGACAATGGCATCCTGAAAGGCGCGGGCGATATCAGCCTTGGTCTGGTCATCCAGCACTGTCTGCTGCTTGACCAGCGTCAGTACCGCCGTTTTCAGGCCGGAGAAGCTGAAATCCAGATCACCGGAGTGCAGCATCGGGCGGGGCAGGGTAAAGCGCTCTGGCGAGCCTTGCTCAGCCAGTCGGGATAAGGCGGGGCCACCGGGGTAAGACAGGCCCAGCAGCTTGGCGGTCTTGTCAAATGCTTCACCAGCGGCATCGTCTACCGTTTCGCCCAGCAACTCGTATTGGCCCACGCCACGTACCGCCATCAGTTGTGAATGGCCACCAGACACCAGCAGGGCGATAAACGGAAACTGCGGTGCAGGTGTCGCCAGCAAGGGAGATAGCAGATGACCTTCCAGATGGTGCACCGGTATCACCGGCTTGCCGAGCGCAAACCCCAGCGCATTGGCGATGCTGGCACCCACCAGCAGTGCCCCTGCCAACCCCGGACCCTCGGTGTAGGCAATGGCATCCAGATCACTCAACTGCTTGCCAGACTCCTTCAGGCAAGCTTCTGTCAGCGGCAACACCCGGCGGATATGGTCGCGAGATGCCAGCTCCGGCACTACGCCGCCGTATTCGGCATGCATGGCAATCTGGCTATGCAGCTGATGGGCCAGCAGTCCGGTGTCCGTGTCGTAGAGGGCAATGCCTGTTTCATCACAGGAGGTTTCGATACCAAGAACGAGCATATGAGATCTAATCTGTCTAAAAGTAACTATATATATGTATATGAACAAGCGGCCGAGGGATTATCCCAGCTCGTGCCTTACGCAAAGTACCCGTTGGTAATCGGGTAGCGCCAGTCTTTGCCAAAACCGCGCGGCGTAATGCGTACCCCCACAGGGGCCTGACGGCGTTTGTACTCGTTGATTTTCAGCAGTTTGACCACACGCAAGACATCGGCCTCGGCATAACCTGACTTGATGATGTCGGCAATGCTCTGGTTATGCTCGACATAGCGTTCCATGATGGCATCCAGCACGTCATAAGGTGGCAGGCTGTCCTGATCCTTCTGGTCCGGACGCAACTCGGCAGACGGCGGCCGGGTAATGATGCGGGTCGGGATCGGATCGGTCAGGCCATGTATCGTCACGCGGTTACGATATTCGCACAACCGGTAGACCCACATCTTGCTGACGTCTTTCAGTACGGCAAAGCCGCCTGCCATGTCGCCGTACAGGGTGCAATAACCGGTGGTCATTTCGGACTTGTTACCTGTGGTCAGCACCAGTTTGCCGGTTTTGTTGGAAAGGGCCATCAGCAGGGTGCCTCGAACACGTGCCTGAATGTTTTCTTCGGTGGTATCCAGTGGCAGGCCGTTAAACTCGGGGGCCAGGGTGCCCACAAACTGCTCGTACATGGGCCAGATATCCAGTTCGGAATATTTGCAATGTACGCGGCTTACCATGTCGCGGGAGTCAGTCAAGCTGATGTCGGCCGTATAGCGGCTAGGCATCATCACGGAATGTACCTTGTCGGCGCCCAGTGCATCGACAGCGATTGCCAGTGTCAGGGCCGAATCCACTCCGCCAGACAGGCCAAGCAGTACGCCCGGAAAACGGTTTTTCTGGATATAGTCGCGTACGCCGACCACGAGCGCGGCATATACCGCCGCCTCTTCATCCGGCCAGGCGGCCAGGGTATCAGAGCTGAGCTGGCCATCGGCATAATCTACATACGCCAATGCAGATTCAAACAGGGGCAGGTGCGCCGCCAGACGTCCGTTGGCATTCATCGCAAAAGAGCCACCGTCAAACACCAGTTCGTCCTGTCCGCCCACCCAGTTGGCGTACACCATGGCCAGCCCGGTTTCTGCTACGCGTTCTTCGGCAATGTGTACCCGTTCCTGCTCTTTGCCGCGGTGGTATGGGCTTGCATTGGGGACCAGCAAGATGTCTGCACCCGCCGCCTTGGCACGCCTTGGGGCTTCCGGATGCCAGACATCTTCACAGATGTTGATGCCCAGTTTGACCCCGTCCAGCTCAAAGACGGCAGGTTCACCGCCCGGTGTAAAATAACGGTATTCATCAAATACTTCGTTATTGGGCAGGCTGAGTTTGCGGTAGTGGGCAATCTTGTTGCCACCATCCAGTACGGTCACGGCATTAAAGCGTTTGCCGTTTTCCAGTACCGGGTGCCCGATGACCATGGCGATCCCCTGGCTGGCATCGGCCAGCTGCTGCAGAGCCATATCACAGTCATGATAAAAGGATGGACGCAGCAGCAAGTCTTCCGGCGGATAGCCGCACACCGAAAGCTCCGGGAATAGCACCACGCGCGCACCGGCGGCTTTTGCCGTGATTGTCTGTTCCAGCATCTGCTGGGTATTGTGTGACAGATTGCCAACGATGGCATTGAATTGGGAAATGGCTATACGCATATCGTGTTTGACCGCATGTCGGATAAGGTTGGAGCGGGAGTCATCATGCAATTGCATGCCAGAGTACATCTGGTGTGTATTGCCAATATTGTAACGTAGTATGCAGTGCTTTTCTGCCGTTTATTGATGCGTGTGTTCAAACGTGTGTGCATGCACAACCTGCCCGTACAAAAACAAACGGCCACTTCATGTGGAAGTGGCCGTTTGTGCTTGGCAGATGGTCCGTGTGTCAGTTGACCCAGTACAAATGCCGCAAGAAGTGCATGCCAGGGGCTTGCGGATCATTTTCGTGGCGACTCATGTAGTCACGAATATACGCAAACAGGCCAGACTTGGGGTGCTGTTTGTCTACGGTCTGGCAACCACCAGGCAGATGCATGCGCCCATCCCGGTTCATGGCCGTGAATGATTGCATCGGGTACTTCAGCGGTTTCTGGAAATACCGGGCAATATTCAGCCCCTGGCCGGCAGGGCAGAGCTCGGTGACGCCAGCCAGCATGCCGCTGTCCATTTTTTCTGACACCAGCAAGGTCTTGCCTTTCCAGGCCGGAATGACTTCTTCCAGCAGGTGTTGCCATGTACTAAAGGACTCAGCATCCAGCGTCAGCGGAAAGGCAGTATGCTTTTGTTTCGGGTTCGGAATCCATTCGTCTTCGTCATCCGTTTCTGCCAGTACGCTGCGAGACATCGCCAGCGAGGTCTCGAACCCTTTGGTGATTAGTGCATGTGCGCGAGTCATGCCTTTTGGGTCGCCCAGATAAACCATGCGCTCAAAGTCTTTTTGTTCGTCCGGGTTAACCCGGTAAGCCCCCACCAGCTCGATGATGCCTTCGGCAAACTGGTGGTAAGCCAGCGCCCAGAGGATATCGCTCTGGTCGATGCGAAAGCTCGCATCCAGCTGGTATTCGTTAGCGTAGTAATCCGGTTCGTTCATCGGCGGATGCACTTCAAACGGACGGGTGCCGGCCTTGGGAATGGCAAAAAAGTATTTTTCCCAGACGTCTATCTTGCTGTCGCCATCCAGGTCAACCTGCCAGGTTCCGGGTGTCACTTTCAGGCCATCCCCTTTTTGCAGGTTGATTTTCGTCAGCACCGCACGTGTGGTACGCAAGTGGTCCCGTACCAGCAGGATTTCCCGGTGCAAGTCTTCCTCCAGCTGTTTGTAACCGGTCTTGGATTGGTCCAGCCGGGCCATATTGGTTTTGAGCCAGCCGCTAACCTGCTGCACCAAAGCAACATCGCGACACAAGACAAATGCTTGTTTGTCGGCATTGGCGTTAGCCATTTGCGCAGTTTGGGGAGCGTGTTGGCAGGTTTGCTGGAACCCGGTGGTGGTCGTAAAGTCCGGGGCTGCAATCGCGAGTGTCGGCAGCAGGCTTGCCGCAAGCAGAAGAGTGCGCATGATGACAATGTGGCTTCGAGAATGAAGGAAGTCACATTGTATCATGCAAGGGGAATATTTATGCTGTCAGAATAACCGGTTTGGTCAAGGTTCATAGCCTCCACTCGTATTCCAGCCAGTTACTTTTGGTGGCGGGCAGTTTGTCGTAGACCGCCTGTGCCCGGTGGTTGTCTGGCGCAGTGAACCAGTTCATGGCCGGATATCCTGCCGCGCGCGACCATGCAGCAGCATGCTCCATCAGTTGCTGGCCGTAACCCAGGTCGCGAAACAGCGGTAACACGAATACATCGTACAAGGTGCAGATCTGCTCAGCCGTGATGCTGGCCGAGGTGAAATACAGGGTGGTAAAGCCAACCGGCTGGCCAGCGGCATAGGCAATATGCTGAATGCCTCGGTAGGGCTCATCAATCAGCTGTCCAAAGAATGCTCGGTTGCGTGCTTCGTCTATATCCGCAGCCTCATAGAATTGCTGATAACCCTCTATCAGCGGCAGCAGATCATCCAGATTGTCATGAGTCACGACGTCGATATTGATGGGTAAGGTATCCGGCATGATATTCCCTCGGTAAGAAGTCAGCGAATCTGTGTGCTCACCGGCATGAAGGCCGGGTAAGGGAAGGGCGAGCACAATCTACCCAGAAGCAGCAGAGGCAAGCCCGCACGACTGCAGATGCAGTGCCCGGATCGCCAATCCATGCTCTCTCATCCACTATAGGCATTTTTTGGGCAACAGGCAAAACCGCAGGGGAAATAAAGACTTACTCGCTGGCCGTGAAACTGGAAACATCCATCCAGCCGGTGCTGTCGGCAAACTGATAGGCTACATAGCTCACCAGCTGGCTAGACATCAGCCCGGCCAGTACGATGCCTGCCATGCGGGGCTTGGAGACAGGGATCAGGCGCATCATGGCCCTGGAAAAGGCAAACAGGCTAAAAATCATCCAGCCGATGCTGACCATCACGGCACTGGTTTCATCAAACGTAGCTACTACCGGTACCAGTGTATCTGGCAGGGCCAGCAAGGTTAGCAGGCTGTAATTCAGGATAAACGGGATCGGGTAGCCTGACTGGCGCAGCAAGCGGGCCGTAATCCAGGCGAACGTGGCGGTAGCGGCCAGATACTGGCCGCCAAAAAAGACAAACCGGGTAACCAGGTCGGCCTTGAAGAAGTCGCCGGGGGTGGCCGTCACGCAGCCGATCAGCAACAAAATGGCAGACAGTTCCCAGGTCCGGAAAGCGATTTTGAACGGGGCAGAAACCCGGCCGGTGATTACCAGCCAGGCATCATCTACCAACCGGTTAAGCAGGGCGTTCAGTCGAATACCACCGTTTTGTTTTTATACACCAGTACCCGATGATCTATATGCCAGCGCACGGCACTGGACAGTACCACCCGTTCCAGATCACGCCCCTTCTGCAGCAGGTCGTCAATCGAATCCCGGTGAGAAATGCGGGCAACGTTTTGTTCAATGATCGGGCCGTCATCCAGTACCTCGGTCACATAGTGGCCGGTGGCGCCAATCAGTTTCACCCCGCGTTCAAAGGCGCGGTGGTATGGACGTGCGCCATGGAATGCCGGCAGAAAACTGTGATGGATGTTGATGACTTTTTGCGGGTAGCGCTTGCAGAACTCCGGCGACAATACCTGCATGTAACGCGCCAGCACGATCAGGTCGATGTTGTACTCGGCCAGCAGGCGGAACTGTTCTGCCTCTGCTGCCTCCTTGTTTTGGGCCGTGACGCTGATCACGTGGTACGGAATGCCATAGAAATCGGCAATGTCACGGGTATCTTCATGATTACTGATGATCAGTGGAATGTCACACTGCAGTTCGCCTTGCTTGTGGCGATACAGCAAGTCGACCAGACAGTGGTCAAACTTGGACACAAAAATCGCCATCCGGGTACGGCGTCGGCCGTCTTCCAGTCGCCAGTTCATCTTGAAATCTGCCATGGCCGCATCAAATGCAGCCGGAAACTCGTCCAGCGACAGGTTAAAGTCGGTCAGATCCCACTCCACCCGCATCAAAAAGATGCCTTCGGTGGCATCCTGATGCTGGTCTGCATGCAGGATGTTGGCGTTGTGCTGGTACAGAAAATCGGCAATGGCAGCCACCAGGCCTTTACGGTCCGGGCTGCTGATCAATAGGGTCGCGGTATTTTTCATGAGCGGATCGCGGTGCTTTGCGAAGCAAGAGAGTAAAGAAACAGAGTTTAGCAGAAGCCGCCGTTTTGCTCATGCCTTATTCCATGTTCTTTGGTGAGGATAGGGGGCTGGCAGGTGGATGGGGCGAAGCGATATCCACCAATAAATACGATCAAACCCGTCTCGGTTTGATCATTTCACAAAACACTAGATCTAGTGTTTTGCATCACAAACAAACCAGATTAAGCTCAAAATATAATTTCATCAGGGTTTTTGGCAGAAAAAACACATGTCATTTGACCAAAAATCTACTTTAGCTCCATGCGCTATCACCTTGATTTTTATGTAAATGCAAAGTCATGCAATGCTGCATTGCATGCTTGAAGTTATGCATTTATCGTGCTGATTTTTCAATAACATTTGCATAAATCGCCCTTGCTACATACCTGAATTCTGGAAAAAATCAATCTTGCAGTTATTGTCTCGTAGTACTAGAATTTGTGCAGTTCTTGACGAATAACACTAGATGTAGTGGTTATTCACAAATTATCCACAGCTTGTCCACAGTGCATAAATCGTGCCGGATGACAAGCTGGTTTTATCCTGCACAACATGGAGGCCATGCATGCAAACTGTCGCCGAAGCCGCGCTGCCAGATACCGCCAACCGCGGTGTCGATACCCAAGATCAAGGCGCGTACGCCAATTACAAAACCATTCGTCGTAATGGTTCTGTCGTTGCGTTTGAACCGGTCAAGATCTCTGTCGCGTTGACCAAAGCCTTCATCGCGGTTCATGGCAGTCAGGCCGCCGCCAGTGCGCGCGTGCGTGAAACCGTAGAGCAACTGACCCAAAACGTGGTTAACGCGTTTGTCCGCCGCAAGCCAGAAGGCGGCGCAATTCATATCGAAGACATTCAAGACCAGGTAGAACTGGCCCTGATGCGTTCTGGTGACCATGATGTCGCCCGTGCCTACGTGCTGTACCGCGAAGAGCGTAACCGCGAGCGTCATGCACAAGGTTCTGATGACCAGCATCTGGCCATTAACGTACTGGAAATTGACGGTACCAGCAGCCCGCTGGACCTGAAAAAACTGCGCGAACTGTTCGAGTCTGCTGCCAAAGGTTATGAAGACATCGTGGATGTCGAGCACCTGCTGGCCGAAACCCTGAAAAACCTGTACGACGGCGTACCGGCAGAAGAAGTGCGCAAGTCCACCATTCTGGCCGCGCGTGCCATGATCGAGCATGACCCGGCCTACAACTACGTGACCGCCCGCCTGCTGCTGAACAGTATTCGCCGTGAGATCGTGGGTGAAGAACTGAGCCAGGCCGAAATGGCCGAGCGCTATGTGGATTACTTCCCTCGCTTTATCAAGAAGGGTATCGAGGCAGACTTGCTGGACCCTAAACTGGCACAGTTCGACCTGCAGAAGCTGGGCGCAGCCCTAAAAGCCGACCGCGATTACCAGTTTGGCTATCTGGGCCTGCAAACCCTGTATGACCGTTACTTCCTGCACGTGCATGGTACCCGTATCGAAATGCCGCAGGCTTTCTACATGCGTGTCGCCATGGGCCTGGCACTGAACGAGATCGACCGCGAAACCCGCGCCATCGAGTTCTACAATGTGTTGTCTACCTTTGACTTCATGTCATCTACCCCGACATTGTTTAACTCTGGCACCTTGCACAGCCAGTTGTCTTCTTGCTACCTGACAACGATTGCCGATGATCTGGACGGCATTTACGAAGGCATCAAGGAAAACGCGCTGCTGTCCAAATACGCCGGTGGTCTGGGCAATGACTGGACACCAGTACGTGCCTTGGGTAGTCATATCAAGGGCACCAACGGCAAATCACAAGGCGTCGTGCCTTTCCTGAAAGTGGTAAACGACACCGCCGTGGCCGTTAACCAGGGTGGCAAGCGCAAAGGCGCTGTGTGTGCCTATCTGGAAACCTGGCACGCCGACATCGAAGAATTCCTGGAACTGCGCAAGAACACCGGTGACGACCGTCGCCGTACGCACGACATGAACACCGCCAACTGGATTCCTGACCTGTTCATGAAGCGTGTGATGCAAGGTGCGGACTGGACATTGTTCAGCCCAAGCGAAGTGCCAGACCTGCATGACCTGTACGGTAAAGCCTTTGAAGTGGCCTATACCAACTATGAAGCCAAGGCAGAGCGTGGCGAAATCCGTGTGGCCAAGAAAATCCCGGCCCTGACCCTGTGGCGCAAGATGCTGACCATGCTGTTCGAAACAGGCCACCCATGGATTACCTTCAAGGACCCATGTAACCTGCGCAGCCCGCAGCAACATGTTGGTGTGGTGCACAGTTCCAACCTGTGTACAGAAATTACCCTGAACACCAACGACAACGAAATTGCCGTGTGTAACCTGGGTTCTGTGAACCTGGTCGCCCACCTGAAGAGCGATGGCAACGGCGGCAAGGTACTGGATACCGACAAGCTCAAGCGCACCATCAAGATCGCCATGCGCATGCTGGATAACGTGATCGACATCAACTTCTATCCGGTGAAAAAGGCACGCAACTCTAACCTGCGTCACCGTCCGGTCGGGATGGGCATCATGGGCTTCCAGGATTGCCTGCACGAGCTGCGCATCCCTTACGGTAGCGAAGCGGCTGTTGAATTTGCTGACCGTTCTATGGAGCACGTTGCATTCCACGCCTACTGGGCGTCTTCAGAGCTGTCCGAAGAGCGTGGCCGTTACCACACTTACAAAGGCAGCCTGTGGGATCGCGGCATTCTGCCAATCGATTCTATCGACCTGCTGGCCGAAGCCCGTGGCGAATATCTGGACGTAGACCGCAGCCGTACCCTGGACTGGGACGCACTGCGTGCCCGTATCCAGCAACATGGCATGCGCAACTCCAATTGTCTGGCCATTGCGCCGACCGCCACTATTGCCAACATCATTGGTGTATCTGCCTCTATCGAACCGACTTATCAGAACCTGTTCGTGAAATCGAACCTGTCTGGCGAGTTCACAGTGGCTAACGACTATCTGGTGCGTGATCTGAAAGCCCGCGGTCTGTGGGACGAAGTGATGGTCAGCGACCTGAAATATTTTGATGGTTCACTGGGCCGTATCGACCGCGTACCACAAGACCTGCGCGACCTGTACGCTACCGCGTTTGAAGTCGATCCACGCTGGCTGGTAGAAGCGGCTTCCCGTCGCCAGAAATGGATTGACCAGGGCCAGTCGCTGAACCTGTATGTCGCGGGTGCGTCCGGCAAGAAACTGGATGACCTGTACAAGTTTGCCTGGGTAAAAGGCATTAAGACCACCTATTACCTGCGTACACTGGCTGCAACCTCTGCCGAGAAATCAACAGGCCGTGGTGGTGAACTGAATGCGGTACCTGTCTCTGGTGGTATTTCTGCCGCTGCAGAAACCGCAACCGTGCTGGCGGGTGCTGCCGCAGCCGCTGCTGCAGCAGAACCGGCAAGCGATGTGAAATTCTGCAGCATCGACAATCCGGACTGCGAAAGCTGCCAGTGAACTGATCGCCCGGAAGCAGAAGGGGAGGCCGAGCCACCCCGTCTGGCTGAGGTACTGGAAAATACCGCCCCGAACCATGTGGATATCCACACCGGGGTAGTCACGGAAACTGAAGCAACGAGTGCGGACATGACCGACCCTGTTGCCCAAGTATCTGCCGACATGGATAGGGTGGCCAGCATGCCGCATGATGCGCCACCCCCGGTAACACAGACAGACGAGACTGGCAGTGCCACTCTTGCATCACCACCCCGGCCCCGATTATGGTGGCAGCGCTGGTGGTGTTGGTTCAGGCGTTGAGTTTTAAGGTTTATATAGCAGGAAACCGATCACCTGAATGCTAGGCATGACAAGGTTCAGGTGGTTGCTGCAACACATTGGGAAGCTGCCGGCTGGATATAAGTACTATCTGGCAGGTTCCGTGCCTGATGGCCAAGGTCGTGATGTAGTCTGGGTGTGCGTCTGATGCGCAGCCCGGCAGACCGTGTGGATCAAAACATCCACCAAACACATCACACAGCAACAAACCGGTCGCATGCCTTTCACAGCATCTGGGCGACCCAACCGCAGCACTGCGGTGCACTTAATCCACATAAAACGTGAATCGAATTTCCCCGTACGCGGTCTAACCCGTACGGGTACATATACCAGGAGCCATACCATGTTAAGTTGGGACGACGAAGTTAAACCCCAAAGCCAACCCGCAGCAGCCCCGCAGGCCGCCGCACCGCAAGCGTACCGCGCAGACCCTGCACCGGTATATGCTAGTGCGCCTACCCCTGCCAGCAGTGTAGTGGCTGCCAGCGAAAGTCGCATTAACGTGGTAGACAAACGCATCATCAATGGTCAGACAGACGTCAACCAGCTGGTGCCGTTCAAATACAAATGGGCCTGGGAAAAATACCTGGCAACTTGTGCAAACCACTGGATGCCACAAGAAGTCAACATGCAGCGCGATATCGAGCTGTGGAAAGACCCGAACGGCCTGTCAGACGACGAGCGCCGTCTGGTCAAGCGCAACTTGGGTTTCTTTGTGACGGCAGACAGTCTGGCCGCCAACAACATCGTACTCGGCACCTACCGTCAGATTACGGCACCAGAGTGCCGCCAGTTCTTGCTGCGCCAGGCCTTTGAAGAAGCCATTCATACCCACGCCTACCAGTACATCGTAGAGAGCCTGGGCCTGGACGAAGGCGAAGTCTTCAACGCTTACCACGAGATCAAATCCATCCGTGACAAAGACGAATTCCTGATCCCGTTCATCGATGCACTGACCAACCCGGAATTCAAAACCGGCACGCCAGAGACCGACCAGCAACTGCTGAAGTCCCTGATCGTGTTTGCCTGCATCATGGAAGGCCTGTTCTTCTACGTTGGCTTTGTACAGATTCTGGCACTGGGCCGCCAGAACAAGATGACCGGTGCTGCCGAGCAGTATCAGTACATCCTGCGTGACGAATCCATGCACTGTAACTTTGGTATCGACCTCATCAACACCATCAAGCTGGAAAACCCGCACCTGTGGACCGACAGCTTCAAGGCCGAGCTGGAAGACCTGTTCCGCAAAGCGGTAGATCTGGAATACGCCTACGCTGAAGACACCATGCCACGCGGTGTGTTGGGTCTGAACGCCGGCATGTTCAAAGAATACCTGCGCTTTATTGCCAACCGTCGCATGCAGCAGATTGGTCTGGAACCGCTATTCCCTGGCGAAACCAACCCGTTCCCATGGATGAGCGAAATGATCGACCTGAAGAAAGAGAAAAACTTCTTTGAAACCCGCGTGACTGAATACCAGTCTGGCGGTGCGTTGAACTGGGATTAATAATCATTATATCTTGATATGGTTATAAAAGGTGAGCTAATGAGGCTCACCTTTTTTTTAAGGGAATTTATGATGGATATTCAAACCCTAATGGCTGATCAAGCTGCAAGTGTAATCTCAGCTCAATTAATAAAAAAGCCAATAGAAAGTGTGATTGATTTTTTGAGCGGTAAGATTAAAGATTTTACGAAAATAATTTTGCCTAATGAAATTCCAGAAATTAATGCACGCATTGATGAGGCGGGTAAGGTTAGGACTATATCAAGCCAAAGTAAAGTAAATTTAAAAGAAGTTTATTATCCAGCAAAAATTATTGTTAATAAGAAGAGGCTTGTCATTGACTCGGTGAGTGAGCTTGAGGAATACTCATCGCGAAAGCGAATTGCTCTAACCGGTGTGGCAGGACAAGGTAAATCATTTTTAATAAAATATCTTTGGTTGAATGAGTTTGATGATCCAAAGTGTATGCCTTTGTTTCTGAATTTGCGTGATATTAAAGAAGAGGTAGGCTTATTTTCCCTGGTAAAGCAAGGGCTTGCTTTTATGGGAGTTAGGGTTGTTGATGAGGATTTTTTTAAAGAGTTAATGGCTTCCGGTTATGTTAAGTTATTTTTAGATGGGCTAGATGAAGTTTCTTTGGATGTTTTTCATGAGTTGTTACGTGATATTTCAATATTGGCTGTGGAGTATCCTAAGGTAACAATATTGGTTACTTCAAGGCCTGGTGTCCTTTTGGAAAGACTTTCTTCGATTCCCGATTTTACAAGTTTTGAAATTGCAAAGTTAGAGCCAAAAGATTATTTAGGATTTTTGAATAAAATTGGTACTGATGATGGTGTTGCAAACAAGTTGATATCATCTTTGAATTCTAATGCAAATAACAAAGTTAGGACAGTTGTTGATACTCCACTAATGTTGACGTTGCTTGTGAATGTTTATGGATGTCATCAGAAGATACCTGACAATATCCCAGATTTTTATCGACAAATGTTGCATGTTCTTTCATATATGCATGACAGTCTAAAACCTGGGTTCGTCCGTAAGTGGGCAACGTCACTTACACCTGAAGAAATAAATACCCTATTTGAGACCTTTTGCTATGCATCGATGGAATGTGCATCTAATTCTTTGGATTTAGATAAATTTTCTGATGCATTTAATAAGGCAAAATCTATATCTGGTATAAATTGTACTTTGCCAGGGTTTAGAACTGATGTGGTTGATGCTCTTTGTTTGATGGTTAAAGATGGTATATATTTGACATTTATTCACACTTCTATACAAGAGTTTTTTTGTGCCTTTTTTATATCGCATTCAAAAAATGAAGATTTTGTTATGAGGTTTTATCAATCTTTTGATAGTTTGGATCGGTTTGCTAAGTTTGATCAGGTTTTGAGGTTTTTGGAGTCTATTGATTCTGAGAGGTATTATAAGTATTATATTTCTTATTGGTTTGATCGGCTTTCAGAAGAATTTAATTTGGATGATCCTGATAATGTTTTTGATGGTTTTATTGCTAAAGATTTTCTTAATATACATAAAAAAATTGACAATCCTTTGAAGTTTAAAATGCTTGTTGCAGTATTGGCTTATGCAAAGCATGTGGAGAATAATGGGGTTTATTCTTATGAGTTCGACAAGAAGTTGTCGGTAAGATATATTCAAGATTATATAAATGAGTTAAATGCTAGTATAAAGGAAAATGCTCGTTTAAATGGTAAGCGAAACATGGCACTTCTTGAGATGTTAAATGGGGGGGGGAGAGATAGATAGATTGTAATTTTTCTCAATACTTGATATGTGATTGTGTCATGTTTTTCAGTTAAAGCTGAATATTTACAAATATAAATCTGGTTTGCTACCTTGCTTAGTAAACCAGATTTGGAAGTGAACATCCTTATAAACCCCTGTCTGGGGCCACCTATTGCTGTGGTGGCTATTGAACATGCTCAGGGGTATACCATTGGTGGTTTTACTACATTTGCGATCTTGATCCAAATGTCGTTGAACTCGTCACATTGTCAGTGAATGAGACTCATCTTTTCCCCGATTTGTGAATAGTTGTTAACCTTTTGGGCTGCCTATTTCGACGAGGTGCGCATTTGAACAAACCGCAGGTAGAACGTCAAGTGGTCTGATCCGTCACCGGTAGCGGCTTGCCATAATGCTGCTGGTACCAGGCCAGGGCATCGGCGAGCGCGCCCGTCGGAGCTGCGGTGTCTCCGGTCCCGAACTCGGCAGCGAGGTCCGTCTGGTGGTCATCAATGTACTGGATAGCTCGGTTGAGATTATCCATTCGATTGGACAGGAAGTTATGATCGGCGGTGAGCCGGTCCGATACCTTGTCAAACCGTTCGCTAAATGCCTGTAGCGCATCAACGGTCCCCTGCTTGTTGTTGGTCAACGTTGCATCCAGCTTGGTCGTATCCAGGCTGGCGTGGCCGGTCTGCGGGTCGATGGTCAGCCCGAGATCGCTCAGCCCATGCAGTCCATCGGAAGCACCGTAGAAGCGGTCTTTCAATGTGTGGTTCAGCCCGTTCAGTGCCACTTCAGCCGCCTGGACATTGGCCAGTACGCCACCTTTCTTCACATCTGGGCCAAACCGGTCCACCCAGTTGTTGTACTGGTCGACGCATGCCTGCAGATTGCTCTTGATAGTGGCGTTGTCGGTACTGGTAGTTATGCCGCTCAGGCCCGCAACCTGCTGCTGCAACTGGCCAATGGCGGTCTTCATCTGGTCCAGCTCGGCAAACTGAGCTTTGTATTGAACAGAAGCCTGGTTGATGATGCTCATCATCTGGTAACCAGATTCCGGATCTTTGAGTGTCTTGATGCGACCTGGTGCCAGCAGACCATGCACGTTGTTGACGTGGTTGAGCATAGATAGCAAGTTGGTCGCGCTGGTCTGTGTGGTGGAGGTTTGGGCTCCGGTGATCGCATCGATGCCACTGCTGTCGGCGGAGGACGAGCCGGTGAGCTGCCCCATGACCTGAGACTGGATGCCGGCCATGTAAGCGGCAAAGCTCACCTGTGGGTTGGTGCTTGCCGCCCCGGCGGTGAGGCTCGAAAGCTTCTCGTTGTTAAGACGATTAAGCAGGAACCGGGTGATGCCGGAATCCGTGATGTTGTTGTTCGACATGATGGTCTCCTGAGGGAGAGGGAATGTTCGTCCCGACCGTATTGCCTAAGTGACGGTGTGTGGACGTTCTTGGTACTGTTGATCTAAGCAAGAATTGCACCAGTACCGCACTACGGGATTGCATTCAAGGCAGGACGGCGCTTCCGGATGGCCTTACACGCTTGTTGTTTGGTTATAACCAACCCGCTACCCGGCAACCGGCAAAAACTGCCGGTCTGGCTCATCCCCCTACATGTTTTTTATCGATGAGACGGCGTAAATTCTGTCGTTACACTGCGAATTTTGGGGCAAGCACCGGTTTGCCATGCACCATGGCAAACCGGTTTGGGCGAAGAGCCGACTTACAGGCTCCGGTGAGGGGTAGGTTGCTGCTGTAATGATGGCGGCTGGGCGTGCATGTGCGCCTGATCCGGGTGGTTGTTTGTCATGGGCGGTTTGACCGCATCAGCAATTTTGATCTGAATATCCTTGAACTCGTCACATTGTCCGTGGATGAGGCCTTTTTCCTGGTTGGTAAACAGGTAGTCGACCTTCTTGGCGCCCATGTCGTGCGCTTGCTGGGTGATATTGATCATAAGATTGTGCTTTTCTGCCGGATGCAGCGTTGGCAGGTCTTTGTGCATCAAATCATGCACTTGCTGGTACAGGTGCTGGAGACCTTCGGGCACCGGCGGCAAGTGCGGGGTCTTCTCGCTGGCATGCGCCAGTGCAGTGGGATGGCGCTGCAGGCTGGTAGCGGATGCCTGTTTGGCCGCGGGTTCTGAATGCGGTTTCTCTTGGTGCGGGGGGGTATTCTCTGCGTGGATGAGGTCCTGAGCGTTAAACACTTGCTTGATGTTGTGGATGCGTCTGTCGCTATCATCCCGATGTTTAACACCATATTTGGTATGGTCGCGAAAATGCTTGATGTCATCAATATCCAGTGTATCGCTTGCGGAGATGGTTTTACCGGTGGTGCTGCTGTGGTAACTCTCGCCTGACACATAGGCGGTAAAACCGGGGCCAAAGGAGCCATATTGGTTTTTATAGTCGATCAGAGCCATAGCCAGCATGTTGTCCTGGCGGATGGTGCTTGCATGCACCGGATTTTTCTTATCTACGTTACCAATCAACTGTTCCAGGCTATGCATCTGTTTGTCGAATTGCTGTCTGGAAAAGGTTTCCATCTCTGCCTGCGGGATCTGGCTGAGTTTATGGTTGAGTGCTGAAAGCTGGTGTTTGTCCAGACCGCCATGCTGCGAGAGTGCCTTGATATCGTGGTCGGTAAAGTCATGTGTTTTCAGAAATTTGCGAGCGTCTGCATGCGCGCCAACATCATATTGTGCCATACCAAAGCTGTAAGTGCTGTTGGCCTTCTGTGCATAGCTGAACCGGGCGGCCTGCTGCGGGTTAGCTTCATTCAGGGACATCACCTGTTTATAGTCTTCCCAGAGCTTGTCTTGTTGTGCTTCCGTAAAGTGTTTGCTCATGGGGCTTAATCCTGGGTGAAGTAGTCATACAGGTCTTGCAGGTCATGGGCACGCAGGATACTGCGATCCAGTTGGCAGAATGCATACTGGATACCTTGATTAAACCCGCTACCAAATGCCTCTGCATTGGCGGAGCAATCTGCCTGCACATAAGCCACCCAGCTGGCTTGCCCGTTGCGAACGCCTTTGAGCGCTGTCGGGTTATTTTTTACGACCTTGTTCAGCTTGTTGATGGTGTTCTGCATTTTGCTTTGGTAACGGTTTATTTGCTGCTCAAGGCAGTTGGCCTGATCATTGCGTCCGCCGCATAGTTTGTCGGCTGTGGGCAGGTTCTGATACGGGGTGTACTCCGCGAAGGACATGGTGGTGGTAGCAAGGCAAAAGATGCCTGCCAGGATGTGTTTTGAAGTCAGCATGGTAAAAGTGAGTCCGGATATAAAATAGGAACCGGATTCTAAATGTCATAAGCATAAAATGTCAATGTCATTGATATGGGAAGCGGCCGTGTAGCGAGCTGATTCATCAAATCAGCCGCTTGCGGTACCATACGTTTCTGACTGTCTTTAGAAGTTGCATATGCGTATTCAGGAACTCCATCAATCCCTTGCTGATATCGGCGCACGTCCCTGCCATATCGGACGCATTAACCGGGCATGGCTCAAAGGCCTGCCACTGGATACTGGAACCCGGTACCAGAAGGGTGAGGACTATTTCCCGCTGTCAGTACGCCATGGCTTGCCGCCGATCGTGGCGCAAGTGGAGGGCTTGGCGCGCATTCATTCGCAGCATACGGCGGTGGATGGATCGCTACGCTTGCTGGTTGCCTTAGGGGATGGGCAGATGGTAGAGAGCGTACTCTTGCCGCGCGATGGCTTGTGTGTTTCCAGTCAGGTCGGTTGTGCCGTTGGTTGCACCTTCTGCATGACCGGAAAATCCGGCCTGCTGCGGCAGTTGGGAAGTGCGGAGATTGCTGCGCAAGTCGTGCTTGCCCGGCGGATTCGTCCGGTCAAGAAAGTGGTGTTCATGGGTATGGGTGAGCCTGCTCACAATCTGGACAATGTGCTGGATGCAATCAATCTGCTGGGGACGGATGGCAATATCGGCCACAAAAATCTGGTGTTTTCTAGCGTAGGCGACCCGCGCGTGTTCGAGCGTCTGCCACAGCAACGGGTTAAACCTGCGCTGGCATTGTCGCTGCATACCACTCGTGCAGATCTGCGTGCCCAGTTGTTGCCGCGTGCACCGCGCATAGACCCTGTCGACTTGATAGAGCAGGGGGATGCCAATGCCCGGCAAGTCGGTTATCCCATTCAATACCAATGGACGCTACTGGCAGGCATTAACGATACCCAGGAAGAAATGGATGCCATCATCCGTTTGCTGAAAGGGCGCTATGGCATCCTGAACCTGATTCCTTATAACAGCCAGGAAGAAGACAGCTTCCAGCGCCCGTCCAGCGAGCGCATTGATGCCATGAAGCGCTACTTGCACGATAGTGGCGTGTTGACCAAAATCCGTGATTCAGCCGGTCAGGACATTGACGGCGGTTGTGGCCAGTTGCGTGCCAGAGCGGCTGGTGTGGTAGATACGAGTAGGCTGCGGAAACGAGTGAGTGCTCAGCCTCCGGAGTAAACCGTACCGAAAGGCTTGCCAGACTGACGGTGCTTGGTGGGTATTGGGCTGTTTCTTTCGCCATGCACTCGCGATTTTGCGCCAGTGGATCCATCCCGTTGGGCCTGCTTCTTCGGTTCTGCACGTTACAGCTTCTGACGCACATGCCAGAGCTATTGCGGGTCTTTCGGGATGGGATGCTGGTCGATATAGTTGGCCAGTTCGTCTGTTACATCCAGTATCTGCATGTCGGCATTAAAGAGAATGCTGTCATTGTTTTTGGACAAAATGAGTCTGTAGCCTTTTTCTTTGGCAAATGCTTCCATGACCTTATCCATGGCATTTTTGGAGATGGTTCTCAAATCCATGTCGAAGCGGCTTTTCTTTTCTGACAATTTGTTAAGCGCCATCATTTTCTCGCGCATTTGCATTACCAGCGGATCATTGTTGGCTTGTTGCATGCACAATTGCATGTCACGGTATTTTTGCATGGAGGCTTGCCCCGCGTTTTCATCCAGAGACAGGGTGGATGAGGTTGAGCGGTTGATTTCTGGCGTACATTTGCTTCTGGCCACCGACTCTGCCTGAGACTGAATGCGCTGAAGTTCCATACGCTGACGCATCAGTTCTTCATCATCTCCAATTTCTGCAGGGTAAGGGTTGTTCTTCTTGATCGCGGTGTTAATCAGATTGTCGATTTTGTATCTGTCGACAACTACCCACGGGTGTGCGGGTTCAGTGGCGGTCAGTTTATCCAGTTTGCAGCCCGAGAGGCCAAGCAACAAGGTTGAAATCAGAAGGCTGGTTTTAAAAGTGGCGTGATTCATCTTTGTGTACTCATGGTGATAGAGGATGAAGGTAATAACAAAAGGGTAAGGGTCAATGCAGGAAGATACCGGGACACGTTACCCCAGCTTTCGCACCCCTTTGCAACCCGGAAACAGGCTGCAACCCCAAAACTGTTTACCGGCTTGGGCACCCTTGCTGGCGGTGCGTAATACCATCTTGTTATTACAGACCGGGCAGGCTGGCGATTCATCTGTGTTGGCTTGTATTTGCGGAACCACAATCTTGGGCATTGGTTTGCCGGCCATAGCCAATACCTTATCCGCCGGGACGAGCTTGATTGATCTGCCTTCCGCAAAATCATGTGCATCTTGTGTGAAACCACCTGAGGCAACGACAAACCCTCCAACGGCTCCTTGCGAAGTCATCACGCCAAAGAGCTCACGTACGGTTGCGACACCTACTTTTCTGGTTTTCCAGTGTTTACACTGAACCAGATAAAGGTCTTTACCCATAGAGAGCCTTAGGTCAACCCCGCCGTCGGGTTGATTGCCACCTTGCAGATCCACCTTATAACCTTGCTCCCGAAAGAGCGCTGCACAGAGGTGCTCAAATTCTCGCCATGACATGTTGTCCAGCGTCTCTTTGGTTGGGGCACCTTTTAAATGGGTAGAGAGGCTGCTTTGTTTTTTGCGCTGTATGAGAGACAACAGAGCACCAAGTCCGAATACTGCCGGGATCAGGTATTGTCCGATAGAAACGAAGATGCTGAGTAGCGAGTGGGTTAGCATGCCGGAAATATCAGGCAGCCCTTTTGCATTGGTTGCCACTGGCGTAGGTATTGCGAGCGTACCTGCATAGTGATGCAGGATAAAGTAGCTCAATAGGGTGATGAGCAGGCTGACTTGCCAGGGCAGTTTGATGGCGACAGATAGCAACTCATCCAGTAAGGCGTGGTTTCTTCTTGGCATAAGCAGGGGATACGCATGTTTAAACATTCATTCTGGCTTATGACTGTAAAAAATGCCAATGACAATTATCAATTGTCATGAAAGGATGCTGATGTACTTCTTGCGCGATCTGGTTTTTTTGATCTGGAAGGAAGCTGAATTAGTACGTTTCTGGTGGCTATCACGTTGTGCCATCCACCAGAAACTGTGACAAAGCGAATGTTATTGTGTAATTGGCCTGGTTTAACGTGCGTGTCACGGTTGCTTTTGGCCAGTAACCAGCATCAGTTTTCGTGTGTCTGGTGCTGCATCTTCTGTACCGTTGCAGGTAGAGAACTTGCCACATTGCCAGCATGATCCCGCCACGTGGGTGGCATTGCTGTTTGTTTCGGTAGAAATTGGCGGGATATAGGCAGGGCATATATAAGGGGTAGAGACCATGGCTGACTGGTTGGGATCTGGTACACGCTTTCCGACCATGCCAAACACTTCGCTGACAGGCGTCAGCTCGATATGTCGGCTTCTGGCCAGGGTTTTGGCCAGCGGCGTAAATTGCCCCAGCGTGACAATAAACCCGCCAATAGCGCCCGCTGCGGTCATGGCGTCTGAAAGTTCGTTAACTTCAGCCAGATCAATCTGGCGGGTTTTCCAGTGCTTGCTTTGCGCAAGATACACATTTGTCCCTTTTTTTAACCTGAGTGTGGTTCCTTCATTTGTATTGGTTTCTTCTGGTGCACAGACCTGATAGCCCCGGCTGTTGTAAAGCGAGGTACACATGTGCTCGAAAACCCACCAGGATAATTTACTCAGCGCCTCCTTGTCTGGCGATCTGGTCGCCATTGGCAGGGAAACCGCCTTGGCTGGCTCCTTTGCCCGCAGGAGCAAAGCGACTGCCTGAATGACAAAGAAGGCAGGTACCAGGTACTGGCCCATATAGGCCGTTTGTTGCCAGAACGTGGCAGGCGTCGTATCTGATGGTACTACTGCCAGATAATAGCGATGCAGCATGAAGTAGCTGACCATTGCAATGATGAGGCTGGATAGCCAAGCTTGTCTGGCGAGATACCGGATTACCGCGTAAAGACGTGAATGAGACGTTATGATCATGTCAGAAAATAAAATAGGTTAATGACATTTTCATTTTGGTACATGTTTTGAAAAAATGCCAATAGCAATTTTCAAATGTCATAAAAAAATGATACATGCGGTGCTATCGAATGACAGATCTGGTGTGTGGGTGAAATTACATATTGCGAACTGGTGCTGCATGCGCAGGGGAGGATGGCTTCTGCTGAGGTTCTACAGGTTGCACTGGCTCTGTGACGGGTTTAATCGCATCTTCCACTTTTAGCCGAATATCCTTGAACTCATCACACTGGCCTAAAATGAGCCCCTTTTCAGGATTGAGAATCAGGTAGTCAATTTTGTTGGCTCTCAGGTCGTACGCCTGTTGAGCAACATGGGTGATCAGATTATGTTTTTCAGCCTCGGATAATACAGTCAGGGATTTGCCTATCTGAGTATCTACTTGTTTATAAAGGGGTTTCAAATAGTCAGGGACATCCGACTCAAACTGTTTTTTGTCACGAGTCAGTATCTGTTCCACATCAAGTGCAGAAGTATTGGTTTTTAAACCGAATGTGGTAAAGCTATCTTGTGTTGTTTTGTCCCAACCTTGATATTTGCTCAGAGTGGAAAAATCGGTGACAACTGCAGTGATTTGGTTTTCTGAGTGGAGGATTCTGCCTGCATCGGGGCCATGTTGTGGATCAGGATGCACACCCAATGCCCGTTTCTGGAATTCAAGATTACCGGCTTCGATAGCTTTGTCAGGGTCATTGCGGTAATCGGCAAAACCTGTGCGATGGATGAATTTGTTGGCCAGATAATTGCCTGTTAGTGAGCCAGATAGGCTTTCAAGGGGGGTGTTGGTAATCACCTCTTTGAGTGGTGCCAGCTTTGGGTCCTGCATAATCTCGATAAGATGATATACACCGGTTTTTGTGTTGGCATACGCATCATGAAAGTAATGTGGCTGTTGCTGAACCCAACTATCTAATTGTGAAATTGTCTGCACATGACCATGGTTGATATCCTGGATTAGATGATGGGCAACAGCAGGATTTTGGTTGTATACCTTCATAACTGCAGATTCAAATATCATTCTGTCTTCAACTGTTGCGTGTTGCAACGCTGGGCTGTTGTGAATGGCTTGAGCTTGATATGTCAATTTATCAATATGTGTAATGGCTCCATTATTGATGTATTGTTGGCCGCTATCTGATTTGAGAAATGAATCCAATTTTAAATGGGTATCGTGATTCAAGGGTTTTCCATGCTGTGCTCTTATTTCGTTACCGTTTCGTTTTAGGTCTGTGATGGCTTGATGTTCTGCCTGAGATGATAAGGGTATTGCATGCCCGTTACGTGCCCACGTTTGATATGCGGCAATCAACGGGGCTACCTCGTCATTTCTCTGCCCAAGATCGACTTGTAACAATCCTACCGAATAGCCACTGTTGTCGGCAGGGTGCAAGCTATGTCCTGCCAAGAGCTGTGAAGGCATCATGCCTGCTAGTGCAAGCGAGTAGGAGGCGTATCAACCTTCTGTGCCATATCCGATAGCAAGTAGTGCTTGTAGTAGTTCTTTGGATGAGTTCATGGGCTTACCAATTGCAAGTGGTTGCAGTTAATAAGATCATCGATGCGGACCTTGATGACACTATTGAGACTAGCGTCAATCAGATAGGTAACGCCAGATGCTGAATTGAGGGTTGAGCCAGTGATTTCTAGTGGGCCTCTGGAGGACAAGATGGGGTGGAGCTCAATTCCGTTTGTTGAGTTCTGCTCTGTATCATGCTTGATCAGACAGCTGTAATGGTCGTGGCTGCAGACGTCGATTATGTATGAAATGACTTTTCCGAATGTATTTTTCTCGAAACCGCCCGGGGCTTTATAAAACAGATGCCCCTGGTTGACGATGTGTTTCCCGTGAGGACCTATCAGGTAGCGTATCGTGCTATCTGTCGTAAAGCGGGAGATCTTTAGCTTGTGTACGGTATTTGTATCTGTAAACCAGGCGGAATTGTCATTTTTGACCAGGATGGCCAAATCTTTTTGTTGATTGGGGATAACGACTTCGTTGGCTTCGAACGGATAAATGATTGCCTCGCAGGCCTTAGGGGCTGCGCTGAGCGTAGTTGATAGTATTGCCAGTGTTGCGAGAGCCAGAAGCTGTAAATGAGGCTTGGTATGTTGTGTGGCGAAGGCGGTTTTGTACATTTTATGATATTTTCATATTGGGTGTGCGGATATTACATGCGGGGTAATGTGAATGTCAAAGACATATTTTGAGGGTGTTTTACGTCATGTTTGATGGATGTTGCTACGCTCCATCTACCCTAAGGGTTACATTTGGATTGCAAATGATGTGTAGAAAATGGGGACCATTGATCCAATTGGTAGTTGTTCAGCTTCAGTTTTAGTTTTTGTTTCAACATGGCGTGCGCTGAGGCAGGGGGGCGTAGCCATATCCACCAGACGGTAGTGGAAGGGCAGGTATATTGCGCGGGCAATGCGAATGAGATGGTGGTTACGTCAGTTTCTGCTTTGACGTAACCATCCGGAGAGCCTGATCAGGCTTGAGAGCGGAGCATGCGCGGGGCGGGCGGGTTGATGGCGCGATTGAGGTAGGCGAGGCAGACAATCCCCATGCTGGCGATGCCGATCCACCCGAGGGATGGATGCCCCCAGGCGAGCGTTGTCTGGTATAGCCAGCCGCTGATCATGTAACCAAGCCCGCCGGAAATGGCCATGCCGATGCTGTTAAAGCCGAGGTAGGCGCCGCGCAGGCGCGGGTCCAGGCGTCTGGCGGTGGATTCCTGCAGGGCGGGGTCGCCGATAACCACACCAACGGTAAAGATGGCGAGGGATGTCCACAATAGGGCTGGCGTGCTGGCCATGCTGGTCAGCAACAGGCCGAGGATCATGGCGGACATGGCTGTTTGCAGACGGGATTCGCTGGACCATCTGCCGACACTCCAGTGGGCAATCGGGTATTGCAGACTGAGCGTGAGGATGGCTTCGAGCGTGTACATCCAGGCGACGGATGACTGGTGCCCGGTAATGCGTGTGACCAGCAGCGGCAGGGTGGACATCATTTGCAGCCACAGTAGCCAAAAGCCGGACCCGGCCAGCGAGAACATCACGAAATTCTTGTCTTTCCAGACCTGACGCAAACCGGCCAGCAGGTCGTCTTGCCGGACACCGACACGGAAGGGTGGCAACAGCCACAGTGTCAGGATCGAAGCAATAAAGAAACTGCATGCACCGGCGTAAGCGACCCAGCGGAAATCGAAGGCGAGCAGCCATCCGCCCAGTGCTGCGCCACTACAGGTACCTACGGTACCAAGTGTGCCCAGCAGGGCATAGAAATGCGCACGTTCTTTAGAACGGGTCAGCTTGACGATGACTGCACTCTTGGGCGAATCAAACAAGGCGCCACCCAGCCCGGCGACCAGGCAGGAGAGCATGAGCAGGGAGATGGAGTCTGCATGGGCAAAAATCAGGAAAGAAATACCACGTAGCGCCAGCCCGGCCGTAATCAGCGGTTTGGCGCCGATCCGGTCTGCATAGGCCCCTGCCAGCACGGTGAGCCCTTGCTGGGTGAAGGTGCGCAAGGCCAGGCCCGCTGTGACCAGCGCGGCGGACCAGCCCAGATTATCGACATAATGGACGGTGATCATCGGGAACAGCAGATAGAAACCGATGATGACCAAGAGGTTATCGATCAGGACCAGCCATTGGGCGCGCTTGCGGACCAGGTTGGGTAGGTTGGTATTGGGTTCTTGCTTCATGAGCTTAACAACATGCTGATTAATTAAGTTGTCAGTGTAGGGAGGAGTTAAGATATTATCTATACGGATTACTGTTATATCTTCTATAAAGAAATCGTATGACTATTTCGCTGGATGATTTGCGTCTGCTGCAAGAGGTGGCAAGCACGGGCAGCTTTAGCAAGGCCGCAGCCAACATGAGTTGTTCGCAACCTCAGATCAGCATACGCATTGCGCAGCTGGAAGCCTATTTTGCGGCAACCCTGTTTGAACGGCACCGGCGCGGGGTAACGGCGACATCTGCCTGCCAGGTCCTGCTGCCCTACGCGCAACGGGCGTTAGAGCAAGTCGAAAACGGACGTCTGGCCTTGCGTGGTGCACCGACCACACCCAAGGTCACCATCGGCAGCTTGCCGTCGCTGGCGCACACCATGTTTTCTCCCTTGCTGGCCAAACTGGCCGATGCCCCCATCGAAATTTCCTGTACTACCGGGCATTCCAATGAAATCATGCGCCAGATTCTGGATGACAGTGTGCAGGTGGGGTTTGTGCTGGATGCACCGGCCATTGCCGGTTTGCAGCTGGAAATGCTGTGGAAAAGCCCGATTATCTGTGTGGCAGCAGCAGGGCACCCGCTGGCGGGCCGCAAGTCATTAAAGCTGGCAGAGGTGGCGGGGTATCGTCTGGCGCCGCAGGACTGGGGCGATGATGAATGCGATGCCTTGCTGGCATCCATCCGCAGTTTAAGAACGGCAGCCATGCCCCTGCACCGCGTTGCACCGGCCAGTGCGGCCCGTGCGCTGGTGCTGGAGCAGGGTTTTATCTCGTTCATGCCGGAGGTCACGGTGGTACGCGAACTCCGTGCCGGGACGGTGGTACGGTTGCCGGTAACGGATTTGCCCCGCTGGTACTGGCAAATCATGATGGCGTACCGCCCGGGCAAAACCATGCTGCCTGCAAAAACCTTGTTGATTGAAGCGGCACGCGAGCTGGCCAGAACCCTGAGGCCGGATGTTGCTTAAACCGGGGACTTATGGCGAGTATCGATATCAGCCGGGGCAGGGGGATCGCAGCGTACAGGCGGGTTTAGCACTATATTGTCATAGATACCCCGGTAATGATTCGTCATTATGCTAGAGTTTGAATCTGAAGGCATAAAACCAACAGGAGCAGAAACGATGGCGACCCTGCATGCATCCGGGCTATTTGACGTAAAACTTCAGCCGGAACCCTTGAGCGTGGCGGCCGTGCATACCGGTATAGGACGGATGTCGCTCGACAAGGTGTTTCATGGCGAGCTGGAGGCGGTAAGCCATGGCGAAATGCTGGCATTCAAAACCCATGTGCAAGGCTCGGCGGGGTATGTGGCGCTAGAAAAGGTGACCGGTAAACTGGGTGGCCTGACGGGTAGTTTTGTGCTGCAGCACAGTTCCACCATGGATCATGGCATCCCGACGCAATCCATTACGGTGGTGCCGGATTCTGGCACCGACCGGCTGACGGGGCTGACAGGTGCCATGGTGATCAGCATCACTGATGGTCAGCACAGTTACCAGTTTGACTACGTGCTGCCGACTAAAGGGTGATTCGGTTTGTGCAGTCATCTTCCGGGAGGGAAGCATGCAACTCTATGGTGGCACAGGTTCGGGACATTCGTTCAAGGTAAGGTCCTTTTTATTGCTGGCGGATATCCCCCATGTATATCACTGGGTTGATCTTGATCTGCCCCGGCATGCGCGACGGCCGGACTTTTTGATGGCCAGCAAGTTTGGCGAGGTGCCGGTACTGATGGATGATGGTCATGCCATGTGCCAGTCCAATGCCATTTTGATGTATCTGGCACGTAAAACCGGGCAATACGGTGGCCATGCTGATGAGTGGCAAACGGTGCTGGAATGGCTTTGCTGGGAGTCTAACCGGATCGGGTTCAGCGTGCCGAATCTCCGGTATGCCAAACGGTGGGAGCCTCAGCCTGTCGATGTTGAAACCTATTTGCAGAACAGAGCACAGGCGGACTTGAGCGCGCTGGACAAAGCACTGTCACAACAGGCGTTTCTGCTCCCGTCCGGTCTGACCATTGCTGATCTCAGTTGTTCCGCATATTTGTTCTGGTTGCATGAAGCTGGTTTGACGCTTGCCGATTATCCGCATGTTGAACGCTGGTTACATGCAATCCGGCAATTGCCGGGCTGGGCGCATCCGGATGAGGCACTATTGCCTACCGCCTGACCCGGCTTTACCCTTTCATGATGAAAGTCCAACCTCATGGTGCATGCAGTCACTGAGTTTGCCATTGAAACCAAGGGTCTTACCCGGAATTTTGGCAGTTTTTGTGCGCTGGATCATTTGAATTTGCAAATCCCGTCGCAGTGCATCTTTGGTTTGTTGGGGCCAAATGGCGCAGGCAAAACCACGCTGATCAAAATGCTGACGACGTTGCTTGCACCAAGTAGTGGCGCTGCAACTGTTGCCGGTTTTGATGTGGTGTCCCAGCCTGTCGAGGTGCGCCGCCGTATTGGCTACGTCCCCCAGATGCTGTCGGCAGATGGCGCACTGACGGCGATTGAGAATCTGACGCTGTCTGCCAGTCTGTATGGTTTGCGTGGCGCCGTGCGCAAACAGCGTATTGACGATGCCTTGCAGTTTTCAGGGCTGATGGCCGCGGCGGATCATCTGGTAAAGACGTATTCTGGCGGGATGATACGCCGGCTGGAGATTGCGCAGGCGACCTTGCACCAGCCAGAGATTCTGGTCCTGGATGAACCTACCATTGGTCTGGACCCTGTGGCCCGCAGGACAGTCTGGGACCGGCTGAAAGCCCTGAAGGCATCGACCGGCATGACGATCCTGATCACGACACATGACATGGAAGAGGCAGATTTTCTGTGCGATGAACTGGCGATTTTGCACCAGGGGCAGCTGGGGGTGATCGGGGCACCCGCAATGCTCAAACAGCAGATCGGGCCGGAGGCAACGCTGAGCGATGTATTTGTTGCGCACAGCGGTGTTACGCTGGAGGAGGGTGGCCATTACAGTGATATCCGGCTGACGCGCGGCACAGCCAAAAGGTTAGGGTAATGCAGAATCGTTATGTGTATTCGACCCTGGCTATTGCCAATACCGAAATCCGCAAACTGATGCGCGACCCGACCGAGCTATTTTCGCGGGCCGTACAACCCGTCTTGTGGCTGGCGATATTCGGGCAGGTATTTAGCCGGGTAAAGGGCATCCCGATTGGCGGATTGGCGTATCTGGACTTCATGGCCCCGGGCATTCTGGCACAAAGCATCTTGTTTACCTCTATCTTCTATGGCATCGCGATCATCTGGGAACGCGACATGGGCATTGTCCATAAGCTGTTGGTGACCCCGGCGCCCAGAGTGACATTGGTGCTGGGCAAGGCGCTGGCAGCGGGCGCCCGGGGGCTGGTGCAGGCCATTGTGGTGTATCTGGTCGCCATTGCACTGCATATTGGCATTCGCTGGGATCTGGACGCCATGCTGTGCGTCGCGGCGGCGGTTTTCCTGGGCGCATGCATATTTTCGACGTTTTCGCTGATGATCGCCTGTCTGGTGAAAACCCGTGAAAAATTCATGGGCATCGGGCAGGTGCTGACCATGCCGCTGTTTTTTGCCTCCAATGCCATATATCCGATCGAGATCATGCCGCACTGGCTGAAACTGATTGCCATCATGAACCCGCTGACGTATCTGGTCGATGTGCTTCGGCATTTCATGATTACGGGCGGGCATAGCAATTACCCGGTGGTCATCAGCTTTGGCGTGATGGTGACGGTATTTCTGGTGTTGCTGGGCGTGGCATCCCGGTTGTATCCGGGGCTGGTACGTTAAGGCATATCGGCCGGTTTCCCAGTCACTACCACCACGCAAAAAGACGACCCCGGCACGTGCATGCCGGGATCGTCTTTTGATTCATGACACTAGTGGGGCCACGGCTGATCAAACAACCAGGACATCCGGTAACGGAAAGCCGTTGAAGGTGCCGGCACAGGCATTGCTGTAGGCGCCTGCATTGCGGACATATACCATATCCCCCTCGACCAGATCTTCCGGCAGTTGTTGCGAACGGGTGCAGATGTCCATTGAATCACAGGTGGGGCCTGCGACCGTCCATTCGGTCATGGCACCGGTTTTATCGGTGCGGAAGTCGTATTCGATGCCGGTAATGCTTTCCAGCAGGCCATTGAAGACGCCGCAGTCCAGATACGCCCAGCGGCTACCCTGACGCGAGGTAATGCCGATGACCTTGCAGACCAGATAGCCGGCGTCAGAAACCAGAAACCGGCCAGGTTCGGCGATGATCTGGATGTCTGCCGGTACTTGTGCCAGAGAGGATTCGATTTCTTTGGCAATGGCCCAGATGGACGGAATGGCTTCGGTATGCTCTACCGGGAAACCGCCCCCCAGGTTAAGCAGACGGGGTGTCAGCCCGGCGGCGCGCATTTGGGCAAAGGTTTCCAGCGCGGCGTTGATGCCAATGTTCCAGTTGTCCGGGTTCAGACACTGTGAACCCGCGTGAAAGGTGGCGCCGGCCAGATCGGCCCCCAGTTTGACGGCCTCGGTAATGATGCGGGTGACGTCTTCCGGAAACGCACCGAACTTGCCAGACAGCTTGACGGTCGAGCCTTCATTGCTGGTATGCAGACGCAGGTAATAAGAGGCATTGGGTGCCAGTTGATGAATCTTGCGCAGTTCTTCTACCGAATCAATCACATACCATTGCACGCCAGCCGCGACGGCGGCCTGGATGGCTTCTTGTGCCTTGACCGGGTTGCTGTAAAACAGTTCGCGGGCGGGGACGCCCAGGTCTAGCATTTGCCGGAGCTCTGCCGGGGAGGCAAATTCAAAACCTGCACCTTCATCCCGCAGGATGGTGAGTACTTCCGGATGCGGGTTGGATTTGATGGCAAAGTGCGGACGCACGCGCGGTAGCGCATCCTTAAAGCGGCGCACTTTTTCTCGGAGTACGCTGCTGTCGATGAACAGGAACGGGTTCTGGTAGCCATTGCGCAGGGCGTCTTTCACCAGTGCAAAATCCGCTTGAACTTCTTTGGTTGGATCAAATACCCGGCCCATGATTACTCCTGTCTGATGAGCAAATGCAAGTTAGTTTGTGAAAAAATTTATAACAATTTTCATGAAAAAAAGCAATGATTTTTTCAATTCAGGGTTCGTCTGCACTTGATATGCGATGGTTAGTGTGCAAAACCCTAGATCAGACCGGAAGCAATATTGATGGTTAATGCCAGCAAGGTCGTATTAAAAAAGAAGGCCAGAACACAGTGGAGCAGGCCAATGCGGCGCATGCGGGCAGAAGTGAAACTGATATCTGCTGTTTGGCCGCTGGTGCCGATCACACAGGCAAAATACAAAAAATCTCCGTAATCCGGGGTGTCTGTATCGGGGAAAGATAATCCGCCAGATTCACCTTTGCCAATGGCTATGTAGTAATCGTGCGCGTAATGCAGTGCAAACATCAGGTGGGTAAATGCCCACGAGGTTGCAATGGTCAGCGCGGTCAGCAGCACGTGACTAACGCGCAATGTGCCATGCATGTCTTTGACGACACCCAGCTCGGCAACAATGGCCCCCAGCGTGGCCAATGCAGCAATCATCACCAGAATCAGGATGGCCCAGCGGCCTTCATCCTGCTGTCTTGCCCGGCTGCGCATTTTTTCATGCGATGAGTAAAACATCATCCTGCCAGCCAGCAGCAGGTACAGTATGGCGCCACTGTTCCAGCCAATAATCATACGGGTAACGTCGTGCAGGGCCAGCGCTCTGGGTAGCAGCAGGGTGACCATCGTGCCGGCAAGGACGGATATCCACAATCTGGGGCGGGCGCGCAGTTGTCGCCACAGCAATAAACGGTGAGGGCGGTTTGTATGGTTGATAGTGGTCATCAAGGCGTAACCTGTCATCAAAGGGCGAACCTTGCCAGTCTATCAAGCAGATGAGCATCCTGCATGCAAATACGTGTACTGCCGGATGGTGCAAGTCCTGGTTGTATATGGGTGCAATATAACTTAACATATGAACATATATTCATATGTTAAGTTATGACCATGACCTCAGAAAATCACATCATGCTGCTGGCAGACCTGTTCCGCTTGCTGGGCGATACGACCCGCCTGCGTATCGTGCTGGCATGTCTGGATGCCCCCATTGCCGTCAATGACATTGCGACCCGGTTGGCGTTGAGCAGTTCGCTGGTGAGCCATCATTTGCGCTTATTGCGCGCAGCCAGAATCCTGAAGGCGGACCGACAGGGCAAACAGGTCTTTTACAGTGCGGCAGACCAGCATATTTCGGGCGTACTAGCAGATATGCTGGCGCATATTGCCGAACCGGCAGGGGAGGAAGTCTGATGGCACATCACCATGATCATCATGCGCATGACCACCAACATGACCATGCGCACCATGGGCATGCACATCATCATCACCATGCAGGCCCCGGGCAGTTTGGCAGGGCATTTGCGCTAGCCATTACGCTCAATACATTATTTGTGGCGGTAGAGTTTGCTTATGGTGTACTGGCCAACTCGACCGCGCTGATGGCCGACGCGGGCCATAACCTGTCTGATGTCTTGGGGCTGGTGCTGGCATGGGGGGCAGACCGCTTGTCGCAGAAAGTGCCTAATCACCGTTATACCTATGGCTTGCGCAGTTCGTCCATTCTGGCCGCGCTGGCAAATGCGCTGTTTCTGCTATTTGCCTGTGGCGCCATTGCCTGGGAGGCGGCACAGCGGTTTTATGCACCCCCTGCCGTGGCGGGGGGGACGGTGATGCTGGTTGCCGGGGTCGGGATTGTCATTAACGGCCTGTCTGCCTGGCTGTTTGTGAAAGGCAGCAAGGGTGACCTGAACATTCGCGGCGCGTACCTGCACATGCTGGCGGATGCCGCTGTCTCGCTCGGCGTGGTCATTGCCGGGCTGGTGATCCTGCAAACCGGTTGGTTCTGGCTAGACCCGGCCATTAGTCTGGTCATTGTACTGGTAATCATTGCAGGCACATGGGGGCTGCTAAAAGAATCCATGCGCCTCGCCTTGCATGCCGTGCCGGATCATCTGCAGATTGCGGATGTCGAGACCTTTTTGCTGCAATATCCGGGTGTTACCGGGGTGCATGACCTGCATGTGTGGGGGATGAGTACGACGGAGACGGCCTTGACGGCTCATCTGGTAATGGCCGACCCGCAGCTGAATGATGACCGGCTGGATGATATTGCCGCGGCGTTGAAACAGCGTTTTACGATTCATCATGCCACCCTGCAAATCGAACAGGGCACACGCCAGCATGAATGCTCCCTGTTAGCCCATGCGGCTAGTCATGCCAAAGTGGATCACCTTCACTAGATGCCCTGCTGATCACAGACGCAAAACAGCCCCGACTATACGACTTCGGGGCTGTTTTACCGGGGGTAACGGGGCAGGGTGCCTTTATCGTTTCTTTATAGCTTATATTGCTGCAGGATGCTGATTTGCCGGTTGGCCAGTTCGTCCAGGGTAGACGCCGTGGCGGCGGTCTGGCTCGCGGCGGCGCTGGCTTCTTCGGTCATCTGGGCGATACGCTCTATCTGCACGGCGATATTGTTACTGGCCACGCTTTGTTCGCTGATGGCGTTAGAAATATCCTGTACCTTGCCGGCCGTATTGCCGGCTGACTGGCCGATTTGCTGAATCGCCTGGTCGGCATCATCCGCGCGGACAACACTGGTATTCACAATATTGACGGCGGATTCCATCTGCTGTTTGGCCTCTTGCGAGAACTGGCGCATGGCTGCAATCGTCGTGGCAATTTCTTGCGTGGAACTGGCAGTACGTTCTGCCAGTTTGCGGACTTCATCGGCCACCACGGCAAAACCGCGCCCCTGCTCACCGGCCCGCGCCGCTTCAATGGCGGCATTCAGTGCCAGCAGGTTGGTCTGATCGGCCACTTCCTTGATCACGGCCACCACATTGCTGATCTGTGTACTCTGGTTATCCAGTTCTTCGATTTTGCTGGCCGTCGACGTCACGGAACTGGCAATTTGCCGGATATCGGCCACGGTACTACTGATGGTGCGCGAGCCGCTGTCTGCCAGCTCGCCGGAGTTTTGTGCCAATAGCAGCGTTTCACCCGCTTGCTCGGCAACATGATTAATGCTGACCGTCATTTCCTCGACCGTCGCCGCCACGTTGGCCGATGCTTCGCTCTGGGCATTGGAAGCAGTAGATACCTGTCTGGCGTTATCCGCCATCTGACGGGCATTCTCGGCGACATCCCTGGCGCCCTGCATGATGCTGTTCAGGTTGCCTTGCATCCGTTCAAGCAGGCGGTTAAGCGCCGTGATGGTATCGCCCACTTCGTCGTTGCTTTCCACTTTGGCGCGTTGGGTAAAGTCGAGCGACTGGCTGACCGTGTCCACCGTGGTGCGGAGCGAGTTCAGGCCATTGCGGATGATGCTATAGAGGCGCCAGGCAAAAAAGCTGGTCAGTAGCAGGGCGGCAACAATCAGGCTAAGCGTGAGGATGGTGGCAAACCGTTGGGCATTGTCTGCATCGACCATATCCTTTTTGGCCAATTCATTGTTGTATTCAATATGGGCTTTAAAAGCGTCTATCACCGCCTTGATTTTGGGTGGTGCTTCTGTAGAGGCTATCTTTTGCGCGGTAGCATTATCCCCGGCTTTGGAGGCATCCAGCACACGGCGCATGACCGTCCGGTATGCGGCGACGGTGGCAATATCTGCTTCCACCATCTCCTTATCCTTCGGGTCCGTTACCATGGTGTCACGATAAACGCTGAGGTTTTTATCCAGCTCATCATTGAAGCCTGTTATGGCATTTTCATATTGCTGCTTGCTTGCGGGGTCAGTAGAAATGATATGGTTGAGTACATTGGTACGTACTTGTAACAAGTCTGCTTTGGCATCGTTGATCAGCGTGATGCTGGGAATGGTGTTTTCAAAGGTATTATCCAGTTCACCGCTGATCCGATGGATTTGAGTCAGCCCGGTAACACCGACAGCCACCATGCCGCCCAAGGCAATGGCAAACGAAATGACGGTTCTTTTGGCGATATTCATGAGACAACCCCTGATGTAATACAAGTTTCGACACGATGATGTGTTTTGTGACTTGTTTATAGCGGTTAAAATCCGGAATTACAACTAACCGGCCAGTCAGATATCTGATTTAACACTATTTAAACATTTGCCCAAGCAGGTAATTCCTATGCATATCAAGGGTGCCTGGATGAAACCGTCTGTGTTTACTATGCTTGAGCATCAGTACAAACGCTGATCAAACACAAATGATCGCCGGTTGAGTGTGCGTATCATCTAAAATACGATTGACCACCTTCATGGATAAGCCTGATGACCGTTACCCTCTACCAGCTCCCCTACAGCCATTACAGTTCCAAAGTCAAAATCGTACTTGCGGAAAAGGGCATCCCGTTTGAAGCGCCAGCCATTACCTTTGCCTGGCCAAGCTCCCCTGAGGGGCTGGCCGTGAATCCGCTCGGTAAAGTGCCGTTTCTGGTGGATGGTGATGTCAGGCTAGGGGAGTCGGAAGTCATTGCCGAGTATCTGGAAGACGCCTATCCCGAACCGGCTCTGCTGCCTGTGGATGTCAGGCAGCGGGCAAAATCCCGCTGGTTGTCGCGGTTTCATGATTTGTACCTCGGGCCGCAACTGACGACATTATATGTTGCCTTGTCGGATGGCCGGGCGCAGCAGCCCGGTTTCGGACAAGAAGTAGACCGTTTGTATGAACTGCTGGCGTTGCTGGAAAGCCAGATTGAGCCCGCACCGTATTTTCTTGGCGAGCAGTTTACGCTGGCCGATGCCAGCTTTGCCCTGTCTTATGTGTACATCGTGATGCTGTCCGGTGCGCATGGACGGCCGGTTGACGAAGCCCGCGACATGCCAAAACTGAGCCGCTGGTATGCCGCGGTCAGCCAGCGGCCGTCGGTCGCCAAGGTCATCGACGCTGCAAAAGCGGCTTTGTCAGGGTCCTGATCGTGTCCGGATTAATCCCGTTTTCTGCCCTGTCGGCCTATGAGTGGCTGGATACCCCCATGTGGTGTTTTGATCTGGGGCAGCGAAAAATGTTCTGGGCCAATGCTGCCGCTATCAGCGCCTGGAATGCGAGTTCTTTGCAGGAGCTGCAAAAGCGGGATTATTCTGATATTTCCGAGACTACCGAGACACGGCTAAAAGCCGACATGACGACCCATGCCAACGGGCAAACCACCCGGGAGCAATGGACGCTGTACCCCAAGGGCAAGCCGATGACCATCACGGCCCATGGATTTGGGGTGTTATTGCCGGATGGGCGTGCCGGTATTCTGTACGAGGGCATTCCGGTACCGGATACCTATGAACCTAGCGTACTGCGCGGCATCGAGGCTATCCAGTACACCAACGTCCGGATATGCCTGTATGACCTGCAAGGACGTTGCCTGATGCGTAACCCGGCGGCCGTCAGTGCTTTCGGGGTGGTCGGACACAATAACGCCAATGACGCCTTCGAGCGTCTGTTTGCGCCGCCTGCCATCGCACGGGATATCCTGAACGCATTGCAGGCAGGCAAGGACTTCAGCGCCGAGGTAGAGCTCAATACGCTGCAAGGCATTGTCTGGCATGGTCTGGATGCGAGGCAAGTCACAGACCCGGTGACCGGCCAACCGGTCATCCTGATCAATGCGCGGGACATTTCCGACCTGAAACAGGTTGAATACGAACTTCGCCTGGCCAAAGAGGCGGCCGAAACCGCCAGTCTGGCAAAAAGCCGTTTTCTGGCCACCATGTCGCATGAAATCCGTACTCCGATGAACGGGGTGCTCGGCATGGCGCAACTGCTGCTGGATGACAATACGTCTGCTGAAGAGCGCAAAGACTACGCAAGGGTCATTCTCAGTTCTGGTCAGACCCTCTTGACCTTGCTGAACGAGATTCTGGACCTTTCCAAGGTAGAAGCAGGCAAACTGGAGCTGGAAGACGCTCCGTTTGAAATTCACGCCTTGCTGGATGATACCTCCCGGATTTTCCGCGAAAGCATCAAGAAAAAAGCCTTGCAGTACGAGTGTCACTGGGCAGGCGCTGCATCTGCCCGCTACCGGGGGGATGCAAACCGGATCCGGCAGATGCTCTCTAACCTGGTCGGGAATGCGGTCAAATTTACCGATCAGGGTTTTATCCGGGTGAACGTGCAGGAAGTCGAGTCCGATGGCCAGACGGCCTTGCTTGAGTTTTCCGTGACAGACAGTGGCATTGGCCTGTCAGATGCACAGACCCGCATGCTGTTTAAACCGTTTACTCAAGGCGACAGTTCTACCACACGCAAATATGGCGGGACCGGACTTGGCTTGTCTATCGTCAAGAGCTTGTCAGAGCTGATGCAAGGCAGTGTCGGCGTGAAAAGTGCATTTGGACAAGGGGCGTGTTTCTGGTTCCGCATCCGGGTGGGCTGCATGCTTGAAGGGGAGAATATGATTTCTGGTGCACAACCAGGTAGTAGTGCCAGCGTGATGCCGGCCTTGGCATCCGCGATCCGGGTATTGCTGGTCGACGATAACCTGATTAACCGTACGGTTATCGAAGCCATGCTGCGCAAGCACGGCATGGAGATTCAATCGGTTGAAAATGGCCAGGAGGCGGTTGAGCGGATTCAGTCCGGTGCTCTGCCGGATATTATCCTGATGGATTGTCAGATGCCGGTCATGGATGGTTTTGAAGCTACCCGGGCCATTCGTCACTGGGAAGCAGAGGCTGGAGATGGTCGGCACTTGCCGATTGTGGCATTGACGGCCGATGCGTTTCAGGAAGACCGTGATCGCTGCCTTCAGTCCGGCATGGACGACTATCTGGCCAAGCCGGTCAAGATACAAGACCTGATGACGGTGATTCGTGGCTGGTGTCCGGCATCAACCTGATGCCGGGGGGCATTTGGGAAGTGCCGAGTGCAGCTTGCCTGATTCATGCCGCCAGCGGGCGGGTAAAACGGAGAATGCGGCCTTTGTAGTGGGTGCCATTTTCCAGCGTACCGGGGGCGCGCTGCATGGTGAACTGGTAGCCTAACCCGGCCATGGCCCGGCAAAAGCCAACGCGGTTGCCTCTGTCCGGATCAATGATGATGATCTGGGCCACGGGGGCAGCATGCGTATCAATAAAGTGCGCCAACTGTTCTGGTTGCTGGCGTTCGTACAAGACATCGCTGCCGATGATCAGGTCAAACAGTCCCAGCTCGGGGTTTTCGCCTGCCCAGTTGCCGCGCTGGTATTTCATGGGGGATAACTGGTTGAGCAGCAGGTTTTCTTTCAGGAACACCGGGCTAAGGGGGTGCCAGTCCGTTGCGGTGGCATCACCTTCCCGGCGATGAACCACCATGCTGGCCAAGGCCAGACCCGCACCGATTTCCAGTACCCGCTTGCCTGCCAGGTCAAAGGTATCCATCAATTGCGCCAGTACCCGCGCCGAGGGCCATAACAAGCCAAACAGGGGCCAGGTCGCTGATGAAATCCCCGCACGCTCAGCCTCGCCATCCGGGTCGGCAAACTGCATCTGGTCCAGCAAGGAACGTATCTGATAGTCTTTACCGCCAACCGTGACGGTTTCGCATTTGGTCTGATAGCCGGGCATGGCATGTCTTCTCAAGAAGATGTTTGCAAACATCGTGGGTGTTGTAAGAAATGTTCTAATCGAACGGGCACAACACTTCTGGAGAAGGGAGATGCAGGCAGGAAAAGGGCACTTGCGTGGCAGGAAGGCTGGATAAAACATCCGCCATCTGATGACTCCAAGAGTATCACCTGGGGCTCGAAGGCAGCCAGTGCTTTTGTCATTGCTGCCATAATTAATGGAGACTTGGGTGGGTATATGCCACACTTCGCTTTATAATGCCCTGTTTTCCGGCCATCTTGCCGGAGAAGCCGTTCTCACTGTCAGGTAAAGTCCCATGCAAAAACCCCAAGGCAATCGCCGCAAAGGAAAAGAAAACCCCGGTATCAAGCGGGTTGTTTTCGATGTTCACCCCCGTAACCGTCATCAGGGGCGCTACGACTTTGCCGTACTGACAGCCGCTTGCCCGGAACTGGCACCGCTGGTGATCCAGAACCCCAATGGCGAGCCAACCATCGACTTTTCCAATCCGGTGGCAGTCAAATGGCTGAACCGGGCCTTGCTAATGACCCAATACGGTATTACCTACTGGGATATTCCGCCAGGGTACTTATGTCCGCCCATTCCCGGGCGTGCGGATTATCTGCATTATGTGGCCGACCTGCTGGCAAGCGAAAACCAGGGCATAGTGCCGACAGGTACATCGGTTCGGGTGCTGGATGTCGGGGTCGGTGCCAATGCCATTTATCCGATCCTGGGCAACAAGGAGTACGGCTGGCGTTTTGTGGGGACGGATATCGACAAGACGGCGTTAAAGAATGCCAAGTTCATTCTGGAAGCCAATCCCGGGTTGGATAAAGCCGTGGACCTGCGCCAGCAGAAACACGCTGATCATATCTTCCAGGGCGTGATTCGTGCGGGTGACCGTTTTGATGTGACCATCTGTAATCCACCGTTTCATGCGTCGATTGAAGACGCCACTGCGGGAACGCAGCGCAAATGGTCCAATCTGGGCAAACCGCAAAAAGGCAAGGCAGAAACCCCTGTCTTGAATTTTGGCGGGCAAGGTGCCGAGTTATGGTGCCCGGGCGGTGAAGTGGCCTTTCTGCAGAAAATGGCCAAAGAAAGCGTGCATTTTGCTACGCATTGCCGCTGGTTTACCTCGTTGTTGTCTCGTTCCGAGAACCTGCCTGCCGTCGAGTACGCTTTGCAGCAGGCGGGGGCGGCAGAAATCCGGGTGATCGACATGGCACAAGGCCAAAAACGAAGCCGCATTGTGGCTTGGCGGTTCGAAGTCGTGTTTGAGGACTAATCCAATCCGGTATCCGGGGTACGTACATCAGATGTGTATCCCGGCTTATGCCGTTAGATTATTCTGGGCTGCTATCACCAGATTCAGGGTTGATCTATCTCAGATGTCAGCATCATCTGGCTTGTTTCCATGGTTAAATGACGTATCATTCATTTGATGAGATAGCTTTTTAACCACTGGGACAAGCATGGATGACATGAGCCAGACAGAACAAAGCATCAATTCTGCGCTGACCAGCAGGCTGCGCAGGCTTTTCCGTTTTCCCAAAACCATCCGTGCCTCTCTGTATTTGCTGATTGTGGTGTCGCTATTGCCGGTCGCCATTGGCATTCCGCTGTTCGCCAGTTATCTGTACAAGGATCAAACACTGCAAGAGCAGCGTTCGCTGGCCCATCTGGTAAATGGCATCGCTCAGGTGCTCGACCGGGATTTGCTGATCCACCAACGTTCAGCTGAGTCCTATGCCGGTTCTCGTTCATTGGCTGCTGGCGACTTTGTCCATACCTACAAGCGGGCAAAAGATCTGGAAAAGATCAACCCGGATACATACCTGTACATTGCGGATGCCACCGGACAAGAGCTGATCTCTACCCTGAAACCCTTTGGCAGTTCGTTGCCGCAGGTGGATAACCCGGCGCAGCTGCATCTGGTCTTCAAGACCGGCCGCTCCTTTATTTCCGGACTTTATTATTCCAGCCAGCTAGGCAAAAATATTGTCAGTATCGATGTGCCGGTCATGGATGGCGACAAGGTCAAGTTCAACCTGGGTATTGGCATCAAGCCAGACCATTTCAATCATCTGTTTAATGCCATGAAGGTGCCGGAAGGTTATATCGGTGCCATTCTCGATCAGCAGGGTTTCATTATTTCTCGCTCTGTCTCCCCCGACAAATTCATTGGCAAGCGCGCCGTCCTGCCTTTGTTGCAGCAAATGCAGAAAAGCCCCAATGGTGATCTGACCACGACCACGCTGGAAGGTATCTCCAGCTATGGGGTGTATCAGCAAACCACACTGGCAGGCTGGACGGTGATTGTCGGGGCACCCGTGTCCGTTTTACATGCCAATCTCTGGTCGCTGATCAGGTTCTTCTGCCTGGGCTATGCCGTATTGTTGCTGATCGGGTTTTTGCTGAGCCGCTTGATTGGCGGACGTATTTCCCGTGAGGTGCAGTCTCTGGTACCCATGGCAGTGACGTTAGGCGAGGGGAAACCCGTAATGCAGCCCGAACTGGCCATATCGGAGGTCAAGGATGTTGCCTGTGCCATGCAAACGGCTGCCAGCCTGATCCATCAGCGGACCGAAGAACGTGACCGTGCCAAACAGAAAGAAAAAGAAGCAGAGCGCCTGCGCCATCTGGCCGTGGATGCCAGTCTGAAAGATGCGCTTACCGGGCTGGCCAACCGGCGTTTATTTGACGAGTCCCTGCTGCAGGCCTGGAACCAATGTCTGCAAAATCATGAGCCCCTGTCCATCATCATGGTGGATGTGGATCATTTTAAAGCATTTAACGATTACTACGGCCACCAGGCCGGGGATGAATGTCTCAAGGCACTGGCCAAGGCGCTGCTGACGGGGGCTGTACGTCAGGATGACGTAGTCGCCCGCTACGGTGGCGAGGAGTTTGTGGTGATTCTGCCTCAGGTAGATTTGCCAGGGGCGCTGCGGATTGCCCAGCGGATGCAGTCCCATGTGAACCATCTGGCCATTCCGCATGCGGCCTCCAGCGTTGCATCTCATGTCACGATCAGTGCCGGCGTAACGACTGCCATCCCGGTCCCCGGTGAAAACCCGTTACGACTGGTCACCGAGTCTGATGCATACCTTTATATGGCCAAGGGCAAGGGGCGTAACAGCATTTTCTCCAAAGACGGCCGGTTTCCAGCTGCAGATTTGCAAGCATCAGTCGAACCTCACTTCTATGACGGGATGGACATCTGAGCTTTCATGCGGTTTCAGGCACTCTTAAGTCTCGCTTAAGAATCGCCCCCTATACTGGCCACGTGAATAAGTTTTGCAGGTTCTGAACCCCAACCCCCCTGTCTAATGGAGACGTAAATGAAAAAAGGTTTGGCAATTTTATCTTCGATCACCCTGTCACTGGCCTTGCTGGGCTCTGCTGCGCATGCAAATGACCTTGGCCGTGCCATGAAAGACATGAAACGCAGTTACAAGAGTGCAGTGGCTGATACCGATGCAGCTGCCATGGCGAAAGACCTGAAAGATTTCCGCGCATCTGCAGAAAAAGCCAAAACCGTGGTACCTGCCAAGATGAGCGCTGCAGACAAGCAGACCTTTGAAGAAGGTATGAAAAAGCTGTTTACCCAGCTGGACGCCATTGACCAGCTGGTTGCCGCCAAAAAGCTGCCAGAAGCAAAAGCCGAGCTGGACAAGCTGAAACCGCTGATGAAGGAATATCACAAAAAGCTGAAGGTTTAACCCTCAGCGATTGCGTGAAATAGCGGCATGCATGGGCTGTCTTGCGAATTTACCTTGACGTCCATGCACAAACCCCGATATGATGCGCCTCTCTTATGGAGGGGTTCCCGAGCGGTCAAAGGGATCAGACTGTAAATCTGACGGCACTGCCTTCGAAGGTTCGAATCCTTCCCCCTCCACCAGTATTAAAAAAGCCGGCTTGTCGCAAGACTCGCCGGCTTTTTGTTTATATCGACTCTCCGCCTGTCTGCTACATGAAAAACAGCCTGCTACCCAGCGTGATCAGGACCAGTCCCATCAGCCCTGTCAGCGGGCGTTTCAGTTTTTGCATGCCATCGCCCTTAGGCAGATGGTTCAGTACCACGACGACCAGCATGAACCAGGCAATATCCAGTATCGGTGGCGTCAGTACCAGTTCTGCCTTGACCAGCTGGCTGGCGCCCGGATGAATGAACTGGCTAAAGAGCGACAGAAAAAACAGGATCAGGTTCGGGTTAAGCAACCCCACCATCAACCCGTCCAGAAACGAATGGTAGCTGGTGCGTTGTGTTGCCCGCTGATCGGTGTGCCCGGCACTGTGCGCCGCGGGTTTCAGACTGCGCAAGATCTGGCTGCCGGTCCAGATCAAATACAGGGCGCCGGCCCATGACATCATCTGGAAAACCAGCGGATAAGTTTGCAATAGCAGAGCAATACCCAATACGCACGCCAATGCATGCACAAAAATGCCGCAACCATGCCCAAAGGCAGTTGCGAACCCATTGCGCTTGCCGCCGTCGCTGGCATGCCGCACGACAATGGCAAGACTCAAGCCCGGTGTCATTGCCCCAAGAAGGCATGTGCCCGCCAATAACAGCCACTGATGCAGTTCCATGATGTCCCTTTCTGTCGTGCTGGAGAAGAATGGAACCAGTGTAGGGGAGATGGGTTATGCGGTGAATGCATGCTTTGACATACTGGCTATGCAAAATTGCATGGTCAGCGGTAGGTCGTAGTCTCTGAAGCAAAGAGGTCAATGACCGGGCTGGGTTTCCAGATAATGACCAATACCATGAATCGAATAATTGATGATGACAAAAACCTGGTTACGAAACCATTGATGGCCTGCATCGTGATGATTCTTTTCATGCCACAACAGCCAGTACTGGTAGTTGGGGAGTCCTTGCAGCGGAATGGGCTGCCAGATGACCGGGTGATGTCTGGCAAAGTTGATCGCAATATGCTGAGGCACCGTCAGCAGCATGTCTGACTGGGCTGCAATATTCAGCGCAGCGGTATAGAAGGGGACTTGGACCTGGAAATGTCGCTGTAATCCCTGGCGCTGCAGCTGGGCATCGATACGCCCATCCTTGTCACTACCACCAGTAATGCGGACGTGCGGCGTTTTGACATAGTCGTCCAGCGTTAACGCTTGGCTCGCCAGCGGGTGATCTGCACGCATCAGGCAGACGGGCTGGTCTTCCCCCAGTTTTTTGCCATGCAAATTGGCCGGAATGGTATCAGAAATGGTGGTAATGACATCAACCTGATCCTGATACAGCACCTGATATTGCCCGGGTTGCCATAGCAGGTAGTTGATTTTCAGCAAAGGGGCCTGCGGCGTGATGGCGGCAACCAGCTCTGGCAACATGTACTCGGCTATATAGTCCGAGCTGGCAAAGACAAATTCTCGCTGGCAGCTGGCCGGGTTAAACAGATCCGGCTCCAGCAGGTTTTCCAGCTGCGGCAGCATGTCTTTCAGACGGGACTGCAGCTGTTGCGCCCGGGGCGTCAGCAGGTAGGTGTGGCCTTCGCGTACCAGCAGCGGGTCGCCAATACTGATACGGGCCTTGGCCAGGTGCCGGCTGACGGCAGACTGGGTGGTTCCCAGCATTTCTGCCGTCCGGGTCATATTGCGGGTATCCAGCAGCACATGCAGCATGCGGAGCAGATTCAGGTCAAAATGCTGTTCAGACATGCTGTGGCTTCCGGCGGGGTAAAGCCGTCAGTTTAATAGCTTAAGCCCGGAATTGCATAATCCCGCAGACGGTAGTAGGCCATACCGGCCGCCTGCAATGGTACGCGGAACATCTCGCCACCCGGGAACGGCGGGGTTTTCAGTTCCATGAACATATCCATCAGGTGGGTATCACCCAGTACGGCATTGGCAACCACCCGGCCGGCGGCGCAGGTCGGTACCACGCCATGACCCGAGAATCCCTGGGCCCAAAAGAGATTGCCGTCCCGGCCAAAATCCGGTGTACGGTGGACAGTAATGTCAATGTGTCCACCCCATGTATGGGTAATTTTCACGTCTTTCAACTGCGGGAGGACACGCAACATGTCTTGGCGCATCCCTTCCGTCAGGTTGGCAGGCGTTTTACCCGAATAGGTACATTTGCCCCCAAACAGCAGGCTTCGGTTCTGGGTCAGGCGGAAGTAATCCAGTACAAACTGGTTGTCGGAGACCGCCGCATTGGTCGGCAGAATCTGGCTGGCCTGTGCTTCTGTCAGTGGCTCGGTGGCAATCATGTAGGTGCCCACCGGCATGACCCGGCGCGACAGGCGGGTATCCAGTTTGTCGATGTAGGCATTGGTGGCGAATACCAGCTTTTTACAGCGTACCTGCCCCTTGGGGGTGCTGACCAGATAGCCGTCAGATGTTTTCTGGTAAGACAGGGCTTTGGTCTGCTCGAAAATCCGTACCCCTTTCTGCTCTGCAGCAGCGGCCAGTCCCAGCACATATTTCAGCGGGTTCAGATGCCCCCCTTCGCGGTCATATAGCGCCGCCACATACCGGTCGGAGCCGACATACCCCGGCAGGTCTTTACGGTTAATCATCTCCAGATGTTCATAGCCCCATTTATGGGCTGCTTCTTCCTGCCAGTCAGCCAGAATCTTGATACGCTGCCATAAGACCGAGGTCCACAGGTGGCCTTCTGCCAGTTCGCAATCAATCTGGTGCTGGCTGATTTTACGGCGGATTTCCTGTGCAGAATCGCGCAGCAAATCCCAGATGAGTCGGGCGCGTTCAGTACCCAACTGTGCCTCAATTGGTGGCATGTCGCAGGAAAAGCCCAGAATGATCTGGCCACCATTACGCCCGCTGGCTGCCCAGCCGACCCGGCTGGCTTCAATCATCGCGACATTCACCTGTTTGTCGGCCAGATTGTGGGCAGTATACAAACCGGTGTAACCGGCCCCGATAACCAGGACGTCAATATCCAGATCGCCTTCCAGCGCCGGCCGGTGGATTTGTCTTTCACGGCATGAGTCTGCGTACCAGGTGGCAGGATACTGGCTGTCGGATTCAAACATGGGCTGTCCTTTCGATGCCTGTCGGGGGGTTAATTGCTGACGGTATAAGCCCAGATGACCTGGGTATCTGTGCTGCCAGGGTTGCAATAGCGGTGGGGCTGGTCACTGGCATAACTGAAACTGTCTCCGGCTGACAGCAGGTAGCATTTATCGCCAATCCAGAGTTCCAGCTGACCTTTGATAACCATGCCGGACTCGTCTCCGCCGTGCTCGAAGGGCTGTGCACCAGAGCTCGCACCGGGGGCAAATGTTGTCAGCATCAGCTGCAGGCCACCATCAAAACCGGGGGACAACAGTTCATCTGTTACGCCGTTGGCGTACTGTAATTGGGGACGCTGGTGCTGGCGGACCACCACACCACGCTCATGCGCGGGTGCCTGGCTGAAAAACACGCTGAAAGGGACGTTCAGCACAGATGCGATCTTGCTCAGGTCGGTTACGGTCGCCTGCGACTTGCCACGTTCCAGCTGTGACAAGAACCCCACAGAGCGCCCCGTGAGCTGTTGCATGTCTTCCAGAGACAGCTTGCGCATTTTGCGCAGGTCGCGAATCTGCTTGCCTAGCCAGACCGGGTCTTGCGGGGTGTTTTCATGGATTTCGGAATGCATGATGGCCGTCACCTGTATCAGTCTTGCTAAACATGGTGACGCACCAAATGAAAAAAATCAACTAAATTTTCATTTGCGTGAAAGTGAGTGAAAGGGTAATCCTAAAAACCCTGTGTAATCAACGCTGTTTTCGAAGCGGTTCCAGCAAATGTCCAAGGCCATTATGGTCCAGCTCCTGCATCAACGCCAGCAGCTTGCCGAGTTCCCCGGGCGGAAATCCTTCACGCGCAAACCAGTTCAGATAATGGCCCGGCAGGTCGGCAATCAGGCGTCCTTTGTATTTGCCAAAAGGCATGGTCCAGGTCAGGAGTTTTTCGAGGTGTTCTAATTGCATGCAGACATCATCCGGGGCGGATACAAGACGATATCTTAACGGGTTCGGCAAGCCGGTTCCAGCACAGAGGCTCCGGTGTAGCGGGAGGAGGGGGCTCCTCCCGGACAAGGCATCAGTCTATTCGCAGTTTTGTGTTGGTCGCATTGGCGGTGCGTTTTGGCAGGGTCAGTTTTAATACCCCGTTTTCAAATTTGGCTTGGGCCTTGCTTTCATCAATATCGACAGGCAACTGGAAGCTGCGCGAGACGGCACCGTAATAGCGCTCACTGCGCAAGATTTTTTCATCCTTGTTTTCACTGTCGTGCTGTTTGACTTCCGCCTTGATGGTAACGGTGGAGCCGTCAATCGTGGCGTGAATGTCATCCCGAGCGACACCGGGCAATTCTGCCAGCACGGTATAGCTGTCTGCGGCTTCCTTGATATCTACCGTGATACTGGCAGGCAGTGCATCACCATGCAGGGGCTTGATCGAAAAGCCAGACGAAAAATCGCGAAACAGATCATCAAACAGGCTTTGGCGGGCGGGAAACGTACTCATTTACATGCTCCTTTTGTATGGTTATTTACTGTACTGCCACGTGCAATACAGACATAAAGGATGCTCGAACAAAGTAAATGCAACGGAAAATCCGGGAAGAGCGTCCTTGACAATGTATGGCCATCAGATGTCCATACCTGATGAAAATAATGAGATCAGTCAACCCGGTTTTCAAGAGGGATATGACCTTGCTTTGACATGTATCAATCATATTTGGTCAATGATGCTGTGCGTCCGTCAACCGGGCGAGCAGGGCATTTTCTGCCAGCCAGACAGCAGGCAGGCCGCTGCTTTTACCAGCAGTCCGGTCAAAATGTACTATAACGAGAATGCTGATCTGGCCGGGGATCCAACCCATGCCCAAGCGGGATGCAGGACGTGTAATTTAATCGGTAATCAGATGCGTATGCGGGCCTGTTGCCCGATTATCAGGGGCCATGATTGTCATGTTGACTTATAACGCTGTTTCCAGTGCGCCTCATAAAAATGGCTGGCTAGGGCCATTGCTGCTCATTCTGGCCTTACTGCTGGCCATTGGCATCGGTTTTGTCCTGAAGACGACACAGAAAAACCGTGCCCAGATTTATATGCCGGAAGACCTGGCCAGAATGCGACGTATGGCGGCAGCCTCCGCACCATTACCTGCCCGTGTGCATATGTCACCACAAGTCAAAAAACCGGTGGCCGTACCAGAAACCTACAAACTGGATACCCGGCTGGATAACAATCCGCCGGACGTCGTGGCCAGCAGCCCGGATGTGCTGTTGCAAAAAGAAACGCCACCTATCGCCAGTCAACCCGCTGCCTCAACCGCACCGGATGTCACGCCACTTGTGACGCCGGCACCTGATAAGGCGGTTGCTTCTGCGGCGCCTGTCGCTGACCCTGCCTCAGCGCCAGCTAATGTGCAGGACCATAAGCCCAAAGAAAAACCAGCAGATGCAAAACTGCCTGCAGACCAATGGCTCAGTGACATTCAGGCCTTGAAACAAGCCGGACACATGGAGGAAGTCGCCAGTAGCCTGCAACGTTTCAAGTCAGCCTATCCGGATTACCCCTTGCCCGACGATCTGCAATAAGCGAAAGCGTTAGCCAGAGGCATGCGCTTTCGAAAGACGACATGCTTTGACGACATCGCGCCATTCCATGTGCATCTCTGCCACCTTGAACGGGTTTTGTGGCACGATCATGTCTTTCCGTCAACGTTGGAGCTTGTATGTCCCTGATTTTTACCCGCCAGCCCGCAAAAGAGTTAAGTGGCTTTGAAGTGACCTTTGTCGACAGGGACAGCCCGGATCCGGTTCAGGCAGAAAAACAGCACCAAGCCTATGGCGAGCTGCTGGCCAGCCTGGGGCATGAGGTCAAGGTCTTGCCGACGGCCGATCATTTGCCCGACAGTATTTTTGTGGAAGACGTAGCCGTCTTGTTTCCGGAAGTTTCTGTCCTGACACGCCCGGGGGCCATCTCGCGCCAGCCAGAAGTCGCGTTGATCGAGCAGGAACTGCAGGCACTGGGCAATGTCGCCCGTATTGAAGCACCAGCCACGCTGGAAGGTGGTGATGTACTGCGTGTCGACAAACTGGTGTTTGTCGGACTGACTACCCGGACCAACCAGGCCGGTATTGAGCAGCTGGCTGCCATTTTGTCAGAGTACGGTTATACCGTGATTCCAGTCGAGGTCACCGGGTGCCTGCATCTGAAAACCGGCATTACGGCGCTGGATGATGAAACCGTGCTGGTAAACCCGGCCTGGCTGGATGTCTCTGCTTTTGCAGGTTTTACGCATATCATGGCAGAGCCGGATGAGCCATGGGCTGCCAATGTCCTGCGGTTGGGCCAGCAAATCGTGATGAATGCTGCCAGCCAGAAAACCCAGGCAAAAGTGCGCGCGGCCGGGTTTGACGTCCACAGTGCCGATATCAGCGAATTCATGAAAATGGAAGCCGGACTGACTTGCATGAGCCTGGTCGTTCCCCGCTAATCTCCCCCCGCGCCCGGTCTCAGTGGCCGGGCGACAGTATGCCGTACGCCTAAAATTATTCATGCAATCGCATGATTTTCATAAAATCTCAAAATAAATAGGCTATGCTGTTGATATAGTCTTTCAATTCATGGCTTGCCAAAGGGCCGCAGCGTACAGGCCAATCTCAGGCAAGACATGTACTTTATCTTAATATTCCCAAGGGGCAAGGCCGGTGACTGGGCCTTGGTGATCAGGCAGACTGGATAAGCATGTCAAAGGACGCTAGCGACAGGATTATGCGCGTATCTCAGGCGCCAGGCTGGCAGGCCTATCTCTTGTTGCCCATTTTGTATTTTGTCGCCGCAAAATTCGGCGGAGCCTTCACCACCTCACCCGAAGGCATGGCGGTCATCTGGGCACCCAATGCCATCGTGCTGGGCATGTTGCTGATTTATCAGGGGAAAGGGTACTGGCGGTTTGCCTTGCTGGCGATTGCAGCAGAGGCGGTCGGTGACTGGCCCTACTATAACTGGTGGCAAGGTGCCATCTTCGGCATGGTCGATGTCGCCGAGGCAACCATTGCCTATCTGCTCATCCGGCGCATGCAAATTAAACTGCCACTGGTTACCCTGAATGATCTGTCCAGATACATCCTGGCTGGCCCGGTATTGGCCACCTTGCTGGGCGGGTTGATGGGGGGCGCCGCACTGACCTTGCTGGATCTCGCACACGAACCATATCAGGCGCTGGTGCGCATCTGGTGGTTTGGCGATGCATTGGGCATGATGCTGGTAACTCCGCTGATGCTCCTCCTTGTGATGCAGGACGAGCGTGAGATGTTGCCTAATGTCTGGTTTAGCCGAACACCGACCATCATGATGGGGCTCTATACCTGTGCCGTGCTTGTGCTACTGGCCTTCGCACATGCTGGCAGTATCTATCATGTGTCTGTCACGCCCACGCTACTGTTACCTCCCCTGTTGTATGTTGCCGTCCGGTACCGGCCGGTTTTTTCAGCGATCGCAACCTGCTTTGCTGCCATTATTGTTGCGATTCTGATTGCCAAAGGCCATAAACCTTTTGGCGGATTGGCTTCCTCTGAGGAATTGATGCTAGGCCAAGAGTTCATCCTGATGATCAGCATTCTGACACTGGTGTTCTCTGCGCTGATGAGCCAGATTCGCGAAAATGCCTATAAGCTCGAATCCAGAGTGGCAGATCGCACCCATGCCCTGAATCAGGCTAACGACGAGTTATCCAGGCTTGTCAAAACCGATGCACTGACCGGCCTATACAACCGGCGTGCGTTTTATGAAATTGCGCTCGGGGAGTGCGAACGGAGCGGACGCTATCCGCATCCGATGGTCATGCTGCTCCTCGATCTGGATCATTTCAAGTCCATCAACGACTTGTATGGCCATCTTGCCGGAGATCAGGTGCTGTGCCACTTTGCCCAGCTACTGAATACGGCGGCACGGTCCAGTGATACGATTGCCCGTTACGGTGGCGAAGAGTTCGTCATTCTGGCGCCGGAAACCACCATCGAAGAAGGGGTTATCCTGGCTGAACGTATCCGTATTTTGCTGGCAGAGAATCCGGCCGTCGTACTGTATCGCTTTATACCGATCACCGCCAGTATCGGCGTGGCCGCGTTGCAACCCGGAGAGAGTCTGGATAAGTTATTGCACCGTGCCGATATGGCCATGTACCAGGCCAAATCCGAAGGGCGCAACCGGGTTCATAAAGCTTCCTGCTAAATTGGCGTACAATACGACTGGGCCGGAGCATCTCCGGCAGTAAGTTACCACCCATACGCCAATAACAACCAGATCATCCCCATTATGCTTATTCTGCGCAAATGGCCATTTGATGGCTTTATCTCCTCCATGCTGGGGGCTATCCTGCTCGCTGCCGTGTTTCCTTCGCTGGGGGCCAGCCATGGCATTTTGTACATGGATCAGGTAACGACCTGGGGGGTAGGGCTGGTTTTTTTCCTCAATGGTGCATTGTTGCCCACAGACAAACTGAAAGCCGGCGCACTTAACTGGCGTTTGCATGCGTTTGTACAACTGAGTACTTATGGCCTGTTTCCGCTACTAGGGGTGTTGATTGCCTGGCTATTGGGCCGCTGGATACCGTCAGACCTGATGCTGGGTGTCATCTATCTGTGTGCCCTGTCTTCCACGGTTTCGTCATCTGTCACCATGACCACCATTGCCAGAGGCAATATTACCGGTGCTGTCTTCAATGCCACGCTCTCCACGTTGCTTGGTATGCTGCTGACGCCGGTGATTGTCAGCTTTTATGTGCAAACCGGTGCTACGCATTTCTCGATCAGTCATGCTTTTTTCGCCATCGCCACCAACTTGCTGTTACCGTTTGTGGTCGGGCATGTGTTGCGCCCATTGCTGCTGCCTTATCTCAAGCCATGGATGAAGTGGATCAACAAAATCGACAAGACCGTCATTGTGCTGATTGTCTTTAATGCCTTTTGTGATTCCACCCTCTCTGGCCTGTGGCAGGCACAAGGGTTTTATCTGGTCGGACAGGCTGCACTGCTTGCCAGCATCATGCTGGCACTGGTGATCTCGCTCACAACCTGGTTATCCCGGCGCTTGCAGTTCAATAAAGAAGATGAAATTACCGCTGTTTTTTGTGGCTCCAAAAAGAGTGTTGCCAATGGTGTGCCCATGGCCAAAATGCTGTTTGGCAGTGCCATGCCGCTTGGCCCGATCGTGCTGCCAATCATGATCTACCACCAGCTTCAGCTGATTCTCTGCGCCATGCTGGCCAGAAAATACGCGCAGCGGCCAGCTGCACAAGACGCAGAGTAGACGCGGAATATGGGGCAGGGGACTAGACCGTCCTGCCCCTTTCTGCCATAATCCGCGGTCTTGGGCGTCTGTGGCGAAATAGGTAGACGCAAGGGACTTAAAATCCCTCGGCTTCGGCCGTGCCGGTTCGATTCCGGCCAGACGCACCAAGGATTCACGCCTGTTTCAATAAGCTCCTCTGCTTGTCTTTCTACCCTGTTCTGTCATTACGCCTGGTTTACTTTTGTGCTTCGATGGTGCCGTTCCTGACATGTGTCATCTGATGTCATGTTTCCGCTAACTAGCCCCCATAAAAAGTCTTGTACCTGCATTTCTCATTTGCCTGGCTTGGCAAGGGCGAGCATGGCCTTGCCAAGGTACGGATTTGCAGCCAATCACTAGCCCAGACTGCCGATATGCTCAATGTTTGAGCGAGCGCATACTCCCTCCAAAAATATCCGGTAATCTTGATTGGGTGTGCTATATCTAATAGGGCTTTGGTGTGTGAGATTGCGCGCCTTGTGTATTTATTGGATATCCTCAGAGGATAATTAGGCGTGTATATGACTCAGGTTGAACCGGTAATGACGTACCCTGACAGTTGCAAAGAAATGTTTGATAGTGGAGACAAGCTGGGCCTTGGGATGATTCTGCAGGACGCACATGGTGCCGCGTATGCCTGGAATCAGTTAGCCACTGCATGGTTCGGCAATCATGTTTCTGCCATTGTGGGGTCAGCAGATTTCCCGCCCAATACCTTCCTGACAGATGAAGTAGGTCGAGCCCTGAGCAAAGAGCTATTGCCTGGCAACTTGTGCGTCAAGCATAAGCAAAACCAGCCCACCCGGCTGATCTCGTGCATGACAGAAGGTCAGGCTGCGCGCTGGTATGAAATGTATGCCGAGCTGCATACATCCGATTCGGTAGCAGAACCCTTATCCTTTTTAACCGTGATTCGCCCTGTGGAGCGAAGCGTAGCCGATCAGGCGCGCATGCAAGGCAGTCATTTGCTGGCCTCGGCCTCTACAGATGCGGTCATGTTGCTGGATAAAGAACAAAAGATTTGTCTTGCCAACCGGGCATGTGATCGTATGTTCTGGCAACCTAGCCAGTTAATTATCGGTTTGCCATTGCAAGACATATGGCTGGACAAGCATGCCTGGCAACAGATTCAGGCTGCGCTGACCAAAGTTTATGCCGGGAGTTCGCAGCACGTGGTCAGCTGGAATGAAATCAACCGTTTGGGCTCACGTTGTCTGGATATCCGGTTTACCCCTTCATTCAGCATGAACGGCGAGATGGACGGAGTGGTGATTTCCATTCGTGACATCACCGAATCGACACAACGTCTGCGGATGATGGGGCAGATTCAGAAATTAACCAAAATAGGTTCATGGCTGCTGTTCCCCAGCCTGGAAAACGGTTTCTGGGATGACATGACGTATCAGCTACATGGATTGGCAAGCAACAGCATCATTCCTTCGCTCGCATGTGCCGAACTGTTCTATGAACCCCGGCATGCAAGGCAATTTACCGATCTAGTCAACCGGTGCATGACCGAGGGTACTCCGTTCGAGATGGACCTGAAACTGGTCAAGGAACAGGTAGAAGGAAACTGGTTACATGTAACCGGTGCGCCTGAGTGGCGTGACAACCGCATTGTCAAAGTCATAGGTACATTTCAGGAGGTTACCAAGCAGCGCGCCTTGAATGAGCAGCTGTCACTCGCCGCGTTATTGTTCGAGACCACCAGTGATCCGGTTGCAATTGCCGACGCAGACAAGATTGTCGTTGCCGTTAACCCCCGTTTTGAGCAGCTTGTGAACATCGATATCGGCAGGGTGCTGGGTGCGAGTGTGTCCAGTGTGGCAAACCTGTTGGCCAAAGAGGAACACATCGTCAGGGAGCCTGCCATCCGGGTAATTTCGGACGCAAACGGTATGCCGCTGCATCATGTTGTTATCTGGTAATAGCAGATAAACCTGCCGCTACACGCTGTTGAAGTAAGCCCTAAAACAAAGGCCTCCCGGATATCCGGGAGGCCTTTGTTCATGCTCGGTATTGTCTGTGCCAATTGACCAAGATCAGCCAAGGGGGCAAACCCCCAGTGGCAAATCTGGTGCTCTTAGCAATCAGGCATCATCACCGGCTTGAGTTTCAACTTGCTGCAGTGTCGTATCCTGTTCGGCTTTAGGCTGGCGAGGGCGACGACGTGGTGTTTTAGGTTTGGCAACCGGCACCACCACAACTTCTTCAACCACTTCAACTTTCTTCGCCGTATCGGTTTCCACCAGTTGCAGGCTTTCTGCTACCGGTTCAGCCGGTTTCTGTGGGCGACGGCGGGTTGTGGTGCGACGAGGTTTGGCAGGCGCTTCTTCTGCAACCACTGCTTCAGCTGCCACGGTAGATGCTACTGTCACGACTTCTTCAGCAACTGGTGCAGCCGCTTCCGTTACCGCCGGTGTTTCTGCCACAACCTCTGCAACAGGTACAGCCACAGCGACAGGTACTTCGGTAACCACCGGGGTTTCATCCACCACGACTGGTGCAGGCATTGCCACTGGCTCGGCTTTTACAACTACAGGTGCAGGGGCTTCTGCAGGCACGGCAACCACCTCGGCAGTTACCTCGGACACAACCACTTCAGCGGCTTTGGCCGGTTCTGCGGCGACAGTTTCTGTCACTGCTTTTACCACTGGCGCGGCGACAACGGGCGCAGGGGCTTCTGCTGCTTGCACTTCAGGTGCTTCATTGCCAGATGCTTGTACATTGGCTGTCGTACCTTCTGCCGGGCGATCCTTGCGATCTCCACGACGGTTACGGCGGCGACGGCTTCCGGTACGGCCTTCCTGATCCTGCTGGGCCTGACCGGCTTCATTACCTTGGGCAATGGCCGTTTCGTCTATTGCCACTTTGGCATTAGCGGCTTCTTGCTGCTGTTGTTGCTGTTTTTGATCCCGGTTTTCGCGATCCTGGCGATTATTGCGGTTACGGTTATTACCGCTACCCGCATTTTCGCGGTCAGTGTTTTGTTCTGCACGAGGTTCGCGGCGACGGTTATTGCCTTCTTCGCCTTTATTGGCACGATTCTCATCGTTCTGACGATTGCGGTTCTCATCCTGACGGTTGTTACGCCCACCCGCATTCTGGTTTTCACGTTCACCACGCTCACCGCGTTCGCCACGGTTGTTGCGGTCACCACGTTCACCACGACCATTGCGGTTGTTACGTTCGCCATTATTGCGGCCACGACGGGCTGGTTCAGCCTGTTTGGCGACGGGTTTGGTTTCCTGAATGGCAGCCGTTTCGCCTTTCAGCCAGTTAATGATACGTGCAAAGAAGCCTGGTTTCTGAGGCGTGGCAGCAGCACTGGCAGTTGCACGTGGAGCACGGTCAGCCATTACAGGGGCCGGCTGGTCTGGTGCAAAGTGCTGTACCGCAGCTTGTTGGCGAGCTTCCACTTTCTGTTTCTGGCTCACTGGCGCTTCTACGTCTTCAGATGGGCGTTCCATCAGTTTGTAGCTTGGCAGATCATCGTCTGTATGGTTCAGGTCATCATGACGCAGACGGTTGATCTTGTAGTTTGGCGTTTCCAGGTGCGTATTCGGAATCAGCACCACATTGACCTTCAAACGGGCTTCAATCGCATAGATCTCGGCGCGTTTTTCATTCAGCAGGAAGGTAGCCACATCAACGGGTACTTGTGCATGCACGGCACCAGTGTTTTCCTTCATGGCCTCTTCTTGCAGAATACGCAAGATGTGCAGTGCGGAAGACTCGGTACCACGGATAAAGCCGGTACCATGACAGCGCGGACAAGGCATGTGTGCAGACTCACCCAAGCTTGGCTGCAAACGCTGACGAGACAGTTCCAGCAGGCCAAAACGGGAAATTTTGCCGTATTGCACACGGGCACGGTCATGATGCAGCGCATCTTTCAGGCGGTTTTCGACTTCGCGCTGGTTCTTCGGGTTTTCCATGTCGATAAAATCGATCACGATCAAACCGCCCAAATCGCGCAGACGCAGCTGACGGGCAATCTCGTCTGCCGCTTCCAGGTTTGTGTTAAGCGCGGTGGTTTCAATGTCACCACCACGGGTTGCACGTGCAGAGTTCACGTCAATCGATACCAGTGCTTCGGTATGGTCGATCACGATGGCGCCGCCAGACGGCAGGCTCACTTCACGGCGATACGCGGTTTCAATCTGGTGTTCGATCTGGAAACGGGAGAACAGTGGGACGTCGTCCTTGTACAGTTTGACGCGGTTCACATTGCCAGGCATGACATGGCTCATGAACTGGCGCGCCTGTTCGTACAGGGTTTCGGTATCAATCAGGATTTCGCCGATTTCAGGCTGGAAGTAATCACGAATCGCACGGATAACCAGGCTGGATTCCTGATAAATCAGGAATGCGCCGCTCTGGGCATGGGCGGCACCTTCAACGGCGCTCCACAATTGCAGCAGGTAGTTCAAGTCCCATTGCAGTTCTTCCAGATTGCGGCCAATGGCAGCAGTGCGGCCAATGACGCTCATGCCGTTTGGTGATTCCAGCTGATCCAGCAAGGCGCGCAACTCGTTGCGCTCTTCACCTTCGATACGACGGGAAACACCACCACCACGCGGGTTGTTAGGCATCAAGACCAGATAACGGCCGGCCAGGCTGATAAAGGTCGTCAGTGCGGCACCTTTGTTGCCACGCTCGTCCTTATCCACCTGGACAATGACTTCCATGCCTTCTTTCAAGGCATCCTGAATGCGGGCGCGGTGATCTGTACCTGGCAGGAAATACGAACGGGCCACTTCCTTGAATGGCAGGAAGCCATGGCGTTCCTGACCGTAGTCTACAAATGCAGCTTCCAGACTAGGCTCGATGCGGGTGATAACACCCTTGTAGATATTGCTTTTGCGTTGTTCTTTGCCAACGGTTTCAATATCAAGATCGATCAGTTTCTGACCGTCAACGATGGCAACGCGCAGCTCTTCAGCTTGCGTTGCGTTAAATAACATTCTTTTCATGTGTTTCCCCGCGCGCTAATCTTGCACGGGCGGATTGCTACCGACTGTTCTGGCCGTTGCAGAGGCAACTGGCACTACCGACAACCAGACTCGGTGCCACGTATCGCGGCACGACAATCAAATAAAACGTGATAACAATCCTGGTATCTGTCATTCCCTACACAACAATCCGGCAGCGATGCCGTATCAGGCTGATGCATGTACGCGAAGGCAGGACAATCACCAAAGTGATGTTGCGCAGCGGTCTTGTCATTCAGGTGTAGCGAAGCAGCAATGCATGACTGATGGACAGGTTGAGTTGCATCAGTCTTGCGGTTGTCAGTCTTTAACGAGAACACATCATGTACCGGTTTTTCCAGAGACTGGAACAACCGGCAATTGAAACATGATCAAGCCGTTCTGGCGGCAAAAGGACATCGCCAGAGCTGCAGGGGCCAGTTTCGGAGTGTATCTTTCTCTTTGTTCTTTCACAGGGCGCTATACCACAGCAATCAACCTGTATCCGTCACCACAGTGTGGCCGTTTGTTCGAGCCATGCTCGATTTACCTGCAAGAGGGCAGGGCCTGACATCATTGCTTGTCTTTTTCCGGCGCAGAGCAACACGGAGATGAACAAACAGGTCTTGAAATCAAGATCGGATCAGGCCGGTAAACCGGCTGGTCTCTATTTAGTAGAGAAAAATTTAAACAACTCTAAACCATAGGCCAAACATGCCCATGATGCGCTTGGTGTCTCAACCAGACCATCAACCGCGCAATGAATTATCGCGGGTGCGTTAGCGCGCAAAATATTACGATCACTACTTCAATCAGTGCAGGCGAGTGACGTTAGCCTTGCATGCGTATTCCCCGGTTGGGGTCGTCTCTGAAAACTTCTGGTCTTCGAGACGATGCTCGTTTAGCAGCGTGCGAGCTACTGGCCTAGCGAATTTAAAATTCCTGATTTCCAAGCTATAAGAACCTGAGCTGCAGGGGGATGAACCGACAAATCGCGAAAATCATCAGCCTGTTATTTGCAAAATGGCAAATTTTACCTAAGGCACTACATGGGTTCAGTTGTATACTGTCCCCAATTTTACAGCAGACATTTCAAGAAATATAAATGGCTAATACCAGTCGAGAAATCAAAGAGCGTCGCAAACAGGCGGATAAACCGAAAACTGTTGCGAACCATAGTATAAGCAATAAGTCATTACCGCGTAAAGAAAACCTTGTGGTCTCCCATGTGGTGGTCGACGAGGAAGAAGCTGGCCAGCGTCTGGACAACTTTTTGATGAAGCGTTTGAAGGGCGTGCCCAAGAGCCGTATCTATCGGATTATCCGGGGTGGCGAGGTGCGGATTAACGGTAAGCGCTCGGATGTGAGTTACCACATTGCCAAGGGAGACGAGGTACGGATTCCGCCTGTGCGCGTAGCAGAACCTGGCCAGAAACCGGCCGAGCATACCGGGGCAACGGTGGATTTTGATATCCTCTATGAAGACGAGGCGCTGCTGGTGATCAATAAACCGGCTGGCCTGGCCGTGCATGGTGGCAGTGGTATTTCCCGCGGCGTGATCGAACAACTGCGCCAGCAACGCCCGACGGCGAAATTCCTTGAGCTAGTGCATCGTTTGGACCGAGAGACATCCGGTATCTTGCTGGTTGCCAAAAAGCGGTCTGCGCTGGTCAAGCTGCACGAGATGATTCGCCAGGGCGAAACCGACAAGCGATATTTTGCACTGGCGATCGGCCAGTGGCAAAAGCAGACCGTCCATGTCAAAGCACCTTTGCATAAGTTCCTGTTACCGAACGGTGAACGAAGGGTTCGGGTGGAGGCTGGCGCCCAGGCGTCCCATACTGTGTTTCGCTTGCAAAAGAAGTGGGCCGATTTTGCATTGCTGGAGGCCGAGTTGAAAACCGGCCGTACGCACCAGATCCGGGTGCATTTGCAGCACGAAGGGCATCCCATCGCCGGGGATGACAAATATGGCGATTTCACCCTGAACAAGCAATTGCAAAAACAGGGGCTGAAACGCATGTTCCTGCATGCATGGCAAATGAAGCTGAAGCATCCGGTCACCGGAGAGCCGATGGTGTTCCAGGCTGCCTTGCCGCCTGAGTTACAAAGTTTTGTCGATAAACTCGACCGTGCAAAAGAGGAGCATCATGCCGGCTGATACGCATCGTCCTTTTGATCTGGTCGTTTTTGACTGGGATGGCACGCTGATGGACTCTACAGCCGCCATTGTGCAGGCATTGCAGCTTGCGTTTGAGCGCATGGGGCTGCCAGTACCGGAGAAGAAAGCATGCCAGCATGTGATCGGACTGGGGCTGATTGATGCCATGGCTTATCTGGCACCTGCCCTGGCCGAGACAGACCACAAGCAGATTGCGGTGCATTATCGGGAAGCCTATTTTGCAACCTCGCAAACTCTGGTGTTGTACGATGGGGCTAACGCACTATTAGATGAGCTGGAGCAACAGGGCTATTATCTGGCGGTTGCTACCGGGAAGTCCCGTCGCGGGCTGAATGAAGCACTTGAGGTGAGCGGGCTGCAGAACCGGTTTCATGCCACGCGATGTGCAGATGAAAGCTTTTCCAAACCCAACCCGGCCATGCTGTTTGATGTCATGGACCGGGTGGGTGTGTCATCTGCCAGAACGATCATGATTGGGGATACGACCCACGATTTGCGCATGGCAGAAGCTGCGGGAACCGCTGCACTTGGATTAACGCATGGTGCGCATGATCTGGCGGCATTGCAAGCTGTGCCACATCTGGCCATACTGGATGATCTGCCTGCCATTCAACAGTGGCTGAAGGCTTACCGCCCGGGTTGAACAGCGCAGCTTAACCATATTCAAAGGAGGCGTGCCATGATTGATCATACCGGTGTTGTTGTCAGCGATCTGCAGCGCAGCAAACTGTTTTATCAGGAGGCGCTAGCTCCGATTCACTACCGTTTGCTGATGGAGTTTCCAAAGTCGGTGACTGGTCATACAGATGTGGCCGGTTTTGGCGAACCGCCCAAACCCGACTTCTGGATCAGCCAAGGGACGCCGAATTCACCAAGAATCCATATTGCCTTTACCGCAGCAACGCGGTTGCAAGTGGATTCGTTTTACGCTGCTGCGTTGGCTGCTGGTGGCGAAGATAACGGTGCGCCTGGTTTAAGGCCCCATTATCATCCAGACTATTATGGTGCTTTTGTACTGGATCCGGACGGCCACAATATCGAAGTGGTTTGCCATCATCCTGAGTAATGCGTATGTCGGAATCTTTTTTGCACGTTGTGTGTCTGTCGGAAGACGTCAAGGAAAAGGGTAAGGCCGTCCGGTTTATGGTGGCTTACCAGGGGAAAATCAAGCCTGCTTTTGTGATTCGCTACCATGGGCAAGTGTACGGCTACCTGAACCAGTGCGCCCATCAGCCTGTGGAGATGGACTGGCAGTTGGGCGAGTTCTGGGGACTGGATCACGCGACGCTGGTGTGCTCCATGCATGGTGCCGGTTATTTGCCCGATAGCGGCATGTGCATCATGGGGCCTTGCAAAGGCGCACGTTTGATACAGGTGCCGGTGCTGCAAAAAGAAGACGGCCAGATTTATTGTGAGTGGGAAGTGACGGAAGACCATGCAACTGCCTGCTGATCAGCGGTTGGCATGACATGACCAAGATCATCGCTGTTAAAACAACCTATTTGGATATCGGGAAAAACAGACGCAATGTTGAATGAACAAACACCTGAGCAAGGTCAGCCATCGTCATGGGAGCGTAAAGTCCTGGAAAATCTGGTTCAGGACCTGGTCAGAGAGCAAAAAGCCAAACGGCGCTGGTCGATTTTCTTTCGGCTGGTTTGGTTGGGGTTTCTGGGGCTGATTGCGTTAATGGTGTTTGGTGCCATGTCAGACTCGGATGCGCCGGTGACATATAAGGCACATACTGCGGTTGTCCGGCTGGATGGGGTGATCGCCGCCAATGAAGAGGCCAATGCAGAGTCTATTGGCAAGGCACTGCAAAAAGCATTTGATGCACCCAATACCAAAGGGGTGATTCTCAAGATCAACAGCCCAGGCGGCAGCCCGGTACAGGCGGGAATGATTCATGATGAAATCCTGCGCTTGCGCAAATTGCATCCGGCGATTCCGCTCTATGCTGTCATCGAAGATATCTGCGCGTCGGGCGGATATTATGTGGCAGTGGCTGCAGACCGGATTTATGTCGACAAGGCCAGTCTGGTCGGGTCCATCGGCGTGCTCATGGACGGTTTTGGCTTCACGGGCACGATGGATAAGCTGGGCGTAGAGCGTCGTCTGATTACGGCAGGTGAAAACAAAGGGTTCATGGATCCGTTTTCGCCCTTGAGTGCCAAACAGCAGACGTATGCCAAAGAGATGCTGGCGGAAATTCATCAGCAGTTTATCGGGGTTGTGAAAGAAGGACGAGGGAATCGCCTCAAGAACGACCCTCAGCTTTTCAGTGGCCTTGTCTGGAATGGTGCCAAGAGTATCGAGCTTGGGCTGGCTGACGGATTGGGGAATGTGGGATCGGTATCGCGCGATGTGATCAAGGCGGCTGATCTGGTGGATTACACGCCAAAGGACTCTCTGGCTGCGCGCCTGGCCAAACAGGCTGGGGTAAGGTTCAGTCAAGGGGTACAGAGTTTATCCGACCAACGGACTTTGCGTTAATATTGTCTTTGAGCTAGACTAAAGGCAAGAACTGTTATACCCGATGGAGTTACGGCTATGAGTACAATTACTGCTGACTTGGGCACTGTCCAAAGCGCAGCCCAGATTTATGCGTTCAAGCAGGCTGAAGCCGCATCGGCCAGCCAGGTTAAGACGCTGCTGGAAAGCTTGCCATCTTCATCTGGCTCGACACAGACGCAAGCGCAAGAAGCGCCACAGTATGTCAACCCGGATAATCTGGGTCAGAATATTGATATCAAAATATAATTGACGAGCGGTAGGGTCAGACCAAAGGTCGCCTGCTTGTTTATCCAATAAAAAAACCACTCGCGTTCGAGTGGTTTTTTTATTGCGTCAATCCGTTACGCTTGGCGTCTCGCAAGGCATCAGCTGAAACCATTCTTCCATTCTGGCTGCCTTGCCCGGTATGGTTACAAGGCAGGACTCCAGATTCATGGTTTGAAGGCAACTGGCCATGATTCGGCTAAATTCTGCTCTATCCCCGATGTTTTCGTACACTTCCATCCAGGTGTCCGGGTCATCCACCCGGTGTGCCAGTTGCATTCGCTCACAATAAGGTGCCATCTGCTGCAACAATTGCGCTACCATCTGCCGCCCGTCTGCATGCATTGCCGGTTGTATCCGGTAATACACATAGAGGTTCACGCGGCAGTTTCCAGCGAGTAGGGCAGGTCAAGCACGCTGACGACGGGGCCATTGGCATCTGCCAAATGCAGACCAAGCGGTACGCTGCTGCTTTGCACGACAGCGAGTGCCTCCCAGCCTGTCGCTGTCTGGACGGCATTCACTACGGTTCCGCTGGCCTGACCATGCATTTCCGGGCTGAATACCGAGTCACCGGCTTGCATGGCCTGATCGGCGTGCAGGCGATAGGTGCGGCGTTTCAGTTTGCCCAGATACTGGGTTCTGGCAATGATTTCCTGACCGGTATAGCAGCCTTTGGTAAAGCTGATGCCCCCTGCCAATTTGTCCAGATTCAGCATCTGGGCCACAAAGGCATCTTGTGTCGGCGTGGTGATCCATGGTGTGCCATGCGTGATCTCACTGAGTTGCCAGGTTGCAAATCCGGCAGGCGTGGCTGTTTTTGCCAGCGCATCCCAAAGGGCGGGCGCCTGTTCTGCATTAACCACCAGTTGGTAACGGTTTGCGGTGGTCCGGAGGATGGTGAGTCCGTCATGGTGCAGCGTACTGTGTTCTTGCATGGTTTGACCGTTGGTCAGCGAAGCAATCAGCTCTGCTGCCTGGGGGCCGGTCAGGCCCAGCATGACCAGTGAGGCGGGCAAATCGGTTGCTTTGGACTTTGAACGCAAGATATACATCGAGAGCCGCTTCTGGGCGCCTGCTGTCAGGTCAGCACTCAATTGCAGCATGTAGCCATCCTGTTGCCGCCAGACAAGAAAGTTGGCCAGTACACGGCCTTTGGGCGTGGACTGACTGCTGTACTGGTTGGCGTCTGGGGATAGGTTATTGATATCGCTGGATAATTGCCCATGCAGAAACGTTGCGGTATCGTCGCCTGTAAAATGAATCAGTCCAAATCCGGACAAGTCGCACAGGTAGGTTGTGTTTTCATCAAGGGAGGCTAGGGTAGGCGATGCGCCAAAGTGATTCACGACATCGTTTTCGATAACAGCACCTTGACTTGCTAGAAATGATTGCCAGTTTGGATTCATGCTTTGACCTTTATAGCAAAGTGATATGGCGGCGAATAGTTTAATATAGCTTAACTATACGCATAATCCTTGATTAAATTAGTAGGGTATTGTACCGGATGCCATCTGTTTTGTTATCTATTTTTCCACATCGCATGTGGCGCTGGTTGGCCCTATTGCAGGGGTTACTGGCGGGTACCGCCATTGCCCTGTTACCCTTTTGGCCATGGTATGGCGCGCTGTCGGTCTTGTTTGTGATTACTGCTGCCAGTGCTTATTGGGGGTATCGGAAGGCCATCTGGCGGGAAAGTGCGTTGCCCGTGTCGATTGTCCTGAATGAAACAATGCTAACCGCGATTGACCATACGGGTGGCGCTTCCCGCTGGTTAGTATTGCCTGACAGCGTATGCTGGAGCTGGCTGGTTATCCTGCACCTGGAAAACGAAGACGGTGTGCGTGGCAGTCTGTATTTCAGTGTGCTGGAATGTGCCCGGGCAGAATGGTCTGCATTACTGTGCGCCTTGAAAGCAGGCTGGGGACGGGGTGGGGAAGCGGTGCCCCAATAATATTGGCGTCAGATAGCGCGTTTTAACAGTACTTTGACGGCACCACTGCCACCTTCTGCGGCTTTGGTTTCACAATAAGCAAGTACATGAGGTAGTTGTGTGAGCCAATGGCGGACCTGATGCTTCAGGATGGATTGGCCGTTGGGCGAGCGATACCCTTTGCCGTGGATAATCCGGATACAGCGGATGCCACGCTGTCCGGCCTCAACCACAAAGGCATGCAATACCAGGCGCGCTTCATCGCGGGTAATGCCGTGCAAGTCGATTTCTGCACCGATAGACCAGTTCCCGCGGCGTAACTCTGCCAGCAAACGTTGGCTCACCCCTTGCTGACGATAATTGATCAGACCTTCAAGGCTGTCAACATCCAGCCATTCCGGCGCACTGAGGCCATGCATGGGGAAGTCCGGTTCGTCTGGTAGTACGTGGGGCGGAATGATTTTTCGCGCAGGCTTGCGCTGGAGGTTGTGTCTGGCTTCGGTTGCCAGCGGGGCGACATCTGATACCGTATGGCGGAAAAGCTCGATTTCTTCCTCAGTCAATGCACGTCTGACTGTATGCGGAAGAAATCGAGGCTTGGCCATCCTTGCTAGGGATTAACGCAGATTTTGCAGATAGCGGTCAGCATCCAGCGCGGCCTGGCAACCGGACGCAGCACTGGTAACGGCTTGGCGGTAGATATGGTCTTGCACATCACCTGCGGCAAACACGCCGGGGATGTTGGTGGCTGTTGCATTGCCGTTACGTCCGCCCTGGGTGACGATATAACCGTTTTCCAGTTCCAGCTGACCAACAAACAAATCCGTATTCGGCTTATGGCCAATGGCGATAAAGCAGCCGGAAACTTCCAGGTTCTTGGTTTCGCCGTTGTTGTGTTTTACACGCACGCCGGTTACGCCAGTTGCATCGCCCAGCACTTCGTCCAGCGTGTGGTTCAGTTCCAGGCTGATCTTGCCCTCGGCAACCTTCTCCATCAGATGGTCAATCAGGATGCGCTCTGCACGGAAGGTGTCACGACGGTGGATCAGGGTGACATGGCTGGCAATGTTGGACAGATACAGCGCCTCTTCTACTGCTGTATTGCCACCACCAACGACGGCAACCTTCTGGTTGCGATAGAAGAATCCGTCGCAGGTGGCACATCCGGACACGCCTTTGCCCATAAAGGCTTCTTCGGAAGGCAGGCCAAGGTATTGTGCTGATGCACCGGTAGAGATGATCAATGCATCGCATGTGTATTCACCGGCGTCACCAATCAGACGGATCGGTTTCTCAGTGACTTTGGCTGTATGGATGTGGTCAAAAATGATTTCTGTGCCAAAGCGCTCTGCGTGCTGCAAGAAGCGTTGCATCAGTTCCGGACCTTGCACGCCATCGGCATCGGCTGGCCAGTTATCCACTTCGGTTGTTGTCATCAACTGACCGCCTTGTGCCATGCCGGTAATCAGGACCGGCTTCAGGTTGGCACGTGCAGCATAAACCGCGGCTGTGTAACCGGCGGGGCCAGAACCAAGAATTAAGAGCGGAACATGTTTTGCAGTATTGGACATGAAGGTATACCTTGTGAGCGATGGGTTTATTGTGCGGCCAGCAATGAATTCGGGTAGTACTTGCGATGGAGATGCGCGCAAAAAAGCGCTTATCCGTTATCTGGCCTGTCACATACGGGTCATATTTTAACAGTCTTGGGGCAATTTCTTTAGCACTTTAGCTTAGTTTGTTTGCGGTATTGTTGCAATCGATTGTGTTAATGCATGCGATAGCTTTTTACTAATTAGATGTGGTGTATTGCATGTTTCCTGCGCATAAAACACTGACAATACTGCCTGAGCATCCTTAACCACATTATAATGGGGCCATAAAAATACGTTCTGGAGAGAGCTGCCATGCCTCGTCGTCGCAGAGAAGAAGAGCACGAAAACCACGAAAGATGGCTGGTGTCCTATGCAGACTTTATTACGCTTTTATTTGCTTTCTTTGTCGTCATGTATGCGATTTCCCAAGTGAATGAAGGGAAGTACCGGGTGCTTTCAGACTCACTGGTTCAGGCATTTCAGAACGATGGTGGTCCGATGCGGATTATCACGATAGAAAAACCGGGAGGCCAGTCGGCAAAAGGAGTGGAAGGCAAGGTCAAGATTGTTCCGGTGCCAGCGTCAGAGACGCCGCAGGCGAAGGCCGTGAAACAGCATATGAGTGGCTTGGCGGGTAATTTGCAGGATATTCTGAAACCCTTGGTGGATGAAGGTCAGGTCAGGGTAAATCAGACGGCGCGGGGGATTGCCGTGGAGATCAATGCCAGTGTGTTGTTTGCTCCAGCGGATGCCAAGCTGGCAGACAGTTCTACCAAGGCACTTGGGGCTGTAGCGGATTTGCTCGCCAAAGAGAAAAATTCGGTCCAGATTGAAGGGTATACCGATAACGTACCGATCAAGTCCAGTCAGTACCCGTCCAACTGGGAGTTGTCGTCAGCCCGTGCAAGCAGTGTGGTCAGGTTATTCATGGAGCATGGTGTAGACCAGTCACGTCTGTCTGCCATTGGTTATGGAGAAAACCGGCCGCTGACCGATAACACGACAGAAGCAGGTCGTGCCAGAAACCGCCGTGTTCAGGTGACTATTCTGGCAGAAACTCCGGAGCAGACGGCATCCATGCCGGCATTCTGATCTGGCCAGTCAATCAGCGGGTGTGTAGCCCGCTGACAGGCGTTAGACGATGTCTCTTTTGCGGGTCAGGGTTGGTTTGAAGTCTGCAAACCCGGTGGCGTTATAAAGCTTGTTTTCTTCCTGGGGAACAAGCACCGCCAGTTGGCGTGCCTGAAACTGAAGGCTTTGCTCAATCAGTTTGCCGTTTTGCTCATTCAGCTGCTGGCTCTGGCGGGCAAGCTGGTTCCATGTTTGCCAGTCAGGATCATCCGACAAGTTCGATGCCAGCCAAGCCTTTTGCGCATCAATATCCTGGCTGCCACAGAGGTTGCAAAGCTGTTGTCTGAAGGCTTCGCTCAGCGACTGCAAGGCGTTGATCTGTGCGGACTTGCCAGCAGAAATGGCTTCCAGGCCGGTGCCATCGTGTGTCACCAGCATGTGCTGTTCTTGCTGCAAGGTAGATACAAGCTGCTGTAGCCCACTGATCTGCTCTTGGAGCAGGCGGGCTAGCAGTTCTTTTTGATTACCGGTCATGTCAGTAGTTGGCTTTTCTGTCCGCCAACAAGTCGCGAACACTGTCGATCAGACCATCTGCAATTGCTTCGGGGTTAACACTGAACTTCCCTTGTGCAATCGCTTCTTTGATCTCTTTTACTTTATCAGCATTCACAACAGGTACATTCGCCAGGTTCTTGTTGACGGATTGCAACTGCGATGTCTGGGACAAACTGACCGTGTCTTGCGGCACAGAGTTTGTCTTGCTGGTATTCGTTGTTTTGGTGTCGACAGACTCACTACGGTCACGAACCGGTGTTGTCTGGTTGCCAATCTGGCCGGTCAGACGCCCCGAGTTATCGATTTTCATGGTGATTCTCCAAGCTTTGCAGTAGTGCCATAATTTCGAAAACACTACTACTCGTAGTCTTTATCGACAAAACATGACAAGACTTTAGCTGTTTTTGAAAAAAAAATCATCTATTACGAGGACTTAGGCCTAAAACCGCATGGATGGGCCGTTTGGGGGGCTTCCCGTTTGAAAGCCATGGTCAGGGAATCTCGATCAGGACTATTCCGCCGGGTTGGGCGATGCCTTGAATCGTCTGACCGCTACTGGTGCGGATATTGACGACTTGACCAGGCATGGCATTGTTTAGCGCTTTGCCCTGGGTCTCGATACGAAATGCACTGTTTTGGGCAATGACGCGCACGCTCTGGTTTTGTAGAACGGCAAAGGCCGCGCGGAAATGCTCGTTCTTGAGAATGGCGCCAGCCGGTAACGCAGTGACCAGCGCACGACCAACCGCCTGATTGGGGTCTGTCAGCACGGTGGCTGGCATATCGGCAAGGTCCCGGACTTGCGTGGTGACGTCGTCTGGTGTCAGGGTTGTACCTAAGGCGAGCGGCCGACTGCTAATAGCGACCTCTGTGATGATCGAAATACTGGTTTGCAGGGTCACCGACCATTTGGCCGGATTGGCGCAACGAACGCCGATGCTGCTTCTTCCCACCAGTCTGGCGCCGGGAGGCATGAATACTTCGGGCGACTTGCACTGAACAAGGTTCAGGCGGGTGTCCAGCGGCATGACATTGACCGTGATGTTGCCTGGCCTGTTTTGTAATTGGGACTGGATGTAACCGGTGGCCAACTGTTGCAGCTGGCTGATGTCCTGACGTGTGGCAGCGCCTGCCTGGTTGACCGGGAACAAACACATGCAGGCTAGCATGCCCAGCACCTGCAGACCGAGCTGGCGAATAAACCGGTAGTAGATTGACTTATTCATATTGGCGCTGACGCTGTTTGCCCATGGTTTCACCGGCCTTTACCCGTCTGCGACGTATTTCTTTGGGGTCGCCGACCAGGGAGCGCAAGATTTCCAATCGGTCTCCTTCCCGCAAGACATGATCCGGCTTGGCAAGCTTGCCAAAAATGCTGGCTTCTACAGGTGCTTTGAGCTGGTTAGTTTCAACAACGCCAGAGGCGTGAATGGCCGCTGCCACCGTGCTCCCTTCCGGCAGCTGGACAATGCTTTCCCATTGCCGATCGGGCAGGGCATAGATCACCGTAATCTCTAATGGGCGGGTCGTCATAAACACTCAATCATGCTGGGTTAAATGCAGGTCAGGCTAAGGTTTGGTCACCGGCTGATAAATTCTGTCGGCCTGGGTGACAAATGCTTCTACAAGGTTGTGGGAAATGCGATTGAATACCGGGCCAATGAGCTTTTCCAGCATGCTGCTGGAAAACTGGTAATGCAAGCGGAGTTCGACCTTGCATGCACTATCGCCCAGTGGTGTAAACAACCAGGAACCTGACAGGGTTTTAAAAGGGCCATCCAGCAGCAGCATGTCGATTTGCTGGTTCTCTGTTTTCTGGTTGCGCGTGGTGAAGTGGCTTTTCACGCCATGATAATTCATGTGCAATGTGCCTACAGTTTCAATGTCTGTCCTGTGTGTCACATCGCTATTGCTGCACCAGGGCAAAAAGCCGGGATAGTCTTCTATGCGCTCCACCAGCGCATACATCTGGGCCGGGGTGTATTCCACCAGAACAGATTGTTCTACTTTAATCATACAGTGCCAAATCAGGGTTGCATTGGCTGATATTTTATCAGGTCACGCTGTGCCTTGCTTCCATAATCCGGCAATCTGTTGCTGAAGATGTTGCTGTACGTCTGCGGAACCGCTGTTTTCCACGATGATTTCAAAGAATTGGTGCGTGGCGGGCGGGATGTTTTGCCAGTGACTGTGCCCGCTTGTCCATTGCCATGCATGCCATTGATGCTGCTGATCCTGTAAAAGGGCCTTACCCCTCAGTAGCATAACGTCGGATGCCGCCAGCAACGCAACCAAGCGTTCTTCCAGTGTGGCATTGTATCTCGGTGGCTGTTGTGGCCAGCGAATGCCGAAACTGAGCCGCGTGTGTTCCTGATGGGTGTACCAGCGTCCGGTGGCAATCGGTTGTGTGTTGCTGGCACGGGTCGGCGGAAGATCGTCAAGGCTGTCTTCACCAAAGGCTGTGTGAGGCGCCAGTTGTGCCAAGTGCTTTGCTATCGCGGGCAAGTCATCCAGGGCGGGGGCCAGCAGAATGGTTTTTCCAGGATATTGCTGTTCAAGCATGTGTTGGTATTGAATGCGTGTGTCTGGTGGCAGTCCTGCCCCTTGGGTCAGGATCAGGATGCTGCTGGTAGCAATCTGAGCCTTGAATTCCGGGCTTTGCTGGTAGCGCGAGTCTGTCAGTGCCACGCACGGCACAACACAGATAACCGGTTGTATATCAAGATGAGAAGCAAACCCCGGTTCTTGTAGCAGGGCTAGAATACCCGCCGGATGCCCAAGGCCAGAAGGCTCGATGATCAGCCGGTCCGGGCGTTGCTCTCTGAGTAACCGGATCAGCGCTGTGCGCATTAAAGGGGCCGTAGTGCAGCAAATGCAACCGCCTGCTACTTGCCGGACGTGAATGCCTTGCGATTTTTGCAGCAGGGCACCATCCACACCCACCTGGCCAAATTCATTCACGATGACAGCCCACTGCTCTGAGGCCGGGTGGTCTGCCAGCAACTGATTGATCAGGGATGTCTTGCCAGCCCCGAGAAAACCGGTGACTAGATAGGCGGGTATTTTTTTCATGGCTTACATACTAGCGCGTGCAAGCCATGAAGAGAAAGAAAAAGGAGGAAGAAGTGAGTTAAACGGTGGGCGGCGAGTTGGCAGAAACGACTTCACACACATCATCACTGATATTGCGAAAACGGTGTGGCTGGTTGCTGTCAAAGTAGTAGGCATCTCCCGCCTTGAGCACTTTGGTTTCGCTACCGACGGTAATCTCGATTTCACCCCGGACAACCACACCACCTTCTTGCCCCTCGTGCTGCAGCATGTCGGCTCCGGTATCTGAGTGCGGGTGATAATACTCGCGCATGATGCACATGTTACGGTCTTTAATGCCGGAGCCTACCAGCCGGAGCTGGACTTCTTCGTTGCCCAGATTGGGCAATTCATCTGCATTGAAGAAAGCGGAGGGCTTGGCATCTCCCAGATCGAAGGTAAAAAACTCGGCCAGCGACATAGGAATGCCTTCCAGTACTTTCTTCAGGGAAGAAACAGAAGGGCTGACGCGGTTTTGCTCAATTAATGAGATGGTGCCGTTGGTAACGCCTGCGCGCTTTGCGAGTTCCCGTTGTGATAAACCGTACTTTTCCCGGATCACTTTAAGGCGTGAGCTGACCTCAATCGACATGACACATTCTCCTGAACTGTAAAATATAATAAACAATCGGGCTGGTAAAGTCGAATTTTTTCCCCTAAGATAAGTTGAATCGCTGGCGAACCGTGGCCGGCAACTTGGCTTGTTGCACTGCAATGGGGCAAGTCTGTGTACATGCAGTAAGCAGGTATGGATTTTGTAAGTGCTTTTCTTGTTAATAAAGTTAAACGTATTTGTTTTGCAGTTTTCAATTTGAATTTGTAAAAGAATTGATCAGGCTCAATCAGTTTTTTCAAAACTGGGCGTAGCTTGTTTGATTGCCGCTACCGCGGCATTACGTTGGGTGTGCGCTCTGAAAACTATCAAGTCGCCAATCTGGACATTGGCAACAGAGTGAACATCTTTTATAAGCTTGTGACGGGCGGTCTGAACATGCTGCCGGTTCACAGGTAACAGACATGGAGAACAACAAATCATGCTGATCGGTGTACCAAAGGAAATCAAGAACCATGAATATCGTGTCGGACTGACCCCCGCAGGCGTACGGGAGCTGGTTCACCACGGTCACCAGGTAATGATTCAAAAGAATGCAGGCACGGCCATTGGCTTTACTGATGCCAATTACGAAGGCGCCGGTGCCCAGATGATTGACACGGCCAAAGAGATTTTTGCCCGTGCTGACATGATTATCAAAGTCAAAGAGCCTCAACCCGTTGAATGCGCCATGCTCCGCCCGGGGCAGATTCTATACACCTACCTGCATCTGGCCCCCGATCCAGAGCAAACCAAAGCACTGATTGCCAGCGGCTGTATTGCTATCGCTTACGAAACCGTTACTGATGACCGTGGTGGCTTGCCGCTGCTGGCACCGATGTCCGAAGTGGCTGGCCGCATGTCCATTCAGGCAGCTGCCCGTGCACTTGAGAAGTCAGCTGGCGGATCTGGTGTGCTGCTGGGTGGCGTGCCGGGTGTTGCACCGGGCAAGGTAACCGTCGTGGGTGGCGGTGTGGTAGGGATTAACGCGGCACGCATGGCCTTGGGGCTGGGTGCAGACGTGACGATTCTGGATCGTTCGCTGCCACGTCTTAAAGAAATCGACAACGATTTTGGCGGCCGTATCAAAACCCTGTACTCGACCCGTGATGCCATCGAGCAGGAACTGGCAAGTGCTGATGCCGTCATTGGTGCCGTGCTGATTCCTGGCGCCGCTGCGCCAAAACTGGTGACGCGTGACATGCTGAAGCTGATGAAGCCAGGTTCAGTGCTGGTGGACGTGGCGATTGACCAGGGTGGTTGTTTTGAAACCTCGCATGCCACCACGCATCAGGAACCTACTTATGTGGTGGATGGCATTACGCACTATTGCGTGGCCAACATGCCAGGTGGTGTGGCACGTACGTCAACACAAGCCTTGACCAATGCAACCCTGGGTCAGGCCGTTGCACTGGCTAACAAAGGCTGGAAGCAGGCCTTGAAGGACGACCGTCATTTGCAGAACGGTTTGAACGTCTGCGAAGGCAAGGTAACTTATGCCGCGGTTGCCCGTGATCTGGGATATGACTATGTAGCGCCGTCTTCCCTGCTGTAATTGCCTGATTGCCTGTCATCTGGCAGGGCAGGACTGTTGTAACCAACAACCCCGCGGATGCGGGGTTGTTTGCAATAAAAACTCCAATATATGTTCAATTGTTCGAATATTTGCAATATTCCATTCCCTAAATAGGCTCGCCTTTTCCCCTTTTCTTCAGTACGCTAGGCACATACAAAAACGTGTAAGAGTACTGAAATGCGTAGCAAACCGATTGTTGGACTGTGTGCAGACCGTAAGATGCTGGGTAAACACCCGTTTCATGCTGTAGGTGAAAAGTACATCACCGCGGTGATTGATGGTGCAGAAGCCTTTGCCGTGGTATTGCCTTCATTGGGTGATGCCCAGAGCATCGAGCAGACCCTGTCAATGGTGGATGGATTACTGTTTACCGGTAGCCCTTCGAATGTGGAGCCGCATCATTATGCTGGCGAACCAAGCGAACCGGGTACCTTGCATGATCCGCATCGTGATGCGACAACCTTGCCCCTGATCTGGGCTGCCATCGAGAAGGGTATTCCCGTGATGGGCGTTTGTCGCGGTTTTCAGGAAATGAATGTGGTATTTGGCGGGACGCTTTTCCAGAAGGTGCATGACCAGCCTGGAAAAATGGACCACCGTGAAAAAGATGATGACACGCTGGAAGTGCAATATGGCCCTGTACACGAAGTTCATGTGTCGCCAGAGGGCAAGTTGCATGCATGGTATGGACGTGAGACCGCAACGGTTAACTCCATTCATAGCCAGGGTGTGGACCGTCTGGGCGAAGGCTTGCAAGTAGAAGCGACCGCACCGGATGGTTTGATCGAAGCGTTTAGTGTCAAAGATGCCAAAACCTTTGCGTTTGCCGTGCAGTGGCATCCAGAGTGGAAACACGCTGAAAACCCGCTTTCAATTGCCATCTTTAAGGCATTTGGAGCGGCATGCAGGCAACGCCAACAGCAACGATAGAACATAAAGATAATTAAAACCGTCGGTATTCGGGCGTTCTCCTGCCATAAAAGGCAGGTTTGTCGGGAGTGCGATTGAATGCTGCGTGGTTTGAAAGTCGACTAAACAATAGCTATGCTATTTAAATGGGACACTTTTCAATCGTTGCATAAAAAGAGTTGATTTAACCATGGACAGAATTGCCGAATTTCTCAGAGAACATCGCATTACAGAAGTTGAATGCATCATCCCTGACACCACCGGTATTGCACGGGGCAAGATTATTCCCCGCAGCAAGTTTGAAACCGGAGAAAACATGCGGCTGCCCCAGGTTGTGCTGGTTCAGACCGTCACAGGGGAGTACCCGGAAGATGCAATCACAGGCGCGACAGACCCGGACATGGTCTGCTTGCCTGACCCAGATACCATTCGCCTGATTCCTTGGGCGACAGATCCAACCGCACAGGTGATTCATGACTGTGTGCATTTCGACGGTTCGCCTGTTGAAATTTCACCACGTTATGTTTTGCGCCGCGTGCTGGATCTTTACAAAGAAAAAGGCTGGAAGCCTGTTATCGCACCAGAGCTGGAATTTTATCTGGTCGATATGAACAAAGACCCGGATTTGCCACTGCAACCACCAATCGGCCGTACCGGACGTCCTGAAACCGGTCGTCAGGCTTACTCGATTGATGCCGTGAACGAATTCGACGCCTTGTTCGAAGACATTTACGAATATTGCGAATTGCAGGACCTGGAAATCGACACCCTGATTCATGAAGTGGGTGCCGCCCAGATGGAAATCAACTTCCTGCATGGTGATGCGATGGACCTGGCGGACCGCGTGTTCCTGTTCAAGCGGACTGTTCGTGAAGCCGCGCTGCGTCACAGCATGTACGCAACGTTCATGGCCAAGCCGATGGAAAACGAGCCAGGCAGTGCCATGCACATGCACCAGAGTATTGTGGACGAAAAAACCGGCAAGAACATTTTCAGCAATGAAGACGGTTCTGCCAGTGGCCTGTTCCTGAACTACATTGCCGGCTTGCAGGCATACATGCCTTCAGTCATGCCGATCTTTGCACCGTTCGTGAACTCGTATCGTCGTCTGTCACGCTTTACCGCTGCGCCGATCAACGTGCAGTGGGGCTATGACAACCGCACCGTGGGTATCCGGATTCCGGCATCAAGCCCGGCCGCCCGCCGCGTAGAAAACCGTGTTGCCGGTGTGGATTGCAACCCGTATCTGGCCATGGCAGCAACACTGGCATGTGGTTATCTGGGTATGGTGCAAGGCTTGCAGCCAACTGCACCACTGGAAACCGATGGTTACGACCTGCCATACGAGTTGCCGCGTAACCTGGAAGAAGCAATGACCCGCATGCAAGTGTGCGAGCCGATTGCCGACATCCTGGGTCGCAAGTTTGTGAATGCGTATTTGCAAACCAAAGAACTGGAATACGAGACTTTCTTCAAGGTCATCAGTTCTTGGGAACGCCGTCACCTGCTGTTGCACGCATAAGATTGAAAAATCTGTGTGTGTATTAAGAAAACAATAATAAATACATACTGTTACGCTGGCTTGCGCAGAGGGTAAGCCAGCATTTTCAGGAGCCAAGTTTCATGACCAATATTTTTGAAAACCGCCCAGGCATTCATGCAGAAGCAAGCAATGCAGGCAATTTTGCCCGTCGTACCACCCAGGAATGGCAAGCACTGGATGCTGCTCACCATATCCACCCGTTTTCGGATATGGGTTCGCTGAACAAGGCCGGTAGCCGCGTGATTACCAAGGCTGAAGGCGTGTACCTGTGGGACTCTGAAGGTAACAAGATCATCGACGGTATGGCTGGTCTGTGGTGTGTCAACGTCGGTTATGGCCGCAAAGAACTGGCAGAAGTTGCATACAAACAGATGCTGGAACTGCCTTACTACAATACCTTCTTCAAAACCACTCACCCGCCTGTCATCGAGCTGTCAAAACTGTTGGCTGAAGTGGCTCCTGAAGGTTTCGAACATTTCTTCTACTGTAACTCCGGTTCTGAAGGTAACGATACCGTCTTGCGTATTGTTCACCAGTACTGGTCTGCCGTAGGCAAACCAGCCAAGAAATACGTGATTTCCCGCAAGAACGGTTATCACGGCTCTACCATCGCCGGCGCATCGCTGGGTGGCATGGGTTACATGCACGAGCAAATGCCTTCTCAGGTGACCAACATCGTTCACATCAACCAGCCTTACTGGTTTGGTGAAGGCGAAGACATGTCTTCTGACGAATTTGGTCTGAAGCGTGCGCAGGAACTGGAAGCCAAGATTCTGGAACTGGGTGCAGAGAACGTTGCTGCCTTCATTGGCGAGCCGTTCCAGGGCGCCGGTGGCGTGATTTTCCCGCCTGCAACCTACTGGCCAGAAATCCAGCGCATTTGCCGCAAGTACGACATCCTGCTGTGTGCAGATGAAGTGATTGGCGGCTTTGGTCGTACCGGTGAATGGTTTGCCCATCAGCATTTCGGTTTCGAGCCAGATACGCTGACCATGGCTAAAGGCCTGACCTCTGGTTACATGCCAATGGGTGCCGTTGGTATCAACAAGAAAGTGGCAGAAGCCCTGATCAATGCAGGTGATTTCAACCACGGTTTGACTTACTCTGGCCACCCAGTTGCTGCCGCCGTTGCGGTTGCCAACATCAAGATCCTCCGTGAAGGCGGTGTGATCGATAACGTGAAAAACGTGACCGGCCCTTACTTCCAGCAGTCTCTTCGTGAAGCACTGGCAGACAATCCGCTGGTGGGTGAAGTGGCGGGTGTAGGTCTGGTAGCTGGTATGCAGCTGACCCAGGACAAGGCAACTCGCAAGCGCTTTGCCAACGGTGGTGAAATTGGTCTGCAGTGCCGTGACCATTGTTTTGCCAGCAACCTGATCATGCGTGCGACAGGCGACCGTATGCTGTTGTCTCCACCATTGGTGATCACCAAATCTGAAATTGATGAAATGGTGGGTAAGGCCAAGTATTGCCTGGACCTGACCGCTAAAGAATTGGGAATGCTGTAATCACAGGGGCGTATGGGGGCGGATACGGACAAAAGTTCGCCCCCGTACGTGTTCTACGCTTTACGTGTGCATTAAAGCAGCGCAAGATATGCCCGCTGATGTTTTTATATAGCAAATAAGTCATAAGTAGTTGGTGTTATGAAGTTGCGTCATTTGAATACTGTGATTTATGTTTTATCTGTAGAAAAACAAAGTACCTATCGTTAAACATTCTTTTTTTGGTTATGTGTGACTAACAGGAGATTTGCGATGTACCCTCAGAAATGGGCAAAGAAACTTAGTTTGATTACCTTGGCTGTGTTGGCTTCTACTGCATTTGCAGCAGAAGAAAAAGTGCTTAACGTATATAACTGGAACGATTACGTTGCCAAAGACACGATTGCCAAGTTCGAAAAAGAAACCGGCATCAAGGTCAAATACGACGTATACGACAGCAACGAAACTCTGCAGGCCAAATTGCTGACCGGCAAGAGCGGTTACGATGTTGTCGTGCCATCACTGGAGTTTGCAGGCAAACAGATTCAGACCGGTGTACATAAAAAGCTGGACAAGAAACTGCTGCCAAATTATGGCAATCTGGACAAGGGTATTCTGAGCAAGATGGTAGATGCCGACCCGGGTAACCAGTACCTGATTCCGTATATGTGGGGTACCACCGCAATTGGTATCAATGAAGACAAAGTGAAAAAAGCATTGGGTGGCAAGCTGCCTGATGATATGTGGAAACTGGTTTTTGACCCTGCTTATACCAGCAAACTGAAATCATGCGGTATTTCCTTTATGGATACCCCAAGTGATGTGTATTCCATGGTGAATATCTTCATTGGTAAAAACGCCAACGATTTCAGCAAAGCAACCTTGGAAGCGGCTACTGCGCAAATCATCAAGGTTCGCAAGGATGTGAAAGTATTCAATTCATCTCCTATCGATTTGCTGGCTAACGGTGATATCTGTGTGGGTATTGCGTTCTCTGGTGACGTTTATATGGCACGCAATCGTGCAGTGGAAGCGAAAAACAACCAGAAGATCAGCTACGTAATTCCTAAAAAAGGCACGATCATGTGGGTGGATAACCTGGCCATTCCAAAGGATGCAAAACATCCAGAGAATGCCCACAAGTTCATCAACTATATCTTGCGTCCGGATGTAGCCGCCGGTATTTCTAATGAGGTGTACTACGCCAACCCGAACACCAAGGCAACGCCGTTGGTGAATAAAGAAATTTCATCAGATCCAAATATCTATTTGTCTGATGCATTGAAGAAACAGCTGGTAGCCAAAAAGGTTATTCCGGCAGAAGAACAGCGTTTGCTGACACAGTATTACAACAAATTCAAGACATCCAAATAAGTAGGGTTACCCGCCAGCGGGCGATCCCCGCTGGCGGGGGTTGTTGATCAGGATTTGATAAGCAGCTGAATGGCTTGTTTGTTGACTTCCGACTCTATTTTGAGAGATGTCAAATGCAGGGGAACGGGGGCTGGTTTCTATCTGGCTACAATTTAAAAACATAGTGCAGGTATGACATCAGTTTTTGTTTAGCTACCAAGCCCGGTGAATTGACCGGCAAGACTGGTTGGCCATTCAGGAGAGATATTTTGAAGTTTTCAACTACATTGGTTGTTGGTGCATTGTTGTCTGTTTTTGCCGCAGGTGTACAAGCCGCGGAAGAAAAAGTACTCAATATTTATAACTGGAACGATTACGTTGCCAAAGACACGATTGCCAAGTTCGAAAAAGAAACCGGCATCAAGGTCAAATACGACGTATACGACAGTAACGAAACCCTGCAAGCCAAATTGCTGACAGGTCACAGTGGTTACGATCTGGTAGTTCCATCGGTAGAATTTGCCGGCAAGCAGATTCAGAGCGGTGTACATCGCCCGCTGGACAAGAAACTGCTGACCAACTATGGCAACCTGGACACTACGATCCTGCAAAAGCTGACTGCAGCGGATCCAGGTAACAAATATCTGGTGCCTTACATGTGGTTTACCGCAGGTATCGGCATCAACGAAGACAAGGTCAAGAAAGCCTTGGGTGGCGATTTGCCAACCGATATGTGGCGTCTGGTGTTTGACCCAGCGTACACCAGCAAACTGAAGTCTTGTGGTATTTCTTTCATGGATACCCCGAGCGACATGTTCACCATGGCCAATATCTACTTTGGCAAAAACGGTAACGACTTCAGCAAAGCAACCCTCGAAGCGACGACCGCTGGCCTGACCAAAGTCCGTAAAGACGTCAAACTGTTCAACTCGTCTCCAATTGACCTGTTGGCCAACGGGGATGTCTGTGTGGCGGTCGGTTACTCTGGTGATATCTACATGGCCCGCAATCGCGCAATTGAAGCCAAGAACGGCCAGAAAATCCGTTACGTGATTCCAGCCAAGGGCACCATGCTGTCTGTGGATAACCTGGTGATTCCAAAGGATGCAAAACATCCTGAGAACGCCGAAAAATTCATGAACTTCATCATGAAGCCAGAAATCGTTGCCCAAATTTCCAACGAGGTTTTCTACGCCAATGCCAATGCCAAGGCAACGCCTTTGGTGAAAAAGGAAATCTCTGGTGATGCAAGCATTTACCTGCCAGAAGGCCTGAAAAAGCAGCTGGTGGCCAAGAAGGTGATTCAGGCTGATGAACAGCGCATGCTGACGCAGTACTTCACACAGCTGAAAACCTCCAAATAAGCGTATTGGCTGTAGAAGGGCAGGGGATACCCTGCCAGCAGGAAATTGTTGTGGCTGTTTTAAGTAAAATTAAGTGTTTTTGATGTAAAGATTGCAGGCAGGTGTGATGCTCAGAGTCTACCTGTCTGCAACTAAGAATCAGGTTATTCCCAAGGATTCTGGCCGGGGTGGCTCATGTCCAGCAGGCAGGCCGTAGCAATACAGGCAGCTAAAGGATCTTCGGGAACTAATTTTTCAGAGGCTCTGGGTACAAGGAGAGGCATTGTGTCGAAAGACAACAGCACGGTGAAATCAGATTCATACTTGCAAATTCAAACCATCGTCAAAAAGTTTGGCGATGCAACCGCGGTAGATCACATCGATCTCACCATTAAAAAACACGAGATCTTCGCCCTTCTGGGCAGCTCCGGCTGTGGCAAGTCCACCCTGCTGCGCATGATGGCCGGGATGGAAACCCCGACCTCCGGCAAGATCATCCTCGACGGTGAAGACATCACGGCCCTGCCACCTTACCGCCGTCCGATCAACATGATGTTCCAGTCCTACGCCCTGTTCCCGCACATGACCGTCGAACAGAACATCGCCTTCGGCCTGAAACAGGACAAACTGCCGGCTGACGAGATCATCGACCGCGTCAGCAAGATGCTCGACCTGGTGCAGATGAAAAAATACGCCAAGCGCAAGCCGCACCAGTTGTCTGGCGGCCAGCAACAGCGTGTAGCGCTGGCCCGCTCGCTGGCCAAACGCCCGAAACTGCTGCTGCTGGACGAACCGCTCGGCGCGCTGGACAAGAAACTGCGCCAGCAAACCCAGCTGGAACTGGTGAACGTGATCGAGAAAGTCGGCGTGACCTGCATCATGGTGACCCATGACCAGGAAGAAGCCATGACCATGGCCTCGCGCATCGCCATCATGTCCGAAGGCAAGCTGCTGCAAGTCGGTTCACCGACCGAGATCTACGAACACCCGAACTGCCGCTTCACCGCCGAGTTCATCGGTGAAACCAACCTGTTCGAAGGCAAGCTGCTGGTAGACGAACCAGGCTACATCATCGTCGGTTCTGACGACCTGCCGCGCGGCATCTACATCAACCACGGCGTGACCGGTCCGGCCGGCATGGAACTGTCGGTGTCGATCCGTCCGGAACGCGTGCACGTGACCCGTCAGCAGCCGGAAGGCGAGTACAACTGGTCCGAAGGCGAAGTCAGCGACATCGCCTACCTGGGCAGCTACTCGTTCTTCCACGTCAAGCTGCCAAG
>NZ_AQXU01000015.1 GCF_000376945.1 Leeia oryzae DSM 17879
GTGGCGATCCTGATCCAGTCCCGGCTGCGGGAAATCGACAAGTCGCTGGAAGAAGCGGCGATGGATCTGGGCTGTCATCCGTTCAAGGTGTTCTTCGTGATCACCATTCCGGTGATTGCGCCGGCACTGATCTCCGGCATGCTGCTGTCGTTCACGCTGTCGCTGGATGACTACGTGCTGACGGCGTTCCTGTCAGGACCGGGGTCGACCACGTTACCGCAGTGGATCTTCTCGTCGATCAAGCTGGGTCTGACGCCGAAGGTAAATGCGCTGGCGACGATCGTGGTGGTGATTGTAACGATCTTCGTGGTGTTGTCGAACCGGATGATGCTGACGGCGCAGAAGAAGCGAGACAAGGCGATGCAGGCGGCGGCCGCTGGCGGGCACTAAGCAAGGTGCCGCAGTCACCGCAATAGCTGCATTCACCCAGTCACACGTAGTTGTGTCACACAGAGAGCCGGCCTTGTGCCGGCTTTTTGTTTGGGTGATTGATCAGAAACAAAAAAACATCCATTCAGTTTTGTTTTTTTGATGTAGAAATAAGTTTCGCTTGCACCGGATGACGACCCGGGAAATAATTCTTGTCAGATACGGGTCAAATAATCGCTAAGTCCTTAGTTTATTTACAAAAAAGACTTGCCCCGCTGTCACTTTTGGGTCAGAATCGCCCCGGCTAAAACGAATCAACTTTAGCAGACTAACTACATTCAATAGCTCATTAACACTTTCCGCCCTATCTCGCTGGTGAGACACGGCTGGTCCTTCGAAACTTGGGGGTCTTGGTTTATGTCCGACTTGGCGCATGCTGCGCAGCTTCAGGCTTTTGGTACGCAGCTTCCCATTCATACCTATTTTGATGCTGATTTTTATCAGCTTGAACAACGCTTGTTATTCGATAATGCGCCTGTCTATTATGGCCACCATTCCATGGTGCCAAATGTCGGCGACTATTACACACTGCCATGGATGGATCATGGCAAGATGCTGGTCCGCAAGGATGAGCACCAGGTTTCCCTGTTATCCAATGTATGCCGCCATCGTCAGGCCATCATGCTCAAAGGGCGTGGCAATGGTCCGAATATCGTTTGCCCGGTACATCGCTGGACTTATGATAATGCGGGTGAACTGATGGGGGCGCCGCTGTTCCCGCAAAATCCTTGCATGAATCTTGGCAAAACAGAGCTGTCTCTCTGGAACGGCCTCTTGTTTGATGCCAGAAGAGACGTGGCCAAAGACCTGGCCAGGCTAGGATGCAAAGCCGAACTGGATTTGTCTGACTACCTCTTTAACCGTGTTGAGCTGACAGAATATAACTTCAACTGGAAAACCTTTATTGAGGTGTATCTGGAAGATTACCATGTCGATCCGTTCCATCCGGGTCTTGGCCAGTTTGTGAACTGTGCTGATCTGACTTGGGAGTTTGGCGAGAATTACAGCGTCCAGACTGTTGGGCCAAAGCATGGCCTGGCCAAGCCTGGCTCTGAGGTTTATCGTCAGTGGTCAGAGCATGCCCTGGCGGCCAATGGAGGCGAAACGCCTAAATACGGTGCCATCTGGTTGACGTACTACCCGAACATCATGATCGAGTGGTATCCGCATACGCTGGTTGTCAGCACCGTACTACCGCGTGGTGTGGATAAATGCACTGTGCTCACCGAGTTCTATTATCCGGAAGAAATTGCCTTGTTCGAGCCGGAATTGATCGAGGCCGAGCAAGCTGCCTATTTTGAAACCGCCAAAGAAGACGACGACATCTGTTATCGCATGCACGAAGGACGCAAGGCCTTGTATGAGCGCGGAGATAACGAGGTCGGGCCATATCAGTCACCCACGGAAGATGGCATGCGCCATTTTCATGAGTGGATGCGCGTTCATATGGGCGAGCATCTCAAGGGGTAAGACATCGGCGAAACCCGGAAACACCCATCCCGACCGGATGGGTGTTTTTTTATGAAATAGCGGCATTCCCCCGGAATGTCTGTAAAATGCAGATATGATCAAATCCGTGATGTTCTTTCCCCGTCAACTGAACACCGCACAGCGTGGCGCCTTATGGATGCTGGTCGCCGGTGCCGGTTTTGCTGTCATGGGTGCACTCGTCAAGCTGGGTAGCCGACACTTTTCGACGGCTGAACTGGTCTTTTACCGGTCATTTATCAGTCTGCTGGTATTGGTGGTAACCATTGTCATCCAGGGACATTCATTACGCACGCCGCATCTCAAAACGCATTTGCAACGCTCTTTGTCGGGGTCTGTCGCCTTGATGATGTCGTTTTATGCGGTGACACAGTTGCCGCTAGCCACCGCAACGACTCTTAACTATACCTCTTCGATTTTTCTGGCCATCCTGACCGTGGTTGTCTTCAAGCGGCGTCCGCCGCTATTGCTGATTATGGCGGTACTGCTGGGTTTTTTCGGCGTTATTTGCCTGTTAAAGCCATCGCTGGATCAGGATACGATCATTCCGGCGTTTATCGGTCTGACGTCCGGTTTTCTGGCGGCCATTGCCTACCTGAACGTCAAGGCGCTGGGGCAACTGGGCGAGCCGGGATGGCGGGTGGTGTTCTACTTTACGCTGACCGCCAGTCTGTGCGCGTTTGTCCTCATGCTGTTTGACCGCTTCCATGCCATTTCGCTCGATTCCGGGCTGATACTGGCCGGTATTGGCGGGTCGGCCACGATTGCACAGCTGGCGTTAACCAAAGCATACAAACAGGGCAAACCTCTGGTCGTGGCGAGCCTTGCCTATAGCACCGTGGTCTTTTCTACCTTGATCAGCGTGATCTTTTGGGGGGAGTCACTGGTCCTGCTGGCCGGATTGGGCATTTTGCTGGTGATCGCCAGCGGGGTGTTGAGTGTATTTGCGTCGAAAGAATAAGAATTTTCTCAATTTGGTGTCATGCCGAATAATAAATTGCAAAGTGATCTGCTAGAGTTAAACTAGTGACAGACAAAGAAGGGCTCTGATTATGATAACAATCGAACAAAAAAATAATGTGCTTCAAGTAAGCGTCCTCGGGCAGTTCACTCTGGATGATTACAAAACCTTTGAAGACCACGTCAGATACAACGTGAAATTTAATGGTGATATCAGTCTGTTATTTGATTTCAGGGACATGCTTGGCTACAGCATCGATGTCGCCTGGGAGGAAGTCCGCTTTGCCAAGGAGCAGGCAGGGCATTTTGTGAAGGTCGCCATTGTCAGTGATGGGCAGTGGGTGTCCTGGCTGGCATGGATGCAAAGCCTGTTCATGCCGCACGAACTGCAGATTTTTGATAATTTTGATAATGCCGCCCTGTGGCTGGCTGCATAATTGTCGTAACATAAACTGGTTACTTCGCAAGTCAGGGCCCTAAAGGGTCCGCTTGTCAAAAAATGTGTATCCTGATTTGGGCAAACACATCCATTAGGTGAGTAGGTTATGTGGGATAAACTGAAACGGTTCATATCCGGAACAGAAACCATGCCGCTATCCAGTGCGTCAGCGGCAAAGCAATGGTTCACGGGGTTGGGTGACCTGGACCCGTCCGGGAGAATCACGGCGTATCTGCAGTTGTGCAAGACACTGGAAGCAGAATCTGAAGATCCGACATCGCAGGTGGCTGCCTTGCTATGGCTGGAAGACCGGCTCTATGACTCTTGGGCGTTTCTGCAAGAGCATTATGCCCAAAACCCCAAAATGCCTAAAGTCATGGAAGAAGCATGCTGGCAGTTGATTATCAACTATGCCAATCAGCAGATTCGTCACTGGCTTCGGGAAATCAAAAGCGAGCATTTCCAGCAACTGAATGTGTCCCAGCAGACGCGCATTCAGGCATTGGTACTGCGCTATATCAACGTCATTGCCAAATTCCATTATTTCCGTTTCAAGGCTGTACCGGAACATCTCTGGCCAATGGCGCACCAGTTGATCCGTGCGGCGGAGGCTGCCGAAGCCGAGGCTCAGCCATTGGTGCTTCATCCGGAGGCGCAGACATCAGAAGGTGCAACCTCCTGTACCGACGAGTACCTGACGCTGATTCTGCTCAATACCCTGAGTGCTAGCGGGCTGACCATTCGCCAGATAGACATGGCAGACCAGTGGCTGCATGTCTGGAGCCGAGGGGTGGCACTCGACAGGCGGTTCCAGCCGCAGAAGCATCATTTTGGGATTGATCTGGCCCAGGCTGACGGACCTACCCGCATTCACGCAGGGATCGAAAGTCCTTCGGCCCGCTATATCGACTGCAATGATCTGGTGGTGCAAATTGACAAGGCGATCCAGGCGATTCGTGCCGGCGGGTCGGAGATCGATAATCTGGGCTTGCCAGACTCTATCAGGCATCCTGGGGCATCTGAGCTGCTGAGCTTCCTGCATGCCCAATGGTCCAATACAGACCGGGCCAAGAAGCGCCATTCGCCGCGTGTGATGGTGAACAAACTGCTGGATGTTGCGCTGGGTTTTCATCATGTGGCAAGCCTGATTCAGGCTGATAATATCTCCCGCAACGGTGACAGCATCAAGATGGGTGTCGATTATGATGAAATGATCGATATGCGCCTGTACGGGTTTGTTTCCCAGCGGACCAAGGCAAAGCAGGCCGCAACCGCCAAAGCCGTGGCAGCGGAAGCTCGCGAGAAGGTGCCTTATGAAACCTGGCTGATCCAGGACGAAAGCGAAGGCGGATTTGGTGCCGTATTACCTTATACTCATGCTGCGGATGACCTGAAGTTGGGGCAGATATTGGCAGTCAGGCTGGCAGAAGAAGAAAACTGGCACGTAGCGACGTTGCGCCGGGTCAGTCTTCAGGACAACAAACATTATTTTGCAGGTATCCAGTTACTGGGGGTGGACCCCGTGATTGCCCTGTATCATGATGAGCATACCAAGTCGATCGGCTATGTGGCGACCTCCGCCAAAGGGCCTGGCGGCGTTGATTTGCCCCCACACAAACTGGCGATCTTTATTGAGCTGAGCTTCGAGAAAGAGCACAACCGCTCCTTGTTATTACGTGCAGAAGATTTTGCCAATGGCAAGGTCATGGAGCTGCATATTGAAGGCAAGCCGCGCTCGTTAGAGCTTTTGCGCGTGATCGAAAAAGGCGTGGATTGGGTCTGGGCAGAAGTGCGGCCCGTGTATGTGGTGGAAGAATCCATTGTGATGTAATTGCGTTGCCTGTACCCACAAAACAAAAGCGCTATCCCGTTAAGGGATAGCGCTTTTTTACTGGACGGTATCGGCGGTGGGAAACTTAGTCTGCCCGGCGACGGAAGTGGGCCACTCTAAAACCCAACAGATAGAGCGAGGCAAAATAGACGCCAGCACCACCTGCCACACAGACGGTTAGCCAGATTGCTCGCTGCCATGCGCGAATGTGCAACCATTGCTCGAAATGGCCGCGCAAGAACCAGAGGCTGGCTGCCATGGCCAGCGTTGCCAACCCCAGCTTCACGGTAAACATGCCCCATCCTGCTGCGGGGCTATAGTCGCCACGTTTACGCAGATTGTAAAACAGCAGGCTGGCATTCATGCAGGCGCCCAGGCTGATGGCCAGAGCCAGGCCTGCATGGTGAAACCGGGAAACCAGCAGGATGTTCAGCAGCTGGGTGCCCAGCAATACCATGACCCCGATTTTTACCGGGGTTTTGATGTTCTGCTTGGCATAGAAACCAGGGGCCAGTACCTTGATCAGGATCAGCGCAATCAGCCCGACACTATAGGCAACCAACGCTTGCTGGGTCATGAACACGTCGTGTGCGGTGTATTTGCCGCCCATGAACAGGGTGGCCAGCAACGGGGAGGCCAGCATGGCCAGACCTACTGCCGCGGGGAGTGCCAGCAACAGGGTGAGTCTTAGTCCCCAGTCGAGCAATGCATTAAATTCATCATGATTATTGCTTGCGGCATGCCGTGACAGTGACGGCAACAGGACGGTACCAAGCGCAACGCCCAGCAAACCGGTGGGGAGCTCCATCAAGCGGTCTGCATTATAAAGCCAGGTGACGCTACCGTTTTCCAGATAAGAGGCAAACCAGGTGTTGATCAATAGGCTGATCTGGCTGATGGAGACGGCAAAAATGGCTGGCCCCATCTGCAGCATGATCCTGCGCACGGCCGGGTCTTTAAAGTTGGGGACAGGTTTTGGCAAGCGCCCCAGTTTGGCTAGGTGCGGCAATTGATAAACCAGCTGCAGTACCCCGCCCAGCATAACGCCAAACGCCAGTGCCAGTACCGGTGGGTGTACATAGGGGGCAACTACCACGGTGGCAAAGATCATGGCGATATTCAGCAGTGTCGGGGTAAAGGCCGGCACCGAGAATTTGTTATAGGCATTCAGAATGCTGCCCGCCAGTGACGCCAGGGAAATCAGCAGAATGTAGGGAAACAACCAGCGCAGCAATGTTACCGTCAGGTCAAACTTGGCGGGGGTGTTGGCAAAACCGGTGGCGGTCAGCCATACCACAAATGGCGCGGCAATAATCCCCAGGACCGTGACGATCAGCAGGGCCAATCCCAATACCCCGGTGACATGATTGAGCAGCGTGTTGGTTTCTTCTTCGGTTCTGGTTTTGCGGTATTCTGCCAGAATCGGGACGAAAGCCTGGGAGAACGCGCCTTCGGCGAAGGTTCTGCGCAGCAGGTTGGGAATCTTGAAGGCAGTCCAGAATGCATCGGTGGCGATGCTCACACCAAAAATCCGGGCGATGGCTGCATCCCGGATAAATCCGAGAATACGGGAAATCAGGGTCATGCCACTGACGGTAAAAACGGTTTTTAGCAGATTCATGCTTGTGCAGTAGGTAGTTGTATCAAGGGAGGTGACTGTTTAGAATGGTCAAACATCAAATGTGGATTGCATCCGGCTACATAAACAGCGGCCTCTTGGATAGGAGTGGGGCTATTTTTGTGGTGCGCTAAAGACGCAGTCGCAAAAATAAGTTAAATTCAAGCCATAAATGATACGCGAAACTTGCAATTTGCGCAGGAAATCCGTAACATCCAACATTTGTTTGATCCAGTCATTTACAGGTTTAAGGAGTTTACATGGCAAATAGCGCTCAAGCCAGAAAGCGTGCGCGTCAAGCCGAGCAAGCTCGCCAGCACAATGCCAGCCAGCGTTCAGCACTGCGTACGGCTATCAAAAAGGTGCGCAAGGCGATTGAAGCCGGAGACAAAGCAGCAGCACAAGGCGTATTCCAAGCATCGATGAGCATCATCGATCGTATCGCAGACAAGAAAATTGTTCACAAGAACACCGCTTCTCGTAACAAGAGTCGTTTGTCTGCTGCGATTAAGGCGATGGCCTGATCCAGCTGGACCGTATCTTCACTGATACAGTCAATGTAAAGCCACCCGTAGGGTGGCTTTTATTTTTTGTGCATCCATATTTGGTTGTCTTTGGTAGAAGACAACACGTCCGTTCCTCTCAATCCTGATCGGTCGGCACGACCTTGATCACTTCTTCCAGCGTTGTCAGCCCGGCAGCGATCTTTTGTGCTCCAGCGAGTTTCAGGGGTTTGAGTCCATCCCGCACGGCCTGTTTTCTTAGTAGGTCAGGGGCGGTATTGCGGCTGATCAGCCGTTTGAAATCTGGCGTAATGGTCAGCATCTCGTACAGGCCGATACGTCCTCTGTAGCCAGTCATCCGGCATTCCAGGCAACCTTTGGGCTGGAAGACCCGGGCAGGGACGGGGGCCTTATAGGGTAACAGCAGTTCATTCCAGGACACTTCGTCCAGTTCACCGGGTTGCTTGCAGTGCGGGCATAAGGTTCTGACCAGCCGTTGCGCCATGACCCCCACCAGGCTGGCACTGATCAGGTAGTCTGGTACGCCGAGTTCGATCAGGCGAATCACAGCCGAGGTGGCATCGTTGGTGTGCAGGGTGGATAGCACCAGATGGCCAGTCAATGCAGCCTGTACCGCCATTTCAGCGGTTTCCCGGTCGCGTATTTCTCCTACCATGATGATGTCCGGATCTTGCCGGAGCAGGGTGCGTACGCCAGAGGCAAAGTCCAGATCGATTTGCGATTGCACCTGCATCTGGTTAAAGGATGGTTCGATCATCTCGATCGGGTCTTCGATGGTGCAGACATTGACCTCGTCGCTGGCCAGCTGCTTGAGCGTGGTGTACAGGGTGGTGGTTTTGCCCGAGCCTGTGGGGCCGGTGACCAGCACAATGCCATGCGGGCGGCTGATAAAGCGGTTCCAGGTGGCATGGTCTTCGCTGGAGAATCCCAGTTCACTGTAGTTGCGGATCAGAATCTGCGGATCAAAAATCCGCATCACCAGTTTTTCGCCAAAGGCGGTGGGCATGGTGGATAAGCGCAGTTCGATTTCACGGTTGTCGGGTGTTTTGGTTTTGATGCGTCCATCCTGCGGGCGGCGCTTTTCGGCCAGGTCCATGCGGCCCAGGGCTTTGACCCGGGCAATGATGGCCCCCATGACGGTTGACGGTACCTGATAGGCCGAGTGCAGGACGCCATCAATCCGGAAACGGATATTGCCCATCTCCCGGCGGGGTTCAATGTGGATATCGGAAGCACGCTGTTCAAAGGCGTATTGAAACACCCAGTCTACCAGCGCGACCACATGATGGTCGTTGGCATCCAGGCTGGTGCGTTGGCCGAGCTCTACCAACTGCTCGAAGTTCTGAAGGATGGATTGCTGTGACACCTGCGCACTGGCTTTTTTGACAAAGCGTGACAGGTTGTAAAATTCTGGCAGGTAGCGGGCGATGTCTTCCGGGCTGGCCAGCACCCGGATCACGCGCCGTTTCAGCAGGCGGGTGAGCTCTTCTTCCCAGTCCCGGATGAACGGCTCTGCGGTGGCCACCGTGACGCTGTCTTTATCGACAGCCACTGGCAGGATGCTGTAACGGCTGGCGTAGGCATGGGTGACGACGCCACCCACGGCAGCCACATCAATCTTGAGCGGATCGATGGTCAGGTAGGGCAGGCCGATTTTGTCTGCCAGCCATTTGCCAAGCACTTCCAGCGTCAGTTGCTGATGTGGTGGCGAGCTGCTTTTCCAGCTTTGGGCGGCAATCAGCGCCAGCGGGTGCGAATCGCCATTGATAGAGGTTCTGGCCGGAATCAGAAAGGCATCTGCCAGGGCCGGGCTCAGCCATTTATCCGCAATCAGTGCATCAAAAATGCCTTGGGTAGAGAGTCGCCTGTCGGTCGCGGAGCGAATGGGGAGAAATTTTTGCATGAATCTGGGCTGACTTTCTGATTGAAGGTGCTAGCGGTATTCTAGCGGGTATTTGCCATCATGACATTGGCTTTAAATGTAAAGATTCTTCAAGGTTGATCAACCGATGTGGCTAAAGCGGTTTCTTTGCAGGTATTGCCGGGTCCAGGCGAGGATGGGGGCTTCTTTCTGCCCGGCACGCCAATACAGGCGTACTTCGAGCGCGGGGAAGAACAGGTCTTTGCTGTCCAGTTCGGTCAGCCGGCCATTCAGGGTCGGGTAGCGCGCAATATTGAGGGGCAAGACGCCCCAGCCAAGTCCTTGCGCAGCCAGTTCTGCCACCGCATACAAGCTGTCGGCCCGCCAGACGTGGGGACTGATGCGTTCTTCATCGTCTTCATCTGCCAGCCCTGGCGACAAAATCAGCTGTCGGTGCTTGGTGAGTTTTCTGCGGTTGACGCTGGTTTCTTGTGCCAGCGGATGGCTGGGGGCGCACACCATGACCCTGGGGACGGCGCTGACGGATTCTGACTCCAGTGATGGCGGGATGCTGCCACGGTGAAAACCCAGTGCGATATCCGCCTGACCGGACTGTAGCCATTCGTTGAGGTTGAGTTGCGAGCCGTGCAGGATATTGAGCTCGATATTGGGAAACGGTGTGGCCAGGGCAGCCAGCAGTGCCAGTGTGGGCGGGTAGGGCAGACCCTCATCCATGGCAAAGGTGACCTGGCCTGCGTGGGTCTTGGCCAGCACAATGGCCTGATTATTGAGGTAGTCACATTGGCGCAGGATTTCCCGGGCTTCTGCCAGCAGGGCTTGCCCGGCTTCAGTCAGGACGGGGATCTTGGTTGTCCGGTCAAATAGCTGAACCCCCAGGCTGCTTTCCAGCAAGGCGATGGCGGTACTGACGGCCGACTGTGCCCGGCCCAGTCTTCGGGCTGCGCCCGAAAATGAACCACTGTCTGCTGCCGTTGAAAAGACATGCAGTTGCTCTAGTGTCCAGTTCATCTATCTATAAACCTGATGGTATTTATCTTTAACAATTCATTTTTATGAATTATTGTGCATCCATACACGAAACACAAGGAGGCATCATGAATGCTTATATTCTGCTGACATTCGCCATCGTATCCGAGGTGATTGCAACCAATTCATTGAAGGCATCACAAGGCTTTACCCGGGCGATTCCGTCCGTGATGGTGGTGCTGGGTTATGGTCTGTCTTTTTATTTGCTGGCGCTGGTGATGCGGGTGCTGCCAGTGGGGCTGGTATATGCGATTTGGTGTGGTATCGGCATTGCGCTGGTGATGCTGACCAGTATCGTGATTTTCAAGGAAGTACCGGATGTACCGGCCATTATCGGCATTTTGATGATTGTGGGAGGTGTGCTGGTGATCCAGCTGTTCTCCAAAGTGACACCGCACTGAGATCATGCAGGTTTAGAGTGGTGCCGATGGGCAAGACGTAAAAAAAGCGGGGATGATCCCCGCTTTTTTTACTGTATGACAGGCCGGATTAACCCAAGCGAGCAGCTACTACGTCCCAGTCTACCAGCTTCCAGAAGCCTTCCAGGTAGTTAGGACGGCTGTTGCGGTAGTCGATGTAGTAAGCGTGTTCCCACACGTCACAGGTCAGCAGGGCGGTGTCTGCGGTTGTCAGTGGGGTACCGGCGGCAGAAGTGTTGACGATGTCCAGTGAACCGTCAGCTTTTTTCACCAGCCAGGTCCAGCCAGAACCGAAGTTACCGGCGGCAGAGGTGTTGAACGCTTTTTTGAATTCGTCCAGTGAGCCCCATTTTGCATTGATGGCATCTGCCAGTTTGCCGGTTGGTACACGTGCTTCACCTGCGTTTGGCTTGAAACCCAGCCAGAAGAAGGTGTGGTTCCATACCTGAGCGGCGTTGTTGAACAGGCCACCCGCTGGGGCTTTTTTAACAATCTCTTCCAGAGACAGAGATTCGTTCTCGGTGCCCTTGATCAGGTTGTTCAGGTTGGTGATGTAAGTCTGGTGGTGTTTACCGTAGTGGTATTCCAGTGTTTCTTTAGACATGTGTGGTGCTAGTGCGTCCAGTGCATATGGCAATTCTGGCAGTTTGTGTTCCATTTGGGACTCCAAATAAATAAGCAGCTATGAAATGCACCTGCAGGCTGCAGATGCATGAAAACCGATCTCGGATGGTCTGTTATAACTGGCAGCGCTGAGCTTATAACTCAAAGCAGCAAGCCGGTTCCGTTATCGTTTATAGTTTATAGAACAAACTTTTGACCGACAATAGTTGACTAATTTAATAACCTATTTTTTTCAGTTATTTTAAATAATCCATAATATGCGTATGTGCCAAGACAAGCTTTGCCGCTTTGTGTTATCTTGCATAGCGCCCGATCACGCGGAGTAGCGCGTGCATGGCTGAAGTGTATGTGGTCCATATGCCTATAAAACCAAGATGACCGCAAAACATCATCATACCAACTGGAGCCTTCATGAGTTTGCTTGCTTTAATTCTGGCACTGCTACTGGAGCAATTTTACCCGCTGGGTAGTCGCAACCAATTCTTTCTGTTTTTTACCCGCTTTGCCAATGTGATCGAGCGCAAGTTCAATGCGGGCGAATATGTGCATGGCGTGGTGGCCTGGCTGCTGGCCGTGATTCCTGCCTGCCTGGTGGCTTGGGCGGGCTATGTGGCGTTAAGACATGTTAATCCGCTGCTGGGGCTGGCGTGGAATGTGCTCGTGTTGTACCTGACCATGGGCTTCCGGCACTTTTCCAGCGCATTTTCCGGTATTTCTGAAGCCCTGCAGCAACAAGACTTGCCGCGAGCACGTGACTTGCTGGCTACCTGGACCAACCAGCCCACCAGCGAGATGACCGAGTCCGAGGTTTCCAAGGTATCGATCGAGCAAGGGCTGATTGATTCGCACCGTTTTGTATTTGCCACGATTTTCTGGTTCCTGATTTTGCCTGGCCCGTCTGGTGCCGTGCTGTACCGGCTGGCATCGCGCCTGTTTGACAAATGGGGTCTGCGTGCCGAGCGTCTGGAAGACAAGTTTGGCTTGTTTGCGGCTTCGATTCACAATTTGCTCGACTGGGTGCCTATCCGCCTGACGGCGGTGAGCTTTGCCATTGTGGGTGACTTTGAAGATGCCGTGTACTGCTGGCGTGCGCAGGCGGCAAACTGGGCCAGCTACGCTTACGGTATTTTGCTGGCCAGTGGGGCCGGTGCGATTGGTGTGCGTCTGGGTGACCCGGTGCATCAGGATCATACCGTCAAATACCGTCCGGAACTGGGGGTGGGTGACGAGGCAGACCCGGACTACCTGAAAAGTGCTGTTGGGCTGATCTGGCGTGGTGTGTTGCTCTGGTTGCTGATTGTCCTGATTCTGTGGTTATCGCACGCCATTTAAAACCCGCCGGATAATGTTGTGCTAAAAACCCCGCTGCAAGTTAATTGCAGCGGGGTTTTTGTTTGGACGCTGACCTGTTTCAGGAGGCGTCTGGCGCGTTGCTCCAGCGGCTGCCCAGAAGCTTGAGCAGGTCATTCTTGGTGACATACCCGGCCAGCAGGCCATCGCTGCCAATGGCGGGCAGGCGCTCACCCTGGTGGGTGATGAAGACTTGCAGGCTGGTCTCGACCGATTGATGCACCTGGATTCTTGGGTAATCCATCTTGATAAGCTGATCGGGAAGCGTGCCAGCATCTTGCTGGGCCTCGGCCTGCTGCAGATATTGGCGAAAATCGTGCAGCGAGATGGCCCCCAGAAAGCGGTGGTCGGCATCGGTGACATAGACGTGCGGCCAGCGATATTGCTGAAATAGGGCATCAGCGTGCTGGCGTTGGGGCGGGTAAGTGATGTACGGGGCATCACTGCGCAGCAGGCGGGCCACAGGCGAGGTTTCTGGTGTGCTGTCGGGCAGGGCTTTGGCATACACGGATGCGCCGCCCAGGGCCCGGGTAATCATGTAGGCAGAAATGGTGGCCAGCATGAGCGGGACAATCGCCAGAGGTGCCTGGGTCATCTCGAACAGCATCAAGATGGCCATCAGTGGCGCATGGGTTGTGGCGCCCAGAAAGGCCCCCATGCCGACGATGATCCAGAGCGGGGTTTCCGGCAGGTAGGGGAAGAATCCGTGAGCCAGGTGGGCAATGACCCCGCCAATCACGGCGCCGACAAAGAGCGAGGGGGTGAAAATGCCGCCAATAGCACCCGAGCCGGTGGCGGCCGCGGTGGCCAGCGACTTGCAGATCAGTACGGCAATCAGCACGGAGATGGTCCAGTTGTGTTTGAGCAGGTGGTCCACGGTTTCGTAGCCGTTACCCCAGACCTCGGGCTGGATGACGGATAACCCGCCCACGATCAGCCCGCCGAGCCCGAGCTTTACCCACAGGGCGGCATTCAACTGGCCAAACAGGCGTTTGCTTTGGGTCATCAGCCATAAGAAAACGGGCGCGCACAGTCCGGCGACGATGCCGGTGAGCAGAAACCAGTACCAGTCGATGCGGGCGATGTCATGGATGGGCGGGATGTGATAAATGGCGGATGTCCCCAGGAAGGGGCGACTGACCAGCTGCGCGGTGGCTGCAGCCAGTACCAGCGGCGCCAGGGATTCGATGGCGATGGATTTGAGCACGATCTCGCTGACAAAGAGCGCCGCGGCAATCGGGGTGTTATAGGCCGCGGTAATGCCGGCGGCGGCACCACAGGCGACCAGTAGCCGCTTTTGCGGGATGCCAAGTTTCAGCAGATTGACGAGACCGGAACCCGTCAGGGCGGCGAGCTGGATCATGGAGGCTTCTCGGCCAATGGCGCTGCCCGAGGCAATCGAGCAGGCAGAGGACGCGGCTCTCAGCAAGGAATGGCGGGCTGGCAAATGGCCATTACCCAGCGTGACCGCCTCCATGTAATCGACTGGGGTACCCGATGGTTGACGGATAGCTTGCAGGATGTAGCCGGCCAGCATGCCGCCCAGGGTCGGGATCAGGATTCGGCTGGCGGTGCTGAGCTCACTGGCGGTCCTGACGGGTGAGTCGACATGGCCAAAGAGTAGGTTGCTCAGCAGCGTGAGCAGTTCGCGGAACGCATGGGTGGCCAGGCCACCGCAGGCACCGATGACCATTGCACAGCACAGGGTGAACAGCAGTTTCTGATAGTGGGCCTGCTGGAATGGCATGACAAAGCTCCAACCGGGATTCTATGCAGTCACGGAACCGCCGTACAAGACGTAAGATTGCCCGAAAAAAACACCCATCGCCGGAGAAGAGCGATGGGTGCAGTCGGAGAGGTATTGCTTATTTGGCCAGGGCCTGTTTGACCGCAGTCAGGCCATCGGCACCAGCGGCGGTCTGGACGCCGGCCAGCCAGCTGGTGACCAGCTGCGGATTGGCCTTGAGTGCGGCTTTGGCGGCCACTTTGGCATCCACTTTCTTGTCCAGAACATCCGTGATGATGTCGTTTTCCATATCGACATTGAACTTCATCTGGGTAAAGAGCTTGCCCAGGTTCGGACACTGCTTGGCGTAGCCTTTACGGGTCACGGTGTGTACGCTGGCGCTGCCGTAGTTGGGCCCGAAGTAGGCATCACCGTCTGCCAGATAGCTGATCTTGAACTTGGTGTTCATCATGTGTGGTTCCCAGGCGAGGAACACAATCCAGCCTTTGTCGGCAATCTTGCGGGAGACCTGGCTCAGCATGCCGGCCTCGCTGGATTCCACCAATTTCCAGTCTTTCAGGCCAAAGTCGTGTTTGATCAGCATGTTCTGGATATTGCGGTTGGCCGGGGCGCCTGCCTCGATCCCGTAGATTTTGCTATCAAACTTGTCGGCATTCTTTTGCAGGTCGGCAAAGCTTTTTACCCCGGCAGCAGCGACATAAGCAGGCACGGCCAGGGTGAATTTGGCTTGTGCCAGATTGGTCTGGGCCACTTCGATCGACCCGTCCTTGATCAGGCCTTCGACCATGGGTTTCTGGGCCGGCATCCAGTTACCCAGAAACACATCGGTCTGCCCCATTTGCAGGCCGCGGAAGGTAATAGGGACAGAAAGTGCATCGACTTTCTGGGTGTACCCTAGCGCATCCAGAATGACGCCAGCCATGGCGTTGGTTGCCTGAATATCGGCCCAGCCGGGTTCTGACATCTTGACCGTTTTGCAAGTCTCGGATTCGGCGGCAAATGACGGGGTGGCCAAGGCGACGGCGAGCAGGGCCGGTACGACGTTAAGTGCAGTGTGACGCATGATGACTCTCTCCTGACATGTGATGGTGACTGCTAAATCATGAAACATCCTGCAAGGGCGGGGTTAGCCGCCATGTCCGTGAACTTTGGGGAAGCGCGCCATCGCTTCCAGCGTATCCAGCTCAATGTGGTTGCGCATGTATTTCTGGCTGGCGTCCTGGAAAGGCTGGAAATCCCAAGCTTTGCGTTTGCCCATGGTTTGTGCTTCGTAATGGAACTGCCGGCGTTTCTGGCTGGCCAGGACGGACTGGGTCAGCGCACTCAGTTGCCAGCGACGGTCGATCTCTGCCCGGAAAGCCTGCACAGTGTCTGCAAACGCCGGGTCTTTGGCCAGATTGGTTTTTTCCAGCGGGTCTTTGTCCAGATCAAATAGCATGTCCGGGTCTGTCGGGCTAAAGACAAACTTCCATTGGCCGCGGCGAATCATCAGCAGCGGGGCGATGGTACCTTCCCCCATGTATTCACCGATGACTTCGTCGTGACCGGGGGCACCGGTGAGATGCGGCCACAGGCTACGCCCGTCGATTTCTTCCGGATAAGCCGGGCTCTGGCCATCGTGTGACATATCGACCAGGGTGGGTAGTACATCTGCCAGAGAAACCGATGCTTTGATGCGGCCAGGGGTAAATTTTGCCGGCGCCGAGACAATCAGCGGCACTCGGGTGGCCCCTTCAAAGAAGTTCATCTTGTACCAGAGTCCCCGTTCGCCCAGCATGTCGCCATGGTCGGCCAGCAGCATGATGATGGTGTTGTCTGCCTGACCGGTTTTTTCCAGTGCAGTCAGTATCTCCCCGATCTGGTCATCTACAAACGATACGGCACCATAATAGGCATGGCGGGCATTGCGGATCTGTTCGTCGGTGATCGGGGTGCTGTCCATGTCACTGACGTGGCGCAGGCGCAGGCTGTGCGGGTCGGCCGCTACGTCTGCGGCGCTGACTTTGGGCATGTCGATGTCTGCATGGTTGTAGCGGTCCCAGTATTCCTGCGGGATGGCATACGGGTCGTGCGGGTGGGTCATGGACACCACCATGCAGAAGGGGCGGTCATCGCCCTGACGTGCCAGGTCGTACAGCTTTTGTTTGGCTGCAAAAACGACTTCTTCGTCAAAGTCTAGCTGGTTGGTGCGAACACAGACGCCGGCATCGGTGACCGAGCTCATGTTGTGATACCAGCTGGGGCGAACCTCGGGCTGGGACCAGTCCGGTGTCCAGCCAAAATCCGCCGGGTAGATGTCGGTCGTCAGGCGTTCTTCAAAACCATGCATCTGGTCTGCACCGCAGAAATGCATTTTGCCGGACAGGATGGTCTGGTAACCCGCATGGCGCAGGTAGTGGCCGAAGGTGAGGACTTCGGATGGCAGCTCGGAGGCATTGTCATAGCCGCCAATGCGTGACGGCAGTTTGCCGGACATGAAGACATAGCGTGAGGGTGCGCACAGCGGGCTGTTGGTATAGGCGGATTCAAATACCACACCTTGTGCGGCCAGCCGGTCGATATTGGGGGTTTTGCAAACACGGTTGCCATAAGCGGCTAGCGCGCCTGGTGTCAGTTGGTCTGCCATCAGGATCAAAATATTGGGTTGCTTTTTCATGGTCTGTCCTGCCTGCTGATCATCAGTATCGTTTATGTGTCTGATGGTGGGTTAAACATGCATGAGCAGAATTTATATTGATATGAAGGCAGTGTGAACGGTAGACTTTGATATGAAGACATAAGGAAACGTTATGGCAAACCTGTCAGATATCCCTGCGCTACAGACGCTGCAGCATTTTGCGGCCGCAGCGAGGCATTTGAATTTCACGACGGCAGCCGAAGAACTGGGGACGACGCAGCCCGCGATCAGTTTACGGATTACCCAACTGGAGAAAGCGCTGGGGGTACCACTTTTCAAGCGGCAGCATCGTGGCGTGGCGCTGACCCATGATGGCGCCAGATTATATGAGGCGGTGCGCGAAGGGCTGGGCATCATCGGTAACGTGACGCAGGAAATCCTGGCCCGCCAGAAGAAACCGGTACTGACGGTGGCGACTGACTTCGGCTTTGCCGCGTATTGGCTGATGCCCAGAATGCAGGCGTTGCGGGAACATATTCCGGATCTGGACGTGCGTATCATGACCTCGCAGCAGGTGATTGATATTCGCGATGATGTCATTGATGCTGCCATTGCCTTTGGCGATGGCTACTGGCCCGGGTGCGTGGCCGAGAAACTGCTGCCCGAGCAGGTGCAGCCGGTATGCAGCCAACGGTTCAAGGACCAACATGGACTGTCAGACGATGGCGACTGGCAGGATGTACCTTTGATTCATCTGGAGCGGCCGGAGCCGGTGCGCTGGATCAGCTGGTCTGACTGGTTTGCACAGAAGCACTGGCCGGCACACCATAGCGGGCATGATGTGACCTTTAACAATTATCCGCTGGTGATTCAGGGTGCCATGACCGGTCAGGGGGTCGCCTTGGGCTGGCTGCCACTGGTGCAGGATTTGCTGGCCACGGGCCAGCTGGTGCCCGCAGCGACAGCAACCATTGAGACGCAAAGGGGATATTTTTTGGTGCTAAGGGAATCCACCCGACTGACCGGGCACATCAAGCTGTTCCGGCAATGGATTCATGCCGCTTGTCAGACGGACTTGGGTATTCGCTGATACCAGCGAAGGTCAGGGAACCTGCCAGCAGGCATCCAGCTGCCCGTGAGACCACTGGTACAATGCACGCCGCTGGTTGAAAGGGGCAAGGTATAGCCAGGTCAGCTCGGAAACGTGCAGGCTCAACACCACAAAATAAGGTTTACCGGCTTCGCTTTCTGCCAGGCTCGGCGCACGGTAAGACAGATCCTTGGGCAAACCGTTGCCGGGCAAACCGATGGTTTGGCCGGGCGCCGGGTTGACCAGATAGGCGCGTCTGGAATGCATCCGGGTGGTTTGCCAGAACCGTTCAGCCACCTCATCCCCGTGATGCACACTGATCTCACCCCGAAGTTGCAGCTGGATTTTCTGGGCGTGGTCATACATTTGCAGAACGGCCACTGGTTGTTTTGCCAGCTCGGCCATCTTTTGCGTCCGGCAATCGCTAAAGAAAAAAACTTGCCGGGTCTTTACGTCCACCCCACGCAATACTACTGTCCTTGCCTGGGGCGTTCCGTCCAGACCGACCGTCGCCAGCACCGGCAGGTGAGACCCAACACGCGGGTCCTTGACACCAAGCTCAAGCAGACGCCAGGCATGGGCCAGTGTTTCGTTCAGGTCATCAAAGAAGGCTTGTACCATGCGCTTTACAGTGGAAACAGGTTGAGCAGGCCATCCAGCCCGACCTGGTCAAAGGCGGCGGATGCTTCTGCTTTCAGGACGGCCTTGCCACGGAAGGCAATCGAGTAGCCGGCTGCATGGAACATGGTGCGGTCATTCGCGCCGTCACCAAAGGCAATGGTTTGTTCCGGGGCCAAACCGAGTTCGTCCCGCAGTCTGATCAGATTATCCGCCTTTGCCTGCGCATCGACAACGTCACCCAGCACGCGACCGGTCAGTTTGCCGTTAACGATTTCCAGCTCGTTGGCAACCGTCCAGGTCAGCCCCAGCTCAGCTTGGAGCCGGCGGGTAAAATAGGTAAAGCCGCCAGAAATCAGCAAGGTCTTGATGCCTTTGGCGTGTGCGGCCGCCAGCATTTCACGCGCGCCGGGTTGCAGCTGCAAGCGTTCTTCGTACACGGTTTCCAGTACCGACTCGCTCAGCCCTTCCAGCAGAGATACCCGTTCACGCAGGCTGGATGAAAAATCCAGCTCACCCGCCATGGAGCGTTCGGTAATGGCGGACACTTGGGCTTTCAGACCCTGCATGTCGGCAATTTCATCAATGCACTCAATCGTGATCAGGGTGGAATCCATGTCCATGGCAATCAGGCCAAAATCACTCAGCGATTTGTTGGGCGCAAACGCATAATCACAGGCATGGTGCGCGCAAATATCGGCTACGCTGCTTTTATGCGCAATATCCGCACCTTCTAGCCGAAACGCACGCTGATTGATCTGCTGAATACCGTTTGCATTGGCCGCTTTGGCGATCTCTTTCAGAACAGGGGTCGCAATCTCGGCGGTGGATTGAATGATCAGATTCATGACTAGCTAAGTTCCTTGAACAGTTCTTTGATACGGGCAATACGCACGCCAATTTCCGGCAGCTTGCTTTCTACACGCAGTTTGTCCTGCCCAGCCAGCTTGTAGTGGCGTTTGGTCTGGATCAGGGTAATGATTTTCATCGGGTCAATCGGCGGATTGGCTACAAACTGGACGCTGATACCCACCTCGGTGGCATCCAGCTTGATAATACCCAGCGGTTTGGCCAGCAGGCGGATACGATGGGATTCCAGCAAGGCCTGTGCGGCATCCGGCAGCAGTCCGAACCGGTCGATCATTTCCTGATGCAGCTCGTCCAGTTCATCGGCAGTGTCGCAGTTGGCCAGCCGTTTGTAGATGACCAGCCGCTCATGGACATCCGGGCAATAGTCCGTCGGCAGCAGGGCAGGGACATGCAGATTAATCTCGGACACCACTTCCAGCGGTTGGGAGAAGTCCGGCTCGATACCCTTTTTCAGCGCCTTGACGGCCTGGTTCAGCATGTCCGAATACAGGTTGAAACCGATTTCCTGCACCTGACCACTCTGCCCCTCACCCAGCACCTCACCCGCACCGCGGATTTCCAGATCGTGCATGGCCAGATAGAAACCGGACCCAAGTTCTTCCATCATCTGGATGGCTTCCAGCCGCTTCACGGCCGAGCTGGTGGTTTTTTCTGGCGTCAGCAGGTAGGCATAGGCCTGATGGTGGCTACGGCCAACACGACCACGCAGCTGGTGCAACTGCGCCAGACCAAACTTGTCGGCACGGTGGATCAGGATCGTGTTGGCATTCGGGACGTCAATCCCGGTTTCGATAATCGTGGTACACAGGAACAGGTTAAAGCGCTGCTGATAGAAGTCGCGCATGATCTGCTCCAGATCACGCTCGCGCATCTGGCCATGACCAATGCCGATACGGGCTTCCGGCAACAGCTTCTCCAGTCGCTCGCGCATGTTCTCGATGGTGTCTACCTCGTTATACAGATAGAACACCTGGCCACCGCGTTTGAGCTCCCGCAAAACGGCTTCGCGGATCACGCCGTCAGATTCGTTGGCCACAAAGGTCTTGATGGCCAGCCGGCGTTGCGGGGCCGTGGCAATCACGGAGAAGTCGCGCAAGCCTTCCAGTGCCATGCCCAACGTACGCGGAATCGGTGTCGCGGTGAGCGTCAGCACGTCCACTTCGGCGCGCAAGGCTTTCAGCTGTTCTTTCTGGCGCACGCCAAAGCGATGCTCTTCATCAATAATCACCAGCCCAAGACGGGCGAATTTCATATCCGACTGCACCAGACGATGCGTACCGATCACGATGTCGGCACTACCGTCTGCCAGCATCTTCATGGCTTGTGCCTGTTCTTTGGCTGAGCGGAAACGGGACAGCTCAACCACCTTGACCGGCAGATCGGCAAAGCGGTCACAGAAGGTCTGGTAGTGTTGTTCGGCCAAGAGCGTGGTCGGGACCAGTACGGCCACCTGCTTGCCATCGGCAACCGCCACAAAGGCGGCCCGCAAGGCAACCTCGGTCTTGCCGAAGCCGACATCCCCGCACACCAGTCGGTCCATCGGCTTGCCGGAGGTCATGTCCTTGATGACGGACACAATGGCAGCGGCCTGATCTGGCGTTTCTTCAAAACCGAAGCCATCGGCAAATGCGGCATAATCATGCTCGTTAAAGCCAAAAGCATAGCCTTGTCGAGCGGCACGCCGTGCGTAAAGGTTCAGCAGTTCGGCTGCGGTGTCGCGGACCTGTTCGGCCGCTTTCTTCTTGGCTTTGTCCCATTGCCCGGAGCCCAGCTTGTGCATGGGCGCGGCATCGGCAGATACACCCGCATAACGCGATACCACGTGCAACTGCGCCACCGGGATGTACAGTTTGGCGTCGTCAGCATAAGACAAGTGCAGGAATTCGGTGGCACCTTCACCCAGGTCCATGGTGACCAGACCCAGATAGCGTCCCACCCCGTGCTGCTCATGGACGACCGGGTCGCCTTCTTTCAGCTCGGACAAGTCACGCAACAGGTTTTCGGTATTGGTTTTCTTGCCCTGGCGTTTTTGCTGCGCCCGATTGACGTTCGCGTATAGCTCGGCTTCCGTGATCAGGTGGAAAGCATCGCACGAGAACCCCTGTTGCGGGTTGCCTACCGCCAGCGCAAACGGGCTGTCTGAGGCCAGAAAGCCGGCAAAATCATCGACCACCGCAGGGGTCAGGCCGTATTCTTTCAGGAAGTTCAGCAGCGTTTCACGGCGACCCAGCGATTCAGCCACCAGCAGCGTACGTTTCTTGCTCTGGGCCAGCATGGCATCCAGCCGGAACAGCGGGTTTTCGGCTTTGCGGTCTACCAGCACGTTAGGCGGGATCAAGGTCAGCAGCTGATCGTTATCTGCGGCCATTTCCGGCAGATGAACCACGCGGTAGGCATGGGTCGAGGCAAAGAATTGTTCCGTGGTCAGAAACAGCCGGTTAGGCGGCAATAGCGGCCGTTCTTTGTCGCCAGATAACAGGCGGTAGCGCGAATCAGTATCTTTCCAGAAAGCTTGTGCGGCGGCATCCAGATGATGGTGCTGTACCAGCAGCGTGTCTTCCGGCAGGTAGTCAAACAGCGTCGCCGTCTCATCAAAAAACAGCGGCAGATAGTATTCGATACCGGCCGGGGTCAGATTGTTGCTGACATCCTTGTACAGCCGGGATTTGGTCGGGTCACCCTCAAACGCTTCGCGGAAATTGCGCCGGAACGTGCTAACGCCATTGGCATCCGACGGGTATTCGCGCGCCGGCAGTAGCTGGATGTCCCCCACCGGATAGAGGGTACGCTGTGTATCCACATCAAACGTGCGGATGGTTTCCAGATCATTATCAAACAGATCCAGACGGTAGGGCAGGACGGCCCCCATCGGGAACAGATCGATCAGGCTGCCCCGGATGCTGTATTCGCCCGGGGAATACACCTGCGTGACGTGGGTGTAACCAGCCAGGGTGAACTGCTCTCTCAGGCGCTCCAGATCCAGCGTCTGGCCTTTCTTCAGCATGAAGGTGTATGCCGCCAGGAAAGACGGCGGTGCCAGCCGGTATAGCGCGGTTGCGACCGGCACAATGGCAATGTCAAATTGCCGATTATGTAAACGGTACAGGGTGGCCAAGCGTTCAGAGATCAGGTCCTGATGTGGCGAGAAGTGATCGTAAGGGAGGGTTTCCCAGTCGGGTAGCAGGCAGACACGGGCATCCGGCGCAAAAAAAGCCAGTTCGTCTTTTAGGCGCTGGGCATGCTGCGCGGTGGCCGTTATCACGGTCACCGGGGTTTTGTGGGTACTTAATTGTGCAATCGCCAGCGCATCGGCAGACCCATGCAAGTACGGCCAGCGTAGCTTGTTGCCTGGCTTGGTTGCAGCTGTGAACGGGCTTGGCAAGGAAAGTACGGGGTGCTTGGGCATGGTCGTGGGGTAATGGCTACGTGTGCAGTGGCAAAAAACCTGCATTATACCCTTGCTTATCCCGTGACGGTGCGAATGTATGCGTGTATCGCCATGCTACGGGATGCTTTGCCAGGTTCAATGCCGATAAGCGCTTGCCATGCGGAGCGACCTTGCCTACACTCTACCGGACACTGCAATTTTCAGATATGTTTTATGAAGTTCAATTATTTTTTTGTGTTTAGATGGGAGTCAAAACAATGATCAAGAAAATCCTGGCAGGCCTGTTGGCCACGTTCAGCATGGTAGTTGCATTTGCAACGGTAAACATTAACACCGCCACCGAAGCACAGCTGGAAACCCTGAAAGGCATTGGCCCGGCCAAAGCCAAAGCCATTATCGAGTATCGCCAGAAAAACGGCCCGTTCAAGACCCTTGAAGCGCTGAAAGACGTCAAAGGCGTGGGCGATGTGACCTACAACAGCATCAAGTCCGAGATTTCACTGAGCGGCGCGACCACCGCGCCAGCAGCGCCAGCCACCAAAGCGACGCCTGCAACGCCGGCAACCAAGGCCGTCCCAGCAACCCCGGCTACCAAGGCAACACCAGCAGTACCGGCCACGCCTGCGACCAAAGCGACGCCAGCTGTCCCTGCATCTCCTTCCAAGGCTGAGCAAAAGAAACAGGAAAACGCGGATGCCAAAGCGGCCAAGAAGCAGGAAAAAGAACTGAAAGCATCTGAAAAATCTGGCAAAAAAGGCAAGAAGCCAGTAGAAGAAGGCAAAGATAAAGGCAAGAAAAGCTGATTCGTAGATGATTTGCTAATCGTCTGCTGATCCAAAAAACGAGCCCGCAGGCAGAAATGCTTGCAGGCTCGTTTTTTTTGCCTTTCGTTTAATGCATGCAAGACGTACATACGCTATTTTCTTCGGGAACTAACTATTTTCAGGTAATATCCATATCATATTCTCTGATGATTCTTCTCGTACGCTTTTGGGCTGCGATGTCTTTTCTGGATGACACATGTCTTATCTAACGCTTGCAAATACCGTGGGCAATACTCCGTTGGTGGCCCTGACCCGGCTACCGCAACACTTCGGCGTTCCCGCCTCGACCACCCTGTTGCTGAAGCTGGAAGGGAATAACCCTGCCGGTTCGGTCAAGGACCGTCCTGCGTTGTCGATGATTCGCCGTGCGGAGGCCCGAGGGGATATCAAGCCGGGGGACACCCTGATTGAAGCTACCAGCGGTAATACCGGCATTGCACTGGCCATGGCATCGGCCATGATGGGGTACAAGATGGTGCTGATCATGCCGGAACACCTGAGCATCGAGCGCCGGCAATCCATGGCCGCCTACGGGGCACAAATCATCCTGACGTCAAAAGAAATCGGCATGGAAGGCGCGCGGGATCTGGCGGTACAGATGGAGCAGGAAGGCAAGGGCAAGGTGCTGGACCAGTTTGCCAACCCGGATAATCCGTTGGCCCACTATGAAGGTACCGGGCCGGAAATCTGGCGCGATACCCAGGGCAAGATCACGCATTTTGTCAGCAGCATGGGGACGACAGGTACCATCATGGGGGCGTCCCGTTTTCTGAAAGAACAAAATCCGGGGGTGCAGATCATCGGCGTTCAGCCGGAAGAAGGCGCCCAGATTCCGGGTATCCGCAAATGGCCGGAAGAATACATGCCTTCCATTTTCGATGCATCCCGTGTGGATGAATTGGCCTACGTGTCTCAAACGGCTGCCGAAGACACTACCCGCCAGCTGGCCAGAGAAGAAGGCATTTTTGTCGGTGTATCTTCTGGCGGTGCGCTGTATGCCGCGTTGCAACTGGCGCGCACGGTGGAAAACGGTGTCATTGTCTCGATCGCGTGCGACAGGGGTGACCGTTACCTGTCGACAGGCATTTTCCCGGCAGGATGACCCTGGCGGCAGGCTCATGAAACCACTCGCCGCCGGTATTCTTGCCAGTTTGTTATCGCTGACCGCATGGGGCGGTAACCTGTTATCCGTTCAGATTGGTCATCTGCATGGCCCCAATCTGGATGCCGGGCCGATCGAACTGTTGTGGCAGGGGAATGCCAAGCCGGCCAGCTTGCAGATCGGCCGGCTGGATGTGGCAGGCCAGCACTGGACGCAGGTGAAGCTCGGTTGTCCTTCGTTTGTGCTGCAAGATCAGCAGATTGCCTGCAAAAATGCCCAATTGTCCGGCAAGTCTCTGCCGGCCCTGTTCCAGACCGCGAAAATCAATTGGGCATACCTGCCTGCCACTTCCGCTTTTCGGCTTGAATTGTTGCTCCCCAAACAAGGGAGTGCTGTCATGAATGCCCGTCAGGAAAAAGGCCTTTGGTCAGCTAACGCCAAGCTGACGGCGTGGCCGTTAGCCAGTGTGGCCGATCTGATCCCTGCTAGTCTGCTTCGCCCGACCAAAGGTACGGTCGATGCCCAGCTGAACTGGCAAGCCGGTGCGCAAAAGCTGGCCGGGGATATGACGTTGCACGATGTGTCTTTCTCGGACGAATCCGGGAACCATGCTGGCGAGAATGTCTCCTTGTCGATGAAGCTCGTTGCCCGGCAACAGGCTGGCCAGTGGCAGACAAATGTGCAGTCGCAATGGCAGCTGGGAGAAATATTCTGGGCGCCATTTTATGTCAAGGCGCCTGCACAGCCGGTGAATCTGACCGCTAGCGGGCAGTTGGCCTCTCTGAAAGATCTGATGGTCAGGCAGTTCAGTCTGGATTGGCCGGCACTGGGGCAACTGACCGGCAATCTGGCGATCAAGGCAGGGCAGATTGACGCATTACAGGTCAAATCCAGTCCTTTGAATCTGGCATCTTTGTATGCAACCTGGCTGAAACCACTGGCTGGCGAGGGTTTGTTATCCGACCTGGAAGTTCAGGGTGGCGCCACCTTGCAGATGGCCATGGACGCATCCGGCATGACGTCACTTGATCTGGACCTGCAGAAGCTGTATGCAGAAGACCGCCAGGGCAGGCTGGCCATTTATGGACTGACCGGCAAAGTCCCATGGCGAAAAGCCGAATGGACACATCCGGCACTGAGCCTTGAAGGTGGCAAATTTTTCAAGCTGCCATTTGATGCAACCGCACTGGCAATGGATGTCAAAGGCGGGCAACTGCAAATGCCCGCACTTACTTTGCCCCTGATGGGCGGACAACTGAACCTCAAAGACTTGAAGCTGTCCCGGCAGGAGAACGGCTGGTCAGGCGGTGTATCTGGCGAAATCTCGCATGTATCGATGCCCAAAGTATCGACTGCACTGGGCTGGCCGGTGATTGATGGCGAACTCTCAGCCAGCCTGCCGCGCGTGCTGTTTGACCCGATGGAACTGCGGGCATACGGTCCCATTGAACTAGACCTGTTTGACGGGGTCTCATTCTTGCGTAATCTGAAGCTGACAGAGCCTTTTGGGCGTGCACCACGGCTAACAGCCGATCTGGAAATGCAGAATCTGGACATGGGCAAGTTGACCAAGACGTTTTCATTTGGCGCGATGGAAGGCAAGCTGGATGTGACGGTCGATGCACTGACGCTGGTCAATTGGGAAGTCAGCAGTTTCGATGCACACATCGAAAATAGTCCGGGAGACTATCGCAAGCGCATCAGCCAGAAAGCGGTAGAAAACATTGGCGAACTGGGTGGTGCCGGCTTTTCTGGCGCCCTGCAACGCAGTTTCCTGCGGTTCTTTGAGAGTTTCGGTTATAGCCGGCTGGGTCTGCACTGTAAACTGGCGAACAATGTCTGTCAGATGAACGGGGTGGCGCCTGCCCCCAATGGTTATTATCTGGTGGTGGGCGGAGGCGTTCCGTCAATTAACGTCATCGGCTACAATCAGGCTGTGCACTGGTCAGAGCTGGTGGCGCGCATCAAACGGATTACGCAAGGTGGAGCACCCGTTGTGCAATAGTGGCTGGTAACGGGTACCTGAACAGGTTTCTCCGTGAATCATCATGGAATGAACGCAAAAGAGAGCGAAAATGACCGTGTTAAAACTACATAAACCCATGCTGCCCGTGATGGCACTGGCTGGCATGTCGATGCTGCTAAGCGCATGCGTCACGATCAATATCTATTTTCCTGCCGCGGCAGCCGAAAAAGCAGCCGACAGGATTATTGATGAAGTTTTACAAGTGAAACCCGTCGTGAAACCTGCAACCGAAAAACCGGCTTCAGCGAGTTAAGGGAAAGAGCACATCATGAAATACACACAATTTTTTGCCAGTCTGATGATGGGCGCAGCCTTGCTGTCCATTCAGCCGGTCTATGCCGCAGCAGACCTGGATGTCAGTACGCCGGCCGTGCAATCCATCACCCAGAGCATGAAGACCCGAACCGGCAAACTGAGCGAATATTATGCGTCAGGCGCGGTCGGGTTTGCCAAAGATGGCAATCTGGTTGTTCGGGATGCCAGCCTGGTGCCGCTGCCTAAACGTCAGGAGGTCTCACGACTGGTTGCTGATGAAAATCAGGACCGGGCGGCACTGTACCGTGAAATCGCCCGTGCCAACAACCACCCGGAATGGGAAGCCGATATTCGCCAGACCTTTGCACAGCGCTGGGTGCAGCGGGCCCAGTCTGGCTGGTGGGTACAGCAGAGCAATGGCAGCTGGTCGCAGAAATAACCCCATTTACAATACCCGTTTTAGTGAAGGGATAAAGCATGCGCCGTTTCCTGACCCCGCTGTTGCTGGTGGCCATGGGTGTGATCTGGTTGCTGGCCGAACTGGACATGGTGGACGCCAGTACCATCTTTTGGCCGGCCGTTCTCGGCCTGGTGGGGATATCCGTCTGGCTGGACGATGGCATCAACCGTAACAGTTTCCCGTTGGGTAGCGGTTTTTTGCTTGCAGGTGCCCTGATGGCCTGGCGTGCCATGCATGACATCCGTTTCGGCTTGCTGATGCCCTGGTGGATGATTGGTATGGGTGTTGTACTGCTGGTCAACCGTAGTGGCGTCATTCCGCCTGCCGCCAACCGTGGCAAAGCGAAACGAGACGTTGAATAATTATCTGGATAAACATGATTAATACCTTACTTGGCATCTTGCCGAAAAGGCGGTGGGTGTATCTGGCCGCTGCTGCTGTCTGTGCCGGTCTTATCGGGTTCGCCCTCTATCTGCAGTATTACAAGTATCAGGAGCCTTGTCCGCTTTGCATGTTGCAGCGTGTTGTCATCATCCTGATGGGGATTCTGTTTTTTATCGCAGGTGTCCATAACCCGGGGCGGCATGGTGCGCGCGTCTATGGCTGGATCATTACGCTGACCGGTCTGCTGGGGGCTGGCATTGCTGCACGGCACGTCTGGATTCAGTACCTGCCGCCCGAGCAGGTGCCGGTATGCGGGCCTGGGCTCGATTACATACTGCAGACCATGCCGTTTGGTTCCGCCATCCTGCAGGTACTGCATGGTTCCGGCGAGTGCGCCGACAAATCCTGGATGTTCCTCGGCTTGACCATTCCCGGCTGGACCTTCCTGTTCTTCCTGTTTTTATCTGTACTGGCTTTATTGCTGCCAAGAAAGTCATCATGACCCAAGCTGCCTCCTTTTTTGACAAGCATGTGTTCTTCTGCTGCAACCAGCGGGCGCCAGGAGAGTCTTGTTGCAATAACTTCGGTGCGACCGAGATCAAGAATTACGCCAAAGACAAGATCAAGGCTTTAGGCCTGTCTGGTGACGGCAAGATTCGTATCAACCAGGCGGGCTGCCTGGGGCGCTGTGACGATGGCCCCGTGCTGGTCGTGTATCCGGAAGCCGTCTGGTATACCTACATCGACAAAGACGATATTGACGAAATCGTGGATTCCCATCTGGTGAACGGCAATATTGTTTCTCGGCTAAAACTGGACTGATTCATTCATGTGATCAGTACAAATACTGATATTCAAGAAAAATTTTTCAGTAAAAACCATGGCGCAATGTTCGTTGATATGACATATTAATGATCGTTGTGCCATTTGCGTCTCTTCCTAGAGCCATTACCCAATGAAAATCGACACACAAACCCTGTTTATTGACGGTCCGGTCGGCAAGCTGGATACCATTGTACTGACCTCTGCATCCCAGCCTGTTCGCGGCATTGCACTGATTGCCCATCCCAACCCTACCCAGGGCGGTACCAACACCAACAAGGTTGTACAAACGCTTGCCAAAGCCTTTGCCAGAAAAGGTTTTGTTGCACTTTGCCCTAACCTGCGTGGTGTAGGAGAGAGCGACGGCGCTTTCGACGCCGGCATTGGCGAAACGGATGACATGGCGGCCGTGCTGGCTTATGCAAGAGCTACCTATGGGCAGCTCCCCCTGATGCTAGCGGGTTTTTCGTTCGGGACTTTCGTTCAGTCAAACCTGGCACACCGGTTGCAGCAACAGGGCGAGGAAATCTACGGCATGCTGCTGGCCGGCCCTGCTGTCAAACGCTTTGCCCTGCCAGAAGTGCCAGCCCATACCCTGATCATCCATGGCGAAGAGGATGAAGTCATTCCGCTGGCCGACGTACTGGACTGGGCGCGGCCGCAGAAGCTGCCGGTAGTCGTTCTGCCGGGCGTCAGCCACTTTTTCCATGGCCATCTTGGCCAATTGACCGAATGGGTTAATCTCAAATGGCCGTCCTAAAGGTTGAACACCTTTGCAAGCAATACGCCAGCGAGCTGGTCGTCAATCAGCTTAGCCTGACTATCCCGGCTGGGATCTGTTTCGGGCTGCTGGGCCCGAATGGTGCCGGAAAAACCACTACGCTGAAGCTTTGCCTGGGACTGATTACACCAGATAGCGGTTCGATTGAACTGATGGGCATGCCGGTGCCGGATGCCGGTCCCAAGGTGCGTCTTCGCGTCGGGGTAGTGCCCCAGTTTGATAATCTGGACCCGGATTTTTCAGTTGCCGAGAACCTGATCATTTTTGGCCGCTATTTTGGAATTAAACCCGACGTGGTTCGGGCCAACGTGCCAGAACTGCTGGCGTTTGCCGGGCTGGAAGGCAAAGAAAAAAGCCGGATCAGGGAGTTGTCTGGCGGTATGCGACGCCGGCTAACGCTGGCGCGTGCGCTGGTGAATGATCCGGACGTCATTTTCCTGGATGAACCTACAACCGGGCTGGACCCGCAAGCCCGGCACCTGATCTGGGAGCGTCTGCGCCAGCTGGTGGCCAAAGGCAAAACCCTGATCCTGACTACCCACTTCATGGATGAAGCCGAGCGGCTGTGCAATTGTCTCGCCATCATGGATCATGGCAAGATCATTGCCGAAGATTCGCCAAAGCGTTTGATCGAAAACCTGATTGAACCGGTGGTGGTAGAAGTATTTGGTGACGGGCTGGATGACTGGCTTGCCACTGTTGCCACGGGCACCGGATGCCGGATAGAGCGCGCAGGGGAGACCATTTTCTGCTATGGGCAGGATGCTACTGCCGTGCTGCAAAGCATGGTGACTTTCCCCGGATTAAAGTCCGTGGTGCGTCAAGCTAACCTGGAAGACGTATTTATCAAGATTACCGGCCGGGAGTTGCGCGATTGAGCAGCTTCTCCCAAGCCGGCGGACGGTATCGCCACTGGTTGAGATATCTTGCATTGCCGCTGGCACTGCTTGCAGCCGTGTGGCCATTGACTGCCCTGGCTGACCCGGGTACTTACCCGTTGCTCACTTCTTCGGTGTGGTCCGGCTTGTCGCCGCAGATTGTGCTGGTGGTGGTGGCGATCGTCTTGAGTATTTCTTCATGCATTGATGCCTGGTTGCATAAGGACTCTACGTACCTGCTGTTTACTGGATTTATCCTCAGTCTGTCTTTATGGGTGGTGATTTTCTCAGGCGAGCATGGGGCTGACTTACGCTACTGGCTCTGCATGCTGGCGCAGGCGCTGGCCAGCATCCTGATCATCTTGCTGTGCAGAAGCTGCCTGGACTTGCCGGCGCATGCGTATGGTCTGAACCGTATCTCCATCTATCTGGCGATCCTCACCGGCATCATCGCGCTACCCGCCATACTGTTTTCCGGCATGCTCGGCCTGATGCTGGTCATGAGCGTTTGTGCCCTGTCGCTTTTCCTGACCTTTGTGATCTGTGTCACGTTGCTGAAGGTCCGTTTTGCCGAGGCAATCTGGTCCGGATTCGCTGTGCTGTTGCTGATGCTGGCCGATATGGCGGCCATGGTCTCTCTGTTGCAGACCAACAGCTTTCTCCCGGAGAAACAATCGGTGTTTCTGGTGCTGACGACGTTCTTGTGCATGGCGATTGCCGTGGCACATCGTCGTGGTCAGATGCAGGAAGAAGCCATTCTGGCATTACAGCAAATGTTTCTGGAGCAATTGGGCAAAGTCCAGTTTCTGGAAAGCACCGAGCAGGTCCTTAACCGGCGGCTGGAGCAGCGGGAATCAAAGCTGGATAGCCTTTCACGCCAGTTGGCAGAACATGTGAAGCGCGGCCGCCTGCTGTCTCGGCGTCTGTCAGAGAATGAAGACCTGCTGAAACAATTTGCTTATCACGATGCGTTGACGGGTTTGCCAAACCGCTTGCTGTTTGCCGACCGCCTGGAACGGACGCTGGACGAAGAAACCGCGCCGGCGGCATCCGGCATGATTGCGATCCTGTTGCTGGATCTGGATGATTTCGGCCGCATCAATAGCCGGAAAGGGCCGCGCTACGGTGATCGTGTATTGGCTGCACTGGCCAAACGCCTCCAGCAGTTGTTGCCACCAGACACCTGTCTGGCCCGTTTTGGCGGGGACGAATTTGCTATCATGCTGCACCCTCTGGCGTCTCAGGACGTCGGACGCTTGCTGGCCAGAACCTTGATTCAGGACCTTGCGGTACCTCTGGATGTGGAAGGCGAGAAACTGGTGCTAAGCTGTTCGGTGGGCATGTCGGTCTTCCCCGTCGACGGTCGTGACCTGGATGCACTGATACAACAGGCGGAAGGTGCGCTTTATCGGGCCAAATCCACGGGTACCGGTGCGTTGGTGTGTGCGTCCGGTGACGAGGTAAACCCCGGTCATTTTGTACGGGAAGCATGATGCTGCCTATACATCCATAATACATCGGCATCCAAACATAAACAGGGCGAATGATGTTTAACCAACGAGCACTTGCGGTCTGGCTGCGTAATTTCTGGGTATGGCGCAAACTGGCCGTCCCGTCCGTGCTGGGCAATATTGTCGAACCCATGCTGTACCTGCTGGGCCTCGGCTATGGACTGGGAAGTCTGTTGCCCAACGTGGCCGGGTTTCCGTATATCCACTTTCTGGCGGCCGGTATCGTCTGCCAGAGCACCATGAATTCCGCCACCTTCGAGGCGCTGTACTCGGCGTTTTCACGTCTGCATGTGCAAAGAACCTGGGAAGCCATCATGCATGCGCCGGTCTCGCTGGACGAGATCCTGATGGGGGAGTGGTTATGGGCGGCCAGTAAAAGCCTGCTATCCGGGTGCGCCATCTTGCTGGTGCTGGTCGTGTGGGGTATTACCTCGCCGCTACATGCGTTAGCCGTGGTGCCTGCCATTTTGCTGACCGGGCTGTGTTTTGCGGGTATGGGTCTGGTGATCACCAGCGTCTCGCCCAACTACGATTTTTTCATGTATTACTTCACATTGGTGATCGGCCCGATGCTGTTCGTCTCCGGCGTGTTTTATCCGGTTACCCAGCTGCCGGTATGGCTGCAATGGTTTAGTCAACTGCTGCCGCTTACCCATGCGATATCCCTGATTCGGCCGTTGGTACTGGGAGAAAGCCTGACACTCGCCTGGTTGCATATCCTGGTGTTGTTGCTTTATGGCGGTATCGGATTCCAGTTATCCCGCAAACTGGCCCGAAAGCGGCTTCTGAGCTGACATTCGGCGGTGTTTGGCCGGCGGGACAGATGCGGGTTTTACCCCTTATATGGTGAGCTGATGCAACAGACCGATCGAAAAGTGCATGCGGACGTTTTCCAGAAGGTCAGTTTGCGGTAAAATAGCCCATTCAAATCCTGTCTGTTTTTTCCCATGACTAAATTCGTATTTGTCACCGGCGGTGTTGTGTCTTCACTTGGTAAAGGCATTGCCGCTGCGTCCCTCGCTGCGATTCTTGAGTCTCGTGGTATTCGTGTCACCATGCTCAAGCTCGACCCTTACATTAACGTTGACCCGGGAACCATGAGTCCCTTCCAGCACGGCGAAGTGTTCGTGACGGAAGACGGCGCGGAAACCGACCTGGATCTGGGCCACTACGAGCGCTTCATCTCCAGCAAGATGAAGAAAGCCAACAATTTCACAACCGGTCAGATTTATGACTCGGTCATCAAGAAAGAGCGCCGCGGCGACTATCTGGGCGGTACCGTGCAGGTCATTCCGCACATTACCGACGAAATCAAGCATTTCATCCACTTGGGTGCCAACGAAGCCGAAGTGGCCATCGTAGAAGTCGGCGGTACCGTAGGGGATATCGAATCCCTGCCGTTCCTGGAAGCCATCCGTCAGATGGGTGTGCAGCTGGGTCGCGAAAATACCTGTTATGTGCATTTGTCTTATGTACCTTATCTGGCAGCTGCAGGCGAAATCAAAACCAAGCCAACGCAACATTCTGTCAAAGAGCTGCGTGAAATCGGTATCCAGCCAGACGTGCTGATCTGCCGTATGGACCGTCCTCTGCCAGATGACGAACGTCGCAAGATTGCGCTCTTCTGTAATGTGTCAGAGAACGCCGTGATTTCTTGTTACGATGTCGACTCGATTTACAAGATTCCGGGTGTGCTGAACCAGCAAGGCCTGGACGAAATCGTGTGCCGCAAGCTGAACCTGACGCCTCGTCCGGCAGATCTGGATATGTGGGAAAAGCTGGTTTTTGCAAAAGAGCATCCAGAGCACGAAGTGAATATTGCCATGGTCGGCAAGTATGTCGATCTGGCCGACTCCTACAAATCGCTGACCGAAGCGCTAGTGCACGCAGGTATCCATACCCGTACCAAGATCAATATTGAATACGTTGATTCCGAAGAGATCGAGCGTGATGGTGCCGCATCCCTGAAAGACAAGGATGCCATTCTGGTACCGGGTGGTTTCGGCAAGCGTGGCGTAGAGGGCAAGATCAAGGCGGTTCAGTTTGCCCGTGAAAACAAGATTCCTTATCTGGGTATCTGCTACGGCATGCAGCTGGCGCTGATTGAGTTTGCCCGTCATGTAGCCGGCTGGGATGGTGCGTCCTCTACCGAATTCAATCTGGAAACCCCGTATCCGGTGGTCGCCCTGATTGATGAGTGGGTGAACCATGATGGTCAGATCGAAACCCGTGATGAAAACTCGAATCTGGGTGGCACCATGCGCCTGGGTAGCCAGGAGTTCATCATGAAGCCGGGCAGCCTGATCAGCAAGATTTATGGCGGTGACCGTGCTGTTGAGCGCCATCGTCACCGTTATGAAGTCAATAACCACTATCTGCCACGTCTGGAAGATGCTGGCTTGACCGTCTCTGGTCGTTCTGCCGGTCACGAGTCTTTGTGCGAAGTGGTTGAGTTGGCCGATCACCCATGGTTTGTCGGTGTACAGTTCCACCCGGAATTTACATCCACCCCGCGTGACGGACATCCACTGTTCAAGTCATACATTGAAGCAGCCATTGCTCATAACGCAGCCAAAAAAGGTAAGTAATCCATGCAGTTATGCGGATTTGAGGTAGGTCTTAACCAGCCATTCTTTCTGATCGCAGGTCCTTGCGTCATCGAGGGAGAGCAGTTCTCCATCGATACGGCCGGCCAGCTGAAAGAAATTGCAGACAGTCTGGGTATCCCGTTTATTTTCAAATCTTCATTTGATAAGGCAAACCGGAGCTCGGGGACCTCATTCCGCGGCTTTGGCATGGATGCAGGTCTGGAAATCCTGGCCAAAGTACGTGACCAGATTGGCGTACCTGTCCTGACAGATATTCACGATATCGATCAGATCAAGCCGGTTGCTGCCGTGGTTGATGTCTTGCAGACGCCAGCTTTCCTCTGCCGTCAAACGGACTTTATCCAGGCCGTAGCGTGTTGCGGCAAACCGGTCAATATCAAAAAAGGCCAGTTCCTTGCCCCATGGGACATGAAAAACGTGGTGGAAAAAGCCAAGCAAGCCAATGGCGGGCTGGATAACATCATGGTGTGTGAACGCGGTGCGTCTTTTGGCTACAACAATCTGGTATCTGACATGCGTAGCCTTGCCGTGATGCGTGATACCGGATGCCCGGTGGTGTTTGATGCAACGCACTCCGTACAGTTGCCAGGCGGGCAGGGTACGAGTTCTGGCGGTCAGCGCGAGCATGTTCCGGTACTGGCACGTGCAGCGGTCGCTGCTGGCGTGGCCGGCTTGTTCATGGAAACCCATCCTGATCCTGCCAAGGCGTTGTCGGATGGACCAAATGCGTGGCCGCTTCCTAAAATGAAGGCGCTTTTGCAAACCTTGCAGGCGATAGATGCTGTCGTCAAATCGGGAGAATGGATTGAAAATGGGGTCTAGAATGTCAGATGCAAAATCGCTTGATTTGATTGTAACCAGAAGCAGCAGCAAGCATGCGGCGGCCATCATGTTGTTGAGTGAAATGGAAGCCGAGCTGGTGGGGCGCTATGGCGATTATGAAATCAGCCCCTTCCGCCTGTCGGATGTCGACAAGCCAGGCAATGCGTTGTACCTTGCTACCTGTGATAATGCCTTGGTTGGTTGTGGCGCGCTAAAACCCATCGAAGCCGATACGGTTGAAATCAAACGCATGTATGTGCGTTCTTCTTTCCGTCGTATGGGGGTTGCCAGCCGCCTGTTGTCAGAACTGGAAAAAGCAGCCAGACATTTTGGTTACCACCGAATCGTGCTGGAGACCGGTAACCGTCAGCCGGAAGCGGTCGCCCTGTACGAGCGCCACGGATATGTCCGGATTCCTGCCTTTGGCGAATACGCCAAAGAGCCTCGAAGCATCTGTTTCGAGAAAGTACTGCCATAAAAATAATGAGACGAAGGGGGCTTGCTAGTGGCAAGTCCCCTTGCTTTTAGTATTCCCCCTCTATCTTCTGTTGTTACTAAATACAAGGAAATATCACGCATGAGTTCTATCGTTGATGTCATTGCCCGTGAAATTCTGGATTCTCGCGGTAATCCAACTGTTGAAGCCGATGTGTTGCTGGAGTCAGGTGTCATGGGGCGTGCTGCCGTGCCAAGTGGCGCGTCTACCGGTGAGAAAGAAGCACTGGAACTGCGCGATGGCGACAAGAGCCGCTATCTGGGCAAGGGGGTATTGAAAGCCGTTGAGCATATCAATACCGAAATCTGCGAAGCCATTATCGGCCTGGATGCTTCTGAGCAGGTCTTCATTGACAAGACCATGATTGAGCTGGACGGCACCGATACCAAAGGCCGTCTGGGCGCCAATGCCATCCTGGCGGTTTCTATGGCGGTTGCCCGTGCAGCAGCTGAAGAAGCTGGTCTGCCGCTGTACCGTTACCTGGGTGGAGCAGGCCCGATGACCCTGCCAGTTCCAATGATGAACGTGATTAACGGCGGTGCGCACGCCAACAACAACATCGACTTTCAAGAGTTCATGATTGTGCCAGTTGGTCGTCCTACATTCCGTGAAGCCTTGCGTTGTGGTGCCGAGATTTTCCATGCGCTGAAAAAACTGATTGCCGATAAAGGCATGTCCACAGCCGTGGGCGATGAAGGTGGTTTTGCGCCGAACATCGACAGCCATGAAGCAGCCATTGAACTGATTCTGACCGCCATTGAAAACGCCGGTTATGTTGCAGGCGAGGACGTCATGCTGGCTCTGGATTGTGCCGCATCCGAGTTCTACAAGGATGGCATGTATGACATGAAGGGTAATGGCTTGAAGCTGACCACCGAACAAATGGTGGATTACCTTGCCTCTCTGGCTGACAAATACCCGATCATCAGTATCGAAGACGGCATGTCTGAACACGACTGGGATGGCTGGCGTTTGCTGACCGACCGACTGGGCGATGGTGTCCAGCTGGTAGGTGACGATGTGTTTGTAACCAACCCGAAAATCCTGAAAGAAGGGATTGAGGCAGGTATTGCCAACTCGATTCTGATCAAGGTCAACCAGATCGGTACCCTGACAGAAACCCTGCAAGCGATCGAATTGGCAAAACGCTCAAACTACACCTCGGTTTCTTCTCACCGTTCCGGCGAGACAGAAGATAGCACCATTGCGGATCTGGCAGTTGCTACCAACTGCATGCAGATCAAGACCGGGTCTCTGTCCCGTTCTGATCGTATGGCCAAGTACAACCAGTTGCTGCGTATCGAAGAAGAACTGGGTGACATGGCACGTTACGCTGGCCGTGACGCGTTCTATCACATCAATTAAGTCTGTAGCTATTTGATTGATTAAAAAAGCAAAACGGGTGAACCCCGTTTTGCTTTTGTCATTGAATATGTTACATTGCCGTTAGTTTTTAAGTGGACGTCAATTGTGTTCATGCGCATGTTAAGCCTTGTTTTTGCTACGCTGATAGTAGCGCTTCAGTACCCGCTCTGGCTGGGGAAAGGCGGCTGGCTGAAGGTTTGGCAGCATGAGGCGCAGCTGGAGCAGGCGCAAAAGGCGAATCTGGCACTTAAAAACCGCAATGATGCCCTTGATGCCGAAGTGCAAGATCTGAAGCAAGGTTATGATGCGATTGAAGAGCGTGCCCGTAATGAACTCGGCATGATCAAGCAAGACGAGCTGTTTATCCAGATTCTGAATACCACCAATGTCATGCCGGCCAAACCGGTCGAAAAAGTGACGCCATAGTCAGTTCAATTAGAGACCAATAAGAGAAATCTGTCTCCACTTTGGGGTTTTCCCCTATCTGCATTGTTTTTCTGTCATATTTTCCGGCTTTCTTGCTGCTTTAACTTTCGGTAGATCGTTCTTCTATCTACAATGACGTGCAGAAGTTGAAATTTTATAGCAGGTATGCCGGGAGCTCGCGGGTTCACGTTGCATGACCTGCATGTTTTATTTTTGACAGGTATTCGCATGGCGGAATTAACGAATCCCACCGAAATCGCACGTGAAACGCTCAAGCAACTGGCGCTCAACCGATTGCTGCCCACACCCGACAATTACCGGAAGATCTATGCAGAGATTTCTGGCGGAGAGGGTGCGGAGATGCATCCCGTGGTGGAACTGCTGGTGGAGCGCTTGTCTTTGCTGCCCAAACCCGCTTTCGAGATTCAGCGTCTGAAACAATCGCTGGAAGAGTCTGAGGCGTCAGGTAACTGGCTGCAATGGGCGGACCGCTTTGTGAATGGTGCAGCCGGCACGGAAAGCGAAGAACCAAATGCGCAGGTCAAGCTTGGCTGGTCGGATTTGATTCGTGACCTGATCAAGCAATGGGATCTGAGGCAGGCAGGCTGGACGACTTCCCGCAAAAAAGAAGCGCTGGAAAAGGTTTTGATCAATTTTGGGGCTCGCCCCAGTGAATTGAATGAAAAGCTGGGCGCACTCGTCCGGGCGTGGTCAGAGAATGTCCCCCTTGATGATGACGTGATGGATGTTGGCGAGGAGACTGCTGCTGCACCGGTCGGCACAGAGGAGGCGGGAGAGGTCTTCTATGCCTGGCGGGACTTGTTGATCTACACGCTGGAGTATGGTGTCGTCGGTCGGTTGTCGGCTGTCAGTGATTTGCATGAAGAAGCGCTTGCACTGGTGCAGCGTCTGAAGGAAACCAATGACCTGAAGATGCTGGAATCTTTTTCGGCCATGGCCAGAAAGTTCTGGTTGAAGCTTGAGCTGAGAAATGAATCAGACCAGACGTTGATGCTGGGTTTGCAGCGCCTTTTGCGTCTCCTGGTCAATAATATTGCCGATCTGATCGTCGATGATGGCTGGATGCAGGGGCAGGTAGAGATTATCCGCGCCATTATCGATAAACCGCTTGATAGCCGCTTCCTGTATGAAATGGAAGAGTCGCTGTCAGAGCTTATCTTCAAGCAGGGTCATCTCAAACAGAGTCTGGTCGATGCAAAGCACACTTTCAAGAACCTGATCACCAGCTTTATCGACCGCCTGGGGGCGATGGCCGAGCATACCGGTTCTTACCACGACAAGATTGTTACTTACTCCGATGCCATCCGGAACACCGACGACCTTACCCAGATCAGCATGATTGTAGATCAGCTCATGGACGATACACGCTCCATGCAGCTTGATATCTTGCGATCCAGAGACGAGTTGTTACAGGCGCGGGAGGAGGCCAGCCTGGCCTCCGACAAGATTAGCGCGCTGGAAAAAGAAATTGAAACCATCTCTGCACAGGTGAGGACCGACCAGCTGACGGGGGCACTAAACCGCCGTGGCCTGGAAGAAACTATGCAGATGGAACTGTCCCGTGCCAACCGCGAGCATCGTGCCTTGTCCGTCGCCTTGCTGGATATTGATAACTTCAAGAAACTGAATGACCGCCTGGGGCACCAGGCAGGCGATGAGGCATTAAGCCATCTGGCCAAGGTTATTACCGATACGCTCCGGCCGACAGATTCGATTGCCCGTTACGGCGGTGAAGAGTTTGTCATTGTGCTGCCTGCCACGGCGTTGTCTGAGGCCGTGCAGGTGATGCAACGCGTGCAACGTGAGTTGACCAAGCGTTTTTACTTGCGAAAGAATGAACGGGTGCTCATCACCTTTAGTTGTGGCATTTCTCAATACCGGGAAGGTGAAGATGAGCATGCGGTCCTGAATCGGGCGGATATGGCCATGTACAAAGCCAAGAGTGCGGGCAAGAACCGGGTCGAGGTCGAAATGTGATTTGCCTCCTGTGCTTGCGGCTGATATTGCTGTCGTAGCACTGTTTGATGTGATTTATCTCCGAGCGGCAATCCTTGCCGCTCTTTCTTTTTGCTTGTGGCCGTTTTTGCCATTTCTGCGCCCGCAAGAGTGCCATTTTTCTTCGTTTCAGCACTGGCATGTTTCCTGCTTATATTAGCTTGAATATTTAGCGGGGTATAAAACATCATGTTGAAATCCATTGACGAACATTTCCGTTTTCTGGAAACCGCTCTGAAAGGACGCGCGTATCGTCAGGAGTTGTTGGGTTCCAATCTGGCAAATGCTGATACCCCGAATTACAAGGCCGTTGACTTCGATTTCAAAACGGCCCTGACGCAAGCATTGGGAAAGTCTGCTACAGGTGGCGTGTTGCCATTAACAAAGACAGCGGCAGGCCATCTGGGTGATAGCCAATCCAATCCGCTGGACGTGCAGACGCAATACCGCGTGCCTTATCAGGCCTCGATTGATGGCAATACGGTTGAATCCGAAAATGAAATGGCGCGTTTTTCAGAAAATGCCATGCAATATCAGGCACTTCTGAGCTTTACTACCAACCGCATCAAGACACTGCAGCAAGCATTGTCTGCGCAGTAAACGTGTTAAAGGGCGAATAGCATGTCGATCATGGGTGTTTTTCAGATTGCGGGTTCTGCCATGACGGCTCAGTCCATGCGGCTGAACGTAGTGGCCAGTAACCTTGCCAACGTGGATTCTGCCACCAGCTCGACCGGACAGCCCTACAAGGCGCGTCAGGTGGTATTTCAGGCTGCACCTGTGGATGGTTCGACGAATGGTGCCATGGGCGTGAAAGTATCGCAGGTGGTAGAAGACCCTGCGCCGCCACGTCTGGTGTACTCGCCTGACAATCCGCTGGCGGATGAGAAAGGCTATGTCGCCATGCCTAATGTGAGCGTGGTGGAAGAAATGGCCAACATGATCTCTGCATCCCGTGCGTATCAGACAAACGCAGACATGATGAATACAGCGAAAACATTGATGCAGCGGACGCTGTCCCTGGGTCAATAAGGAGTAAGAAAATGGCAACAGTAACGACAGTAGATGGCGCCTCCAACCCGTTTGCCGCATTTAATACCGCTACTTCGGGAACATCTGTCAGTCAGAATCAGGAAGACCGCTTTTTGAAGCTGCTGGTGACACAACTGCAGAATCAGGATCCATTGAACCCGATGGATAACTCGCAAACTACGTCACAGATGGCACAGATCAGCACTGTGAGTGGTATCGAGAAGCTGAATACCACCATCCAGTCTCTGGCTAGCTCATTTGCTGCATCCCAGTCTTTTCAGGCGGCAACACTGGTGGGGCGTAATGTGTTGACGGCAGGCAGCACGCTGAATCTTGCTTCCGGTGCGGCCCAAGGCGGTATTGAGTTGGGTGCGGATGCCGACAAGGTTACCGTTACCGTCAAGGATTCTTTTGGTAATACCGTTGATGAAGTCGACATGGGGGCGCAGAAAGCGGGCGTCATGAACTTCACCTGGGATGGCACCAACACAGATGGCACGAAAGTTGCTGATGGTAAGTATACGTTCAGCGTCAAAGCAACATCGGCTTCTAAGGCGGTAGATGCAACGGCGCTGACCTACGGCAAGATTGCCAGTGCAACATTCAGTACCTCGGGTATTTCATTATCTGTGCCAGATGTCGGCAGTATTGCCCTCACTGACATTAAACAAATTCTGTAAGCGGAGGCGAACATGGGTTTCCAACAAGGTTTAAGTGGCCTGAATACATCTTCTAAAAGTCTGGATGTGATCGGCAACAACGTCGCCAACGCCAGCGTAGTCGGTTTCAAACCTTTTCGTGCGCAGTTTGCCGATGTGTTTGCGGCCAGCCTGAACGGTGGTGGTACCAATAATGTCGGTATCGGTTCTGCGCTGTCTGCGGTCACGCAACAGTTTTTGCAAGGGAATATCTCGGTTACCAGTAACCCGCTGGATGTGGCGATTAACGGTAACGGCTTCTTCCGCATGTCGGATAACGGGACGATCGGTTACAGTCGTAACGGGCAGTTTCAGGTCGATAAAGATGGTTATGTGGTGAATGACGAGCAGCATCATCTGACCGGTTACCTGGCGGATTCTGCTGGCAATATCATTGCCTCATCTCCGGTAGACATCAAAATAAATACTGCAGATTTGTTGCCTGCCGCAACTGCTAAGCAAACGGTTGGTATCAACATGGATGCCCGTTCATCCACGATTACTGCCCAGTTTGACCCGAATGATGCAACCACATTCAATAATAGCACCTCTCAGACCGTGTATGACAGTTTGGGTAACCCCCATACACAGGCACTGTATTTTCAGAAAGGCGCTGCAAATACCTGGAACGTGTACATGACCGTGGATGGTACTGGCGTTAATCTGAACGATGCAATGCCTGCAGCCAATGTCCCCGGCACACCTACGATTCTGCCAGCTCAGATGGTTTTTGGTACTAATGGTACGTTGACCAGTCGTGATACCTTCCCGGCTGCACAACCTAACCATCTGCTGTCTGCAACCTATACAGCATCAGGTGCCACTGCACAGACGTTTGACATCAATATTGGTACATTTACCCAGTTTGGTAGCATTTTTAGTGTCAACAAGCAGACCCAAGACGGTTATTCTTCTGGCCGATTGAGCGGGATCAGTATTGGTTCAGACGGTACCTTGCAAGGCCGTTACAGTAACGGTCAGTCACGCAATATGGCCCAGATTGTGCTGGCTAACTTTTCCAACCCGCAAGGTTTGCAACCTAAAGGTGGCAACGAGTGGTCAGAAACCCCTGCTTCAGGTGGCCCATTGGTTGGGGTTCCTGGCAGTTCCAGCTTGGGTCTTCTCCAGTCTTCTGCAGTGGAAGAGTCCAAAGTGGACTTGACCGAAGAACTGGTCAACATGATTACCGCACAACGTGTGTATCAGGCCAATGCGCAGACCATTAAAACCCAGGATCAGGTGTTGCAAACCCTGGTGAGCTTGCGCTAAGTAGCGAAAGGTTGATCTGACATGGATCGGTTGCTCTACATTTCAATGACGGGTGCGCAGCATGCTTTGTACAAGCAGGCAACCACCACGCATAATCTGGCTAACGTCAATACCCAGGGTTTCAAGGCGCAGACGGACAGTTTCCGTGCGCTCTGGGTCTATGGTCAGGGGATGCCTACCCGTACATTTGCGGTAGATGCAACCACCGGGACAGATTTCGCACCAGGGAGCCTGATGCAGACCGGGCGTGATCTGGATATGGCGGTTCAGGGCAAAGGCTGGTTTGCCGTTCAGGCAGATGACGGCTCTGAAGCCTACACCCGCAACGGTGGCTTCCAGATCGACAGTGAAGGTACGCTCAAAACCGATCGAGGGCTCCCGGTGATTGGTGATGGTGGCCCCATCCAGATTCCAGCCAATACCCAGATCACGATCGGGCATGATGGCACCATTTCCACAGTACCCAACGGTACCGGTGTCACGCAGGTGACGGTGCTGGGACGGCTTAAGCTGGTGAATCCGGATGAGAAGCAGCTTAAGCGTGGCGATGACGGGCTGTTCCGGCTTGAGTCAGGACAGCCTGCCGAAGCAGATCCTAATGTTCGCCTGGCCGGCAATGCACTGGAAAGCAGCAACGTAAATGCAGCTCAGGCAATGGTTGATCTGATTACCCAATCCCGGCAGTTTGATATGCAAGTCAAGATGATGCAAAACGCAGATCAGAATGCACAAAAAGCCGCACAAGTGATTAACCTCAACGGTTAACAAGGATATTAGACAATGATTCGTTCTCTCTGGATTGCCAAAACCGGTCTTGATACCCAGCAAACCAACATTGATGTGATCTCGAACAACCTGGCCAACGTTAGTACCAACGGTTACAAACGTCAGCGTCCCTTGTTTGAAGACTTGCTGTATCAGACCATGCGCCAGCCCGGGGCTAACTCGACCCAGCAAAACCAGATTCCGAGTGGCCTGCAGATTGGTACAGGTGCTCGCACCATTGCGACAGAACGTATCTTTACGCAGGGCAACCTGCAACGTACCGAAAACAGCCTGGATATGGCCATCAATGGATCGGGCTTCTTTCAGGTCCTGATGCCGGATGGTTCGATTGGCTATTCTCGTGACGGTTCCTTCCAGAAAGACAGCACCGGGCAACTTGTCACCAGCAGTGGTTATCCGCTTCAGCCCGCCATCACCATCCCTTCTGATGCAACCTCCTTGTCAATCGGCACGGATGGTACGGTGTCGGTGAATCAGCCTGGCAATACGGCTCCGACGCAAATTGGCAACATCACGCTTGCCAACTTCATCAATCCGGCCGGCTTGCAAAGTGTCGGGGAGAATCTGTTTCTTGAAACAGCCTCCAGCGGCGCGCCGAATATCGCTACGCCTGGCACCAATGGCCTTGGCGTAATTAATGAAAATTATGTTGAAACATCCAACGTCAACGTCGCTGAAGAGCTGGTCAGCATGATTCAGGCTCAGCGTGCTTTTGAGCTGAACTCAAAAGCGATCACGGCATCTGATCAGATGCTGCAAAAGCTGAGCAGCCTGTAAAGAGCAGGATGGAAAGGTAGTTTCATGAAACGCATATGGTTGTTGCTTCCTTTGTTGGGCTTGCTGGCGGCTTGCAGCAATACGCCAAAGACCATTGTGGAAGGGCCTTTGACTGTGCGCCCGCCAAAGCAGGTTGCCAATACAGGGCAGAATGGTGCTATCTATCAGGCAAACAATAGTCGGCTGAACTTGTTTGAAGACCGTATCGCACGCAATATGGGCGATACATTGACGATCAGCATCGAAGAAAAGCTGGATGCAAAAAACAAGGCAGAAACCAAGACCAGTACCAGCAATACATTTACCTCTACAACGCCTTCCATTACTGGCCCTTACATTCCCGGTGTCATCGAGAATCTGGCAAAAATCGGTGTTTCTGGCGCTTCGTCCTCCGCATTTAATGGCAAGGGTGAAAGTAACAACAGCAATTCCTTTACTGGTACGATCAGCGTCACCGTCGTGGATGTGCTAAACAACGGTAATCTGGTGGTGGCGGGCGAGAAACAGATTGCACTGAATCAGGAAACGACGTTTGTCCGTTTCTCTGGCGTGGTGGACCCAAGAGACATCAAGATTGGCAATACGGTTTCTTCGACCAAGGTGGCGGATGCACGGATTGAACAACGTGGTGATGGTCAGGTGGATGCGTCGCAAGCAATGGGCTGGCTGGCCAAGTTTTTCCTCTCGTTCTTGCCGTTCTGAGATGGCACAGGAGTGCTGATAAACATGAAACGTCTGCCATATTATCTGGGTGCACTACTGAGTTTGCACCTGCTTGCGCAAGGCGCCCTGGCTGAGCGGATCAAGGATCTGGCCAATATCGAGGGCGTTCGCCCTAACCAGCTGGTCGGTTATGGTGTGGTCGTGGGGCTGGATGGCTCTGGTGACAGTTCGTCTCTGACATCGCAAAGTCTGGTGACCATGCTAAGCCAGTTGGGCGTGCAATTGCCGGCGGGTACCAATCTGTCGGCAAAAAATGCCGCGCCGGTCAGCGTAACGGCAACCTTGCCGGCCTTTGCAAAACCAGGGCAAATCATTGATGTTACCGTCTCCAGTCTAGGTAGCTCCAAAAGCTTGCGCGGCGGTACATTATTGTTGAGTCCGTTAAAAGGGGCCGACGGTCAGGTCTATGCCATGGCGCAAGGCAACATCTTGCTGGGTGGGGCTGGTGCGTCCGCAAATGGTAGCAGCGCGCAAGTCAATCAGCTGAATGCCGGGAGAATCCCTGCAGGGGCCACTGTGGAACGGGCCGTGGTGACGCCACTGGGGCAAGGCGAGTTTATCAACCTGGAGCTGACGACCACAGATTTTACAACCGCAGACCGGATGGTTGATGCCATTAATCGTAGTGTTGGCGCAGGGGCCGCCAAAGCCATTGATGGTCGACTGATTCAGGTGCGTGCACCCTCCGACTCCAGCCGACGTGTGGCGTTCATTTCCCAGATCGAGAACCTGACAGTTTCGCCAGCGACCGCTTCGCCTAAAGTCATTGTCAATGCCAGAACTGGCTCCATAGTGATGAACCAATCGGTTACGGTAGATCATTGTGCTGTGGCGCATGGCAACCTGTCGGTAGTGATCGGTACCGACAATTCAGTCAGTCAGCCGAATGCCTTGTCCAGTGGCCAGACAGCAGCCAATGCCAATTCGAATGTGTCCATCAACTCGGACAAAGGACAATTATTGTCCCTGCCAAAAGCGACCCGCCTGTCTGATGTCGTCAAGGCACTGAATGCGGTGGGGGCAACACCACAAGACCTGCTTTCTATCCTGCAGGCCATGAAGGCTGCCGGGGCCTTGCGTGCAGATCTGGAAATTATCTGATTCGATTGTTTGATCTTTGACGGGTTCCTGACGGCTGCCTTCTTGGCGGCCGTTTTTCATCCGGCCTTTCCGAGCTGGCACGCTTCCTGCTTTTTATCAGGTGTAGAGATCACTGCCTGAGCAAAAGACCATGACTTTTTCCATTTCCTCCATACGTTCGCAAACCGAAGCGCCTGCTTTGGCGGGTGACGTTGCAGCGGTGGGGCAATTGAAAGCTGGTGTGCATAACGGCAATGTAGAAGCGGTGCGCAAAGCAGCCAAGCAGTTTGAATCCCTCTTGATGGAGCAAATGCTGAAAAGCATGCGGGCATCGGTCGCGCAGAGTGATTTGTGGGATACGGACGAAACCAAGATGTTCCAGGGGATGTATGACCAGCAAACGGCGATGGATATTTCCAGCCGGCAGGGCATGGGCCTGGCAGACATGCTGGTGCGGCAACTGTTGCCGCAAGATGGCGGCGTGGCGGCAAGACGTGCCGATGTCTACTCGCACGGACAAATGCCTGTTAGTCGCACCACGTTGAAACATCAAGTCGAAGCCTCCTTGGCAGCTGACACCAGCGGACTGGAGAGCCCGGTCAAGCAAGCAACCGAGTCTCAGACGGCACTGACTGTCACTGACAAGGGCACATCGGCTTCTGGCGTGCCGCAAGGTGATGACTTCATCAGCCGGATTTATAACGGCTTGCAGCGTGCATCCAGTCTGATCGGTGTTTCTCCTAAAGCCATCGCCGCACATGCTGCGCTGGAAAGTGGCTGGGGCAAACGGGAGATCCGGGATGCAAATGGCCGTAACAGTTATAACCTCTTTGGCATCAAGGCCGGGGAGGGCTGGCAGGGCAGAGTGGCGGAGATTACGACCACAGAATACGTAAACGGCAGTCCGGTGAAGCAGGTAGATAAATTCCGCGCTTACGATTCATATGAGGATGCCTTTGCCGATTATGCAAAATTGCTGGCCAGTAATGACCGTTATGGCCAAGCCCTGAACAAGGGGGCAGACGTGACCGGATTTGCATTGGCTTTGCAGCGCGGTGGTTATGCGACAGATCCAAACTATGCCCTTAAATTGACACAAGTAGCAAAGCAGTCACGCCTGCAGGCGCTGGCGACTGCAAGCTGAGAGAAAACCATGGGTTTTCCTCAAGAAATCATGAAAGCCGTCGATATTAAGACAGGCAAGGAGCAATAAAATGAGTCTCTATTCCATCGGACTTTCTGCTTTGAATGCCGCCCAGATGGGGCTGGCAACGACAGGGCACAACATTACCAACGCAAGCAGTGAAACCTATCACCGCCAGGAAATCGCACAATTGCCGCAAACCCCGCAATTGACCGGTGCAGGTTTTGTGGGTAATGGCACGGTCGTTGTCAATATTGACCGTGCTTACAACAGCTTCATGGATCAGCAGATTCTGGAAGTCGGTGGCAAAGCAAGCTACTACGCGACGTATCGCGAGCAGATTGGTCAGATTGATAACCTGTTGTCAGATACGACTTCAGGGCTGTCATCTGGTATTCAGAGCTTTTTTAGTGCCTTGCAGCAGGTGTCCAGTACGCCGGCCAACGTTTCAGCCCGTCAATCCATGTTGTCTGCTTCCCAGGCCATGGTGGCGCGTTTTCAGACGATGGATAGCCGGCTGGCAGATTTGTACAACGGTGCCGATCAGCAGATCGGATCATCCATCACCGAGCTGAATTCGCTCGCAAAACAGGTTGCTAACCTCAATGGCCAGATCATCACCGCAGAAAGTGTCTCCGGTGTTAAACAGGCCAATGACCTGCACGATCAGCGTGATGCATTGATTGCCAAAATCAATGACATTGCCAAGGTAACGGTATCAGTCGATTCCAGCGGCTACTACAACGTGATGATCGGTAATGGCCAAAGTCTGGTGGTGGGTACAAATTCCAATGATTTGAGCGTTCAGCGCTCTGCTGAAGATCCACAGCGTTCTGATATCTATTTTGATAACGGTATTGCAAAAACCCTGGTTAGCCCTACCAGCCTGACCGGCGGGAGCCTGGGGGCCTTGCTGGAGTTTCGTGATGTGACCGTCACGCAAACCCGGAACGAACTCGGGCGCGAGGCCATGACACTGGCCAATAGTTTTAATGCGCAGCATGAGTTGGGTCAGGATTTGACTGGAGCGATCGGCAAGCAGTTTTTTGACGTTGCAACTCCTACGGTGTACAGCAATGCCAACAATACCTCTGCTTCGGTCATGTCAGCCAGCATCAGTAACTATGGTGCATTGCAAGCCAGTGATTACCGGGTGAGCTTCACCGCGCCAGGTGTTTATTCTGTGACTCGGCTGTCTGATAACACCGTGTTTTCAGGTTCGCCTGGGACAGTTGACGGTGTTACTCTTTCTTTTAGTGCCGCTGCAGCGGCTGGTGATTCTTTCTATATGCAGCCGACAAAAACCGGCGCTGGTGATATCAAGCAATTGGTCAATAGTACGGCAGAAGTCGCCGCAGCCTTGCCATTAAGAACACAAAGCGGAAGTGCCAATACAGGTGTGGCATCTCTGACACTGGATAACCTGACCACCACGACCGGTATTCCTGCCTATGGCAGTACCACTCCTATGCGTACCCTGACATATTCAGGGGGTACATTCACCTCGTCTAATGCGGGCGATACACTAAGTCTGAGTGGCAACACGCTGACCGTAAATCTTGCCAGTGGCGGAAGTTTGTCATTGACATTGACGGGCACGCCAGCCGCGGGTGATACCTTTGACATCAACCGAAACAATTCGGGTATTGCTGACAGTCGTAATGCCAACCTCTTGGGTAAGCTGGTGACTGCCAACCTGATGAATAATGGTACCACCACGGTGCTGGGTTCATATGCGCAGATGGTTAGCCAGGTGGGTAATGCTGCAAACGAGCTGAATGTGATGGGAACTGCCCAAGACACTTTGCTCTCCAATGTAAAAGCAACACAGCAATCTTTCTCAGGGGTTAACCTTGATGAAGAGGCCGCCAAACTGGTGCAGTTCCAGCAGGCTTATCAGGCTGCGGCGAGGATTCTCTCGACTTCGCAGAAATTGATGGACGACATCTTTAGCCTGATGAGTTAAGGAGAATACGATGCGTTTAAGTAGCCTTACCATGCGCCTGATGGGCGAACAAAGCATGAGCAGCCGTCAACTGGAGCAGATGACAGCGCAACAACAGCTTTCCTCGGGTCGTCGCATTTTGACGCCATCAGATGATCCGGTCGCCGCAGCCAGAGCGCTGAATGTCCAGAACTCGAAAGTACGTGAAGACCAGTTTTCAGAAAACTCCAAAGGGGCTGCTGATACACTGCGCATCCTGGAGTCTCAACTGACCAGCGTATCTAACAGTCTGTCTAACCTGCAGGATTTGGCGGTGCAAGCCGGTAATGGTGCATTGTCTGATGCCAACCTCAAGCAATTGGCAACAGCGGTTGAGGGGCGGTTCCGCGAGATTCTCGGGCTGGCGAATAGCCAGGGCGCAGACGGACAATATCTGTTCTCCGGCTACCAGGGGCAGACACAACCCTTTCTGGAGACGGCATCGACGACTGCTGTTGGCACGGTTAGCTATCAAGGCGATCAAGGTATTCGACAGGCCCAGATTAGTGAGTCGCGTGTGCTGCAAACCAGTGAGACCGGGGATCAAGTGTTTGGTAACATGTTCTCGACCCTGAAAACACTGCATGACGCATTAATCAACGGGAAGACATCACCAACGTATCAGGCAGATCTTCAAACCGCGTTGACGGGTTTAAAGACCGCGCAAGATCAGGTCACTGTAAAAATCAGTGCGGTAGGTACCCGCCAAAACGAAATTGATGCCGCCATTCAGACGCATGGTGACCTGTCTTTGCAATACGAAACTGAACACAGTAACCTGGTTGATGTGGACTATGCGGCCAGTATCAGCAAGTATATGCAGGCTCAGCAGTTGCTTGAGGTATCGCGTACAACCTTTAAACAGACTCAAGGATTGTCTCTGTTTAACTACTTATCGTAATTTTGCTTTTATTTATACGTTAAGTTTGTTAGAATCCAATGTTTTCTAACCCACCTTTTACTTTGAATTGAGGTTGATGTTCCATGCCAAGCGTACGCGTTAAAGAGAATGAGCCGTTTGAAGTTGCAATGCGACGTTTCAAACGCACTGTAGAAAAAACCGGTTTGCTGACCGAACTACGTGCTCGCGAGTTCTACGAAAAGCCTACAGCTGAACGCAAGCGTAAGCTGGCTGCTGCAGTTAAGCGTCACTACAAACGCCTGCGTAGTCAGACTTTGCCACCAAAAATGTACTAAGCGGTATTATTAGTACATCGTAGTAATTTTCTAGAGAGTTGTTGCATTATGTCATTAAAGCAGCAAGTTCTCGACGACATCAAGGCAGCCATGCGCAGCAAAGAAATGCAGCGCTTGGGTGCCTTGCGTCTTTTGTCGGCCGAGATTAAGCAAAAAGAAGTCGATCAGCGCATTGAGCTTGAAGATGCCGATGTAGTGGCTATTATTGGCCGTATGCTGAAGCAGCGCAAAGACAGTATCTCCCAGTTTGATGCGGCAGGCCGCACAGACTTGGCTGACGCCGAGCGCGCCGAGGTTGCCATTTTCCAGGCCTATCTGCCGGAGGCATTGTCGGAAGAAGAAATCAAGGCGGTGGTTGTCAAGGCTGTGACTGATTCTGGTTTGACCGGGCCGCAAGCAATGGGCAAAGTGATGCCCGTGCTGAAAGCCGAATTGGCAGGCAAGGCAGATATGTCCATTGTGTCTGCCATCCTGAAAGACGTCCTGGCGAATCGTTGATTTTTTGCTTCACGATGTCTCGAGCCCGTTTCGTTATGGCGATACGGGCTTTTTGTTTCTGCACTAGCACTTCATCTTGTGTTGATGTGCCTTGTCTGTGCTGAATGTGTCGCGTTACTGTCACTCATGAGGTTGTAGATTCGTGATTCCACAATCTTTTATCGATGACTTGCTTGCAAGAGCAGATATTGTCAGTGTGATAGACCGGTATGTTCCACTCAAAAAAACCGGTATCAATTACTCGGCCTGTTGTCCGTTTCATCAAGAGAAAACCCCGTCATTTTCAGTCAGCCCTGCCAAGCAGTTTTATCACTGCTTCGGATGTGGCGCGAATGGAAATGCCTTGGGTTTTGTCATGGAATATCAAGGGCTTGGTTTTGTGGATGCCGTCAAACAACTGGCAGCCGATTATGGTATGACAGTACCAGATGTCAGGTCGGATCAGGCTGTTCAGGTGCAGGCAACCATTTCGCCGCTGATTGCCGTGCTGGAGCAGGCATCCCAGTTCTACCGAACCCGATTAAAAACAGCCTCTGTTGCGATTGATTATTTAAAGCAGCGTGGCTTGACGGGTGAGATTGCCGCCCGGTTTGGCTTGGGGTTTGCGCCGGACGACTGGCAAGGGTTAGGTCATGCCTTTCCGGATTATGAGACCAGGCAGGATCTCTCGCAGGCCGGACTCGTCATCGATAATGACCAAGGCCGCAGGTACGACCGTTTTCGTGATCGCGTCATGTTCCCTATCCATAATCTCAAGGGCCAGATCATTGGTTTTGGGGGGCGGGTGATCGGCAAAGGGGAGCCTAAATACCTGAATTCTCCTGAGACGCCGGTTTTTGAGAAGGGCAGGGAGCTATACGGGCTCTATCAGGCCAGACAGGCCATACGCCAGGCCGGCAAGGTCATGATTGTTGAAGGCTACATGGATGTGGTTGCGCTGGCACAGTACGGTGTGAACTATGCGGTGGCTACGCTGGGCACCTCAACAACGTCGGATCATCTGCAAAAACTGTTCAAGCACAGTGAGCATCTGGTGTTCTGTTTTGATGGTGACAATGCGGGCAGAAAGGCTGCGTGGCGTGCGCTGGAAAACGCCTTGCCGCTTCTGACGGATGCCTTGACGCTGGAATTCCTGTTTTTGCCGGAAGGTGAAGACCCGGATACCCTGGTGCGCCAGATTGGCCATGAGGCCTTTGAAGCCAAGGTTTCACATGAGGCATTGCCCTTGTCGCGTTTCATGCTGCAGGAGGTGGCGGCCCGGGTTGACCTGCAAAAAGGGCGACCGGAGGATAAGGCCAGATTCTGGCATGAAATCAAGCCCTTGTTAAATCAGATAGCAGCCCCCACCTTAAGAAATGTGATGTGGACCGAGGCACGAAACTTTGCCGGCTTGATGAAGCCTAAGCAAGACAAGGTATTCGAGCGAAAAAGCGGCGACTGGAAACGGCGAAATGAGCCGCCACCCATGCCGCGGCAAGAGCCCAAGGGTCTGGAAGACCGGTTGCTGGCGTATCTGTTGCTAAGGCCGGTATTTGCGGCCAGCAAAGCGAATGATCTGGCCAGATTGCGCCAGGGTATGCTGGAAAATGCAGGGCTCCAAAGAGTGCTTGAGTTTTTGCAATCTTCACCTAGATTGAAAGAACTGGATACAAAATCCGTTTTGCAGGGTATGCCTGCATTGGCAGAAGGCTGGCGCCAGTGGCTGGGGCAGTCATGGATAAGTGCACTTGAGCCGGCGTCTGAAGAGGCAGAAACCGAGTTTACGGACATCTGCTTGCAGTTGGAAAAACAAGGGCAAATACGCATGGGCGGTTCACAATTGCAGGATATCGAACGCAAGGTGAATGCCAGTGGTTTTGCCAGCCTGACAGAAGAGGAGCGCGCAAGTTATAAACAGCTCATCCTCGAGAAGCATAAGCGTTAGACTAGATTTTTTTAAGAAAAAACATTAAAATCAACGGTTTTTCGGGTTCTGTCCAACCCCATTTGGAATTATTGATAATGACCGAAGAAATTCGCCAAGACAAGCAGGAAGTCAGCAAGAAAGATCAGGAACAGTCACGTCAACGCCTAAAGACGCTGATTGTCCTCGGCAAAGAACGTGGTTACCTGACCTACGCCGAGATCAATGATCACTTGCCTGAAGACATGCTGGATGCTGAACAGATCGAACAGATCATCAGCATGATTAACGACATGGGCATTCAGGTCACTGACGAAGCACCTGATGCCGAGCAAATGCTGATGTCTGATGCGACGCCTTCGGTTGCTGACGACGATGTGGTAGAAGAGGCAGAAGCAGCTCTTTCATCGGTAGATTCAGAGTTTGGTCGTACGACCGATCCGGTCCGTATGTACATGCGTGAAATGGGTACGGTTGAGCTGCTGACCCGTGAAGGCGAGATCGAGATTGCCAAGCGGATCGAAGAAGGCCTGAAGCACATGGTGCAGGCCATTTCGGCCAGCCCGAGCACTATCGCCGATATCTTGTCCATGGTTGACCGCATCGAAAAAGACGAGATGCGAATTGACGAGCTGATTGACGGCTTGGTTGACCTGAACGCAGAAGAAGTATCCGAAGAGTTGGCCGAACTGGAAATGCAAGAAGTTGCAGAAGAAGAGGCTGACGAGGAAGAAGACGAAGACGGTGAAGGCAGTGCGACACCGACTGGTGTTGACCTTGAGAAACTCAAGGCAGACGCCATGGTGCACTTTAATATCGTGCGCGAACAATATGCGCTGATGCTGAAGGGCCTGGATGAAGACGGTTTTGGCGGTGCTGCCTTCCTGGCTGCACAGCAGGCTATTTCCGATGCGCTGACCATGATCCGTTTCTCTGCCAAGCAGGTTGATGCACTGTGCGACAGCCTGCGCAAGCTGGTAGAAGAAATCCGTAATCATGAGCGTGAAATTCAGGACATCGTGGTCCTGAAAGGCCAGATGCCTCGTCCGCACTTCCTGAAAGTGTTCCCGGGCAACGAAGACAATCCGAAGTGGGTGAATGACGAAATCAATGCCGGTTTGCCGCATAGCGACACGCTGGCCCGTTTCAAGCATGCCATTTTTGAGCGTCAGGGCAAGCTGTCAGAGATTCAGAAACGCGTAAAGATCCCGATCAAGGATCTGAAAGAAATCAACCGTCAGATGTCTACTGGCGAAGCGCGTTCGCGTCGTGCCAAGCGCGAAATGATCGAGGCCAACTTGCGTCTGGTGATTTCCATTGCCAAAAAATACACCAACCGTGGCTTGCAGTTCCTGGATCTGATTCAGGAAGGCAACATCGGTCTGATGAAGGCGGTGGACAAGTTCGAATACCGTCGTGGTTACAAGTTCTCTACCTATGCCACCTGGTGGATTCGTCAGGCCATTACCCGCTCGATTGCGGATCAGGCACGTACCATCCGTATTCCGGTACACATGATCGAAACCATCAACAAGATGAACCGCATCCAGCGTCAAATCTTGCAGGAAACCGGTCTGGAGCCTACACCGGAAGAACTGGCTGCACGCATGGAAATGCCAGAGGACAAGATTCGCAAGATCCTCAAGATTTCCAAAGAGCCAATTTCCATGGAAACCCCGATTGGTGACGATGACGACTCGCATCTGGGCGATTTCATTGAAGATGCGATCACGATCGCGCCTTCTGATGCTGCCGTGTATGCCAGCCTGAAAGACGCCACCAAAGAGGTACTGGATACACTGACACCACGCGAGGCCAAAGTGCTGCGCATGCGTTTTGGTATTGAAATGAATACCGACCATACGCTGGAAGAAGTGGGCAAACAGTTTGATGTGACGCGTGAGCGTATTCGTCAGATCGAAGCCAAGGCACTGCGCAAGCTGCGCCATCCAACCCGTTCCGAGCGCCTAAGAAGCTTTCTGGACGGTGAAGGTAATCAAGCGTAAAATGCTGACCTTTCTCGGGGTGATGCTACTGGCATTGCCCTGATGGGCCTCTAGCTCATGCTTGGTTAGAGCAGCGGACTCATAATCCGTTGGTGCCGTGTTCGACTCACGGGAGGCCCACCAACAAACATGCGGCTTGCAGCGATGCAAGCCGCTTTGTTTTGTTCTACAAAAATGAATTTGCTCTACAAAATTTCCAGAATTATGCTATTTGGAATAGTTATCAAGTAAGGCTAATCTTGCTTTCCAGGCTGTGTTTGCGCCGTTTCCATTCTCTGCTTACTCATTCTGCTGTACCCGCTTTGGCTCTCAGGCTCTTAAATTGAAATGCATGCATTTATCCATGCGGGGGCATAAAGCAAACGGATTTTGCGGCACGCCTGCGGCCTTAATGATTCGCGGGCTGACAATATGCACACATGTTTTTGGATGGAAAGAAGCTGGTATGTCATGTGGTGGTGCGTATTCGTGCTGAATTGTATCGGTCATGCCCGATACTGTTTTTTATACTGCTTTAGGTGACTTGAGCAGGTTAGGATCAACGGTAAAATATGTTTCAGGCAGGGTGCAATAGGACTATCCTATGAATTCGGAGCCATTACCGGCTTCGTTATTCTGGAAGGAGTACCCTATGGCCTACGGAATCATTCATTTCTTTCCTGGTGGTAACAAAGAACAGTACGAGGCATCACTCGCGGCGGTTCATCCAAGCAGGAGCAGTTTACCTGCCGGTCAGATTTTTCATGCGGCAGGCGCATCAGAAGGTGGCTGGACGATTATTGCCATTCATGAGTCCAAAGCAAGCTGGGAGGCATTCAGAGATGAAATATTGATGCCCCGAATGCAAAAAGGGGTAGAGGGCGGGTTTGAGTCCCCTCCGCAAGAAACTGCGTTTGAAGTTTATAACCAGCAAGTCTGATGTTGATCGGATGTCGAACTATATCCAGGCCCTGCAGACCCTTTGCAGGGCTTGTCTTTTTGGGTATGGCGATGTGATGCCACTTGCTGTTCAATTGTTTTAAGGCTGTTTTGGGGACGTGCCTATGACAGGCAATCCTTCATGCTCATTCGAGCGATCAAAAACCAGGGACTTACCAAATTCTACTTGGACCCAGCTTGGATACGTGTAGGCCGTGCCGGTATTGTGATCAATGATGGCACCAATCCCGCCACCCAGAAGAATATTGCCCGCCCAGCTGGCATTGGCTCGGGAGATCGCCTTACCTGTTGCCGTTGCGCTTTGATTCTCTTGCTGTGTGCAGATGATGTCCAGATCATTGCCTGACCGATGAACCTCTCCGGTATCTCCGGACTTGATGGCGTAACTGCCAAAGTTGTTGGTCAGGAAACAGTCTGCACCAATAATAAATTGTCCGTTGGGTAATTTGGCATCGACTTTTACGGGTTGCATGCCTTCATTCATGAGCGAAGCGCAGCCAGTGATGAGAAGCGGGAAGGACAGGTACAGATATTTTAAAGGGTTGAACATGTAGTAGTCAGCTTGGCAAAAGGTGATGATGTAGATTTTTAATGTCAATAAATTAGTTTATATGAATAAATGATTATGGCATAGGGTAACGTTAACCCTGGGAGAGGTTGGTAGGTTGGCTAGTATGGTACTCAACTGCAACCTTGCATGAGGGTTGTTGGGGAATTTAGTACCAATCAAATGGCATGAGCAGGCTGTCTGCTGAATGATACAAATAATACTTGCAAAGCAGATATTCCATGTCCAGACTGCAGTTGTGCGTTGGGAATATTACTGTCTCTTTAAGAAATGGTTGGTATACGTTAAATGCGTCCAGAAATAAGGGGATCTCGCCTTCTGTCTGTGGTTTGACGTGACTTTTTTAAAAAAGTACTTGCGATTTTCCTACAGGCAACGTATAAATTTGCTTGTCCTGACCGCGACCCGGTTTGGGCTGATATCCGGTAATACGAGTTAAACGTGCGGCTATCCAGAGTAAAGCTAGATGATCATGATGTGTTCTACAAGATACGTTATGTAATTCCATATGGTGTAACACACCAGATCAGTATTGTCGCCAAATGCCGCTAGAGCAAAGCACAAACCGCTGATTGCCTAAAAATAATATTTCCTGCCCAGATGAAAAACTTGCATCCGCTGTTTTGCAGCGATGCCAATAGAATTTGTCCTGACTGCAACGTTCAAGACTGCAGCAGGCGCTATGGTTTTTTTAATCACGCATGCAGAGGGGTCTAACATGCGAATCGGCATCATCAAAGAAGTAACGCCGTTTGAAACCCGTGTCGCAGCAACGCCGGAAACGGTGAAGAAGTTTGTTGCGGCAGGGCTGACGGTTTCCATTGAACGTGGCGCAGGGCTGCTGGCCAGCATTCAGGACGAGGAGTATTCGTCTGCGGGTGCGACGCTGGCGGGTTCTGCTGCAGAAGCACTTGCAGGCGCAGATATTGTGCTGAAAGTACGTGCGCCTGTGGCAGAAGAGGTACCTTTGATTGCAAAGGGTGCCAAGGTCTTTGCCATTGCTAATCCATACAAGAATCCATTGCTGGATACCTATGCCGCAGCTGGCATGGAAGTCCTGGCCATGGAGCTGATGCCACGGATTACCCGTGCCCAGAGTATGGATGTGCTCTCCAGCCAGGCTAACATTGCCGGTTATCGTGCCGTGTTGTTGGCGGCACAATATTATCCGCATTTCTTCCCGATGCTGATGACGGCCGCAGGTACGGTTAAAGCGGCCCGGGTCATGGTGTTGGGGGCGGGCGTAGCGGGTTTGCAAGCGATTGCGACGGCCAAGCGTCTTGGCGCGGTGGTTGAAGCGTTTGACGTTCGTCGTGCAGCAAAAGAGCAGGTAGAGTCTCTGGGCGCCAAATTTGTAGAAGTACCCGTGGATGAATCTGGCGATGCAGCCGGCGGGTACGCCAAGGAAATGTCGGAAGAATACAAGGCCAAACAGGCTGAGTTGATCCATGAACGGGCCAGACAGGCGGACGTGGTGATTACCACGGCGCTGATTCCTGGTCGTCCTGCTCCTATTCTGATTACGGCAAGAACCGTCGCGGCCATGAAGTCTGGCTCTGTGGTGGTGGATCTGGCCGTGGAGAATGGGGGGAACACTGAGGGTGTGGTGTTGAATGAAGTTGTCACGACGGCGAATGGGGTCATGCTGGTAGGTAACCCGAACGTACCGGCGCTGGTAGCTGCTGATGCCTCTGCACTGTATGCAAAAAACCTGCTGAATTTCATTAATCCGATGCTGGATAAGGAAAAAGGTTTGGTGCTGAACCCCGAAGACGAACTTGTGAAAGCAACGCTGGTTGTGTCGGGTGGTCAGGTGCTGTTTGGCAAGCCGGTTTAGGCTGTTTGCTGACAACTGTTTAACAGGATAAAACAAGGAAAGATCATGGATCCATTGATTGTCAATCTGACGGTCTTTGTATTGGCCGTATTTGTCGGATACCACGTGGTATGGAATGTTACACCTGCCTTGCATACGCCGCTGATGGCGGTGACCAATGCCGTATCGGGCATTATTGTGGTGGGTGCTTTATTGCAGGTAGTGGAAATTGATGGTCAGCAAATCACGCTGACTAGCGTATTGGGTGCAGTGGCGGTATTGCTGGCATCCATTAACATCTTTGGCGGCTTTATGGTGACTCAGCGCATGCTGGAGATGTTCAAGAAAAAAGACCGTAAGAAAGGAAATGCATAATGCAAAACTTTGCTTCCCTTTTATATCTGGTCGCTTCGGTGCTGTTTATTCTGGCATTGAAAGGCTTGTCGAGCCCTGATAGTGCACGTCGCGGTAATTTGTATGGCGTGATCGGGATGGTGTTGGCGGTGGTGACGACCCTGTTGCTGATGGATAAACCCATCGTCGCGCTGATGCTGGGTGCGGTGGTGATTGGTGGTGGTATTGGTGCCACACTGGCGCGTCGGGTGCAGATGACACAAATGCCGGAACTGGTGGCTGCCATGCACTCGCTGGTGGGGTTGGCCGCGGTATTGATCGCGATTGCTGCGATCTTCCACCATGGTCAGGAACACACTGGCGCGCAGAAAATCGAGCTGTTCATCGGTGCGTTCATTGGTGCGATTACCTTTACTGCATCCGTGATTGCCTATGGCAAGTTGTCAGGTCGTTTTGGTGCCAAGCCAGTCAGTTTTGGCGGGCAGCATCTGCTGAATCTGGTACTTGCGCTGGCGATGCTGGGCTTCGGCTTTACCTACTATGCAACGGATAATCATGCGGCCTTCCTGATGATGTCTGCCATTGCTTTGGCACTGGGTGTGCTGCTGATCATCCCGATTGGCGGTGCCGATATGCCGGTGGTGGTGTCCATGCTGAACAGCTACTCTGGCTGGGCTGCGGCAGGTATTGGTTTTACGCTCAATAACAGCGTGTTGATCATTGCCGGTGCGTGTGTGGGCTCTTCTGGTGCGATTCTGTCTTACATCATGTGCAAGGCCATGAACCGTTCGATCATCTCGGTCTTGCTGGGTGGTTTTGGAGCCGAAACGGCTGCTGGCCCAGCAGCAGACAGTGGTCCGAAAAACTACAAATCCGGTAGCCCTGAAGATGCGCTCTTCATGATGAAGAATGCGGATAGCGTGGTGATTGTGCCTGGTTATGGTCTGGCCGTGGCGCGTGCCCAGCATGCGCTGCAAGAGCTGGCAGAACTGCTGCAGGAAGAGGGCGTGAATGTTCGTTATGCCATCCATCCGGTCGCGGGGCGCATGCCAGGCCACATGAACGTGTTGCTGGCCGAGGCTGAAGTACCTTACGAGCATGTGCTGGAAATGGAAGAAATCAACAATGATTTCTCCAGTACCGATGTGGTGCTGGTTATCGGAGCGAACGACGTGGTCAACCCGGCCGCCAAGAATGACCCTTCCAGCCCGATTTTCGGCATGCCGATTCTTGAGGCACATAAAGCACGTACCGTGATGGTGGTGAAGCGCTCCATGGCGGCAGGTTATGCCGGTTTGGACAATGATCTGTTCTATATGGACAAGACCATGATGGTCTTCGGTGATGCCAAAAAAGTGGTAGAAGACATGGTGAAGTCGTTTCACTAAGTAGGTAGCTGGCCCGATATTATGTTGGGCGGGTTGCTGTCAAAAACGCAGGCGAACGCAAGTTCGCCTGCGTTTTTTTATGGAATTGCGCTGTTGGCTGCATATTTTGGTGGCTTGATACTTATCAAAATGGTCTGGAGTGCTAAACTTGCATTTTTAAGCGCTGGGATCGTGTATGTCCATTCTTGTCACCGGTGGAGCCGGCTTTATTGGCGGCAATTTTGTCCTGGATTGGCTGGCAGCCTCTGATGAGAAAGTCATCAATCTGGATAAGCTGACTTACGCAGGCAATCTGGATACATTGCGATCACTGGAGGGTAACCCGAACCACGTGTTTGTCCGTGGGGATATTGGTGACAGGGCACTGGTTGGCCGCCTGCTGGAAGAACACCAGCCGCGAGCCATCATCAACTTTGCCGCCGAGTCGCATGTGGACCGGTCGATTCATGGGCCGGGCGATTTTATTCAGACCAATATTGTGGGTACCTTCAATTTGCTGGAATCCGCCAGAGCTTACTGGCAAGCATTGACCGGGGAGGCCAAGTCAGACTTCCGCTTCCTGCATGTGTCTACCGATGAGGTGTACGGCACGCTGAGCAAGGACGACGCGCCTTTTTCTGAGACCAATCCGTACGAACCTAACAGCCCCTATTCGGCAAGCAAGGCTGCCAGTGACCATCTGGTGCGTGCCTGGCACCATACGTATGGCTTGCCGGTGCTGACCACCAATTGTTCGAACAACTATGGCCCGTATCATTTCCCGGAAAAACTGATCCCGCTGGTGATTTTGAATGCGTTGGCTGGCAAGCCGTTGCCCGTGTACGGGGACGGACAGCAGATTCGGGACTGGCTGTATGTCAAAGACCACTGCAGCGCCATTCGCAGGGTATTGGCAGCCGGACGACTGGGCGAAACTTATAACGTGGGTGGCTGGAATGAAAAAGCCAATCTGGATGTTGTGCACAGCATTTGCCGGATTCTGGATGAGCTGAAACCCAAGGCGGATGGTACAGGCTATGCCAGCCAGATTACCTTTGTGCAAGACCGCCCCGGGCATGATCGTCGCTACGCCATTGATGCCCGCAAGCTGGAAAAAGAACTGGGCTGGAAGCCGGCCGAGACATTTGAAACCGGGATCCGCAAAACCGTTGCCTGGTATCTGGAGCATACTGACTGGGTGGAGAATGTGACCAGCGGCAGTTATCAGACATGGATTGAAACCCAGTATGGCCAATAATATGCCGGTTTCACCTGTACGGTTACTGATTCTGGGGGCGAATGGCCAGGTTGGGTTTGAATTGCAGCGCGCCCTGTCTTTGTTGGGTGAGGTGATTGCCGCAGACAGGTCCATCGTGGATCTGTCTGACCCCGCTCGGATCCGGGCATATGTCAGGGAAGTCCTGCCCGCGGTGATCGTCAATGCGGCTGCCTATACTGCTGTTGATAAGGCCGAGACGGACAGCGCGATGGCCCGGGCCATCAATGCGGATGCAGTCGGTGCCTTGGCTAGTGTTGCCAGTGAGTTGGGATGCCTGCTGGTCCATTACTCTACGGATTATGTTTTCGATGGTAGTAAAGCGGAGGCCTATCAGGAAACCGATACGCCAGCCCCGATCAATGTCTATGGTCAAACCAAGCTGGCGGGTGAGCAGCTGATCCAGCAGCAATGTGCTCGGCATCTGGTATTCCGTACCACCTGGGTCTATGGGGTACACGGCGGGAATTTTGTGAAGACCATGTTGCGACTGGCCAAAGACCGCGACAGCCTGAATGTGGTAAATGACCAGTTTGGCGCGCCGACCAGTGCTGCGCTGATTGCCGATGTGACCGCCAGTGTCATCAAACAGTATCTGGTCTCTGACCCAATGCATTTCCCGTACGGAATTTATCATTTGGCCGCCGCAGGTGAGACCAACTGGCATGCGTATGCCAGTTTTGCCATCGGCCTTGCCAGGCAGCTGGGCATGCCTTTAACCCTTGACCCCGTCAATATTCAGGCAATCCCCGGTAGTGCTTACCCGGTGCCTGCCGCCCGACCAGCCAACTCCCGGCTGGATTGCCGCAAGTTGCAGCAGACATTTGGCATTACGCTGCCATCTTGGCAGCAACATGTTCAGCAAACCGTTCAACTGATCACAGAACTCAGCAGATAATCAACTCAGCAGATATCCAATATGACGACACTAAAACGCAAAGGCATCATTCTGGCCGGCGGTAGCGGTACCCGGCTCTACCCGGCCACCCTGGCGGTGAGCAAACAGTTGCTACCCATCTTCGACAAACCGATGATCTACTATCCGCTGACCACGCTGATGCTGGCAGGTATTCAGGATGTATTGATCATTTCCACGCCACAGGACACCCCCCGTTTCGAGCAACTGCTGGGGGATGGCAGCCAGTGGGGCATGAACCTGCAATATGCGGTGCAGCCTAGTCCGGACGGGTTGGCGCAGGCCTTTATTATCGGCAAGGAATTTGTGGGAAATCACCCATCGGCGCTGGTGCTGGGGGACAATATTTTTTATGGTCATGACCTGATCAAACAGCTGGAGCGCGCCAATGCCCAGACCACGGGGGCAAGCGTGTTTGCCTACCATGTGCAGGACCCGGAGCGTTACGGGGTGGTTGAGTTTGATGACCAGTTCCGCGCGCTTAGCATTGAAGAGAAACCCAAACAGCCCAAGTCCAACTATGCCGTGACGGGCTTGTATTTCTATGACCAGCAGGTGTGCGACATTGCCGCAAGCATCAAGCCTTCTGATCGTGGCGAGCTGGAAATTACCGATGTTAACAAACGTTATCTTGAAGCCGGGCAATTGAGTGTCGAGATCATGGGCCGCGGCTACGCCTGGCTGGATACCGGTACGCATGACTCCTTGCTGGAGGCCTCCAGCTTTATTGCGACACTGCAAAAGCGGCAGGGCCTGATGGTGGCGTGTCCGGAAGAAGTAGCCTTGCGCAATGGCTGGATCAGTGACGCCCATGTCGCGGCATTGGCCAAACCGTTGGCCAAGAATGCCTACGGACAATATTTGCTGAAACTGATTGGCCAATAACACAAAAGGAAAGCATTCATGCCATATCAGGCTATCCCGACCGGATTACCCGACGTTTTGATTCTGGAACCCAAGGTATTTGGCGACGAGCGGGGCTTCTTTTTTGAGAGCTTCAACCAGAAAGAGTTTGAACGGGCAACGGGGCTGCAGCGTACTTTTGTGCAGGATAACCATTCCCGCTCAGCCAAAGGGGTGCTGCGCGGCTTGCATTACCAGATGGCACCACATCCACAAGGCAAACTGGTGCGGGTAACTGCGGGTGAGGTATTTGATGTGGCCGTGGACATCCGCCCTGAGTCGCCGGATTTCGGTAAGTGGGTTGGCGTGCATTTGTCGGCGCAGAACCATCGCCAGTTGTGGGTGCCGGAAGGGTTTGCACATGGTTTTCTGGTACTGTCGGAGTCGGCTGACTTCTTGTACAAGACCACGGACTACTACATGCCGGAACTGGAGCGCTGCATTGCCTGGGATGATCCGGAACTGGGGATCGAATGGCCGCTGGATGGCATGGAGCCTCGCATGTCAGCCAAAGATTTGTATGGCGTATCGTTTGAAGTAGCCACCCAAGCGTTGCATCCGCAACCCTGACCGGATCAACCTGTCGAGATGACGTGCAGTGCCGGTCTGCGGTACGGCGCTGCACCTGTCCGTTGTGTATGCACTCCTATTACCGTTTCAGGCTGATACCATACAAGGCGATGCCGATCATGATCATGCCGGTAGTATCCATGAGGTGCGGAATCTCGCCTAGCTGCAGGGCGCTGAAGAGCACCGCCAATGCCGGCACCAGTAAGGCGTTGAGCCCCACCGTGTTGGCGGGCAGGTTCCGTAGTGCAAACATCCATAGTGTCCAGCCAAGCGCATTGCCAAACAGGGCAGAAAATGCGGTAGAAATGATGACTGTCTCGTTCCATTGCGTAGGCGGTGTCGGGTAAAGCAGGGCCAGCGCAATGGTGAACAGGCAACCATAAAACATCTGCCAGGCCGTCAGGCTCAGGGCATCTATCTGATGTTTCATGCAGATGCGCTTGGTGTAAATGATGCTGCATGCCCACACCAGTCCGGATAACAGGGCCCACAAGTCACTGACCAGCGAACCATGCAGTGACCATGGCTGGATGACCAGCACCATCCCGAAGGCCGCCAGTCCGACCATCCACTTCTGCAGATGCTGCAAGTGTTCTCCCAAAAACATCCTTGAGAGCAGAACGGTCCAGAATGGCATGGTGTAGGCCAGGACAGTGGTTTTACCAGCAGCGCCGCTCATCAGTGCCATGGTGGCTGTCAGGTTGAACAGGAAGGTCTGCCCAAAACCGAGCAGCAGCGTGGGACGCCAGGGGGGAATTCCGTTGCTGGGGCGCTTGATGCCGACAATGATCATCAAGGTCAAGCTGCCAAAAATGGTTCTCCAGGCAACAAAGGGAATCGGATGAATATAGTGGACGGCTTTTTTCAGCAGAATCCAGTTATAGCTCCAGATGACGGCCAGAATGAACAAGGCGATGAAAGCATTTCTTTGTGTTTGGGACGTGGACATGAAAATGAGTGAATCCGTAGCAAGGGGTAAGACTGCTGGTTAGAGCCGGCTTTTCAGTTCGTTCAGCATCTCCAGAAAGCGGCTGCGCGCTTTCTCGGGCGCCCAGGGTTCCCATGGCGTGTCGCCGTAGTGTGCGGCCAGTACATCCTCTGCCAATGGCTGGAAACGGATTTTCAGCGTTTGCCGGATTTCTTCCTTGCTCCAGCCCACAATGTGTAATGCCTCACTGGCGGCCGCGATACGGTCAGCCCGTTTATGCTCGGTTTTGTCATCCGCTTGCCAGCTGGGCAGGCCATAACGCAGAAAAACGGCATGTTCCAGCCGGGCGCTTAGCTGCTTGAAACCTTCCCCCATGAAAGGTTTGAGTACGGAAATGCAATCAAACCCCAGCAAGCCTTCTTCGGCATCATGCAGCAGTTCCCGCAGCTCTTGCACCGGAGACAGTTTGTTTTTGCTTAGCTGGCGGCGTAGCAGCATGACAGCGACCGAATGCTGCGCCACAGAAAGCGGCAGCGGCCATGCTGAGTGGCCGCCCCAGCGGTAGGTTCTGGCAAGCCCCAGAGCCAGATCCTCATCATCCCAGTCAAACGGGGTGGGGTTGAGCAGGTCCAGTCGCTTGCCGGAAGGCAGACGAACCCAGGCACGGGTATTTTGCATGGCAGACATCTTTGTGATGAGTAGGGTAGATCAGAAAAAGGGAAGGGTCAGAACCGCAAATCCGGTTTCCAGAGACCTTTGTATTCAAACGGCAGGCCGCCAGATTTCAGGGGTACAAAGGCATTGCCTTTGACGCTGTAAGGCAGGCCTTGGCCCGGGTTCTTGAGCCATTTTTTGACTTGGGGCAGCAGGTTGTTTAATTGGCTGACCACATCCAGCTGAATCTTGGCTTCGCCATGGCGTGGCAGGGTAACGCTTTGTTGCGTCTGGCCTTGCGCCATGGAAAGCCCGTTGATCAGGAATTCTGCCCCAAGCTTGGTTAGCGGGATCGGAATATCATTCGGATTTTGCAGGGTGAGTGTCAGGGTAAAGTGCTGTTCTGTCAGGCTCATGTCACCGGTTTTGATGCCAACCGCCGTGATGTTAGGCGCCTGTAACACTTTTTGGGACAAACTGCTGCATGCCATGAGGCCACCGGCAAGCAGGAACACAAAGCAGCGGCGTGACAGAGCGGAGATCATAATGGGTGACTTTCATGGCGTACAGATGCGTATTGTACGCCATGAAAAATCGTTATACCAACAGGCTTGCCGCCAGGCTCCACATCACGATGCCGACAATCGCATCCAGCACCTTCCACGCAACTGGACGGGCAAACAGCGGGGCCAGCAAGCGTGCCCCATAGCCCAGCGAGACAAACCAGAGGAAAGAGGCCGTCATCGAACCCAGGGCAAACCACAGTTTCCCCTGACCGACTTCTTGCCCGCCAATCGATCCCAGCAGTACCACCGTGTCCAGATAGACATGCGGGTTCAGCAAGGTAATGGCCAGCACGGTGGCCAAGGCCTGACGCCATCCCAGCGCTTTGACCGGCGCACTGGTATCCAGCGTATCGTGTGCAAACACGGCCTTCCAGGCTTTTAGCCCGTACCAGAACAAGAAGGCAGCGCCGCCGAATTTGGCCACTTGCAGCAGTGTTGGCGTGTTTTCAATCAGGGCACCCATGCCCGCGACACCTGCACCAATCAACAGCATGTCACACAAGATACATACTGCAATGGTCAGACTGATGTGCTGGCGCTTGATGGCTGTCCGCAGCACATAGGCATTCTGCCCGCCAATGGCCATGATCAGGCTGGCGCCCAATCCCATTCCCTTGAGATACACAGGTAAAAACATGATCTGCTCCTTCATTACGTTGAAGGCATTGTGAAGCAGGCAAGAATTAAATGAAACAATACTTAGTATTTGTTAGTATTCATTAAAATATCTTAATAAAGGTGGGGTGATGAACGAGCATATTGCCAATCTGGACTATCGCCAGACCGAGGCACTGATGGCGGTGGCTGAAACCGGCAGCTTTGAGCAGGCTGCACAACGCCTCTTCATGACGCCATCGGCGATATCTCAGCGTATCAAGTTGCTGGAAACCCGTCTGGGTAAGCCGCTGCTGATCCGTACACGACCGGTACGCCTTACCCGGGAAGGCCAGCGCGTCTTGCAGTACCTGCACCGGGCCCGCTTGCTGGCTAACGAGCTGGCCATTGACTTGTCGGATGATAGTGACGCCCCTGTGACCATTGCGATAGCGGTCAATGCCGATACCCTGAGTAGCTGGTTTTTACCGTCACTGTCGGCTTTCCTGATCGAAGAAAACATTCTGGTGGATTTGAGTGTGGATGACCAAGACCACACGCATGCCCTGTTGCAAGCTGGGCTGGCCGTGGGTTGCATCACGGCAGAACCCGTGGCCATGAAGGGATGCATCGCCCAGCCGCTGGGCATCATGCGCTACCGTGGGGTGGCAGCCCAGGGATATATTGATCGCTGGTTCCAGAACGGCGTGCATCGCGACAGCTTGCGCAAGGCCCCCGTGATGGTGTTTAACCAGAAAGACCGCTTGCAGGCCGATTTGCTGGAGCAGCGTTATGGGTTGCCGGCCGGTACCTACCCGTGCCATTACTTGCCGGCCTCAGAGCCGTATATGCATGCAATCGCTCTGGGTATGGGCTGGGGAATGCTGCCGGAGGTACAAATGGCCCCCTGGCTGGACAGGGCCCGCTTTATTGATATTTTTCCGGATGCGCCAGTGGATATTCATCTGTACTGGCATCACTGGCAACTGCAGACCCCCAAGATGGAACGTCTGAGCAGGCAGCTGGTGCAAGCCGCCCGGGATATCCTGATCAACTGATCCGGCAAAAAAATACCCCGCGCAAAGGCGGGGTGTTAAGTCAACGCTGGCACCGGAGACGCCAACGTGTCTGGGATATTGCCTGGCAGCATGTGAGCAGCAGACTAGGCAATAAATTCGGTTTCCCGGGCGTACTGGTGTGGCGATCCGCTTAAATGGCTGACGGGGGCGACGCCCGCAACCTGAACCTGGAACTTGTCATCCAGTCGCGTCATTGCTGCAACAATGCGCGCAGGCTGCGGATAGCACGTTATCAAAGGCACCGCCCCATCAGCGTCGACGTCTGGCTTGCGGTCATGAATCGTGTAGGTACACCGCAGGACATCGACAACTAAGCTTCCGTTACAAACCCGGATATCTGCAGCAGAAGCGTCATGTTTTGGTGATCTGCTTTCTGCTGCTTGCCACTATATGAGCAAATGGCGTGCCAGCCTCTCAAAAAATGCGATAAAAATAATTTCTTCATTAAAAACATGGGTTTATATTTTTCGTGTTTGTCTGAAACTTAAGTCTTGCGAATTTGCTGTGTTTCATGTGAAATTTACATGTTTCATATGAAACACCTATAATGCACTTATCCCGATATCTGACCCGAGCCAACGTATGAAAGCAGCCAAACCCACCCTGGCCATTGTGGCCTACCGCGGCCTTGCCCGGTTGATGCGTACCGTATTACCAGAATACAGCGGGCTGGCGGACTGGCGCCTGATCGACCTGCCGATTCAGGATGCGCGGCTGGAGGTCGAGTCGCTCTGGCAGGATGGTGTGGTAGATGCGGTGGTGGCTGCCAGCGCTAACTCGCGGGTTTTGCGCAAGGTGGTGCCGTTGCCCGTTGCGACGATTCAGGTGAGCGGGCACGATGTTCTGCTGGCGATTCAGCAAGCGCATCAAATGGCGCTGCCACGCAAGGCAAGGGTCGTCATGCTCGGCCGGCAGCCATTGGTGCACGGCTTTCTGGACTTGCAAGATGTGCTGGCCGTCCGGCTGGATATCCGTACCTACCAGCAGGATGCTGAAGCGCGGGAGATTCTGGCGGCGCTGGCCGCCGAGAACCCGGAAACGGTGATTGTCGGTTCCAGTCTGATCGTGGACTGGGCCGAACAGCTGGGGATGCAAGGGGCAATGATTTACTCCCTGCCGTCGCTAAGACGTGCTCTGGACGATGCGCTCGAACTGGTACGGATTGCTCACGAAGAAGAAATCAAGCGCGAGCGGTTAGACAATATTGTCCGCACCCTCAATGAAGGGGTGGTGGCAGTAGATATGAGCGAGCGTATCGAAACCGTCAACCATGCCATGGCCGATGTGCTGGGGGTGGCAGAAGAGCGGGCCGTCGGCCGAATCTTGAGCAGTTTGTGCCCGGCCTTGTCGCTGCAAGAAGTCTTGAAAAGCGGTGTTTCCCAGCTGGACAAGGTGGAGACCGTGGGCCAGCGCCGGCTGGTGACGCAACGGCAGCCCATCATCGAGCAAGGCCGGCAAATTGGGGCGGTACTGACGTTTCAGGACGCCAGCAGTATTGAACGAGCCGACCGGAAGCTGCGTCATCAGGCCAACAAGCGTCAGTTCAGTGCCCGTTACCAGCTGGCCGACATTATCGGCCAATCCCCCGCCATGCTGGCAGTTAAAGAACTGGCCATGCTCTATGCCCCCAGCGATGCGGCCGTGCTGGTGCTGGGCGAGTCGGGGACCGGTAAAGAATTGTTTGCTCAAGGTATGCATCAGCTGTCCCCACGTCGGCACGCGCCGTTTGTGGCGGTCAACTGCGCCGCCTTTCCGGAGTCTTTGCTGGAGTCAGAACTGTTTGGCTACGAAGAGGGCGCCTTTACCGGGAGCCGCAAGGGTGGCAAGGCCGGCCTGATCGAAATGGCACACACGGGCACCCTGTTTCTGGACGAAATTGGCGACATGCCGTTGGCACTGCAAACCCGCCTGCTGCGCGTCTTGCAGGAAAAAGAAGTGTTGCGCCTGGGCGGTAGTGAACCCACCCATGTCGATGTCCGGGTGATGGCGGCAACCCACGCAAGGCTAAAGCAAAAAGTGGCGGATCAGCAGTTCCGGGCCGACTTGTATTACCGTTTGAATATCCTGAGCCTGAATCTCCCGCCACTGCGTGAGCGGCAAGGTGATGTACCCCGCCTGGCCCGGCATTTGATTCAGCAAGCCCTGAGCAGGATAGGCAGCGGCTTGTCGCCAGATCAATTTGCGGCTGATTTCCTGGCGCTGGCGGGGGAGTATGCCTGGCCCGGCAATGTGCGTGAACTGGAAAACCTGATCGAACGGGCGACGGTTTTTTGCCATGCCCTGGGGAAAACGGACTCCACGGTGCTGGCTCGGGTGCTGCCAGAGGTGCTGGCACAACACCCGGCGCAAGATGAAAGCCAACAGATCCGGTCGGCATTGCAGCAGACCGGCGGAGACCAGCAAGCCGCCGCCAGGTTGCTCGGTATCAGCCGGACAACCCTATGGCGGCGCATGAAGCAGCTGGATGCCGGTTAAGGGGTCAGGCTGGCGATATCGGCTTCGTCCCCGGGGTTCAGCATCAGCAGATCCAGCTGGGCAGCGGTCAGGCAGGCTGCAGCTTCCGCATTCTCGGCTTGTACCATGATGACGCGGAAGCCCTGGTCTTGCCGGTTGGATACCAGATAGTAAGCACCCGTCTCCGCGACATTGGCTTTCAGGCTGACCGGCAGGGTATGCCCTTGTCTGACCATGCGCAGATCATCCACATAGGCTTCCAGCGTTGCACCACCGTCAAAAATGTCGATGTAGCCCTGGTAATGCAGCCCCTCGGCTTCCAGCATGGCACGCGCCGGTTCTGTCTGGGCATGCACTTTGCCAATCACTGCCTGGGCTTGTTCTGTGAGTAAACTGGTGTAAATGGGTAGCTTGGGCATCAGCTCGGCAATAAACGATTTTTTGCCAACCCCGGTCAGGTAATCGGCATGGGCAAAGTCAATCTGGAAGAAATGCCGCCCCAGACTTTCCCAGAAAGGGGATTTACCCTGTTCATCTGATACCCCTCGCATTTCCGCCACGACTTTTTTGCTGAAGCGCTCTTTAAACGCCCTCAGAAACAGTAAACGAGACTTGGATAATAGCTGACCATTCTTGCTGTGCCGCCAGTCCTTGTCCAGAAACAACGTACACAATTCGCTGTGGCCGGTATGGTCGTTAGACAGAAAGAGGGTGGGGATATGCCGGTTCACATCAAACTCGCTAGACATGTGGCTGACCACGCCCACCCGATAGTTATACCAGGGGGACTGCAACCCGACCGCGACTTCCAGTCCACACAGGCCAACCACTTGCCGCTTCTGGCTGTCTTCCAGCACAAACAGGTAGCCCTGCTCGGCCAGTGGTGCGCTACCTGCCATGGTGGCCTCACTGCGGCGGATGCGCTCCGCCAGCAGTGCTTCATCCGGTTGTAGTGAGGTCACGCCAACCCCTGCATTTTGTGCCAAATGCAGGATGGCGGGGAGGTCTGCGGTTCTGATGGGTCTGATAAACATCATGATGTGTCTGCTCTCTTTTTTATAATGCTCAGTGATGCGTCGCCATGACAGGGCTAAACGCATGGTCATTGTCTGCCGCTGTTTTCAGTGGCAGGAAAATCTCTGCAATCATGCAGCGGGCGCCGCCGCCGCCCAGAGTTTCAATCGTGTGCAGGTCTGCGGTCACGGGAATCGTGTACTGGCGAACCAGCTGCTGCTGTTCGTCGCTCAAGGCATCCCAGGCTTGCGTCGACAGCGCCAGTACGGCCTCACCCGCCGGGTTCTGCAGCTCCATGACATTGCCGGCAAACGCATTCATTTGTGTGTAAGAAATCGGCAAAATGACCTTGCCGCTATCCGTCAATTTTTGAACCAGTTGCTGGCGCTGTGCCAGGTCATGAATGGATTCCAGACAAACCACCGCCAGGGTACGGCCAACCCCCATCATGACGTTGGTGTGATAAATGGGTCGTCCTGTGCTATCCACGGCATCAAACCAGAAGGCCTGATAGCCAAGGTGCGCACTAAATGCCGCCATGACTTCAGGATGACTGCGGCTGGCTCGGCAGACATAGGCAATTTTATGAACATGGTCCAGCACCATGACGCCAGTCCCTTCATGGTATTTCCCGTCCAGTTCGAACCGGCTCAGGTCCAGCACCTGCCTTACGTCAAACCGCTTGCCAATCTGGGCCAGAATGTCTTGCCGACGTTCCTGCCGACGATTTTCTGCCTGCATGGGGTAGAGCACTACCGTGCCATTTTCATGAAAGCTGACCCAGTTGTTCGGGAAGATCGAATCCGGGGTGTGTGGCAGCGGTGTATCGTCAATCACCGTGACATCCATGCCGGCAGCCCGCAACTTTGCAACGTATGCGTCAAATTCGTTCATGGCTGCGACCTCTGGTGAGACAAAGGTGATGTCAGTGCGCTGAAATGCGTTACTAGACTGGGTTTGCGGGTTTGAAATGAATCGAACCGGGCGAATCATCAGAATATGCTGGGTATTTTGCATGGTCATCTTTGTCTGAAGGTTGCTCACAAGAGATGACATATTGTGTGCTTTTGCAGCGCGAGATTCTGGCTGAGTTGGCTTTATGGCCAGCCGGTTTTTGTCGAAATGACCCCGTCAGACAGCAGAATCCGCTGCAAAGGCAAAACGAGGAAAAGGTGTAGGCAGAAATGCTTGAAAACGGGCCTAAATTAGACCGCATCGACCTCAAGATTATCGAGGTATTGCAATCCGACGCACGCATCAGTTACCAGAAGCTGGCTGAACTGGTGCATTTGACACCACGCCCCTGTCAGGAGCGGGTGAGAAAACTGGAGCGTATGGGGGTGATCCGCGGCTACACCGCGCTGATTGACCTGGATACCGAGAGCAAAGGGCTGGTGCTGCATTTGCAGGTAGCGCTCATGAGCCAGAGAAACCGTTCTGCACAACAGGCTTTTGAAGCAGCGCTTCAGCAAGATCCGGATGTGCTGGATTGCTGGCTGGTTGGCGGCTCGTTCGACTACATTGTCCGTCTGCATTGCCAGGATATGGATGGCTATCGTGAAATCAGTAATCGCTGGCTGGCTGAAGCCGCATTCTGTATCGAACGGATTATTTGTACACCAGAGATGCAAACGGTGAAGCGACATAATCTGGCTGCCGCCGTTTCAGTTTGATGTGAACCTGTTTATCGTAGGGTAGGACTGATCGCCGAGTGTTGGGCGCATCACCAAGTAGCCCGGACACCCAACGGATGTCCGGGCGCCATCTGGTTATTTTCTGCCAATCCGCAGTGCGCCGTTAAACACCTCGCCCGGCAACAGCAATATGGTGTCTTCCATGACGTTGCCAGACTCGACACACACCATGGTTTGCCAAGCCATTTCCCCAATGTCCTGCATCTTGCTGGCCAGTGCCTGGCCCGGATTCCAGACAATCGCATTTTTAAACCCGCTGCTGGATATCCGGATGTTGCCGTTTACTGGGTCCACAATTTCATACGCACCGTCTACCTGCTTGTAGACCCGGTCCACCTCGTCTTTGAGCCGAACATCACCTCGCTGGGTTTGGAGCGTACCGGTTGGTTTGTCGTAATAGGGCTTGTCTGCCAACCCGGTAATCACGGTCTTTTCTACATCCGTTACTGGAAAGTAGCTGTGTAGTGCCAGTCCGTATTGGCAAGGCATGTCGCCATGATGCGTGATGGTTACTGACAAAAGGATGTCGTCGCCCAGGGTCATCTTCAAGCCAAGGGTACCCGGGTATTCCGGGGTATTGGCAGAGGCTGGCAATACCCAACTGATCACCGCATGATCATCATGCATTTCCATCCCGGTACATGCCCACACTGCCGTTCTGGCTATGCCATGTGCAGGCTGCCCGGACGACTGCGGATGTGCACCGAACCAGGGCCAGCAAACAGGAATCCCGCCACGTATGGCTTTGCCTGTCTTGAAAGCGGCCTGGGGTGACAGCCATAATAGGTCCGTATCACCGGTGGGCGTATAAGAAAGTAGTTGCGCGCCTTGCAGGGCAATAACGGTTTTCCCCCATGGGGCATCCATGGTCAATACATCCAGCTCGTCCATCCTGGACAGCTGGCAATAGGGAAAATCAGAAACGCGATCAAGAACGCTGTTCATAGAAGACATCTACCTATCCATTGAGCAAGTTCGGCGGGACATAAACGATGCGACGACGGTGGCAAGATATGCCAGTCTCGCCACGGTACCCGCCCAGTCTCCGCCAGTCATCAAATAAAAAAGCCTGACTGCATATCGCGGTCAGGCTTTTTTGAGGCAAAAAAACGCTTAGCCCAGCAGGTGAGCTACACCAGCGCGTTCTTCTTCCAGCTCGTCCAGCGTGTGGTTCATGCGGTCACGGCTGAATTCGTCAATTTCCAGGCCTTCAACACGCTTGTACTCGCCATTTTCGCAAGTAACAGGCACGCCATAAATTACATCCTTAGGAATGCCGTAAGAACCGTCAGAAGGTACGCCCATGGTTACCCACTTGCCATTGGTGCCCAGTACCCAGTCGCGTACGTGGTCAATGGCTGCGTTAGCAGCAGAAGCTGCAGAAGACAGGCCACGTGCTTCGATGATCGCTGCGCCACGCTTGCCAACGGTTGGCAAGAAGGTAGTGCGGTTCCATTCTTCGTCGTTCACCAGTGCTTTTACGCTTTCGCCATTCACGGTGGCAAAACGGTAGTCAGCGTACATGGTTGGGCTGTGGTTACCCCATACAACCATATTCTCGATGTCAGCCACCGCTTTGCCTGTTTTTGCAGCCAGTTGGGACAACGCACGGTTGTGGTCCAGACGCAGCATGGCGGTAAAGTTTTTGGCAGGCAGGTCAGGCGCGCTCTTCATGGCGATGTAAGCGTTGGTGTTGGCTGGGTTGCCAACTACCAGCACTTTTACATTGCGGCTGGCAACATCGTTCAGTGCTTTACCTTGTACGGTAAAGATTTTGGCGTTTTCTTGCAGCAGGTCTTTACGCTCCATGCCCGGGCCACGCGGACGTGCACCCACCAGCAGCGCAACGTCTGCGTCCTTGAAGGCAACGTTAGGATCATCTGTGCCTACTACGCCAGCCAGCAGAGGGAAGGCACAGTCTTCCAGCTCCATAATCACGCCTTTAAGGGCTTGTTGTGCTTTCTCGTGGGAGATTTCCAGCAGTTGCAGGATAACCGGTTGATCTTTGCCCAGCATTTCGCCACTGGCAATACGGAACAACAGGCTATAACCGATTTGACCAGCTGCGCCGGTAACGGCAACACGTACAGGTGCTTTCATGAGAGTTCAGGCTCCAACGTTGTTTGGCTGCATGTTTCATCTGCACGATGCATGAAGAAATCAGTACAGCAAAAGGGTCTTGTTTTGCCCGACAGTTGCTGCAATACAACATGTCAGACAACGCTTTGATTTTGCACGTATATAGAAGGGGGCGTGCACTTTACGAAACCGCCATAAGTCTAGCATGCGATGCCAGTTTTGACGATACCTAATCCAAGAAGAATGCTGTATGATTTGATGTCTGTCTTATGTCTTATATAAGACAGCTATAGACATGAATTTGGAGCAATGTTAAAAATGCAGCAATCGCAAATGGCACAGGTTAAATATCTGCCGCTTTATCAGCAGGTTAGGCAGCAAATGCTGCACCTTCTGGCGGATTCTACATGGCGGGCGGGTGAGTTGCTTCCCACGGAGTTCGAGCTGGCAGAACGCTTTGGCGTGAGTCAGGGGACAGCAAGAAAGGCATTAAATGCCCTTGTGCGCGAAGGTGTGCTGACACGCCGGCAAGGGGTGGGCACTTTTGTTGCAGACTGGCCGGAAGAATGGACTGAGGGTGGTTTGTGGTTGCCGGGGCATGAATTTGCAAATTTGCCCGACAGGCTGGAGCCAGAGTTGCTGTCTTGCGGCCGGGCGGTTGGCTCGGAGCGGGTGGTTGAAGCGCTTGGGTTGAAAAGAAACGCCCAGATCGTGCTGATTCGCCGCCTGTGGCGCCTGAGTGGTCAACTGGTGGCGTATGACGAAATTGCGCTGGATGCGGTGCGGTTCGATCGGCTGGATGCACGATTGATCAAGCAGCACTCGGGGCGTTTGCTGAAGCTGTACCTCGCCGAGTTCGGTTTGAGGATATCTCGGCAAAATGAATGGTTTCTGGCCATGGTGGGTGTAGAAGAGGGCTGGATCCGCTTTACGGATGCCGTGCCGGTGCTGCGGATTGAAAGAAGTTCGCAGGATGTGTCGGGGCAGGTATTCGAGTGGCGCAGAATTTGGGTAGATTCCCGGCGGTGCATTTATCGCCGGAATGCATAAGCAAGTTTGTAGTGAGATTGTAGTTGTTGGTAGTTGCAGTGCAAAAAAGTCGATTGAAATCGTAGAGTTGGTCGGTAACAAGCAAAGAAATTTGATAAAATCGACATGTTTCGTTGCTGTGCGTGCATGGGATCTTCTGTGCGGTAACGTTTCCGTGGAGCTGGGGCCCGCAAGGGTGGTCAGTGTGGCGTTAACAACATTGGCGTCTTGTGCCGAGACAAAAATGTGAGTTTAGGAAAACATAACAATGCAAAAAGTGCGACCCAAGCATCTTGATCTGTCAAAGATCAAGCTGCCATGGCCGGGAAAAGTGTCCATCTTGCATCGCGTTAGTGGTGTGGGTTTGTTCCTCGGTCTCCCATTTCTTCTCTACCTGTTACATCTATCGCTGGTTTCCGGTGATGCTTTTGCCGCTGCAAAAGACTTTTTCTCCAATCCCCTCGTCAAGCTTGTCTCCCTCGGTTTCATCTGGGCATTCATGCATCACGCCTGTGCGGGTATCCGTTTCCTGTTTCTGGATATTCATAAAGGCCTGGACTTACACACCGCTCGCTTCACGGCAAAACTGGTCATGGTTGTAAGTATTGCACTGACCTTGGTTATCGGCGGGGTGACTTTGCTATGAGTAAAAATCGAATTGTTGTTGGCGCACATTACGGCCTGCGCGACTGGATCATGCAGCGTGTTACTGCGTTGGTGATGCTGGCTTATACCGTAGCACTGGTAGTCATCCTGCTGGCTATCCCTCATGACCATGAAGGCTGGAGACACCTGTTTGCCAATCATGCAGTCAAGGTGTTCACCCTGGTGACCTTCATTGCACTACTACTACACGCATGGGTCGGTGTTCGCGACCTGTGGATGGACTATATCAAGCCAGTTGGTTTGCGCTTAACGCTGCATGTTCTGACTATTATCTGGCTGGTCGCTGCGTTTATCTACGCAGTCAACATCATTTGGAGCGTATAAATGGCCCTTCCAGTAAGATCGTTTGATGCAGTGATTGTTGGCGCCGGTGGCGCAGGTATGCGTGCATCCCTGCAGCTGGCAGAAGCCGGCCTGAAAGTGGCTGTTTTGTCCAAAGTGTTTCCGACCCGTTCCCATACCGTTGCCGCTCAGGGTGGTATTGGTGCTTCTTTGGGTAACATGGCAGAAGACAACTGGCACTATCACTTCTTTGATACCGTGAAGGGTTCCGACTGGCTGGGTGATCAGGATGCGATTGAGTTCCTGTGCCGTGAAGCGCCGAAAGTCGTATACGAACTTGAACATTTCGGCATGCCGTTTGACCGCAATGCCGACGGTACCATTTACCAGCGCCCATTTGGCGGCCACTCCTCCAATTACGGTGAAAAGCCTGTGCCTCGCGCCTGTGCGGCAGCTGACCGTACCGGCCATGCACTACTGCATACCCTGTACCAGCGCAACGTACGCGCCAACACCCAGTTCTTTGTCGAATGGATGGCGCTTGACCTGATTCGTGATGAAGAAGGCGATGTAGTTGGTGTAACCGCGCTGGAAATGGAAACCGGCGAAGTCATGATTCTGCACGCAAAAACAGTGCTGTTCGCGACTGGTGGTGCAGGTCGTATTTTTGCAGCGTCTACCAATGCCTTCATCAATACTGGTGACGGCCTGGGTATGGCTGCCCGTGCAGGCATTCCGCTGGAAGACATGGAGTTCTGGCAATTCCACCCGACCGGTGTGGCCGGTGCCGGCGTGCTGATTACCGAAGGCGTTCGCGGCGAAGGCGGTATCCTGCGTAACGTCAACGGCGAACGTTTCATGGAGCGTTATGCGCCAACCCTGAAAGACTTGGCCCCACGTGACTTTGTGTCCCGTTCCATGGACCAGGAGATCAAGGAAGGCCGTGGTTGTGGCACTGATGGCGACCACGTATTGTTGGATCTGACCCACCTGGATCCGCAAGTCATCATCAAGAAACTGCCGTCCATTCGTGAAATCGCGCTCAAGTTTGCCAACGTAGACTGCCTGAAAGAGCCGATCCCGGTTGTGCCAACCATCCATTATCAGATGGGTGGTATCCCGACCAATATTTATGGTCAGGTTGTGGCGCCAAAAAATGGCAACTCCAATGAAATCATCAATGGCCTGTACGCAGTAGGTGAATGTTCATGCGTGTCTGTACACGGTGCGAACCGTCTGGGTACCAACTCCCTGCTGGATCTGGTGGTGTTCGGTCGTGCCGCGGGCAATCACATTGTGGACTTCCACAAGCGTAATCCAACCCTGAAACCGCTGCCGAAAAATGCCGGTGACTTCACCATGGCTCGCCTGAACCGTCTTGATAGCCGCACCAGTGGCGAACAGACTCAGGACGTGGGCCAGGCGCTGCGCAAAACCATGCAGGCACACTGTGGCGTGTTCCGTAACCAGAAACTGCTGGCAGAGGGCGTGACCAAGGTCATGGAGATTGCAGAACGCGTAAATAACATTGCAATCAAAGACAAGAGCAAGGTGTTTAACACGGCACGTGTTGAAGCGCTTGAAATGGACAACCTGATTGAAGTGGCAAAGGCAACCATCGTGTCTGCAGAGGCACGCAAGGAAAGCCGAGGCGCGCATGCCCGTGAAGATTATGCGGACACGCCTGCCCATCCAAACGGTCGTAACGACGAAGAATGGATGAAGCATACCCTGTGGTATAGCGAAGGCAACCGCCTGGAGTACAAAGCAGTGAATCTGAACCCACTGACTGTTGACTCCATTCCACCGAAAACTCGTTCTTTCTGATCCGCCCGCGTGCGTGACTGGTAAAGACAACAGGTAGAAAAAGGAATTTCGAATGCGTTTCCAAATTTATCGCTACGATCCGGACAAAGACGACAAACCATACATGCAAGAGTATGACGTCAAACTTGAAGCTACTGACCGCATGCTGCTGGATGCCATCGTGCGCCTGAAGCAGCAGGACGATTCTCTGGCATTCCGTCGTTCATGTCGTGAAGGCGTTTGTGGCTCTGATGCCATGAACATCAACGGCCGCAATGGACTGGCATGTATTACCAACCTGAAAGACGTGCAAGAACCCGTGGTGCTGCGTCCGTTGCCAGGTTTGCCTGTGATTCGCGACTTGATCGTGGACATGACCCAGTTCTTCAAGCAGTATCACTCGATCAAGCCGTATCTGATCAATAACGATCCGGCACCCGAGAAAGAGCGCAAGCAGTCTCCGGAAGATCGCGAGATGCTGGATGGCCTGTACGAATGTATTTTGTGTGCATGTTGCTCTACTTCATGCCCGTCATTCTGGTGGAATCCGGATAAATTCGTGGGTCCAGCCGGTTTGCTGGCAGCTTATCGCTTTATTGCCGATAGCCGTGACCAGGCAACCAACGAACGTCTGGACAATCTGGATGATCCGTATCGCCTGTTCCGCTGCCACACCATCATGAACTGTGTTGATGTTTGTCCGAAGGAGCTAAGCCCGACCTTCGCCATTGGCAAGATCAAAGAGTTGATGGTTAAGCGCGCAGTTTAATCCTCAGGTCACCGGGTTGCCATAGGGCAGCCCGGTATCAATTACTAGGATACCTGATGAGTGATTTTGACCGGATTAGATGGCGTTCTCGTCGCGGACTGCTAGAGTTAGACATTATTCTGGAGCGTTTTCTGATCAATGAATGGCATGGATTGAGCCTTGAAGAGCAGGCTATCTATGTCGAAATTCTGGAAGAAACAGATAACGATTTGCTGGATATGTTAAACGGCAGGACGGATACCCAGGTAGCACACTGGGTCCCGATGATTGAACGCCTGCGTAAAGCATGACTGCTAAGTGTCTCGATTTGAGACATGAACATCCAAACCATAGAAGCGTATAAAAACGCGTTGCCCGAAGTCCCCAGGGTAAAACGCCAAAAAATTAAATACGACCAAGATTTAGGTATAAATCGGAAAACCCGCCCAGCCGGATGGATAAAAGCCAAATGGCATCCCCAAATGGGCACTCAAGTGGAGCAGAGTATGGAAAAGGGTAAGGTTACGTTAAATTACGGTGACGGCCAGTCTATTGATTTGCCCGTACTGTCTGGCACCTTAGGGCCGGATGTTGTTGATATTCGCACGTTTGGCAAAACGGGTCTGTTCACTTATGACCCTGGTTTTCTGGCAACGGCCAGTTGCGAATCCAAAATCACCTTTATTGATGGTGATGAGGGCTTGCTGTACTACCGTGGCTATCCTATCGAACAACTGGCAGAAAACAGTGATTACCTGGAAGTCTGCTATCTGTTGCTGAATGGCGAACTGCCAACCAAAGCACAGAAGTCCGAGTTTGACCATCTGGTGATGCGTCACAACATGCTGCACGACCAGATCATGTCTTTCTTCAAAGGCTTCCGTCGTGATGCTCACCCGATGGCCGTGATGGTCGGCGTGGTGGGGGCATTGTCTGCGTTCTATCACGACTCTCTGGACATCAGCGACTCACGCCACCGTGAAGTGTCTGCTTTCCGCCTGATTGCCAAGTTGCCGACAATTGCTGCACAAGCCTATCGCTATAACAAAGGCTTGCCGTTCTCTTATCCGAAAGCCGGTTTGTCATATTCAGAGAACTTCTTGCACATGATGTTCTCTACACCGGTTGAAGAATACAAAGTGAACCCGATTCTGGCGCGTGCGCTGGATCGCATCTTCACTCTGCATGCAGACCATGAGCAAAATGCTTCGACCTCTACCGTGCGTCTGGCCGGTTCTTCCGGCGCCAATCCGTTTGCATGTATTGCAGCCGGTATTGCGTGTCTGTGGGGCCCTGCCCACGGCGGTGCCAACGAAGCCGTGCTGAAAATGCTGAATGAAATTGGTGATGAATCCCGGATTCCTGAATTCATTGCCCGTGCCAAAGACAAGAATGACAGCTTCAAGCTGATGGGCTTCGGCCACCGTGTTTACAAGAACATGGACCCTCGCGCCAAGATCATGCGTGAAACCTGTTATGAAGTCTTGAACGAACTTGGCCTGCACGACAGCAAACTGTTCAAACTGGCCATGGCACTTGAAAAAGTGGCGCTGGAAGACGAATACTTTGTTTCCAAGAAACTGTATCCAAATGTTGACTTCTACTCAGGCATCGTACTGTCTGCCTTGGGTATTCCAGTCTCCATGTTTACCCCGATCTTCGCCCTGTCACGTACAGTAGGCTGGATTTCCCACTGGGCAGAGATGATTTCTGATCCAGGCATGAAGATCGGTCGTCCGCGCCAGTTGTACACTGGTGCTGGCCGTCGTGATTACGTTCCTCTGGACAAGCGCTAATCCTGCCGGTGTGGCACAAATACGTTTGTGCCACACCCCGGGTCTTGCCAGTGGTGCTCTTCCCTTTAACCTGACTCTCTAGTGATTAAAAAAATGTCTAACGAGATGCAACAACAGTGGGGCAGTTCTTACTTGTTCGGTAGTAATGCACCGTTCATTGAAGAACTGTACGAACGCTATCTGGCAGACCCAGCCAGCGTAGAAGAAAAATGGCGCAGCTACTTTGATACATGGCAGCATTCCGGTCATGGCAGAGACGTTGCGCATTCTCCGGTGCAGGCTTCATTTGTCGAGCTGACCAAGCGTCCTCGCGGCACAGTCTCTGCTGCCGACGATGGCCAGTCAGAAAAACAGCTGCAAGTACTGCGTGTGATTTCCGCCTACCGCATCCTGGGTAGCCGTCACGCCAAGCTGGACCCGTTGCAGCGCTTTGACCAGCAGTCGGTAAAAGAGCTGGAGCTAGAGCACCACGGACTTAGCCAGGCAGATCTGAACACGACCTTCCAGGGTGGATCCCTGATGGGTAACGGCCGTGCCAAACTGTCTGAGATTCTGGCCAAGCTGAAGCAGACTTACTGCGGTTCGATTGGCCTGGAATACATGCACATCACTGATAGCGAACGCAAAAAGTGGGTGCAAAACTGGTTTGAAAACAACTCTTCTACACCCGCTTTTGGTGTAGAAAAACGTAAGCGTATTCTCAAGCAGATTACTGCAGCAGAAACGCTGGAAAAATACCTGCACACCAAATATGTCGGCCAGAAGCGCTTCTCTCTGGAAGGGGGCGAGTCACTGATCGCTGCCATGGATGAGCTGATCCAGGGCGCGGGTGAGCGTGGCGTGCACGAAATGGTGATCGGTATGGCTCACCGCGGCCGCCTGAACGTACTGGTGAACACGCTGGGCAAGGCACCCAAAGACCTGTTCTCCGAGTTTGAAGGCCGCCCGACGACGGATCTTCCATCTGGTGACGTGAAGTACCACATGGGTTTCTCGGCCGACGTACCAACACCTGGCGGTGCCATCCACCTGTCGCTTGCCTTCAACCCGTCACACCTTGAGATTGTGAACCCGGTGGTTGTCGGTTCCGTACGTGCCCGCCAACAGCGTCGTGATGACCGCGATGGCTCCCAGGTCATGGCGATCCTGATTCACGGTGACTCGGCCTTTATTGGTCTGGGTACCAATCAGGGTACGTTTAACCTGTCGCAAACCCGTGGTTACGGTACCGGCGGTACCGTTCATATCGTGGTGAACAACCAGGTTGGCTTTACCACCTCTGATACGCGTGACACCCGTTCTACCCTGTACTGTACTGATATCGCCAAGATGATCGAGGCGCCCGTATTCCATGTGAACGGGGATGACCCGGAAGCCGTGGTTCTGGTCACTCAGGCAGCGCTGGAATATCGTGCCACGTTTGGCAAGGATGTCGTGATTGATATCGTCTGTTTCCGTCGCCACGGTCACAACGAGTCGGACGATCCATATCTGACCCAGCCGATGATGTACAAGAAAATCTCCCAGCATCCAGGTACACGCAAGCTGTATGCTGACCGTCTGGTAGCCGAAGGCGTGATTGCTGCACATGAAGGTGATGAGCTGATCAAAGCCTATCGTGCGGCACTGGATAAAGGCGAGCACGTAGAGCAAACCTCGCTGACAGGTTTCCAGCGTCAGTTTGCCATCGACTTTACCCCATACTTTGGTACGCACTGGGCGCACCCGGTCAATACGACCGTCCCGTTGTCTGACCTGAAACGTCTGACAGAAAAAATCACCAAAGTACCGGAAGGCTTCAAGCTGCACCGTACCGTAGACAAGCTGATCAAAGACCGCAACGCCATGGTGAATGGCGAGTTGCCGGTGGATTGGGGCATGTCCGAAACGCTGGCGTACGCCTCGCTGCTGGAGTCCGGTTTCCCGGTCCGTTTGTCAGGCGAAGACTCTGGCCGTGGGACATTCAGTCACCGCCATGCGGTCCTGCACGATCAAAATCGCGAAAAATGGGATGCAGGTGCATATGTGCCACTACGCAACCTGTCCGATACCCAGGCTAACTTCCTGGTAATTGACTCGATCCTGAACGAAGAAGCCGTATTGGCGTTCGAATATGGCTATGCGAGTTCTGCACCGGATGAACTGGTGATCTGGGAAGCCCAGTTTGGTGACTTTGCGAACGGTGCCCAGGTAGTGATTGACCAGTTTATTACCTCTGGTGAAACCAAATGGGGCCGTTTGTGCGGCCTGACCATGATCTTGCCGCATGGTTATGATGGTCAGGGCCCTGAGCACTCTTCTGCACGTCTGGAGCGTTACCTGCAGATGTGTGCCGAGCACAACATTCAGGTCATCATGCCGTCCGAAGCAAGCCAGATGTTCCATCTGCTTCGTCGCCAGATGATTCGCCCATATCGCAAGCCGCTGGTGATCCTGATGTCCAAGCGTCTGCTTCGGTATAAAGATGCCATGAGCCCGATCGAGCACTTCACCAACGGTGAATTCCGGACCGTGATTTCTGATCCGGCTGATCTGGACAAGAAGAAGGTCAAGCGCGTTGTCGTCTGTTCAGGGCAGGTTTATTACGACCTGGCCAACGGACGTAAAGAGCGTAATGTGCAGGATGTGGCGATCGTTCGTGTCGAGCAGTTGTACCCGTTCCCGACCGAAACGTTGCGTGCAGAACTGGCGCAGTACACCGGCGCCAAGGAAATCGTCTGGGTTCAGGAAGAACCACGCAACCAGGGCGCATGGCACCAGATCCGTCACCGCCTTGAAGCTTGCATGACAGCCAAACAGACACTTGCTTATGCCGGTCGCGATTCATCTGCATCACCTGCGGTTGGTTACATGAGCAAACATACGGCTCAATTGAAGGCATTTGTTGAAGCGGCGCTGACCATTAGTAAGTAATTCACCAAACTGAATAGATACAGAAGAGGCGCACAGTGCCTCTTCTCCAAGGTAAAGGAATAGTCATGATTGTTGAAGTTAAAGTACCGGTACTGCCAGAATCCGTCTCTGAAGCCACTCTGCTGGCATGGCACAAAAAAGAAGGCGATTTCGTCGAGCGTGACGAGAATCTGGTTGATGTTGAAACCGATAAGGTTGTACTGGAACTGCCGGCACCTCAAGCAGGTAAACTGGTCAAGATCATCAAGGGTGATGCTGCAGTCTGTGTTGGCCAGGAAGTGATTGCCCACATTGATACCGCCGCTGTAAAAGGCGATTCAGCACCTGCCGCTGAAGCACCAGCAGCCGCTCCTGCTGCAGCACCGGCTGCCGCTGCTTCTGATGCGGTGGCCATGCCATCAGCCAAGAAGCTGGCAGCTGAAGCCGGTGTTGATATCAATGCTGTCGCAGGCTCAGGCCGTGGTGGCCGCGTCTTGAAAGAAGATGTCCAGGCCGCCGCCGCTGCACCAAAAGCTGCCGTAGCTGCGCCTGCCGTGATCACTGATCTGGGCGCTCGTCCAGAGCAGCGTGTACCAATGTCCCGCCTGCGTCAACGTGTTGCAGAACGTCTGGTACAGTCCCAGTCTACTGCCGCCATCCTGACCACGTTCAATGAACTGAACATGAAGCCGGTGATGGACCTGCGTAACAAGTACAAAGACAAGTTCGAAAAAGAACACGGCGTGAAACTGGGCTTCATGTCTTTCTTCGTTAAAGCTGCTGTGCATGCACTGAAGAAATTCCCGGTTGTGAATGCGTCTGTTGACGGTAACGACATCGTTTACCATGGCTACTTTGATATCGGCGTTGCCGTTGGCAGCCCGCGTGGTCTGGTCGTGCCTGTATTGCGCGATTGTGACCAGCTAAGCCTGGCCGACATCGAGAAAAAGATTGCTGATTTTGGCAAGCGTGCACAAGACGGCAAACTGGGTGTTGAAGAACTGACTGGTGGTACCTTCACCATTTCTAACGGTGGTACCTTCGGTTCCATGATGTCTACCCCGATCATCAACCCGCCACAATCCGCGATCCTTGGCATGCACGCCACCAAAGACCGCGCCGTGGTTGAAAATGGGGAAGTGGTTGTACGTCCGATGATGTACTTGGCGCTGTCTTACGATCACCGTATCATCGATGGCCGTGAAGCCGTGTTGAGCCTGGTTGCCATGAAAGAAGTGCTGGAAGATCCGGCCCGTTTGATTCTGGATCTGTAATTTGATGCCGGGACAGGTGACAGAGATTGTTGCCTGTCCGTACTTTCTGAAGAATGAGGCGATAGTATCCGTAACTTACCTCATTTAGCGGAATGGATGGTTGGCATAACATGGCAGATCGAATTGAACTTGCCATCTCAAGCATGAAAAAAGGATTTCACGATGTCGAATTATGATGTGGTAGTGATTGGTGCAGGCCCCGGCGGGTATATTGCAGCTATCCGTGCTGCCCAGCTGGGTTTCAAGGTTGCCTGTATCGATGCCTGGAAAAACAAGGCAGGCAAGGCCAGCCTTGGTGGCACCTGTCTGAACGTGGGGTGCATCCCGTCCAAAGCATTGTTGCAATCATCAGAAAACTTTGCCCAGATTCAGCACGATTTTGCAGACCATGGCATTACCGCCGAAGGGGTAAAGCTGGATGTTGCCAAAATGCTGTCTCGCAAAGACAAGATCGTTGAAAAACTGACCGGCGGTATTGGCTTTTTATTCAAAAAGAACAAGATCGACAGCTTGCATGGTACAGGTCGCCTGGTTAAGCGTGAAAATGATGTCTGGCAAGTCGAAGTCAAAGACGGCGACAAGGTCGAAACCGTTTCCGCTACCCGCGTCATTGTGGCTACCGGCTCTAGCCCGCGCCAGATTCCTGGTGCTGAAGTTGATAACATCAATATTCTGGATAACGAAGGTGCATTGAGCCTGGCGGCAGTACCTGCCAAGCTGGGCGTGATCGGTGCCGGCGTGATTGGCCTGGAAATGGGCAGTGTGTGGAATCGCCTGGGTGCTGAAGTCAAGATTCTGGAAGCAGCACCTGCTTTCCTGGGTGCAGCAGATGAAGCTGTGGCCAAAGAAGCTGCCAAGCTGTTCACCAAACAGGGTCTGGCGATCTCTACCGGGGTCAAGATCAACAAAGTGACCAATGGCAAGGCGGGTGTGACGGTTGAGTATGTGGACGCCAAAGGCGCAGAACACAAAGCCGAATTCGACAAACTGATTGTTGCGGTTGGCCGTGTGCCGAATACCCAGGGTCTGGGCGCCGAAGCGATTGGTCTGAAACTGAACGACCGTGGCCAGGTAGAGATCAATGATCACTGGGAAACCAGTCTGCCAAACGTCTATGCGATTGGTGACGTGGTACGCGGCCCGATGCTGGCGCATAAAGCCATGGATGAAGGCGTGGCCGTGGCCGAAATGCTGGCAGGTCAGAAGCCGCATCTGGACTTCAATACCATTCCTTGGGTGATCTATACCAACCCGGAAATTGCCTGGGTCGGCAAGACCGAGCAGCAACTGAAGGCGGAAGGTATCGAGTACAAGGCAGGTAAATCCGTATTTGGTGCCAATGGCCGTGCCTTGGGTCTGGGGATGGCAGAAGGCTTTGTCAAAGTATTGGCTTGTGCCAAGACCGACCGCGTACTGGGTGTTCACCTGATCGGTCCGTTTGCATCAGAAATGATTGCTGAAGCTGTAATGGCGATGGAATTCCGTGCGGCAAGCGAAGATATTGCCCGTATTGTTCACGCTCACCCATCGTTGTCTGAAGTGTTCCACGAAGCTGCTTTGTCTGTAGACAAGCGCGCGTTGCACGCATGATCAATGCCTGCAGCGTGTCTGCAGGTATTGAATCAATAACCCCTCGATAAGAAGGAATAAGAATGAATTTGCACGAGTACCAAGCTAAGGAGCTGCTGGCTGCTTACGGTTTGCCAGTTCAGCAAGGCGTGTTGGCTACAACACCTGAAGAGGCTGCGCAGGCATTTGACAAACTGTCTGGCAAGTTTGCCGTGATCAAGGCTCAGGTTCATGCTGGTGGCCGCGGTAAGGCAGGCGGCGTGAAAGTGGTTAAATCCCGCGAAGAAGCTGCTGAAGTGGCCAAAGGCCTGATTGGCAAAAATCTGGTGACTTACCAGACCGACGCTAACGGTCAGCCAGTCAATTCCGTACTGGTTTGTGAAGACATGTACCCGGTACAGCGCGAACTGTATCTGGGCGCCGTGGTAGACCGTTCAACCCGTCGCGTGACCTTCATGGCATCTACCGAAGGTGGTGTCGAGATTGAAGAAGTGGCACACAACACTCCGGAAAAAATCCTGAAAGTAACGGTTGATCCGCTGGTTGGCCTGCTGCCATTCCAGGCGCGTGACGTTGCTTTTGCACTGGGTCTGTCTGGCGACCAGATCGGTCAGTTCACTAAACTGATGACCGGCGCGTACAAAGCCTTTGTTGAAAACGACTTTGCCCTGTTCGAGATCAACCCGCTGGCTATCCGCGGTGACGGTTCCCTGGCCTGCGTAGATGCCAAAATCGGTATCGACAGCAACGCCCTGTTCCGTCTGCCAAAACTGGCTGCCATCCGTGACAAGTCACAAGAGAACGAGCGTGAACTGAAAGCCTCCGAGTTCGAACTGAACTACGTTGCGCTGGAAGGCAACATCGGTTGTATGGTGAACGGTGCCGGCCTGGCCATGGCGACCATGGACATCATCAAGTTGTACGGCGGTCAGCCAGCCAACTTCCTGGACGTAGGTGGTGGCGCAACCAAAGAGCGCGTGATCGAAGCCTTCAAACTGATTCTGGCTGATCCTTCTGTTCAGGGCGTTCTGATCAACATCTTCGGTGGTATCGTACGTTGTGACATGATTGCAGAAGCGATTATCGCTGCTGTTAAAGAAGTGAACGTGACTGTGCCTGTTGTGGTTCGTCTGGAAGGCAATAACGCCGAGCTGGGCGCGAAAATCCTGGATGAATCCGGTCTGAAACTGACTTCAGCCCAAGGTTTGTCTGACGCAGCTCAGAAAATCGTTGCCGCCGTCAAAGGCGCTTGATCAGCACATCGGTTCAGAAAGGTTCAAACAAATGAGCGTACTTGTAAATAAAGATACCAAAGTGCTGGTGCAAGGTTTCACCGGCAAGAACGGCACGTTCCACGCTGAGCAGGCCATCAAATGCGGCACCAAAGTGGTTGGCGGTGTAACTCCGGGCAAAGGTGGTTCTGAGCATCTGGGTCTGCCAGTGTTCAACACCATGAAAGATGCCGTGCGTCAGACCCAGGCCGATGCGTCTGTGATCTACGTTCCTGCAGCTTTCGCCAAAGACTCCATCATCGAAGCCGTTGATGCTGGCGTAAAACTGATCGTATGTATTACCGAAGGCGTGCCAACCCTGGACATGCTGCAAGTAAAACGCTACGTAGAGTCTTCAGGTTCACGCCTGATCGGACCTAACTGCCCTGGTATCATTACCCCGGGCGAATGCAAGATCGGTATCATGCCTTGGCACATTCACAAGCCAGGCCGTATCGGTATCGTATCCCGTTCCGGTACTCTGACGTATGAAGCTGTTGCTCAGACAACTGCTGCTGGTCTGGGTCAGTCTACATGTATCGGTATCGGTGGTGATCCAATCCCTGGTACCAGCCATATCGATGCATTGAAACTGTTCCAGGATGATCCTGATACCGACGCGATCATCATGATTGGTGAAATCGGTGGTTCAGCAGAAGAAGAAGCTGCCGAATACGCCAAAGCTTATGTCACCAAACCAATCGTTGGTTACATTGCGGGTGTTACTGCACCAAAAGGTAAACGCATGGGCCACGCTGGTGCGATTATCTCTGGTGGTAAAGGTACTGCAGAAGAGAAGTTTGCTGCGTTTGAAAAAGCCGGCATCGCTTACACTCGCAGCCCTGCAGAACTGGGCAGCACCATGGTTGAAGTACTGAAATCCAAAGGCATGCTGTAATCTGTCAGCAAGCGTTTGAGATGTCATGACAAAAAGCCACCCTCGGGTGGCTTTTTGTTTGATAGTGGCCGGTTATTGCACCAATTGGTAGTGCAGGAATCATGGTAGGATGTCGCGCATGAAAACCGATGCATTCCAGCTGCTTGCCGATGAGGATGACTTCATCATCATTAATAAAATGCCCGATATTTCCGTCCATAAAGACCAGGCGGATGAAGGGCTCATTGACATATTAAAACAAGCCTGCGGCGCGCCTGCACTTTATCAGATCCATCGTCTGGACAAGATGACCAGTGGTTTGCTGGTCTATGCCAAGTCGTATCAGGCTGCCCGTTTGCTATCGGAAGAATGGCAATCCCGGAGTGTCAGCAAGTACTACCTGGCGATATCGGACAAAAAGCCATCCAGAAAGCAGGGACTGGTGAAAGGGGACATGGTGAAATCACGGGGCGGTAGCTGGCGCCTGCAACAAAGCGTGGAGAATCCTGCCATAACCCAGTTTTTTTCTACCTCCTTAGTGCCGGGTATCCGCGCGTTTCTGCTGCGTCCTCACACTGGCAGGACGCATCAGATCAGGGTGGCCATGAAAAGCCTTGGTAGCCCCATTCTGGGGGATACGCGCTATGCTTCGGCAGGAGAGGGCGCTGCGAATGTTGACCGTGGCTATCTGCACGCCTACCAACTCGGTTTCGAACTAAAGGGGCGGACGTGGTCGTATCAGGCGACACCAACGGAAGGGATGTGGTTTACGCATCCTGCTATGCAGGCACTGTTGCTTGGTCAATGGCAGCAGCCCGGCTTGCTGCCATGGCCTGTTCTATAGTCACCTCTTCATGACTTGAAGGGTTTTGTTAACCGATTGAAACTCCACCCTGTCGCTGCCAGCAAGACTGCACCTACCAGTACAGGGGTCAGCAGGAAGTGCCAGCCGGGCTGGCTGAGCATCACGATTACCGGGTTTGAGCCTGCAGGCGGATGAACCGTGCGTGTTACATGCATCAGAAAAATGGCCAAGCCTAGTGCACATGCCATTGCCAGCGGTCCGCTGCCCAGCGTGGACAAGATGATCAACCCCGACGCCGCGCTAATCACATGTCCTCCGATGACCTGTTTGGCTTTGGAGAACGGGCTGTCGGGGTATCCAAATACCAGCACGCAACTTGCACCAAATGAGCCCAGAATCAAAGGCTGATTCAGTAACTGCCCTAAGAGGGCAATCCAGCCAATGGCTACAAATCCCCCCAGCGTTGCAAATGCGATAATCTTCCCCGGCTGCCTTGCCGGAAATCCAAAAAAGGTTTTTAGGGTTTGTCGTGTCGGCATGGGGTTACTTTCTCCAGAAATAGACAGATCTGTATATTATTTGTCTGCATGCCGCTATACTGTCAAGGCTAGTTTTATGAGACCAAACCTTCAAGATCTTGAAATACATGAGTAAACGCAAACAGCATCTTGTAGAAACCGCACTTCGCCTTTTTATGGCGGAAGGGTTCCATACTGTAGGCATTGACCGGATCCTTGACGAATCTGGGGTGGCCAAAATGACGTTGTACAAGCATTTCCCTTCCAAGCAGGCGCTCATACTGGAAGCGTTGGCCTTAAGAGATCAGCAGTTTTTCCAGCAGTTAAAGCAGTTCGCCGATGCTTTCCCTATTCAACATGGTGAGCGGATAGCGGCTATCTTCAAGTGGCACCAAGCGTGGATTGCCAGTGATACGTTTCGAGGGTGTGCGTTCATCAGTGCCGCTGTAGCCTTTCCCGCCGCGCAAGCCATGGCGCATCAATTTGCTGCCAGACACAAAGTTGAACTCGAGGCATATATCCGGGCGAGCCTGCCTGCAGATATGCCTCCTGCGACTGCCAGTCATCTGATGCTGCTATTGGAAGGTGCTGTCGTACTGGGTTTGATCCACGGTGATTGCCGGCACATAGGGGAGGCCATACGGGCCGCCGAAGGTGTGTTGTCAGTAGTGGCACCGTCTGGTTTGCTTGTCGGCTAACCACATTTCAGGCTTGGGCAATAGTTGTTTGGGCTGTATAATCTACGCATACTGACTGGAGAATCGCTATGTACCAATCTGAATTTACGAGCTTCATGGATGAATTTCTCAAGAAAAATCCTGAAGTGGCTAACGAACGTCTGGAAAATCGTGCTGTGTGGTGGGATAAGCCAGTGGATGCCGAGTTTGAAAAGCAAGCACGTGATTCCAAAGTGAAACAAAACGGTTATTACTATCAAGGCTATTTCTACAGTAATGGTCCTGCTAAAAAGGTTTCACTCTAAGCAGTGATTGCGCCAGCTAATAAAAAACCCCAATATAAATTGGGGTTTTTTATTGTGTGTGTAGATGAAATCAGTCGGTTACTGATGGATATAGTGCTCTAATTGTTCAATCACGAATTGCTGTTCGGCAATCGTTTCTCTTACCAAATCCGTAATGGATAAAACACCCATGACTTTGCCATTTTCAACAACCGGCAAATGGCGAATCCGGTTATTGGACATGAGTGCCATGCAAGCGGCCAATTCGGTACTGGGTGAGACAACAATCAGGCGCTGTGTCATGACTTCATGCACTAGCGTATCGGTTGAATTTTTTCCATTCAGAATGATTTTCCGTGCGTAATCCCGTTCCGAGAACAGCCCCACCAGCGTATCACTTTCCATGACAAGTACAGCGCCAATATCTTTCTCGGCCATCAGCTGCAGAACGGCATAAATACTGGCTTCAGGAGGTACGGAGTAAACCCCGGCAGGCTTGTTGTTTAAAATCTGGCGCGCAGTCTTCATGGTGTTTACCTCCTCTGGTGTCATCGCTGACAATGATGATACATCCGAATCCAAAACCTGCGTCATCTCGACATAGGCTTGATGCCAGCTCAAGATTCCTCAAAAAGACACCTTGATTATAGGCATATCGTCCATTTGCTTGATAGGTCTTTTTACGACCAACGCCAGTGCCAGGCTTATTGGGTGGCGTTTGCCTCTACCAGCAATTCCATGATATCGGTGTCATTACGCTTAAGCGACCATTTTAGCGCGGTCATTCCGTTTTCATTCATGACACTTGGGTCTGCATGTAACGATAACAGACGTTTGATGACGTCAATCTTACCCTCGCGTGCAGCCATAATCATCGGCGTGCTGCCTTCTGGTGCCTTGGCGTTGATATCTGCCCCGGCTGATATCAGTTGGTTTACGATGTCCATATCACCGCCACTGGCTGCATAGTGCAGTGCCGTCCAGCCGGTGCTGTTGACCTTGGCACCAGCAGCAAGCAGGGCGGTTACCATGCCTTTTTCGCGGCGATAGGCGGCCAGCATCAGGGCAGTTTCACCATAGATATTACGTAGTTCAAGTTTGGGGTGGTAGGCCAATAAGGCAGGCAGGGTGCGGGTGGCGCGATTGGCTGCCGCCAATATCACAAGCGTATTTCCTTTGGGGTCGGTCGTGTTAACGTCAAAGCCTTTGTCCAGCAGTTCTCTTGCATCCCCTTCAAAGTCGTTTTTTACGGCCTGGATCATGTCATCATAAGATTCTGCTGTGGCATAGGTTGTACCGAGGCACAGGCATGTCATCCAGACGAGCAGTGTGATTTTTAATGTGTTGGCACGGTTTATCAGCATGGTTTGCTTTACAGGGGACATCATCGTGCTTGAATTCTAGACGTTTTTGCTGCGAGTAGGAGATGTTTTATCTGGAAGCAACCAGTAAATGCAGGGCAGGGGAGTATAAAAAAGGCATAAAACACATGGATCCTGTTTTATGCCTTAAGTTTTATCAAGTTTTGATAAGTGGATTGATCAGGCCGGTTTCAGGGCTGTCTGGAATTCGTGACCGAATTTGATAAAGCCGGTTAATTTCCAGTCCCCATTACTATCGCTCAAATCGAAATACCATTTGCCAATCGGCAGATTCAGCTGCTTGCTGACATAGCTGTCTACGCCATCTGGTTGCAACTCAATGTGCTGGTCCAGTTTTTCATTGGCGGCATGCTGAACGAACAGTTTCAGTTTGGGGTATTTGACCGGGTTTTTGGTCTGATGCAGGAACACGCGAATGCGCTGATCATCACCAATGACCAGTTCAGCCGTCAACCCCAGTTTGGCGGCCTTTTGGTCTTTGGTGATATTCTCATTGATGGTGGTGCCTTCCTTGTAATAGTCATCCACAATCAGGCTATCGCTTTTGGTCACGGCGATGTAAATGGTGACTATGCTCGCAACGACAACAATGCCTGGGCCAATCAGCAAGAACCATAGCCATTTATGCTTGTACCAAGGCTTAGTTACGTTGTCAGTCAACATCTGTTAGTACCTTTATTATCTTGAAATGAAACTGGATTCTTCAACACGACTCATGGCTGGCGTGTCCAGTGCCTGAACCTTGAAATGGATTTCATAGGTACCTGGCTTGGCTTCGGCAGGGTCAGCAATGACACGCACAGAGAATTTCTGTGTACTGCCCGGTGTCATCTGAATTGGAAGCTTGGTATCGCTGGCCAGTTTAATGCCATTAATACCATCCACATCTACCGAGAATGAATGTACTGCTTCATCCGTATTGATGATATTGATGGTGTACACGTTTTCCAGGCCATACGCGGTTTCACGTACCAGTGTATTGCGGTCGCGCAGTACATCCACTTTAAGCGGATTGCGCACGGCCAGCGTACCGATCATGGCGGCGACCAGAATCGCCAGAATGGCGGTGTAAAGAATAATCCGTGGACGGAGGATATGGCTCATCAGGCCTTTTTTCTCGTCGTAGGCATGCTCCAGCGCATTCTCCGTGGTGTAGCGAATCAGCCCTTTAGGGTAATTCATCTTTTCCATGACCTGATCACAACCGTCAATACAGGCTGCACAGCCGATGCATTCATATTGCAAACCTTTGCGGATATCAATGCCTGTCGGGCATACCTGCACACAAATGCCACAGTCAATACAGGAGCCCAGTCCCAGTTCGGCAGGGTCTGCAGACTTTTTCCGGCTACCACGTGGCTCGCCACGTTCGGTGTCATAACTGATGATCAGGGTATCGCGGTCGAACATCACGCTTTGAAAACGTGCATATGGACACATGTATTTACAGACTTGCTCGCGCAGAAAGCCGGCATTGCCATACGTGGCCAGGCCATAGAAGAAAATCCAGAACATTTCCCATGGGCCGAAATTCCATGAAGCGGTTTCCTGGAAAAGCGTGGCCAAGGGGGTGAAATAGGCAACGAAGGTAAAGCCAGTCCACAAAGACAGCGCTAGCCATGCAGCATGCTTGCCACCACGCAACCACAGTTTTCTGGCACTGAAGGGGGCTTTGTCGAGTTTTTGACGTGCAACGTGGTTACCTTCGATCTTCTCTTCTATCCACATGAAGATTTCGGTATACACCGTTTGCGGACAGGCATAACCGCACCAGAGCCGACCGGCAATGGCAGTCCACCAGAAGAGGCCAAAAGCTGACACCATCAGCAGCAGGGCAAGGTAGATCAGATCCTGTGGCCAGAAAATCAGGCCAAAAATATAAAACTTGCGGGTTGTCAGATCAAACAGGACTGCAGAACGACCATTCCAGGTCAGCCAGGGCATGCCATAAAATACCAGCTGGGTAATCCAAACCAGTAGCCAGCGGTAGGTAGCAAATATACCGGTAACAGAACGAACCTGGATTTTTTTCCGGACTTCGTAGAGCTCATCAGCGGCGTCAGATGCTTCTGACTTGATGGGGATATTTTTGAACGAGTTGGTCATGCTAAACCTGCTGAGGTTACGACAATGATAATTCGGCTTCATGAAACCGGCTTATCATTATCCCCTCTTGGAGAGGAGAGGGGAGTGCGACATAGTGTCGCACTCCCTTACTTGCGGATGGTACTACTTATTTTGACAGACCATATACATAAGCGGCCAGCAAGTGCACTTTGGCAGCGCCCAGCTGGTCACCTTTGGCTGGCATCACGCCATTGCGGCCATTGGTAATGGTTTCTACCACGGTGGTTTGCGAGCCGCCGTACAACCAGATGTCATCGCTCAGGTTTGGAGCACCAAGTGCCTGATTACCTTTTGCATCTGCACCGTGACAGGCAGCACAATTCTGGCCGAAGATTTCTTTGCCACGTGTTGCACGGTCTGCATCAATGTTCTCTTTTTGAGACAGTGAGCGAACGTAGTTGGCAACGTCTTTGACTTTTTCTTCACCAAGAATCTTGCCCCATGCAGGCATGCGCGGTGCATCAGAAACAGGCTGAACACCATCTGGACCAGCCGCTGGGCGACCGTGCAGAATGGTTGCTTCGATAGTTTCTGGTGCGCCACCCCACAGCCAGTCTGCATCACGCAGGTTCGGGAAGCCTTTGGCGCCACGTGCATCTGAGCCGTGACACTGAGCACAATAGGTCAGGAACAAACGCTCACCCATTTTGCGGGCTTTCTCATCCTTGGCCACAACGGCGATCGGCTGTTTCAGATAACCATTGAAGATAGGACCGTAGGTTTTTTCCGCAACTGCAACTTCTTTGTCGTACTGACCATGAGAAGACCAGCCATAAGCACCTTTGTACTCGCCTAGGCCTGGATACAGCGCCAGATAAACCACACCAAATACCAACGTGCCGTAGAACATCCACATCCACCAGCGTGGCAGCGGGTTGTTGTACTCTTCCAGGGTGTCATCCCAGACGTGGCCCATGGTTTCCACTTTTTCACCGGTCTGTTTCTTTACCTTGTTCTGGCTTAGCAACAAGATAAACAGACCAATAAATCCGCCAATCACGATGACAGAAATATAAAGGCTCCAGAAGCCTCCAAGAAAATCACTCATTTATGTTCTCCTGACGAGTTATGCATATTGGCATCATCATCAGCAAATGGCAGGTTTGCTGCTTCATCAAAATTTCTCTTGTTTTTGGGGATAACAGCCCACCAAACGACGCCGAGAAAAACGATGAAACTTAAAACCGTTGAAATGACACGCATTTGATTCATGTCCATTATGCAATCCTCGTGCTAATCAGTTCAGCGTTTGTCCTTGATGGCGGTACCCAGTACTTGCAGGTAGGCAACCACGGCATCCAGTTCGGTTTTACCAGCAGCATCAGCTTGCGCGCTTGCAATCTGTGCGTCGGTATAAGGAACGCCCAACGTTTTCATGGCAGCCAGTTTCTTAGGCAGATCGGTAGTATCCAGCGGCGTACGACCCAGCCATGGGAATGCAGGCATGTTGGATTCACGCACAACATCACGAGGTTGTGTCAGGTGAGCACGGTGCCATTCGTCAGAGTAACGTCCGCCTACACGGGCCAGGTCAGGACCGGTACGCTTGGAGCCCCACTGGAACGGATGATCCCATACAGACTCGCCAGCAACAGAGTAGTGACCATAACGTTCGGTTTCTGAACGGAAAGGACGGATCATTTGTGAGTGGCAGTTGTAGCAACCTTCACGGATATAGATATCACGGCCGGCTAGCTGCAATGCTGTATATGGCTTCAGACCCTTGACTGGCTGGGTTGTAGAGCGTTGGAAAGCTTGTGGAACAATCTCCACCAAACCTGCAAAACTCACTACCAGAATGGTCAGGATGATCATTAAGCCGATATTTTTTTCAATCGTTTCGTGCTTGATTAACATGATGTATTCCTTCCCCTATCAGGCGTGGTGAGCAGCGTTGGTTGCAGGAATGGCTGCATCCACTGCCTTACCAGCAGAAATGGTCTTGATCACGTTGTAGAACATCATGATCATGCCTGACAGGTACAGTGCGCCACCGAGTACGCGGATGATGTAATAAGGGTATTTTTGTTTCAGTGCTTCAACGAAGGTGTAGGTCAAAGTACCGTCGCTGTTGAATGCACGCCACATCAAGCCTTCCATCACACCGGCAATCCACATGGAGGCGATGTAAAGAACGATACCGATGGTTGCAACCCAGAAGTGGGTTTCTACCAGTTTCTTGGAGTACATTTCATCACGGCCAAACAGGCGTGGAATCAGGTAGTAGATTGCGCCGATGGTGATGAAGCCAACCCAGCCCAAGGCACCACTGTGAACGTGACCAACGGTCCATTCGGTATAGTGAGACAAGGCATTGACGGTCTTGATGGACATCATCGGACCTTCGAAGGTAGACATACCGTAGAAAGACAGGGATACCACCAGGAACTTCAGGATAGGATCATCACGCAGTTTGTGCCATGCGCCAGACAGGGTCATGATACCGTTGATCATGCCGCCCCAGCTTGGTGCCAGCAGAATCAGGGAGAACACCATGCCCAGGCTTTGAGTCCAGTCAGGCAATGCGGTGTAATGCAAGTGGTGAGGACCTGCCCACATGTAGGTGAAAATCAGTGCCCAGAAGTGAACGACTGACAGGCGGTAAGAGTAAACCGGACGACCCGCTTGCTTAGGCACGAAGTAGTACATGATGCCCAGGAAGCCGGCTGTCAGGAAGAAGCCCACGGCGTTGTGGCCATACCACCATTGAACCATGGCATCTTGTGCGCCAGAATAAGCTGAGTAGGATTTCCAGAAGGTGACAGGCAACTCTGCGCTGTTAACCAGATGCAGGATTGCAACGGTCAGAATGAAGCCGCCAAAGAACCAGTTGGCCACATAAATGTGTTTTACCTTGCGTTTGACGATGGTGCCAAAGAACACCAGCGCATAGGCAACCCAGACGATGGTAATCAGAATGTCGATTGGCCATTCGAGTTCGGCGTATTCTTTACCGGATGTATAACCCAGAGGCAGGGTAATAGCAGCCAGAAGAATAACCAGTTGCCAACCCCAGAACGTAAAGGCAGCCAGTTTGTCGCAGAACAAGCGTACCTGACAGGTGCGCTGTACGACGTAGTAGGATGTAGCAAAAAGACCGCAACCACCAAAAGCAAAAATAACTGCATTGGTGTGAAGTGGACGAAGTCTACCATATGTCAACCATGGTAAACCCGGGTTTAGATCTGGCCAGACGAGCATGGCGGCGATAATAACGCCGACCAGCATTCCGACGATGCCCCAAACAACGGTCATCACGGCGAACTGGCGGACCACTTTATAGTTGTAAGTGGCTTGCGCTTCCATAGTGAGGTTTCTCCCGTTTACAAAAACTTGTAGCTTCAAGGACATGCTTTATTACGCAATGAACATCGCGTGACCTGTTGGCTAACGCTGTGACTCCTGCGCAGATTGCTCAGGAGTGTCTCTGTCGTCATCCATCATGATCTGAAAACTCGGGCCTTCAAGGTCGTCGAACTGACCGCCTTTGATTGCCCACCAGAACAGCATACTGATTAACAGTACTGCGAGTAGGCTGACTGGAATTAACAAATAAATTATGTCCATCTCAGATTGAATTTTTTGGTGAGCTGCGATTATACGCTGGTTTAAGCTAGGTGCGGCAAAATGTAGCCAACCAATTAACAGCGACTGCGACAATTTACCGCACCCTTCAAGGGTCAATTTTGACCCAAGTCAAGTCTTGCGGTTGCACAGACGCGACTTGGACAATCATTTAGTCGTAATGCGGGTAAGCCTTAATGCATTTAATACGACAATAAGAGAACTGGAGGCCATGCCAATACCCGCAATTAATGGGGTGACATGTCCTGTAATTGCAAGGGGAATTGCAATGAAGTTATAACAGAGTCCCCAGAATAAATTCTGGTATATGATTTTTTGTGTTTTTTGTGCCAGTAGCCAACCTTGTACGCAGGGTTTCAGTAAATCGCCCAATAGCACAATGTCTGCTGAATATCTGGCTAGGTCTGCACCCGCACCCATGGCAATCGACAATTGTGCTTTGGCCAGTACGGGAGCGTCATTCACGCCATCACCTACCATGGCAACCATGTGATGCTGGGCTTGCAATGTTTCAATGAGCGCAAGCTTGCCTTCCGGAGTCAGGTTTGCATGCCAGTTGGCAATGTTGAGCTGCCTTGCAATGCTTTCAACAGCAACCGGTTGATCGCCACTGGCGATATGTATGGTCATCCCGAGTGACTGAAAGTGCTGAACGGTTTCCATTGCGTCGCTACGCAACGTGTCAGCCAGTTCGAATGCTGCCAGATATGTGTCATGGCTGGCCAGCCAGATCACTTCTGCAGAAGCGACTTGCGGGCATGGCCCCGCGGTAAAGTCAGAGATAAAAGATGGTTTGCCCAAACGGTAGGTGCAACCATCAATGACAGCCTCGATACCTTGCCCCTTGTGATTGAATACCTGCTCGCAAGCCGCGAGTGTTGCCCCCTGGGTGAACCTGCATAAGGCATGGGCAACCGGATGCTCTGAATGGCTTTCCATGGTTCTGACCAGGCTTTCGATCTTTGCCCGATCGTCAAAGAAGTAACTGTTACTGACGCTGAGCTGACCAAGGGTCAAGGTACCTGTCTTGTCAAAAACAATATGGTCAATTTTTGCGAGTGTCGTGATGCTGTGACCTCTGGTAACCAGCAGGCCTGCTTTTGCGAGTGTGCCTGTCGCCGCTGTCAAGGCGACGGGTACCGCCAGAGAGAGGGCGCAAGGGCAAGTGATGACCAATACGGATACGGTGATCCATAATGCGCGCTCCGGAGTACTTTGCCCCCAATAGATTGCCGTGCCTGCAGCAACGCATAAAATCATGAAGACAAACCAGCTGGCAAAACGGTTAGCCAGTTCTGTGACGGCGGGTTTTTCGCCCAAGGCTTGATCCAGTAGCCGGACAATACTGGCAATCCGGGTGTTTTGACCTACATTCAGGGCTTTAATGATGAGCGGATGGCTTTGATTCAGGCTGCCACCAATCACGGGCATGCCCGGGTTTTTGGCTATGGGACGACTCTCGCCCGTCAACAGTGCCTCGATGACATCACTTTCGCCTTGTACGATCTCGCCATCCACCGGTATGGCCTCGCCGGGCTTGACCAGAATGATGTCTCCCACTTTTAAGCGTGCAACGGCTTGCTCTGAGGCTGCCTGACTGGATGGCCAGTGGGTCAGTTGGTGGGCGAACGCAGGAATCAGCTTGCTTAGACCATCCGCACTGCTGCTGGCTTTGCGCCTGGCGGTCAGTTCAAGAAAACGCCCGGTCAGCAACAAAAAGATGAACATGGCGACTGAATCAAAATAGACATGACCTTGTTGGGTGATGGTTGCCCATACGCTTGGAAGAAATGCGCCAAGTATTCCCAGCGTCACGGGCAGATCCATGCCGACCCGTTTTTGCTTCAGATCTCGCCAGCTACCAATATAGAATGGCCAGGCAGAGTATAGGATGACGGGTACTGTGAGGATGAGGCTTGCCCATTTCAACAGGAAATCCTGATCCAGCGGCAGATCGATACGGTCAGAGAAGTAAGCAGGCCACGCGTACATCATGACCTGCATCATGCCAAAACCTGACACAAACAAACGTTTGAGCGCGGTTTTGCGTTCATTGGCGTAGTGGGTTGCCTGACGTTCGGCATCAAACGGATGAGCGGTGTAGCCTATGTGGCTGATGGCTTCCAGTATGACAGACAGTTTGGTAGCTGAAGGGTCCCAGCGTACGATGGCGCGGTTATTGGAATAATTGATGCTGATGAAGGTAACCCCGGGCAACCTTCTGACGGTTTGCTCGTTGAGCCATATGCATGCCGCGCAGGTGATGCCTTCCAGCAAGAGCGTTGCTTCCTGCTCTGCGGCCACCTGCCTGACAAAGCTGGACTGAATGTCCGGGTCATCGTACAGGGCCAGTTGCTGAAGCAGTTCTTGAGGCAGCGCCTCGATTTTGTGCCCCTCGGTTTTACGCTGCCGGTAATAGGCCCCCATCCCTTGATCCACAATGGTCTGTGCGACGGCCTGACAACCGGCACAGCAGGTCTGCTGGGTTTCTCCATCAAACTGGACTGGGAACGATTCGGCATGCTGTGGGACGGGGAGGCCGCAATGAAAGCACTTTGTTACTTCAAGGACAGACATAAAATACTTTGGGTGAGTGATTATTCAGCTTGAAAGCGAAGATGAATACCATCACGCAAGTCTTCAAACTCTTCCAGTGTTAAACCTAGATGGGCCAGGATGACTTCCCCTCGGCCAAGCTCCCAGCCAGGATCAGCCCGGTGGTGCAGGGAGGCTTCGATATGCTCCGCCATGCGGCTGATGGATATCAGATTGGCGATATTACCATCATCATGATTATCTTTAGGGTTGTGCACATCCTCTTCGTGGTGCTGCAAGATGGCATTACATAGTTCATCAGGCAGTAACCATGCCTTGGCAACAAGGTAACCCACTGTGGCATGATTGCACGCATGCAATTCTTCTTCGATTTTCAGAAACTGGTAATCGCTGCCCTTGTGTGCCAGTTCCAGTGTGCGTCCATAAGACTTAAAGCGCAACAGCATGACCGGGATACCGCAATCTCTGAACAGGGTAAAGCAATAAAGCTCTTCCGGATGACCGCCTCCAATCTGTTGGGCGATCAGCGCCGATATCATGGCAACCCGGTTGGACCAGTCCCAAAACTCCCCCAATGGTCCAAGCAGTGACTTGGCTGCATTTTGCATGGTTGATTGCCGAAGAATAAACCCTGTGGCGAGCTGACGGATATTTTTCTGTCCTAACCTGGCGACAGCCTGGCTGATACTGCTGAGCATTGCATTGGTTCTGAAAAGAGGAGAGTTACAGGTTTTCAAAACGCTGGCTGCAAGCCCCATGTCCTGACCGATAATGCTAACGAGCTCAGTCGGATCGACATCCGCTTTCAGTGTCAGGGTATGAAGCTGCTCCAGAATGGCTGGTCTTGCCGGAATGACAATGTTTTTTGAGATTGTGGTGACATCTTCTTTGGTGATAACCCGCATTACCAGCTCCAGCAGCACGATCAATGAAACACGGAGACGTGCGCGTTTGATCTTGTTTGCATCTATGTTTTAGGGACAGATTCTAACATAGGCGAGAAAGTCCTTTTTGTCCAAATTTTTGGGCAAAGACACCTGCCAGATTTCAAATCTGCATCGTTGCAAAATATTTTGCATTTGACATATTGTTTGCGCTGTACCGGCATGCTTAAATGACGATAGATAGGGCTAGTTCAATGTATTCATACTACTATTTCGAACAAGCCAATGTACGCGATGCCAGCAGAAAGCACAGTCTAACAATGTCCAAATTTTTTTCCTTGATCTCGAAAAGCGTTTTGCTATTGATCTGTTCCGGTTCCGTGCTGGCTCAAAGTGTGCAACTGATAGGCGTCATGCCGGGCATGGCTGTCCTTAAAGTAGATGGCAGCTCCCCGAAAACGGTGAAGGTTGGTCAGAGTTATAACGATGTGAAGGTCTTGTCGGTTGCGGGGAGTTCGGCCATGATCGAAGTAGCAGGAAAGCGTCAGAAACTGGATCTGGGTGATGCGGGATTTTCCAGTGATAGCCAGTCAGGCTCCGGTAATGTCAGTCAGGTATTAACTGCAGATCAGCAAGGACATTTCTTTACCACAATTGCCATCAATGGTCGTTCCACCAGTGCTGTTGTCGATACTGGTGCTACTGCCGTTTCCATGGGGGAGGGGGTCGCTGCCCAGCTTGGTCTGGACTACAAATCTGGGCAGCGGGTCATCGTGAATACTGCCAATGGCCAAGCCAATAGCTGGATGGTGCGCCTGGATAGCGTGCGTGTCGGAAATATCACCCTGTATCAAGTGGACGGTACGGTCATTCAGGGGAACATGCCTATGGTCCTTCTAGGGATGAGCTTTCTCAACCGGTTGGAAATGAAGCGGAATAATGGTCAGCTGGAGCTGATCAAGCATTGATCAGCAAATGATCCCATCCTTTTACTAAAAACGTCAGGCCCGCTTGTTGCGGGCCTGACGTTTTGTTCTATCTGGGGGTGAGAACGGTATTTTGTGCTTCTTGCAAGGTATCTGGATAGTCTCGGCTGAAATGCAGCCCCCTGCTCTCATGGCGCGACAATGCACTTCTCACGATCAATTCGGCGGTCTGTACCAGATTGCGCAGTTCGATCAAGTCATTGCTTACACGGAAGTGTTTGTAATAGTCCTGAATTTCCTGTGTCAGTAGCTGGATGCGGTTCAGAGCGCGTTCCAGACGTTTGGTCGTTCTGACAATACCCACGTAATCCCACATGGCATGGCGCAGTTCATTCCAGTTATGGGAAATGACCACTTCCTCATCGGCATCGGTAACACGACTTTCATCCCAGGCCGGGATGTCAGGCAAAGCTGGCACTGGCTGGCTCAGAATGTCATTGGCGGCACTTTCCGCAATGACCAGGCACTCCAGCAAGGAGTTGCTTGCCAGCCGGTTAGCACCATGCAGACCTGTAAACGCCACCTCACCAGCAGCATACAGATTAGGCACATCAGTGCGCCCCTTCAGATCAATCATCAGGCCGCCGCAAGTATAGTGCGCAGCAGGCACCACCGGAATACCTTCTTTGGACATGTCGATGCCCAGCTCAAGACAGCGGGCGTAGATGGTTGGAAAGTGGCTGGTAAGGAACTCTTTGGGCTGGTGAGATATATCCAGATAGACACAGTCCAGTCCATGGCGTTTCATTTCGTAATCGATTGATCGTGCCACGGTGTCACGTGGGGCCAGCTCGGCTCGTTCGTCGTGATCCGGCATGAAGCGATGGCCATCCGGCAGTTTTAGCAGCCCACCTTCGCCACGCACGGCTTCAGAGATCAGGAACGACTTGGCATGCGGGTGATACAGGCAAGTAGGATGGAACTGAATGAATTCCATATTGGCTACCCGGCATCCCGCTCGCCAGCCCATGGCAATGCCATCCCCGGTCGCGGTGTCCGGGTTGGTTGTGTACAGGTACACCTTGCCGGCGCCGCCTGTGGCAAGCACTGTAAACGGTGCAGAAACCGTGCTGACCTTACCAGTGGTATTGTCCAGCATGTAGGCACCGATAACGCTGTTATCATTCATGCCAAGTTTTTGCTTGGTAATCAGCTCAACGGCAATGTGGTTTTCGAATACCTGAATATTGGGATGGCGGGCGACTTTGTGTGCCAGTGTGTCTTGTACCGCAGCGCCAGTAGCATCTGCAGCATGGATGATCCTGCGGTGACTGTGCCCGCCTTCTCGGGTCAGATGGAAACCGAACGCCGAGTCATCCTTGGTAAAGGGTACGCCTTGATCTATTAGCCACTCAATATTTCTTCTGGCGTTCTCTACAATAAAACGAGTGGCTTCGTCATCACATAATCCACCGCCGGCAATATGCGTGTCTTTAATGTGTTCTTCGATCGAGTCTTCGTCTGACAGTACAGCAGCAATACCACCTTGAGCCCAGCTACTTGCGCCATCCAGCAATGCTTTTTTTGTGAATAATCCGACTTTACGATGTTCGGCCAGACGAAGTGCCAAAGACTGTCCTGCCAGACCGCTGCCAATGATCAACACATCAAATTGCATTCTGTTTGCCTATGTATGAATAATGAAGCTACAAAGAGCGTATAAGTGTATCAGACCTTTTTGTGAAACTTATTGTAAAGTTGCTGGTCGTAGCTTCAGTGTTACAATTTGTTTGCGATAACCCATTAATTTAAAAATAGTAAACACCCGGCAATTTTCATATTGCAAGGATGTCAGGGATGGCAGGATGAGCGATCGCGAAGTCGATCAGCAACTGGTTGAGCGCGTACAGAAGGGGGACAAGCGGGCATTTGATCTGTTGGTAGGCAAATACCAGAGGAAATTGTCACGTTTGTTATCCCGGTTTGTGCGTGACCCGGATGAAATTGATGATGTTGCGCAAGAAGCCTTTATCAAGGCTTATCGGGCGCTGCCGTCTTTTCGTGGGGAAAGTGCGTTTTACACGTGGCTTTACCGGATTGCGATAAATACAGCTAAGAATTACTTGATGTCGTCAGGTCGTCGCGCGACAACGTCTTCCGTGATGGAGGGCGACGATGACGAGTCGCTGGACATGGCAGAGCAGATACCGGATTTGAACACGCCAGAAACGGCGTTGGCGAATCAGCAAATTGTCAGCACAGTGAACGAAGTGGTAAACCGGTTGCCTGAAGAACTCAGAATGGCAATTACCCTCCGGGAAATGGATGGCTTGAGTTATGAGGAAATTTCTGAGGCAATGAATTGCCCGATTGGCACCGTGAGATCCCGTATTTTCCGGGCTCGTGAGGCCATTGCCGCAGAATTGAAACCTTTGATTGAGCAGAAGCAAAACAGAAGATGGTGAGCAAGATGAATGAACGAATTTCAGCATTAATGGATGGCGAACTTTTGCCCGAAGAAGAGGCCTCTGTTCTGGAATGGTTGCGACACCATCCGGATGGCGCTGATGTATGGAATGCTTACCACCTGATTGGCGACTCGATGCGCCAGTCTGATTATCTGGCCTCAAACATACGGGCGAGGGTGGCCAGCCGTCTGTCCGATGAAGTGACTATCCTGGCGCCTCAATCACGCCGTCACGCTGTCAAGCGCACTTGGGTGGCCTTGTCAGCTGCGGCTTCTGTTGCAACCGTATCCATTATTGGGCTGGTTGCCTATCAGCGATATCAGCAAGTCGAGAATCCCCAGGCAGTTGTGACTGCCCAGGTGACCCAGGCTACGGGTACGTTTGACATGAGCCCATACCTGGCTGCTCACCAGCAGTATGCAGCCCAGGTTGGCGGGAGACCTCAAGTATTGCCCGCAGCTTATGATAATGGTGCGAGGTTAAATAAATGAAGTTGGCATGGTTGCTGCCTGGGTTTGTGTGCTACTTTTTTAGCGCAGTAGGTCATGCAGGACAATCGCTTTCTCCTCAAGAAGCATTGCAACTGCTGAATCGGGTGAATGCCGCATCACGCCAGATTGCATTCACTGGCATTTATGTCTACCAGCGCGGGGGTACGGTTGAAACTTCCCGTATTTCCCATGCGGTCATTGGCGGGGTGGATCTTGAGAAAATCGAGGCAGTAGATGGACCGGCGCAGGAACTTATCGTCCAGAATGATCAGCTTTCCTGCTATGTGCCCAATAACCGGGTCGGGTCCATCGACTTGCGTGCCAGCGATCATTTCTTTCCTTCGGTTTTACCCAAAGATGTGAAACCCTTGCTGGCCAATTATCATGCCATCAAACAGGATGTCGAGCGGGTGGCTGACAACGACTGTCAGGCCATTTTGCTGACCCCAAAGGACGGCCTGAGAAACCCTTTCCGGTTTTGTTACGAGCCAACCAGTGGCGTCATTCTTAAGTCTCAACGATATAACGATCAGCAAGAGCTGACCGAGCAAATGTCGTTTACCCAAGTGAAAATCGGGGTGGCGCTAGACCGTGCCGCATTCAAACCCAAATTCCCCAAAAAAGTTGGTACCTGGCAGCGTCAAAGCCAGATGGCCAAGCCGGAAGATATCGAAATTAACGGCAAGATGCTGCCGGCCGGATTCAAGCTGGTGCATGGTGGCAAGCGGGTTTTCCCAGGCAAGGCCAAACCGGTTTCCCACTACCTTTTTTCTGATGGATTGGCATCCGTCTCCGTCTTTCTGGATAGCGCTGCCGATGACGTTGTGTTGCAGAGTGGCATGTCCCGCAAGGACGAAACCAATATTTATGTCGAGTCAGAAGGCAATGTGGTCATGATGATTCTGGGTGATGTACCGGCACAGGCCGTACAACAGTTTGGCATGAGCCTGGGTATTAAAAAGTAAGTCAGTCAATTCTAATATCAGGAGAAAACTTCGATGTCATGGTTCAGAGTTCCAGTGTTTGCTGTAGTCATGCAATTCATTGTGATGTCCGTCTCAGCGAAAGATTTGCCCGATTTTACGGAAATGGTCGAAAAGCAGGGCCCGGCCGTGGTCAATATCAGCACGACGCAAACCGTAAAAGCTGGCAAGTCATCTCCGATTCCAGAGGGGGACCCTGCCTTCGAATTCTTTCGTCGCCTCTTTCCCCAGCAGCCTCCGCAACGGGATTATCAAACCCAGTCACTGGGGTCAGGGTTTTTGATTAGTGCTGACGGATACATTTTGACCAACGCCCATGTCGTGGATGGTGCGGATGAAATTACCGTCAAGTTAACGGACAAGCGGGAATTCAAAGGAAAGGTAATTGGTGCCGATAAGCGCGTTGATGTCGCGCTTTTGAAGATTGAGGCCAGTAATTTGCCGAAAGTGGTGCTGGGTGACCCGGACAAACTGAAAGTCGGGGAATGGGTGGTTGCCATTGGTTCTCCGTTTGGTCTGGAAAACTCCGTGACCGCTGGTATCGTATCGGCCAAAGGCCGGACGTTGCCTGATGATACTTATGTCCCTTTTATCCAGACAGATGCCGCTGTAAACCCGGGTAACTCGGGTGGTCCTCTCTTCAACATGAAGGGGGAAGTGGTAGGTATCAACTCGCAAATCTATAGTCGTTCTGGCGGCTATATGGGCTTGTCCTTTTCTGTGCCTATCGACATGGCCATGGATGTCGTGAATCAGCTAAAAAATGGTGGCAAGATCAGTCATGGCAAGCTGGGCGTCGCCATTCAGGCGGTCAGCAAAGACATTGCCGAATCATTGGGGCTTGAAAAGCCGATGGGTGCCTTGGTCTCCAGCGTGGAAAAAGGCTCTGCTGCAGACAAGGCCGGTATCAAGGCTGGCGATGTGATCCTGCGCTTTGATAACAAGCAGGTGCCTTCAGCGACGGATTTGCCCCGGATGGTTGGCATGGCAAAACCGGGCAGCAAAGTGGCCTTGCAGGTCTGGAGAAATAAAACCGCGAAGGAATTGCCTGTTGTCTTGGGAGATGCTGGCGGTGATGAGCGTGTGGCAGTAGAAAAAACCAAGCCTGTACCGGCCAAAACGGATGTGCTGGCTAAGCTTGGTCTGACCGTTACCGAGTTGTCTGCTGTACAAAAGCGACAACTGGAACTGGGATATGGTCTACTGGTGACGGATGTACAAGGAAGCGCCGCCAAGGCTGGTATTGAAGAAGGAGATGTCATTGTCGGCGTGAATAATGAGTCACTGAAATCATTGGCCCAGTTTAATCAGCTATTGGAGAAAGCGGCGAAAGGCAGTATGCTGGCGCTCCTGGTGCGTCGTGAAGACAGTACGCTTTTTGTGGCTGTCAGGGTTCCTAACTGATTTTCTTGATGATTACTTCCGGATGAAGCCTCAACTTACACTGTTTGTTCGTGAATATTGCCATTTATGCCAGCAGATGCTGGGGCAACTACAAGCGTATCAGGCTAAATTTCTGCTCAACGTGGTAGATATCGAAGACGACGATGCAACCGAGGAGCGATACGGGCAATTGATCCCTGTATTGATGGCCGGAGACGAAGAAATTTGTCATTACCACCTGAATACCCAACGTCTTGATGCGTATTTGGCAAAGTTTAGTTAAAATAGCGGGTTGAACTCGTAAAATTTCATGAGGGCACATGGCATTGTGCCCTTTGTTTTATTGCTTAACCGGATAAATAGCCAGTCATGAGACTGGCGACTGTGCAAATGGATCATATTCGTAATTTCTCTATCATCGCTCATATTGACCATGGTAAATCAACGCTGGCGGACCGGTTTATCCAGTTCTGCGGCGGGCTTGACGCTCGTGAAATGTCCGAGCAGGTGCTTGACTCCATGGACATCGAGAAAGAGCGGGGCATTACCATCAAGGCACAAACTGCTGCGTTAAGCTATAAGGCACTTGATGGCAAAGTTTACAACCTGAACCTCATTGATACCCCGGGACATGTGGACTTCTCATATGAGGTTAGTCGGTCTCTTGCTGCCTGTGAGGGGGCTCTGTTGGTGGTGGATGCATCCCAGGGTGTGGAGGCTCAGACCGTTGCCAACTGTTATACCGCAATCGAACAAGGTGTTGAGGTGGTGTCAGTTCTGAACAAGATCGACTTGCCAGCAGCAGAGCCAGAGCGGGTGTGCGAAGAGATTGAAGACATTATTGGCATTGATGCGGTGGATGCAGTACGTGCATCTGCCAAAAACGGTATTGGTATCCAGGATATTCTGGAAGCGGTTGTTGCCAAGATTCCACCTCCCAAAGGGGATCTGAGTGCCCCGCTGAAAGCATTGATTATCGATAGCTGGTTCGATAACTATGTGGGTGTCGTTATGCTGGTGCGGGTTGTTGATGGCGAATTAAAGCCCAAAGACAAGATTTTACTGATGAGCAGCAAGGCTCAGCACCTGTGTGAGCAGGTCGGGGTATTTACACCTAAATCAGTGCAACGCACGTCGCTCAAGGCAGGGGAAGTAGGTTTTGTCATTGCCGGCATTAAAGAGCTGAAGAGTGCCAAGGTAGGCGATACGATCACCCTTGCAGCGAGGCCAGCAACAGAAGCCCTGCCAGGCTTTAAAGAGATCAAGTCCCAGGTGTTTGCCGGGCTGTATCCGGTTGAAAGCCATGATTATGAATCCCTGCGCGACTCTCTGGAAAAGCTGCAACTCAATGATGCCAGTTTGCACTTTGAGCCAGAAGTGTCACAGGCGCTAGGTTTCGGTTTCCGTTGCGGTTTCCTTGGTCTTTTGCACATGGAAATCGTGCAAGAACGACTAGAGCGCGAATTCGATATGGATTTGATTACAACCGCACCAACGGTTGTCTATCAGGTGCTGATGAAAGACGGCGAGTTGATCGAGGTAGAAAATCCCTCCAAGCTGCCGGATCCCTCCAAGATTGAAGAGATTCGCGAGCCAATCATTACCGCCAATATTTTGGTGCCGCCAGACTATCTGGGGGCCGTGATGACCTTGTGTAATAACAAGCGTGGCGTACAAAAGAACATGCAGTACATGGGCCGCCAGGTCATGCTCTGCTATGACTTGCCAATGAACGAAGTGGTGATGGATTTCTTTGATCGACTGAAATCTGTTAGTCGTGGCTATGCGTCACTGGACTATGATTTCAAAGAGTTTCAGGCGTCCGATCTGGTGAAACTGGATATTCTGGTCAACGGTGACAAGGTCGATGCGTTGTCTTTGATTGTACACCGTGCCAATAGCATCTACAGGGGGCGTGAGTTGGCCAGCAAAATGCGACAACTCATTCCGCGGCAAATGTATGATGTTGCCGTGCAGGCAGCGATCGGTGCAAACATCATTGCACGTGAAAACGTCAAGGCCATGCGTAAAGACGTGCTGGCGAAGTGTTACGGTGGTGACATTTCCCGTAAGAAGAAACTGCTGGAAAAACAAAAGGCCGGTAAGAAGCGCATGAAACAGGTCGGTAATGTGGAGATTCCACAAGAAGCGTTCTTGGCGATTCTGCAGGTGAGTGACAAATAATCACGACATCAATGATGATGTATTGAGTTGAAGGATTTTGCATGAATTGGATGGCCTTGTGGTCTGGTGCCTTTGTGTTGGGTGTGGTCCTGCTGGTGGTGGGGAGAAGGTCTCCACGTCAGGAGTCCGGTGAGGCCCCTGCCGCGCTGCAGTTTGGCTATATGGCGCTTGTCGTTGGCGCATTTGGGATGGTCGGTTTTCAGACTAGTCTTGCATTAGCCATGCTGTTGTTCGTTCTTGTGTCCGGCTTTGTCTGGGGGTGGGACAAATGGGTGCTGGCGAAAAAGCGTACACAAGGTCAGCGCCAGCATGATGGCGTTGAATTGCTGGCAGGGCTGTTTCCGATCATTGCGGTAGTGTTTGTGGTGCGTTCCTTTTTGTTCGAGCCATTTACCATTCCGTCCAGCTCTATGCGGCCTGGTCTGGTACCAGGGGACTTTATTCTGGTGAACCGTTTTGCTTATGGTGTTCGCGTCCCGGTTTCAAACAAGGTGATGGTTGATACGGGCAAGCCTGCCCGTGGCGATGTGATGGTATTTCATTATCCGCCAGAACCAGGCAAGGACTTTATCAAGCGCGTTGTCGGTTTGCCTGGTGATGAAGTCGAGTATCGCAACAAGCAATTGACCATCAATCATGTGGCAGTCAAGCAAGAATGGCTGGCGGATAGCCAATATGCAAGAGACGGCCAGTTTGTCCCAGAAAACGTGAAGGTGTATAAAGAATCATTGGGGGTACAGCCTTCCATCATTCAGCAACGTGAAAACGAGCCGACAGTCTATCATGCGGCCGTCCAGCAATTCCCTTTCCGGGAAAATTGCAATTATGACGTGAATGACGAATGGTTCCGTTGTAAAGTACCGGCAGGGCACTACTTCATGATGGGTGATAATCGGGATGACAGTTCTGATGGACGCTACTGGGGCTTTGTTTCTGACGATCTGATTGTCGGGAAAGCAGTTTTGATCTGGTTCAACTGGCCGGACTTCAAGCGTATCGGTACAGTCATTCACTAAGAAAGGGTTTGGAGATGCATATGCAGAAAAAGCTCAAGTATCAGCAAGGCGTTTCTTTAATCGGCGTGCTGATGTGGGGTGCAATTATCGGATTGGGTCTCTTGCTCGGATTCAAGGTCGTACCTGCCTACACGGAGTTTGTGGAGGTCAAAAAGGCTTTGGCCAAAACTGCAGAAAAGAATGGCGCTCCATCTGAAATTCGCGATGCTTTTGGCCGTAATATCGAGGCAAGCTATATCCGGACCATCAGTGCCCAGGATTTGCAAATCGAACCACTGGGTGCAAAGACAAAATTGAGTGTTCAATACCAATACAAAGTGCCGCTGGTTGCAAATGCCACCCTCGTGTTTGATTTTGCAGCAAGTGCCACCGCAGGTGAGTCAGGTTACTAGAGACGTGCAAAGATCAGATTTAGAAGCAGAACTGCTTGCCTCGATGGCATATGCTTTCAAGCAGCCACAATTGCTGAGGCAAGCACTTACGCACCGTAGTTACGGTGTGCCGCACAATGAGCGGCTGGAATTCCTGGGCGATAGTGTACTGTCCTGCGCGCTTTCATCCATGCTGTTTGATCGCTTTCCCAATCTTTCCGAGGGTGAACTATCCAGAGTCCGGGCAAACCTTGTGAACCAGCAAGCATTGTCCCAGATTGCCAACCACTTGGGTCTAGGGCGTTTGCTCTGGCTGGGAGAGGGCGAGCTGAGAAGTGGTGGCCGGGAGCGTCCTTCCATCATGGCTGATGCGCTGGAAGCACTGTTTGGTGCCTTGTACCTGGACGGCGGCTTGCAAGCCGCGCATCAGTGGATTGCACGACTGTACCAGCCTTTAATTACCACACTAGACCCCAAGACGCTGGGTAAAGATCCTAAAACCCAATTGCAGGAGTATTTGCAAGGGCGTCGCTTGCCGTTACCCATTTACAAAGTACTGAATACCGAAGGGGCTGTCCATGAACAGCTCTTCGAAGTTGAGTGCGAAGTAGGAAAACTTAATCTGAAGGTGGCCGCTAAGGGAAATAGCCGTCGACTGGCAGAACAGTTGGCAGCAACCGATATGCTGCTGAAAATAGAACAACACTTGGCTAGCCAGAAGAAATGACACAAGACAACCTCCTTCCAGACTCAGAATCCCATGCCGACTTTCATTGCGGTTACATTGCCATTGTTGGCCGGCCGAACGTTGGCAAATCCACATTGTTGAATCACCTGATTGGCCAGAAAATCAGCATTACGTCCCGTAAGGCGCAGACAACCCGGCATCGGGTTACCGGCATTTATACGGATGACTCATGCCAGATGGTCTTTGTGGATACTCCGGGCTGGCAAACCAAATACAGAACTGCCATGAACCAGGCCATGAACAGAAGCGTTACATCCGCCTTGTCGGATGTGGATGTGGTGTTGTTTGTGGTAGAGGCTGGACGGTTTACTACAGAAGATGCGGATGTATTGAAGCGACTGCCATCCAACCGGCCTGTGATTCTGGTGGTTAACAAGGTTGACCAGTTGCATGATGACAAGACCCGCTTGCTGACATTCCTTACCGAGATGTCCAATCGCTTTGCCTTCGCTGCACTCGTGCCGGTGATTGCCCAACACGGGCATAAGCTCGATGTGCTGATGGAAGCGATCCGCCCGCACATTCCACTGGGCGAACCGATGTATGAGGAAGACCAGATTACGGACCGTAGCGAGCGTTTTCTGGCTGCCGAGATCATTCGTGAGAAGATTTTCCGTTTGCTGGGTGACGAGTTGCCATACTCCATGAACGTCTTCATCGAACAGTTCGAAATGGATGGCGCCATGAGACGCATCAGTGCTGCCGTGATGGTGGACAAGGCTGGCCAGAAAGCCATCCTGATTGGCAAGAATGGTGAAAAGTTAAAGCGTATCGGTACTGAAGCGCGCATTGATATGGAAAAACTCTTTGACGGTAAAGTATTCTTGCAGATCTGGGTTAAGGTCAAGAGCGGCTGGGCGGATGATACGCGTATCTTGCGTGAATTTGGTTTTGAATAACCTGCAAGCGCAGGGCAGGGTGTAAATGGCCCGTCAGGAAAACCGTATTGATCTCGAAGCAGGTTTTGTACTGCACAGTTATCCGTACCGGGAAACCAGTCTGATCCTGGACGTTTTCACCCGTAACCATGGTCGTTTGAGCATGGTTGCCAGAGGTGCACGACGCCCAACGTCTGTTCTGCGAGGAGTGGTTCAGCCATTCCAGCCCCTGTTAATCTCTTGGTATGGCAAGCACGAACTCCGGACGCTGCATAAACTGGAGTGGGTAGGTGGGCATCCTGCGCATGCAGAAGATGGTTTGGTATGCGCCTACTATCTCAATGAGTTGCTCATCCGGTTTTTGCCTAAAGAAGATGCCAGCTCACAAGCGCTCTATGACCTGTATGCAGACACCTTGAGGCAATTGGCCCATCGGGCGCCTGTACTGCCCTTGTTGAGGCAGTTTGAGCTGAATTTGCTCACAGAGCTGGGTTATGGTCTGAGTCTGAGTACTACGATTCATGGAGCGATGGTTGAAGCGCATCATCGTTATGTCTATCGGCACATGGTTGGTGTGCTGGAAGAAGACCAGTACGATGCCGAAACAGATGTGTTGATCAGTGGCCACACCTTGCAAGCCTTGGCGGCTGGCAAACTGGATGACAGAACGGCAAAAAGAGAGGCGCGGTTGTTGCTTCGGGAGGTGCTGCAGCAATTGCTGCCAGAGAATGCCTCCCTGGCCAGTCGCGAACTGATGCGCCGCATCCATGAAATACAACAACGCCCGTTAGAATCCCCCTCGTTTGTTGATGACTGATGGATTGTTAAACCTGTTCATACTGTAACGGACTGCATTAAATGACCACCTTACATATGCCTCTTGGTCCGATCATGGTTGATTTGGCTGGCCCGGCAATGACCAGTCATGAACGTGAGCGCCTGCGGCATCCGTTGACCGGCGGCGTTATTCTGTTCTCACGCAATTTCCAGGACATTCACCAGCTTGTTGCATTAACGGCGGAAATTCATGCGATTCGCAGCCCGCACTTGTTGATTGCGGTCGACCATGAAGGTGGGCGGGTTCAGCGTTTTCGTTCCGGATTCACAAAACTTCCCCCCATGTCGGTGCTGGGAGAGCGATGGAATGAAAACCCGACCGCAGCCAAGCAACTGGCGGATCGGGTGGGCTGGGTAATGGCAGCGGAGTTGCGTGCAAGTGGCGTGGATTTCAGCTTTGCACCGGTTCTGGATATAGATTACGCCAGATCGACTGTCATTGGTAACCGGGCTTTTCATCAAAGTCCGGAGGTGGTTTCTGAATTGGCTGCCCACCTGATACGCGGCATGCGACTCGCAGGCATGCATGCCTGTGGCAAGCACTTCCCTGGGCATGGTTTTGTCACTGTGGACTCTCATCAGGGGCTACCGCATGACGACCGGGCAGCGGACTTGCTCTGGCGACAGGACATGATCCCGTTTCGGCGCCTGGCCCAGCATGGATTAAGTGCCATTATGCCGGCACATGTCATTTATGATCAGGTTGATGAAAAACCGGCCGGATTCTCCAGTGTGTGGCTAAAGAACGTTTTACGCCAAAAACTGGGTTTTGACGGGGTGATCATCAGTGATGCGCTGGATATGAATGGCGCAGCCTTTGCGGGTGAGACTATCGAGGAGCGTGCCAAGGCTGCCTTGCAAGCAGGGTGTGACATAGTGCTGGCAACCAACAGGCCGGAAGAAGCGGATAGGCTGCTAGAGCGGCTGAAGTGGCCGGTCGATCCGGTGGCTTTATCCAGAATGGCCAGATTGCATGGTGAGCCTCATCCTTTAAGCTGGCGCAAACTTTCAGAAGACATGGATTTCTTGTCTGCAAGAAATGAAGTGGCCGCTTTGACTGAAGGGGCTGATCAAGCCACTTGGGGCCCGGATGTGGGCGAAGTCACCGTTTAGATCTTTCCGCTGTTTTCAGAGGTCCCCAAGCGACTTTGCTGCAAGCAGGCGACTGGCCAGCTCATGGAGCATGCTTGCAGTGGCTCCCCAGATGTAGTGACTGCCATAGGTAATAACCCTGACCCGAACTCTCATTCCTTTACGTTCGATATATTCAAAAGTGTGGTGTGCCGGGTTGAGCAGATAATACAACGGTAATTCAAAAACCTCTGCCACTTCAGTTGTCTGCGGCTGTATGGCAAACGGTTTGGTAATTAGTCCGATTTGTGGATGTACCTGATAGCCGCTCACCGTCAAAATGGGCGTCAATTCACCAATAATGGTGGCGTGTGTGGCCGGTATGCCGATTTCTTCTTCTGCTTCTCTCAATGCAGTGGCTGCAAGTGATACGTCCGTCTCGTCTTGCTTACCGCCAGGGAAACTGATTTGACCCGGGTGTGTTCTTAATGAGAAAAGCCGTTTGGTGAGTATCAGACTCAGTCCTGTAGGGCGCCAGTACAGTGGTACCAGTACTGCCGCAGGCTGGAAAGTCTCAATGTGGGACAACAGCACCGGGTGGACTTCCTGAGTTTGTCTGCCACTACTTACTTGTGTGTCCATGGCTAATGCCTGGCTTAGCAAATGGAATATGCTGTCTAGATTTGACCAGTCTACCTGTCGCCAGGTTTCCAATCGGTTTTCCGCTGAGTCATTGAGGGGCTTGCAGTCCTGTGGCACGTTATTTATCTCTTTTACGGCGCATAGTTGATTGAAGAGAAATGCAGTTTGCGCTATAATATCAAGGTTTGAAAAGCACATCGACGGGATAGGCCTAGGGCCTGTCCCGTTTCCATAAGTAGAGGCGGAAATACATCCTTTTCAGCCTTTTTCACCTGCCAGTGCCGGTTGACTATCTCGCAGCCAGGCCTAGCAAAGCTGACTGGCAGGTTTTGTAAACGTCAGGATAAGGAGCAACCAGTGTCACAACATCAGCCCGCCATTCTCGCACTTGCCGACGGGACGGTGTTTCGCGGCGCCGCTATCGGTAGCGCAGGCGTGACCGTAGGTGAGGTGGTATTCAATACCGCATTGACCGGGTATCAGGAAATTCTGACAGACCCATCATACACCAAACAAATAGTTACTTTAACGTATCCCCATATTGGTAATGTCGGTGTTAACGCGGAAGACTGTGAGTCTGATGGTGTTTATGCTGCAGGCCTGGTGATACGTGATCTGCCGTTGACCGTATCAAACTGGCGGTCAGAGCAGTCATTGGGTGATTACCTGAAAGCAAATAACGTTGTTGCCATCGCTGATATCGATACCCGTAAGCTGACGCGTATCCTGCGTGAAAAGGGTGCGCAAAACGGCGTGATCATGGCTGGCGATATCGATGAGGCCAAAGCGGTAGAGCTGGCACGTTCGGCACCATCCATGGCAGGACTGGATCTAGCGAAGGTGGTGACAACCAAGTCCTCATATGAGTGGACGCAAGGCGAGTGGCAGCTTGGCACCGGTTTTGCCGAGCAAGCAAACAGTGCTTACCATGTGGTGGCCTTTGACTACGGCGTGAAAAGAAACATCTTGCGCATGCTGGCTCACCGTGGCTGTAAGGTAACTGTCTTGCCTGCCACGGCAACAGCTGAAGAAGCGTTGTCGTACCAGCCAGATGGCATTTTCCTGAGCAATGGCCCAGGAGATCCAGAACCTTGCGACTATGCCATTTCAGCCATTTCCAAATTGCTGACAACCGGCATCCCTGTCTTTGGGATTTGTCTGGGTCACCAGTTGCTGGCACTGGCATCTGGTGCCAAAACGGTAAAAATGAAGTTTGGCCACCATGGCGCCAACCATCCTGTACAAGATCTGGATAGCAAACAAGTACTGATTACCAGTCAAAACCACGGTTTTGCAGTGGACGCAGCAACGTTGCCAGCAAATTTGAGAGCCACGCATGCCTCGCTGTTTGATGGCTCTCTGCAAGGCATTGAGCGGACTGATGTGCCCGCGTTCTCGTTCCAAGGGCATCCAGAAGCAAGTCCGGGTCCGCATGATGTTGCGTATTTGTTTGACCGGTTTATCAAGCAGATGGCAGCACGCAAGTAAGCAGACATATTCAAAGAGGAGGTGTCCATGTACGGTGTAACTGATTTGCCAACTTACCTGTTAGGTGTTGTGTTTATCATTTTGCTGCCTGGACCCAACTCATTGTATGTATTGTCTGTGGCAGCCAGGCGAGGTGAGAAGGCCGGCTTTGCTGGGGCGATGGGCATCTTTGTCGGAGATACGGTACTCATTACACTGACCTCGCTTGGAGCTGCCACCGTACTGTCAACATTGCCGGTTTTATTCTTTGTGCTGAAATATGCCGGTGCGCTTTATCTGGTCTGGATTGGCTGGAATATGTTCCAAGCTGCATTGGCCTTATGGAAAGATAACGGCAAGAGTAGCCCTGCGAGCGCAAGCGAGACTGAAAAGTCAGAGCTTACAGCGGATTCGCCATTCAAGAGAGCATTGGTGATCAGTCTCTTGAACCCCAAGGCCATTTTGTTTTTACTGTCATTCTTCTTGCAGTTCGTGGATCGCACCTATCCGCACCCAGCACTGACGTTCCTGATACTGGGGGGGGCCATTCAGATTGGCAGCGTGATTTATCTCACGACACTTATTCTGGCCGGTGCACGACTGGCCGAGCATTTTCGCCGCAGATATAGATTGTGTGCCGCCCTGAATGCGGGTGTTGGCGCCATCTTTTTTGGGTTTGGTGGCAAGCTGGCCACCGCAACATTGCATTGAATTTCTGTTGAGTCGGGTTTTTTTGCGCGGCTCAATAAAGTTTTGAAAATAAGTTTTAGTTAAATAGACATCGACACAATCGACGAGTGAGTAAGCATGCCTAAACGGACAGACATACAACGAATTCTAATTATTGGCGCAGGCCCGATCATTATCGGTCAAGCTTGCGAGTTTGACTATTCTGGTGCGCAAGCATGTAAAGCTCTGAAAGAAGAAGGGTACACCGTTATTCTGGTGAACTCTAACCCAGCGACCATCATGACAGACCCGAATCTGGCTGATGTGACATATATCGAGCCAATTACCTGGCAAATCGTCGAAAAGATCATCGAGAAAGAGCGTCCTGATGCCATCTTGCCAACCATGGGCGGTCAGACTGCGCTGAACTGCGCGCTGGACCTGTGGCATAACGGTGTTCTGGATAAATACAATGTAGAGCTGATTGGTGCAACGCCAGAAGCCATTGATAAAGCTGAAGACCGTCTCAAATTCAAAGACGCGATGACCAAGATTGGTCTGGGTTCAGCCAGGTCAGGTATTGCGCATTCGCTTGAAGAGGCTATGAAAGTCCAGCAGCAGGTTGGGTTCCCGGTCATTATCCGTCCATCGTTCACGATGGGGGGGACGGGTGGCGGTATTGCCTACAACATCGAAGAGTTCGTTGAAATCTGTACCCGTGGCCTGGATCTTTCTCCTACCAATGAATTGCTGATTGAAGAATCTCTGCTGGGCTGGAAAGAATACGAGATGGAGGTTGTCCGTGACAAAAAGGACAACTGTATTATTGTGTGTTCCATCGAAAACTTTGACCCGATGGGTGTGCATACGGGCGATTCCATCACCGTAGCACCAGCACAAACCTTGACTGATCGTGAGTACCAACTGCTGCGGAATGCCTCTCTGGCGGTCTTGCGTGAAATTGGTGTGGATACAGGTGGCTCTAACGTTCAGTTCTCGATCAATCCAAAAGATGGTCGTATGGTTGTCATCGAGATGAACCCGCGTGTATCGCGTTCTTCCGCACTTGCTTCCAAGGCAACAGGCTTCCCGATTGCAAAAATTGCCGCGAAGCTGGCTGTCGGTTACACATTGGATGAGCTGAAAAATGACATTACCGGTGGCAAGACACCAGCGTCATTCGAGCCAACCATCGACTACGTTGTAACCAAGATTCCTCGTTTTGCATTTGAAAAATTCCCGCAAGCGAATAGTCGTTTGACCACCCAGATGAAGTCTGTCGGTGAAGTCATGGCCATGGGCCGTACCTGGCAAGAATCCTTGCAAAAAGCATTGCGTGGTCTGGAAACCGGCATGTCTGGCCTGGATGAAAAAACAACAGACCGTGACGTGATCGAGCAGGAAATTGCAGAGCCGGGCGCAGAGCGTATCTGGTACGTTGCAGATGCCTTCCGTATCGGCATGAGTGTGGAAGAGGTATTCAATCTTACCTCGATCGATCGCTGGTTCCTGGTGCAGATCGAAGATCTGATCAAAGATGAAAATGCTTTGCGTGGCAAATCCCTGGATAGCCTGGATGCAAATGCACTTCGCCAGCTGAAGCGCAAAGGCTTTTCTGACCGCCGCCTGGGTACATTGCTCGGAACGGACCAGAATGCCGTACGCAAGGCGCGTCATGCACTGGGTGTGCGTCCTGTGTACAAGCGTGTTGATACTTGTGCTGCCGAGTTCTCTACCAATACGGCTTACATGTATTCTACCTATGAAGAAGAATGTGAAGCTCAGCCAACCAACAACAAGAAAATCATGGTGTTGGGTGGTGGTCCAAACCGTATTGGTCAGGGTATCGAGTTTGATTATTGCTGTGTGCACGCAGCGCTGGCCATGCGTGAAGACGGTTACGAAACCATCATGGTTAACTGTAACCCTGAAACGGTTTCAACTGATTACGACACATCAGACCGCCTGTATTTTGAGCCGCTGACACTGGAAGACGTGCTGGAAGTGGTTGCAGTTGAGAAGCCGGTTGGCGTCATCGTTCAGTACGGTGGCCAAACACCGCTGAAACTGGCGCGAGCACTTGAAATGAATGGTGTGCCTATTATTGGTACTACTCCAGACATGATTGATGCAGCAGAAGACCGCGAACGTTTCCAGAAGCTATTGAATGATCTGGGCCTGAAGCAACCGCCAAACCGTACTGCCCGTACTGCGCCGGATGCGATCGTACTGGCTAACGAAATCGGTTACCCACTGGTGGTTCGTCCTTCCTATGTGCTGGGTGGCCGCGCAATGGAAATCGTGCACGAGCAATCGGATCTGGAGCGCTACATGCGTGAAGCGGTTAAGGTATCCAACGACAGCCCTGTGCTGCTGGACCGCTTCCTGAACGATGCGACCGAAGTAGACGTGGATGCGATCTGTGACGGAGAAGAGGTGCTGATTGGCGGCATCATGGAACACATTGAAATGGCCGGGGTGCACTCTGGTGATTCAGCATGTTCATTGCCGCCATACAGTCTGCCTCAGGAAATTCAGGACGAACTGCGTCGCCAGACCGTTGCCATGGCCAAGGCGCTAAACGTGGTGGGTTTGATGAACGTGCAGTTCGCCATTCAAGGCAAGGGCGAGGAAGCGGTTGTGTACGTGCTGGAAGTCAATCCGCGCGCGTCCCGCACCGTGCCGTTTGTCTCCAAGGCGACCAGCCTGCCTTTGGCTAAGATTGCAGCCAGGGCAATGGCGGGCCAATCCTTGAAGTCTCAGGGCATCAAGGGTGAGGTTGTTCCTTCATATTACTCGGTCAAAGAGGCGGTCTTCCCGTTCATTAAATTCCCGGGTGTAGATGTGATCCTTGGGCCTGAGATGAAGTCAACAGGTGAAGTGATGGGCGTAGGCGAAACGTTTGCCGAGGCATTTGTGAAGTCGCAACTGGCTGCCGGGGTGAAACTGCCAAAGTCTGGCAATATCTTTATTTCAGTGCGGCAAAATGACAAGCCTGCAGCGGTAGAGGTAGCTCGGATGCTCTTGGATGTTGGCTTTAACCTGTTGGCGACAAAAGGGACAGCAACATTCATCCGTGATGCAGGTTTGCCTGTGACAACGGTGAACAAGGTCATGGAAGGTCGTCCGCATATTGTGGATATGATCAAAAACGGCGAAGTTGCTATGATCATTAACACAGTTGAAGAGCGCAAGCAGGCAATTCGCGATTCTTTTGCGATTCGTCAGAGTGCGTTGCAGGGCAAAGTGACCTATTACACCACCATGCCAGAAGCCAAAGCGGCTGCAATCGGCATGCAGCATATGGCCGAATTGCAGGTTTATTCGGTACAAGGTCTGCATGAGCGATTGAAAGATCTGGTTTAATAAAAAATTAGTACCTGAGAGAAGCTAAACCAGCTAAAATCTCTCAATTATCCGCATGCGGACAACACGCAAGCCGCCGTCTCAGTTACGGCGGTTTGTGCTTTTGTACTGATGACTTAAGCACAAGCTCTTGTCTGCAGCTGCAATATTTAGGAGTTAGAGTCAAATGCAAAAGGTTCCATTGACTGTGCATGGCGCAGAATTGCTGAAAGCTGAGTTGCAACGTTTGAAATCAGTTGAGCGTCCATCCGTGATTCAGGCAATTTCAGAAGCCAGGGCGCAAGGCGATTTGTCTGAAAATGCCGAGTATGATGCTGCCAAAGAGCGTCAGGCCTTTGTTGAAGGCCGGATCATGGAAATTGAGAGCAAACTGTCAGTGGCAACCATCATTGATCCAGCCACGCTGGATGCCGAAGGGCGCTGTGTGTTTGGGGCGACCGTGGAGCTGGAAGATCTGGAAACTGGCGATCAGGTAAAATACCAGATCGTCGGCGATGATGAGGCTGATATCAAGTTGGGCAAAATCTCTGTTTCCAGCCCGATTGCTAGAGCCTTGATTGGCAAGTTTGCTGGCGACGTGGCTGAGGTTCAGGCACCAGGCGGTATTCGCGAGTATGAAGTGCTGGATGTAATGTACATCTGAGTTTAATTTAGGAATTGACACAGAGGAACGCATGGAATCTGCCCGCAAAGTTGCTGAAACCGTCTGGATCGGTGCCCTGATTTTTATCGCAGCTTTCATGAGCTGGACGATGTGGCATGATCGTGGTGTGGGCCCTTTGTTTGCTCAGCATTTGTTTCCTGCCGCGTCATTTACCGGCATGGTACTCGGGGTTTTCTTGCTGTTCCATCAGCTGTGGGCCTTAGGGTTCCGCTCGCTTCAGACCCTGCCATTCTGGATATTGCTACTGATGTGGCTGTTTGCCATCGCTATCTGGATCGGTTTACCCAGGCTGTTGGGCATGGTGGGTGTTCATGCTGCGTTTGCAGCATGGCACGGTCTGGGAATGTTGTTGTATCTGCTGCAGTGTATCCTGGGGATTGTCCTGGTCGTACAGCGCCGCTAAGCCCAAGCATCGAAGCAAGGATGTCTTAACGACACTGTAACCCCAGTGTTACTTGCTTTTGCTGCTTTTAAGTTTTGCTGTTGCTGCTTTACCCGGTGCAGAAGCACGAACGATATTCTGTTTCGTCAGTGAAATGCGTGGTTGTTCCGGATGCGGACGATAAATGACCAGCAGCTTGCCGATATGTTGCACAGGTGCAGCATCCAGCTGTTCACATACCTCGTTCATGATCTCTTCGCGAACCGCGCGTTCATCTGAGAACACGCGGATTTTGATCAGTTCATGTGCATCCAGATTGATCGCGATTTCGCGAATCACCGCGTCAGAAAGTCCGTTTTGTCCAATCAAAACAACAGGGTTTAATCCGTGGGCAGCCGCACGTAGCGAACGGCGCTCAGTTGGTGTAAGTTCAAGTTTCATAGTAGTTTCAACCTTTCAAACCGGTATTCTAAAGTATGGCGCAAAACAAGACCAGCAAGGCGTGGGTTCATCAGCATATCAATGATCATTGGGTGCAACAGGCCCAAGCGAAGGGATATCGTTCTCGAGCGGCTTTCAAGTTACTTGAAATTCACGAAAAAGACCAACTGTTTCGTCGCGGAATGACGGTCGTCGATCTTGGCTCAACCCCCGGGAGCTGGTCGCAGGTAGCCAAAGACCTGGTGGGGGAAGAGGGGCGTTTGTTTGCGCTTGATCTGCTGCCGATGGACCCCATCCATCGCGTCGATTTTATCCTGGGTGACTTTCGTGAAGATGCTGTGCTTGCCGAGTTAGAAAAACGTCTCGCAGGCAGAAAAGTAGACCTTGTAATTTGTGATATTGCCCCCAACTTAACAGGGAACCGCACGACTGATCAGGCGCGTAGCCTGTACCTGAACGAGCTAGCACTGGATTTTTGTGCGAAATGGCTCAAACCCGGCGGCCACTTTGTGGTTAAAGTGTTTCAGGGTTCTGGCTATAATGAGTTTATCGACTTGATGAAGCAACACTTCAAGCAGGTGCTGACGCGCAAACCCAAGGCATCTCGGGACAAAAGTACGGAAGTGTATTTGCTGGGTAAAAGCTGTCTGGCAAATTCTGATCCGGCGGACGATAATACATAATGCCGTATTGGCATGAACTTTGGCGAACACCAAGCGTCCATATACAATGAATAATGTGGATTCGGGTGTAAAAGGAAGCAGCCTTGAATAATTTAGGAAAGAATATCCTTATCTGGGTGGTTATCGGTGTTGTGCTGATGACTGTATTTAATACATTCAGTCGTTCGCAGGCCGACCGTGGTCAGATTGATTACTCGACCTTTCTGAGAGATGTGCGTTCAGGGCAGATTCAGTCCGCCGTCATCGAGGGTAGTCCTTTCGAAGGCCAGACCATTCAAGGCAAGCGCGTAGATGGCACCGAGTTCAAAACCAATGCGCCCTTCGACTTCCGTCTGATTGATGACCTGGACAAATACAAAGTTAACTTCAAGGTTAAGCCTGAAGAACGTTCCTTGTTGATGACCTTGCTGATTAACTGGGCACCTATGCTACTGTTTATCGGTGTCTGGATTTATGTCATGCGCCAGATGCAAGGTGGTGGCAAGGGGGGCGCTTTCTCTTTCGGCAAGAGCCGGGCGAGAATGCTCGATGAAAGCACAAACTCCATCACCTTTGCCGATGTTGCCGGGTGTGATGAAGCCAAAGAAGAAGTCACTGAACTGGTTGATTTCTTGCGTGACCCAACAAAGTTCCAGCGTCTGGGCGGTCATATTCCACGTGGCGTCCTGATGGTAGGTAGTCCAGGTACGGGTAAGACCTTGCTGGCCAAAGCCATTGCGGGCGAGGCAAAAGTACCATTTTTCTCCATTTCGGGTTCTGATTTCGTCGAGATGTTTGTGGGTGTAGGTGCGGCTCGTGTCCGTGACATGTTTGAGAACGCCAAGAAAAATGCCCCATGCATCATCTTTATTGACGAGATTGATGCCGTTGGTCGCCAGCGTGGAGCAGGTCTGGGTGGTGGTAATGACGAGCGGGAGCAAACACTGAACCAGATGCTGGTTGAAATGGACGGTTTTGAAGGTACTACCGGCGTGATCGTGATCGCCGCGACTAACCGTCCAGATGTTCTGGACCCGGCTTTGCTGCGTCCCGGCCGTTTTGATCGTCAAGTGGTTGTGCCGCTACCGGATATTCGCGGTCGTGAGCAGATCCTGAATGTGCACATGCGCAAAGTACCGCTGTCTAACGATGTCAAGGCAGATATTATCGCCCGTGGCACACCGGGTTTTTCAGGTGCCGATCTGGCTAACTTGGTGAACGAAGCTGCCTTGTTTGCGGCACGTGGTAACAAGCGTTTGGTCGATATGGATGACTTTGAACGCGCCAAAGACAAAATCATCATGGGTGCAGAGCGCCGCAGCATGGTGATGGATGAAGAAGAGAAGAAAAACACCGCTTATCATGAGTCCGGCCATGCCATTCTTGGTTATCTGTTGCCCAAGTGCGACCCGGTTCATAAAGTGACAATCATTCCACGCGGTAGAGCATTGGGTGTGACCATGTCATTGCCGACGCAAGACCGCTACAGTTATAACCGTGATTATCTTTTGCAACAGATCGCCATGTTGTTTGGTGGCCGGATTGCCGAAGAAGTGTTCATGGGGCAGATGACTAATGGCGCCTCCAATGATATCGAGCGTGCTACCAGTATGGCACGCCGGATGGTAACCGAATGGGGTATGTCGGATGTGCTGGGTCCTATGGTTTATGGCGAGAATGATGGTGAGGTGTTCCTGGGACGGTCAGTCACAACGCACAAGAATTTGTCCGAATCCACCATGCAAAAAGTGGATAGTGAAATTCATCGGATCATCACCGAGCAATATAACCTTGCCCGCAAGATGATCGAAGAAAATCGTGACAAGATCGAAGCAATGACTGCGGCCTTGTTGGAGTTTGAAACCATTGATGCCGACCAGATTGAAGACATCATGCAAGGACGTACGGTCCGTCCGCCGCATCCACCTTCTAGTACTAAGTCTGGTGGGGGCGATGTTCCGCCGCCAGCAGTCACACCGGAGGCTACCAACAAACCCGCAGAAGGCATTTGATGCGATTTGTTGGTAAGCAGTAGGTGTTCCATATCAAAACGCATTGATCATTTGGTGGTCAGTGCGTTTTTCATTTGATACCAAGGATATTTAGATGAAACGACCATTTCGATGCGGGCGCTTTTCATACGATGGTAATCACGCGCTGATCATGGGGATTGTAAATGTTACGCCGGATTCATTTTCTGATGGCGGAAAGTATCATTCCCGCGAGCTTGCCATTCAGCATGCACGGCAGTTGATTGAGGCTGGCGCACACATTCTGGATATTGGGGGGGAGTCTACCCGGCCCGGTGCTGCAGAGGTGTCAGTGGATGAAGAGCTGGACAGGGTCATTCCAGTTATCGAAGCCCTGAAAGATGATGGGGTAGCTCTTTCTGTTGATACCTATAAACCTGAGGTGATGAGTGCTGCCATTGCCGCTGGGGTGGACCTGATTAATGATGTGAATGCGCTGGAGGCCCCGGGGGCAATCGAGGCGGTTGCCGGGAGCTTAGCTACCATTTGCTTGATGCACAAGCAAGGAACGCCTCAGACAATGCAGCAAGCACCTGTCTATCAGGATGTTGTGGCCGAAGTAGACCGTTATTTGATGTCACGCGTTGAAGTGCTGAAACTGGCTGGGGTAGATGTAGAACGGATATGGCTGGATCCCGGGTTTGGTTTTGGAAAGTCTCTTGAGCATAATGTCGAGCTGATGCGGCACTTGCCAGTATTTACGGCCCATGAGATGCCTGTATTGATCGGTTTGTCGAGAAAATCGATGTTAGGGGCAATCACTGGCGAGCCGGTGGATCAACGTGTATTTTCTAGTATTGCGGCGGCATTGGTCGGCATCAGTAAAGGGGCGCATATTGTGCGCGTTCACGATGTTGCGGCAACCGCAAGTGCAATTAAGGTATGGGAGTCTTTGCAATGAGTCGGAAATATTTTGGAACAGACGGTGTACGTGGGAAAGTAGGCGAGTTTCCGATTACCCCTGAGTTTGCCTTGCGATTGGGGTACGCTGCCGGCAAAGTATTTTCTGCCATGAATAGTCGACATTCCAGTGGCGAGAGGCCTGCGGTGGTTATCGGGAAGGACACTCGTATTTCCGGTTATATGCTGGAGTCCGCTTTGCAAGCCGGTTTGACGGCAGCAGGTGTTGATGTCTATCTGGTCGGTCCGCTACCCACGCCTGGCATTGCTTATCTGGTACGTGCATTGCGGCTGCATGCCGGTGTTGTTATCAGTGCGTCTCATAACCCGTTTGAAGACAATGGGATCAAGTTCTTCGGGCCTGGTGGCTGGAAGCTGCCTGACGAAACCGAGCTCGCCATTGAGGCCTTGCTGGATGAAGAGGTGTGCGTGGTAGCCTCTGAACAGCTGGGCAAGGCCAAGCGCCTTGGTGATGCCCAAGGGCGGTACATCGAATTTTGCAAGAGCAGTTTCCCGAATGATCTTGACCTGAAAGACCTGAAACTGGTGGTGGATTGCGCTCATGGTGCGACATACCAAGTGGCGCCCAGTGTCTTTCATGAGCTGGGAGCAGACGTGGTTGCCATCGGCAACCAGCCTAACGGGACCAATATCAACGATGGTTATGGAGCGACAGACACCAAGGCATTGGTGCAGGCCGTGTTGGAACATGGCGCAGATATCGGTATTGCACTGGACGGTGATGGAGACCGTCTGATCATGGTGGATAGTGCTGGGCATGCCTATGATGGTGACCAGCTCATGTACCTGATGGCCATTTCTCGCGCCAGACGAGGCCTGCTCAAAGGTGGTGTTGTCGGTACACTGATGACAAACATGGCCATTGAAGTGGCGCTGACAGAAAAGAATATTCCTTTTAGCCGTGCCAAGGTGGGGGACCGCTATGTGCTGGAACAGCTTCTTGAGAAGGATTGGCAGCTGGGCGGCGAGAGTTCAGGGCATTTGCTGTGTCTGGACAAGCACTCGACTGGCGATGGCATTGTGTCTGCCCTGCAGGTACTTGAGGCTCTTATTTCATCGGGCCGCAGTCTGTCTGAATATGCGGCAGAAGTTGCGCTATTCCCCCAGAAAATGATCAATGTGAAAATTACCAAGGGGTTTGACTTCAAGCAAAGCCCTGAAATCCTTAATGCCATTGAGCAAACCGAATTGGCACTTGGTCAAGCCGGCAGGGTGTTACTGAGGCCAAGCGGAACAGAACCGGTGATTCGTGTCATGGTCGAAGCCAAAGATGAATCTATGGTAAACAAGTACGTTCACCAGCTTGCAGAGATCGTTGCCGCGGCTGCGTCCTGAGGCGTTTCTGATCGATGTAAAAGCAGGTCTGAATTATTTCAGACTTGTCACATTTCTGTAATTTTTCCTCTATATGATGGCGTCAGTGCATTAAAAGTGACTGGCGCCATCATCATTTCCAGCTGCCTGTCCTGTAGCCCCTTGGTTGCATTGCCAGCCCGCCAGCATCGGTCGCGCCAACGCAACCAAACTGATTTCGATGCAAGTCTGTAAATGCGGATGTACAAGGCGATGGTCGTTCGATGTAAAACCGGCTTTTGCGAACAGCTGACAGACCAAAATACGCTTGCCAGCCCAGATATCTGGCATTTTCTAAATGCGCAGAATTTGTATAGTGATTAAGAATTATGAAAGTAATTGATTCCATGAATATGTCATTACCCGATCAGGCATCTGAAGTTCATGTTAAAGCAGAAGCAAAGAACTTAAACTTCTATTATGGAAACTTTCATGCCTTGAAAAACGTAAGCTTGCCGGTTTATACCAACAAGGTTACAGCACTTATTGGGCCATCTGGATGTGGCAAGTCTACATTCTTGCGCTGCTTTAACCGGATGCATGATTTATATCCAAATAATCGCTATGAAGGCGAAATCAATCTGCTGCCTGATCAAGTGAATATTCTGGATAACAAGATTGATCCGATTGAAGTACGCATGAGAATCGGCATGGTATTTCAGAAGCCAAACCCATTCCCGCGCTCAATTTATGAAAACGTCGCGTATGGCCTGCGTATTCGTGGCGTAAAGAACAAAGCGCTTATCGATGACAAAGTCGAGGAGTCACTGCGTGGTGCTGCTTTGTGGGACGAAGTCAAACATCGCCTGAACAACATGGCATCGAATCTGTCCGGTGGTCAGCAGCAGCGTCTCTGTATTGCACGTGCTCTGGCTACCGATCCTGAGTTGCTATTGTTCGACGAGCCAACCTCAGCGCTGGATCCAATTGCAACCGCTAGCATTGAAGAATTGATGACCGAACTTCAGTCGCGCGTCACGATTCTGGTCGTTACTCACAATATGCAGCAGGCAGCGCGTGTTTCAAATTACACAGCCTATATGTATTTGGGTGAAATGATCGAATTTGATCAGACCGACAATATCTTTACCAAACCTAAAAAGAAACAAACTGAAGACTATATTACGGGTCGTTTTGGCTAATAGAAATTAAAGTGGCTGATAACTATATCTGCGTGAATCATAAAATCTTTTGCAGATGCGAAACAGTTACAGCCGGAAATTTCCGGGTTTGCAGAATAAACAAAGCATGACATGGATAAAGTAGTGACTTTCATCCTGTATATTATTGAGGTTTAAAAATGTCTATCAAGAGTCGTTCATTCCAGCTGGTGATCGCAGGTGCTGCTGTAGCTTCTGCCTTGTGCAATGTTGCATTCGCTGCCGACATCACTGGCGCTGGTGCTACCTTCCCGTATCCGATCTACGCCAAATGGGCTGACGCCTACAAGACCAAAACTGCAGTGGGTCTGAACTACCAGGCCATCGGCTCTGGTGGCGGCATCAAGCAGATTACGGCTAAAACCGTGGACTTTGGCGCATCCGACATGCCAATGACCCTGGAAGAACAAACCAAGAACGGCCTGACCCAGTTCCCG
>NZ_AQXU01000016.1 GCF_000376945.1 Leeia oryzae DSM 17879
TCTTTTCTTGACTGTGTAAGCACTTATTTCTTTGCAGACCCGAAGGTCTTTGTCCGAAACAAGCACTCACACTTATCGGTTGTTCGTTTGTTAAAGAGCAGTTGCAACCAACTTCAAACTTTCGTAAACTCAGCGATTAATCGCTTCGTTTCGTCGTCTGCGTCAGCAGCAGAGATGCGAACTATACGCACCATCTCCACAACCGTCAACTCCTTTTGACGACATCTTCTGCAAATTCACCCAAAATTCACAATAAACCCCTGTTTATATTGGGAAATTATTTTACAGGGATTTTAAACCTATCAGGCAAATGCATGCACGGCCCTTTCAGGTATTAGCGTATTCCGTCAAAACGAGCATTTCTTCTTCTGTAAATCCGGCTTTACTGCGGGCCTCTTTGTTCATCTCCCCTTTATGTCTGGGGGCATCAAACTGCGGCAACATGGCACGGAATGTGTCGACAGGATCCAGGCCACGCTCTTTGCACAACCATCGGAACCAGTGATTACCAACGGTGACATGCCCCACTTCATCCCGGAAGATAATATCCAGCAGGGCGGCTCCTTGCTGCTCGCCTGCGGCAAGCAAACGGGCCTGTAGTCCGGGCGTCACATCCAGCCCCCTTGCCTCCAGCATCCTCGGGACCATGGCCATCCGGGCCAGGAGATCGTGCGTGGTTTTTCTGGCCATCTCCCAGAGCCCGTTATGGGCGGGGAAATCACCGTAATCGAAACCAAGTTCTCTTAATCTGGTGCGTACCAGCAAAAAATGCTCTGCTTCTTCTTTGGCGACCCGCAGCCAATCGTTATAAAACGCGGTGGGCATACCCGGGAATCGGCAGACGACATCCAGGGCAAGGTTGATGGCATTGAATTCAATATGGGCAACAGCATGCAACATGGCGGCACACCCCTGCACGGAACCAAGCCGGCGTCTTGGCACCTGATCCGGCGGGACAAGCACGAGCCCGCTGGGTAGACCGGCACATTCAATGTGCTCTATTGCATTATCACTAATTTCTAGTTTGGCATCTTGCCATTGGACCCACAGGGCTTGCGTCAACGCAGCTTTTTGATCGGGATTGCGCTCTTTCAGTGCGTTCGCTGCGAGTGTCTGTATGGAATTTGTGACCATGATCATTCCCGCATGGCATCCAGCGCTGGCGAAGCAAAGTCTCTGCGATAGAGCACAAAGACCACCAGCGACGTTGTCAGAAAGACGGCCGCGGGCTGAATGAACCATGCAATGGCTGCCAATCCAAAATAATAGGCACGGATGCCGCTGTTGAATTCATCACCCGCATAACTATTGAGTTTGGCCAACCGCTCTGCATAACGGTCAGATTGAGCAATCGGCGTATCTGTTGGCGGCGTAGCGCCTAGCAAAATGGAAAAGAAGTTGAATTGGCGGAGTGACCAAGTGAATTTGAAATAGGCCACCACAAAAACCGATACGAGGAGCAGCAGTTTTAATTCCCATAGCTCTCTGCTGGCTTCATGCATGAATGGTAGATCGGCAGCAAAAGACATGACTTTATCTACAGTACCCATTAATGCAAGCAAACCTGCCAGCACATAGATGGTGGTCGACGCGTAAAACGAGACACTATGCATCAGATTACCGACGAGCGCGGCATCTGCGACGTGCAGGCCTCTGCGCATGACGGATTTCGCCCAAGCCAGTCGATGAGTGTGGGATGCACCAATCAGGCCATGCCGCGCAATGGGTGCACGATCGGCCAACCAGCTATAGCCAATCCAGCAAACAAAAAACCAGATGACGGCCAAAACGTCCAGTAAAGATAGTGAAATCAATAATTTGTGCAGCATGCCGGTCTCTTTTTGACAGTAGGATGAATTACTTGCGGTTTAATTAATTTTGAAAACAAATAAAAAGCACGTCTGCCATTTTTATGATAATGTACTCGTTTGATTTGATCAAAATCATGCAGCATCAAGATATAAACCAAGTATTTTAGTCGAATGCTTTGAGGATATATACATTGAGCAAGGTGATTATTGTCCCCGGATATTTAAACTCCGACCCTGATCATTGGCAAACCCGGTGGGAAAAGCTGTATGCCGGGACCCGTGTAAAACAGCATGATTGGGAGTTTCCAGTCATGACGCAATGGGTGCAAGGGTTGGATGATGCGATCAGGCAGATAAATGATCGGGTCGTGCTGGTTGCGCATAGTCTTGGCTGCAGCACCATTGCATTCTGGGCCAGAAGCGTTTCCGCCGAAACACTGGCCAAAGTAGATGGCGCGTTATTGGTTGCGCCACCGGATACGGAAGCGCCAGATTTCATCCCCGCTATCCAGGGCTATGCGCCACTCCCGCAAACACGCCTCCCTTTTCAGAGCATCCTGGTCGCCAGTAGTGACGACCCCTACTGCAAACTGGAGCGTGCGGAACAAATGGCAAACCACTGGGGGAGTACATTTAAAAAGCTGGGGCCCTATGGCCACATCAATACGGCAAGCGGGTTAGGTGAGTGGCCAGAAGGCCAGCGCTGGCTAGCAGACATTACGCATTCATGATAACGCCGTTCGCCTGGTACCGTTTGTGAATATCCGCCCGACTCCCTCTTCCACCGACAGCCTGCATGGCACACGCACGGATCAGGTCAAGCACATGTATGACATGAGTGCCAGCCTGATTTTTCTGGAGCCTGTCGGTTATGTGCTGGTGGCGAGACTGCTTTGGCATGATTTGGCTCACGACTTGTTGAGCTACTGGATCAGCGCACTATTCTTGTCGTGGCTGTTTGGCTTGATCACCAACCGGCGGTTTACCCTTTGCAAGCCCGAAGAAAAAGCGCATTCACAGTGGTTAAGCCTGAAATACTTTCATGCCAGCCTGTGCAGTATCAGCATGACGGCTGGCAGCATGCTCGTGATGCTGACAGATGCATCTACGACCTCTATCCTGGTAGTTTGCATGTTCCTGAGCATGGCATCTGCCATTACCTCGATTATCTATAGTGCCGTCAGGGGCGTATTAGCTTTATATAACGCCATGATCTGGCTCCCCATGTCGGTCATGCTCCTGATGCGTGATGACGAATTCTTGATGACGTTAGGCATAGGCTGCCTGGTCTGCATGGCAGCCATGCTGCTTATTGGCCAGCGCCTGAATCAATACCTGATTGCAGGCTTTGATTCCAGAGTGGCGCATTCTCAGGCAGTACAGAAGCTGGCCACGTCAAAATCCAAACTGGAAAAAGCATTGATTGCAACCCGGGGTCTCGCTTTCAGGGATGAATTGACGGGATTATATAACCGACGGCAGCTATGGACCCGGATGGAGCAAGAACAGGCAAGATCGGAAGCCATGCGGCATCCGCTCTGTTTTGCCTTGATGGATCTGGATCATTTCAAGCAAATCAATGACCAGTTTGGTCACCCGGCGGGGGATGTCGTCTTGAAAACAATAGCGCAACTGGCGCTGGAAGAGTTTCGAGACAGGGATGTTGTGTCTCGGTATGGTGGTGAAGAATTTGCCGTTATTTTGCCTAAAACCTCGTTATCCGAAGCAGAAAGCTCAGTGCAGCGATTTTGCAAACGGGTTGCGGAAGCACATATCGTACTGGAAGACTCCCCTATACAAACAACGATTTCGATCGGGGTGACTCAATACCGGCGAGGTGAGCAGATTAAAGACACCATTGCCAGAGCGGATCAGGCCTTATATCACGCCAAGCGCAAAGGCAGAAATCAGGTCATGAGTGACTTTGATGTACTGAACGGACTAACGTCTCTGGATGAAGTGACCATTCGGCTAGATAAAGACTGAAGAAATTCGCCCGCCTTGTCATGCCGACATAACAAAAAACCCGCACAAGGCGGGTTTTTTGTTGGGGTGAGCCCAGCTTAGTCTTCGTAACGACGACGGGCTGGTGCACCTTCACGGCTACGGTTGTCACGGCTGCCACCATCACGGAAACCGCCTTGAGCACCTGCTGGACGTGGCTTGCGTGGAGGACGGGCAAACTCGGTACGACCGGCTTCGCTGCCTGAATCCGCAAAACGGCGTGGTGCGCCACCATCACGTGGTTGCTGATCACCAAATGCCGGACGCGGACCATTGCTGCGCTGGCCTTCTGCACCGTAACCTTGCTGACGCGGTGCGCCAGACACGTCACGATCACGACCCCAGCCACCTGGACGGCGACCGCCTTGTGCGTTTTGAGGACGGCCACGGCCACCGGCACCAGCAGGACGACCACCAGTAGGACCACCTGGACGCTGTGGCTTGATGCGTGGTTCCAGACCAGGTACAACTGCAGCGAAAATGCGGTTGCCGATGAAACGTTCGATACGGGACAGCAGACCACGTTCGCGTGGGGATACCAGAGAAACAGCGGTACCACTGCGACCTGCACGACCGGTACGACCGATACGGTGAACATAATCTTCTGCATTTTTTGGTAGATCGTAGTTGATCACGTGGGTGATGCCGTCCACGTCGATACCACGGGCAGCCACATCGGTAGCCACCAGCACACGTACATGACCGTTACGCAAACGGGTCAGGGTACGGTTACGTTCACGCTGAGGCATATCACCGTGCAGTGCAGCGGCTGACATGCCTTGCTGAACCAGATGATCTGCCAGGTCGTCTGCATCCAGCTTGGTTGCAGTAAACACGATAGCCTGTTGCAGGGTGTCATCACCCAGCAGGTGGCTCAGCAGTTTGCCTTTGTGTGCCAGATCATCTGCGTAATGCAGACGCTGGTCGATTTTGCCTTTGTGAGCAGCGGTAGGTGCAATCTGGATACGCTCAGGCTGACGCAGCAGCTTGGCGGCCAGGGTACCCACAGCGCCATCCAGCGTTGCAGAGAACAAAGCGGTCTGACGGGTAGCTGGGGTTGCCAGGGCAATCGCTTCTACGTCGTCGATGAAGCCCATGTCCAGCATGCGGTCAGCTTCGTCCAGTACCAGGAATTCCATTTGAGACAGATCCAGGCGACCACGTGACAGGTGATCCAGCAGACGACCAGGGGTAGCAATCAGCACTTCCACCGGACGTGACAGCAAACGGTTCTGTACTGGGTAAGGCATGCCGCCCACGATGGTTACCACGTTGAAACGTGGGATGAATTTGCCGTATTGAACCGCTGCGTCAGCAACCTGGGTAGCCAGTTCGCGGGTTGGCACCAATACCAGGGCACGTGGGCCGAAGTAGTTGTTTGGACGAGCAGTTTCGTTAATTTTTTGCAAAATTGGCAGCAAGAACGCTGCGGTCTTGCCAGTACCAGTAGATGCAGAAGCCATTACATCTGTACCGCCCATCAGAACAGGCAGTGCAGCAGCTTGAATCGGGGTTGGTTCTTCGTAACCGGCTTCAGACAGGCCACGCAAGATGCGGGCGTGCAGGTTGAAATCAGAGAACAGCACGGTGCTGTCGGCGGTATCCAGATGATCCGTCATTATATTTGGTTCCTAAGCTTGAAAAATTAAAACGCAAGCAGGGCACCCGCTCAGCATCCGAATGCTGAAAATGGGCAGCATCACATCAACGGCCAAGTGACTAAACCTGGTCATGAGCGATTTTGAACATCTCTTGTGTAGAGTAATCTGCTAGCGCACGACATCGACGCTAACCGAGAGAGCGGCTCTAAAGGCCAACTCAATTTGACACGCGACCAGAAAAGGTGCGGAAAAAAGTCAGGGTACGATGCTTTGCCCTTAATGGGCCTTCTTGTATCAACGATTGATCAAGAAGGGCGAACTATACGTGAAGTTTCTATATAAATCAAGCAGATATTTGCGATTGGCTTTTGACGGCATGGAGACGGTCAGCGAAGTTCGTCTCCATGCCGGTTGAACATCAGCGTTTTAGCGAGTCACGGATTTCGCGCAGCAACAGGACTTCTTCGGTTGGTTCTGCAGGCGCAGCGGGCGTTTCAGCCTCGACCTTCTTGAAGCGGTTGAGCTGTTTGATCATCACGAAGACAGAAAACGCAACAATCAGGAAGTTGACCACAGCGTTAACAAACACACCGTACTTGATCACGACGGCACCTGCTTCTGCGGCTTCTTTCAGGCTGGTGTAAGGACCCGCGGCTTTTGCGCCCTCTTTCAGCACGAAGAACAGATTGGAAAAGTCTACATTGCCAAGAATCAGACCAATGGGGGGCATGATCACGTCGTCCACCAGCGATTTTACGATGGCGCCAAATGCCGCACCGATAATGACACCAACGGCCAGGTCAACGACATTGCCCTTCATGGCAAATTCTTTGAATTCTTTTAACATGGTGTAAACCCTCCGGAAATGAACGAATGAATAATGGCGGTTTTCATGATTTATTTTGCCTTGGCACGATGGCAACCGCCTCACACTTGGTAAACTAACAAAATTGCAAACAATTGTCTTCTATTTAGCATATGACCACTCGCCTGCCTGAGCTGTTTTTTGAAAAACTCCAACAGATAATCCCTGCCGACAGACTGGAAAGTGTGTTGCAGAGCTTTGCCGCTGAAAAGGCGATTGCATTTCGTATCAATACATTGAAAGCGGATATCGAGGAGACCGTTGCCGCGCTTCGCGCTGCCGGTTTTGATTTGACGCCAGTTGACTGGTATGCCGCTGCCTTTACCTTGCCACCGGCACAGAAACGGGCACTGACAGAAACTGTACAGTTCAGGGACGGGCATATTTATATCCAGAACCTGTCGAGCCAGATTGCCCCGATTGCCTTGGCGCCACAGCCAGAAGAAACCGTACTGGACCTGGCGGCTGCGCCCGGCGGCAAAACTACCTTGATTGCGGCATTGATGCAAAACGAGGGACGACTGTCTGCGGTGGAGCCGGTACGCGACCGGTTTTTCCGGCTGAAGGCCAATCTGGATCAGCAAGGGGTGACGATGGCCAGAACCTACATGACGGACGGCCGGAGTGTGGGTAACAAATGCCCCGCCATGTTCGACCGGATTTTACTGGATGCGCCCTGTTCGTCCGAAGCGCGGTTTGACCTGAATGATGCGGACTCCATGAGCCACTGGAGCCCGGCCAAGGTGAAGGAAACCTCGCACAAACAGCGTCGTCTGTTGTTGTCTGCGATGTATGCCTTGAAACCCGGCGGGAAGTTGCTGTATTGCACCTGTGCGTTTGCACCGGAAGAAAACGAATTGTCTGTGGCACATCTGCTACGTGACCATCACGATGAAATGAGCATTGTGCCGATCGAGCTTCCTGCGGCCTTCCCGAAAGACGTGATCCAGCCAGGACTGACCAGTTGGCAAGGCAAAACGCTACCTGACGACATGGTAAACGCCATTCGCATCTTGCCAGATGTGATTCATGACGGGTTTTTCATGTGCATGTTGCAAAAAAAGGCCTGACGGCCTTTTTTTACTGACGTGTGATGCGCTGCACGGCTTAGCGCTTGTTGGTACGCTGGCGTGGCGGACGATCTACCGTCATTTTGCGCACATACACTGTGATTTCTTCACGGTCGTGATAAAGCTGTTTGGCTTGCAGGCTATGTTTGATGCCTGCGCCATCCAGCGCTTCATGAATCACGTTAAAGCAGCGGGCCACTTCGGCCAAGCGCTTTTTCATGGGCAGTTTCAGGTTGAAAATGGCTTCGCGGGTCAGACCTTCTACAAACCAGGTGGCCATGAGATTGGCGACCCGGACCGGTTGTTCGACCATATCGCACACCAGCCAGTCGACCGGTTTATCCGGGCGGAACTTGAAACCATCCTGACGCAGGTGCTTAACCTGCGGGTGACCCTGAACGGAACCCTTTAGCGGCCCGTTATCAATTGCAAACACTTTCAGACCACGCGTGACCAACTGCCACGTCCAGCCGCCCGGTGCTGCGCCAATATCGACACCGCGCATGCCTTCCTTGAAACGCTGGTTGGCTTCCTGGTCTGTCATGAAGACATGAATGGCTTCGGCCAGTTTCAGGGTGGAGCGGCTCGGCGCCTCAAACGGCATGCGCAAGCGCGGAATGGCATTTGGCCATTCGTTGCGGTTGCCATGTTTTGCCAAAGCAAAGTGGACCGTTTTCATGTCTGGCCAAAAAAGGACCAGACGATGCCCATCCGGATCATCCGTCAGGTAGCCGGCTTCAAAGGCGGCATCGGCCAGTTTCTCGCCAAAACGGCGACAAAATCCGGACAGCGACTTGGCTTCATTGGTATCGGCGGTTTCCAGCCATAGCTCCCCTACCCGGCTTGGCAGTTTGGACATGGCGTCAAGGACCGGGGTCAGGCGGTCTTTTTCTGGCAAGTCTGTCAGCATGGCGACTTCGAACAGGATTTGCCGGGAAAAGATAAGGCCGGAGATTTTTAGCCCCAGCAGCCCCATATGCGGTATTCTTTTGGGGACGAGGCGTACCATGCCGCCACCGGCTTTCCATTCGGCTTTGATTTCACCTTCTTCGGCGTGCGCCATCTGGATGGCTTCTTCTGCGCATTCAGATTCGAATCCTGCACGACAATAGAGAATGATGGCGGAACATGGCCAGTTGGGACGGGGGTGATTACGGTGCTGATTTGACATGATTCTTTACTTGCGGATTTCTATTGGCGCGATTGTCCTCTGTGGGGGGGCAGATAGCAAGCAGGAAATACACCCGAGGAGATGAACGCCGTGGGTACCGAAGTTTGACTTGAATCAGTAATACCCCTAAAGATTGACAGGTTTTTACCCTGCGACAAATTGGCGCATCCGATTATTGACCAAGATCAAAGTTCTCGCCCCCTAAAAGGATTGATATATGCATATTGTAATTTTGTGCTTATTAATCAAAGTCGTTTGTGGGAGAAATACCATGCAAGAGCTAATGAAAGAATTGTTTACTACTGATATCGGTCTGCTGAGCCTGTTCACGATTGGCTTTGTATTGGTCATCGGCATCTACATTTACAACTTTGTACGCCGCCACGTGGCTGAAGATACCGCAGCACACATGCATGACGAAGATACCCATAAAATCAGCCACTGATTTGTTGTGATTGATTTGTAGTTACTGCCCCTCTCCGGCAAGTACAAAAACAGCCCGTCAAGGGCTGTTTTTGTTGGCGCTACCTTTATGCAGATTCCGTATTCAGGTTAATCGTAGCGACGGTAGTAATAGTTGTGACGGTAATCATCATGCCGGTATTGGCCAAGATGCAATCCGTTATCATGATGGAAGCGTTTCCAGTGGCGTTTGCCATGGTCGTGATCGTCATCGTCATCGTAGTAATAACGTGGCTCGACGTACCGTACTTCTCTCACGACCGGTGCCGGGCGGCTTCTTCTGTGGGTATCGCTACCGATTGCTGCACCTGCGGCACCACCGATAGCAGCCCCGAGGATGGCGCCGTCGCGGTCGCCTACTTCGTGCCCGACCACAGCACCAACACCAGCGCCAATCGCGCCACCAATCCATGTATTGCTGCTGATACTATCTGCTTGGGCAAACGTGCTCAGCGCCAGAAAGCCGACCAAACCAAGTAGTTTTTTCATGATGTTACTCCTGTCTGCGTTGGAACATGGGGCCAGTATGTCACTGGCGAGCTGAACCGAACCTGAACACAAGTTACATCGCGTTTCTGGCGATCTGGATTAAAATACCAGCCCGAACCGTCGTTGAGTACATGCCAGATGAAAGCCAAACCTGTTGATCTTTGCCCATGTGGCAGTCAGCGCCCTGCCAGCGCCTGTTGCCTGCCGTTGCTGGACGGACTGCGACCAGCCGCGACGCCTGAAGCACTGATGCGGTCCCGCTATGTGGCGTATGTACTTGGTAACGAGCCTTACCTGCTACGAACCTGGGCGGCAGAAAATCGTCCGGACTCATTGGGACTTGCGGATGATACGGCAACCAAGTGGCTGGGATTAACGGTGCATCATGCCAGGCAAGCAAATGACCGTGAGGGAGAGGTGCGGTTTACCGCCCGTTACAAGGTACAAGGTAAAGCCCACCGGCTGACCGAGACCAGCCGCTTTCGTCTGGAAGGTGAGCAATGGGTGTATGTGGATGGCGTGATCGAGGAAGCTTAACCCTTGCTTACAGGGTTGCAACCAGTGCTTCTAGCTGGTCAGTCGCCTGATCCCAACCGGGGTGAAACCCCATCTGCTCATGCATTTCCCTGTCCGCCACCGTCCAGTGCATTACCCGGGCGGTGTAGCGGGTATCACCATTCACGTCTTCAAACGTCAGGACAACCGTCATGAACGGTTTTTCCGAAGGTTCCCATGCCGAGGTGTAGGCATCGGTAAACACCAGTTTTTCGTTCGGAACAACTTCCAGATACACGCCATGGTTGGGAAATTCATTGCCATCGGGTGCACGCATGATGATTCTGGACGCACCACCTGGCCGCACATCGACTTCTACCACGGGCGTGGTATAGGGCCTGGGGGTGAACCATTGCTTGAGCAGCTCGGGCTCTGTCCATGCGCGATAGACTTTTTCACGCGGGGCATGGATGAGACGGGTCAGTACCAGTTCCCGTTCGGTTGTCGGTAGGGATTGCGGATCAGGGCTCATGAGAAACTCCTTGCATCATCCGGCCGGTCAGGCCAGAACAACGGATGGTTTTTAGCAGTTTGGCATAAGCAATGCCCCAAGACAATGCGCGATTCATACGACAAAAAAACATCCCCGGTCCAAGTACATGGAACCGGGGATGTTTGCCGGGGCAACCCTAGCGGGCAGATTAAATCTGGCCAGCCAGGTAGCGGCGCTCCCAAGGGGTGATTTCGCTATAGAAACTTTGCAGCTCGATCTCTTTGGTGGCGATGAAGGCATTGGTGAACTCTTCGCCAAAACAGCGCTTGGCGGTGTCATACTTGGCCATGTCGGCCAAGGCGGCATCCAGTGTGGCAGGCAGCGTTGCTTCGCCACCGTAGACATTACCGGTTGCAGCTGGAGACGGATACAGCTTTTCTTCGATACCCAGCAGGCCGGTTGCCAGGCTGGCGGCCAGTGCCAGGTACGGGTTGGCATCACACCCTGGCAAGCGGTTTTCGACGCGGCGAGCCGCTGGCGAAGAGACCGGTACGCGCAGACCGACGGAGCGGTTGTCGATACCCCATTCCAGGTTGATTGGCGCAGCAGAGCCTTTGACAAAGCGGCGGTAGGCGTTGACGTTAGGTGCCAGAATTGGCATCACATGCGGCAGATAACGCTGCATGCCGGCGATGAAATGATAGAAGGTATCGCTGGCTTCGCCATCTTCTTTGCTAAATACGTTATTACCGGCTTCATCCACAATGCTCTGGTGAATATGCATGGAGCTGCCGGCTACCCCGGCCATCGGCTTGGCCATACACACTACCAGCAGGCCGTGCTTGGCACCGACTTCACGCATTGCATATTTGAACAGGAAGGTCTGGTCAGCCAGTTTCAGCGGGTCACCATGTTTCAGGTTGATTTCGAACTGGCCTGGGCCCATCTCGTGTACGAAGGTATCGCCATCGATCTGCAGCACTTCCAGTGCTTGCAGCAGGTCATCCCAGAATGCGCTAAACGAATTCAGGGCAGAGAAGCTGAAAGATGCCTGGCCTAGCTCGCGACGACCCAATGGGTCTGTTGGCGGCTGCAATGGCTGGTTTGGATCCGGATTCGGGGCCAGTACGTAGAACTCCAGCTCTGGCGCCACAATGGCTTGCCAGCCGCGCTTTTTGTACTGTGCCAATACGTTCTTCAGAACAGAACGGGATGCCAGTGGCGTCAGTGAACCATCGTTGTCTTCACAGTCGTTGATGACCAGTGCACGTGGCTGAGGCGCCCAAGGCACGGCACGCAGGGTGCTGTAGTCTGGCACCAGGGTTGCGTCCGGGTCATGCTCGCCGTAAAAACGGTAATCAGGATAATCGCCGGTGACGGCCTGAATAGGGATGGCACGTGCACAACGCACGACCTGACCATTCATGAAACCGGCGGCAGGTAATGCCTTCCCACGTGGAATGCCGTTAATGTCAGGAAAAATACATTCCACTTCACGTGCTTTTAATGCGGTTAAAAACTCGGTGACCTGGCTTGGTACTACATTTGACATGTCGATAATCTCATCAGAACAGGCAACTTGCCTTATTTAATATTCCGCATTGCGAAATCAAAATCCGTTATGCGGTTCATTTGAAAAGTCTATCAGAGACCAGACCTTAGGGCTAGTCTCACCATCGCTAAATCGCTACACTGCAAAAAGAATACTGTATTCACAAATCCGGGGGAATGAAAATGCTCATCAGTCATGCACTGATCCTGTTCACACTGACGGCTGCGTTGCTTACCATCACCCCAGGGCTGGATACTGCGCTGGTGATGAGTACCTCCATGCGCCGTGGAGGACGCTCTGGCTGGGTCGCGGGCTTGGGGGTCTGTGTGGGCTGCCTGTTATGGGGGCTGCTGGTTGCACTTGGGCTGGGGGCGCTGCTGGAGGCCTCTGGCAAGCTGTACCAGTTACTCAAAATGGCAGGTGCGCTATACCTGATCTATATCGCCATTCAGCTATGGCGACGAAAGGAAAGCACTGCTGACGTAGAAAGTACTGACAGCGGACTGGTCCAGCAGCAGTCTGACATGCAGCTGTTCAGACAAGGGCTGCTGACCAACCTGCTGAATCCGAAAATCGGTATTTTCTACGTGACATTTTTGCCACAGTTCATCCCGCCCCATGTCAATGTGACGGCATTCAGTGTGCTGCTGGCGAGCATTCATGCCATTGAAGGCATGCTCTGGTTCGGTTTGCTGGCCATGCTGGTGGGACAAAGTCACAAAAAGCTGGATATGCAGCGCTGGCAAAAGCCGGTCGACAAGCTCACCGCTGTGGTATTCATGCTGTTTGGCGGCAAGTTGCTGTGGGATAAGTAATAGCGAAAACATGCAAAAAGGCGGCCCGGGATGCGACCGCCTTTTTGCATGTCTGGATAACGTCAAATCAGATGAGTGGCGCTTTAAAACCACCTTTGGCGGCCAAGTGTCTGGCGGCAGCCTCTAGCGATGGGCAGACGGTAATGCCATGCGACAGTAGCTCGGTGGTGGGCGGCTTCAGGTCCGGAATCATGATGGGGGTCATACCGGCGGCCAGTGCGGCGCGAACGCCTGCTTCGGAGTCTTCCAGCACCACACAGTGCTTGGGTTGTACTCCCAGACGAGACGCCGCTTCCAGAAAAATATCCGGTGCCGGTTTGCCGTTAACGACTTGATCGCCCCCGATCACATGCGGAAAACGATGCAGTACGTTGACGCTTTCCAATTTCTTTCTGGCCATGTCATGGCGGGTAGACGTAGCCACCGCCTTGGGCAATGGAATACTTTCCAGCCAGTCCAGCATGGTATGCAAGCCAGCCTTGACCGGGATACCGTTGCTGAACAGGGCTTCTTCATAGCGCGCCTTGAAGCGCTCCCGCACCGCGGCGGCATCAAACGTCGGACCAAACTGCTGGGACAGAAAGATATCGGCATCGCGAGAGTTACGCCCCAGTAACTGCATGGCGATCTCGATGGTCATGTTAAACCCGTGGTCTGCACACGCCGCCATGCCAGCTTGCTGGGCGATACGCTCGGTATCCAGCATCAAGCCGTCCATATCGAATAAAACGGCTTCTATGATTTGAAGGGTCATTTAGGTGCTTTCTGTCAGTAAGTGAATCGCCTCTGGCGGGACGGTTCTGATCTGCTTCTGGATGATCTTGCAGATATCCGGGTCAAAATTGGGCTGGGCGGTTTCCAGCAGTTGCCGTGCATCTTGCAGCGTACGGGCGGTGCCCAGATATCGCCAATCGTCGATGACGTGGTAGTCGGTATGCAGACCACTGGCATCGGCTTCTGCAATGGCCACCGCCCCCGGATACGGCCAGGATGCCAGCCGTAACTTGTTCATGGCGGCTTCCAGTCGGGCATTGTGGAAAGACAGCGGCTCTTTGCCGACACATGCCCCGTCGCATCGCTTCATGTGAAAATTGAAACAAGGGCTGTTGTTGCGCTTGCCGGCAGTTTCCAGCCCCGCATAAATCAGACACAGGCGATAACCGTCTGCCAGTTTACGCAACGCCGCCTGTGCCTCTTTAGCAGAATGGAACAATCCGTATCGAATTTCGTCCTTGCCGGGTAATTCATTGGCCTTGACCAGCACCGGCAACAGTGCCCCGCTCCCTTGCGGTTTGAGTATCCAGCTGCAAGCACTGTTCGTCGCCCGCAATTGCGGGTTGTAGGCGGGTTTACCGGACTTGATGAGTGAGGCTTCCAGCAACACGGCACCAAACTCGCCACAGGTCTCGGTAGCGGCCACCCGCCGGATCTGGCGGATCATCTCTTTCACGCGGCTATCTTTATGCTCGCCACTGAAATACGACAATACCCGCTTGCGGATCTGGCTGTGTTTGCCCACATACAATAACGTATCGTTCTCGCCATACAGCCGGTACACCCCTACCCCTTCGGGCAAGGCATCCACGCTATCGGCATCCACCCCCTCCGGCAGGGTTGGCTGCTGCACCATGCGTGTAATTTCTTCGACCACCTTTTCCTTGCCGAGTTCTTTCTCTGCGGCCTGAATAAACTGCCAGAGCAATTCGGCATCGACCAGCGCCCGGTGACGGTTTTCGGCAATCAGCCCGTGCCTGGCGACGAGCGCATCCAGATTATGTTTGTAATGCTCCGGGTACAAAGCCTTGGACAAACGTACAGTACACAGGGTATTGGCGCGGAACGGGCGCCCGAGGCGGGCAAAGGACTGTTTGAGAAAACCGTAGTCAAAGCGGGCATTGTGGGCAACAAACAGCTTGCCTTGCAAGCGTTGCAATACCTCGTCTGCCACCGCTTCAAAGGCTGGTGCATCGGCCACCATGTCATCGTCAATGCCGGTTAGCTGCTGGATAAAAGCTGGAATGTGCTGCCCGGGGTTGACCAGGGTACTCCACTGGCGAACACCGTCAGCGTCTACTTCAACAATGCCGATCTCGGTGATGCGGTCTTTATGGATGGAGGCGCCGGTCGTTTCCAGATCGACAAAAACATAGCTTGGGGTAGTCATGGGGATGAAGTGTAAGAGAAAACAGGCGGAACCTCCAACAACAGGCCGCCTGTTTTTCGGTCATGAATAAGATTTCCGGGGTTGCCCAGGGCGTGTGCCGATGGTTGCGGCTTACTTTTTATCCGCTACTGGCTTGCGGCTTTTGCTTGCGGGTTTATCCTGCCCGCCTTTGTTCATTTGATGCAAGCGCTTGCGGATGGCATCCGAATCCAGCCACAAGTCTCCCCCTTGCAAAATGATCTCGATTTCTTCATTGCTCAGGAACGGATGGCAGATGCGCTTCATGACTTTCTCGAACCACTTGCCGACCGCCAGAATCTGGGCGTGCTGTTCATTGCCTTTGCCGATAAAACTGCCAGAGTAGTTATGGAACATCAGCTGGCAGTTATCGTGTACGTACAGGTCATCGCCCGCCAGGAAAAGCAGAGCGCCCATCGAGAAGGCCCGAGCCTCCAGCACCGTTACCACGCGCGCGCTGGAATCCAGCATATTGTTGATGATCTGCAAACCGGTATCAAAATTGCCGCCCGGGGTGTTCAGATGCAGATAGATGACATCGGTTTCGCTCGCGGTACGCAAGGTATAAAGCATCTCGGCATACGCCATGGGCGATTGCAGCTCGCCAGAGATGTAATACGAAATCTGGCGGATGGCTACCTGACGCTCGAAGCGCTGGTATACAGGCTCCGGCGGCAGATCATCTTCCATGTCATTCTGGATGCCGTTCTGGCTGTTCGGGATAGTCATGTTGGTCTCCTGTCACCCGCTGCAAGCGGGTTATAACGCATGTGGCCGGAACCGGAAAGACAGCAACCAGCTTAACAGGCCTGCTGCCACTAATCCTAGCATGCCAAAAGACAACCACAATGCCGATTTGGACAACAAAGGCGACACCACGCCGCTGGTAAAGCCCGCCAGCCCAATCTGGATGGCGGACTGCAATGAAGCTACCATGCCCCGGCGCAGCGGAAACAGGTCCAGCGCCACCAACGTGACACTGGTAGACGATAGCGACATGCCGCAGGTATAGATCATGACCGGCAGAATGGTCCACGGCAATGCCGGATGCCATATGGCATGGTAGGTCACATTAAACACGGCTGCGGTGCCCATGATGGCAAACGCACAGCCCACCGTGAAACGCGTGGAATACTTGCCCGCCATTTTGCCGGATAACCAGCCGCCGACAAAAATCCCCGCCACCGCAGGTACGAACAGGTAACCGAATTCGGCGCCTTCCAGCCCCAGATGGGTGGTTAGCAAGACAGGCGCAGAAGAAATATACAAAAACAGGCCCGAGAAATTCAGCGCCACGGTCAGTGCCACCATCAGGAAGGCCGGATCAAACGCCATTTCTCGATACCCGCCGGCCAGATCACGCGGCGACAACGACTGCCGCTTGTGCTCCAGCAAGGTTTCCGGCAACAGTTTGTAGCAGGCATAGAGCAGCACGGAAGTCAGGGCGGCCACAAACAGAAAGATGGAATGCCAGCCAAAGGCTTCATGCAGAAAGCCGCCAATTACCGGTGCAATACCCGGCGCCAGCGAGAAGATCATGGTGACCTTGGACATCAGTTGCTGCGCTTCGTGTCCGTCAAAGCGGTCGCGAACCATGGCCCGCCCTACCGTAATGCCCGCACCGGCCGACAACCCTTGCAGAATGCGGAAAAACATCAGGTATTCAATGCGATACGATGCGGCACACCCAAAGGTGGCCACCGCAAAAACAAACAGCGAGACCAGAATGACCGGCCGACGACCGATGGCATCCGAGATGGAGCCGTGCCAGAGCATCATCACGCTGAACGCCAGCATGTAAGCCGTCAGGGTTTGCTGCACCTCCAGCGGCGTGGCATGCAGACTGCGACCGATCTCAGCAAAGGCTGGCAGATAGGCATCTATGGAAAATGGCCCCAGCATGGCAAGGCATGCAAGGATGGTGGCCAGAGACCAGTTTTTGCTTTTATTCATAAGGTCCGGATTTCTTTAATGATTTTTGTCACGCACGTTTCAAGGGTGCCGGTCGGGATGTCAACGGGTTAAGGCTCTATCATCCACCAATATACAATATACGAACAGGTACAGTTGAATTAAAACCCGGGTGAAGCCGCATGGCAGCACCACCCGGCCAACCCGTTTTGCATAAGATAGGAGGAATCCGGTACAGGCTGTTAAAATACCCTCCGGGCGGGTTCATCCAAGCCGCCAATCCATCTGAAAGATTGCATGACTACAGCGCAAGCAGCGACACATTCACCGGTACAGTCAGGGCAAGCCCCCTTTGCTGCTATCCACTGGACAGAAAATGACCAGCCACACAGCGCCCGCTGGCGCTCGGAAAACGGCACGCCGGCACCAGACACCGTGATCTGTGTGGATGACCAGATCAGTGCCAATGAGGCATTCCGTCTGGCAGAAAGCGGCACCGGCCTGTTGTGGCGTGGTGACTATCATAATGCGCGTCAATTATTACTGGCCCTGACCCGTCGGGCAGACCGACCACCACGCAATCCGCCTAAACCACCGGTTGATGCCGCCGAGTCGTTCCAGCGGCACCGGCAAGGTCTGGCACGCAAAGCAGCCATTCTGTCTAAATTGCTGATTCAGGTTGATGCCGAGCACCGCATTCCGTTGCGGCGTGCCCAGGATGTGCAGCAGGCGTGTCTGGAAGCCTACGGACCTGCCAGTGAAACCTATGTGGTCGCCCTGAAAGAATTGCTCGGTTTGATTGGCGCGCACGAGTGGCGCAAGAACGGTGTGCCTGTTCCGGCTCTGGGCGGCAAGAAAATCCACCCGCATTATGGTGTGTTTTCCCCGGTTCGCGGCGAATACGTCAAACTGGTGCTGGACGCCCCTATCCGGGACAAATCCCTGGCGTTTGACATTGGTACCGGCAGTGGCGTGCTGGCAGCGGTGCTGGCCAAGCGTGGCGTCAAACAGGTGATCGCCACCGACCAAGACCCGCGTGCCCTGGCATGTGCGGCCGAGAACCTGGGCAACCTGGGTTACGCTGACCAGGTCAAGGTGACCGAAGCCGACCTGTTCCCTGAAGGACGTGCGCCATTGGTGGTGTGTAATCCACCCTGGGTGCCTGCCACCCCGAGCTCTGCGATTGAATATGCGGTGTATGATCCCGACAGCCGGATGCTGCGCGGATTCTTGTCCGGCCTGAAAGCCCACCTGAGCGAAGATGGCGAAGGCTGGCTCATTTTGTCGGATCTGGCCGAGCATCTCGGATTGCGGGCCCGCAAAACCTTGTTGGGCTGGATAGACGAAGCCGGACTGACAGTACTTGGGCGCATCGGCATCCGCCCACAGCATCCTAAAACCAAAGATACCCAGGACCCGCTGCATAAAGCCAGGGCCGCAGAAGTGACTTCACTCTGGCGACTGGGCATCAAGGGCTGAAGCTTAAAATTCTGAACATTAAAAAGCCCCTGCGATCTTTTCATCGCAGGGGCTTTTTAATTTGCTTAGGCTGACGCAATTTTTATTATGTTTTAGTACCGCCACTTACATGTTTGTCCAATCACATCGTAGCTGCTTAATAAAGTAGCACGAACACAGACCTTTGTACAAACCAAACTGCGAACATTTGTGAATTTTCCATTTAAATACAACAAGTAAGCGCGATTTTTGCATGTCATCAGCATTCATGCCTCGCCCCGGCCGACAGACACGCATTGCCAGCAGGCGATGTTGGCTGCACAATTCGGCCATTGTTTGATCAGACAGCGACAGATTGCACATCATGAAACACATCACGACACTCCCGCAGCCGGCACCCGACGCAGAGATCGACTACCCCAAACCGGAGCGATTGGTGACGGGCAACCCCAAGCGGACCACTTATAATTACTTTACCAGCAGCAATAGTGGCATGGATGCCGGTATCTGGTGCTGCGAAGCAGGTGCGTGGCGCATTGCGTTTGCCGATGATACCGATGAGTTCTTCACGGTACTGGAAGGCATTGTTCGCCTGCATGACGAAGCCGGAATCGTCAAGGAGATCGGCCCCGGTGAGGCAGCCGTAATACCGGCTGGCTTCAAGGGTATGTTTGAAGTGGTCGAACCCGTCCGCAAGTATTATGTCATCGTAAAACGCACCGCGGCCTGAACCGCCGCACACAGGACAAAACGCATATGGCTATCCGTACCGTCATCCGCATGGGACACCCGCTGCTGCAACAGACTGCGGCACCGGTGACCGAGTGGCAAACTGCTGAACTGAACGATCTGATTACCGATCTGTGGGACACCATGGAAGCGGAAGGCGGGGTCGGCATCGCCGCGCCACAAATTGCCGTGTCGCTACAGGTGGTGGTTTTCGGGTTTGAGCAGAGCGAACGCTACCCGGAAGCACCTGCAGTGCCCAGAACCGTCCTGATTAACCCTGTCATTACTCCGATTGGTGATGAAAAAGTATCCGGCTGGGAGGGCTGCCTGTCTGTTCCCGGCTTGCGTGGCGTAGTGCCGCGCTGGAGCCGTATCCGGTATCAGGGCGTAGACCAGCACGGAAACGTGATCGACCGGGAGGCCGAGGGGTTTCACGCACGGGTGGTACAGCATGAATGCGATCACTTGTGGGGGCGTCTGTACCCCAGCCGGATCGAGGACATGAACAAGTTCGGCTTTACGGACGTACTGTTTCCGGAACTGGCAAAGTAAGACTAACCGGATTTGCCGTATGCAGACGGACAAGCCCGCTCATGTGGCTTAAGGGTGCATCCGCCTGGCTCTTGGGCGGGATAGGGAGATGCACCAGCCTGGCTGGTGCGTGTGTCAGCACCGGCTCAAGCCGTCGCCTTCTTCAGGGTTTCCACCGTTACCATCACGCTGTTCTCGCCATCTGCCACCCATACCTGACCGTCTTCAATGGTGCATTGCAGCTGCATGGTCCGCTGCGCCATACTGGTCAGTGCCTGGGTTTCTGCTGCTGCCAGTTTGAATACGCTCAGGTTATCCAGACGGGTAAAGTCGTTATGATTCTGCTGCCACCAGATGTCTGCGGCAGAACTGCCGTACACATACAGGATGACTTTTTCAGAGCGGTTGCTGGCTTTTCTTAGCCACTTCGGGTCTGGCAGGCCCACCTGAATCCAGAGTTCGATTTCGCCGGCGTAGTTTTTGGCCCAGATATCTGCCTCGTCATCGGTCGAAATCCCTTTACCGAATTCAAGCTGTTCACTGGCGTTTAGCGCAAAGGCCAGCAAACGCACCATCATCCGTTCATCGGTTTCGGATGGGTGTCTGGCCAGCGTAAGTTGGTGGGTCTGGTAGTAATGCCGGGTCATGTCGGCAATTTGCAGTTCTGCTTTGAAAACGGTTGCTTTGATGGCCATAAAATCTTTGGTTAGCAGTTAGTCTTGCCATGGAATACAAATCCATGATGTTCAGCATTAAGAAGCAGCAGGCCAGTCGACCGGGCATCCCCAGTCGTCGGCTTTGGCGAGTTTGGCGGGGCGGTCCAGACGCTTGGTCAGGATTTCTTCGCGGGCTGCACCCGTTCGGTCGTCAAACCGTTTGCAGGCCAGCAGCCGAACCGGCGGGAATGAACGGGTAAACCGCGCACCTTTGCCGGTGGCATGCAACTGGCAACGGTTCAACACGTCGCGGGCAATGCCGGTGTAGATGCGATCGCCTTTGCATAACAGCAGGTACACCCACCAGGTGTCGTCGGGTAAAGCGGTACTACCTTCGGTCACGGTGCGGTCAGGGATTCGATCAGGGCACGCAGTTCGGCCACTTCGGCTTCCAGCGTGCTGACACGAGCTTCCAGTGCCGCCTGGGCGGCACTTTGACTACCGCCACTGGCCGCCGGGGCCGCAGACGTCAGGCTGCTGAGATCCGGCTCTCCGCATAACAGATGCGCCCAGCGCCGCTCGCGCGCGCCGGGCTGGCGAGGCAGCTCGACAACCAGCGCACCGGCACTGCGTTCTGCCAGCTCGGTCAAAAAGGCTTCTACTGCCGAGACATCGGAAAAACGATGCAAGCGCTCACAATACAGGCGAATCTCGGCCGGAGTCAGCGGACCGCGCAACATCAATACCGTCAGAATGGCAATAGACTGGGACGGTACGCCCAGTACCCGGTCCATATTATGGGCGTACTTGCTTACACGGCCGCCACTGCTCTCGATGGTCAGGGATTGGTGTCGCAGGTTATCCAGTGCTTCCAGCACTTCCGGCTCGCTCAGCTCCATCACGGGCTCGCGGCTGGTTTTCTGGTTACAGCCAGACAACAGTGCATTCAGCGACAATGGATACGTATCCGGAACTGTGTGCTTTTTTTCGATCAGCACACCCAGAATGCGCGCCTCGACGGGCGTCAGTAGCAATGTGGACATGATAGGTTCAGCCGGTGTTGAATCAGGAGAAGCATTATAGAGACATTCAGGGGGTCTTGTCTGTCTCTATGCTGGCAGAAGAATCACATCCGACTCCTGCGGCAATCCAGCGAAATAGCATGCGCTGCCATACCGGATGTACAGCTGATGGCAGCCAGCGCCAAAACGTGCGCGGCTGGCTGACCAGCCCGCACTGATAACGGGTTTCTGAGGATGACCACATCAGTGCGGGGCAGCTGACCGCCGCTTGCCTTGGCCACCAGAAGCGTGTGAAACGCACGCTGGCCACCGGGCAAGGCGAGGCGGCACAGCACACGCCGCAACCATTGCAGGGTGCACCTTCGGGCGGTTTTGATGGCGAAAACTGATGAAGCCAGATTGTTTGATAACTTTTAGTCATATCAATATAAGCAATTCTTCCTTCAATCACTGACCGTTAGAGGTATCAGGATGCTAACCCAATGATGTACAATAGCAATTTTGCCTATTTAAGCAACTGCGACTCGGATCATGGCTCATAATTACGCAACTGAAACGGTTACCAGTGTCCGTCACTGGAACGACACCCTGTTTAGCTTCCGCACTACCCGTGATGACGGGCTGCGCTTTGAGAACGGCCATTTCGTGATGATTGGCCTGGAAGTGGATGGTAAGCCGCTGATGCGTGCTTATAGTATTGCCAGCCCAAACTATGATGAAGAACTGGAGTTCTTCAGCATCAAGGTGCAAAACGGCCCACTGACCTCCCGCTTGCAGCACTTGCAAGTTGGCGACCAGATTCTGATCAGCCGCAAGCCAACCGGCACGCTGGTGATTTCTGACCTGAAACCGGGCAAGAACCTGTACCTGTTTGGTACCGGCACCGGTCTGGCCCCGTTCATGAGCATCATTCAGGACCCGGAAACCTACGAACACTTCGAAAAAGTGGTGTTGTTCCATGGTGTACGGACCGTCAGCGAACTGGCTTACGCAGACTTTATCACCAAAGAATTGCCTCGCAACGAGTTCTTTGGTGAAGACGTTGCCAAGAAACTGATTTACTACCCTTCTGTCACGCGTGAAGCGTTCCGCAACCAGGGCCGTCTGACCGACCTGATTGCTTCCGGCAAAATGTGTGCTGACATTGGTCTGCCACAGCTGAACCCGGAAACCGACCGTGCCATGATGTGCGGCAGCCCGAGCATGCTGAAAGATACCGCCAAGATGCTGGATGATCTGGGCTTCAAGGTTTCTCCACGTGTGGGTGAACCAGGTGACTACGTGATTGAACGTGCGTTTGTTGAAAAATAAGCACACCCCCTCACAGTAGCATCCATAACTGCCCGGAGACCCCGGGCAGTTTGTTTTTGATGCTCGTCTCTTTCATTGTCCGCTCTGTCTATTTGGGGAATTCACCATGAAGATCACCGTTCTCTTCCCGACAGCCACCGAGGCCAGCCTGTTTGCACGTGAAGAGGTCACGACCGTAGTGTCTGGCGTTGGCCTGACGGCAACGGCCTATGCGACCCTCAAAGCCATTTACCAGCACCAGCCGGACATGCTGATACTGGCAGGCGTGGCCGGGGTTTACCCGCACGCCGCACATAAAATTGGCGACGTGGTGCTGGTGGAAAGCGAAGTTGAAGGGGACCTGGGGTTTCAGACCCCGGACGGATTTGTGCATCTGGCCCACCTGCCGATCGACATGGATTTCGAGCGACGGCACCGCTTGTATTGCCCGCATCTGCCAGCCGGCTACCCGCTGGCAAGCGTACACAGCCTGTCGGCCAATACCGCCTTGTCACCCCTGGTAGATACCCGGGATGTCGCCATCGAAAACATGGAAGGTGCGGCGTTTTTTCATGTCTGCCTGCAAGAACGGCAGCCGTTTTTGTCGCTACGGGCCATTTCCAACGTGGTTCAGCCCGGGCACGATGACTGGGATCTGGCCGGGTCGGTCAGCGCACTGACGTCTGCCTTGCACCAGTTGATTGACCGTTTGCAATCAGACCACACGTCCTGAGGCATCTTAAAATAAACCCCGGCAGGATGGCCGCAAACCGGACTGGTTGCGCTATGCTGAAAATACGCATGATTAGAATTTGCATTGAATTGCGACCGGCCTGTTTGGCTGCACAGAGGCCGGAAGAAACGCCAATCGCAAAGTGAAAGGGGAATACACCCATGATTTACATCACCAATGCACTACCCAACTACTGCCCCAAGTGCGGCTGTCATCACAACAATGTCTGGAAAGAAGAAAACCGGCAAGACTTTCTGAAGAGTATTTCCATGGGCTGCGCCTGCGGCGCCATGTTCCAGTATGCACCGACACAAGACATGCTGGAGCTGGCTCAGCTGCATGGTGACTTGCACAAATTTATTGCCCGGGAATAACGCGATGAATGGCCGCAGGCTACACCAGCAGGCGGCTATCCCACACCAGTTTTAAGCCGGTCAGCAGCATGAACAGGTACGACAGACGGTAGAACAGGGTTTCGTTAATCCGGTGATGCAACCAAAGGCCGGCATACACACCCAATGGCGCCAAGGGGGCCAGTACCAGTGCCGTATCCAGATTGGTGGTATCCAGCTGCCCGAGCCAGGCATACGGGATCAGTTTGATGTAATTCACGGTAGCGAAGAAAAAGGTCATGGTGGCCACCAGCCGGGTTTTGTCCATCTGCTTTGGCAGCAGATAAATCATCAGCGGCGGCCCGCCTGCATGGGCCACAAAACTGGTGAGTCCCGACAAACCAGACCACCAGCCAGCTTTCAGCCATTCCGGCAGGGAAGACTTGTCGGCCAGCACAGCGCCCGACAGCCGGTGCACGGCAAACAGCGTGGACATGATCCCCAGCAGCAGTTCAATCCACTGGCTGCTCAAATGCCGGAACAGCAAGGCACCGAGCCCGATCCCCAGCAAGGCCCCTGGCAACAGTTGCAACAGCAGGGCCCGGTCAAACCGCTTGCGGTAGGACCACCAGCCAAACATGTCCATGACACACAGAATCGGCAGCATGATGCTGGCTGCTTGCGATACCGGCATCACCAGTGCCATCATCGGTACGCCAAGCAGGCTTAATCCGCCAGCAAAACCGCCCTTGGAAACCCCCGTCAACAGCACGGCCGGCACGGCCAGCAGATAAAATGCCGGGTCTGTGACAATGGACAACATCAATCAGGCAGTCAGCACTTTGATTTGTACGTCACCAATCTGAACCACCTGGCCAGCACGGATTTTGGCGGTTTTACGGGTTTCTGGCTGGCCATCTACCTGCACGCGGCCTTCTGCCACCCATAGTTTGCCCTGACCGCCCGAATCCGCCAGGCCGGTGAGTTTCAGCAAATTGCACAGTTCGACAAATTCACGGTCGAGTTCAAACGTCATTTCTTGCATGATGCATCCTGTTCAAAAGGGTGACATTAGGCCTGTAACCACCAAAAAAGTCACGTATTTTCCGTGACTTGCACTTCACGACGCTCACGAATGCTCTGCAACCCGAGCTCGACCAGTAACATGGTCTGGCGGGCACTTTCTGCCGTCACCGGGTTAGCACCGCCCATGGCAATGGCCGCCTGCATGCCCTGATAGTAGGCCGGGTAATTGCCGTTGAGCAACGGACATGGCGATTCTTGGGCCGTTTCACCGTCTGCATAACGGGTCAGCAAGCCGGGTTGGGCCGCCCGACCCCAGTCACAACGGTTTGCAGGTGTTTGGCCGGCTTTCAGGTCGTCTTCTTGCGGGTCCAGACCAAAGCACTGAAAACTCCCCTGTGTACCATGCAACTGGAAACGAGGCCCCAACTGCCCTACCAGCGCACTGGCGTGCAAGGTCACGCGCTTGTCGGCATAGCGCAGGATGGCATGGCAGTAGTCGTCTGCACGGCCATTGTCTCTGGCGACCATGGCATCCACATAGATGGCTTCCGGCATGCCGAACAACTGGATGGACTGATCCAGCAAATGCGGCCCCAAGTCATACCACAAGCCGCTCCCCTGCCCGCCCTGCTCGCGCCAGCGGTCACGCACCAGCGGACGGTAGCGGTCGAAATGGGACTCAAAATGGGTCAACCGGCCCAGCAGGCCTTTTTTGATCACGGTTTGTACCGTCAGGAAATCGCCGTCCCAACGCCGGTTATGAAAGACGGACAATATCTTGCCCATTGAGCGGGCGGTGGCTATCAGGTCGTCTGCCTCGGTCAGGTTCAGGGTAAACGGTTTATCCACCACCACGTGTTTGCCCGCCAGTAAGGCGGCCTTGGCCAGCGGGTAATGGGTGTTGTTCGGGGTCGGAATGATGATCAGGTCGATATCCGGGCTGGCGATCAAGGCATCCGGGCTGGCCTCGACACGCATGTCCGGATAGTCTGCCAGCACTTTGCCGGCATCACTGGAGGACACGGCGACCAGTTGCAAACCAGCGGTGGTGGTAATGAGCGGGGCGTGAAACGTTTTACTGGCAAAGCCATAGCCAATCAAACCAACACGGACAACCTGGGAAGCATCCTGAGTCATGAAAACACCTATCGAGCGTAATATCGGGACAGTAGACAAGCAGCCATCAAACACGCTGCACAAAGCGGCCAGTGGCGATGACAATAGCAAGGGGGGAGTCGTCAGTTTACAGTAAGTTTTGCCGATTGGGGTGACCACGGAGGCGTAATGCATGCGTTTTGCGGTGGCATCAGGCCATTTCTCCGGATAGCACTAATCTCTGAACTGACACGCCCACGGTAAAACCGCTAGACTCTCCCCATGACACATTGGCAGGAAGCCACCATCATGCATGAATGGTCCATTATCGATCATCCCACGGACGCGGAACTGGATGTCATCAGTGACGGCGTCACCCGTTTTGGCAGAGCACAAGCAGTGGGGGGCAACGCCAGACCCGTTGCCTGTCTGGTCAGGGACGGGAGCGAAATTGTGGCCGGTGGTTCTGGCCGAACCGAGTTTAACCGCTTATTTATCAATTATCTGTGGGTGACAGACGCTTTGCGCGAGCAAGGCATCGGCAGCCAGATACTGGGCACGCTGGAATCCGAAGCCATCGCGCGCGGATGCACAGATGCGTTGATCGAGACCCTCAGCGACCAGACCGCCGCCTTATATGGTCGGCTGGGCTACCAGCCCTTGGCCATCATTCCGAACTTTGTCGGGCCGTTTACCCGGCATATTTTGATCAAGCAGTTGGGCAAGCATTCTGCCTGAGCGGTTGTGAGGGATTGGCAGGTGTTTGGCGGAAAATCATCATGTTTGCCAAGATGAAGGTAACCGTTGGAGTCTATCGCTGCGCTCCATACCCCCTGCCAAAGGGTGGCAGGTGATCAACCGGTGGCTGTACTAGGGGAGATTGCTGCTCACCTCGCGCCTACGGGTAACGTCGTGACTCAAATCACGATTTATACATCACGTGTGTAAACAATTAAATGTCATTGTGAATTGGCATGGTTACCTGCATGTTCATGATCTAAGATAAAGAGAAGCCTATTCGATTTCTCTCTCGGACATATCATGCAATGCCTGAAGCCGGCTGAACCCAGCGGCCTGATCCCTTTTTTGTTGTTCAAACTGCAGCAAGGCATGTGGCGAACCGGCCTGTTGATCCTGCTGGCATGCGGCATGGTCAATGCCGCATCTGAACCCGTCTATAAAATAGCCTATAACGAAACGACAGCCCCCATGGTGCCGCTGGTCAAGGCCATTTATGCCGAGATGGGTATCACGCCAGTATTTGAGCTGGTGCCATCAGAACGTGCCATCAGTGATACCAATATGGGGGTTTACGACGCCGACCTCAGCCGCGTGGAGGGTGTGGTGATGGTGTACCCCAATCTGAGGCGCACCAATGAGCCCCTCAGAATGACCGAACTGTATGCTTATGTGAAAAACACGTCCCGCATCGTGATTTCCACCTCTGGTGATGTTGCCCTCTATTCTGTAGGGGTTCTGGAAGGCTCCAAGCTTTCGGAAGAATATGTGCGGCAGGCACATATCACCCCTGATGTATCTTTCAGTGCTGATACTTTCTACAAAAAACTCATGGCAAACCGGTTTGACATCGGACTGTTTACCAGCACGCAATTGCTAACGCAACGGGCATTACTGGCACAAGGCGCCAGACGTGTCGGTCCGGTGTTGATGAGCAGCCCGTCTTTCCATATCCTGAATCAAAAGCATGCTGATCTGATACCGGCGTTTGATGCCGCCCTGAAAAAAATGAAGATGGATGGCAGGTACCTGAAGTTGCTGGAGGCGCAATAAGCAGGATACTGATGTGTAGCGCAGGGTGTAGCGGTTGGCGTACACCCAACGCGATATACACCAGTCAGCGTGCATGCTGGCGTACTGGCCGTTACCCCATTAACCGCTGAAAAAACTTCAGCAAGACCGGATCACTGGCATAGGCGGCATTCAGGCGAATAAACTGCTCGCCATTGCCAGACATGGAAAACAGCGTGCCACTGGCCAGCAGGATGCCTTCTGCCTGCGCGGCTTGCGCCCAGTGGCTGCTCATCTGGCCATCTGGCAGTTTTACCCACAGAAACATGCCATCCCGGCCACCAGAAACCACCTGCAAGCCGATGTGTTCCAGCGCCGCCAGTGCTCTGGACCTGGCGCGTCCCAGGCGGTTGCGCAGTTGCTGGACATGCTTACGGAATCGTCCACTGGCCAGGCAATCTGCCACCAGCGCTTCATCAAACGATGAGCCCGTCAGCACCGAGAGCATTTTTTGCTCTTGCAACGCAGGTAACCAAGGCAGGGGCGGCACAACATACCCTACCCGCATCCCGGGGTTGAGCACTTTGGTAAAGCTGCCCACATGAAACACGCGCTGGAATTCGTCCAGCTGTGCCAGCCGTACCGCACCGGCATCGGTCAGATCGCCATAGACATCGTCTTCCACCACCCAGAAATCGTGTTTGGCTGCCAGCGACAACAGCTTGTGGCTACGCCCGAGGCTGGTATTACCCCCGGTGGGGTTGTGCAGCAAGGTTTGAGTGAACATGGCCGAGGGTTTGTATTGGCTGGCCAACTGGTCTAGTGCCTCCAGATCCGGGCCGTCCGTCAGCCTGGGGAGTGCGATGCAATGTAACCCTGCGGCCTCCAGCTGCCGGCGAATCACAAAATAACCCGGGTCTTCCACCAGCACGGTACTGCCTCTGTGCAACACGGCTTGGGCAATCAGTTCGAAAGCATGGGTTGCCCCTTGCGTGACCAGAATCTGTCCGGCAGTGACGGCCATGCCTGCCTGTACCAGCCGGATGGCCAATTGCTCCCTCAGTGCATGGCTGCCTTGTACCGGCGCGGGCATGGTGCCCTCGGCCCCGGGTTTGAGCAGGCGCCTGATGGTGGTCGGGTTGATCATGCCTTCGAACCATTCTGCCGGCAAAAAACCGGAACTGGCTGGCAACCGTGGTTGCAGGGTTTCCAGCGCATGATGGGCAAACCCTTCGGCACTCATCAACGTCGGAACCACTACCTCGATACGGGGCTGGCTGGCCTCGTTTTGCGAGCGTCTGGCCACAAAACTCCCCTGCCCGGGCCGGGACTCCACCAGTCCTTTGGCGACCAGCCGCTCGTAAGCGGTGACAATGGTAAACAGGCTGACACCGAGCTTGTCTGCCAGTTGCCGAACCGAGGGCAGCCGCGCCCCTTCTGCCAGCTTGCCAGCCGTGATACGCCCTTCCATCTGCTGAACAATCTGTTCGGCTAGCGAGACGGACCTGGTTTTGTCGATCTGGAACATGACGATTTGCGATACCCACCAAACACTGATCGCTATATAATTACCGTAAAACAGTCACTTATACAACTGTTATGCCTTTACTGACATAACAGTTTGTAAAAATTGCAAGCAACTGAACCGGTACACTGGCCAAAATTTCGAGTACATTGCCAGCATCGACACAGAAAGATAATTTTATGAAGACACTGACCTTATCTGAAGCCGCAAACCGCACCCGTAGTTCCGACGTACGTGAACTGCTGAAAGACGCGCAGCTGCCCGGCATGATCTCGCTGGCCGGCGGCCTGCCTGACCCTGCCCTGTTTGACGTGGAAGGACTGGAAGCGGCCACCCGTGAAGTCTTTGCGTCTGAAGCACAAACGGCCTTGCAATACGGGCAAACAGATGGTCAGCTGGCGTTGCGCCAGGCAGTAGCCGGCTTGATGGCCGAGCGCGGCGCACCGGTAAGCCCGGACCAGGTGCTGATTTCCAGCGGCTCACAACAGGCGCTGGATCTGGTGTCCCGCTCTATCCTGAACCCGGGTGACGTAGTAGCGGTAGAACGCCCAAGTTATCTGGCCGCGCTGCAGATTTTCCATCTGATTGGTGCTGATACGGTTTCTATCCCGGTCGATGGGGATGGTGCAGTGGTGGATGCCTTGCTGAGCCTTCCAACAGACAAACCCAAGCCCAAAATGCTGTATCTGGTGAGCAACTTCGCCAATCCGTCCGGTGCAACCCTGTCACTGGCGCGCCGCAAGCAGCTGGTGCAATGGGCCGTGGATAACCAGGTTTTCGTGCTGGAAGATGACCCGTATGGGGCACTGCGCTACCGTGGCACGGCAGTCGCACCGATGATTGCACTGGCCAAGGACGTACCGGGCGCGCTGGAATGGGTAGGCTACCTGTCTTCCTTCTCCAAGATTGTTGCACCAGGCCTGCGTATTGGCTGGGCAGTCTTGCCGGCCGGCTTGCTGGATGCGTGTGTCCGCATCAAACAGGCGCTGGATCTGCATACGTCTACGTTCAGCCAGTCCGTGGCGGCCAAGTACATTGCCTCCGGCCGTCTGCCTGCCCACCAGCAAACCGTGTGCGAAGTCTACGGCAAGCGGGCTGATGCACTGGCCGCCGCCCTGACCGACGCCTTTGGCGACAAGCTCAAGTTCAACCGTCCGGATGGCGGCATGTTCTTGTGGGGCCGCTTTGAAGACGGCACCAATGCCCGCCAGCTACTGAAAATTGCCCGTGACAAAGGCGTGATCTACGTGCCGGGCGACGTGTTCTACCCAGACACACCGGATGCATCCGCCATTCGCTTCAGCTTTGTGACCGTGGACAAAGCCAAGCTGGCCGAAGGCGCACAACGCCTGCTAGCTGCACACAAGGCGTTGTAAACATTCAATTAGATGTTTGACCAGAAAGCACAGTCGATCCGACTGTGCTTTTTTTACGTCTGAACGGGGCACTTGATATTGAAGAACCCCGTTCAGGACTGCCTTGCCAACCCCGCCAAAGAAGCATCTAATCTGATGAAAACCTTCTGCAACGCTTGGGCGGGCACCGGATTGGCAGTGTGCTGCATCCGGACCTCCGCCTGTTGACGATGATCACCCGCAGGTTTTTGGAGGACATCCATGTCATCCTTTCGTACCGTGGCGCTGACAACCCTGGCGATGCTGGCCTTTGCCGGTAACTCGCTGCTGTGCCGGTCTGCACTCAAACATACCAGTATGGATGCAGCCAGTTTTACGGCTATCCGGTTATTGTCCGGGGCGCTGATGCTGTGGCTGCTGGTTTACATCCGGCGCAGCCCAACCCCGGGCCGCGGTAATTGGCTATCGGCACTGGCCCTGTTTGTCTATGCGGCGGGATTTTCGTTTGCCTATCTTGGCCTGACGGCCGCTACAGGCGCATTGCTGCTGTTCGGGGCAGTGCAAGCCACCATGATCTCGCATGGCATCTGGTCTGGCGAGCGCTTGCGCAGCATACAGCTGCTTGGCTTGCTACTGGCGTTTGCCGGGCTGATCGGCCTGTTGTTGCCAGGGCTGTCTGCCCCGCCACTGGCCAGTGCACTGCTGATGATCCTGGCTGGCATTGCCTGGGGCGTGTATTCCTTGCGGGGAAAAGCGGCGGGGGGAGACCCGACCAAGGTCACAGCGGGTAATTTTCTGCGCGCGGCCCCCATTTCGCTGGGGTTAAGCATGCTCTTTGGCCATCCATCACTGGACCCTGCAGGCATCTGGCTGGCCATGGCCTCTGGTGCGCTGGCTTCCGGGATTGGCTACGCCATCTGGTATGCCGCCCTGCCCCGGTTGCAAGCCACCCATGCGGCCACCGTGCAGCTCAGCGTGCCGGTCATTGCGGCCGTTGGCGGTGTGCTGTTGCTGAGTGAAACCTTTACTTTCCGGCTGCTGCTGGCTGCCGTCGCCATTCTGGGCGGGATTGCGCTGGTGATTCTGGAACGACGGCATGCAACCCAGTGAAATACCTGGTGCGGACCTCTAATCCACCAGTCTCTACCTGAAAACCGTCAAACACGGCGGGAATTCTCCCTGACTTTTGCCAGGAATTGATCTAGGTTGAAATGAAAACCCGGATTCAATCCCCATTCAAACATCTCAGGAGATGCCATGCATACACCACAAACAACAAGCCGGTTTTTTCGCAACACGCGCAAGACACTGCTGGCGGCCACCATCTTCGCGGCCGTTTTGGGTCTCTCCGGATGCGCCTTGACCACCGATCGGATCGAGCTGAGTTATACGCCGCAACCGGGAATTACACCGATTGAGGGGGCTAACAAGGTATCCGTCAGTGTGCAGGTAAACGATATGCGGCAGGACAAAACCAAGGTCAGCTCCAAAAAGAACGGCTTTGGCATGGAAATGGCCCCCATTCTGGCCATTGAAGACGTAACGGTCACGGTACGTAATGCCATCGAGCAAGAGCTGAAGGCTCGTGGATTCCAGCCAGGGAACAATACCGCTTTGGTACAGATTCTGGCGGATCTGACACGCTTTTATAACGACCACAAGACAGGCTTCTTTGCGGGAGATGCAGTAGCAGACCTGAACATGTCCGTCTTGGTCAAAGCCACTGATGGCAAGCTGCTGTACTCGCGCCAGCTGATGGCCCAAGGTCTGGAACCCAATATCCAGCTCATGACGGGCAACAATGCCCGGCTTGCCCTGAACCGCGCACTGGAAAACGGCATGAAGAGCCTGTTCTCTGATCAAGCGTTTATCACGGCTTTGCTGTCAGCCTCTAAAACCCCATAACCGCTTGCCGGTTGTGCATGATGATCATGCACAACCGGCAAAAAAAGCCCGGATGCCCATCATGCCAGAAATCTATATCAGTACCGATGTTGAAGCAGACGGGCCGATTCCAGGACCGCATTCGATGCTGAGTTTTGCCTCTGCCGCCTACACGGCGGACAAACAGCTGCTTTCGACGTTTACCGTCAATCTGGATACCTTGCCGGGTGCCAGTGCGCATCCTGAGACGGCGGCATGGTGGCTGACCCAACCGGCGGCCTGGGCGGCTTGCAGAAGCAACCCGGAGCCGCCCGAAGCCGCCATGCCGCGTTATGTTGCATGGCTGCAGTCCTTGCCGGGCAAGCCGGTGTTTGTCGCCTACCCTGCCGGGTTTGATTTTCTGTTTGTGTATTGGTATCTGATGCGTTTTGCGGGGGAAAGTCCGTTCGGGCATTCGGCGCTGGATATCAAAACCTTTGCGATGGCGATGCTGAAATCCGGTTACCGTAAAAGCACCAAAAACCATCTGCCGGCACGCTGGTTTGACTGTTTGCCCCACACCCATGTGGCACTGGATGATGCACTGGAACAAGGAGCACTGTTCTGCAACATGCTGAAAGAAAACCGGGCTTAACCAACAGCATCGCGCATGGTGGCAAAGCGCTGCTCCAGCAGCTTTAATACTTTTTCGACAGTGGCCAGATCAGCTTCTGCAATACCATCCAGCGATTTGTCCAGAAACCGCTCGCGCGCAGGCTGCATGGACTGAAGCAATTGCTGGCCGGCTGGGGTCAGCATCACCCGGGTCTGACGATTGTCGGTAGCATCGGTCTGACGGGAGACCAGCCCATCGGCCTCCATCTGCTTGATCTGCCGCGTCATGGCGGCCGGGTCAATGGCCAGCCGGTCGGCCAGTTGTTTCTGGGTGGGCATTTGCAGCTGATTCAGCACAAACAGGATGCGGGTTCTGGGCAGGCCATGGCCGACTTCCCGCTCGAAAGCGGCATACATGCAGCGGGTCGTACGTCCGAGCTGTTGCAACAGGTTACGGTCCAGTGTGTTCATGCGGCCTTCCCCTTTCCTGACTTCTTGCCTGGGTCCAGCGTCAGATGCGGCACTTTCAGGGCAATGGCCAGCGCAATCAGCAACGTCACCGCCACCAGCCACTGGCTGTCATGAATGGCCCCCACCAGCGACAATTGCGCCTGGTTCAGGTACGTATGGTAGTTGCGACCGGCAATGATGGCGGTCTCGATGAACACTTTGGCCTGCGGATGGTTCACCAGCAGTTGCGGGTCATACAAGCCTTGTGCCCACGCAGCATTGGCATACGGGCCAAGGCGCTCCGTCAGCTGTTGCCGGTAATGGTGGTTCATGAAGGTACCGATCAGGGCCGTCCCCAGCATGCCGCCCGTCATGCGCAGCGATTGCAGCATGGCCGTGCCAATGCCCAGCTGGGCTTTGGGCGCGTTGTACTGCACAAAGATGGTCAGGTTAGGCAGGGTAATCCCCAGCCCCAGGCCACCCAATGCCATCACCAGCATGGTCAGTGGATGAGGGGTGGTGGCGTTGACCTGTGTCAGCATCAGTGCAGCCCCCGCAAACAGGGTGATACCGACGTAGAGAATCCGTTTGGGCTTACGCAGGCGCGTTACAATGCGGCCGTTGATGATGCTGCCCAGCGTGATACTGACAACCAGCGGTGTCACCAGCATCCCGGCTTTATTGGGGGACAGGCCAAACCCGCCCTGGAACATCAGCGGGGCATAATACATCACGCCAAACAGACAAAAACCCATTACCAGCGACAGCAGGAACAAGGGTTTTAGCCCCTTGTGCACCAGCAGACTGATGGGGACCAAGGGCGCTGTCGCACGTTTTTCCCACCAGACCAGCCCCACACAGGCAGCCACCGATACCATCGCCAATGCAGGTAAGGCCAGCGAGCCTTTATGCGTGGGCAGCCATTCCACAAACACTTGTAAACTGCCCAGCGCCAGTGCAATCAGCGCAGCCCCTTGCCAGTCCAGCGGCGAAGGGGGCAAATCCGAGTGACGGATTTTTGGCAAATGCCGGCCGATAAACCACAAGCTCAGCAACCCGATTGGCAGATTGACAAAGAACACCCAGCGCCAGCCGTAGTACTCGGTCAGAAAACCACCCAGTGACGGGCCGATGGCGTTGGCAATGCCAAACGCACCACTGAACAGTACTTGCCAGCGCAGGCGCTCGTGCGCATCCGGAAACATGTCCGGCACGCAGGCAAAGGCCGTCCCCACCAGCATGCCGCCCCCGATACCTTGCAGGCCACGGGCCAGCACCAGCTGCAACATGGTTTGCGCCACACCACACAGCATGGAGGCCACAGTAAAGACAATCACCGCCGCAATGACAAACGGCTTGCGCCCGTATTCATCCCCCAGTTTGCCAAAGATGGGCACCGTCACCACCGAGGCCAGCAGGTACGAAGTACCCACCCAGGCATACAGCTCATAGCCGTGCAGCTCCGCCACCACGGTGGGCAAAGCGGTGCCGACCACCGTCTGGTCCAGCGCCACCATCATCAGCACAAAACACAGACCCAGCATGGCTAGCAGCCTGAGACGAAACTCTCGGGAAAATACCGGAAACAATTCTTCTAACGCGCGGCCCACAACAGTTGCCCTATCAATAATTGACTTATCAATTATTTTGCCAACAAATCCGTCAGCTGTCCAGTTGGTCAGATTTTGGTACAGATCAGATGTTATACATCGAGACACCCACTTCGCCCGCCAAGGCCGGCAAGGCGCACGCCAGACAGTCGATAAACACACGCACTGCCGGCACCAGACCGCGCCGGGTAGGAAACACCACGTGCAGGTTGCCTTTAGGGAGCGGCCATTCCGGCAGTAATACCTTCAAGCGGCCATTGGCCACATCGTTATTACACAGGAAAGACGGCAGGATACCGGCGGCTACCCCCTCCACCGCCGCCGCCCGCAGCAGCAGCAAGTCATCCGTAATCAGTTTGGGTTTGTGGGGTACGGTAAACGTGCCGCCATTACCCTGCTCAAAGGTCATCAGATAACGTCCGTCGTGCGGCACCATGCTCAGGGTATCTTTATCGGTCAGATCGGTCGGGTGCGTCACCGTGCCATGCCGTGCAATCCAGGCCGGGCTGGCAAACAGATGGTTAGACGAATGGCCGAAGCTGCGCATCACCAGCGAGGCATCTTCGTACGCCACCGTTCTCACGCGTATGGCCACGTCCACACCGTCCTCGATCAGATCCACCCGCCGGTTGGTCGACTCCAGATGCACCGTCACTTCCGGATAGTCCTTCATGAATTTCGGCAGGATTTCAGACATCAGGGTCTGGGACAGCACCACCGGACAACTCACCCGGATCGGCCCCCTGGGCGTGGTATTGAGTTGCCTGACCGTGTCGTCGGCCTCTTGCGCTGCTAGCAACATGCTCTGGCAATGCTGCAGGTAACGCTGCCCGACATCCGTCAACGCAAGGCGCCGGGTTGTTCTTTGCAGCAGGCGTACCCCAAGCTGGTTCTCCAGCTCCGCCACCCGGCGGGACAAGCGGGACTTGGGCACACCCAGCACCCGGCTGGCAGCGGCAAACCCGCCTTGCAGGGCGACCTGGGTAAAGAAGAACAGGTCATTCCACTCTGGCCCGCCTGTCTGGGCCGGCAATATTTTACTCATCGCGCACCGTCTTTTCCGTTGTCTGTCCATTCATTGTTGCAATGATAGAACAATCAATCTGTTTTTTGTGGACTAATCAACACATTAGCACCATGGCACACTACGTCCATCAAAAGCTGTTTCAAAACAGATGAACCAAACACACAACACATTGACTGATTAAAGGATAAACATCATGAACATTCTGCACATCGACGCAAGCCCACTGAACGACTATTCCGTTTCTCGCAAACTGACCGCCGGTATCGTCAAACAGTTGCAAAGCAAACAAGCCAACGCCACCGTGACCTATCGTGACGTGGTGGTTAATGCACCAGCTCACCTGTCTACCGCGGTATTGATGGCCAGCCAGAGTGATCCGTCTTCATGGAGCCCAGAGCTGCACGCCGACATCGGCACCAGCGAAGTCATCATGGCCGAATTCCAGAATGCAGACGTGATTGTGATCGGTGCGCCAATGTATAACTTCTCGATCCCTAGCCAGCTCAAAGCCTGGATCGACCGCGTGGCGGTTGCCGGCAAAACCTTCAAGTACGGCCCGAATGGCCCTGAAGGCCTGGCCAAAGGCAAAAAAGTGATCATCGCCTCCAGCCGTGGTGGCCAGTATGGTGATGACCACGCCATGGACTTCCAGGAAGGTTACCTGCGCACCGTGCTGGGCTTCCTGGGCATTACCGATGTAGAAATCGTCCGCGCCGAAGGCGTGAACATGGGTGAAGAAGCCAAAGCTGCCGCATTCGCTGCAGCAGAAGCCAAGATTGCCACCCTGGGTTAATCACTCGCGGTTGTATTACCTAAAAAAGGCCCTTCGGGGCCTTTTTGCATTGGGGGTGGCGTTGAGCGTGTTTGGTGTATATCGCTTCGCGCCATACACCCTACGAGACGGACTTATCGGTGGCGTGATGTGTTGCTTGCGACGACTATCGCACTTGGATACATCGGCAAGCATAAGGTGACGGTACATCCTGCCGCTCCTGTACCGGTGCGGATGTGCGTCACATGGTAGGGTGTATGGCGCGCAGCGATATACACCAGCCACGCCGGCCCCCCCCACAAACCCGTCACCCCTTTTTGGCGCGTCGGGCGGCTTTGGCGGCCATGACGGCGGCAGCGGCCGCTGCCTGATCCCCTTGCATGGCCTGAAGCACCTCGGCTTCGGTCACAGGTTCGAAGCGCCCCGGGAACTCGGCTGCGGGCCGTACCCATGTATGTGGCTCGAACGGCCAAAGGTGGGCATACACCACCATCTCGCTTTCGTCTTCGCTGTGTCTGGCCATCCCCAGACGGCGGTAGTAGCCACCATCCAGATGACGCAGATACCCTTCGCCGGCCTCCACGGCTGGCATGGCGGCCAGCGGCTTTTGGGCCACCACTTGCAACACGGCCGCCTGGCCGGTGTGCAGTTTGCCTTCTAGCACCGGGCGTTCCAGCTCGGCAAAATGCAGTAATTCCAGACCGGCAATCTCGTGACGGATCACCTCTGGTTCGTACAGCAGAGCGGCATCTTTCGGGCCGCCAGTGCCAAAGGCGAGCTGACGTGGTGTATAACCTTCCAGCACCAGCAAGCCGCCCGGTTTCAGGCCGGCCACCGCCTGGCCGAATACCCGGTGCGCCAGCTCCTGCGGCAAGTGGCAGAAAATGGCGACAATCACGTCCCATTGCTTGGGCGCGATCACATAATCGGCAAGATCAGCCTGTACCGTCTCTACCAGCAATTGCTTGCTGGCCGCCAGTTTTGCCACTTTGGCCAAGCCGGCTTCAGATGCATCTACCGCTGTCACCTGATGACCGAGTCCAGCCAGAAAAACTGCATTACGCCCCTCGCCTTCCCCCAGACTGAGCACTTTGGCCCCCTTGCCAAAGCGGCCAGCTTGCTGGCGCAAGAAGTCATTGGGCTCTGTTCCGTATACGTATTCTTCAACGGCAAAACGCGGGTTCCAGAAGGCGGCGGCGTCAGACATGGATATTCCTTTGCGAAAGACTCCTGACAGGTTCTGTCAGTGGGGTTCTGTACACTGTGATTCATGCATTACAACCCGTTCATACCAAGGAAGCCATGATGATTCAGCCAGATTTTACCCTCCTCTACGTCAATAGCCCAATGGAGAGTGCCACTTTTTACCAGCAGTTGCTGGGTATTGCCCCCGTAGAAACGTCTGCCACCTTTGCCTTGTTTGTGTTGCCTAACGGGCACAAACTGGGCTTGTGGTCCCGGCATACGGTCGCCCCGGCCGCCACACCGGTGGGTGGTAGCGAGATGGCATTTACCGTCGAAAGTGCAGATGCACTCGCCAGTCTGCTGGAAAACTGGCAGGCTATGCACATGCCCATCGTGCAAGGTATTACCGTGATGGACTTTGGCCATACCTTTGTCGCCACCGACCCGGACGGCCACCGCCTGCGGGCCTTCTGGCCATGCGAGCAATAAGCGACCTGCCACCAAGGAGCATCAACATGACCGTGCGTTACTGGATAGGTGTTGTCAGTGAGTCTCATGTCGCCCGCGGGGTAGCGGGCGGTTTTGCGCAGCTTTGTCATGGCAAGGCTGCGCCGCTGAAACGCATGAAACAGGGAGACTGGCTGATTTATTATTCGCCCAAAACCGACATGCACGACGGTGAGCCACTACAGCGGTTCACCGCCATCGGGCAGGTGGTATCCAACGAGACGTATGCGTTCGAGATGGCGCCCGGGTTTATCCCCTTCCGGCGCGATATCCGTTATCTGCCTTGCAAGCCAGCGGCGATACAACCCTTGCTGGGGCAATTGTCATTCATTCAGGATATCAAGCGCTGGGGGTATCCGTTCCGGTTCGGGCATCTGGAAATCACCGAAGCCGATTTCCGCCTGATTGCTGGCGCAATGCAGGCACACCTGCCCGCTCAAAGCTCGACATTGAGCGATTCACCGGTGACATAAAAGGCACCGCCCGCCACATAGTGCAGGGTTTTCAGGTTTTCATCGGCAAAAGACCAGTGCCCGTCTTTAAACGCCTGGTCATCGGCCCAGGCGTTGACGATTTCGCCAATGAACAGATCGTAGGTTTGCTGGTTGTGTGGCTCGGGGATGATCTTGCAATGCACCCAGGCCGCACAACCGCTGACCAGCGGAATCTCTGTGCTGGGCTCGTTCTCTACCGACAGGCCAAAAGTGGAAAACTTGTCGATACATTCCCCGTTGCTGTTACCCACTTGCACCACCGCCCTGGCCAACCCTCTGGCAGGAATATTGATGACAAATTCGCCAGAGGCTTCCATCAGCGTGCGCGAGAAAGCGCTTTTGTCGATAACCACTGTCAGTTTGTCGAAGTCCAGTGCCATGGCCCAAGCCGCCGCCATGACGTTATGCTTGCCGGCATGGGCAGATGTCACCAGCGTGACGGGACCGTGATTGAGCAAACGGTAAGCTTTGGCTAATGGCACAGGGATACGCATAGGACTTTCTTTGGCAAGCAAGCAACATGATCAGCCATCAGGGCTGATAACCGTATTTCTGGTAGATCGACTTGACGACACCCCGCTTTTGCATGGCCTGCAGCAAACCGTTCAAGCGGTCGACCAGTGCATCGGGTACTTTGCGGTTACAGGCCAGATACATGCTGGTCCGGTTAAACACCATGATGGGGACGATTTTGTCTTCCAGCTTTTGCTGTTTCAGGCGGTACTGACCAATCAGCTTGCCGGTCGCCCAGTAATCGATCCGCTTCAGTAACAGTTTTTGCGGGTTGACATCATCGTTAGGGGCGACATCGACATCGTATCCGCGCGAATGCATCCAAGGAATGATCGCATCGCCCTGATAGCTGCCGACCCGCATGCGCTCGATGTCGGAGAGCTGCATGATCGGTTTGGCATCTTTCAGTCCGTACAAAATCCAGTCGTTAGATACCAGTGGCCCGATCCATTTGTAACCCAGCTCGCGCTCCGGGATGCGTGACATGGAAAACACGCACGTATCCGCTTCTACCTGTGTCAGGCTGATCGCCCGCGACCACGGAAGCAAGGTAATGGTATAGGGCAGTTTTGCATCCCGCATCAGCTGCTGGACAATCTCGGTAGAGATACCGGAAATGTGTCCATTCGGCTCTGCATAATTAAACGGGGGGTAATCTTCTGTCAGCAGGCTTAACGCCTGGGCTTGCAACCCAAGCGAGGCTATCAACAGGGCAATCCAGTAACGCATCTCTCTCTTCTACCTGATCAAAGGGTGGTGCCGGCATCGCAGTGTAGCTGAGTGTTGCTGAATACCTGCTGAACAGTATGGCCGGTACCGCCCTGATTTTGTCCGGATCTGATGATAATTATGATTATGAGTACATCAGGATCTGGCTGGTATGTCTTCGCCTTTGGCCAAAGCCTGGCAAGCATCCAGCCCCAGGTCGTTCATCACCTGGATATTGCGCTCGAAAATCACCGATGCATCCGGAAACGCTTCTGCCGCCTTGGCAATGCTGCTTTCGCGAATCAGGTGAATGGTCGGGTACGGTGAACGGTTGGTAAAGTTGCCCAGATCGTCCAGCTCGGTGCCGTCAAACTGGAACTGCGGGTGGAAATTGGCCACTTGCAAAATGCCGGTCAGCTCATGTTCATCCACGGCTTCTTCGGCAATGGCGACCACATCATTAAAGGTCAGGAAATCGGCCAGCAATGTCGGATGAATCAGCAAGGTGGTATCGGTGACTTCCGGGTCTACTTCGGCCAGATACAGCATCTCGCGGTCCAGGTCTTCCAGAAATGCATCCAGATGCTTGGCCTCGCTCACCACAATACGTACCTGGTTTTTGACATACACCGCTTTGGCAAACGGGCACAAGTTCAGGCCGATAACGGCTTTTTCCAGCCAGTTACGGGTGGCCTGAATCACTTCTTCATGGGTAGGCATAGTTTTTCCAGAATTCAATCCTGCTGATCAGCAGGCATTTTAACCTGAATACCACACCTTCTCATCCAAATCGGGCAAACAAACACCGGGTTTAACAGGATTTAACATGATGATGACAAATTACCCCACGCCGACATGACATGCATTGGCCGATCTGGCCAGTCATCTATCCCTGGCGAAGACCTGCTTGCATGGCCGGACGCTGGCCGAATCTGTCAGCCCCCCCTTAAAAACAGCCACCGAAGTGACTGTTTTATTGCCTAAAAAACATGCTAAAGCGTGCTTACGGTTTGTGAGTTGTCTTCACAGATGCCGGCGCGATCCCGGGTTGCAGGGCTTTGCTTTCAGCTTCTCGTTGTTGGTCTTTTGAATGTTGGTCGGTACTGATGGTTTTACCCGTGTCAGATGTTTTGCCTTTGGTGCTTTGTGGTCCTTGGGTCATGCGGTTTGATTGATCAGTCATTTGTTTATCCTTGATACGCAAGATTGCACACTATAAAAACCAGGCGCGTTGCGCCTTGGGTTGTCTCCCGATCGGTAAAAAGGGCTGACGATCCCAGCATAGGTACAGTGACACGACTGGTCTGTTCGCTAACCCACAGTCCCGGATTCTACCGACGATGTACAAGCTGCGTTCTGGCCGCAGCGGGCTGGCATGTCTCTGTGAGTATTAGGTGCGCCAGCGCACAGAAGCTTTGTCCGGAAAAGCTCACGCTAAGGCATGCAGAACCGTAGCAGCTTTCTGCCATGGCTGAGAAAGGACACGCATCATGAACCAAATCACATTATTTATCATGGGTGTACTCGCCCTGTTCGGAGGCTGGCTGGTACTGGGTCAAAACCTGTTTCTGGGCAGTCTGTTTCTGATTGCAGCCATCGTGGTGGCGCAATCGCTCAAGGTTGCCAACACGTGGGAAAAATACGTCATTTTGCGGGCGGGCAAGCTGCAAGGTGTCAAAGGTCCCGGCATATTTGTCATTGTCCCGGTGCTGGACAATGTCGTCGCCATTATTGACGAGCGGATTCAAACCACCGCTTTTAATGCCGAACAAGCCCTGACCCGTGACACCGTGCCGGTTAATGTGGATGCCATCATCTTCTGGCATGTCAATGATGCCCGCAAGGCAGCCTTGGCGATCACGGATTACCGGCAGGCCATTGACCGGGTGGCACAAACCTCCCTGCGTGAAATGATTGGCGCATCGATGCTGGCCGCCCTGTTATCAGACCGGCGGGAAGCAGACCAGCACCTGTGCGAGGAAATTGGCCGAAAATCCGCCGAATGGGGGGTGACGATCCGCGCGGTCGAGATTCGGGATGTTGCGATTCCGGTGGCCCTGCAGGACGCCATGTCCCGCCAGGCGCAAGCCGAACGCGAGAAACAGGCGCGGATCATCCTGGGTTCTGCCGAGGCTGAAATTGCCAGCAAGTTTGTAGAAGCAGCCAAAGTCTATACCGACTATCCGGCCGCCTTGCAGCTGCGTGCCATGAATATCATTTACGAAACCACCAAAGAGCGCGGCACAACCATTCTGATCCCCAGCTCCATGGTGGACAGCATGAACCCGGCCAGTCTTGCCGCCTTGCAAACCATCCGTAAACCGGCGGCCACCTCACCGGAAACCCCTGCTTTGTCGCAAGCCAACGGGGCCGGCAATACACCGGCAGACGGAATACCCGGTCTCCAGCCGGTGCTGGCCGAATATGCCCAGACTTCGCAGAGGGCATATGTGCTGGCAAGCCAGGATGACTGGAAAGGCAAATGACCCCAGCCTGTCATCCACGCTGCGCAGATGTCCGTCCGAATGTCGCCTTTACAAGGAACGCTAACATGCATCTCACGCCAGACACCATTGGTATTGCCGCCCTGCCCGGGCATCAGGCCAGCCGGACAGACCCTCACATCCTGACAACAGAACAACTGGCTTATCTGCACGCGTTACTCTGCCAGGAGCGAGACACCTTGCTCTCGTCAGCCAACGACACCATGAATCACCTGCAAATCCTCGAGCTCACACCCGATCCGTCAGACCGGGCTTCTCAGGAAGAAGATCACTCGCTGGAGTTACGGGTCCGTGACCGGGAGCGAAAGCATCTGCACATGATCGATGAGGCGATCAAACGCATTCACAACGGAACGTACGGATATTGTGTCGAAACAGGTGAGCCGATTCAGCTGGAACGATTGCTCGCCCGGCCGACGGCCACCCTGTCGATAGAGGCCCAGGAACGGCACGAATACTTGCAAAGACAGCAACGCGCCTATCGTTAATCCCAGTCGTGGCGTTCGCGTAAAAAACTAGATCATGTTTTCCGGTTTGACCCAGGCATCAAACTGATCCGCCGTGACAAGACCGGAGGCAATCGCGGCTTCCCGCAGGGTTGCGCCGGTAGCATGCGCCTGTTTGGCGATCACGGCGGCGTTGTCGTAGCCGATATGCGGGCTCAGGGCGGTCACCAGCATCAATGACCGCGACAGATGCTTTGCAATTTGTGCCACGTCCGGCACCAGCCCGCTAATACAATGTTGTTCAAAGCTGGTGATAGTGTCGGTCAGCAAACGGATGCTTTGCAACACATTGTGGATGATGACCGGCTTGAAGACATTCAGCTCAAAGTTGCCAGATGCGCCCGCCATCGTGACGGTGACATCGTTACCCATCACCTGGCAACAGGCCATGGTCAACGCCTCGCACTGGGTGGGGTTTACCTTGCCGGGCATGATGGAGCTGCCGGGTTCATTTTCCGGCAGGTGTAGCTCGCCCAGCCCGCAGCGCGGGCCAGAGGCCAGCCAGCGGATATCGTTGGCAATTTTCATCAGGGCAACCGCCAGTGTTTTTAACGCCCCGTGCAGGCTGACCAACGCATCGTGACTGGCCAGCGCGGCAAAGCGGTTCTCGGCGCAGCGGAACGGCAGCCCGGTTTCGAGTGACAATTGCAACGCCACCTTGCGTCCGAATTCGGGGTGGGTATTCAGACCGGTTCCGACAGCAGTGCCCCCCACCGCCAATTCCAGCACAGCCGGCAACGCCTGCTCGATGGCATGCTCCGCATGGGCCAGTTGTGCCACCCAGCCGGACATCTCTTGCCCCAGCGTCAGCGGGGTAGCATCCTGCAAGTGCGTACGCCCTATTTTGACGATGTCGGCATTGTCTGCCGCCTTATCAGCCAGTTGTGACTTGAGTGACGACAAGGCCGGCAACAGGCGATGACGCACCTCGTCAGCAGTGGCTACATGCATGGCCGTCGGGAAAATATCATTGGAAGACTGCCCCAGATTGACATGTTCATTGGGGTGAACACAGCGGTCCGCCCCCTTGCCCGCCCCCATCAGTTCGGAGGCCCGGTTGGCCAGTACTTCGTTCATGTTCATGTTGGTCTGCGTGCCAGACCCGGTTTGCCAGACCGACAGCGGGAACGCCTGCGGGTGCATGCCTTGCAGCACTTCATCCGCAGCCTGCGCAATGGCACTGGCTAGCGTGGGTGACAACACGCCCAGTTCTGCATTGGCCTTGGCTGAAATACGCTTGATGCGCGCCAGTGCCATGATGAGAGCCTCCGGCATCTGCTCGGTCGAGATATGAAAGTGCAGGAGCGAGCGCTGGGTTTGCGCCCCCCACAACACGTCATCCGCGACTTCGATGGTCCCAAAAGCATCCTGTTCCAGACGTAGATTCATCACCATGGCCATACCCCATTGTCGATCTGATTTTTTGTTCAATGACGCAGCACAATCCATCTCTTCACTATACGCCGCTCAGCACGTATCGCCAGTGATCGTCCTGCAATCGGCCTCAGACATCCCGAGGTTTGTCTTTTTCTGGCCGTTTGCGAAACACGCTGGTGTGCGTCCCGGGCCATCTATACATCGGGTAGACGTGCCGGACCGCTATATTTGACAACCTGCCGGACGGGTAAGGTCCGATGGGGGAAACGCCGGTGACCGGCTGGATTTTATCCATGTCGCACTCCTTAGACGCAAACACCCGGTGCGGGTATTTGCTGGCACCAGCTTAGGCGTCATCAGCTGCTCCGTCTGTTCGGCAGAATACATATCCCCCCAGAATCCGTTTGACGCCCCCGGCCAGCTTGCTTACCATCAACTGATCATTACAGCTGCATAACCGAAGGAGTCCCCCCATGACCATCAAAGTATGTCTGGCTGGTGCCGCTGGCTGGGCTGGCTCGGAACTGGCACGCGGCATAGCCCATACCACAGACCTGAGTCTGATCGCCGGCGTTTCTCGCACGCAGGCCGGCCAGACCATTGCCGATGTGCTGAAAGAGCCCAGACTGACGGGCTGGTTTTACGCGACCGCAGCAGAAGCCCTGCACCGCCCGTGCGATGTGTTTGTGGAGTACACCAAGCCCACCAGTGCCAAAACCAACATCATCACCGCACTGGAACATGGCGCCCATGTCGTGGTGGGGACCTCCGGCCTGACAGACCAGGATTACGATGAAATCGATGCGGTCGCCCAAAAGCATCAGCGCGGGGTACTGGCATGCGGCAACTTTGCCCTGACTGCGGTCCTGATGCAGCGCTTTGCCGAAGAAGCGGCCCGGCTGATTCCGCAATGGGAGATCATCGAATACGCAAGCGATGCCAAAGTCGATGTGCCGAGCGGCACCGTCAGGGAGCTGGTCACCCGCCTGGGCAATGTTACCCCGCACGACACCACCATTCCGGTCGACAAGGTCATCGGCCCCAAAGAAGCCCGCGGTGCCAATATGGCTGGCACACAAGTGCACGCCGTCCGCTTGCCGGGTCATGTACTGGGTGTCGAGGTGCAGTTTGGCATGCCGGACCAGACCCTCAGCATCAAGCACAACTCTGGCAGCAGCGCACGCCCGTATGTGGACGGCGCCATTCTGGCCATTCGCAAAGTCCATACGCTAGTCGGCGTACACCGGGGGCTGGACAAGGTATTGATCCCGTCCTGATAACCACTTTCTGGCCGTGGTCAGCTATATCCCTATGACTGACCACGAACGCCTCCCCATTTGTCCCCTCGCACCAACCTGCAATTTATATAACATTCATATACGCCGCCCCATTCATTTGGCAAATTATTTATAGCGTTCTCCCTAGAATATCCATCATGACTTCACGACCTGCAAAGGAAGCATCATGGATTTTCTCTTCTGGCTTGGCCTCATTTTTTTCTCTGTACTGATTTATGTCCTGACGGAAGTTTGTGACAAACAAAGGGGCAAAAAATGAGCCTGATCTATTTCCTGACAGGGGCCTGTGCCATTTTCCTGCTGGGCTATCTGTTTTATGCCTTGTTCTATCCGGAGCACTTTTAAATGACAACCAATGCAATGTGGATGCTGGGACTGTTTTTAGTCTCGCTGCTGGTGCTTTCCTGGCCGCTAGGCCAGTATATGGCCCGTGTTTTTCAGGGCGAACGCCATTTTCTGACGGGTGCTTTCCAGCCGGTGGAGAAGCTGATTTACCGCTGCTGCGGCATTCAGTCCAGCGACGAAATGGGCTGGAAACAATATGCCCTCGCCCTGCTGGCGTTTAACCTGCTGGGCGCCCTGTTTGTCTATGGCTTGCAGCGTGTACAAGGCATGCTGCCGCTGAACCCGCAGCAGATGGGTGCGGTGGCCCCCGATTCGGCTTTTAATACAGCGATCTCTTTTGTGACCAATACCAACTGGCAGGGTTACTCAGGCGAAAGCACCATGAGTTATCTGACCCAGATGCTGGCCCTGACAGTGCAGAACTTCTTGTCTGCCGCCACCGGCATTGCGGTAGTGATTGCCCTGATCCGCGGCTTTGCCCGCCATAGCCTGTCTACCATTGGCAGCTTCTGGGTCGATATGACCCGCTCCACCTTGTATGTCTTGCTGCCGCTGTCTCTGGTGTTGGCCGTCGTTATGGTCGGGCAAGGTACCATCCAGAATTTCAAGCCTTACCAGACGGTCCAGACGCTGGACGAGAACACCTACCAGCAAGCAGTGACAGATAAAGCAGGCAACCCGGTCAAAGATGCGCAGGGTCAACCCGTCATGGAAACCGTCAAAACCCATGAACAAACGCTGGCCATGGGTCCGGTCGCCTCGCAAGAAGCCATCAAGATGATCGGCACCAACGGCGGCGGTTTCTTTAATGCCAACTCGGCACACCCGTATGAGAACCCGACTTCGCTGACCAACTTCCTGCAAATGCTGGCAATTTTTGTCATCCCCGCCGGCTTGTGTTTCACCTTCGGCGCCATGGTGGGAGACAAACGCCAAGGCTGGGCCGTGCTGGCGGCCATGACCGTGATCTTTGTCGTGATGACCTGCATTGTGCTGGTGGCAGAACAACACGGCAATCCGGCACTGACACTGGCAGGGGTGGACCAGCATGCATCCACGCTACAAAGCGGTGGCAATATGGAAGGCAAAGAAACCCGCTTTGGCATTACTGCATCCGCCCTGTTCATCGCGGTGACCACTTCCGCCTCTTGTGGTGCTGTCAACAGCATGCATGATGCCCTGACGCCGCTTGGCGGACTGGTCCCTACGGCGTTGATGCAAATGGGCGAAGTGGTCTTTGGCGGGGTGGGCTCCGGTTTGTACGGCATGCTGATCTTCGCGATTCTGGCAGTGTTCATTGCCGGTCTGATGATTGGCCGCACGCCTGAATATCTGGGCAAGAAAATCGAAATCTTTGAAATGAAGATGACGGCCCTCACCATTCTGGTTACGCCGCTACTGGTCTTGATGGGGACGTCGATGGCCGTGATGGTGATGGCCGGTAAAACGGGTATCTATAACCCGGGGGCGCATGGTTTCAGCGAAGTGCTGTATGCCTTTACGTCAGCAGCCAATAACAACGGCAGCGCATTTGCCGGCCTGAGTACCAATACCCCGTTTTATAACACCATGCTGGGTATCGCCATGTGGTTTGGACGTTTTGCCATGATTGTGCCGATTCTGGCCATTGCCGGTTCGCTTGCCGCCAAAAAACGTCTGACAGCCAATACCGGCACCATGCCGACCCACGGCCCGCTATTTGTTGTATTGCTGATCGGTACCGTGTTGCTGGTGGGCGCACTGAACTATATCCCGGCGCTTGCACTAGGCCCTGTGGCCGAACATCTGCAAATGCAGACGGTTCATCCTTAAGGAATCAAGATCATGTCTAAGAAATCTGCATTGACGTCCTTGCTGGACCCAGCACTGATCCATGAAGCCATCAGCGCTTCCTTCAAAAAACTGGCACCGGACACCCAGTGGAAAAATCCGGTGATGTTTGTGGTGTATATCGGCAGTATTCTGGCCACCCTGCTGTTTGTCCAGACATTGCGTGGCCAGGGCGAAGGGCACGCATGGTTTGTGGGTGCAATTGCGGTATGGCTCTGGTTTACCGTGCTGTTTGCCAACTTTGCCGAAGCGCTGGCAGAGGGACGCAGCAAAGCCCAGGCAGCCAGTTTGCGCAGCACCAAGAAAAATGTCATGGCCAAAAAACTGTACCACCACCAGGACAGAAGCAAATGCCTCCCGACCGATAGCGCCAGCCTGCGCAAAGGCGATTTCATCCTGATCGAAGCGGGCGATATCGTGCCCGCAGACGGCGAGGTCGTGGAAGGCGTGGCCTCTGTAGATGAGTCGGCCATTACCGGCGAATCTGCGCCCGTCATCCGTGAGTCGGGGGGAGACTTTTCGGCCGTTACCGGCGGCACCCGCGTATTGTCCGACTGGATTGTGGTCAAAGTCTCCGTTAACCCGGGTGAAGCTTTTCTGGACCGCATGATTGCCATGGTTGAAGGTGCCAAGCGCCAGAAAACACCGAATGAAATCGCGTTGTCCATCTTGCTGGTGGCACTGACCATTGTGTTTTTGGTGGTGACGGCCACCCTGTTGCCGTTCTCGCTGTTTAGCGCCACGGCCAGCGGTGCCGGTGCACCGATTACCGTGACCACCCTGATTGTCCTGTTGGTCTGCCTGATTCCCACCACGATCGGCGGTTTGCTGTCTGCCATTGGGGTCGCCGGCATGAGCCGGATGATGCAGGCCAATGTCATTGCGACTTCCGGCCGTGCGGTCGAAGCTGCTGGTGACGTGGATGTCTTGCTGCTGGACAAGACAGGCACCATTACCCTGGGTAACCGCCAGGCATCGGACTTCATCCCCGCCCCAGGCATCCGTCAGGAGCAGTTGGCAGATGCTGCCCAGTTATCCTCTCTGGCCGATGAAACACCAGAAGGCCGCAGCATCGTGATCCTGGCTAAAGAGACATTTGGCCTGCGCCAAAGTGACTTTAATGCCCAGCAGGCTGTTTTTGTCCCGTTTTCTGCCCACACCCGCATGAGCGGTATTAACTATACGGATACCTTTGGTGTCCGCGAAATCCGCAAAGGGGCAATGGATGCCATCCGGAAATATGTCCAGGAAGCAGGCGGCTATTTTCCGGAGGCAGTAGAAAGAGAAGTCGCAGAAGTTGCACGCAGAGGCTCCACCCCCTTGGTGGTAGCCGAGCAAAGTCGCGTGCTGGGGGTAATTGAACTGAAAGACATCGTCAAGGGCGGCATCAAGGAACGCTTTGCCGAGCTGCGCCAGATGGGGATCAAAACCATCATGATCACCGGGGATAATCCGCTGACAGCAGCGGCCATTGCCGCCGAAGCAGGCGTGGACGACTTTCTGGCCGAAGCCACCCCGGAAGCCAAGCTCAAATTGATCCGGGATCACCAGACCGAAGGCAAGCTGGTGGCGATGACCGGTGACGGTACCAACGATGCACCGGCACTGGCACAGGCCGACGTGGCCGTTGCCATGAATACCGGCACCCAGGCCGCCAAAGAAGCCGGCAACATGGTGGATCTGGACTCCAATCCGACCAAACTGATTGAAATTGTCGAGATCGGTAAACAGATGCTGATGACCCGTGGCAGTCTGACCACGTTCTCGATTTCGAACGACATTGCCAAATACTTTGCCATTATTCCCGCCGCCTTTGCGACGACCTATCCGCAACTGGCCTCGCTCAACGTCATGCATCTGAACAGCCCGGACTCGGCCATTCTGTCTGCGGTGATTTTTAACGCCATCATCATCGTGTTCCTGATCCCGCTGGCACTGAAAGGCATTACCTACAAAGCACAAAGCGCCGCCCGACTGCTACGCAGCAATCTGCTGATTTACGGCTTGGGCGGGCTGATTGTGCCGTTTATCGGCATCAAAGCGATCGACATGCTACTGGGTCTACTTGGCCTTGTATAACACGCAGCAGAAACAGGAGAACATCATGAAACTTATCCGTCCCGCCCTGGTTTCTTTCGGGCTGTTAACCGTCCTTACCGGTCTGGCCTATCCGCTGCTGGTGACCGGTATCGCACAAAGCGTGTTTCCAGATGCCGCAAACGGTAGCCTGATTCATCACCAAGGCAAAGTGGTTGGCTCATCCCTGATCGGCCAGCAATTCAGCAGCAACCAATACTTCTGGAGCCGTCCGTCCGCAACGGCCCCCATGTCCTACAATGGGGCCGCATCTGGTGGTGCCAATCTGGGGCCGACCAACCCGGACTTCCTCAAAGGCGTTGTCGCCCGGGTGACGGCCATACGAGCGGCCCATCCGGCCCAGACAGGACCGGTGCCCGTCGACCTGGTGACGACATCAGCCAGCGGGCTGGATCCGGACATTTCGCCAGCCTCAGCCTATTACCAAATGGGGCGCGTGGCAGCAGCCAGGCATGTCCCGGTCTCCGTCATTCAAACCCTGATCGATCAACACACCCAGGGCAGACAGTGGCGAATGTTTGGGGAAGCCCGTGTAAATGTGCTTCAATTAAACTTGGCACTTGATCAGAAGGTTCGTTAACCGTGCAAGACGACCGCCTCTCACCCGACGAATTGCTGGAGGAAATCCAGCGGCAGGAGCAGGAATCGCAACGCGGACGGCTCAAGATCTTTTTTGGTGCCTGTGCTGGCGTGGGTAAAACCTACGCCATGCTGTCTGCGGCTCGCCAGAAAAGAGAAGAAGGGCTGGATGTCGTGGTAGGGGTGGTCGAAACCCACGGACGTCAGGAGACAGAATCGCAACTGATCGGGCTGGATATCCTCCCTCGCAAAGACATCCTGTACAAGGACAACCTGCTGACAGAGTTTGACCTGGACGCGGCACTGGCCCGAAAACCGGCATTGATCCTGGTGGACGAACTGGCACACTCCAATATCCCCGGCTCCCGCCATCCCAAGCGCTGGCAAGATGTGGAAGAACTGTTGGCTGCCGGCATTGACGTTTACTCCACCCTGAACGTACAGCATCTGGAAAGCCTGAATGACATTGTCGGGCAGATTACCGGCATCGTTGTTCGCGAAACCCTGCCGGACCGGGTATTTGACCAGGCCGCAGACATTACGCTGGTGGACATTCCGCCGGACGAATTGCTGGCTCGCCTGAGCGAGGGCAAAGTCTACATGCCAAGGCAGGCAGAACGTGCCAGCAAGCATTTCTTCCGCAAAGGCAACCTGCTGGCCCTGCGCGAACTGGCGCTGCGGCGTACCGCAGACCGGGTAGATGCCCAGATGCGGGCCTACCGGGCAGATCAGTCGATCCATCCGATCTGGCAAGCACGTGAAAGACTACTGGTGTGCGTCGGGTTGCATGCGGCCGAAAAACTGATTCGTAACGCCAGCCGGCTGGCTGCCAGCCTCAAGGCCGACTGGATTGTCGCCTATGTGGAGACACCACAGTTATTGAACCTGCCGGCAGAGCAGCGCAATCACATGTTGAAAATGCTCAAGCTCGCCCAGACACTGGGGGCAGAAACCAGCGTGCTGGCCGGCACCTCCCTGCCCGCGACGCTACTGGCCTACGCGCGCAGCCGCAACGTCTCCAGAATGGTCGTCGGTAAATCGCATCAACCCGTCTGGCGCCAACGCTGGCAACCGTCACTCGCCGACCAGTTGTCACAACAGGCCAGCGATGTCGATGTCTTCGTGGTAGCACATGATGCCTTTGAACCCTCCCCTGCCAAACCGGGAGAGCCTGCCGCGGCCTCCTTGCTGTTTGAAACCACCGATACACCCAAACAACTGAAAGGCTACCTCTTTGCCGCACTTGGCTGCGGACTGACCACCTTGCTGACGGCGGGCTTGTTGCAATATTTTGACCTTGCCAATGTGGTCATGATTTTTTTGCTGATTGTGGTGCTGATTGCCATCCGCTATGGCCGTGGTCCGGGCATTTTTGCCTCCGTGACCTCGGTCATGGCCTTTGATTTCTTTTTTGTCCCCCCCCGATTATCGTTCACGGTTTCGGATACCCAATACCTGCTGACGTTTACCGTGATGCTGATTGTGGCCATCCTCATCAGCCAGCTGGCCGCCAAATTACGTTTCGAGGCCAATATTGCGACCTATCGCGAACGTCGTACCAGTGCACTGTATGAATTGGGTCAGGCGCTGGGTGGCGCACTGACCACCAGCCAGATCATCGACATTGCCAGCCAGCAACTGGGGCCATTGTTCCAGTCAAAAATCCTGTTTTATCTGCCGGATAGCCAGGACCGGCTGATGCTGGTAGACCATGAGCAAGAACCGGTAGACGCCGGGGTGGCACAATGGGTGTTTGACCATCAGGAAATGGCCGGACTGGGCACCAATACCCTGCCTGCCAACAGTTACCTGTTTCTGCCCCTGAAAGCGCCAATGCGTACGCGCGGTGTATTGGCCATCCGCCCCAGACAGATTCACCTCATCTACGCCCCGGAGCAACAGCGACTACTGGACACCTGCGCCGCGCAGATCGCACTGGCCCTGGAGCGGGTGCATTATGTGGAGGTTGCACAAGATGCCATTGTGGCCATGGAGTCCGAGCGTTTGCGTAACAGTGTACTCTCGACTGTCTCGCATGATTTGCGTACCCCGCTCACCTCGCTGGTGGGATTGGCCAGTCTGATGGAGTCTGACCACCTGCCCCCGGCAGAACGCAAAGAAACTGCCAGCCTGATCAAGGCAGAAAGCCTGCGCATGAACAATATTGTGACCAACCTGCTGGACATGGCCCGCTTGCAATCTGGTGTTCATCTTCACAAAGAATGGCTGATGATCGAAGAAGTCATCGGTAGTGCCATCCGTGAAACCCAGCGTAGCCTGGCGCAGCATCAGGTTCGGCTGGAAATCGCGCCTGGTCTGCCGGTGGTGGAAATCGATGCCGTGCTGATCGAGCGGGTGCTGGTGAATCTGCTGGAGAATGCGGCCAAATACACACCACCTGGCAGCGAAGTCCGGCTTTCTGCGCATGTGGCATTGTCCATGCTGGTGATCAGCGTATCAGATAATGGCCCCGGTTTGCCGGAGGGCCTAGGCAACAAGATTTTTGAGAAATTCACCCGGGGCGTCAATGAATCCAGCACCGCCGGTGTCGGGCTGGGCTTGGCCATTTGCAAGAGCATAATCGAAGCACACCAAGGCAGAATACAGGCAGAGAATATCCAGCCACACGGGGCAAAATTCAGCTTTACCTTGCCGGTAAGTGCCACCCCCGTGTTACCGGAGTAAGGCCCCATGCGTGAAAACAGCCACATGATTGTTCTGATAGAAGACGAAAAACCCATTCGTCACTTTCTGGGTAGCGCACTTCAGGAGGCTGGCTTTCACTATATTGAAGCAGACACGGGCAAGCAGGGACTGGTCGATGCTGCCACCCGCAAACCGGATCTCATCATTCTGGACCTGGGTTTGCCGGATATGGACGGTATCGACGTCATCAAGCAACTGCGCGCCTGGTCGGATGTCCCCATTCTGATCTTGTCAGCCCGTAGCCGGGAAACCGAAAAAGTCATGGCGCTGGATGCCGGTGCGGATGACTATCTGACCAAACCCTTCGGCGTGGCAGAATGCCTGGCCAGGGTGCGCGTCTTGCTCCGCCGGCGCCAGGCCTCCAATACTGCTGAACAGTCCGTGTTTGAGTTTGGGAATATCCGGGTGGATCTGGCCAAACGCATCGTAGAAAAAGCCGGCGAACATATCCATCTAACCCCCATCGAATACCGCTTGCTGGTCACGCTAATCCGCCATGCGGGCAAGGTGTTGACCCACCGCGAACTACTCCGGGAAGTCTGGGGCCCGTCTTATGCCGAGAGTAACCAGTACGTTCGGATATACATGGGGTATTTGCGGCAGAAACTGGAAGAAGACCCGGCACAACCCCGTTACATCCTGACCGAAACCGGCGTCGGATACCGTCTGGTGACAGACTGACCGTCGTGAAATCGCGTCATGCCGAGCTTGCTTTCCGTTCACGGCACGTCACTGATACATCTTGCGCCAGGCCATGGGGGATACCCCAAAGGCTTTGCCGAAGTGGTGGCGCAAGGTCACGGTATTGCCAAAGCCGGTCAGGCGGGCGATTTCTTCTACCGGTTGTCCGGTGGTTTCCAGCAGGCGCTGGGTCAGGGCCAGGCGCTCGCTCAGTAGCCAGTTGCCCACGGTAGTGCCGGTCAGTTGCCGGAAATGACGGGTAAAGGTACGCCGGCTCATCAGCGATTTTTCGGCCAGGCTGTCGAGCGTATGCGGTTCATCCAGATGCGTCCGTACCCATGCAATCAGGTCAGCCAGACGGGAACCACTGGCAGTGGCCGGTAGTGGTTGCTCGATATACTGGGCCTGGCCCCCCTGCCGGTGTGGGGGCACCACCAACCGCCGGGCAACGGCATTGGCAGACTCGGCACCGTAACGCTGGCGGATCATGTGCAGGCAGCAGTCAATGCCGGCGGCCGTACCGGCAGACGTTAGCAACCGGCCATCTTCCACATACAGGACATTCGGATCCAGTTGTACATCCGGATACCGCTGGGCAAAGTCCTGCGCGAATGCCCAGTGCGTAGTCGCCTTGCGTTGCGACAACAAACCGGCCTCTGCCAGCACGTAAGCCCCCAGACAAAGCCCCACCACCTGTGCACCTCGTTCATGCGCGGCACGCAAGGCATCCAGCAAGGGCTGTGGCGGGCGTTCGGCCACATCGCGCCAGCTGGGGATGATCACCGTGTGCGCCGTTGCCAGTATCTCCAGCCCATGCGCCACCATCACCTCGAAACCGGCGGTGGTTTTAAGCGGCCCGGTTTCTGCGGCACACACTTGCAGTTCAAAGTCTGGTGCGTCGGGCCGCTCGTCCCCAAAGACCACGCAAGGCACCGACAAGTGAAACGGGCTGATCTGGTCAAATGCCACTACGGCAATGCGATGCACAGGCATGGTCTCTCCGGCATGAAAACATATTGGCCCGATATTAGCACTTTTTGTCATTCGGGCCACTCATGTAACAAACTGAATGTGCGGATAATACGTTCTGTCGCACACCACAAACACCGGAGAACACCATGTCAAACACCAAGACCGCCCTGATCGTCATTGATATCCAGAACGATTATTTTGCCGGGGGTAACTACCCGCTGGAAAACGCAGAAGGCGCCCTCGCAAATGCCCTGACCGCCATGACGCATGCCAAAGACCAAGGTATGCCGATCATCCTGGTCCAGCACATTGCCAACCCGGCCAATGGCGTATCGCCTTTCTTTAATGAAAACACCGAAGGTGTGCAGATCCACCCAAAGGTACGCGCCGCAGCGCCTGATGCGCCGGTCATCGTCAAACGCTTTGCCGATGCATTCCACCAAACCACGCTGGACGATACCTTGCAGCAACTGGGTGTCACCAAGCTGCTGGTCTGCGGCATGATGACGCAAAACTGCGTGACGCATACCGCCATTTCCAAAACGGCAGAGAAATATCAGGTAGAGATCATTGGCGATGCCTGCGCTACCGTCACCAACTTGCTGCACGCCATTGCACTGGGCGCCGTGAAAACCCGCATGACGGTACTGAACACCGCCGAGGCATTTGCTTGATCACCGTTTGTAATCAGAAGCTCACCTCGAAGCAGCTGCCGTAACCGGCGGGGATGATGTTTCGGCTATTAGAATACTCTCTTGGAATTCATGCAGAAGGTTGGTCACGTATCGAGGGTATAGCCAGCAATACTTTTACATTAAATGGATCGCAAGCTATACCCTATTTTTTTCTACCGCTTTGCCAGTGACGCAGTCAGCATCAAGCCGACAATTTACCAACCAGGGCGCGCAATTCAGCCGGCAGCGGCGGCAGGGCTTCCGCTTGCTGATGCACGCGGTATTTGCCCTGATTGCCAAGCTTGGCTTCGCTAGCGTAAATCCAGGCTTGGGCAACCCTGTCTCCACTCGCGGCCTGAGAGGACCAGCTCCCGGTAAAGGTACTCACCAGATTCGGTGTCGCATCAAAGGTCAGCGGGTAGGCGTGCGTGGCGCCACTTTGCATATAGGTGACCAGCTGAATGGTGAAATCACTGTCTGGCCAGAACCAGTTGGCTTCATTGCGAATCGGGCAGCCGCACATCATCGTCACCATCGCGGTACAACTGAGCTGCGCCGACTGCCAGTCTGCCACCACATTGCTGATGCACAAACCGGGGATTTCGATGACCAGACCTTGCGGGTACTGCGGCGATAGGCCGATGTCTACCCCCGGCAGCAGGGTAATGTCGGTCTGCACCAGCCGGGCCTGGCCGGGATGCTTCAATGGACCGAAAACCAGCAGGCGAAAGTCGGTGGGTTCACTGAGCCGGGTCTGCAGCACAACATCGGTGGTCTGGCCGTCACTGGCGAAGGGCATGCTACGGCTGACAGGCGCCATCAGGTCCGCAGGCCCTGCACTTTCGGCCGTTGGCGCGCTGGCAAGCGCATGGGCCACGATGCGGCCGCTGCGGGGGTCCTGCAAGGCAATCAGGGCGCTGTGATTGTCAGCATTGGCCGCATCATGCCCCAGATACTTGCCGCCACGCGCTGCTGGCCGAACCAGCAAGCGGGTGTTCAGCGCCGCGTGCCTGTTCGTCGCCTTGCTGCCGGTATCAGCCGCTCGGGCAAGTGCCGGGACACCTACCGCCGTTGCCGCAGTGATCAGTCTGGCCGCACTACCTGCCGCAAATCCGGCGCCAAGGCTGCCGAAAAAATTCCGTCTGTTCATCTCTTCTCCCTATTTGGCCTGCATGGTCTCTGGCATTATAGTTATAGGCGTGAATGTTTGGCCATTGCAATCATCAGCAGTCCACACCGGGTGGTCTGCCAGTTGCGCACAGTCTAACGGAATGCCCGGGTTACCGTTACGGGCCAATACCTTCTGATGAATCAGGTCTGCGTCAGACCTTAAAAACTCACCTCGAAGCAGCAGCCGTAACCGGGTGCTGGCGGGGTGAGCCGAGCCGTGGCCTGATACTGACTGGCGATTTCTTGTACGATGGCCAAACCAAGGCCGGCACCGGCAGACGAGGCGGTATCCGACCGGTAATGGCGGTTAAAGACCGCCTGCCACTCCGTTTCTGGAATCCCCGGCCCGCTGTCGCTCACCCGCAAGACCGGCCGGCCCTTTTGTTGCAAGACCTGCACCGTCACCGTTCCACCTTTGGGGGTATACCGCACGGCATTATCAATCAGGTTGGCAATCATTTCTTCCATCAGCCCGCCGTGCCCGCGTATCCAGGGCGTATCCGGACAATCGGCTTCAAATCCCAGATCAATTTCCCGCCCGATCGCGGCATCCACATAACGCGCCGTCACCCGCCGGGCGACTTCTTCCAGATTCAATTGCTGCGGGCTTTGCAGCATCAGGTAAGACCCCGCTTCCGCTTTGGATAGCAGCAGCAATTGATCAATCACGTGGGCGGTGCGGGCCGCACTCTCCTCGATATCCCTCAGCATCCCCAGCATGACCTCCGGTTCGCGATTCTTTTGCGCCAGTTGCGCCTGTAACCGCAAGCCGGCGACCGGCGTACGCAACTGATGTGCCGCATTGGCGGTAAAGCGCCGCTGGGACTCTATCGACTCTGCCAGTCGGGCCATCAGCCGGTTAATCGCCTGGATCAGCGCCCGGACTTCCAGTGGCGCAATGGACGGGTCCAGCGGCGCCAGATTGTCGGTAGAGCGCTTGGCCGCCTCAACCTCCAGCACCTGCAATGGTTTCAGCGTCGTCGCAATCCCCCGCCAGACCAGCGTGATGCTCAGCACCACCAGAATCAGCATCAGCGTCACCACGCCCACCAGAATTTCCCGGGCCAGCAGGTCCCGCTTGTGGCGGGTCTCTCCCACTTCCACCAGCACCGGGTGATGGTCCGGCTGCAAAAATTCCACCATGGAAATGATGCGAAACGTTTGTCCGTGCAGCACTTCATCGTGATACACGGGGTGATCCGTCATCTGCGCACGCTCTGGCGGTGTGCCCAGATCTCCGTTACGGGCCAGTACCGTCTGGTGGATCAGGTCCTTGACCTGAAAGCGGATCTGGTCACTGCGGTCGGTCAACAATACAGTTCTGGCTGCGGGCGGCAAATTCAGCTTCGGCTTGCCGTCTTCGTAAGTCAGCTGCTTGGCCAGACTTTCGGCCGAGTCCATCAAGGCGCGGTCATAGGCAAAGTTGGCGTAGTTATACGCCAACAAATAGGTCACGACAGAGGCAATCACGCCGATAATGGACAGCGATATCCACAACCGGGTTACCAGCGTCTTACGCAGCGACAAAGCCCCATGGCGGCGAAATCGTCTCATGACAATTCCCTCAGCACGTAGCCCAGGCCTCGGACGGTGCGGATTTCCAGCGCAGCAGGCTCCAGCTTTTTGCGCAGTCGATGAATATAGACTTCCACGGTATTGTCACCGGCCGATCCGTCCTGATCGCCCAGCCGGCTGGCGAGAATTTCCTTGGCCACCATCCGCCCGGGCTGTTGCATGAAGGATTCCAGTACCACCAGTTCTTTCAGCGACAAGGCCAGCGGCACATCATTGCAATAGGCGGCCCGCTCGTTCCACAACCAAACCAGCTTGCCCAGCTGTGTACTAGCCCCCTGCCCGCGGCGCAGCAAGGCCCGCACCCGTGCCTCGAACTCGGTCAGCTCGAAGGGCTTGGTCAGATAATCGTCCGCCCCTTCGTTCAGCCCCAGCACCCGGTCGGTCGTATGGTCGCGCGCACTCAGGATCAGCACCGGTACGGTCTGTTTTCTGCTCCGCAAGCGGCGCAATACCTCCAGCCCGTCCATCACCGGCAGTCCAAGGTCCAGCACCACCAGATCATAATGCTCGGCCGCAATCAGGGTATCGGCATAGCGACCATCATGCACCGACTGCACCACATGTCCCATTTCTGTCAGCGCCTGGATCAACCCTTTGCTGAGCAGCAAATCGTCCTCTACGAGGATGACATTCATCGGAAACGTCCTTTTCAGTAAGTTGTAAGGTTAGGTCGCTAATATTCGGGCATCCAAACTTGCAAACGGTTCATCCGACGATGCCACTTGACACGTTATTCCTCACATCAGCCGCCCCAGCTGCCAAGTGCATGCTGTTCCACGGCCTGGTGAGTTCGCCAAAAGAGTTCTCTGTTATTAACAACGCGCTCAAGCGGGATCAGGTAGACATTCTGTGCCCGGAAATCCCCGGCTACACCCTGCAGGCAGGTTTTGGGCCTGCGCGCTGGCAAGACTGGCTGCAACATGCGCTAGCCGCCTTCGATGCCGAAGTCGCCCGGTCCGGCCCGATCATGATCGGAGGACTGTGTATTGGCGCCCTACTGGCACTGGCCATTGCCCGGCAACGCCCCGGCCAGGTACTGGGCCTTGCCTTGCTGTCACCAACCCTGTTCTACGACGGCTGGGGCTTGTCTCCCTGGCGCAAGCTGCGCCATATCGGCTATCTGCCCGGTTTGCGCAACTGGATCCAGATCAAGGAAAAACCGCCTTTCGGCATCAAGAACGAGCAGATCCGCAAGTGGATCGCACGCGAGATGCGCGAGCAGGCCCTGTCTGGCGCCGGTGCAGCCAAGCTGCCGCTGTGGGCCATTCACGAGGCCGAGAAGCTGATCGCGCATACCATGGCGCAACTGTCGCACATCCATGCCCCGACCCTGATCCTGCACGCCAGAGAGGACGAAGTCACCAGCCTGCGCAGCCCGGAATACCTGATGCGACAACTGGCCTCCACCCACAAGCAGCTGATCATCCTCAACAACAGCTACCACATGATTACCCTGGATAACGATCGCCACCGTGTGGTCAAAGCACTGGCTGACTTTATCCATCCACAAAAGGTACCCCGCAATGAGAACAACCCCGAGCACAACTCTGAGCACAACCCTGGACACCATCAAAGACCTGATTCACGACAAGTTTGGCATCAAAAAAGCCTTGTTGCTGGATGACCAGCCGGTAGCCGAATTCGGCCTGGATTCGCTGAGTCTGGTTGAACTGCTGTTTAGCATCGAAGAACACTTCAAGATTGATTTGCCGGACAACCGCACCGACCTCAACACCCTCACCGGGCTGGCCGGGCTGGTGGATGACATCCTGGCAGAAACGGCCGCGCAATGAGCAGGAAAGTCGTGATTACCGGCATCGGCGTCGTCAGCCCGCTGGGGAATTCACCCGCCGCGCTTTGGCAAGCCTTGTCAGACGGCCAGAGCGGCCTGCAATTGCTGCCGGAATCCATGAGCAATGGCATCCCGACAGTGGCTGGCCTGTGCCAGTTTGACAGCAGCCAATGGTTCAGCAAAATGCAGTTATCCGGCATGGATAGGGTCAGCCAGTTTGCCGTGGCTGCAGCCGACATGGCGTTGCAAGACGCCGGACTGGCCGGCCAAGACCTGACAGAAGCCGGTATTTACATGGGTTGCGGCATGGGTGGGGCCCTCGCCATCGAGCAGGCCTACAAAGCCCACTTCGAGACCCACAGCCGATTGTCGCCCTTATCTGTCGTCGCCGGCATGACCAATGCGCCCGCCGCCCAGATGTCGATGCGCTTCAAGGTGCAGGGGCCGGTGATGACGTATTCGGTGGCCTGTGCTTCATCCGCCATTGCCATTGGCGAAGCTGCGCGCGCCATTGCCCGTGGCGACATTGACCTCGCCTTTGCCGGTGGCGCCGAGGCCTTGCTGGGCAGCGGCGTCATCCATGCCTGGCAAGCCATGCATACACTCGCCAAGCCCGATCCGGACCACCCGGAAGCCTCCTGCAAAGCCTTCTCCAGTGAACGGAGCGGCCTGGTACTGGCCGAAGGAGCTGCTGTGCTGATGCTGGAAGAGGCCTCTGCCGCCATTGCGCGTGGCACCACCATCTATGCCGAACTCGCCGGGTTTGGCATCAGTGCCGATGCCAGCCACCTGACCAAACCGGATGCATCCGGCCAGCAGCGCGCCCTGAAAGCTGCGCTAAAGTCTGCCAATCTGGCACCTGCGGATATCCAGTATTGCAACACCCACGGCACAGCCACCCATGTGGGGGATGAAGTCGAAGCGCAGGCGTTGTCATCTCTGTTTGGTACTACCCTGTTTGCCAGCTCCACCAAAACCTTGCACGGTCATCTACTGGGGGCGGCTGGCGCGCTGGAAGCCGCCATTACCGCCCTGGCCGTGCATCACCGGCAAATGCCCCCCGGCATCGCGCATCTGCCGCAAGACCCCAAATGCCCGTTGCAACTGGTCACAGAGCACAACCGGGGCCAGCTCCCCGCCCCCACCCACGCCATCAGCAACTCGTTTGCCTTTGGCGGTACCAATGCCGTGCTGGTTTTCAGCCAGTACGCTTGAGTTTTCATCACCCTGTCACAGAAAGGCACTAATCTGTTATGGAAGTTGAAGTACCCGAATCCAAGAACCCCAGGCTGAATGCCTGGATTGCAATCACTGTCTTGTGTTTTTCGGTATGCATGGGCATCGCCAAGATCAAGGACGACAATATCGTGCAGGCCATGCAGCAGTACAAGGCCGATATTGCCGACACCTGGAATGAATACCAGGCCAAGTCGATCAAGCTGCACATCGACGAGCAAACCCTGCTGGTTGCCTCGTTGCAGACTGGCAAGCCAGGCCCTGCCGCTGCAAAACAGCTGGCAGAGATTCAGACCGAGGTCGTGCATTACAAGCAGCGCCTGCCAGAATTCCAGGCAACGGCCAAAGCCAAGCAAAAAGCCTTTGATGCGCTAAGCTACAGAGATGACCAGTTCGATCTGGCCGATGCCTTGCTGTCGATTTCGCTGGCCATTGCCGGTATCGCCGCACTGACCGGCACCTTCTGGCTGCTGGCCACCTGCTGGGGCTTCGGCAGCATTGGGTTTAGCTTTGTCGTCGCAGGGTTTATGGGGTTGCCATGGCATCCGGATGCCATCATCGCCTTCCTGACCTGAGCACTTTTGAAAGTACGATAAAAAATAGATAACGGAAGCAGGTAGTACGCATGTTCGAGCTGTTCACGCCGATTCTTCATCAAAATAATAATAGTCTGAAGCCGAACCGCTGGGACTGGATCTTGCTACCCTTTGTGCTGGCCGTGCTGGTGTTGCTGGCGTATGCCGCCATGCAGATGACCAAGCCGTTCCACATCGGCGAAGTCACGCCCATTTCGCTGTCGCCAGCCTACCTGCCCTACTACCTGCTGCGCACCATCCTGCGGATGTTCACGGCGCTGTTTTTCTCGCTGCTGTTCAGCTTTGTGTTTGCCGCTGTCGCCGCCAAGTACAAAACCGCCGAGAAATTCATGATCCCGATGCTTGATATCTTACAATCGGTGCCGATTCTCGGGTTTCAGGCCATTGCCATTGCCCCGTTTATTGCCTTCTTCCCCGGCAATCTGCTGGGTGTAGAATGCGCGGCCATTTTTGCCATCTTCACCTCGCAAGCCTGGAACATGGCATTCAGCCTGTACCAGTCCATCCGTAACGTACCGCCAGAGCTCAACGAAGCCTCACGCGTGTTCCAGATGACGGGCTGGCAGCGCTTCTGGCGGCTGGAGCTGCCGTTTGCCATGCCCGGATTGCTGTGGAACATGATGATGTCCATGTCCGGCGGATGGTTCTTTCTGGTCGCGGCCGAGGCCATCTCGGTAGCAGGGCAAGACATCAAGCTACCGGGTATCGGTGCATATATCGCCGTCGCCATCGAAACCAAGAACGGTTCAGCCATCGCTTACGCTATTCTGGCCATGCTGACCGGCATCCTCTTGTACGACCAGTTATTCTTCCGTCCGTTGCTGGCCTGGGCTGACAAGTTCCGCTTTGAAGAAACCCAAGGTGATACGGCCCAGAAATCCTGGTTGCTGGACTGGGGCCGTAAAAGCAATTGGGTACGTGCAGCCACCGAATCTTTCTGGATGCACATGCGCAAAACGCTGGGCTGGTTCGGCAAGCGCCCGTCAGACAAACCACTGGCGCACCCGGTCTTCAAACACCGAGACCGCCTGGCACGCATCGGGGAATCCCTGCTGTTTCTGCTGCTGGCGATTACCGTCTACCGGCTGGTGCTATTCATCCATCGCGATGTGGGCTGGCAAGAGGCCTTGCACGTCTTCGGGCTGGGGTTCATCACCCTGTTCCGGGTCATGTTGCTCATCGGTCTGGCGTCGCTATTCTGGGTACCCGTCGCCATCTGGATCGGGCTACGTCCCCGCTATGCACAAAAGATTCAGGCGGTGGCCCAGTTTCTGGCGGCCTTCCCGGTCAACCTGATGTTCCCGGTGGTGGTTTTCTGCATTGTCAGGCTGGACCTGAACCCCGGCATCTGGCTCAGCCCGCTGATGGTATTCGGTACGCAGTGGTACATCCTGTTTAACGTGGTGGCCGGTGCGTCTTCCATCCCCAACGAGCTGCGCCTTGCAGCCGACAACCTGGGGCTCAAGGGCTGGCTGAAGTGGAAGCGCGTCTATCTGCCGGCCGTTTTCCCCAGCTTTGTTACCGGCGCCATTACCGCCAGTGGCGGCTCATGGAACGCCAGCATCGTGTCCGAATATGTATCCTGGGGTAAAACCCGCCTGATTGCCGACGGTCTGGGCAGCTATATCAAACAGATGACCGATATCGGCGACTTTCATCGCATTGCACTCGGCATTGGCGTGATGTGCATTTTCGTCATGCTGCTGAACCGCTTCTTCTGGCGCAAGCTCTATATTCTGGCCGAAGACAAAGGACATTAAGGACATACCATGCAGGACTTCCTGTTAGAACTGACCGCCGTCGACAAAAACTTCCAGACCACTGACGGCACCGCCAGAAAAGTACTGGAAAATGTGGATTTCACCCTGCACGAAGGCGAAATTGTCGCCCTGCTGGGCAAATCCGGCTCGGGAAAATCCACCCTGCTGCGCATCATGGCCGGCCTGATCCCGGCGGATCAGGGCAAGGTCAATTACCGCGGGCGCAGCATTACCAGCCCTGTGGCCGGCATCGCCATGGTGTTCCAGTCGTTTGCCCTGTTTCCGTGGCTCACGGTTCAGCAAAACGTCGAACTCGGGCTGGAAGCCCAAGGCGTCCCGCCAGATACCCGTCAGAAACGGGCGGACGAGGTGCTGGAACTGATCGGTTTATCCGGCTTCGGTGGCGCGCTGCCACGTGAGCTCTCCGGCGGCATGCGCCAACGGGTCGGCATTGCGCGCGCACTGGTCACCAACCCGGACATCCTGCTGATGGACGAAGCATTTTCGGCCCTGGATGTCCTGACCGGCGAAACCCTGCGGGATGACATTCTGGAACTCTGGGAAGCGCGCAAGATTCCGACCAAGGGCATTCTGGTGGTATCCCACAATATCGAAGAAGCCGTGATGATGGCCGACCGGGTGCTGATTTTCTCCAGCGACCCAGGCCGGATTCGCGCCGAAATCAAGGTAGACCTGCCGCGCCCGCGCAATGTCGATACGCTGGAAGTCCGCTCGCTGATTGATGAAGTGTACGCACTGATGACCATGCGACCCGCCAGCACCCAGGTCACCGATCTGTCGCTGCCAATGCATATCGGTTACCGCCTGCCGGATGCCGACATCAGTCGCATCGAAGGCGTGCTGGACCTGATTGCCGACGCCCCTTTCAATGGTCGCGCCGACTTGCCCAAACTGGCCGAAGAAGCCGAACTATCTGACGATGAACTGTTCCCCGCTTACGAAGCCTTGAGCCTGCTGGGGCTGGCCCATATCGACAAAGGGGATATCACCCTCACCCGGCTGGGCACCAATTACCACCTGGCAGAACAAGCCCTGAAACAAGAGCTGTTCGGCCAACTGCTGCTGGAACACGTCCCGCTGGCAAGGCACATTCGCTCGACACTGGAAAATGAAACCACCGGCAAACTGCCCGAAAAGAAACTGCTGGAAGTCCTGCATGAATCCCTGAAACCCCACGAGGCAGAACGGGTACTGAATGTAGCGATCGAATGGGGGCGTTACGGCGAAGTCTACGAATACGACTATCACGCCGGCGTGCTGCATTTGCCGGATGGTAACGATTAGCCGCAAATAGCCGTTCCATTAACAAAAACGGCCGGATCATGGTGATCCGGCCGTTTCACTTTCAGGGTGCAACTACCAATGCAGCGGCTCACTCGTCCTCATTGGCATCGTAAAACACACCATCATCCCCTTTGTCGAACTCGGCGCCCACCGGAGACTTCAGATGCGGCACAATGCTCGGGTCGCAATTGGCCACCAGATTCACATCCACCAGATTAAAATACTTGGGATTATCAATATAGCGGTCATCTTCCGTGCCTGAGAAAAAACGCCAGCCGCTGTCTTCCGCATCTTCCGGTTCTTCCCGGATCATGTAAGCCACAGGCTCACCATCCACCACAATCTTGTCTGTCACCATGCAGAGGCCCATGCCGCTGGCCAGTTCTTTCAGCTCCTTGGCTGATAACCGGTATTGTTTGTGCATATATCCTCCTGATAAAAAATGCCTGCAACGCGCCAGACTTTGGTATCTTTTACGCCTGACAGGCCACAGTATAAAAGAGATTCCATGCCCAGCCCCATTCTTTATTCATACAGACGCTGCCCATATGCCATGCGTGCCAGAATGGCATTGAAATATTGCAACCTGATGATCGAAGTCCGGGAAATCAGCCTGCGCGACAAACCCGCGCACATGTTAGAGAACTCCCCCAAAGGTACAGTTCCCGTGCTGGTCCTGCCAGACCAGCAGGTCCTGGAGCAAAGTCTGGACATCATGCACTGGGCACTCTCGCAGCATGACCCGGCAGGCTGGGTGCTCGCTGCACAACGGTATAACACGCAGGCCCTCATCGCAACCAACGATGGTCCGTTCAAAGCCGCACTAGACCGCTACAAATACCCGGACCGCTATCCGGACCGGCCGCAAGCAGATTACCGGGCACAAGGCGAGGTCTTTCTGGCTGAACTGGAAGCCAGATTAAACCAGTATCCCTACCTGTTCGGTCCCGGCATCACGCTGGCAGACATTGCCATTTTCCCGTTTGTGCGCCAGTTTTCCAAAGTAGATAGTCTCTGGTTCGAGCAGGCAGACTATCCAAAACTAAAGGCATGGCTGTCTACCCTGACCACCATGCCTTTGTTCGATGCCATCATGCACAAGTACCCGACCTGGCAGCCAGGCCAAGCCCCTGCTTACCTGTAAACCGTTACAGCGCCGCCAGGGCCTCATGCGTGCATGGGGTCTGGCTGAAAATGTCTTTCAGCACCGGTGTATCGATATTGCCACCGGACATCACCACCGCCATCGGACCTTCACACAAGCGGCCCGCATCCTTGTCCTGCAGCGCCGCCGCCATGGCGGCTGCCCCGGCACCTTCTGCCATATGGTGGGTGGTATCCGCCAACAGGCGAATCGCCTTCACCACCTCGTCATCACTGACTTCCACAATCCTTGATACACCAGCACGAATCACCTCAACCGCCTGCGGGTCCGGGCTGCGACAAGCCAGACCGTCTGCCAGCCAGGTAGACACAGCCATTGGCGTACAGTCGCCAGTCTCGAATGCGCGCGCATAAGCCGGTGCATGGGCAGACGTCACCCCGATAATCTCCACCGGATGCTGCAACGCGTGCTTGGCATACACGACGCCAGCCGCACCAGAGCCCATGCCGATCGGCACATAGATGCGTTTCAGGTCCGGCACCGCGCGCAACAATTCCAGCGCATAGCTTGCCACCCCCATGACCAGATCAGGATGGAAAGATGGCACCATTACACCGCCCTCTTCCCTGGCCAGATTGGCGGCAAACTCGCGCGCCGCCTGAAAGTCATCCCCGCCAATCCGCAGATCGGCACCTAATGCTTGCATGGCCGTGTTCTTGGCCATGCTGTTGCCTTTAGGCACCACAATCGTCACCGGTACACGATTGGCACGGCCTGCAAACGCAATCGACTGCCCATGGTTGCCGCGGGTGGCAGACACCAGCTTGACCGGTCCCTGCTGTGCCACCAGCCGTCGCACATACACCAGACCACCCCGCATTTTAAAAGCCCCCAGCGGTGACACATTTTCATGCTTTACCCAGACAGGCATACCAAACAGCTGCTCCAGCTGAGCCCAGGCATACTGGGGGGTCGGCTGCATGTATTCGTAAACGATACTGGCGGCGGCATCCAACTCTTCGAGGGTTGGCCATTGCATGATGTTCTCCTTAGCGGTTGATGGCTGGAGTATTGCTGCCTATCGACAGCAATTGTCTGCATGACACTTTTTTCTTCATCCGCCAAAAGCACAACGGCCAGGCAAATGCCTGGCCGTTGTGCTGGGGGTAAAACCGGACAACCTGTTTACACTTTAAATACCTGCACCGCATCCGACAAACTGGAAGCCACACGTTCCATGGTATCGACTTCCGCTGTCGCCGCCATCACCGTATTCGCATTCTCGTCCGACATCTGGGCCACCTGCTCCATCGACTGGGCAATGGAAGCGGCGGCCTGCTTTTGCTCCCGCACCGAAGACGCAATATCATCCACGCCCGCATTGGCTTGCTGGACTGCGTCGCGAGACACTGCCAGCGTTTCGGAAACCTTGCCAACGGCCACAGCGCTGGACTGCATCGCCACACGGCCACGCTCGATCACCTCGACCACCCGCTCGGTCTGGCGGGACAACCCTTGCGTCACTTCATCAATGCTGCTGGCAGAAATGGCCGACTTCTCTGCCAGCCGGCGTACTTCGTCGGCCACCACCGCAAATCCGCGCCCTTGTTCCCCGGCTCGTGCCGCCTCAATCGCGGCATTCAGTGCCAGCAGATTGGTCTGGTCGGCGATTTCCTTCACCTGCTGGGTCATGGCGGTAATTTCACGCGTGCTGTCCACAAACGACTGCACCGCCGTCGCAATATCACCCACCGTCGATTCTACCGTGCCAATCTGGGTTTTGAGCTCGCCCAGACGGGTAGCGCCTTGCTCGGTGGCGGACAGGCTGCTGGCCGACAACGCACGCAGTTCGTCTGCCGCATCGGACACACTGCTGATACTGACCGAAATCTGTTCAATTGCCGCCGCTGTAGACGAAGTAGCCTCTACCTGTGCAGAAACCCGCTGCTGCAATCCGCGAGTCGCCACCGACAAATGTCCGGCCGCGCTCTTTACCCCGATCGCACCAGACAACACCGTTGATACCGTCGTACTCAGCGCCTGCTTCATGGCCTGGAGCGCATGCAGCAACTGTCCGGTTTCATCATGCCGCTTGATCACCAGCGTACCGGTCAAATCACCGGAAGCCACCTTCTCGGCCACGGCCACCGCTTCTTTCAGCGGTTGTACGACACTGTGCGTAACCCGGTTACCCAAAATCAGGCTGAAAACCACCGCCACGGCAGATACAGACAACAAGCCGATCAGCGCAGTATGGTACGTCAGTGCCGCTTTGGCTTCTGCCGCCTTCAGCAAGCCCGCCTGCTGCGCCTTCAGTGCCGCAAACTGCACTTTCTGCTTGCTCATTTGCGGCCAGATATCGTTCTGGAAAATCCCCGTGGCTTCGCCATGCAGATAAGACTTCACCAAGTCATGGATTTCCTTGAACTTGGGCACCATTTTGGCCTTGCCTTCATGAATACGGGCAAAAATGGCCGCTTCTTCCGGCGTCTGCGTATCCTTGGCAATCGCCAGATAGGCTGCTTCATCAGCCTCCAGCGCCTTGGCTCCATCTTCCAGCGCCTTCAGGTTACTGGTGATGGCGTCCCCGTTCATGTCAGATACCGCCGCCCGCGCCACAATGGCCATGTTCATGGTAGAACTTTCCATCTGGCTCATCATTCTGGCACGCGCGCTCACTGCCGCATTGTCAGTCATGCCCGCTTTCAGCACGCCAAGACCTGCCCAGCCCATCCCCAACACCAATAACAATAGGATCGACATCAAGGCAAAACCCAGTGTCAATCTTGTCGAGATTTTCATGTTACCGAACATGCTCAACCCCTTTTGACCAAAAGTAGAGACTGAAACAAAACTGCCACTTTTTCGCAATAGTATTCATTAAGAAACCAAGCCGGGTCGGTATTTGCACTGAGTCGTCACGGGTGTCGAATCGTAGTTTCCACAAGCTGATCCGCTCAAATTGTCTGCATGACAATTACCCCGCAAACAAGGCATACTTCCTCATTGAAAACGTTTCATTAAACGCGGAAGAAGGCGGATATTCCATGTGGTTACCCTATCTGGATCAATACGCCGGCCCACGGTATCTGGCCCTGCTCAAAGCGCTGGAAACCGATATCCGGACAGGCAAGCTCATGCCGGGGGAGCGTCTCCCGCCGCAGCGATTACTGGCAGACTTGCTGGGGGTGCATCTGTCTACCATCACCCGTGCCTACAAGGCCGCCATCGAGCGTAACCTGCTCACCGCAGAAACCGGTAATGGCACGTTTGTCTCGTTTCCCAACCAGGCAAACCGGCTGTTTGCACTGAGCCACCCGGAGAAGATATCCGTCGATCTCTCCGTCAGTACCTCACCCCAACTGGCCAATGATGATGATCTGAACCAGACACTGGCATCGCTCAGCCAGACCCGCAGTCTGGCTTCCTGCCTTGCCTACCGCAGCTGGGAAGCATGGTTTCCGCTAAAGCAGGCACTTGCGGGCTGGCTCGGCCAGCATGGCGTACAGGATGTGTCCCCAGAGGCCATTACGCTGTGTGCCGGGGCACAACACGCCCTGACAGAAGTCTTGTCCCGCATGGCCAAAACGGGCGAATCGGTTTTGTGCGAATCCCTCACCTACCCGGGCCTAAAAACCGTGGCCGCCCAGTTTGGCATCCGCTTGCAGGGAATTCCGCTCACCGACGATGGCATCGATCTGGCCGCGCTGGAAAAACGCCTGAAGCAAGGCGGCATCCGTCTGCTCGTCCTGATGCCCACCCTGCAAAACCCCACGACCGCCAGCATGTCTCTGGCCACCAGGCAGCAACTGGTGCAGTTGCTGGCGCAATACCAGATCACGGTGATCGAAGAAGATGTCTACGGTCCGTTGGCGGCGGCTGCACATACCCCCTTGCTGACGCTGGCGCCAGAGCATGTCATTTATATCAGCGGATTGTCCAAAACGGTTGCACCTGGCTTGCGGCTGGGCATGATTGTCGACCCGGGCCAGCATCTGGGTCTGGGTGAAGGACACTGGCACAGTACCAGCTGGTACGTGAACCCGTTGCTGGCAGACGTGGCCCTACGCTGGCTGGAAGACGGTACGGCACTGAGACGCCTGCGGAATCAGGGACATGAACTGCAGGCTCGTCACCAGATTGTGGATGAACTGCTAAAAGAGAAAACCCGCGAACCAAGATGCCCGCATCGCTGGGTTCCGCTGCCAACCGCCAAAGACAGTGCCATTCTGGCCGGGCTACTGGCATCCCACGGCATACTGGTCGCAGCTGACAGCGTCTTTAGTACAGATGGAAAAACCGGTCCGTTTGGCATACGCCTGGCGCTAGGTACCGCGACGGATCACAGCCAGCTCCGTTATGCCATTGAAACTCTCAGAGAGCTAAAACAACGCCTGTAAGGTGATGCGCGTTTTGCCCCTGATGCAAGTGCAATACCCATAAAAAAACCGCCTGGCAAGCCAGGCGGTTTTTACCATCAGCAATCAGGCATTACACTTGTGCGTCGTCAGCAGCAGGTGCAGGTGCTTTCTTTTCTGGTGGTGGTGTCAGGGCTTTCATGGACAGCTTCACACGTCCTTTTTCATCCAGCTCCAGCACTTTAACGGTTACAACGTCGCCTTCTTTCACGTAGTCACCCACGTTGTTCACGCGCTCGTGAGCAATCTGGCTGATGTGCAGCAAACCGTCTTTGTTTGGCAGCAGGTTCACAATCGCACCAAATTCCAGCACTTTAACCACTGGACCAGTGTAGATCGCGCCCACTTCAACTTCAGCGGTGATTTCTTCAATGCGTTTCTTGGCCAGTGCAGCACCTTCAGCACCGACAGAAGCAATCACGATGGTGCCGTCTTCTTCGATGTTGATCTGGGTACCGGTTTCTTCGGTCAAGGCACGGATCACGGAACCACCCTTACCAATCACGTCACGGATTTTCTCCGGATTGATCTTCATGGTGTACATGCGTGGTGCGTGCTCGGACACTTCCTGGTTTGCACCGGAAACGGCTTCTTTCATCAGACCCAGAATGTGCATACGGCCAGACTGAGCCTGGTCCAGCGCCACTTTCATGATCTCTTTGGTAATGCCGTTGATCTTGATGTCCATCTGCAGTGCGGTCACGCCTGCTTCGGTACCGGCTACTTTAAAGTCCATGTCGCCCAGATGATCTTCATCACCCAGAATGTCAGTCAGCACGGCGAAGCGGTTACCATCCTTGATCAGACCCATGGCAACACCAGCCACGTGTGCTTTCAGCGGTACACCGGCATCCATCATGGACAGGCAGCCACCACAGACAGATGCCATGGAAGATGAACCGTTGGATTCGGTAATTTCAGACACCACACGTACGGTGTAGGCAAAGTCTTCAGCCGAAGGCAATACAGCCTTCAGGGCACGCTTGGCCAGGTTGCCGTGACCAATCTCGCGGCGCTTAGGCGTACCGACACGACCGGTTTCACCGGTAGAGTACGGAGGGAAGTTGTAATGCAGCATGAAGCGGTCTTGGTATTCACCCATCAGTGCATCAATGTTCTGCACGTCCTGAGCGGTTCCCAGCGTAGCCACAACGATTGCCTGGGTTTCGCCACGGGTAAACAGGGCAGAACCATGGGTGCGCGGCAATACGCCGGTACGGATCGCAATCGGGCGAACGGTACGGGTATCACGGCCATCAATACGTGGCTCACCCGCCAGAATCTGACCACGCACAACGCGGGCTTCCAGTTCTTTGACCATGTTCTTGATCTGGTTAACACGGTTAGTATCCATGTCTTCCGTAATCACTTCTGCAAACACTTTGTCTTTCAGTTCAGACAAGGCTTGTGAACGTGCTTGCTTGTTGCGCAGACGGTAAGCAGCAGAAATGCCTTCCTGTGCCAGGCCAGCCACACGGGCTTCCATTTCTTCGTCTTTGGCAGGCGCTTGCCAGTCCCACAGATCTTTGCCGCCTTCTTCAGCCAGGTCCAGAATGGCATTGATGGCAGCTTGCATTTGCTCGTGACCGAACACAACCGCGCCCAGCATCACTTCTTCAGACAGTTCTTTGGCTTCTGATTCCACCATCAGTACGGCAGATTCGGTACCGGCAACCACCAGGTCCAGAGAAGAAGACTTCAGCTGGTCAGAGGTAGGACACAGTACGTACTGGCCATCTACATAACCCACGCGCGCAGCGCCAATCGGGCCATCAAACGGCACACCGGCAATCGCCAGCGCAGCAGACGCACCCAGCATGGCAGGGATATCCGGATCAATCTGTGGGTCCACAGACATCACGGTAGCCACGATCTGGATTTCGTTAAAGAAACCTTCAGGGAACAGTGGACGCAGCGGGCGGTCAATCAGGCGAGAAACCAGAATTTCTTTTTCGCTTGGACGGCCTTCACGCTTGAAGAAGCCACCAGGGATCTTACCGGCAGCATAAGTACGTTCTTGGTAATCAACGGTCAGCGGGAAGAAATCCTGACCTGGTTTTACATTGGTAGCAGCAACAACAGATACCAGCACAACGGTGTCACCCATGCTGGCCATCACGGCACCAGTTGCCTGACGGGCGATTTCACCTGTTTCCAGCGTTACGGTATGTTGACCGTACTGGAAACTCTTTTTCACGGAGCTTAATTGTAATTTCAAAACAATTTCCTTTCACACAATAAGACCTGGCTACTCGGGTATCTGCATTATCAGGTGTATGAGTATCACATCTTTTCACATCACTCATACCGCAGACCACGGTAGACATCAGGGTAAAACAGACAGTTAGCCTTGCCGAAGGAAGACCCTAAGCCTGCTCGCCGCACAACTTGCTGCCTTTGCGCCGGGCACGATTAGAGACTCCCCTCCCTCGATACGAATATGCCACCCGGCCCTGGATAAAAGCGGCGGGTGGCATACAGGCTGGCGGTCAACCGCCGGATATTACTTACGCAGGCCCAGACGTTCGATCAGAGAACGATACAGATCCAGATCAGTACGCTTCAGGTAGTCCAGCAATTTACGACGACGGCTCACCATACGCAGAAGACCACGACGTGAGTGGTGATCTTTCTTGTGTTCTTTGAAGTGACCAGTCAGATCGTTGATACGGGCGGTCAGCAGTGCAACTTGCACTTCAGAAGAACCGGTATCACCTTCTTTACGTTGGTATTGTTTAACTACATCAGATTTTTGGGCAACGGTAAACGCCATTGTATTTCTCCAGTAATGGTTGCAGTTTCATGCAACGGTCGGGTTTCCCCATTCAATAAAAAATTTTCGCAGCAGACAGGTGACAACCAAGCCCAAACTCAGTGGTTTCCCATCATGCGCGCCGGATATAAGACACCATCATCACGCAGCTCCCCTAAACCGAGGAACCGGCCATCTGGCCCGTATACCCGTTGTTGCCCCGGCTGGCCGTTATGGCGTACAGCCTGACCGTGGGACAACCTGACTGACTCTGCCTCAGGCAGCGTCAGCATTGGCAAATCACCTAACAGATGATCCACCGGTAACAGAAGTGCTTCACGCGCTTCCATATTCATCGCTTCCAGTGCTTCCAGCGTAATGGCAGAAGCAATCTCGAAGCCACCTGTTCCTGTGCGTCGCAGCCCGGCAAGGTGCGCACCACACCCCAGCGCCTTGCCTATGTCTTCCGCCAGCGTGCGGATATAAGTGCCTTTGGAGCACCGGACACGTACTTCAAGTACGGGCAATTGACAAGAGAGCAATTGTAACTCATAAATGGTCACTGTGCGCGCCTGTATTTCAATTTCCTGACCGGCACGCGCATACTCGTACAAGGGCTTGCCCTGATGCTTTAGTGCAGAATACATGGGGGGCACCTGTGAAATCTGGCCCTTGAACCGGTCCAGCGCCGCCAGTACATCTGCTTCGGTGCATGTCACCGGCAACTCGGTTACCCGCTCACCTTCGAGATCCCCGGTCGTGGTGGTAATTCCCAGGTGGATCGTCGCCAGATACCCCTTGTCTGCATCCAGCCAGCGCTGCGCATACTTGGTCGCTTCACCCAGGCAGATCGGCAACAAGCCGGTCGCCAGCGGATCCAGCACACCGGTATGCCCGGCCTTTTGTGCCTGCAGCAGCCAGCGCGCTTTCATCAACACCTTGTTACTGGACCAGCCATACGGCTTGTCCAGTAACAGCACCCCATCAATTTTGCGTTTCATGCACGGTTACTCGTCGTCGCTATGCGTCTCGTTCGCTTTTGCGATCAGCTGGTCCAGATGCATCCCGTTTTCAATGGAATGGTCATACAGGAAATGTAGCTCCGGCATCTTGAAGAGTTTGAAGCCACGTGCAAGTTCCGAACGCAGGAAACCTTTGGCATGCTCCAGTTTTTCTGCAATCTCGGCCGCATCTTCTGATGTACCCAGGAAGGTATAAAACACCTTGGCATGGGAATAGTCACGAGTTACTTCCACATCCGTCACGGTAATGAGGGATGCTTTCGGGTGATCCAGTTCAGCACGGATCAATTCTGCGATGTCACGCTGCAATTGCTGTGACACCCGGTCGGCGCGCGTAAAATGCTTGGCCATGATTTATTACCCTTAAAGTACAAAAAACGCAAAGCTACGGAAGCATTTTCCGTAGCTTTTGCGTCTTTTCTGGCCAGACATTCCAGGAATGTCCGGGCCAGTTTCTGAGTGCTTACAGTGAACGGGCCACTTCCACCACTTCGAAGATTTCCAGCTGGTCACCTTCTTGCAGATCGTTGTAGTTCTTCAGTGACAGACCACATTCGAAGTTGTTGCGAACTTCCTTGACGTCGTCCTTGAAGCGCTTCAGCGAGTCCAGTTCGCCCTGGTGGATAACCACGTTGTTACGCAGTACACGTACGCCAGAGTTACGACGAACCACACCATCATGCACGTAACAACCGGCAATGGTACCCACTTTGGAGATGACGAAGACCTGACGGACTTCGACCATACCAATGACCTGTTCGCGTTTTTCTGGTGCCAGCATGCCGGACAGCGCAGACTTCACTTCATCCACCGCTTGGTAAATGATGTTGTAGTAGCGGATATCCACGCCATTGTTTTCAGCCAGACGGCGGGACTGCGCATCTGCACGGACGTTAAAGCCGATCATCACCGCGCCGGACGCAATGGCCAGGTTGACATCAGACTCGCTGATGGCACCCACTGCACTGTGAATGATATTGACCTTGACTTCCGGTGTAGACAGTTTCTGCAGAGACTGTGCCAATGCTTCGTAAGAACCCTGTACGTCGGCCTTGATGATCAGGGCCAGGCTCTTCACTTCGCCTTCGGACATCTGCTCGAACATGTTTTCCAGCTTGGCAGCTTGCTGCTTGGCCAGTTTCACGTCACGGAACTTGCCTTGACGGAACAGGGCAATTTCACGGGCCTTGCGTTCGTCAGCCAGTACCATTGCATCTTCACCGGCGTTCGGCACATCAGACAGGCCAAGAATCTCGACCGGAATGGATGGACCGGCTTCATTGATCGGCTTGCCGTTTTCATCCAGCATGGCACGTACGCGACCGTACACACCACCCGCCAGCACAATGTCGCCACGACGCAGGGTACCATCCGTCACCAGCATGGTTGCCACAGAACCGCGGCCCTTGTCCAGGCGCGCTTCAATGATAATCCCTTTGGCAGGTGCTTCTGGTGATGCGGTCAGTTCCAGCACCTCAGCTTGCAGCAGAATGCCTTCCAGCAGGGCGTCAATGCCCTTACCGGTTTTGGCAGACACTTCCACAAACATCGCATCGCCACCCCAGTCTTCCGGCACAACTTCATGCTGTGTCAGTTCCTGACGGATGCGCTCCGGGTTGGCTTCGGCCTTGTCAATCTTGTTCACGGCAACAACGATAGGCACACCAGCGGCTTTCGCGTGGTGAATCGCCTCGATCGTTTGCGGCATCACGCCATCATCAGCAGCCACAACCAGAACAACCAGGTCAGTCACCTTGGCACCACGGGCACGCATTGCGGTAAACGCTTCGTGACCCGGGGTATCCAGGAAGGTGATCATGCCACGGTCGGTTTCTACGTGGTAAGCACCGATATGCTGCGTAATGCCACCCGCTTCGCCGGAAGCCACTTTGGCGCGACGAATGTGATCCAGCAGCGAGGTTTTACCATGGTCAACGTGACCCATGACAGTCACCACTGGTGCACGATGAGAACGGGCAAATTCGTGCTGGGTACCTTCAGCCGCTTCCAGCAGCGCTTCAGGATCATCCAGTTTGGCAGCCTTGGCAATGTGACCCATTTCTTCCACGACGATCATCGCAGTTTCCTGGTCCAGCACCTGGTTGATCGTGACCATGGAACCCATCTTCATCATGGTCTTGATCACTTCAGCAGCCTTCACGGCCATTTTGTGCGCCAGTTCGGCCACTGTAATGGTTTCCGGTACCGGTACTTCACGAACCATCGGCTCGGTTGGTGCCTGGAACTGCTGCACGTCCGCCTGATGACGGTGTTTGCCGCCACCTTTCTTGGAACGCCAGTCGCCAGTACCACCGTCGGTCGCACCGCGAACCTTCAGGCCACGTTTCTTGCCGCCATCACCATCACGGTCATCACGGCCACCACCACGTTTGGCATCTTTCTTGTCTGCCGCAGGTGCGGCAGTTGCAGGCTTGGCTGCGCCCGGTTGAGGCTTGGCTGCCGGCTTGGCAACTGGTGCACCCGGTTTTCCTGCAGCAGCCGGTTCGGCAGCCTTAGGTGCAGTAGCGGCTTGCAATTGAGCCGCCTGTGCACGCTTCAAACGCTCTTCACGCTCGATACGAGCCTGGCGGTCTGCTTCCTGACGGGCACGCAGTTCAGCCTGACGACGAGAGTCCGCTTCACGAGAAGCAACCTCTTCCGGGGTCAGGATAGACTGACGAACATGCAGGGTGCCTTGCGGCTTGGCTTTTTGCTCGGCTTCTGCAGCAGTTTCTGCAGCCACAGCTTCCGGTACCGCGGCCACTGGTGCTGCCGCTTCGACTTCCGGTGCTGCAACTGGTGCAACCGCTTCTACGACGGGTGCTGGTGCTTCTTCAACCACAGGTTCTGCAACCACTTCAACAACCGGGGCCACTTCTTCTACGACTGGCTCAACATGCACTTCAGGCTCGCTGACTGGCAGTTCCAGCTCGGCGGCGTGATCTTGCTGGTCCAGCAAGGCTTCGTCAGCCGCTGCATCATGTGACCCGGTTTCTGGCTGTGCTTCACGCTTTTCAAAAACGCGTTTTTTCTTTACTTCTACCTGAATCGTCCGCGCACGGCCAGAACCATCCGCCTGGCGGATTTCACTGGTCTGACGGCGAGTCAGTGTAATTTTTTTGGATGCGTCACCCGCGCCATGCTGGCGGCGAAGGTAATCCAGCAACCGGGATTTATCGATTTCAGACAATTCATCATGAATTGATGATTTGTTTACCCCGGCCGCGCGTAGCTGTTCCAGCAAAAGCTCTGGCTTGAGCTTAAGCTCATCAGCAAATTGTGCGACGTTTGATGTTGTCATACCCGCTCCCTATTCCGGAGTGCTCTCAATTAAACCAGTGCTCACGTGCCTTGAGGATCAATGCTTTCGCTCTTTCCTCGTCAATACCAGTAATCTCTACCAGCTCATCGACAGCCAGTTCGGCCAGGTCATCACGGGTTTGAATACCTTTATCAACCAACTTGTGGGCGATTTCGCTATCTACGCCTTCAACTTCCTGAAGGTCTACAGCACCCGCTTCCAGTTTTTCTTCGCTTGCAATGGCGCGTGTTAACAGCGAGTTACGAGCACGGCTGCGCAGTTCGTTTACCGTGTCTTCGTCAAACGCTTCGATTTCCAGCATTTCTGCCAGTGGTACATAAGCCACTTCTTCCAGTGTGGAGAAGCCTTCCTGCACCAGTACATCGGCTACTTCTTCGTCTACATCCAGCGCCTCGATAAAGAGTTGGCGGATAGCGGCGAATTCTGCCTCGTGTTTTTCTTCTGCCTGATCAACAGTCATGATGTTGATCTGCCAGCCGGTCAGCTCGGACGCCAGACGTACGTTCTGACCACCACGACCAATGGCAATGGCCAGTTGGTCTTCGTTGACGACCACATCCATGCTATGGGCTTCTTCATCCACGGCAATACGGCTGATTTCTGCTGGCGCCAGCGAGTTAACCACGTAACCGGCCGGGTCACTTGACCACAAGATGATATCCACGCGCTCACCGGCCAGTTCATTGGTCACGGCGGTCACACGGCTACCACGCATACCGATACAGGTACCTTGCGGGTCAATGCGCGGATCGTTGCTTTTCACGGAAATCTTGGCACGCACGCCAGGATCGCGGGCAGCGCCTTTCAGCTCGATCAGGCCTTCTTCGATCTCTGGCACTTCCAGTTCAAACAGTTTGGTAATGAACTGAGGTGCAGTACGGGACAAGAAGATCTGCGGACCACGGTTGGTGCGCTCTACCTTGGACAGGTAGGCACGCACGCGGTCGCCCACACGCAGGTTTTCTTTCGGGATCATCTGGTCACGCGGCAGCAGGGCTTCCAGCTTGCCGGCTTCGATGATGGCGCCGTTGCGGTCCATGCGCTTGATCACACCGTTCACCAGGTGTTCACGACGAGCCAGGAAGTCTTCCAGCAGTTGTTCGCGCTCTGCATCACGGATGCGCTGCAGGATGACCTGCTTGGCAGTCTGGGCGCCGATACGACCGAATTCGATCGCTTCCAGCGGTTCTTCCAGAAAATCGCCAAGCTCCAGATTCAGTTCCGGATAGTCTTCCGCAATTTCATGCGGCATCATTTGCTTGCTCGGGAATTCAAATACGTCTTTGTCGACGATTTCCCAACGACGGAAGCTCTTGTATTCGCCCGTATGGCGATCAATCTCGACGCGGACATCGATGTCTTCTTGATAGCGTTTTTTCGTTGCTGACGCCAAAGCGTATTCCAGCGCACCAAAAACCACTTCTTTACCGACGTTCTTTTCCCGCGCCAGCGCATCCACTAGCAACAGAATTTCACGACTCATGTCTTGCCTCCGGGCGAACTTCGCACCAATTCACAATAATTTTTACCATAAACCACACATCGGGTGTGGTTCACCATGTCTTTGTCAGAAAGCGGAGATCCGGCTTTTAGAATTCAGGTTCCAGATTGACTCTGTCTACCTGATTCATCGGAATCGACCAGTCACGTCCATCGACCTCTACGGTCAATACATCGTCTTGCAGCCCTTTAAGCTTGCCGGTCAGGCGTTTATGGTTGTCGATTGCGACACGCAACTTAACCTTTACCTTTTTGCCAGCAAACCGCTCGAAGTCCGATGCCTTTTTCAATGGACGGTCAAGACCGGGGGATGACACTTCCAGTCGTTCATAGTTGATATTCTCGACCAGAAACAGATTGGTTAACTGATTACTGACCTTGACGCAGTCTTCAATGGTCACACCACCACTGGTGGTATCCAGACGGTCAATAAACAATTGAATACCACCGCGTGGTGTTGCCACCATATCCACCAGCTCGTAACCCAGGCCAGTCAGGGTATTTTCAACCAACAGCCGCATATCCATAAGGCTTTCCACAAACAAAAAATGGGCACAAGGCCCATCGTATATAATTACGAATTCGATAAACGACAGAATTATACCAGATTTTCAACCTCTTGACAAAATCTAATCATGCCGTGTCTTTGCCGGGTTCAAGCCGGCGATGCTTCGACGAATCCGGTCCGAAGTGCGTGCGCCCAGTCATGCCGTCCCCGTGAAACGGCTAACCCGACCACTCCGCTTGTGTCGTAGCTGACAGACCGGATCCTGACGTCCCAGCCCTGGCTTGTCTGCCGGGCTAGCGCATAGCTTGCCTCGGGTCCGCCGTTTTCCATCCGGTGAGGGTGTGGACGATCGTCCTCATAGGCAGGCAGGCCGACACTACCCGGATTGACGATCACCGTCCCATCCGGCATGTGGACTATTCGAGGCAAGTGCGTGTGCCCGCAAGCGATCAGCGATGCGGTGATGCCTGCCCGGCGCACCCCAATCTCGTCCGGCGTTGCGGGCCGGCAACCCTGCGGCGTAACGGTATCGAGAAAATAGTCAATATCGCTTGTGGGTGTTCCATGACAGAGAAACACCGCTTCTGACAGTCTCCGTGTATCGCGCAAGCCTTGCAACCAGTCCAGATGATGCGGCAACAGACACGAGTGGGCAAAGGCGTCTGACAACCCCATCTGATCCGGCGACTGGGTCAACAATTGTCTTTCGTGGTTGCCTGCCAGATGCACCCAGTCTTGCTGCTTCAGAAAGTCTGCGGTTTCTGCGGGCAGCAAGGGACCTGAGAGGGAATCCCCTAGATTCACGACCTGATCGATCTCCCACAGGGACATATCGGCCACTACCGCCTGCAAGGCGGGCAAATTGCCATGAATATCCGAGACGATTGCGATCGTGTACATTAGGTGCCCTGCCAAATCATGCCAATGAGACATGTTAGCAGAATACTGTAAAGTAAAAGCAAACGGGAAGGCGTTAACCTTCCCGTTTGGCAGGCACATTTTGTTACAAAACGTGCCGATGTGATCCTCTGTGACAGATGGTCCGGCTTATCCGGTTTGTCCGTTACAGAATACGCGCTTCCGTTTTTGGATCAAACACCACGGCCTTGGTCAGATCGACCGTCAGACGCTGGATTTCACCCGGGTGCTTGGCTTTTTTCGGGTGAACGCGACACACCACTTCTTTGCCGTTCAGGTGGACAAACACCAGGGTGTCCGGACCGGTTGGCTCAATGATGTCTACCTTGCAATCGTAGCTAGGTTCATCATCTTCTGCGGCGGTGAACTGCTCTGGACGCACGCCAAGAATCACATCTTTGCCCACCCAGGCTTGCAGTTTGCCTTGCGGGTCTTGTAGCGGGAATATCCAGTTCTGCTCGCCATGCAGAATCTCGGCACCCAGACCGCCTTCTGCGGCAACGATTCGGGTCGGGATAAAGTTCATGGATGGCGAACCGATGAAACCAGCCACAAACATGTTGGCCGGATTATCGTAAATCTCGTGTGGTGTACCAAACTGCTGGATATGGCCATCTTTCATCACGGCAATACGGTCGCCCAGGGTCATGGCTTCGATCTGGTCATGCGTCACATACACTACCGTGGTTTTGGTGCGCTGATGCAGCAATTTGATCTCTGTACGCATTTCGACGCGCAGTTTGGCATCCAGATTTGACAGTGGTTCGTCAAACAGGAACAAGCCAGGATCACGAGCCAGCGCGCGCCCCATGGCCACGCGCTGGCGCTGACCGCCGGAGAGCTGGGATGGCTTGCGGTCCAGCAGGTGTTCGATCTGCAGCATTTTGGAAACGCGCTCCAGAATCTTTTCTTGTTCGTCCTTGTCGACGTTACGCATTTCCATACCGAACGTGATGTTCTTCTTTACGTTCATGTTGGGGTAAAGCGCATAGCTCTGGAACACCATGGCGATGTCGCGGTCTTTTGGCGGTACGTCATTTACCACGCGGTCGCCAATGACGATCTCGCCACTGGTTACGGTTTCCAGACCGGCAATCAGGTTCATCAGGGTGGATTTGCCACAACCGGACGGGCCGACCAGAATCAGAAACTGACCCGGTTCGACTTCAATGTCGATGCCTTTCAGGATATCGACACCGCCAAAGCTCTTCTTTACGTTTTTGATTTTTAGTGCACGCATTGTTGTATTCCTTTAATCGGGATAATGATGGTTCTGTACCGCTTGCGGTCTACAGAACTAGCCCTTCACCGCGCCGGCTGTCAGGCCGCGCACAAAATATTTACCCGCTACAAAGTAGATGAACATGGTTGGCAGACCGGCAATGATGGCGGCGGCCATGTCTACGTTGTATTCCTTCACCCCGGTTGACGTATTGACCAGGTTATTCAGGCCGACCGTGATCGGTTTGCTGTCGCTACCGGAGAACACCACACCGAACAGGAAGTCGTTCCAGATGTTAGTGAACTGCCAGATGAACGTCACCATGATGATCGGTGTCGACAAAGGCAGGATGATGCGCCAGAAAATCCGGAAGAACCCTGCGCCATCCAGCGTGGCTGCCTTGACCAGCTCGTCTGGAATGCTGACATAGTAGTTGCGGAAGAACAGCGTGGTAGATGCAATACCCATCAGCACGTGAACTGTCACCAGGCCCCATACAGACTCTGTCAGCCCCATCCAGCCCAGTGTCTGGGACATTGGCAGCAGGACAACCTGCAGTGGCATGAACACACCGAACAGCATCATCGAGAAAATGATATCGGAGCCCTTGAACTTCCATTTGGTCAGTACATAGCCGTTGATGGCGCCCAGCATGGTGGACAGAATCACGGCCGGTACCACGATCTTGACCGAGTTCCAGAAGAACGGTTTCAGGCCGCTACACTGGATGCCGGTACAGGCGGAATCCCAGGCTTTTCCCCAAGCTTCCAGACTGATGCCGGTAGGGAATGCCAGCAAACTGCCATTCCGGATTTCGTCCATGGTTTTCACGGACGTGGTTAACATGACGTACATTGGCAGCAGATAGAACAGTGCTGCAATCAACAGTACGGTATAGAGGATAAACCGGGTTGATTTAGCCATTTTTCTTGTATCCCCGTAGTTCTGAGTACAGATAAGGCACCACAATCGCGGCCAGCATGGCCAGCATCATGGTAGAACTTGCAGCGCCAACCCCCAGTTGCCCACGCTCGAAAGCCATGGTGTACATGAAAGAAGCTGGCATGTCGGTCGAATACCCCGGGCCGCGGTTGGTCAACGCCATCACCAAGTCAAAGCTCTTGATGGCCAGGTGAGCCAGAATCATGATCGTGCTAAAAAACACGGGGCGCAGAGACGGAATGATGATGCGCCAGTAGATTCGGGGCAGCGATGCGCCATCGACCTGGGCGGCTTTGATGATCGAGTCATCGATACCGCGCAAACCGGCCAGAAAGAGCGCCATCACAAAGCCGGAAGACTGCCACACACCGGCAATCACCACGGTATAGATGGCTTTTTCCGGGTTCACCAGCCAGTCAAACGTATAGTTCGGGAACCCCCAGCTTTGCACCAGATGCTCAAGACCGAAACTCGGGTTCAAAATCCATTTCCAGGCGGTACCGGTCACGATGAATGACAGCGCCATCGGGTAAAGGTAGATACTGCGCAATGCGCCTTCTACCCGGATTTTCTGGTCCAGCAAAATGGCCAGAAACAAACCCAGCATGGTACCGATGCCAATGAACAGCACACCGAAGATACCCAGGTTCTTGATGGCAACCCACCAACGGGCGTTTTGCCACAGGCTTTCGTATTGCACCATGCCGGCCCACTCATAGTTAGGCAGCATGCGTGATGTGGAGAATGACAGGTAGCCATTCCAGATAATGAAACCATAAATGAAGATCAGCGACAGAATGAACGATGGTGCCACTACCAGCTTGGGTAACCATTGATCAAACCGTTTCTGACCGACAGAATGTTCTTGCGTTGCCATATCAAAACCTCTGGTCAGCAAATGAAAATCGTTCTGGATATCGTCACAGAACGGCAAGCCTTGCGCACCATCTGACATAGCCGTTATCAGACAGTACAGCTCAAACCGATTGCACCATGCGAAACAGGCAATAAGTCTTGTGTTATTGAAGAATTCTGGTATTGCGTAAGGATCTGCAGCCCCCCCGACTTCTGCCGGGGAGACTACATATTACATTGCCACATCAGGGAGGGAGCCCTCCCCTAACCAATTACTTGGTCATTGCTGCCTGAGCAATTTGTGCTTGTGCTTGCTGCGGTGTCACACTGTCTGTGTTCCAGAAGTTAGACACTGCATCTTTGATCGCACCGGCTGCTGCTGGAGAAACAGCCATGCCGTGAGCGATGGAAGGTTGCAGACCACCGTTTTTGGCCGTTGCCAGGAAGTCTTTGTTAGATTGTTTTGCACAATCGTCGAAAGCATCCATTTTGGCATCGGTACGAACAGGGATGGAACCTTTGTTCAGGTTAAATACTTGCTGGAATTCTGGAGACAGAATGGATGCAGCCAGATCAGCCTGTGCTTTTGCATTGGCAGGATCTTTCTGCTGGAACATCACGAAGCTGTCTACGTTGTATGTGTAGGCATTTGCGCTGCCTGGTGTGGCTGCACATACAAAGTCGCTACCTGGTTTTTTACCAGCAGCCTGGAATTCGCCTTTAGCCCAGTCACCCATGATCTGCATACCGGCTTTACCCTGGATAACCATGGCAGTTGCCAGGTTCCAGTCACGGCCAGGTGCGCCTTTATCGGTGTAGGTATGGATTTTCTTGAAGGTTTGCAGCGCTTTCAGCATGGTTGGTGATTTCAGCGCGGTCTGGTCCAGTTTCACCAGTGCCTGATTGTAGAACTTGGCACCACCAACACCCAGAACAACAGCTTCGAAGGTGGTGAAATCTTGCCAATCCTGACCACCGTGAGCCACAGGGATAATGCCAGCAGCTTTGAACTTGTCAGCCAGCTTGAAGAATTCGTCCCAGTTTGCAGGGGCTTTAGCACCTACTTTGTCCAGCGCGGCCTTGTTGATCCACAACCAGTTTACGCGGTGCACGTTTACCGGTGCAGCCACATATTTGCCTTTGTATTTCATCTGGCTAGCAACAACTGGTGGCAGAACCTTGTCCCAGTTATTGGCTTTGGCAACAGCAGAAATATCTGCAACGCCGCCTTCAGCAGCCCATTCCTGAATGGCTGGGCCTTTAATTTGTGCGGCTGCAGGCGGGTTACCTGACACCACACGAGACTTCAATACGGTCATCGCGTTGTCACCACCGCCACCAGCAACTGCGAAATCTTTCCAGGTATGGCCTTTGGCTTGCAGCATCTTTTTCAGTTCGGCAACTGATTTGGCTTCACCGCCGGAAGTCCACCAATGCAGTACTTCTACTTCACCCGCAAATGCGGCACCTGCCAGGGTTGTCACACCAGCTACGGCCAGCACTTTGAACATGGTTGAAAGTTTTACAGACATCTCTTTTCTCCTGGTTATTTTTAGTAAACCACTGATAACAATTGACTAATGTAGCCTGACTACATATCAATCTGAGTGAACTATAGCGGCCAACCTTACAGTTGTAAATATATTTTGTAAGTTTTGCGTAAGTTTTTTAAAAGTTTTTTGTAAGTTTAATACGATATAGTGAATCGACATTTCTTATTATGAATATGCAAAAAGCATCAACAAAGCATTCACAAGCCTTGCAAGGGAGCGGTTTTAGGAAAGAGGCAATAACACGCAAAATGTAGTTTGCTTACAAGGTTTGGAGATTTTGTAAGCTAGACGATGCCGGATAGCTGTACGGGGGAGAAACTGACGGGCAAGGAGATGGAAGCACCTGCCTTAAATGACAAAAACCCGGCACGTGGGTACGTACCGGGTTTTCTGACAACGTGTCTGACCTGGCAGGAGCTTAGCGCATTTCGAACAGTTGCTGGAAGTTCACTACCTGGAATACTTCCAGGACAAAGCCCGTACAGTTCACTAGCACAATTTTTTTGTCCAGTGGTACGGCTTTTTCTTTCAGCAGCAACAGCATGCCCAAGGCTGAACTGTCTACATATTCGACACGAGAGAAATCGATGGCCACTTCACGCACAGCCGGATTGTCGATCACAGGCTGGTAGGCATTGCGGAAATCCCGGTGCGCGCTAAAGTCAAAACGGCCGGACAACCCGAGTGTCGCGCTGTTATCTTTTAATTGAACATCAATTTGCATCTTGAATCTCCACACATGTTGTTTCTGTTTTTGCCGGTATGTTTCTCAGTCCAGCGATGAAGCGGACGATCAGAAATCCACCTGCAGCATTTAATCCTATGCGCCCGGCTGCCAATTCTGGACAACCAGCTGAACGCTGGATTTCCCGGCAAAACGGTTTACCCCCAAGCGGTAAACGATCGAGATGTCATCCGGGATAAAATCGGGTTGGTTAAATAGAATGCCGTCAACCTGTATGTAAGCACCCTTCGGGGACAAACGCAAACGTAAATGTTTCTCTCCGACGACTTTTTGATCTATCACAACGAAGTCCCCACGAAATAGCGGCGCTGGGAAGCCCTGCCCCCAGATGGCCTGATCCAGTTGCTCTGATAGCGACAGGTCAATTTCATGCGGCGCCAATTCGCCATCGGTCTCCAGTGTCTTGCGCAATTGCGCGGGGGTCAGCCATTGCTGGGCCACCGCTTCAAAGGCCGACTCAAACTGCTCGAAATCCTCTTCGGCCAGCGTCAAGCCGGCCGCCGCGGCATGTCCGCCAAACTTCTGGATCAAATCCGGATACTGCTTGCTGACATAGTCCAGCGCATCCCGCAGATGAAACCCCGGAATGGACCGGCCAGAGCCTTTGAGGTCGCCATCCTGGCCTCTGGCAAACACGATGGTCGGCCGGTGAAACCGCTCTTTGAGGCGTCCTGCCACCAGTCCGACCACCCCTTGGTGCCAGGCCGGATCAAACAGCACCAGCGAGTGACGGTTTTCATCCGGCTTCATGGTCAGGACGGCAAGCGCCTCTTGCTGCATGTCAGCTTCGATCTCGCGCCGTGCCTGGTTGAGTTCGTCCAGCTCTGTCGCCCAGTTTTCTGCTTGCGCATAATCATCTGTCACCAATGTCTGGATACCCAGCGACATGTCTTCCAGACGGCCAGCAGCATTCAGACGGGGACCCAGCACAAAGCCCAATTCATAACAGCTGACATTCGGTATGCTGCGCCCGGCCACTTGTAACAGGGCTTGCAGCCCGGGGCAGGCCTGGCCTGACTTCATGCGCTGCAACCCCTGATGCACCAGCGTGCGATTCAAGCTATCCAGCGGCACCACGTCTGCCACTGTACCCAGCGCCACCAGATCCAGCAGCCGGGCCAGGTTTGGTTGCGGACTATCGGCAAATGCGCCCCGGTCCCGAAGGATGGCGCGGGTTGCCAGCAATACATAGAACATCACCCCCACCCCTGCCAGCGCCTTGGTCGGGAATTCGCACCCGGGCTGATTGGGGTTCACGATGGCCAGCGCATCCGGTAAGGAATCGCCCGGCAAGTGGTGATCGGTGACAATCACCTGCATGCCCAGTGCATTGGCGGCAGCCACACCCGCAAGGCTGGCAATCCCGTTATCCACGGTGACCAGCAATTGCGGATTCATCGTTGCCGCCAGTGCCACAATGTCCGGGCTTAACCCATAGCCGTATTCAAAGCGATTGGGGACCAGAAAATCCACCACGCCGCCCAGCATGCGAATCCCGCGCACGGCCACAGCACACGCGGTTGCCCCGTCAGCATCGTAGTCGGCGATGATCAGAATGCGCTCTTTGGCCAGAATGGCATCTGCCAACCGGGCACCCGCCTCTGCCGCCCCCTTCATCAGGGTGTAAGATGGTAGTCGCTGCAACGAATAATCCAGTTCAGTGGCATCGGCGACACCTCGTGCAGCGAGCAAGCGTGCCAATGGTGCAGGAATACGTTGCTGAATGAGTTGGTCTAACGCAGCGGGAGAAACAGAACGGTCTACAACTTGAAGCACAGAATGACTTTCTCAAGATACCGCTGCAAGAAGTTCATGCAGCGGATCGGGACATACAAAAGCAGAGGATACCTGATAACAGGTTAGTCCAGTCGATACCCTCCTTTTAACAGCTCGGAGCGTAACCAGTCAACCGCCGTTTCCACAGCCTCTGCGTGGCCGGTCACACCAAATTCGATGACAGGCGGCTTGGGATTTACCGGGTCGATACTGTGAGGCAGGCTGGAGAACCTGACCTCCGGGAATCGGGCAACAAAGGTTTCCATCAACCCCAGCAAGACGCTCTCTCGCGCGTCATGACACAGAAAGCTGCGGGTCATCTTGCTCGCCGCACGCAAATCGGGGTAATCGTGGTTCAGCACCCATTCCACCATGGGCCAGGCCATGTTGGGAAACCCGGGTACAAAATGATGCGTCCCGACCGAAAAACCCGGCACGCGGTTGATCGGGTTAGGAATAATGCGTGCGCCTTGCGGGTATTCCACCATCTTCACCCGGTTAGGCCAGGCTTCAGCCCCAAACTGGGCCTCGAGTTCTTTAATCCCTTCCGGATGCATCGCCAGCGGTACCCCGAGAGCCATGGCAGCTGCCTGCCGGGAGTGATCATCGGGTGTTGCACCAATGCCGCCAAACGAGAAGACGATATCACTCGTTGCAAACGAGCGCCGGTATGCATCAGCCTGGCGCTCACGATCGTCCCCCAGATAATGACACCACGACAACTCAAGGCCTCGTGCCGCCAGCATCTCGATCAATTTGGCCATATGGGCATCTTTACGTCTGCCGGACAGGATTTCATCCCCGATAATAAAGGCACCAATCGTCATGGTTTGTCTGCTTTCTGTCTGTATCACTGGTGATTATGAATTTGTCTTTTTACGCATATGGCCAAAAGCACGGAGCTCCCAGCCCCTGGTTGCCAATAATACGCCTACCCCATGCCGCTCCGAAAGTGGCGCAGTGAGGCTTTGCTGGTGCAAACTGGCAAAATCCTCTCTGAGCTGCTGCAATTTGCGGGAAAACTGTCGCCTTGCATCCGATGTCAGCATGCCATGGACAAATGCATATTCGTCCGGCTCAGCATGGAAATCACTCGTCAGAAAATCGCGCTCCCCTTGCTGGCGGAAAAACCGGAAAATCGGTCCGTCCTGCCGCCAGGCAAACTGGCGTGAAACTTTAAGGCGTACCCGATTGTCCGGCAGCCAGTCGATCAAACGCAGCTGGTCCAGTTGCGCCAGTAAGCGAATACAGGTGGCTTCCGTCAACTGGTAATACGCCAGGATGTCTTTCAGTGTCCAGTGATTCAGTACACACACGGCCACCAGCAGCAGTTGCGGGTCATCCACCAACTGCTGTTCCTGCGCCTCCGTCAGCTGGTCGATCGGCGGTGCATCCAGGGTTGCCAGCGCCAGTTCTGCCAGTGTCATGTCCAGACAGTGTGCAATGTCTGCCAGACGTGCCAGTGTCATCTGGCCAGTCGACAGGCTACGCTTGATGCTTACTTCTGATAGCTGCAACTGCTCGGCCAGCATCCGGTAGGTCATGCCTTTGGCTTTCAGGTGTCTTTTGATGGTCTGAACCAGTCTGTTGATATCTTCCATGCAGAAATAGTATCAAAAATTGATACTATTTATCAAAATATTAAATACAGTATCTTTATGAATTGGTCTTGCGGTGATGTGAGCGCATACTGGGCTCATCAAACGCAGCGTGAGTACGCCGTGGCGCTCGTCGCTTTCGCTCCGGAAATAACCCAAAGTCATGTATCATGACGCGCAAACAAATCAGGAGAAATCCATGTCACACAGCCAGTTTGCCCTGTTAAAACAGCGGAAGTTTTTACCCCTGTTCCTGACCCAGTTCATGGGGGCCGGCAATGATAACGTGCTGAAAAATGCGATGGTGATCCTGATTACGTTCCAGGCCGCCAAACTGCAGGTCAGCAACCCGGCCTTGTGGGTCAACCTTTGTGCCGGCATTTTCATTCTGCCCATGTTTCTGTTCTCGGCCACGGCAGGCCAGCTGGCCGACAAATATGAAAAATCCCGAATCGTCCGCTGGGTGAAGCTGATCGAAATCGGCATCATGTTCATTGCCGGGGCTGGCTTTTTGCTACCCGACCTGACCTTGCTGATGGTGGCCCTCTTTTTGATGGGAATGCACTCTACCCTGTTCGGACCGGTCAAGTACTCCATCCTGCCGCAGCATCTGGCCGACAACGAACTGGTTGCCGGTAACGCGCTGGTTGAATCCGGCACCTTTCTGGCCATTCTGCTCGGTACCATTCTGGGCGGTACCCTGGCAGGCATGGGGGATGCGGGCGCCACGTATGCCGCTATCGCCACCGCCAGCATTGCCGTGATCGGCTATCTTTGCAGCAGGAGCATTCCACTCGCCCCCGCCGCCGCGCCCGATCTCAACATCAACTGGAATCCGGTTTCTGAGACCATCCGCAATGTGCGTTTTGCCAAACAGAACCGCCGCGTCTTTCTGTCCATCATCGGCATTTCGTGGTTCTGGTTCTATGGCGCCGTGTTTTTATCGCAGTTCCCCGGCTTTGCCAAATTGCATCTGGCCGGCAATGAACATGTGGTGACCCTGCTGCTGGCGCTGTTTTCGATCGGCATCGGGGTGGGTTCGCTCATGTGCGACAAGCTCTCTCATCAGCATGTCGAGGTAGGCCTGGTGCCGCTGGGGGCGCTTGGGCTGACCCTGTTTGCGGTCGACCTGTTTTTTGCAGCGCCTGCACAGACGATAGCCGCCCCCCAAGACATTGGTGCTTTCTTCCACACCGCCGGTAGTTACCGGGTAGTACTGGACCTGATGATGATCGGCGTCTCCGGCGGGCTGTATTGCGTGCCGCTCTATGCCATGATGCAGGCAGAGTCCGACCCGGCCTATCGTTCCCGCATGATTGCCACCAACAACATCATGAACGCCTTTTTCATGGTCATTGCAGCGGCCTTTGCCATCAGCCTGCTGGCGGCCAAATTCAGCATCCTGCAGATATTCCTGTTCACCGGTCTATTGAATGCCTGTGTTGCCCTGTATTTGCTGGTGGGACTGCCCGCCTGCCGTCAGGGTCTGATCAACCTGTTCATCCGGAAAGCCTGACATGAAATCCTTCTTGCAGACGGTGCTGCGCCCGGTGTTACGTTTTCTGTTTTCGGTCTTGTTCCGGGTGGAGATCCGGGGACACAAGCACCTGTTCAATCACCAGAAGCAGTTAATCATCGCCAACCATCAATCGTTTCTGGATGGCCTGCTGCTGGGGCTGTTTCTCCCCATCAAGCCAATGTTCATCGTGAACTCTGGCATTGCCCGTCAGCGTATGTTCCGCTGGATGCTGGCCATGGTCGATTACATGACCGTAGAACCTACCCATCCGATGGCGATGAAGCAAATTCTCCGCTTGGTAGAAAGCGGTCGCCCGGTCGTGATCTTTCCAGAAGGCCGAATCACCGTCACCGGTAGCCTGATGAAAGTGTATGAAGGCCCGGCTTTTGTAGCAGCCAAAACCGGGGCCACGCTGTGTCCGGTGCAGATTGACGGTGCTACCCGCAGCTATTTCTCGCGTTTGCCGGGCACCCACCCCAAACGCCTGTTCCCTAAAATTACCCTGACTTTCCAGCCACCCACCATGATGGCCATGCCTGAAGCACCAACGGCCAAATTGCGTCGCAAAAAGGCCGGCGAAGTCATGCGCCGCTTGATGCAAGAGCTTAACTTTCTGTCACGCCCGGTCACGACACTCTATGAAAGCCTGCTGGAAGCCAGCGACATCTATGGCCGGCGTCGCAAACTGGTAGAAGACATCAAGCAGATTGAATACCACTATGGCGATATCCAGCGCATGACACTGATGCTGGGCCGTCTTTCCAGCAAATTTACCGTACCCGGCGAACGTGTGGGCTTGCTGCTGCCAAACCTGGCGCCGACCCTTGGGCTGCTGATCGGCCTGACCGCGTTCAAGCGCGTCCCGGCCATGCTCAATTACACGGCAGGCACCGATGGCATGCAAAATGCCTGCATCGCAGCAGACATCCACACCATCATTACCTCCCGGGCGTTTATCGAACAAGCCAAACTGGACAAAACACTGGCCGGCTTGCAGAACCTGAAACTGGTCTATCTGGAGGACCTGCGCGAAACCGTGACGCTGGCAGACAAACTGTGGTGGATCGGTTTTGCCCGCTGGCTGCCCGCCCGTGCCGTAGAAAAAGCACATCCGGAAGACACGGCCGTGGTCTTGTTTACTTCTGGCTCGGAAGGCAAACCCAAAGGCGTGGCCTTGTCCCACCGGGCCATTCTGTCGAACATCGCCCAAATCCGCGCTATTGTGGATTTTTCCGTGACCGACAAAGTGCTCAATGCCCTGCCGATTTTCCACTCCTTTGGGCTGACAGCGGGTGCGCTGTTGCCGCTGTTCTCGGGCATCAACCTGTTTCTGTATCCAAGCCCGCTGCATTATCGGGTGATTCCGGAAATCGCCTACGATCGCGGCTGTTCCATCCTGTTTGGCACCAGTACCTTCCTGGGCAACTATGCGCGCTTTGCTCATCCGTATGATTTCTTCCGTCTGCGCTTTGTGGTCGCAGGGGCCGAAAAACTGACCCAGCCGGTCAAGGATATCTGGTTCGAGAAATTCGGCATCCGGATCTTCGAAGGCTATGGGGCAACCGAAACCGCCCCGGTCATTGCCTGCAATACCCCCATGGCGTATCGCAGCGGTACGGTTGGGCAGTTGCTGCCGGGCATCCAGCATCAACTGATCCCGGTACCCGGCATTGATCAGGGGGGTATCCTGCATGTCAAAGGCCCAAACGTGATGTCCGGCTACTACCGGTTTGAACAACCCGGTGTTCTGCAAAAACCCACCTCAGAGGCTGGAGATGGCTGGTACGATACCGGAGACGTGGTAGATCTGGACAGTGACGGCTTTGTCAAAATCACCGGTCGGGTCAAACGGTTTGCAAAAATCGCCGGCGAAATGATCTCGCTGGAAGTGGTAGAAAAACTGGCCCAGCTGGCCAGCCCGGACAAACAGCATGCTGCCAGCAGCCAGCCAGACCTGGCCAAAGGAGAGGCTTTGGTCTTGTTTACCACCGATGCCAGCCTGAGCCGTGAACAATTACTAGCAACCGCCAAAGAAAAAGGACTGCCCGAACTGGCAGTCCCCCGGAAGATCCGTCGGGTGGAAAACCTGCCACTGTTAGGGACAGGCAAAACAGACTATGTCACCCTCAAGGAAATGGCGTTGGCAGTGTAGGCATTTCCCGTGCTGAACATGATACCCGGCAGAATGCGCCAAGAAAAAGCCCGACAAACGATGGATTGCCGGGCTTTTTCTTGGACATGCCAGCCTTAAAACGGACAGGCATGACTATTTAGTCGTCGACTTTGAGGTCCTCAATCGTCACCGCCGTGGTCGCCGCCATGATCCCCACCCCCATGTGACTCCCCACCGTGACCGGAAGAACCTCTGGCACCCGACCCGTTGGAATGACTATCATGCGTTTCGGTTGCGGCATGGTCTGGGCCGTCATCGTTACTGTCATCGGAGGCTGAGGCAGAAGTCGAACCACCTGCAGTCGATGCGCCGTCGTGATCATTGTCATCATTGGCATCGTCAGATGCCGTGCTACCGGTTGAGGCAGTAGTACCATTATCGTTATTGTCATCCACACCACTCACATCCGTGCCGCTTGGTGTTTCTGCGACCGTATCATCCGCTCCAGGCACGGAATCATCTGCATAAGTTGCTGCCGCAAACAATGCTGCAATCATCGCTACCATCAATTTTGTCTTTAACATGGCCAACTCCTACCGGTAATTAAGATGAATGTTGCGCTTCAATTTTTTTGTCAACGCAGCTGACAATTTCAATATATCATAAAAATGGTAAAAAGTACCATTTTTTAACGGGTAATAAAAAATCCTTATCCCTTTACCGGACAGAAAGTCCGACACAGGGATAAGGATTTGAATACACACGACCAGCCACACACAGTGGCGGGCCGGGAATACGCGGGCTACCCGTGCCTAATCATCATCTCCACCATGCCCCCCGCTACCACCACCGCCAGAAGAGCCAGACCCTTTGGAACCACCGCCATCAGAAGAACGGGATTCAGTAGAACTACTTTCCTTGCTGTCTCCGGAGGATCCCGATGAGTGGCCACCATCATCCGAACCACCCTCACCGGAACGGCTCTCTTTGTCATCCGACAACCAAGCGGCAGATTTGCCCCCCCGGGTTCCCTCCCCCTTGAATGGGCTGGCATGTCCTTCCACCCGCACCGTCTCTGCTACAAAGCGCCCCTCTTTCAGTACGCCACTCACCCGTACTTGCTGGATATCACTGGTCTTCACGACATCCTCACCCACAAAGCGCGTATCCGGCGTCGTACGGACCATCTGCCCGGCCAGGTTAAATGCCTGACGGTTTTTTACCTGCGTCAGCCCCTGCAGTTCAAAACGTATAATGCCTTTTTGCCCCAGCAGTTGCTCAGAGACAGACGCCCGCTGACCGGCCGCCTGCAGTGCGCTACCAGACCAGTTACCATGAACCGTCACCGTCACACCGGATTTAGCCCCCTGCAACCCTTGTACCGGCACATTACCTACCTGCACCAGCCCCTTGGCGACGCTCACGGGTCCGGTCACCAGCGATACCGTATCTGCCACCGGCTCCAGCAAGCTGGCATAGACCACACCATCCGGCCCCCAATAACCACTTACACGCAAGGTCATGCCCGGTACGACGTTTGTCTTATTCGTCATGACCACCGTTTGCCCCAGCAGCGTGAGAGTAGTGCCATCTTTCGCCACGGCATCCACCTTGCCTACCAGCACCGGCTCGACTGACACTTTTTTCGCCACTACTTCCGGCCCCAGACCCAGTGCTTCAATCACCACTCGTTGGCCAATTTTTAGCGCGCTAGATGGCACAGGCAGACCATTCACATCCACTGGCGTCGTGCTGCTGTAATGCACTTCGACACCGTTAACACAAATACTGCCAAAACCGGTAATCATGCCGGCAATACCGGTGCCGCCCAAACCTTCCGGGCCGTCATTTTGCTGTTTGTCACCCCCGGCCACCTTGACGCCCGTTCCGCCCAACCCTTCAGGTTCGGTAGATATTTTCCCGTCTGGCAACGCAGATAGCGTATTGACAGGTGCCTGATCCGCACATGGATTGGCCAATACAGACGTACCCCATGCACATGCCATCAACGTGACAAACAGCTGGGAAACTCCGCGCAAAAATCCGGACACAACCCTACTCATCATGGGGCCCTTTTTTAGTGGCTTCATGGAAAAAATACGCGCCAAAATTAAACCGGTATCTGGCTTCTTTTTGTCCGCTATCTTGTGCTTTTAACTCGATGGCACGCTGGTTTACCTGGTGCAATGCCTGCATGCCTTTGGATCTGGCCAGCTCCGCCAGCTCGGCAATGGACGATTCGGTCAGGCCCCGGTAAATCACGCAACGCTCCAGCATGACAGGCGTTTCACCGGTGAGGTTATGCGTGAGTGCCGCCAGATGATCATAGGCATTATGCTGAAGGTAATAGGCTTTCTCATCCAGCGACTTGCCAGACAGGAAGGCATCCAGATGCAGATGGACATCATTGTGTTCATCAATGCTGGCGGCCCCCACTCTCACCCACTCGTCCAGCAATGTCCGTGCATGGGTATCCCGGTTCACTTGCTTGACCAGTGCCTCAAACGATATCTCTCCGCCTTTACTGGCCAGGCGTGCAATTGGCTTCGGTACACCATGCGCATCGGTGAAGCCTGGCAACCCCGTCCACAACCCCACCACGCGGGCGCTAAGCGACATTTCCTCAGACGCTTTCACATCCGAAATGGAGGTTTCGGTATCCTGATCGGTCGCAAGCGCCTGGCGAATCCGCTTAATGTCCCGCCGGTATATGCCCGTCAAGACACTGATCCGGCTATCCGTATCCCGTTTACCCGGGATCGGAAACTCCTTGGCCGCAACATCCACAAAAACCGCTTTTAATTGCTCGGCAAACTCCGGGTAGCCCACCCCGCGGTGCAATAATAATTTGACCAAGGGTCTTAACGCCCAAGCAGCCGCTCGCAGCATGCGCGAGGGCGGCCGCGGGGGTTCATCAGGCAAGACAGGGATGTGATCTTCGCTCATATTGCATATTGTAATGCCAAGATCTACAAAATGTGGGAAATATTCCCATTATCTCTTGGGTAATGCATCCATATCTGCAACGAAATGAATGTACCGGCCAGATGGTGGCTTGAAGTAGCCGGGATTAATCACTATAACAAAAGCAGTACCGCAACAATTCACGCGGATACCGTGGCCGCTGTTGAGCACATATTGACCTGCATACATGAAGGCGAACAGAGACGTGGAGACCCCCAACGCACCACCAGGCAATACTGACGGGTTCCCCTGGATACACCGCGTGGGCACCCCGCTGCTCGTCCTGCATATCGAACCCGCAGGTGCTATCACTGTGTCCGATTTCAACCCGTCGGCCAGTCGCCTCTTTGATCACCAGCTCGCTAAAGGGAGCTTGCTGGATACGCTGCTAGACGTAGAAACACTGGACACTTTAAAACCGATCATTCATAACACCCACAATCTGGAACCCGGGCCCGGCACCCCTTTTCATCTGCATCAGAAAAACGGCCATACGCGGGTACTGGTATGCAGGGTGTGCCTGCTAGATCAGCAACACCATTTGCTACTCACCCTTGTCGACAAAACCGGCGGGTCAACCCTGTTGCCTCCCCCCAAAAACATCGCCATGCTCAGCGACGAAACCAAAGCCATCCTGAACTGGTTACCCGTTGCCATTGAAATCTCGTCTGCCAATATAAATACCGCAGATACTCTGTTCATCAATAACAAGTTTTTCGAAATCTTTGGGTACACCCCGGAACAGGATGTCATCACGCTGGATGAATGGTGGGAGGTGGCCTACCCGGACCCGAGTTACCGCAAACTGGTCTCGGAAACCTGGCTGGCTGCAGTCAAGGAGGCCACAGAAAAAGGGATGGATATGCCACCCCAGATCTGGGAGGTTCACTGCAAGGATGGCAGCAAAAAGAATATCGAATTCAGGTTCAGGGCCATTGGAGACAAATACGTCAATGTGTACGTCGATGTCACAGAACAGTTAGCCCTGGCCGCGGCGCTAAGAAAACAGGCCAATATCGATCCGCTGACAAACATTGCCAACCGACGTTATTTCTTTCAGCAGGCCGACGATTTTATCCTGCAAGCCAGTCAGCGGCTGACCCCGTTATCCGTGCTGATCATGGATATCGACTTCTTCAAGATCATCAATGACCGCTACGGTCATGAACACGGTGACGAAACCCTGAAAGAAATTGTGCTCAGAACCCAGCACTGTCTGAGCACTAGTGCTCTGTTTGCCCGGATGGGTGGAGAAGAGTTTGCCATTTTACTGCCGGACACCCCGCTAGAACTGGCTAACCAGATAGCCTGGCAGATTTGCGAGCATATCGGTCAAACACCGGTTCGGGTGTTAGATAACGAAATCCCGGTCACCACCAGCATTGGCGTGGCCACGCTGTCTAGTACGGAGCATGACATCAATAGTGTCCTGCGCCGGGCAGATGAAGCCCTCTACAAGGCCAAAGCGACCGGGCGCAACAGAGTAGTCTCAGCAACATGAATACATTGGCCGAAGCACTGCGGTCAATCCAGGTCGAAACACCTGTTAGCGCATCGCATATTTGTTCAGAAACTTGTCCAGTTGGCTGGCAAAAGCTTGCCGGTCTGACTGGTTAAGCGCAGAAGGCCCGCCAGTTTCTATGCCACTGCTGCGCAATGACTCCATAAAATCACGCATGGCCAGCTTTTCCCGAATATTCTCGGGCGAGTAAAACTCCCCGCGCGGGTTCAGGGCATGCGCCTGCTTTTCAATGATTAAAGCGGCCAGCGGAATATCCGCGGTAATCACCAGATCGCCAATTTCAGCATGCTGCACAATCCAGTTATCGGCCACATCAAACCCGGCGGGCACCTGCCGGGCAAACAGATAGGACGAAGGCGGCACGCGCAGCAAGCGGTTAGCCACCAGCGTGGTGCGTACCTGCCAGCGGTCTGCCGCCCGAAACAGGATATCCTTGATGACATTGGGGCAGGCATCCGCATCCACCCAGATGCACATGCCTGCCCCGCGTTCAGAAGCAGAAATATCGCTCAAGACTTACTCGATACCACGGCTATGCAGATAGTCATCGTAACCACCCAGGTAGTGGGTATAGCCACCTTCACCATCCAGCTCCAGCACCTGTGTCGCCAGCGAGCTTACAAACTGACGGTCATGTGATACGAAAATCAGCGTACCCTTGAACATCTCCAGCGCCATGTTCAAGGATTCAATGGATTCCATATCCAGATGGTTTGTCGGTTCATCCATCACCAGTACGTTGTCTTTTTGCAGCAGCAGCTTGCCAAACAGCATGCGGCACTTCTCGCCACCGGACAATACGCGTGCGCTCTTCTTGGTATCTTCACTTGAGAACAGCAAACGGCCCAGCGTGCCACGGATAACCTGTTCGTCATCACCCGGTTGCGCCCACTGGTACATCCAGTCATACAGGTTCATGTCGGTATCAAAATCTGCCGCATGATCCTGGGCAAAATAACCGACCTGGGCTTTTTCTGCCCATTTCACCGTACCATGATCAGGAGCCAGATCGCCTACCAGCGTACGCAGCAGGGATGTCTTACCCGCGCCGTTAGGGCCGATGACCGCAATTTTCTGGCCGGCTTCGATAATCAGGTTCAGATTCTTGAACAAAGGCTTGTCAAAGGATTTGGACACACCGGACAACTCGACTGCCTGGCGGTGCAATTTGTTTTTCTCATCCGGCTCAAACCGGATATACGGGTTCTGGCGTGAAGACGGCTTGACCGTGACCATCTCAGACTTGATTTTGTCGGCCAGACGCAAGCGCGAGGTTGCCTGGCGGGACTTGGACTTGTTGGCCGCAAAACGGGCCGCAAATGCCTGCAGCTCGGCGACTTTTTCTTTCGCCTTGGCGTTATCCGTCAGCAAGCGGGCACGTGCCTCGCTGGACGCCATCATGTAGTCATCGTAGTTGCCTGGATACACGCGCACTTCACCGTAGTCCAGATCGGCAATGTGGGTACAGACCGAGTTCAAGAAGTGGCGGTCATGCGAAATGATGATCATGGTAGATTCGCGGCTGTTCAGTACTTCTTCCAGCCAGCGAATGGTGTTGATGTCCAGGTTGTTGGTAGGTTCGTCCAGCAGCAGCACATCCGGATTAGAGAATAGCGCCTGCGCCAGCAACACCCGCAGCTTAAAGCCTGGTGCCACTTCACTCATCGGGCCATTGTGCAGGCTTTCGGGAATCCCCGCGCCCAGTAGCAGGGCACCGGCACGTGCTTCTGCATCATAGCCGCCCAGTTCGCCAAAATGCGTTTCGAGCTCGGCCGCACGCATGTAATCTTCTTCTGTGGCTTCCAGATTGGCATAAATGGCATCCCGCGCTTCACGGGTGGCCCACATTTCCGTATGCCCCATCAGCACCACGTCCAGCACGCGCATATCTTCAAAGCCAAACTGGTCCTGACGCAACTTGCCCAGGCGTTCGCCCGGGTCCAGACTCACATTACCGTGCGTTGGCTCCAGGTCCCCCCCAAGAATTTTCATGAAGGTAGACTTACCCGCGCCATTGGCACCGATCAGACCATAACGGTTGCCGTCACCAAACTTGACGGATACTTTTTCAAATAACGGTTTGGCACCGAACTGCATTGTAATGCTATTGGAACTAAGCAACTTGATCGCCCTCTATTACCACAAGGATGCCCGGAACATGCGCCAAGCACCTGAATTTGTTTGTCAAATGATCAAATTCTACCATATTTGCCCGCGCTTTCCGAAGTCAATCTCACAACGGTATTTTCTCTTACAAACTTATTCGGTTACACTATCGCTTTATTGTGGTGTTCTGATGGCGGATGTGCCATTTTCGCAACGCCACGGCACCTAACCATTTTCTGGAAAGATTCGTACCATGCTTACCGGCAGTCTTGTTGCAATTGTGACCCCCATGCACGAAGACGGTTCGCTAGATTTTGACGCGTTCCGCCAACTGATTGAATTTCACATCGAGCAGAAGTCGGATGGCCTGGTCGTTGTCGGCACCACGGGTGAATCTCCAACCGTCACCGTTGCAGAGCATGTTGAGCTGATCCGCTTTGCGGTAGCGCATGCCAAAGGTCGCATCCCGGTGATTGCCGGCACAGGTGCAAACTCCACGCACGAAGCCATTGCGCTGACCAAAGCGGCAAAAGAAGCAGGTGCCCAGGCTTGCCTGTCAGTCGTGCCTTATTACAACAAGCCCACCCAGGAAGGCTTGTACCAGCATTTCAAAACCATTGCTGAAGCAGTGGATATTCCGGTCATTCTGTACAACGTACCGGGCCGCACCGTTGCCGACATGAGCAACGATACGGTGGTACGTCTGGCGGCCATTCCAAATATCATCGGCATCAAGGATGCGACCGGTGACATGGCCCGCGCAACCGACCTGTTCAGCCGCGTTCCGGCAGACTTTGCGTTGTATACGGGTGATGATGCAACCGCCCTGCCGTTCATGCTGCTGGGCGGGCATGGCGTGATTTCCGTCACGGCCAACGTGGCGCCAAAAGCCATGCACGACCTTTGCGTTGCTGCACGCAGCGGTAACATTGCTGAAGCACGCAAGATCAATAATGCATTGTTCGGCCTGCATACCAAGCTGTTTGTAGAAGCGAACCCTATCCCGGTGAAATGGGCAACCGCACAGCTTGGCCTGATGAAAAACGGCATTCGCCTGCCGCTGACCCCGCTGTCTGCCGCCGGGCAAACCGCCGTCAGCGCCGCCCTTGAACAAGCTGGTGATCTGATTCGCCGTAACTGATTAATGCCAACTTACAGAAAGATGTGCATGCGCACGACAAAACTGATTCCTGGTTGCTTACTGATTTCCATGATGCTGGCGGGTTGTAACAGCGCGCTTTATCAAGGCAAGAAAATAGATTATCGCAGTGCAGGTGAAGCGCCGGGTCTGGACGTACCGCCAGACCTGTCCAAGCCAAACTATGACTCCCGGTTTAGCATGCCGGAAGTCAACCGTGGTGGCACCGCCACTTACTCAGCCTACGCCGATGGCAATGCGCAAGCGGCCAACAGCACCGACAGCAACATTCTGCCAAAAGTGAACAAAGTAACTGTCGAGCGCACGGGCAATACCCGCTGGCTGGTAGTCGACGCTAATCCAGACCAGCTATGGCTGCCGGTCAAAGACTTCTGGCAGGAACTGGGCTTCATCATCAAGGTGGAAGAGCCAAGTACCGGCATCATGGAAACCGACTGGGCCGAAAACCGTGCCTTGATTCCGGATGACATCATCCGTAACACCTTCGGCAAATGGTTTGACAGCGCCTACTCCACCGATGAGCGCGACAAATTCCGCACACGCATGGAGCGTCGGGCAGATGGCAAAACCGAGATTTACATCTCCCATCGTGGCATGTACGAAGCGTATGTAGAGAAAAACAGCAAAGGGGCCTCCTCTACCGTCTGGCAACCACGCCCGGTTGATCCGGAGCTGGAAGCAGAAATGATGAACCGCCTGATGCTGCGTCTGGGCATGGATGAGAATGCGGCCAAACAGGCACTGGCCAACAAACAAAGCACGGCCAATGAACGTGCCAAGCTGGTGAAACAAGGTGCCGGTGGCTACATCGCACTGGACGAGCAGTTTGACCGAGCATGGCGCCGTGTTGGACTGGTACTGGATCGCAGTGGCTTTACCGTTGTCGACCGCAACCGCAATGACGGCATTTACTTTGTCAGCTACAAAGACGAACAAGTGCCTGACAATGGCAGCAGCGGCGGCTGGTTCTCCTGGCTGTGGGGCAATAGCGAAGAGAAGAAAAAACCGGAAGTCATTCAGTACCGCATTGCGGTGAAGGCTGACGGTGAAACCTCTCAGGTTTCTGTACAGGATAAAACTGGCGCCGCCGATACCAGCCCTGTCAGCAACAAACTGCTATCGATCCTGTTCGATCAGTTACGTTAATCCGCCTGTGCCAGCCCGTCTGGCATGACCACAAAAAACGCGGCGCAGTCTTGGCCGCGTTTTTTGTTGCTGACTATCACACGCAACACAGGAACACATCCATGCGCTTTGCCGCACTGGGCAGCGGAAGTGAAGGCAATTCGCTGCTCGTTCAAGCTGAAGACACCTGCATCATGATTGATTGCGGGCTGGGGCTGAAAGAAACAGAAACCCGGCTGGCCAGACTCGACATGACGCCAGACCAGGTCCAGGCCATTTTTGTGACGCACGAGCATGCCGATCATATTTCCGGTGTCGATAAACTGGCCTGCAAATACCGGATACCGGTCTACGCCAGTTACGGCACATTGAATGCAGCGCCCAAAGTCAGTAGTCGGCTCCCATTGCTGCAACCCTATGACAGCCATGCCACAGAGGTACTGGAAGTAGGTGCGCTATGCATCCACCCTTTTACGGTGCCACACGATGCAAGGGAGCCCACGCAATTTGTCATCGCCCATGACAACAAAAAGCTCGGCTTGCTGACTGATGTAGGCTCCATCACGGCACACATGACGCGGATGCTGCAAAATCTGGACGCCTTCATTCTGGAATGCAATCACGATGAAAAAATGCTGATGGAAGGCAAGTATCCGTATTCGCTCAAAAAACGTGTTGGCGGCCCGTATGGCCATCTATCCAATACCCAGGCGGCAGAACTGCTGCAGCAACTGAACGTCAACCGGCTGCAACATCTGATTGCCGCACACCTGAGCCAGGAAAACAACGATCCGGCACTTGTCAAAAGCACGCTGGCAGAGACACTGGCATGCGACCCGAACTGGATACGAATTTCGGATCAATACAGCGGTTTCGACTGGCTTCAGATACAATAGCAGCCAACTAGACGACCTCAAAAGCTCATCATGCGTTATCAAGATTTACGGGATTTCCTGCAGCAACTGGAAGCTGTCGGCGAACTCAAGCGAATTCAGCACCCGGTCTCCCCTAAACTGGAAATGACCGAGATATCGGACCGCATCCTGCGGGCAGAAGGCCCCGCCCTGCTGTTTGAGCAGCCTGATTATCAACCCGGTTTTCAGCAAAAGCGCATGCCCGTGCTGGCCAACCTGTTTGGCACGCCCAAGCGCGTTGCCATGGGGATGGGGGCAGATTCCGTCAGCGCTTTGCGTGAAATTGGCACCTTGCTGGCTTATCTCAAGGAGCCCGAGCCCCCCAAAGGGCTGAAAGACGCCTGGGACAAGCTCCCCATTCTGAAACAAGTGCTGAACATGGCGCCCAAGATTCAGCGTTCCGGCCTATGTCAGAGCATTGTCTGGGAAGGGAAAGACGTTGACCTCTCCCGCTTGCCCATCCAGCATTGCTGGCCTGGCGATATTGCCCCACTGATTACCTGGGGGCTGGTCGTGACCAAAGGCCCCAATAAAAAGCGCCAGAATCTGGGCATCTATCGGCAGCAGGTTCTCGGCCCCAATAAAGTCATCATGCGCTGGCTGGCGCACCGGGGTGGCGCACTGGATTTCCGCGAGCACGGCCGCCAACATCCGGGCACACCTTACCCCGTTGCCGTGGTACTGGGTTGTGATCCGGCCACCATTCTTGGCGCCGTTACGCCCGTGCCGGACACCTTGTCGGAATATCAGTTTGCCGGTCTGCTGCGTGGCAGCAAGACTGAACTTGTGAAATGCATCGGCAATGACCTGCATGTGCCGGCCAGGGCCGAAATCGTGCTGGAAGGCAATATCTACCCGGATGCGAGTGATCCTTCCGGTTTCGAGTCTGCCATGGAAGGCCCTTACGGGGACCATACAGGCTATTACAATGAGCAAGACCGTTTCCCGGTCTTTACCATTGACCGCATCACCATGCGCGAGAACCCCATTTACCACAGCACCTATACCGGCAAGCCACCTGATGAGCCAGCGATCCTGGGTGTTGCATTAAATGAGGTTTTTGTCCCTATCCTGCAGAAGCAATTTCCGGAAATTGTGGACTTTTACCTGCCTCCGGAAGGGTGTTCCTACCGGATGGCCGTTGTATCGATCAAAAAACAGTACCCGGGCCACGCCAAACGCGTGATGTTCGGCATCTGGAGCTATTTGCGGCAGTTCATGTATACCAAGTTTATCGTGGTAGTCGACGATGACGTGAATACACGCGACTGGAAAGAAGTCATGTGGGCCATTACCACCCGCATGGACCCGAGCCGGGATACCACGCTGGTCGACCATACGCCGATTGATTACCTCGACTTTGCCAGCCCGGTATCCGGACTGGGGAGCAAGATGGGCATGGATGCAACCAACAAATGGGCTGGCGAAACCAACCGGGAATGGGGTACACCCATCACCATGGAGCCCGCAGTCAAAGAAAAAATCGACAGCATTTGGGATCAGTTAGGCCTCTGATTCACCCGACCGGTTGCATGGCATTTTTGCAACATGTAATCCCTCTATTTAACCGCGCAGAGCTAACGCTTTTGCGCGGTTATTCTTTTGGTAATCCTAGAGCTTGCCAGGCGTGCGAAATCACTTTGCAAGCGCTCTTATAGGCTTTTGCGGAATGCAAATATCTGGTGATTATCTGGCGAAGCTGGTAATGGCAATATCACAGATAATTGCGCATAGGAATTGAACAGGTAAACAGATTATCTAGGAGGGAAATACGCCGAAGAATACAGCGGGTAACAGATTGCCATTTCATGACTTACAAAAACAAAAAGCCGACCTTGCGGCCGGCTTTTTTTGCAGCTCTAAGAATTACTTAGAAGCTGGGGCTTCAGAAGCAGCTGCTTCAGAAGCTGGGGCTTCAGAAGCTGGAGCTTCAGATGCTGCTGCTTCAGATGCTGGAGCTTCAGAAGCTACAACTTCAGATGCTGCTGCTTCAGATGCTGGTTCTTCTTTTTTACATGCGGCCAAAGCCAGTGCTGCCATCAGAGCGGCTACGATAACGGATAGTTTCATTTGAATACCCTTAGTCTAGTTACGAACAAAATCGGATTGGACAAAAGCGACCGCGCCCAGTTAAGCAATAGCATTTCACCAGCAACAGTGCCGATCGACTGGCGAATTCTATCACGCCTTTCAGAAAAGAAAATAGCTTTTTTAAAAAACTTTGTCATAGACCCAACACTGTTGCGCTAATTACCACATGAGACTCGTCCCAGGCATCATTAAACCGGTTTTGCAAAGGCTTAACTTCGGCTGGATCATGGCCTACCCAGACAGAACGGGGCTGATTTTCGTCCAAACGACGCAAATAATGGGTATGGTCTACCACAAACAAGGTATCAGACTGTTTTGTTGCGTCTACGCCACCCTGATGCACCAGCACCTGGTCAGGGAATTTCCTGACCAGGGCTTTCAGCCTTTCTGCATGCCGCTGCGCATGCATCGGCTGACGCAGCACGATACGTACGCGGTTTTGCCGCTCTCTGGAGAGGAAAGCATGCAAGGCATCATGGAAAGGTCTGGATTCAAATAACGGGTATTGCCAGTCATGGGTGAAGATGTCGATTTCAGCATCGGCAGACACCAGCAAAGACAGACAGGCAAGATCAAAACTTGCGAAATCCGTCAGTATTTGCCGGAAGGCTGCATTAGCCAAAGTACACCCACCCTGCCTGATAGATCTCGTACAGCCAGTCGGTCAGTAGCTCATCGTACTCACCAGCATCCAGCCCTCTGCGGTTGGCCAGCGTCTGAATGGCAGGCAAGCAGGCGATCTCTTCAGGAATTTCTTCCCCATTCAGGCTGGCGCCCCCCCCATGGAAGAGGCAAATGGATTTTTCATCCAGGACCAGCGTCTGTTTGGTCAGTTTTTTGATAAATGCATCATAAGACAACAGTTTGGCAGGCTCTTCAAACCATACATGCTGCTTGGGCTCGGATAGATAACTGGTCAGGAACTGCCCCACCAGCGCATCATTCCATTGGACCTGCTTGAGAATTTTCTGGCATTTTTCCACCATATCTTGCCCAACCTCACCTGGGGCTTGCTGCACCGGCAGGTCCGGGTCGGCATACATGCCGTCGATGCTCATGCGTTCTGCCATGTACATCAGAAACTGGCTAGCCAGCTCTTGATGACTAGGTGTTCTGAAGCCGATCGAATAGGTCGTACCCGGAGACAGTTGCGTACCAAAATGTGCGCAATGAGGTGGCAGATACAGCATGTCACCCGGTTTGAGCACCCATTCGTGCTCGTGGGTGAAGTTGGACAATATCCGCAGCGGAATGTCCGGAATCAACGAGCGGTCGCACTCACTGCCAATCTGCCAGCGTTTTTCGCCGCTACCTTGCAGCAGAAAGACATCATAGCTATCGAAATGCGGCCCTACACCACCGCCTTCGGGTGCCCAGCTGATCATCAGGTCATCCAGACGGGCATATGGAATGAAGTTGAACTGTTGCAATAGCTGATTGGCTTCCGGGATCAGATGATTCAGGTTCTGGATCAGCATGGCCCAATTGGTTGCAGGCAATTGGGTAAAGCGCTTTTTGGCGATCGGTCCGTGTTCAAGACACCAGTCGTCACCTTCATGGGTAACCAGCCGGGAAATGACATCATCCCGGCCCGCAAATTTGACGAGTTGCTCGAAACTGGCCAAGTCTGCAAAGCCCGGTACGGCAGCCGGTATGTAGAGCGGTTTTTTTTGCCAGTAATCTTGCAGGAACTGTCTTGGGGTGAGCCCGCCGAGCAGTGTCAGGGGAAGATCTGGCTGAGGAATCGGGGATAAAAGTTGTGTATTCATACGCAAATTATACGGCCAACCCCGCTTATCTTGCTTGATTTAAGCTAAAATAGCGGCTGGTTGATGTATTTGATGATCTTATGCCTTTTCACAGGCTTGTAAAGATGGTCGTGCAGCCTCCTGATTGAATACGCCCGCACAGACGACGGCATGCCAATGAAAGACGGCTGCTTTGCACCTTCTGCCACGACCCGAACGAGCGCGGTTTGATGTTCAAGTATGTCAGGTCGATCCGCATGGATCACCACTGACCTGTTACCCTATTAAGCGTTTCCGGCTTGGCCGGTGTGGAAGGATGCGTAATGCAGATTAAAAAAGATAGCGTTGTAGCGCTGAACTACGAAATGTTTGATGCCCAGAATGAATTGCTGGACAAGAGCGAAACCCCGATGGTGTACCTGCACGGTGGCTATGACGGCATTTTCCCGCAAGTGGAAGAAGCGCTGCATGGCAAGACCGTAGGCGACGTGGTTGATGTGGTCATGGAACCAGAATTTGCATTTGGCGAATACGATGACAGCCTGATCCGTAACGAGCCACTGGACCTGTTCCCTAAAGACATCGAAGTTGGCATGATGTTTGAAGCTGACGACGACGAAACCGGCGAACTGATGGTCTTTACCGTGTCTGCCATTGAAGGCGGTCAGGTTGTACTGGATGGCAACCACCCACTGGCTGGCAAGACCCTGCGTTTCAAAGGTACCGTTGCTGAAGTGCGTGAAGCCACTCAGGACGAACTGGATCATGGCCATGCCCATGACCCTAACCACGACCATCATCACTAAGCATCCGGGCGAATGCCCTTGATGTGGTGACAGATGTAAAAAATGCCGGTAAATCCGGCATTTTTTACATCTGTACGTCAGGCGCGCTATTGCTGAAAGCGCATGGAAAAATCTGTCGCACGCACATGTTTGGTCAGCGCGCCAATCGAAATCCGGTCTACGCCGGTTTCGGCCAGTATGCGGACCTTGTCGAAGGTGGCATTACCAGAGGCCTCCAGCTGCGCCCTGCCCGCGGACAGCCGCACGGCTTCTTGCATTTGGGCTGGCGTCATATTGTCCAGCAGTACCAGCGTGACACCGCAATCCAGCGCCTGTTGCAGTTCATCTAGCGTTTCGACCTCTACCTGAATGGGTACGCCCGCATTCAGGTCTTTGGCGGCAGCCACCGCTGCGGCAATAGAACCCGCGGCCATGATGTGGTTTTCCTTGATCAGGATGCCATCGTACAGGCCAACACGCTGGTTGACACCACCGCCGACCCGTACTGCATATTTCTGGGCCAGTCGTAACCCCGGCAGGGTTTTACGGGTATCCATGATCTTGACGGGCAAATCGGCCACCACGTCCGCATAACGACGTACCTCGGTGGCGACGCCAGAGAGGGTTTGCAGAAAATTCAGTGCGCTGCGTTCTGCCGTCAGCAGGGCACGTGCCGGACCGGCAAGTTCGCAGACAACGGTATCCTCCCCGGCCAGCTCCCCCTCCTTCACCCGCCATGTTACCAGGATGCGTGCATCTACCTGCCGGCAGCATTCTTCAAACCAGGCCTGACCACAAATGACGGCAGACTCACGTACCAGAATCGTGGCTTTGCCCGGTTTGTCGGCAGGAATCAGCATCGCGGTCCAGTCGGCGGCACCAATGTCTTCGGCCAGTGCCAGACCCACCTGGGTCGCGATCAAATGGGAAGGGGGTAGTTCGTAGTTCATGAAAGGGTCCACATCACAAAAATGGTCTGTTAACGGTTTAAGGGTTGGCGACGGTGTCATTCAAGCCATCCCTGAACGAGATGGCTTCTGCAATCAGGTCTGGCAATTGTGTTTCTGTTACCCGGTTGAAAAATGGGCCGCCTGGTGAAATGCGGATATTGGGCCCATACTCGCAAGCACCAAGACAAGGAAAAGGCACGACTGCAATCCCGGCAGGCTGCGCCAGCATTTTCAGCTGTTCATACAAGCGCTGGCTGCCACGCCCGCCGCAGCTGGGCTGATGGTCAGCATAGCGCTTTTTGACGCACACCACCAATGCCACGGCTTTCTCTTGCATGGTCCTTCCCTACCCCGGATATCGATCAATAGATAAAGCGGTCTCGCAGATCCGTCAGGTTCATTTCTTCCAGAATGGCTTCCTGCCGGGCGCGGGCACTGGCTTTGCCATTGCTGACCTTTTTGGCAATGATCAGCTCGTTCTTCATGGAGTGCTCCCACCCTACCAGTTCGGTGACCGTCACCTGATAACCACGCGACTCTAGCAGCAGGCAGCGCAATACATTGGTGATATGGCTGCCAAATTCCCGCGTATGCAGAGGGTGGCGCCAGATTTCGGACAACGACGTCTTGCCGAAGGTTTCATTTTTCTTTTGCCGCAACACCCCCGCCACCTCGGCCTGACAGCAAGGCACCAGCACAATGTAGCTGGCGTTTTTTGCCAGGGCAAACCGGATGGCATCGTCAGTTGCCGTATTGCACGCATGAAGCGCCGTAATGATGTCGACCTGTGCGGGCAGTTGATCCGAGGTAATCGACTGTTCGACTGTCAGGTTCAGAAACCCCATCCGCTCAAACCCCAGATGCTGGGCCAGTGCTTGTGACTTGCTGACCAGTTCGGGACGGGTTTCGATACCGTATACATGGCCGGTGTTCTTCTCTTTGAGAAACAGGTCATACAGAATGAAGCCCAAATAAGACTTACCCGCACCGTGGTCCGCCAGGGTACAGTCACCTTTGCGGGTCATCACTTCTTCCATCAGCGGCTCGATGAACTGGTACAGATGGTAAACCTGCTTGAGTTTGCGCCGGGTATCCTGATTTATTTTTCCGTCCCGGGTCAGGATATGCAGCTCTTTCAGGAGCTCCAGGGATTGCTGGGGTTTAATTTCCGGGATCAGGGTCATGGCATTCTGCTAAAACTAAATATAGAGGATATTTTACCATAGGCACGACCTGCCCACGCGGCTCGCTTGCAGCGGAGTACATGTCAGGCCTCGTCGCAGGTTTGCCAGCGGATATTGCAGTAACCTTTGATGCAAAACAAACCGCGCCTGTTGAAAAAAACTAATGTATCCCGATATGTAGATCCATATAGATCAACACAGGAGATGCACGCATGCGTTTCGATAAGTTAACGACAAAATTCCAGCAAGCCTTCGCCGATGCCCAAAGCCTGGCGCTGGCGAATGACTGTGGCTTTATTGAGCCGCAACACTTGTTGCTGGCATTACTGCAGCAAGATGACGGCGGTGTAACCGGCGTACTGGCAAAAGCTGGCGTCAATACTGCCGCTCTGGTTCGGGACTTGAACCAGTCCATTGAAAACCTCCCGAAAGTGGAAGGCACGGGGGGAGACATTTCTGTTTCTCGCGACCTTGGCAACCTGTTGAACCTGACCGACAAAGCCGCCATGAAGCGGGGCGACCAGTTCATTGCCAGCGAAATGTTCCTGCTGGCCCTGTTGGAAGACAAAGGGGCAACCGGCAAACTACTGAAAACCCACGGGGGCAACAAAGCGGCGCTGGAAGCGGCCATTACCGCTATTCGTGGCAGCGAAAGCGTCAACAGCCAGGAGGCCGAAGCCAACCGTGGCGCCCTGGCCAAATACACACTCGACCTGACCGAGCGCGCCCGTCAGGGCAAACTGGACCCGGTCATCGGTCGGGACGACGAAATCCGTCGCGCCATTCAGGTATTGCAGCGCAGAACCAAGAACAACCCGGTGCTGATTGGTGAGCCCGGCGTGGGCAAGACGGCGATTGTCGAAGGGCTGGCACAACGCATCGTGAACGAAGAAGTGCCTGAGTCGCTCAAATCCAAACGCCTGTTGGTACTGGATCTGGCCTCTCTGCTGGCTGGCGCCAAATACCGCGGCGATTTTGAAGAGCGCCTGAAGGCTGTGCTGAACGATCTGGCCAAGGACGAAGGCAATACCATCATGTTCATCGACGAAATCCATACGCTGGTAGGCGCAGGCAAGGCCGAAGGCGCAATGGATGCCGGTAACATGCTGAAACCGGCACTGGCCCGTGGCGAACTGCATTGCATTGGCGCCACCACGCTGGATGAGTACCGCAAATACATCGAAAAAGACGCCGCGCTGGAGCGCCGCTTCCAGAAAGTGCTGGTGTCCGAGCCGACGGTGGAAGACACCATCGCCATCCTGCGCGGGTTGCAAGAAAAGTACGAAATCCACCATGGCGTAGACATTACCGACCCGGCCATTGTGGCGGCGGCAGAACTGTCCAATCGCTACATCACTGATCGTTTCTTGCCAGACAAGGCAATCGACCTGATTGATGAAGCAGCTGCCCGTATCAAGATGGAGATCGACTCTAAGCCCGAATCCATGGACAAACTGGACCGTCGTCTGATCCAGTTGAAAATCGAACGGGAAGCCGTCAAGAAAGAAAAAGATGAAGCCTCACGCAAACGACTGGGTCTGATCGAAGACGAGATTACCCGCTTGCAGCGCGAGTACAACGATCTGGAAGAAATCTGGAAAGCCGAAAAAGCCCAAGTAGTGGGTTCGCAAGCCGTCAAGGAAGAGATCGAGAAGATTAAAGCCGAGATGGATGCGGCCCGCCGCAAAGGCGACTGGCAGAAGATGAGTGAGCTGCAATACGGCAAGCTGCCACAACTGGAAGCCCAGCTGAGACAGGCCGAGGCGGCAGAGGGCAGCACCAAGAAAAACCAGCTGGTACGTACCCAGGTGGGCGCAGAAGAAATTGCCGAAGTGGTCAGCCGGGCAACCGGTATTCCTGTCGCCAAAATGATGCAGGGCGAGCGCGACAAACTGCTGCAGATGGAAGAAAAGCTGCACCAGCGTGTGGTAGGGCAAGACGAAGCCGTCACCCTGGTAGCCGATGCCATCCGCCGCTCGCGCTCCGGTCTATCCGACCCGAACCGTCCTTATGGCTCGTTCCTGTTCCTGGGGCCGACCGGGGTGGGTAAAACCGAGCTATGCAAGGCGCTGGCAGAGTTCATGTTTGACAGTCAGGATCACCTGATCCGCATCGACATGAGTGAATTCATGGAGAAGCACAGTGTATCCCGCCTGGTCGGCGCACCGCCGGGCTATGTCGGCTACGAAGAAGGCGGCACCCTGACCGAGGCTGTACGTCGCAAGCCATACAGCGTGATTTTGCTGGACGAAGTCGAGAAGGCGCATCCGGATGTCTTTAACATCCTGCTGCAAGTGCTGGACGATGGTCGTCTGACAGATGGACAAGGCAGAACGGTCGACTTCAAGAATACCGTGGTGGTCATGACCTCCAACCTGGGTTCGCATCAAATCCAGTTGATGACTGGCGAACCCTACCAGACCGTGAAGGCCGCCGTGATGAATGAAGTCAAGAGTCACTTCCGGCCAGAGTTCATTAACCGGATTGATGAAGTCGTGGTCTTCCATGCCCTGGGTAACGAGCATATCAGCAACATTGCCCGCATCCAGATGCAGTCACTGGAGAAACGTCTGGCAGCCATGGAGATGGGGTTGGCCGTTACACCGGAAGCACTGGCGCACATCAGCGAAGCCGGGTTCGACCCGGTATACGGGGCACGCCCGCTGAAACGGGTCATCCAGCAGCAAATTGAGAATCCGCTGGCCAAGCAGATTCTGGCCGGACAGTTTGCCGCCAAGGATACCGTCATTGTCGATGTCAATCAGGAAGGACATCTGGTGTTCAGAAAACCCTCCTGACTTGCTGTCTAAGCCCGTAACAAAAAGGGAGGATACGGAAACGTATCCTCCCTTTTTATATCCATGACTCGCCAGGTTGTCCGGTTGTCTTTACCTCACCCCTAAAGACCCGGGTCAACATCCACTCCATGAACAGCCAAACGGCAAGAAGCAAGACAACACATAGCATGTCCCCTTATGCACGGTATCTGCACACTAAACAATTTCTACCCTACCCCCAACATCTGGCAACAAAAAAATCGCCGGATAAACCGGCGATTTTTTAGGTACAAAGATGACAGCCTCACAAAAGCTCAGGATGTTACTGCGGCAGATACCTCATCGAAATCCAGTACAACCTGATCATCCTTGACGTCAATGGTCACATGCCCACCATCTGACAAGCGACCGAACAGAAGTTCATCCGCCAATGCCTTGCGAATGGTGTCCTGGATCAGACGCGCCATCGGACGTGCACCCATCAGTGGATCAAAACCTTTTTTCGCCAGGAACTTGCGCAATGCATCGGTGTAATGTGCTTCCACTTTCTTCTCGTGCAGTTGTGCTTCCAGCTGCATCAGGAACTTGTCGACCACACGCAGGATGATTTCTTCGTTCAGCCCGGTAAAGGAGATGATCGAATCCAGACGGTTACGGAACTCTGGCGTAAACAGGCGTTTGATTTCCCCCATCTCATCCCCGGCTTCGCGGGAGGTGGTAAAGCCAATCGTCGATTTATTCAGGGTTTCGGCACCCGCATTAGTTGTCAGGATAATGATCACATTGCGGAAATCTGCCTTGCGACCGTTGTTATCCGTCAGCGTACCGTGGTCCATCACCTGCAGCAGCACATTAAAGATGTCCGGATGCGCTTTTTCGATCTCGTCCAACAGCAAGACAGAGAACGGATGCTTGGTAATGGCTTCGGTCAGCAGGCCGCCCTGCTCGAACCCGACATAGCCCGGCGGTGCGCCAATCAGTCGGCTCACCGCATGACGTTCCATGTATTCGGACATGTCAAAGCGGATCAGTTCAATCCCCAGCGTATAAGCCAGTTGACGGGCCACCTCGGTTTTACCTACCCCGGTCGGACCGGAGAACAGGAAGGAACCAATCGGTTTTTGCGGATTGCCCAAACCGGAACGCGCCATCTTGATGGCACTCGCCAGCGCTTCAATGGCTTTGTCCTGCCCGAACACCACATTTTTCAGGTCACGGTCCAGTGTTTTCAAGGCATTGCGGTCATCCGCAGACACGGTTTTTGGCGGAATCCTTGCAATCTTGGCAATGATTTCTTCAATCTCGTGTTTGGTAATGGTTTTTTTCTGGCGAGACTTCGGCAGAATTTTCTGGGCGGCCCCCGCCTCGTCAATCACGTCAATCGCCTTGTCCGGCAAGTGGCGGTCATTGATGTATTTGGCAGACAGTTCCGCCGCTGTGGTCAGGGCAGAAGGCGCGTACTTCACGCCATGGTGCTCTTCAAAACGGCTCTTCAGCCCGCGCAGAATCTGCACGGTCTGCTCGATGGTCGGCTCGTTCACATCCACTTTCTGGAAGCGGCGTGACAAGGCGTTGTCTTTCTCGAACACGCCACGGTATTCTGTATACGTGGTCGCACCGATACATTTCAGCGATCCGTTACCCAGCGCGGGTTTCAACAGGTTGCTCGCATCCAGCGTGCCCCCAGAGGCTGCACCCGCCCCAATCAGGGTATGAATCTCGTCAATGAACAGGATGTTGTCCGGTTTGTCCATCAACTGCTTGAGCACCGCTTTCAAGCGCTGTTCAAAATCGCCACGGTATTTGGTACCGGCCAGCAGGGCACCCATATCCAGAGAGTAGATTGTGGCATTGGCCAAGATATCTGGCACATTGCCTTCTACAATCCGGCGTGCCAGACCTTCGGCAATGGCGGTCTTGCCCACGCCCGCCTCACCCACCAGCAGCGGGTTATTCTTGCGGCGACGGCACAGAATCTGTACCACGCGCTCCAGCTCATGGTCACGGCCAATCAGCGGGTCGATTTTACCCGTCAGGGCACGTTCGTTCAGATTCTGGGTATAGTTTTCCAGTGCAGAGCCGCTACCGGTCTCCTGCTCGGCGTCGTTTTCCTGCTGCTCTTTGGGGGCAGACTGGTCAGCCGTTTTCTTGATGCCATGAGAGATGAAGTTCACGACATCCAGACGGGTAACCCCTTGCTGATGCAGGTAGTAGACAGCGTGCGAGTCTTTCTCGCCAAAAATTGCGACCAGCACATTGGCGCCGGTCACTTCTTTTTTGCCGGAAGACTGTACATGGAGAATGGCGCGCTGGATCACGCGCTGGAACCCGAGCGTCGGCTGGGTATCAATGTCATCCGTCCCCGGTACGACCGGTGAGTTTTCCTGGATGAAATCTGTCAGCTGTTGCCTTAACGCATCCATGTTGACTGCACACGCCTTTAACACCTCTTGCGAGGCAGGGTTATCCAGCAGTGCCAGCAACAGGTGCTCGACACCGATGTATTCATGACGTTTCTGCCGTGCTTCGACAAAGGCCATGTGCAAGGTTACTTCCAAATCTTGCGCGATCATCTTAATTCTCCTCCATCACGCATTGCAGGGGATGCTGATGCTCTTTGGCAAACTGCCTGACTTGCTGAACTTTGGTTTCAGCAACGTCCTTACTATAGACTCCGCAAATCCCACGCCCTTGTTGATGCACCATCAGCATGATTCGTGTGGCCTGATCGACGTCTAAATGAAAAAACTGTTGTAACACGTGCACGACAAAGTCCATCGGTGTGAAATCATCATTCAGCAACACCACTTTCCAGAAAGGCGGCGGTGTTACCTTTGTCACATCGTCTTTGGTCTGCAACAACTCCTTGGATTTACTGCTCATAACGTACGGGCTTTATGTCTGTCTTGTTTTAAGTATAGAAAGCTTTAACCAAATTGCACGAACTTGCCGTGCATAAGGAACACTCTATCGCGTTTGCCGACTGCTGCCTATAGTCAGGCAGGCATAAATTGCAGTAAGTTCCATCAGGGCGACGCCCGTGTATTTCACCACCATGAGCGGTCACCGTGCCGAACAAACTTTTTACCATAAAGGAGTGTGCCGGCCATGGGTATTAGTTGGGGGCGCCCCCTAATTTTTGCAAGTTTATGCGTTTTTAATGAAATACTCGCGCAAACCCTCTTGACTTCATTCCCGAAATACGACTTAATGCAAAACTAGTTTGCGCTTTCAAGAGATGTTGTACCGGTTTGCCAGTCGCGCCCTTGAAACACAAACCCGTAAGCGCAGGCAATATGTATATAGTCTGTAACACAGTAACATTAAGTTTGTAAGATGGAGCATCAAAAAGATGGCAACTGGTACCGTTAAATGGTTCAACGATTCTAAAGGTTTCGGCTTTATTACCCCTGATGATGGCGGCGAAGATCTGTTCGCGCATTTCTCTGCTATCAACATGCCAGGTTTCAAAACATTGAAAGAAGGCCAAAAGGTTTCTTTCGATGTAACTACCGGCCCTAAAGGTAAGCAAGCTGCAAACATTCAAGCTGCTTAATTCTTAAGCGCGTTGAACAAAACAAAACCCGCCTCGGCGGGTTTTGTTGTTTCTGGCATTGCCGACTGCAAACCGGCCCTGCCAGACACCGTCAGCCCCGCCACAATCGCTTGAGGCGGGGCTGAGTCGTTATTACATGCGTGCGATCATTGCATCGCCAAACGCAGAACAGCTCACTTCGGTTGCGCCTTCCATCAGACGCGCAAAGTCATACGTCACTTGCTTGTCGTTAATGGCGGCTTCCATGCTCTTGATCACCAGGTCTGCAGCTTCTTTCCAGCCCAGATGACGCAGCATCATTTCTGCAGACAGAATCAGGGAACCTGGGTTCACTTTGTCCTGACCAGCGTATTTTGGCGCAGTCCCGTGGGTTGCTTCAAAACATGCGTAGTTATCAGAAATGTTGGCGCCTGGTGCAATACCGATACCACCCACTTGAGCAGCCAATGCATCAGAGATGTAATCGCCGTTCAGGTTCAGGGTAGCAACAACGTCGTACTCGGCTGGACGCAGCAGGATCTGTTGCAAGAATGCATCTGCAATCGCATCTTTCACAATGATCTCGCGACCGGTTTTCGGGTTCTTGAATTTGGCCCATGGACCGCCATCAATCAGTTCTGCACCGAATTCGTTCTTGGCCAGTGCGTAAGCCCAGTCACGGAAGCCACCTTCGGTGAACTTCATGATGTTGCCTTTGTGCACAATGGTCACGCTCTTGCGATCGTTATCAATGGCATACTGGATGGCTGCACGGACCAGACGCTCGGTACCTTGCTTGGAAACCGGCTTGATACCGATACCGGAGGTTTCAGGGAAACGGATTTTCTTGACGCCCATCTCGTTCTGCAAAAACGCGATGACTTTCTTGGCGGCGTCAGACTCTGCTTGCCATTCGATACCGGCGTAGATGTCTTCTGTGTTTTCACGGAAGATGACCATATCGGTCAGTTCCGGGTTTTTCAGTGGTGATGGAACACCTTTGAAATAACGTACCGGACGCACGCACTGGTAAAGATCCAGCTCCTGGCGCAAGGCCACGTTCAATGAACGGATGCCGCCACCTACCGGTGTCGTCATCGGGCCTTTGATGGATACGGAGTAGTCTTTCAGCGCCTGGAAGGTTTCTGCAGGCAGCCAAACGTCCGGGCCATAAATCTGGGTGGATTTCTCACCGGCGAAAACTTCCATCCAGTGAATTTTCTTAGCGCCGCCGTAGGCTTTCTCTACCGCTGCATCGACTACTTTTTTCATGACCGGTGTAATGTCAACGCCAATACCATCCCCTTCGATGAACGGGATAATAGGATTGTTTGGCACTGGTTGGCCCGGGATGATTTTCTGGCCGCCAGCAGGGACCTGGATATGGGATTGTGTACTCATGCCTACTCCATCGTGTGGTTAGTCAAGGGCTCCCTGCAAATAACGACCTAACAGGATCCCTGTACTGACCTGATCCGGTTCAGGTAGTTCAGTACAAACATCTTGTAACTGCAATTAGGTTGATGCTTTTAGTGTTATTTATCGTTATTGCGGGAGGTTCTGTCTGCAAATACGGCAAATGGATATCTTTAACCGCTTCTATAACAGCTGAACAGGATTATTATCCGGTAAAATGGCATTACCTGCCAGTTTTTAATGTCCGATTGGTGCACATGCCTGACCTGATTTTACTGAATAAACCGTATGGCGTGATCTGCCAGTTTTCAGAGCACCCCCAACATCCTACGCTTGCTAACTATATTCACGCGCCTGGCTTCTATGCAGCGGGTCGTCTGGATACGGACAGCGAAGGACTGTTGCTTTTAACTGACAGTGGCCCGTTAAATCATCTGATCACCGATCCGGCCCATAAATTGCCCAAGACTTATTGGGTACAAGTGGAAGGCATTCCGACGGACGAGCAGCTAAAACAGCTGGAAAACGGGATTGACCTGGGTGATTTCGTCACCCGCCCTGCCACCGCCATCCGGCTGGAAACGCCGGATGTCTGGCCAAGAAACCCGCCCATACGGGAAAGAAAAAATATCCCTGACAGCTGGATTTCGCTTACGATTGCGGAAGGCAAAAACCGCCAGGTACGGCGGATGACAGCCAAAGTCGGACTACCAACCCTCAGGTTGATTCGTGTACAGATCGGGGAATGGCGACTGGATGAACTAAAACCGGGTGAGCAGCGTCGTATCAGTTTGAACATGCCGGCGATGATACAATCACCGGCAAAGGATAAAGGGAGACCGCATGGTCTGGAAGCCGAACGTCACCGTCGCAGCCATCATCGAGAAAAACGGCCGCTTCCTGCTGGTGGAAGAAGAGACGACCGAGGGCGTGCGTCTCAACCAGCCGGCGGGGCATCTGGAAGACGGCGAAAGCCTGATTGAGGCGGTCATACGCGAGACACGCGAAGAAACTGCCCACCCTTTTGTCCCCGGACATCTGGTGGGCATTTACCGCATGCCGGTCCCGGAAAAAGACCTCACGTATCTGCGGTTTGCATTTGCGGGTGAAGCCGGAAGCGAAATAGAAAACCAGGCACTCGACCATGGCATCATCCGGACCGTGTGGTTAACGCCGGAAGAATTGCAGGCCACACCGGAAAAATGGCGCAGCCCGCTGGTATGGCAATGCGTGGCAGATTACCTGGCCGGCCGCCGGTATCCGCTCTCCATTTTGAACGAGTAGCCCTATGCGCCGACATCACATCCTTGGGCAAACCTTGCTGGTCGCCTGCGTGCTGCTAGCCTCCCTGCTGTCCCTCACCGCACAGGCGGAAGAGTCGGTGGATGTCTGTTACAACTATGGCTGCAAGTCTCATGCGGTGGTCAAGATTTCGGACGAAGCCTTGCAGCGCATGAACCGGCGGTTCGTGCATATCGACAATGCGGCGACCGAGCGTATTGCCATTGCCCTGACCGTGGGCGATCTGGCCAGCATTGCGGGCCAGCAGACCCCGGTGCATAACGACAAAGGTGGCAACGGCGGTGATGAAACCTCGCTGGATGGTAAAATGGACTGTTTTGACCATGCTGCCACAACCACCAGTTACCTGCAGTTGATGAACCGGCTTGGCTGGCTGCACTTTCATTCGGTCAGCCAGTTTGTTGAGCGTGCGCCGCTGATCTTTAATTACCACCGGGCCGCCCATATTATAGAAAATGCATCCGCCGCCGAATTTGCAGTAGATAACTGGTTCTTTGACAATGGCGAACCCGCCGTTGTCATCCCTTTGGCACAATGGCTAAAAGGCGCATGGCCAGAAGATATCAAAAGCGATGGCGTGTATGTCCAGCGAGACCGCCGTGATGCCCAAGAGCAACTGATCGCCAGCCATGACGGCGAATACAACCAGAATAACCCATAGAAAGCCGATACTCCGAAGATACCGGGGGGCTCTAGCAACATTAAAGTCGTAAATCATGAAACAGCAAAAAATCATCGTAGGCATGTCGGGCGGCGTAGATTCCTCTGTGACGGCCTGGGTTCTCAAACAGCAAGGACATGAAGTGCACGGCATCTTCATGCAAAACTGGGAGGACGACAATGATGACGAGTATTGCTCGATCAAGGAAGACTCGCGGGATGCGATTGCGGTTGCGGATGTTGTCGGTATCGACATTGACCTGGTCAATTTTGCCAAAGAATACAAAGACCGGGTGTTTGCCTACTTTCTGAAAGAATACGAAGCCGGGCGCACTCCCAACCCGGATGTACTGTGCAATGCGGAAATCAAGTTCAAGGCATTTCTTGACCATGCCATCGAACAAGGGGCTGACTACATTGCCACTGGCCACTATGCGCAAATCGTGCATGAGGCAGATGTATCCCGCTTGCTGAAAGGTGTAGATCCCAGCAAGGACCAGAGTTACTTCCTGTACCGCTTGCAACAGCACCAGCTAAGACGTGCGCTGATGCCGCTGGGCGGCATGCACAAGACCGAAGTACGCAAGATTGCAGCAGAGATCGGCCTGCCTAATGCCACCAAAAAAGACAGTACCGGCATCTGTTTTATTGGCGAGCGGCCATTCAGGGACTTCCTGAACCGCTACCTGCCCAAAACCCCTGGCCCGATGAAAACGCCCGAAGGCCGCAAGGTGGGTGAGCACATGGGGCTGATGTATTACACGCTAGGCCAACGCAAAGGCTTGGGCATTGGCGGAGACAAGACGGGAGATGGTACACCCTGGTTTGTGGCCGCCAAAGACTTGGAGGAAAACACCCTGATTGTGGTGCAGGGTCACGACCATCCTTTATTGTTAAGTCACGAATTGACGGCAGGCGACTTGAGCTGGACGGTTGCGCCGCCCGCAGTGGGCGAACCGCTGACAGCCAAAACCCGCTATCGCCAGCAAGATGCTGCCTGCAAAATCGTGTCTATGGAAAACGGGACAATGAAGGTCAAGTTTGAGCAAGCGCAATGGGCGGTGACACCTGGTCAATCCATCGTGATGTACCGGGGTGATGAGTGCATTGGCGGTGGTATCATCCTGTAAGTTGTCATCCAGATGGCAAACGCGGTAAATTCACCCTAAAAACATAGCTATATAAATAACAATAAAATCCGGATGACCTATACAGGCACGTGAACAGACACCATGAACCCCCTAGATCTTGACCGCAGTTCGATTGCGCATGCCATTGCGCAAGCCTTGATAGACGGCTTTAACCGCCACTACAGTATTTTCAGAGATGTTAGCCGCAGCGCCAAAGCCTGCTTTGAGGCAGGCGACTGGCATGGTTCCCAGAAAGCTAACCGTGACCGGATCACCTCGTACACCGAGCGGGTCTACGAAACGGTCGAGCGGCTGCATAACGAGTTTCATGCCCAGACGCTGGATGATGAAACCTGGTCACAGGCCAAGCTGTTCTTCATCGGCATGCTGGTGGATCACAAACAACCGGAACTGGCTGAGACCTTCTTTAATTCCGTCTTCTGTAAAATCCTGCACCGGAATTATTTCCACAACGATTTCATCTTTGTGCGGCCGACCATCAGTACGGAATACATCCAGTCCATTCCGCCCACCTACTCCAGCTACTATCCGAAAGAACGCGGCTTGAGAGGAACCATCCGCAAGATAGTGGAAGACTTTGGCTGGGCCAGACCCTTTGCAGACCTGGACCGCGATGTGGATTATGTCATGCGCGCGGTGGAAGCCCAGCTGGGCGGCTGGCCGGCACCTGAGGTCAACCTGCAGATTCAGGTGCTGTACTCGGCGTTTTACCGCAACAAGGCGGCCTACATTATCGGCAAGGCGGTCAACGGGGTACATGAATACCCGTTTGCCATCCCGGTATTGCATGACACCAACGGCAAGCTGTATCTGGACAGCATCATTCTGGACAGCTGGCGGATTTCGGTCCTGTTCTCGCTGTCCCGGGCCTATTTCATGGTCGACATGGAAGTCCCCTCAGGCTACGTGCAGTTCTTGCGCAACATGATGCCAAACAAGCCGCGCTCCGAACTGTATACCATGCTGGGGCTGGCCAAGCAGGGCAAGACCAACTTCTATCGTGACCTGATGACGCATCTGCGTCACTCGGACGATGATTTCATCATTGCCCCCGGTATCAAAGGGATGGTGATGCTGGTATTCACCCTGCCCTCTTACCCGTTTGTGTTCAAGATCATCAAGGACAAGTTTGCGCCCCCCAAAGAGATCGACCGCGCCACGGTAAAATACAAATATCAGCTGGTGCGTCAGCACGATCGGGTTGGCCGCATGGCGGATACGCTGGAGTTCTCTGACGTGGCCTTCCCGGCCGACCGCATCGACCCGGAACTGCTGGCCGAATTGCGCGAGCACGCACCTTCAGTGATTGATGAGGAAGGCGATACCCTGATCATCAAGCACGTGTATATCGAGCGGCGCATGACCCCGCTCAACATCTACCTGCAGCAGGCCACGCCGGAGCAGCGTGAACAGGCAGTGATTGATTACGGCAACGCCATCAAGGATCTGGCCACGGCCAATATTTTCCCGGGCGACATGCTGTACAAGAACTTTGGCGTTACCCGCTACAGCCGCGTGATCTTCTACGATTATGATGAGATCGAATACATGACGGACTGTAACTTCCGCGAAATCCCGGAAGCGCCCAATCCGGAAATGGAAATGGCCATCGAACCCTGGTACCCGGTTGCCAGAAACGACGTGTTCCCGGAAGAGTTCGGGCGATTCCTGCTGGGCAATGCAGAAGTCCGTCAGGTATTCCTGAAACATCACCGTGACCTGCTCACGGCCACCTTCTGGCAGGGCAAAAAACAACGGATTCTGGACGGGAAGCTGGATGACTTCTTTCCGTACCCTATCGAATTGCGTTTTTGCGAAATGTTCAAAAACGCGGAAACACCCTCAACACAGGATAAAGCATGACCCAACACACCGAGACTTCTGCCGCACTGACAGAAGAAGAACTGGCGACACTGGACGCCTTCTTGCAGTCTGATGCAACACCAGAGCATTGCCTGCCGATCGAAGCCGTAGACGGCTTCTTTTGTGCACTGATCATCGGCCCGCAAGTGGTGCCGCAAGAAGCCTATCTGCCCATCATCTGGGGGGATGACACCCAGCCGACCTTCAAGGATGCAGATGAAGAAGCGCAGATAACCACGCTGCTGCGCCGCCATTTCAATGATGTCGCAAAACGCATTGAAGCCGCTGTCGTGGAGGACAAGGAAGCCTACCTGCCTATCGTGGACGAGTGGGAAGAAACCGACGAGGAAGATGCGCCTAAAGATGGTGAATGGTGGGCATCCGGTTTTCTGGTCGGGCTGGAATTCTGTGAAAAAGTCTGGTTTGCCGACAAAGAGCACGAAGAAATGCTCGAGCCGCTGCTGATCCCGATTGTGGAACTGGCGGGCAATGACGAACTGGACGATCTGTCCCCTAAAGCCCGTACCCGCCGCATTGCACAGCTACCCGCGCTGCTTTTGTCACTGTACCGCTACTGGCGGACCGATGCGGATGGCAAGCTGCAGCTGGCCAACACGCTTGGCGCACAGTTATCCAATGCACCGGTACGCGTAGAAAGCACCCCGGGCCGCAACGATCCGTGCCCGTGTGGTAGTGGTAAAAAATACAAAAAATGCTGCGGGGCCTGATAAGCCAGACCCTGCGGTTCGTTTTGCTTTACAATCCGGGTCGGTAACGACCTTATTTACAACACTGGAAACACACTATGTCACGTTTGTCTAAATACAATGCCCGTCAACGCAAGAAACTGCACGTTGGCGAATATCAGGAATTTGGTTTTGGGCTGTCTGCCCGCTGTGTCGATGGCATTAGTGACGAATCGCTGGTCAAACTGCTGGATGATTTCCTGACCGACAGCATCGAAGCACAATCTCTGGTGTTTGGTGGCGGTTATGAGGCCTTCCCGGGTGAAATCCGTCTGGAAGGCTATGTGATGCTGGACGCCAGCCAGGGCTCTGTCTCTGATGAGCAGCGCGCATCTGTTGAAGCTTGGCTAAAAGCCCGCAGCGAACTGGCCGAAGTGATTGTCGACCCGCTGTCAGACGCTTGGTACGCCTGATGTCCGCACTACCCCTGCCAGGCCTCACGCCCGTGGGGGTAGTTCACGCACCCTTCAAAGAAAAATTTGGCATTCCCCGCCAATCCGGCCTGGCAAAAGACGTTTCTTCCACGCTGGAGCTCCTCCCCCCATATAATGTGCCCGAGGCAGTAACCGGTCTGGATGGTTTTTCGCATCTCTGGCTGATTTTTGGTTTTCATGCCACAGCAGAACGCGGCTGGCGCCCGACCGTCCGCCCGCCCCGTCTGGGCGGCAACCGCCGGGTAGGCGTCTTTGCCAGCAGAAGCACGCATCGCCCCAATCCGCTTGGACTGTCAGTCGTGGAACTGACTGGCATAGATACCCGATCCGGTGTGGTGCTGCACTTGCGCGGCGCCGACCTGATGGATGGCACCCCGGTTTTCGACATCAAACCGTATATCGCGTTTGCCGATGCTATTCCTACCGCTCGGAGCGGCTATGTCGATGCGCCACCGGCGGTCCAGCCAGTGTCCTATACGCCGGCAGCTCAGCAGCAACTGGCACAGCACCAGCAGCGCTGGCCCCAATTGTCTCAGGTCATTCAAACCGCACTGGGTTATGACCCCCGCCCTGCCTACAAGAACACGACTGACGCTGACTATGGCGTACACCTTTACGATGTCAATGTCCGCTGGACCGTGGCCGGCGAACAGGTCGTCGTGACAGAGATTTCCCCCGTCAGCCCAAGGTAATCCGCCTGCCTGTCGTATCCTGCCAGCGGATAAATGCCCCTCGCTAAAAAACGGGAAGCGAACGAACAGAAGTTTTTTACATATTACCTCTTGAAAACCATCGCCGAATCACCATTTAGTGGTTAAGGTTTTTAAGGAGGCTGTATGTCTAACGACGCACAACAAGACGTTCAAAACACTGCCAATCCGGAGCAGTCACAAGAATCCACCCAGGCGCAGACTGAACTGACGCTGGATCAACAACTTGCCAACGCATTGTCCGATCTGGACAAAGCCCGCCAGGATGTCCTTTATGCCAAAGCGGAAGGCGAAAACGCCCGCCGCCGTGCCATCGAAGAAACCGACAAGGCCCGCAAGTTTGCTGTCGAAAAATTCGCGGTAGAACTGCTGGCGGTGAAAGACTCGCTCGAAATGGCGCTGAAAGACAATAGCAGCATCGAAAACATCAAAGCGGGTGTAGAACTGACACTCAAACAGTTGTCCGGTGCCTTCGAGAAGTTTGCGGTAAAGGAAATCAACCCGCACGGTGAAAAACTCGATCCGCACAAACACCAGGCCATGACCGTCATCCCGGTGGCGGACAAAGAGCCGAACACAGTCGTCGACGTGATGCAAAAAGGCTACACCCTGGCAGACCGCGTCATCCGTCCTGCACTGGTTGTAGTTTCCAAAGCACCCGAATAAATATGAAAACCATGTGACAGACAGGGGCTTGAAAAGAATACAAATAGCCCTATCTTAAGTACAAGGTTAAATTTCTGTGCAAAAGCACAAACAAATCAAAGCATTAGAATAGTTTACTAAAAGGATTCCAAAATGGGAAAAATCATCGGTATTGACTTGGGTACCACCAACTCCTGCGTTGCAGTGATGGAAAACGGCCAGCCAAAAGTGATTGAAAACGCCGAAGGTGCACGGACCACCCCTTCTATCATCGGTTACACCGACGACGAAATTCTGGTGGGTGCACCAGCCAAACGCCAAGCCGTCACTAACCCGAAAAACACCCTGTTTGCGGTGAAGCGTCTGATCGGCCGTCGTTTTGAAGAAAAAGAAGTACAAAAAGACATCGACCTGATGCCATACGCCATTGTCAAAGCCGAGAACGGCGATGCATGGGTTGAAGCCAAAGGCAAAAAAATGGCACCGCCGCAGATTTCTGCCGAAGTGCTGCGCAAGATGAAGAAAACTGCCGAAGACTACCTGGGCGAAGAAGTGACCGAGGCCGTGATTACCGTGCCTGCCTACTTTAACGACAGCCAGCGTCAGGCCACCAAAGATGCAGGCCGCATTGCTGGTCTGGAAGTAAAACGTATCATCAACGAGCCAACTGCTGCTGCGCTGGCCTTTGGCATGGACAAAAAAGAAGGCGACCGTAAAGTTGCCGTATTTGACCTGGGTGGCGGTACTTTCGATATCTCTATCATCGAGATTGCCGAGATCGATGGCGAGCACCAGTTTGAAGTATTGTCTACCAACGGTGACACGTTCCTGGGTGGTGAAGACTTTGACCAGCGTCTGATCGACTATCTGGTTACCGAGTTCAAGAAAGAACAAGGCATTGACCTGAAACAAGACGTGATGGCCCTGCAACGCCTGAAAGAAGCCGCAGAAAAAGCCAAGATCGAATTGTCTTCTGCCCAGCAGACCGAGATCAACCTGCCATACATCACCATGGATGCAACCGGTCCTAAGCACATGGCACTGAAGATCACCCGTTCCAAGTTCGAATCTCTGGTGGATGACCTGATCGAACGCACCATCGAACCTTGCCGTATTGCGATCAAAGACGCTGGCGTGAAAATCAGCGACATTGAAGACGTGATCATGGTGGGTGGTCAGACCCGTATGCCTAAAGTGCAGGAGAAAGTAAAAGAATTCTTCGGCAAAGAGCCACGTCGTGACGTGAACCCGGACGAAGCCGTAGCAGTTGGTGCGGCAATTCAGGGTGGCGTGATGAAGGGTGACGTGAAAGACGTGCTGTTGCTGGACGTGACCCCGCTGTCTCTGGGTATTGAAACCCTGGGTGGCATCATGACCAAGCTGATTCAGAAGAACACCACCATTCCTACCAAGGCAAGCCAGGTGTTCTCGACAGCAGAAGACAACCAGAATGCCGTGACCATTCACGTGCTGCAAGGTGAACGCGACAAGGCCAGCGCCAACAAGAGCCTGGGCCAGTTCAACCTGGAAGGGATTCCTCCTGCACAGCGTGGCACGCCACAGATTGAAGTGATTTTTGACATCGACGCCAACGGTATCCTGCACGTGTCTGCCAAAGACAAGGCCACCGGCAAAGAGAACAAGATCACCATCAAGGCAAACTCTGGTCTGACCGATGCCGAGATCGAAGCCATGGTGCGTGATGCGGAGGCTAACGCTGAAGAAGACAAGAAACTGCAAGAGCTGGTTCAAGCCCGCAACCAGGCTGAAGGTCTGGTGCACTCGATCAAGAAATCCCTGACCGAGTACGGCGACAAGCTCGATGGTGAAGAAAAAACCAAGATCGAAGCGGCCATCAAAGACGTTGAAGACGTGCTGAAGAGCGAAGACAAGGCCGAGATCGATGCCAAAGCCGAAACCCTGGCTCAAGTCAGCCAGAAACTGGGCGAAATGATGTACGCACAGGCTCAGGCTGAAGGCGGTGCACAACCTGGCGCGCAAGCTGCGGGTGAAAAAACCGTAGAAGGCGATGTGGTGGATGCCGAGTTTGAAGAAGTGAAAGACAAGAAGTAATCTGCCATGACGTTCTGCTGTCTGGCCAGCCATACCGGTTGCCGGGCAGCATTCTTCAGGCTTGCATCCTGATGCACAGACAACAAGGGACTACCTTGTTGTTTGTGTTTGAAGGGGATGAAGACCAACACCGTCTGGTGCGGAAATACGACGACTGATAGTCATTTCAGGTGATAGGAAACATGTCTAAAAAAGACTTTTACGACATCCTCGGTGTCAACCGGGATGCCAGTGATGATGAAATCAAAAAGGCCTACCGCAAGCTGGCCATGAAATATCATCCGGACCGTAACCCTGACAGCAAGGAAGCGGAAGACAAATTCAAAGAGGCGAAAGAAGCCTACGAGATTCTGTCGACGCCTGAAAAACGCCAGGCTTATGACCAGTACGGTCACGCTGGGGTCGACCCGCAAGCAGGCATGGGGGGCGGTGGCGCCGGTTTTGGCGGTTTTGCCGATGCCTTTGGCGACATCTTCGGCGACATCTTCGGCGGCGGGCGTGCCCGTAATGGCGTGTATCGCGGTGGTGACTTGCGTTACAACCTGGAAATTTCGCTGGAAGAGTCTGCCCGCGGCTGTGAAAAACAGATTCGCATCCCGAGCATGGACGAGTGTAATACCTGTCACGGTTCTGGTGCCAAGCCTGGTACCCAGCCGAAAACATGTACCACCTGCGGCGGTCATGGCCAGGTGCGCATGCAGCAGGGTTTCTTCTCGATCCAGCAGACCTGCCCGGCTTGTCATGGCTCTGGCAAGGTGGTTTCTGACCCATGCCGCGACTGTAGCGGTGTAGGCCGCATCAAGACTCACAAAACCCTGTCAGTCAAGATTCCGGCCGGTGTGGATGAAGGCGATCGCATTCGTCTGTCTGGCGAAGGTGAGCACGGCCAGAATGGCGGCCCGCCGGGCGACTTGTATGTGGTCATCCACATGAAGGCGCACAGCGTGTTCCAGCGTGAAGGCAACGACCTGCATTGCGAAATGCCGATCAGCTTTGCTACCGCAGCGCTGGGTGGCGAAATTGATATCCCGACCCTGGATGGCAAGGCCAAGATCAAGATTGCCGCAGAAACCCAGTCTGGCAAGATTTACCGCCTGCGCGGCAAGGGTATCAAGGGTGTCCGGAGCAATACCTATGGCGACTTGTTGTGCCATGTGGTGGTAGAGACACCGGTGAGCCTGACGGATCGTCAGAAAGAACTGCTGCGCGAGTTTGAATCGATTGCCGAAGGGGATGCAGCCACGCATAACCCGCGTGCCAAGTCCTGGATGGACAAAGTGCGCGAGTTCTTTGAATAAGCATCGTTACTCGTAACAACCTTCCAGCATTCTGGACCAAAGGGCATGATGAAATCACCATTTCAGCATGCCCTTTGTGCTATTGGCGCATCCTGTTTTCTGAACCCTTTGCAAAGTGCTTATGCTCAAGATTATTTATCAGGACCCGCATCTGATCGCGATTGATAAACCGGCCGGTTTGCTGGTTCACCGCAGCATGATTGATCGTCATGAAACCCGGTTTGCGGTGCAAATGCTGCGTGACCAGATCGGACAGCAGGTATTCCCGGTGCACCGGCTTGACCGTGGCACCTCCGGCGTGTTGCTGTTTGCACTGGATAGCGACACAGCCAGACTGCTCAACAAGGCATTTGAGCAGCAGGAGGTCGGCAAGACGTATCTGGCGGTGGTACGCGGGTACCCAGCAGCCAGTGGCCATATCGACTATGCGCTGAGTCGCCAGCCGGATGAAATCGAGTTTCTGGACCCACGCGCGCAGTTGATCGCACAACCCGCGGTAAGCGACTATGAAACCCTGGCCACCACTACCCTGCCCGTGTGTATCGATAAATATCCGACCAGCCGTTACGCGCTGGTCAAGCTGACCCCGCATACCGGACGTCGCCATCAGCTGCGCCGGCACATGAAGCATATCGCGCATCCGATTATCGGGGATGCTACCCATGGCAAAGGCATTCATAACCGTTATTTCAAGGAGCATTTCGACTGTCCGCGCTTGTTGTTGGCGTGCGTGGAGATGCGCCTGAAACACCCGCATCGTGACGCTGAGATTGTGCTGACAGCCCCTGTCGGGGACAGCTTTCTGGGGGTTGTGAACCGGTTTGGCTGGACAGATACCCTGCCAGCAGATTGGCGACTCTCGGAAACAATGCCGCCTTGATGCATACCGGACGATCCGCTGGCTCTGCTGACCCGCGGCTGTTACTGCCGACCTGGCGGATGCTTGAAAAGACGCATATATCTTGCGAGGCACGGGCTAAACACAGAAGCCAACCGGCAAGCCCAACGCCTGCATCTGGCTTTGCCTGCGACCAAAAACCAAAACGCCAGATCGGTTGATCTGGCGTTTTGGTTCTATATACGGGCAACGGTCCGAAAACCGCTGCCCGCCCCTCGGTTGCACTGCAAGCGGTGAGTTGCTTACAGGGTTTCTTGCAATTGCAGCAGGATAGCCGGGTTTTCCAGTGTAGAGGTATCCTGGGTGATCTCTTCGCCTTTGGCAATGGCACGCAGCAGACGACGCATGATCTTGCCGGAACGGGTCTTGGGCAAGTTATCGCCGTAGCGGATTTCATCCGGTTTGGCCAGGGCACCAATCTCGCTACCGACCCACTCACGCAGGTTGGCAGTGATTTTCTTGGCTTCTTCGCCATTTGGACGCGGCCCTTTCAGCACCACGAAGGCAATGACGGATTCGCCTTTGATTTCGTGCGGTTTGCCGACCACAGCAGCTTCTGCCACCAGCGGGTTGGCTGCCAGTGCAGATTCGATTTCCATGGTGCCCAGACGGTGACCAGACACGTTCAGGACATCATCGATACGGCCCATGATCCAGAAGTAACCTTGCTCGTCACGGTGGGCAGAATCGCCTGCCAGGTAATACTTGCCGTTGTACTCTTCCGGGAAGTAAGACTTCTTGAAGCGCTCCGGATCATTCCACAAGGTACGTACCTGTGACGGGAACGGACGCTTGATCACCAGGAAGCCGCCCTTGCCTGCTTCAACCGGGAAGCCAGCCTCATCCACGATATCTGCCTGAATACCTGGCAGTGGCAATGTGCATGAACCTGGTTTGATCGGTACCGCACCTGGCATTGGGGCCAGCATGTGGCTACCGGTTTCTGTCTGCCACCAGGTATCGACAATCGGGCAGCGGCCGCCACCGATTTTCTCGTAATACCACATCCAGGCATCCGGGTTGATCGGCTCGCCTACCGTACCCAGCAGACGCAGGCTGGACAAGTCGTATTGTTCCGGAATATCGCCACCCAGCTTGATCAGTGAACGGATCGCAGTTGGTGCGGTATAGAACGTGGTGACACGGTGTTCTTCGATCATCTTCCAGAAACGGCCGGCGTCCGGATACGTTGGCACGCCTTCAAAAATCACCTGGGTAGCACCCACGGCCAGCGGACCGTAGGCAACATAGGTGTGGCCGGTAATCCAGCCCACATCGGCGGTACACCAGAAGATGTCGGATGGTTTGTAGTCAAAAGTCCAGCGCATGGTGTTGATGGCACCCAGCAGGTAGCCGGCGCTGCTATGCTGCACGCCTTTCGGTTTGCCGGTAGAGCCGGAGGTATACAGAATGAACAGCGGGTCTTCTGCATTGACCGGTGTTGGCTCGCAGTGTTCTGGTTTGCCTTTGATAAAGTCATGCCACCAGACATCGCGGCCGATGGTCCATGGTGCATCTTCGTGAACGGCACGCTTGAACACGATCACACGTTCGATGCATTCGCAGCCACCTGCATTCAGGGCTTCATCTACCACGGCTTTCAATGGCACCAGTTTGCCGCCACGTACGCCTTCGTTGGCGGTAATCACGACACGTGCTTTGGCATCGATGATCCGCTCTTGCAAGCTCTTGCTGGAGAAACCGCCAAATACCACAGAGTGGATGGCGCCGATACGGGCACACGCCTGCATGGCCACCACGGCTTCGATACTCATTGGCATGTAGATCACGACACGGTCGCCACGGGTAATGCCCATGGATTTCAGACCGTTGGCGAACTGACAGACACGGCGATACAGTTCTGCATACGTCAGACGGGTGACCGTCCCGTTGTCAGATTCAAAAATGATAGCCAGCTTGTTAGACAGCAATGGCAGATGGCGGTCCAGACAGTTGTAGGAGACATTCAGCTCGCCGTCTTCGAACCATTTGTAGAACGGGGCGTTGCTTTCGTTCAGCACTTTGGTGAAAGGTTTGAACCAGGTGATGTTTTCTTTGGCTTGTTTACCCCAGAAACCTTCGTAATCCGCGTTGGCCTGCTCGCACATCGTGTTATACGCATCCATGCCGGAAATCGTGGCATTCATGCGGAACTCGTCTGACGGAGGGAAAACGCGTGTTTCGGTAAGAATCGAATCGATGCCGCTCATATTAAGTATCTCCTTCTGGGTGTCCAGTATTTTTGATTACCGGTTTATGCTTATCAGTCATCTGGTTAAAGCGCCCGGGTCACGCACAGTGATAACCGTTGTGTCCGGGAGACATCAAACAAAGGGTGATGTTTTTCATCCTTCTTGTTCTGGTGCGGAGTCAGCATGGCAAGCTTTTCTGGCAAGCCGTCGAGCAAACATGACCTGCTGATGACCGCGCACATGCAAACCTGCTCAACCTCGTTTGCATGTGCACCCTCCCTGGCGGGAGGGGCACCGTGTTACAGAGACAACTTAGTGGGCTTGTGCCTTGGCAGCACCGATACCGGTGTTCTGACGCACATACACTTCATCCCACATGGCTGCTGCTTTCTCGTCACGATAGAACAGTGAGCCCAGGATAACGGCCAGGAAGCCCAGCGGGATAGAGATGATGCCTGGGTTTTTCAGCTTGATCAGCGGCTCTTCCAGACCCATCATGCTGGTTTTCTGACCTTCGAATTTCTTCAGGTCGTCCTGCGCAGCCTTGATGCTCTTCTCCAGACCAATCACTTTCTTCTCCTGAGCAGCTTTCTGCGCAGGGTCAGTCAGGGTTTCCAGCTTGGCCTTGGCTTTTTCCAGCTTGCTTGGCGCACCTTCACCTGCATCTGCAATTTTCTTCTGCAGTTTTGCTTGTTCTTCAGGTGTCGTGGCAGCTGCCAGTTTCTCTTGCAGTTCCTTCACTTTCTTCTGGTCGCCATCCAGCACTTTGTGTGCGTCGGCCAGTTTCAGTTTTGGATAGGTCATGTTAGGAGATACCAGCACCAGCGTAATGGCTGCCAGGGTACCGATCACCATGCCAGCCATCACGCCACCGGTATTGGCTTTCTTCCAGTACAGGGTCAGCAAGATGCAAGGCAGGTTGGCAGAGGCGGCCACGCAGAAGGCCAGACCAACCAGGTGAGCCACGTTCTGGCCTTTGGCTGCAATACCGATCACGATGGCCAGTGCACCTACAATCACGGTGGCCACACGCGCAGCTTTCATTTGCTCGTCTGGTGTCACGGTGGTATGGCGACGGATCACCCCCACATACAGGTCATGCGCCATGGCAGAAGCAGAAGCCAGTACCAGACCAGCCACCACCGCTACGATGGTTGCGAACGCAACCGCAGCCACGACAGCCAGCATGAAGTTACCCAGCATGGAGTCAGCACCGCCACCCAGGTATTGGGCCAGCATTGGTGCAGCCATGTTGCCGCCCTTGTCGACGAAGGTAATTTCACCAGCGCCAACGTGTGTTGCAGCCCCCATGCCCAGGAAGATGGTCAGTACATAGAAACCACCGATGATACCCATGGCCCAGATCACGGATTTACGTGCTGCCTGTGCCGTTGGTACGGTAAAGAAGCGCATCAGGATGTGTGGCAGACCGGCAGTACCGAACACCAGTGCCAGGCCCAGAGAAATCTGGTCCAGCGGATCTTTCAGGTACAGGCCTGGCTCCAGGAAGCGTTGGCCCAACTGGGCAGCCGTCATGTTGTCTGCGCTGTCACCCAGTACTTTGGCAACCTGGCCTTGTACTTTTGGATCACCTACCACAGAGGTCAGGAAGTCAGGAATGGAGAAACCGTAAGGTGCCCATACCAGCATCACCAGTACGATGGAAGCCGTTACCAGCAGGATCGCCTTGATGATCTGAACATAAGTGGTTGCCACCATGCCGCCGAACAGCACGTAAGCCAGCATCAGAATACCCACGGCCACAACAGACACTTCGTACTCGATACCGATCAGGGTTTTTACCAGCAAGCCGCCACCGACCATTTGCGCAGTCAGGTAGAAGGTAGACACGGTAATTACCGACAAGGCACCCACAATACGGGTTTTCTTCGGATCGTTACGGTAGGCCAGAATGTCGGCCAGCGTGTACTTGCCGATGTTACGGCAAGGCTCGGCGATCACCAGCAGCACCACAATGTAGGCAACCAGGAAACCGACGGAGTACATGAAGCCATCGTAACCGTAAAGAGAAATCAGACCGGCAATCCCGAGGAACGATGCAGCGGACAGATAGTCACCTGCAATCGCCCAGCCGTTTTGCAAGCCAGAGATGCCACCACCAGCCGTGTAGAAGTCAGAAGCGGACTTCACTTTTTTGGAGGCGATGTAAGTCACAAACATGGTCAGCGCGATGATGGCGCCAAACACGGCGAAGGTTAACCAGCGGAACTGCGGGTGCACCGCACCACCATCCGCAAATGCCAGCGATGAGCTTAACAGCGCGGCCAAACCTGTCCATTTAACGATTGATTTCATTAACGGCTCCCCATGGTATGAGCTTGCTCAACAATCTCGCGTGCCAGTACATCAAACTCGTTGTTTGCACGGCGTGAATAGATGATGGCAACGCCCCAGGCAACGATAAATTCAGACAAGGCAAATACCAGACCCACGTTGAGCGGACCCCATACCTGGATCTTGAAAATGTTCTGAAAATAGGCTGCGCCAATGGGCAACATTACGTAGTAAACCACAGAGAATGCCAGCAAGGTCCACAAAAAGCGGGTCTTCTTGGCATGTAGCGCCTGAAAGCGCGGGTCTGCCTGAATGGCAGTCCAGTTGTATGCAGTAGTCATGTTAGGTGTCTCCTCCTAATCAATGCAGCTGGCGAATGATCTGTCTGATGCTGGTAGCCGGTTGTTCCGGTTCGTATAGGGTTAAGTCTTACCAGTACATCATTCAGGTTCCGTTTTTTGAATGCACTTGTTTTTTCCTGCTGCAACCTCCTTGAGTCAAATATTGGTTTTCATGTGTCTGACCACACACCGCCGGATGACACTAACCTAGTACGGCGTCAATGGTGCGGTTTGTGAATTTATTGTGAGGGGAAGCGGGTAAGAATTGCTAATTGCAAATCTTGATGTGCGATATAGGTTTGACTGATATTGCGTTGCAGCAGAAATTCTGGCGAAAAATATTGTTTTAAAACAATGAATTGAAAATTTTCAAAGACTGAAAAATCGTCACCCGTGGCAGTCCGGCAATCATTTTCTGCCTGAAAAATTTTTTTTACCCTGACTTGGAATAGGGTTTTTCAGCCGGTTTTCAGGCCGCCCCTGGCCAGAAGTTGCCCAAAAACATCTTCAGGCAAGTCGTTCGTTGTCAGATCATGAGGTATAAAAACGGGTTACGGCTCTCTGTTTGGCCGCCAGGTCGAGTACATCTTGTACCCGCACACACTGGCTGGGCAGTTTCATTTGCAAGGTGAGCCACAGCAATCCGGTCGCCCAGGCATCTGACACTGCATGGTGGCGCGAAAACCCCTCAATTCCGAAGGCATGCAACCAGTCGTCCAGAGATTTGCATTTACCTGCCAGCTCCGGGCATAACGCAGGGGCGAGCCAGGCCAGGTCCAGCCAGCGCTGCTGCAGATGAATACCCACGATGCGCTTGCAGGCATTCATCAGCATCATCCGATCGAACTCTGCATGGAACCCGATATGAAACGCACCGCTGCTGTACTGCAGATACGACAGCAAGCCATCGGCAGCGTTCATGCCATTGAGCTGATCCGTGGCCGTAATCCCGTGCAGCAGAATATTCTCTGCACTACTGGTATCCGTCTGCTGCAGAATGCATTCAAAACTGTCTGCCGGCTGGATATCGGTTCCATTCCCTTGCACAGAGCCGATGGCCAGCACCTTGTCTGTCTTGATATTCAGCCCGGAGGTTTCCAGATCAGTCGCTACCCAGCGGACTTGCCGCCAGTCCTTTTGAAGATTCAGCGCGTGATCCTGCTCCCGCCAGGCGGCCAGTGCCTGTAACTGGGCATCAGTCAGCGAGACAGCCGCCCCTCTGGATTTGAACCAGCCAAACAGGCTCATACCTCACCTATCATCGAAAAACGGCGCTGGATCTGTTCTTGCAGCTTTCTGGCCTGCCGCAAGGCTTCTTTCAGAATGCGTCGGTCCAGATCATTCAGGATCACGACTTTCTCGTTGGCAGCTTCCTTGACCGGGTTGGCCAGGGGCAGCATCCACATGAAATGAAACGCTTCGATCCAGGCCGTGGTTGTGTCATCCGAGAGGCGCAAGCGGGCAGCCACCAGTCGCAGACGCTCCGCGGTATTGGTAATGCTGACGTCTTCCAGGACGGCCAGTAACCGGGCACCGTCGATAAATGCCGACAACCCCAGTGGCAGGAACTCCTGAATCGGTGCATTGGGCTGGGTATCGGGCGACAAATTGGCAAGCAGCATGGCGGGCAGCTGGTTATCGGTAGAGAGCCGGTACTTCCAGTCCCTTTCCGCTTGTGCTTTTAACGATTGTGCCAGCGCAGCAGAACCGCAAATCCAGCGGGCGTCCATGGCATCCGCCATACTGCGCGTGCCAAGGGTGCCATGCACCACCCAGACGGTGGCATCTTTCCAGCCGCAATGCGTCAGCCGGTTTAAGACGCGATCACGCCACTGTGCATGCCATTCGGCCAGTTGCCCGTCCCGGTTCGCCAGCATCAGTTCCGGTACCGAATCCACCGAGGCCTCCAGCCTGCCGTGAGCCCCCAGCACCAGCCAGGTATAAGCATCTTCGTCCGTCACCTCAGCCGGTTTTTCCAGCTGAATGACCCGGGTCAGCACCTGATCGACCAGTGTCGCCAGTCCTCTGGCCAGCTGCTCGGCACCAATCCCCTGCGCCAGCATGTTTCGCTGCAAGGTCAGCAGATCCCGATGGATCAGTTTGAAATCACTGTTGGATTCTGCATGCAGGATGGTTTGTGCCAGCTGGTTCAGGCTAACCCGCTGCAAGCCAAACAAATCGCGCTCGGACACAATCCCCTGCAGCTCATCCCCATCCATCACCAGCAGGTGGTGAATACCGTGTCTGGCCATGACCACAGCCGCATCAAACGCCCGGTGGGTGGGTGGTAAATGCACCAGATGTATCGACATGTGGGTACTGATGGGGTCGGTCAGTGCGATGTTTTCCAGTGTCAGGCGCAGCAAGTCGTGCAGGGTAAAAATCCCCTTGGCCTTGCCATCCTGATCCACGATCACCATCGAGCCAATACGCTTCTGGCGCATCAGGGTCAGTACATCTCGGACACTGGCCGTCGGCAGGCAGGTGATCGGTGCATGGGCGACGTCCCTGAGCGGGATGTCCAGCGTTTGCTGGGCCACGTGACTGGCATAGGTGGTTTGCAGGCGCTGGCGTGACAGATCCAGCAAATGGGCAATACGCCGGGTACAAAAATCCTGGAAGGCAGCAGAGCGGGCGCGTAGTTCGTTAAAGTCTGCTACCGGCAAGTGGTAACAGAAACCGTCGGTTTCGGCCCGGAACGTACTCAGGGTAGGACGCTGCCCTAACAACGCTCCCAGCGGAAACAGCTCCCCGGGGGACAGTGCGTGCAAGGCGGCTTTCCGGGCAGAATCTTCGGACTTCACTTCGCCACGGCGGACAATATAGAGACAGTCTGGCAACTCGCCCGCACTCATGATCACTGCGCCCTGTGGAAAATACTTCACCCCCAGGCGCTCGATCAGCCAATTGATATCTTCACTGGCCATTGCATCGAATGGCGCATGTTGTTGTAAATCCCGTTTAAGTTCACTCATTAAACTGGGGGAAGCCATGTCTTCTTCTCCTGAGCTGGCGATTTGCAGCCTGCCATGTGAGGTACCGTCCAGCCCGGGGCATCCCTTTGGAGGTCAATGCCCTGAATCCATCCGGCCCCGCTTTTTCTTTTTTCATGATATGGCAAGCGTACCGCATCAAGAATATGCCTTAATGTGATACCGGTGAAAGCCATTCTGCGCAAAACACGTGAATTTGTTTTAAATATCCGGGTAAATATCCGCGAGAATGGGTCACCTTCATGCGACAAACTTGCTATCCTTGGCAGCTATCACTATAAAACATGCTAGTAGATGCGCTTGACGATCAGGACGCCGGCCCTGATATCGCGTTGGCCGATTGAGAAGCAGCGCTGATTGTCTGCCCTTATCCATACTGACATTGCGTTAAAACAAAGGCTGCTGGTTACCAGCATAGTCTAATATGTCTGATTGTCATCCCTTTGTTGAAACAGATGGGGTCTAGCACATTTTCCAGAGCAATTTGTTGGAGAAAAAGGAGCTGTTTGCGTGGAACTGTACCAGTTACGCACATTTGTTGCCGTTGCCCATCACGGGCACCTGACGAAAGCATCAGAAGCATTGCATCTGTCACAACCAGCCGTGACAGCACAGATCAAGGCGCTGGAAGAAGAACTGGCGATCCCGCTGTTTTCCAGAACGCCGAACGGCGTGGTTCTTACCCCGGCGGGTGAACAACTGGTCCAGGATGCCGAACGGGTACTGGGCATGGCGCGCGACATGCGCGGTCGTGCCCAGCAACTGAAAATGGAGATCCTGGGCAAGCTGACCATCGGCACTATTCTGGACCCGGTCTTGATGCGGATTGGCGCCCTCTACAAAGGGGTGAAAAAGCGCTTTCCGCTACTGGAACTGCAAACCTGCCATCAGGCATCCGGCCATGTGCTGAACAATGTGCGCAAGAAAGAGCTGGATTGCGGGTTTTATCTGGGCAGTAACCCGTATAGCAACGTATATGCCCTGCCGCTACGCGAATTGAGCTTTGCCGTCATAGCACCGACAGACTGGGCAGACCGGCTTAGCAACATGACGCTCGACAGCGCCGACAAAGAACCCTGGGTTGCGGGCGGTCCGTTTACCGGCTATGAGAAGCTGCAGCAGGAGTTTTTCCGGCTACATAATCTGTCGCCGCGCAAAACCATCGAGGTCGATCACGAATCCAGCATCATTGCGACCGTAGAAGCTGGGGCGGGTATTTCATTGCTACGGCAAGAATGCGCCGAGCTGGCGGCCAAGGAAGGCCGCATCATGATCTGGCAGCCAAACGCCATGACATCCATTCTCTCGTTCATTACCCATGTGGATCACCGGGACGAGCTGGTCATGCGGAGCTTGCTGGAAATCATCAAAAACGAATGGGGTATTCATCCATAGTGGCTTCATCCCGACAAGCATCCTCCCAACTGGAAGTAATTCATACACTGCCGTCACAGGCAAGCCATTACCCTCCACTGTTGTTCGTCCACGGCGCGTATTGTGCTGCCAGTTGCTGGCAGGTACACCTGATGCCATGGCTGGCCAGCAAGGGTTTCGACTGTTACGCCATCAGTCTGCCAGGGCACGGGGCGAGTACTGCGACTAACCCATTGCCGATGTTGTCGATGTCGGACTACCTGGCAGCGCTGACAGAGTACGTGGATACACTCCCAGCCTCACCGATCCTGATCGGGCATTCGTTAGGCGGCGCGCTGGTACAGCAATATCTGGAGCATCATGATGCCGCAGGTGCCATTCTGCTGGCGTCTGTCCCCCCCAGTGGTTTGATGGCTTCCAGCGTACGGCTGGCCAGTTCTCAGCCGGAAATCTTGTGGCAATTATCACAGGTGGTATGGGGGCACATCAGCGAAGCAGATCTCTACAAGGTACGGGATGCCCTGTTTACGCCACATCTCAGTCAGCAAACCCTGATGGACTATATGCCCCTGTTCCAGGCGGAATCCATGCGGGCGTTGTGGGATCTGACCTTGCAAGGCTGGCTGCCGGCACCGCCGCTTACCCATGTACCGGCGCTGGTAGCGGGCGCCGAAAAAGACGCCCTGTTTACCGAAGAAGAAATTGCCGAGACCGCCAAGCGCTTTGGCGTTAACCCGGTGATGCTGCCAGACATGGGGCACGCGATGATGCTGGAGCATAACTGGCTATTACTGGCGCAACTGCTGCAAGACTGGGTAACCCGCACCTATCCGGCCAGCCAAATGGCGGATACATGCAAAGCTACCTAATCCTGACTTGCGGCTGAGATACTTTTCCCGTATCAGGCCGCATTCACGCCGGTTGCCTGGCGCAGTTGTCGTGCCGCAGCCACCATATGCTTCAAGGCGGCCTCGGTTTCTGCCCAGCCTCGGGTCTTCAGCCCGCAATCCGGGTTGACCCACAGCCGTTCCTTTGGAATCACCGCACACGCCTTTTGCAGCAGCCGCACCATGTCGTCCGTTGAGGGCACGCGCGGTGAGTGAATGTCATACACCCCTGGGCCGATATCGTTCGGATATTTGAAATCGGCAAATGCCTCCAGCAGTTCCATATCGGACCGCGAGGTTTCGATGGTAATCACATCGGCGTCCATCGCGGCAATGCTATCCAGAATATCGTTAAACTCCGAGTAACACATATGGGTATGGATCTGTGTCTCCGGCCGGACACCGGATGCCGACAAGCGGAACGACCTGACGGCCCAGTCCAGATAGGCTTTCCAGTCGGCCTGCTTCAGTGGCAACCCTTCACGTATGGCTGGCTCATCAATCTGGATAACCTTGATGCCGGCCGCCTCCAGATCACAAACCTCGTCACGCAGCGCCAATGCAATCTGGTCTGCGGTGGTGGACCGTGGCTGGTCATCGCGGACAAACGACCATTGCAGCATGGTAATCGGGCCGGTCAGCATGCCTTTCATCGGTTTTTTGGTCAGACCCTGCGCAAACTGCGTCCAGCTGACGGTCATGGGTGTAGGGCGGGAAACATCACCATAAATGACCGGCGGTTTGACACAACGGCTGCCATAACTTTGTACCCAGCCATTACGGGTAAAGGCATAACCTGCCAGTTGCTCGCCAAAGTACTCCACCATGTCGTTGCGTTCGGCCTCCCCGTGTACCAGCACATCCAGCCCCAGTTCTTCCTGCTTGTGCACCGCTACCTTGATGGCGGTTTTCATGGCGGCCAGATAACCGGCTTCGGTCAGTTCCCCACGCTTGAAGCTGGCACGGGCCGCCCGGATATCTTGCGTTTGCGGGAAGGACCCGATGGTGGTGGTTGGGAATGCCGGCAAATGCAGCACTGCATGTTGCAAGGCAATGCGCTCTGCAAACGGTACGCTGCGGGTGGCATCTTTCTCCGTTACTGCCGCCAGCCGCGCAGATACGGCCGGGTTATGGATACGGGGAGAGCACTGGCGGGAAGCTGCGGCGGCACTGCTGGCCAGCAACGCATCGGTAACCGCGTCTTCCCCGGCCTTCAGGGCCAACCCGAGGGTGGCCACCTCGTCCAGTTTCTGGCGTGCAAACGCCAGCCAGGATTTCAGCTCCGCATCCAGTTTGTCTTCTACATCCAGATCGACAGGTACATGCAGCAAAGAGCAACTCGGCGCCAGCCACAACTGGTCGCCCCGGTGACTGAGCGGCTTGATCTGATTCAGCTTCTGGCGCAGATCGCTGCGCCAGATATTGCGGCCATCCACAATGCCGACAGACAGCACACGATCTGCCGGCCAAGCAGCATCAAATGCAGCCAGTTGGGACGGCGCACGAACGGCATCAATATGCACCCCGGCCACCGGTAATCGGCCAAGTAGCGGCAGGTGTGCCGACACATCCCCAAAGTAAGTCGCCAGCAAAAGTTTTAGGCTACCCTGCCCCAATGACTGATACGCGACGTCAAAGGCATCGAGCCACGCTGCCGGCAAATCCAGCGTCAGGACCGGCTCGTCGATTTGTACCCATGTGACGCCTTGTTCTGCCAGGCGCCCCAACACCTGCTGATACACCTGCAGCAAGGCGGGCAACAGGCTCAGGCGATCCAGCGTGGCGGACTTGGATTTCCCCAGAAACAGATAGGACACAGGCCCGAGCAGCACCGGCTTGACCGCAACCCCCAGCGCCAGCGCCTCGGTGACTTCCTGGAAGAGTCGTTCGGAAGACAATGCAAAGCGGGTGTCTTCACTGAACTCCGGCACGATATAGTGGTAATTGGTATCAAACCACTTGGTCATTTCCATGGCATGTGCAGCATGCGTGCCGCGGGCCATGGCAAAGTAGGTGTCCAGATCCACCTCGCCGCCTTGCCACTGGAAGCGGGCCGGAATATTGCCCACCAGGGCAGAGATATTCAGCACCTGATCATAGAAGGCAAAATCACCGACCGGAATCAGATCCAGACCGGCATCCTGCTGCCAGCGCCAGTGTTGCTGACGCAGCCCGCTGGCAGTTTCCTCCAGCGCGGCCAGGGTCATGTCTTTGCGCCAGTATGTTTCTAGCGCCTGTTTTAACTGGCGTTCCCGGCCGATACGCGGGAAACCCAGGTTGTGAACTTTGCTCATGTATGTGATCCTTGTGATGAATGTTCGTCATACTCGTGCATCCAGCAGATGCACAGGTTTTGCGGTAAACGCGACAGTTCACATACTAGTTCGCAGACATTTATTAGTAAAACGAATAAAAATTGCTACAATCAACAAATATTTTAATAATCAGCAAAGACCAATGTTAGAAATCAAACACCTTCGCCTGATCCAGACGCTGTCTGAAACCGGTACGCTGTCTGCCGCCGCCAAACGTTTGTTTCTGACCCAGTCAGCACTCTCGCACCAGATTCTGGCGCTGGAAGAACACTACGGCCTGCGCCTCTTTGAACGGAAAAGCCAGCCGCTCAAACTAACCGTGGCCGGCAAACGGCTACTGCAACTGGCGGACCAGGTACTGGAACAAACCGCCATGACCGAACGCGACCTGATCCGGTTAAAAAGCGGAAATGCCGGGGATCTGCGGATTGCCGTCGAGTGTCACACTTGTTTCGACTGGCTGATGCCCGCCATGGACAAACTGCGCGAGCACTGGCCGGAAGTCGAGCTGGACATCCTGTCCGGGTTTCATACCGACCCGGTCAACCTGCTGAGTGATGAACGGGCCGACTTTGCCATCGTGACAGAAACCCCGACGAAGACCGGTATTGTCTATCACCCGCTGTTCAGCTTCGAGATCGTGGGTTTGGTGGGTCGCCGTCACGAACTGGCCAATGCCACCACGCTGACCGCGCAAGACTTTGCCAACGACACGCTGATTACCTACGCCGTGCCGGAAGAGCTGATCGACCTGATCCAGCAAGTCCTTAAACCGGCAGGCTTAAGTGCCAACCGGCGCACCACAGAATCCACCGTCGCCATTCTGCAGCTGGTCGCCAGCCGCCGTGGCCTGGCGGCACTCCCCAACTGGAGTGTCCAGCCCTATATCGACAGGGGTTACGTGCTGGCCAAACGAATCGGCGAACAAGGGTTGTGGCGCAATCTCTACGCAGCCACCTGGCAAACATTTGGCGAACAAGCCTACGTGCAGGATTTCCTCAATGTCATCCGCGAAGTCGGATTTCAGTCATTGAGTGGCGTTCGTCCCATCAATAATCGCTGATTTCTTTCCCTTCAGGTCTGTTTCTGAAAGGTTCATGCCGCAATCAGGCAAGTGGCAGGCGCTGCATCGCCTACTGTTAGCGCTGGCGGCAAATGTCACTTCCTGGCATCGGCCCATCCCCCTATTCCATCACCAGTCGCAAGCACGGCCATCATGCCGGCATGCTGGCGGCCGGACATATAACAAGAGATTTTCATTCAGGCCATTTGCATAAGGGACGGTTAGTCATGAGCATTGCAAGACGCATTATCATCACGTTAGCGGTAGCCTTACTCTCGCTGATTATCGTCGGTGGTTCCGGTATTCTGGGGCTAAAGAAAACCAATGATAATGTCGCTTACGTGCTTGACCACACCCTGCCCAGCTATTCCTCGCTAGACCAAGCCTACGCCAGCTTCTATGAGGCCAGAACTTTGGTCTTGCGTCATATCATGGAAATGGACACCTCCGCCCAGACCAAGCTGGAAGGCGAAATGGCCACCAGCTTCAAGACCTTGGAAACCACGCTCAGCAACTATGAAAAGAATCTGATCTCGGATGATAAAGACAAGCAACTGCTGAACGCAGACCGGCAAGCCTTTGCAGAGTACAAAAAGGTCGTGGCCGTCATCATCAAGAACTCGCAAGGCGGGCTGTTTGACGATGCCAAGAAAATTGCGGCCTCGGAAGGTATCGTCAAAGCCAATGCCGTGACATCCGCCTTTCAGAAGCACATCCAGTACGTACAGTCGCTGGCAGAACAGCAAAAGAATACGGCCAGCAATACGTATCACGCCGGGCTGGTGCTCTCGCTGGCCATCATGCTGGCGGCCATTGTGGTTACCTCGCTGTTCGGCTGGCGCCTGTTCCGTATCATTGCCAGCGGACTGAACAACATTCGACAGACCGTGAACACCGTCAGCCAGCATCTGGACTTTACCAAACGCGCCACCGCCACCAGCAAGGATGAGGTGGGCGATACCATTAACGCCTTTAACCAGCTGCTGGAACGCCTGCAAAGCAACCTGAAAGCCATCCAGTCTGGTGCTGGACAGGTCGCAGACAACGCACGGCAAATGGCCGATACGGCCAACCAGATGTCGGCAACCTCGCTGACACAAAGCGAAGCGTCTGCCAATGTAGCCGCCACGGTCGAAGAAATGACCGTCAGCATCAACCATGTAGCAGAGCGCACCAGCGAAGCCCTGGATCTGGCCCGTACCTCCGGTGTGCTGGCGCAAGAGGGTTCCAAAACCATCAGCGAAACCATTACCGATATCCGCGAGATTGCCAGCACCGTCAGCCAGACCGCTAACACCATCAAGGACCTGGAAGCCCAGGGGGCGCAGATTGGTTCGGTTGTCGCCGTGATCAAGGAAGTGGCCGAACAGACTAACCTGCTGGCCTTGAATGCCGCCATCGAAGCGGCACGTGCAGGCGAACAGGGTCGCGGCTTTGCCGTGGTGGCCGACGAAGTCCGCAAGCTCGCGGAAAGAACCGCCACCTCTACCCAGGAAATCGCCAGAACCATTGAAGCCATGCGTCAGCGCTCGCAACAGGCGACACAGCAAATGGAAGCCGCGGTCAAACTGGTCAGCAGCAGTGTCAGCCGGGCCGACGGTACCGACAGTGCCATTCATGAAATTGGCGATGCTGCCAGCCGTACCAGCCATATGGTGAATGACATTTCGGAAGCCATTTCTGAGCAAAGCGCTGCCAGCACCAATATTGCCGTGCAGATCGAACGCATTGCCCAGATGACCGAAGAAGCCACTGCTGCCGCCTCACAAACGGCAGCCAGCGCCCACTCGCTGGATGACCTGGCCAAACGCCAGATCGATATTTTGCGGCAATATGTGCTGTAAGCCGCTCCAAGCGCCGATTTATACCGATTAATATCGGTTTCACACCGCTGAACGATGGCCAGTTTTCCCCTTTTCCGGTAAGCTGGCCATCATGAATACGACGACCTCTACCCGCATTATCCTGATCGCCGCCATGGGCACCAACCGCGTCATCGGCATTAACAACACCCTGCCCTGGAAGCTGCCGGAAGACCTGCAATACTTCAAAAAGCAAACCTCTGGCCACCCGGTCATCATGGGCAGAAAAACGTTTGATTCGCTGTCTCGTCCGTTACCCAACCGCACCAACCTGGTCGTCACCCGCAATCCGGCATGGCAGCATGAAGGCGTAACGGTTTGCCATGGGCTGGAAAAAGCCATTTCGGCATGCCGCGGCCTGGAAAAAGCGTTTGTCATTGGCGGTGCAGAGCTGTATCAGCAAGCCTTGCCGCTTGCCAACGAATTGCGGCTGACCGAGGTCAAGCTAAGCCCTGAAGGTGATGCCTTCTTCCCGGATTTTAGCGTCTACGGTTATCAGGAAGTCTCGCGCGAACCGCATGTCAGTTCTGAAGGTATTCACTTCGACTTTGTGACTTACCAACGATAAGCAGGCACTGACTCGCCATGGAAAATCCGTACCAGCAAACGCCGCCAGCCCCGGCCCGGCCATATAGCACATCACAACCGCCTTACTTTGCGGTCTCGACCTTCAAGTTAATGGTCATGAGCCTGGCCACACTGGGGTTTTATGAGCTGTTCTGGTTTCTGAAACACTGGCAGCGCGTAAAAGAACGCGAGAGAAGCGCAATCTGGATCATCCCCCGCAGCCTGTTTGCGGTGCTGTTTTCTTATGCGCTCTTCAGAAGAATAGCCACCAGCCAGAAAGAACGACAACTGGCGCCATCGCTGGCTGCCGCCTTCTGGGCGCTATGCCTGTTTATGTTTAACGCTGCCATGTTCCTGCCCGGCAACTGGAGCCTGTTGAATTTCTTGTCGCTGGTCCCGTTACTGGTGACGCAGGCCGCCGCGAATCAGGTCAACAAGCACGATGTGCCGGATCACGACCCGAATAGTACTTTCAGTCCGCTCAACAAGCTGGTCTTATGGATTGGCCTGGCTGTCTGGTTCAACATCCTGGCTGGCCTGATTCAGGCCAATTGAGGCGCTCAGGCTTTCTGGTCGACGTAGGCATCCAGCCGGGCAAAAAATGCTGCATGCAGTAACAGGATCACACCCCAGGCCACCCAGGCAGACCAGAAGTTGTGCGATACATAATGCGCACCCCGCAGTACCTGCCCGGCCCCCATCAGCATCCCCAGGCTAAAACACGCCACAAACGTTAGCCACGCCGCCTTGATCGACCGGCGTCTGGCCACCAGCACCAGCGCCAGGGTAGCAAAACCACCCGAAGAATGCCCACCGGGAAAACAGCGGCCGGGCTGCTCGCCAGCCGGCAAAGACTCCCATAGCAGAATATGGCTGATCTTGCCCCCATAACGGGTAGAGTCCCACGGACAAGGCCGGTCGCTGTAATGTTTCATCACGCCCACCACGCTGGGGGCGAGAATCAGCGCAGCCAGCAGGAACTGCCGGGTACGCCGCTGATATTGCCAGTCAGGCGCAGATTTTCCCGGCAACACAATCCGCACCAGCAACCATGCCCCCCATAACAGCAGCGCGTATTTCACCCACTGGTGCATCACGGTTTCCAGAAACCAGGCATCCTGCAAAGGGAAATGCCGGGATACCGGGTCAAACAGCTGGTCGCTGACCCAGATATCAATCGGGGTCAGTTCAAATACGCCAATCAGCAAAATGGCTGCCAGAAGCAGCCATGCAAATTGACGCAGATAAAACGTAAGCGGGGTATCACGCATCAGAAAACCTTGTCTACTGCTAAAAATAAGGGAGGCTCAACGTTGAGCCTCCCTGCATTTTATCACGGGGTATGACGGGATAGCTTGCGACGGAACACTTCACTCGCCCCCTGATACCAGTCGATGGTTTCATCCACCAGCGCGGGTTCGATCGGTAGCGGGTCTGCCGAACCATCGGCAAAATTCGGTTTGTCTTCTTTTACCTGACGGCGTGGTGACAGAATCGCCATCTTGCCATCACGGATCAGCGCCACATCCTGATAGGTACCCATCAACAGGCGTTCGCGGCCAGGCTCGAGCTGGTTGATGTCGTAACCGAAGAAATGACTGGTATAGCTGAAATTCAGCATACCCAGCAAGGTAGGTGCAATATCGATCTGCCCCATCAGACGCTCCATTTTCCCGGGCTGAATATGCTTGGGCGAATAGATCATCATTGGAATATGGTAGCGGTTAACCGGAATGGCAGTTTTACCGGCACTGGCAGCACAATGGTCAGCGGTAATCACAAACACCGTATTGTCGAACCATGGCTTCTTGCTGGCACGACGCAGAAAATCACCGATAGCCCAGTCAGTGTATTTTACGCCACCTTCGCGGGATTTAGCCGTAGGCGGAATATCGATCCGCCCTTCCGGATAGGTATACGGCCGATGATTGCTGACCGTCATGATGTGAGAGAAGAACGGCTTGCCACTGGCAACCGCCTGATCCATCTCCCGCAGCGACAGGGTAAACAGGTCTTCATCTGCAACCCCCCAGACGTTCTCGAAGTGGATATCCTCTTTGGACAAAGCAGTACGATCCACCACACGGTAGCTGTTACTGCTAAAGAACTGGTTCATGTTGTCAAAGTAACCATAACCGCCGTACAGGAACTGGCTATCGTACCCTTTTTGCTTGAACACATAACCCAGCGAGAACAGGTTCTCGTTATCCGGACGGCGCACAATGCTTTGGCCGGGGGTCGGTGGCAAGGACAGGGACAAGGCTTCCAGACCGCGCACCGTACGGGTGCCCGATGCATACAGATTGGTAAACAGCAGGCTTTTCTTCGCCAGATCATCCAGCACCGGCGTAATGTGCTGGTTATTGCCGAAGGTATCCATGAAGTCAGCCGACATGCTTTCGATCGAGATCAGCACCACATTCAGCTTTTGCTCCGGACCGGTATGGCGGATTTCACGCGCCAGATTGAATGGATCATCGCTGATGAAATGTGCGTCCGGCGTTTGCAGCAACTGTCTCAAGTGCTTGAACACCACCTCGTTGGGACGATTGGCATAGAACGTGGCGTAATCCAGCTCGTTATTGCGGTTGGCCGAGAAAAACTCATAAATCCCGTTCCCCGCCAGCTGGTTGACGACCGTGTTCTCGCTTTGCTCTTTGTATTTGTTGGTGACCAGGTAAAAAGACAAGGCTGGCAGCACCAGCAGTGCAATTGCCACCACAGTTCTCGGCACAAAGCGGCTGGGCTCGGTCAGCGAACGATTGATCGGCTTTCTGGCCACCCACCACAGACCCAGCGCAATCAACGTCAGTCCGGACAGAATCTTGCCAACGGGGTAAGACTCCATGATGTTACGGATTACTTCTTGCGTGTACAGTAGGTAATCGACCGCAATAAAGTTGAACCGGGAGCCAAACTCACCCCAGAACACCCACTCGGAAGCGGCATTGAACACCAGGATATAGCTCATCACCATAAAGCTGAAATGTAACCATGGCTTATGCCAGCGATGCCGGTATACCTTGTCTGGCAGTAACCAGAGGTAAATCACCAGCGGTACCATGAAATAGCTGCTGGCCACCAGATCATAAAAAAGACCGATACCAAAAATGCGGACCAGGTTCATGACACCCCAGTCCATTTCCTTGCCGGCATAGAACATCAATGCCACCCGGGTGACCATCGATACGGCCACCAGCAGCAATACCAGAATGGCCACAGGGCCAAACCGATGGGAAAAAACACGGTTACAAGCTGAATTTGGCTTCATGTAAAGCGTATATCCTGAAGTAAGTCATCTGACTGAATTGAGCGCTATGGTACGCAAACAAATAACGGTTGTACAAAGTTATTAGACTAACGGGTCACTGTCTAACGGGTTACATGGTGGGTCAGGTTGACATGATGCCCGAAGATTCTTAAAGAAAACTTAAAAACCGCGCACAATTTTGATGTGCATCCAGAGCGAAACGGGTTTCCATCGTTATAATCTGCCCAATTCCATTTTTCTGTAATGTCATGACCACTCTCGACTGGCAAGATGGCCAACCTTTTTCATCCAGGTTTGGCGATGTCTACTTCTCGCGCGAATCCGGGCTGGATGAAACCCGGCATGTCTATTTGCGGCATAATCAACTGGCAGAACGGTTTGCCGCCCTTGCCCCTGGTGAGCACTTCACCATTGCAGAAAATGGGTTCGGCACGGGACTGAACTTTCTGGCAGCGTGGCAACTGTGGCAGCAAACAGCACCGGCCGGTGCCTTTTTGCACTTTGTCAGCACCGAGGCCTACCCGCTCAGCAAAACAGAACTACAGCAAGCCCTGGCCGCCTGGCCAGAACTGGCCAGCCTGGCGGCTGAACTAACCACTGTCTGGGAAGACTTTGCTCCGGGCTTCCACCGACTGCATCCGGGCAAAACCAACCTGACGCTGACCTTGCTGATCGGCGACGCCAACGAAACCCTGCCCCGTTTGGACGCCATGGTAGACGCTTGGTTCCTGGATGGCTTTGCGCCTTCCAAAAACCCGCAAATGTGGTCAGATACCATCCTAGAGCAAGTCGGGCGCCTGACCAAACCGGGGGGCACCTTTGCCACCTTTACCAGTGCCGGCAGTGTCCGCAGAGGATTAAAAGCACAAGGGTTTGACGTGAAAAAGGTGCCGGGGCATGGCCCCAAGCGCGAGATGAGTGCCGGTTATCTGCAAGAAAAACCGGCCGGCAACCACGGCTGGGTCAGTAGTTTCCGGCAACATCTGCCTTTGCCAGCACGTCAGGAAGCACTGGTGATTGGTGGCGGCATGGCCGGCAGTAGCATCGCCCATAGCCTTGCCAGACGTGGCTGGCAGATTACCCTGATAGAGGCCAGAGATGGCCTGGCCCGTGCAGCGTCGGGCAATGCCGCCGGCGTACTCTATGCGCGGCTGGCACCCAAAATGGGCACGCTGGCCCAGCTGATTCTGGGCGGGTTGCAATACAGCCAGCGCTGGGTTCAGCAATGGCTGCCGCAAGACACCGCAGAAGGCACACCCAACTGGCGGCCCTGCGGTGTCATTCAACTGGCTTTTAATGAGGAAGAAGCCGAACGTATTCAGGGCTTGACCGCCCTCGGCTTGCCAGACAGCCTGATGCGACAGGTGAGTGCAGCCGAAGCCAGCCAGATTGCAGGCATTCCCCAGTCGCGTGAGGGGCTGTTTTACCCCAAGGCGGGCTGGGTGCATCCGCCAGCCTTGTGCCAGCACGCCACCACTCACCCGCATATCCGGATTCAAACCCATACCCGCATCACCCGCTTGCAACGCGAAGGGGACGAATGGCAGGCATTTGCCGGAGAAACACTGGTCGCAACGGCACCCGTGGTAATTCTGGCCAGTGCCAATGAATGCCTTGAGATCATGCAGACCAGCCACTTGCCGGTCAGAACCCTGAAAGGCCAGGTCAGTTATTTGCCGGCCACTGCAGCCAGCCGTCAGCTCAACACTGTAATTTGTGCAGAGGGATATCTGGCCCCTGCCAGAGACAACCAGCATGCCATGGGGGCGACTTTTGAACCCAGAGCCACCGACCTGACTGTCACGCAGGCGGGCCATCTGGAAAACCTAGCTACCCTGAAAGATCTGAGCGACAACGCCTATCAGGCACTGCAGGGCGACCAGCTGGTTGCAGAGCTGACCGCTGGCAAAGACCCGGCAGGTTTGGGCGGGCGAGCCGCATATCGTGCGGTCACGCCAGACTACACGCCGATTATCGGCCCGGTGGCAGATATCGGCCAAATCATCACCCCCAGAAAAATTACCCAGCCGCTGGAACAGTTTCAGGTATCCGAGCTGCCCTGGCTGCCCGGGTTGTTCACCAGTGTGGCCCACGGTACACGCGGCCTGATTACGGCACCGCTTGCTGGAGAAATTCTGGCGGCACACCTGATGCACGAGCCCTGCCCGGTGCCGTCAGACCAGTTGCTGGCCGTTCAACCAGCCAGGTTCCCGATCAAGCCCAACCCGGTCAAGCGTCAGCCAGACTGACCGACTGCTAGCAGATTGGACGCAATGTGCAGAAATGCATAAAAAACCGCCCCATGTGGTTACACATGGGGCGGTTTTCTTTGGGGCGACCAGTCAATATCAGCTCACGGCCAGTGCCTGATCCAGATCTTCCAGAATGTCATCAATGTGCTCGATGCCAATCGACAATCGGACCATGTCTTCCGTCACGCCAGCTTTCTGCAGCTCCGCCGGGTTTAGCTGACGGTGAGTGGTAGAGGCTGGGTGGCACGCCAGAGACTTGGCGTCCCCGATATTCACCAGTCGGGTAATCAGTTTCAGCGCGTCCTGGAAACGCCCGCCAGCATCGCGGCCACCCTTGACACCAAACGTCAGCAAGCCAGAAGCCTTGCCCCCGAAATACTTGTCAATCAGCCCCTTGGATTCATGCCCCGCCAAACCGGCATAGTTGACCCACGCCACCTTGGGATGGCCCTTCAAGAACTCGGCCACACGCGAGGCATTCTCCACATGACGGTCCATCCGCAATGCCAGCGTCTCGATCCCCTGCAAGATCAGGAAACTGTTAAACGGAGAAATGGCCGCACCCATGTTACGCAAAGGCACCACGCGGGCACGCGCAATATACGCAGCAGCGCCCAAAGCTTCCGTATATACCACGCCGTGGTAAGACACATCGGGTTCGTTCAGCCGCTTGAAACGGGCTTTGTGTTCTGCCCAAGGGAACTTGCCGCTATCCACAATGGCACCGCCAATGCTGGTGCCATGCCCGCCCAGATACTTGGTCAGCGAATGCACGACAATGTCGGCACCGTGCTCAAACGGCCGGGTCAGGTAAGGTGTGGCTACGGTGTTATCCACAATCAGCGGCACCCCGTGGGCATGGGCGACCTCGGCAAAAGCGGCAAAATCCACCACGTTACCGAGCGGGTTGCCAATGGACTCCACATACACCGCCTTGGTACGGTCATCAATCAGTTTGGCCACGGCAGCCGGGTCGCGATAATCTACAAACCGCACGTCAATACCGTACTGCGGCAGGGTATGGGCAAACAGGTTATAAGTGCCCCCATACAAGGTACTGGTCGCAATGATGTTATCGCCCGCTTCGGCAATGGTCTGGATCGCATAGGTAATGGCAGCCTGACCAGAAGCCAATGCCAGCGCACCAATACCGCCTTCCAAGTCCGCAATGCGCTGCTCCAGCACAGAGGTCGTCGGGTTCATGATGCGGGTATAGATGTTCCCCTGCACCTTCAGGTCGAACAGGTCCGCGCCATGCTGGGTACTGTCAAACGCAAAGCTGGTCGTCTGGTAAATTGGTACCGCCACGGCTTTGGTGGTCGGATCCGGGCTATACCCGCCATGCACTGCAAGCGTATCAAACTTCATTCACTGTCTCCTTGTGGGTCTTAGCACATAAGCATACCCGGTGACTCTAGCATGCCAGGCCAGACCCACAAAGACAGTTTGGTCATGTATTTATAAGATGAAGCGCTAAATCAGGCGGTCTCATTTCATCCAGCGCCCGATGGTGGCCAGCAGCTCATCAATGGCCTGCTGGCCTTCCCCGTGTTCAATCGCACGGGTCACGCAACCCCGCGTATGGTCCGTCAGCAGCTGCTGAGCCACGGCATCCAGCGCCGACCGCACCGCACTGACCTGGGTCAGGATATCAATGCAGTAACGGTCTTCTTCAATCATTCTGGCAATCCCGCGGACCTGCCCCTCCACACGGTTCAGGCGCTTGAGCAGCACGTCCTTGGCGGGCTGAATGGTACTGCGCTCGGTATGACAGCAGCCATCCTCCCCTACTGCCTGCTCCGGCAACTCAGCGGACGACATCGTAGCCTGCGTCTTCAATGGCAGAAACCAGATGCTCTACCGAATTGGCAGCCGTATCCAGTTGCAGGTCTGCCTGCTTTTTCTCCAGGCTAACCACCACGGCCGATACACCGGCTTCAGCTTCCAGTACGCGCTTCACGCTGGCCACACAACCACCGCATGTCATGCCTTCAATTTTCAGGGTTACATCAGTCATGTCATTTTCTCCTTGTTCACATTCATCAACACATCAAAGGTCTTACATCATTCACTAACCGGCTTCCAGCGGCGCAGCAACAACGAGTTACTGACCACAGACACCGAACTGAGCGCCATTGCCGCCGCCGCCCACACCGGGTTCAGCATCCCGAACATGGCCAGCGGAATCCCCAGCACATTATAGATAAGCGCAAAAAACAGGTTCTGCCAGATTTTGCGCATCACGGCACGAGACAGATCCACCGCCCGTATCACCGCCATCAGATCTGCAGACATCAGGGTCACATCACCGGTTTCCCGGGCGACATCACTGCCGCTCGCCACAGCAAAACCGATATCCGCTGTCGCCAGCGCCGGGGCATCATTAATACCGTCTCCCAGCATGCCAACCCGCAAACCGCGCGCCTTCAACTGCAAGATATAATCCGCCTTTCCCTGTGGGGACAAGCCGGCCTCAAACTGCGTAATGCCAGCCAGGGCAGCAATCGCCTGGGCCGTCACCGGATTGTCCCCGGTCAGCATCACCACCTGGATTTGGCGAGACTGCAATGCAGCCACTGCCGCAGCGGCATCCGGCCGGATCGGGTCAGCCAGCCCCAGCGCCCCCAGCGCCACCTGACGATCCATATCCATTGCCACCATCACGGAACAACCACTGGCCTGCCACGCCCGGATCTGTGCCTGCTGCGTCTCATTCAGCAGCGCCTCGTCCGGCGCAGACACCAGCAAGCGTAACGGTTTTCCGTTCACCTTCAATGTACCTTCTACCCCCTTGCCGGCAATCTGGTGAATCGTCTCGGCCGGCAATAATGCCAGCTGGCGCGCCTCTGCGTGAGCTAATACGGCTGCTGCCAGCGGGTGATTTGCCCCGCGTTCAACACTCGCTACCCACAACAGCAGCTGATCCAGACTCACCTCGTTCGACCAGCTTTCCAGATGCATCACCACCGGCTTGCCTTCCGTCAGCGTGCCGGTCTTGTCGACGGCAAGCACCTGTATACCCCCGGTCTTTTCCAGCGCCGCCGCTTCCCGAAACAGTACCCCATGTCTCGCGGCATGCCCGACGCCCACCATCATGACCGTCGGTGTCGCCAACCCAAGCGCACACGGACACGCTATCACCAGTACCGATACCGCCGGTATCACCGCCGCATGCCAGTTACCATACCACCAGCCAGAGACCATAAACGTCAGAATCGCCAGCATCACGATCACCGGCACAAACCAGGCCGAGACCTGATCGGCAAACCGTTGCACTGGCGCCTTGGACCCTTGTGCCTCGCTCACCAGACGGATGATATTGGCCAGTCGGGTAGCCGGGCCAACCCGTTCAGCTTCATATTCCAGATTGCCCACTGTCACCACGGTACCGGCAAAGACCGGGCTACCCGCTGCCTTGGCAACCGGCAGACTCTCCCCAGTGAGCATCGACTCGTTAATGGCTGCCTCGCCCGAAATCACTTTACCGTCCACCGCCACCGCATCGCCATGCCTTAACAACAGACGCGCTCCTTGGCGGATGTCGGCAATCGGTACCGGGCGCCAATCCTGTTGCGCTTCATCCCAGCAAAGCGCGTTATCCGGTTGCAGCGACAACAGCGCCTGCAAAGCTGCCCGCGTTTGCCGCTTGGCGCGCTGCTCCAGTACCTTGCCCAGCAACACCAGCGTCAGGATCATGGTACTTGCTTCAAAATAGCCGTGCGGGTTGGACTCCCCCAGCCATAACCAGACTGAATAGCCGTACGCCATGCTGGTCCCCAGCGCGATCAGCACATCCATGTTGGCAGCCCCGTTTTTCAGGGCATGCCAGCCACCCCGGTAAAACCGCGCTCCAATCCAGACCTGTACAATGGTTGCCAGCGCCCACTGCAACCACACCGGCAACATCCAGTCCATGCGGCCAAGCAGCATGCCCGCCATGCTGGGCAAGAAAGGAATGGTCGCCAGAATGGCACCAGCCAGTTCAAGGTACTGGCGGGCAGGCAACCCGGTTTGCCGGGCTTGCAGCCGGGTCGCCACAAATCCGTTTTTCTTTAACTGGCGCTCGATCAGTTCTTCTGTCACCAGCGCCGGAATATACGCCACCGACAAGGTCGAATCGGCACGGTTAATCTGGATATCCGATAACGTCAGCGATGCCAGTCCGTTGCGAAGCCGCTGTTCACCGGCCGGCTCGTCCAGGCCATCCACCTGCCACTGTTTATGCTCTGCACGCACTGCATAGCCAGATTTATGTATCGCTTCCACCACCTGATCAAGGGTGATGACACCGGGGTCAAAATCCACTTCAGCCGACTCATTGGCATAGCTGACATTGGCAGAAACACCTGACTTTTTGTTCAGTACACGCTCTATGCGACCCGCACAGGCGGCACACGTCATGCCTTCTACCGGTAGAGAAACATGCTCAGTCATCTGTTTGCTTTCAAATTGAAGACAACTCCAATATACCCCCATAGGGTATATTATTCAACCCCCTTGCATTCTGCCGGGATTGGCACAAAATTTAATCTGACAGACGCAAGATAAAGGCGCATTCCTGTGCTATACCTCAAATAAGAAATAAAACAGACCACAAGGGAATTTCAACCAGACATGTTTGACTAAGTAACAAGCACTCACGTTTCACACGAGGAGAACGCCATGGACATCTTCAGCAGTTTTTCCAGCCGGTTTGAACGGACACGGGAAGAAGAATACAGCCTCGAGGAATACCTCGCCCTGTGCAAACAAGACCCTTTAGCGTACGCCACGGCTGCCGAGCGCATGCTGAAAGCCATCGGCGAACCTGAACTGGTCGATACCCGCAAAGACCATCGCCTCTCCCGTCTGTTTGCCAACCGTCTGGTTAAACTCTATCCTGCCTTCACCGACTTTTATGGTGCTGAAGACATCATCGAGCAAGTGGTTGCCTACTTCCGGCATGCAGCACAAGGCCTGGAAGAACGCAAACAAATCCTCTACCTGCTAGGCCCAGTCGGCGGGGGTAAAAGCTCTATCGCGGAAAAGCTCAAACAGCTGATGGAGCAAGTCCCCTTCTATGCACTCAAAGGCAGCCCGGTCAATGAGTCTCCCCTCGGGCTCTTCCAGGCAGAAGAAGATGCAGCCATTCTGGAAGAAGACTATGGCATTCCACGCCGCTACCTGAACAAGATCCTCTCGCCATGGGCGGTCAAACGGCTGCAAGAATTCGGTGGCGATATCCGCCAGTTCAGGGTCGTCAAACGCTATCCGTCCGTACTGCGTCAGATCGGTATTTCCAAAACCGAACCAGGTGATGAAAACAACCAGGACATTTCCTCTCTGGTCGGCAAGGTCGACATCCGCAAGCTGGAACACTATTCGCAAGACGATCCGGACGCCTACAGTTACTCTGGCGGGCTGTGCCTGTCCAACCAAGGGCTGATGGAGTTTGTCGAGATGTTCAAAGCCCCTATCAAGGTGCTGCATCCACTGTTAACCGCCACACAGGAAGGCAACTTCAAAGGCACGGAAGGCTTTGGTGCCATTCCGTTCGACGGCATCATTCTGGCCCACTCCAATGAGTCAGAATGGAAAATGTTCAAGAACAACAAAAACAACGAGGCCTTCCTCGACCGGATCTATATCGTCAAGGTGCCTTATTGCCTGCGGGTCTCGGAAGAAGCCAAGATCTACGAAAAACTCATCCGCAATTCATCCCTGGCCAAAGCACCATGCGCCCCCGGCACATTGCAAATGATGGCGCAGTTTTCTGTGCTGACCCGGCTGAAAGAGCCAGAAAACTCCAGCATCTACAGCAAAATGCAGGTGTACGATGGTGAGAACCTCAAGGACACCGACCCACGTGCAAAATCCCTGCAAGAGTATCGGGACTTTGCCGGTGTCGATGAAGGCATGACCGGCATCTCCACCCGCTGGGCGTTCAAGGTGCTGTCCAAAGTCTTTAACTATGACCATACCGAAGTGGCGGCCAACCCTGTCCACCTGCTCTACGTGCTGGAACGTAACGTCGAACGTGAACAGTTCCCGCCAGAAGTCGAGCAACGCTATATCAGCTTCATCAAAGAGTATCTGGCCTCCAGGTATGTCGAGTTCATCGGCAAAGAAATCCAGACCGCTTACCTGGAAAGCTACTCCGAATACGGCCAGAACATTTTCGACCGCTACGTCACCTTTGCGGACTTCTGGATTCAGGATCAGGAATACCGTGATCCGGACACCGGAGAAAGTTTTGATCGCTCGGCCCTGAATAACGAACTGGAGAAAATTGAAAAACCGGCAGGGATCAGCAATCCGAAAGACTTCCGTAACGAGATCGTCAATTTCGTCCTGCGCGCACGCGCCAGCAATGGCGGCAAAAATCCGCTCTGGACCAGTTACGAAAAACTCCGGGTAGTGATCGAGAAAAAAATGTTCTCCAATACCGAAGACCTGCTGCCGGTCATCAGCTTCAATGCCAAGGCCAGTGCAGAAGATCAGCGCAAACACGAAAACTTCGTCAACCGCATGGTCGACAAAGGCTACACCGCCAAACAGGTTCGCCTGCTGTGCGAATGGTACCTTCGTGTAAGGAAATCATCCTGATAACAAACGACCAGCCTGTTCCAGGAAATAGCAGGGGTTGGGCTACCCGCCCAACCTCCAACTGATGGGCAAGGAGAAACAGGATGTCTTATCTGATAGACAGACGCCTGAATGGCAGACACCGCAGTGCGGTCAACCGGGAGCGCTTTCTCCGACGTTACCGCCAACAGATTAAAGATGCCGTCAACGATGCCATCAAGGGTCGCAGCATCACTGACATTGATAACGGAGAAAACGTATCCATTCCGGTCAAAGACCTGTCCGAACCCACCTTCACGCATGGACATGGAGGGGTTTGGGAGCGTGTGCACCCAGGTAACGAAGAATATATCAAAGGAGACAAGTTCAATCGCCCGCAAGGTGGCAGCGGTCAAGGCTCAGGCAACAAAGCCAGCAACGAAGGAGAAGGCGAAGACGCATTCCAGTTCCAGCTCAGTCGGGAAGAGTTCCTCAACTTCCTGTTTGATGACCTGGCCCTTCCGAATCTGGTGAAAACCCAACTGGCCTCCATGGAAGAGATGAAGCCGGTACGGGCCGGGTTTGCCACGGACGGCACCCCCACCAACATCCATGTGATCCGCTCTCTCAAACAAGCCATGGGCAGACGCCTGACGCTTGGCGGACCATTGCGCAGCCAGCTCCACGAGCTGGAAGCACAACTGGCGGAAGATCAGGAAAACCCTGAATGCGCGTTAATGGAAGCAGAACAAAAAGGTATCGAGCAGAAAATTCACCTGCTCAAAAAGAAACTGGCACACCTGCCATTTCTCGACCCGCTCGACCTGCGCTACAGCAATCGCACCATGCAACCCAGACCGAGCAGCAAAGCCGTCATGTTCTGTATCATGGACGTGTCTGGTTCCATGGATGAATCCCGCAAGGAAATGGCCAAACGGTTCTTCATCCTGCTCTACCTGTTCCTGCAACGGGTGTACGAAAAGATCGAGCTGGTGTTTATCCGCCATCACACCCAGGCCACCGAAGTGGACGAGGAAAACTTCTTCCATTCCAGAGAAACCGGCGGCACAGTCGTATCCAGCGCCCTGAAACTGATGCAGCAGATCATGGAAGAGCGCTATTCCCAGGCAGAATGGAATATCTATGCCGCCCAAGCCTCAGATGGCGACAACTGGGACAATGACTCCCCAGCCTGCCGGCAACTGCTGGATGAAAAAATCCTGCCGCTCGTACAGTACTTTGCCTATATCGAAATCACGGATGGACCAGAACAAAATCTCTGGCACGAATACGTCAAACTGACAGAAAAGCACGCCTTCTTTGCCATGCAAAAAATCCGTGAGCCCGCCGACATTTATCCGGTGTTCAGGAAACTATTTCAGAAAAAGCATGCTTGATCATGGAGGTGAGTATGGACACCCAAAAACTCCCGGCACCTTCCGACTGGACTTTCGAGCTGATCGAAGACTACCACCTTGCCATCCGGCAGGTCGCCAAAGACTTCAAACTGGATACCTACCCCATCCAGCTTGAGATCATTACATCCGAACAGATGATGGATGCCTACGCATCCGTCGGCATGCCCGTCAACTACCACCACTGGTCATTCGGCAAACATTTCCTGAGTACGGAAAAATCCTACAAGCGCGGTCAGATGGGGCTGGCTTACGAAATCGTGATCAACTCCAATCCCTGCATCGCCTACCTCATGGAAGAAAACACCATGACCATGCAGGCCCTGGTGATTGCCCATGCCGCCTATGGCCATAACTCATTCTTTAAAAACAACTATCTGTTCAAGACCTGGACCGATGCCTCATCCATCATCGACTATCTGGTGTATGCCAAAAACTATATTTCCGAGTGCGAACAGCGCCATGGTATTGATGCTGTCGAATACCTGCTGGATGCCTGCCACTCACTGATGAACTATGGAGTAGACCGCTATAAACGGCCGCAGAAGCTCTCATTAGCGCAAGAAGCCTCGCGCCAGGCAGACCGTGAAATGTACCTGCAAACCCAGGTTAATGACCTGTGGCGAACCCTGCCCCGGCAGGCGGCACAAGCACAAGCGCAAGAAGCCGCACGTTTCCCTTCCGAGCCGCAAGAGAACCTGCTCTACTTCCTGGAAAAGAATGCCCCGCTGCTACAATCATGGCAGCGTGAAATCATTCGCATCGTCCGCAAGCTGGCACAGTACTTCTACCCCCAGCGCCAGACACAGGTCATGAACGAAGGTTGGGCCACCTTCTGGCATTACACCCTGCTCAATACCCTCTATGATCAAGGACGCCTTGAAGACTCCTTCATGATGGAGTTCCTGCAGTCACACACCAACGTGGTCTACCAACCGCCAGTCACCAGCAAATGGTACTCCGGCATTAACCCGTATGCACTCGGGTTTGCCATGTACACCGACATCCGCAGAATATGCGAACACCCCACTGACGAAGACAAATACTGGTTCCCTGACTTCGCAGGCAGCGACTGGGTCAAAACCCTCAACTTTGCTATGCGCAACTTCAAGGACGAGAGTTTTATCGGCCAGTTCCTGTCGCCCAAACTGATGCGAGACTTCCGCATGTTCAGCATTCTGGATGATGATCAGTCCGACAAGATCGAGGTCAGCGCCATTCATGATGAAAGCGGCTACCGCTACATCCGCAAGACACTGGCAAGCCAATATAATCTATCGGAAAATGAGCCAAATATTCAGGTGTGGTCAGTCGATATCAGAGGCGACAGAAGCCTGATGCTTCGCCACCAGCAACACCTGCGTCGCCCGCTGGGTAACGGCAGCCAGCAGACGCTACAGCATTTCACCAACCTGTGGGGCTTCCCGGTGCTACTGCAAAGCGTGGACGACACCGGCACCGCCACCATGGAGATCCGGCAACTCCCGCAGGAGATCCCTTACTGAATAGCGAAGCCCCATCCCCACTCCTCGCCCCCGAGGCCTTCGCCGCCTGGGCGCGTCAGGCCCTGGTCGCACTCGCATGAGTCAGTTGACAGGGGGATGTGTATCAGGCGCGCAATGACAGCAGTCTGAATGGCAGGAAGTGTTTGTGGAGGGTTTGCGGTCTTCCACTCGGAATTTTTGGCTCGGTGTTTTCTCTTCCCCAAACGTAAAAAGCCCCTGATCGTCAGATCAGGGGCTTCCTGTGGGGTGCCCGGCAGTGTCCTACTTTCACAAGCGCAATGCTCACTATCATCGGCGCTACGTCGTTTCACGGTCCTGTTCGAAATGGGAAGGCGTGGGTCCAACGCGCTATGGCTGCCAAGCGTAACTTGTCACGCAGCAAGTGATCTTCATCACTCACCACTAAAAACGGAAGAAGTAATTCTTTTCAGGTCTAAATTATATCCACTTCACACAGCGTCAACCAACAACCGCAATATCCACGGTTA
>NZ_AQXU01000017.1 GCF_000376945.1 Leeia oryzae DSM 17879
AAACTCTTAAGTTCAATCTTTAAAACTGGCTTACGTACACTCAAAAAAATTTCTTTTCTTGACTGTGTAAGCACTTATTTCTTTGCAGACCCGAAGGTCTTTGTCCGAAACAAGCACTCACACTTATCGGTTGTTCGTTTGTTAAAGAGCAGTTGCAACCAACTTCAAACTTTCGTAAACTCAGCGATTAATCGCTTCGTTTCGTCGTCTGCGTCAGCAGCAGAGATGCGAACTATACGCACCATCTCCACAACCGTCAACTCCTTTTGACGACATCTTCTGCAAATTCACTCCAAATTCACAATAAACCACTGTTTATATTGGGAAATTATTTTAGCAGAATTTTAACACCCAAAGCACTGTCACGTGAACCGGGCCCTGCAAATGCAAAAAACCACCCGAAGGTGGCTTTTTGGGTGCAGCATCAAATGCTTGTTTTACTCGTTCAGTTGCCAGACTTGCGCAACCGCCTTCAGGCTTTCATCAGCCCCTCCCCGCCTTACCCCCCTGACAGGGCACGCATCCATATAATCCAGACCGATCGCCAGCTGTACATGGGTTTCCCCCGGACGGTTGCCGTTGCTGATATCAAAGCCGTGCCAGCCGTCCTCGAGACGGACCTCCGCCCAGGCATGCGTTGCGACATGCGAACTATCGTCTACTGCATGGAGGTAGCCACTAATATAACGGGCAGGCAAACCTAACAGACGGCAGACGGTTAAGAACACATGGGTATGATCCTGACAAACACCACTGCCTTTGGCCAGAGCTTCGCTTGCGGAGGTGGCAACATCCGTCACACCAGACTGATATGGCATATATTCCAGAATGCGGGCGGACAATTGCTCCAGTCCCATTTGATGATTCTGGCTGATTACACCTGCAAATTCTTCCGCAAGCTCTCGAAGCGCATTATCCGGACAAGTCAGTGCAGTATCCCGCAGGAACCACCCCAAAGGTAACAGCGGAATATCAGGTTCTGTGGCAAGCCCGTCCCGAACCACATCAACAACACCCTCTGCAACAATGCGGATTTCTGTATGCGGCTTATCAACCGTCAGCACGGCAACCGAATTCTGGAACATGTCTTTGGTGATAAACCAGGGCATTGGCGTTTCCAGCGTCCAGTTACTGACTTGTTGCAAAGGCCCATTCCGGGGCAACAACCGCAGATACTGTGTACTGAGCAGCGCCGGGCTACTGTATGTATATATAGTTTCATGCCGGATCTTGAGCAACATACATTCTCCTTTGAGGATTTGCGTGTCTGGCATGACGCCATGACATGTTATGCCGCATCAAGGTAGGCCACATGGATCAAGTCTCCTATCTCTTGGATATCCTTCAGAAAACGACCGAGCCAGTTCTGCAAACCTTCATCGAATACTTCTTGTATATCGGTATACCCTAATCGAGCACACACTTCAGCAACTTTACGCTTGGCTAGCCGGCCATTTTCACCCTGAATAAACTCGAAAATGGTATGCAGTTCGTTCATGCAGGCAAGCAGCGCACGAGGCATGTCCTTGCGCAAAATAAGTAATTCACTGACGGTTGCCGGGGTAATTTCTTCCCGATAGATTTGCTGATAGGACTCAAAGGCAGAAATGGACTTCAGGAGTGCGCTCCAGTGATAAAAGTCTGGTGCCTTGTTGTAGTCTGCCGGTTGAATAAGGTGTGAATTAACATTCAGAATACGAGCGGTGTTGTCTGCACGCTCGAGGAATGTCCCTAACCGGATAAATGAATAGGCCTGGTTTCGCAAAATGGTGCCGTAGGTGACACCTCGAAACAGATGTGAGCGTTCTTTGACCCATTCAAAAAACTGCCCTGGGTTCTGGGATTGATTGAGTGCGAGCTTTCTGACCTCAAGCCAGGTAGCATTGATGTTCTCCCACATCTCCGAGGTAATCTGCCCCCTGACCGCGTGGGCGTTTTCTCGCGCGTTCTTCAGACAAGACAAAATACTGGCAGGATTGTCTTGATCCCATGCCAGGAAATGCAGCAGAGCCTCCGGGGTGACTGAGCCATGCTTTTCCTGGTACATCGCCAGTGTCCCGGTGGTAGACAGCGGAGCGGAAATTTCCAAAGTGGTATCCCAGCTTTTTTGACGCAGCAGTGATAGCGTAAAACTGACGTCCAGCATGCGCGCGAGGTTCTCTGCCCGTTCAAGATAACGGGACATCCAGAATAAGTGTGATGCAGTTCTACTTAACATGCTTAATCCTCCAGAACCCAAGTATCTTTTGTGCCACCACCTTGTGATGAATTCACCACTAGCGAACCATTTTTCAGTGCCACCCGCGTCAACCCGCCTGCCACCATGGTGATTTCTCTGCCTGTCAGTACAAAAGGCCTTAAATCGATATGACGCGGTGCAATACCGGAATCTACAAACGTTGGACAGCTAGAAAGAGACAATGTGGGCTGAGCGATGTAATTGGACGGATTAGACTTGATCCTTACCCGAAAATCTTCCAGTTCCTGTTTGGAGGCTGTCGGTCCAATGAGCATCCCGTACCCGCCAGCTCCATGCACTTCTTTCACCACCAGCTCCGATAGATGCGCAAGAACGTAGTCCATTTCTTGCGGCTTTCGGCATTGCCATGTAGTGACATTGTTAAGAATGGGCTCTTCACTTAAATAAAAACGAATCATGTCCGGAACATACGGGTAGATGGATTTGTCATCCGCAACACCGGTGCCGATGGCATTGGCTAGCACAACATTGCCATTGCGATACACCGACAATAAGCCCGGCACCCCTAGTAGAGAGTCCGCGCGGAAGGCCAACGGATCCAGAAAGGCATCATCAATCCGCCGGTAAATGACGTCTACCTGTTTGTGCCCTGCTGTCGTCCGCATATAGACACGGTCATTCTTGACGAACAAATCACGCCCTTCGACCAGCTCTACCCCCATTTGCTGAGCAAGAAACGCATGCTCAAAATATGCACTATTAAAGTGCCCCGGCGTTAATACAATGACGGTTGGATCATCCACATGGGTGGCATGTCGCAATGTTTTTAGCAAGAGACTTGGATAATGCTCTACCGGTGCAATGGTGTGACGGGAGAAGAGCTCCGGGAAGAGTCGCATCATCATGCGCCGGTCTTCAATCATGTAAGAGACACCTGACGGTACTCGCAGGTTATCTTCCAGCACATAAAACCCCCCATCATTGTGACGGATGATGTCTACCCCGGTGATATGGGCATAGATCTGATGCGGGAGTGCAACGCCTTGCATAGCCGGCTGGTACTGAGCATTCTGGTACACCTGCTCTTCCGGGATTAGTCCAGCCTTCAGGATATGCTGCTCGTGATAAATATCATGCAAGAATGCATTGATTGCCGACACGCGCTGGCGCAAGCCTGCCTCCAGATGCTGCCACTCAGCGCCCGGAATGATACGGGGGATGGTGTCAAACGGGATCAGGCGTTCGGCACCACTTTCATCACCATAAACCGCAAAGGTAATTCCGACCCGTCGGAACAGCAGATCTGCCTCCTGATGTTTTTGTGCCAATGTTTTGGGGGATTGCTCGTGCAGCCATTGTGCGAATCGCTGGTAATGGGGCCTGACAACGCCACTGGGTAACAGCATTTCATCAAACAGATGTGCAGCGGGTAAAGTTAAAGCATGCATAATCGGTTCCTGTCAGACAAATGTTCTTCTATATGACCTAAGCAATTCACAGCTACTGTATATACGCCTTATGGGCAAGACCCATACCAATAGTCAGATGTACAGAGGGCTATAGGTCAGTAGAAGCAAAAGCCATACCTGACGAGAAAAACCGTACAGGATAATTTTTTATAGGTAATTTTTGAGGGAAAAGCAGGAAAACATGCAGATAGCACTCACACAGCAAGTGCATAGTGCTCAATGAGAATGCGCGATTCGCACCAGAATGGGGCAAGAAGAATGTCAGTCAGGTGGTAACACCAGAGCATCATTGATATAGAAAGAAATAGCGCCGAGATGGGGCATTCCAGCTTGTTCTGGAACAGCCATAGCTAAGGTGTATGGTAGGCTCGCTGAAGTTTTCTAGATTGCTGCGCACTTTCATTCTCACCTACCAAGTCTTGCATACGAGCAGCGAGAAACACCGCGAGCTTTTGCAGCTTCGCGTCAATTTCAGCGATTTGTGATGCAGTCGGTCTATCTGATGCAGGCAGTGCCATGCACTCATCAATTAACTCAGAAAATTCTGGCAGGCGAGAGACCAGCTCATCTCCGGCATTATTCTCGGTCAAAAGATCGAGATCAGCTAGTATTAGCTGTAGCTGATCCCACTTTTTAAGTAACTCAGACATTAGACTTTGCCATAACTAATAGTGGCGGTAGTGTCACCAGAAGACTTTTGCTGCCCCGTCATACCTGATTTGGACAGCTCTTCCCAGGCCCCTCGCAGTTCTGCCAATAACTTATGAGCCTCGTCCAGCAGGGCAGGATCATTCTTCAAATTGGCTTCCATCAGAGTCTTTTCAACATAAAGGTAGAGATCCTGAAGATTCAGGGCCAACTCACCACCTATCTGCAAATTCAAAGCACCTCTTAATGCAACGACAATATTGGTTGCTTTGGAGATCAAAGCAGATTTCGCTGGGAAATTTTTCTGCTCAATCTCACCCTTGGCACGCATGATAGCTGCCATGGCACCATCGTATAGCATCACGATTAGCTCTACAGGAGAAGCAGATAATACAGCCGAGTCAATATTGACATTACGGTATGCATCCAGCGCACGTGACACCATATACTATATTCCTAGCCTTGATGATGAGAACATTATTATAACCTTGAGATATAGCTTGTCATTTGGGTAATTTTTGAAAGCGCTGTCTCCATCGCCGTAAACTGCTTTTTATATCTTGCTTCAACATCTACGAGACGTAACTCCATGGCATCAATGCGATCTTGTGCATCTACCTTCTGCTTATTTAGGCTATTTGTTCGTGTAGCAATCAAGCCATCACTCTTGGTAATGTCAAACGCCGTGTTGTAAATCTTGTTTGCAAATCCACCACTTGCATCCGAAAACAGACCTTGAACCGCTGAAGGGTTGTCATTGATGGCTTTGGATAACACCGTTGAATCCAAAGCTAGAGAACCGTCCTTCTGAAAGGTGATCCCGATCTGAGATAAATAGGTGTAGTTATTACCACTAATTGATGTCGATGAGCCAAATACCGATCTCATCTGATTCATGATGGTCAGGGAGGTATTATCCGCCTCTAGCCGCCCACCTTTGGAATGCATGGTATCGAAATTCCCCTTGAAGGAATTATATGCATCAACCAATGCTTTAACCTTGGCGGTCATGGCTGCTACGTCTTTTGTAATGGCCAATGTAGAGGTTTTTGGGGTAACAAGATCAGCAGATTTCAGTGTAAGCGTTACACCATCAATCACATCAGAAAAAGTATTGGTACTACGCGTAAATGAGATGCCATCAATTTTGAAAGAGGCATCCTGTGCTGCTTGTACGGTGTCATAAGCGCTTTTGGTAGTATCAAAAACATCCAGACCGGCACCGCCTGTGGAGCTGGTATTTGTGACGGAAATACCGGAGGAAGCACCTGACGACTTAGCGGTGAGTGTTAAACGATTGGTTGTGCCATCATTAATGATGGAAGCAACTATAGATGTATTATTGTTATTGGAATTAATAGCATCCCTGATTTGCTCCAGAGATGAATCACTCGCCAACGTAACATCAAAAGCATTGGTCCCTGAACTGAGATGCAAGCTTCCGGCGGTATTAGCAATTGCCACTGAGGTTGAGGCAAAGGGGTTCGCGACCTTTGTAATCAGTTTGTTAGCTTGCGCCAACAGGGACACACTCAGACTATAATTGCCAGTAGCAGCACTTCCCGTGGAGGAGACAGTTGCGACATTAGTATCGCTGCTTGTAGAAGCACTTAAACTCAAGCTGCTACTGTCTTTTAAAGCAGCTGCGGCAGCTTGGATACCAGACACACTACTAGTGATTACGCCTAAAGCAGAAATGGTTGTAGAAAAACTTTTAAGTTTTGCTTGTAATAATAGCTCTGGCTGGCGTTCGACTGACATCAAACTCGACACAAGACTGTTCGTGTCAATACCACTAATAAGCCCAGTAGATGATGAGATACCCATGATATTGTCCTTTACACGCTCAGCCTGTTCGCCCGAGTCAAGCTTTTTGCTTGGTTAGCAAACTTTGAAACTCTTCTATTCTCTTGGCCAAGTCCATCATGTCTTCAGACGGGATCTGGCGAATAACTTCTTTTGTGTCTTTGTCCATTACTTTAAATACTACTGTGCCACTATCATCATCAATTGATAACTCCAGGGATGCGGCCATTTTCTGAATGGTCTTGTTAATCTGCTCAGCAACTTCTTTCATGCTTTGCTGGTTGGGAGCATCTTGCTGTGCATCTTTGCTTTGCTGCCCAGCCTTGGGGTTATCAGCTTGAGATACTGCCTGAGGAGTTTGACCTTGTACACCAGCAGCAGTTGCACCATTCACCTTATCAGGCTGGTTATTTTTGACTGGTGGCACCGTGTTCATTGGAAGAACAGAGGTGAGATTCTTAATGTCCATACTAACTCTCCTAGCACAAACGCCGGAATCGCCTTTTCAGCGATTCCGGCGCTAACTCATTATAACCCTATTGCTTAACGGAGCAAGGACAATGCTTGCTGAGGCACAGAGTTAGCCTGTGACAGAATCGCAGTACCAGCTTGTTGCAGAATCTGGTTACGAGTCAGTTTTGCAGTTTCTTCTGCGAAGTCAGCATCCTGAATACGGCTGCGAGAGGCAGACAGGTTCTCGACATAGTTTTGCAAGTTTGCAATCACGGCTTCAAAACGGTTTTGAATCGCACCGAAGGTTGAACGTGAGTTTGATACGATACCGATGTCGGCATCAATTTGTGCAATCGTTGCAGAAGCTGCACCAGTATTCAGAACACTAATAGTGCCTGTTGCTGTCAGAGAAGTTGCGTATGAGTTCAAGCCACCACTTGTTGCTGTAGTTGAACCACCCAAACCGGAAGCCAGGAACAAATCACCAGATGCAATGGTAACCTGGTTAGTCGCGCTACCATCAGAACCAACCTGGAATGTAAGACCGGCGGCCGCAATACCACTAGCAGCTGCACCAGTTACAAACAAGTGCGTACCGTTAAATTCTGTTGTAGTAACGATACGTGAAATCTCTTGAGTCAGCTGGTCAACCTCTTTTTGAAGCTGCGAGCGGTTGGTATCACTTACTGTACCGTTAGAAGCCTGAACAGCAATCTCACGGATACGTTGCAAGTTATTACCGATTTGACCCAGTGCACCTTCACCAGTTTGAGCCAGAGAAATACCGTCATTGGCATTTCGGATCGCTTGCTGGTCACCACGGACACGTGAATTCAGCCCTTCAACAATCGCCAGACCGGCTGCATCATCTTTTGCACTGTTAATGCGCAAACCTGATGACAGACGCTGCAAGGAAGTGGAAAGTGCTGAGCTGGTAGTAGACAAGTTACGTTGGGCATTCAGCGAGGCAACGTTTGTATTGACGATAAGAGCCATGATTTTTCTCCAGTTTTTCAGCCACCGGCCGAATTTGCTTTACACGAGAGGGGCACTTGCCTCGCTCTTTGAATACTTTATCGACCCGGCTTTGAAAAACTTTAGGAAAATTTTTAACTTTTTTTATCAATCTGCATTTGTTGCTTCAATGCATTGGCAACCCGGTTCATGACATTTCCCCAATCCCCGAAAGATATCTGCCTGAATTGATAAACAGACGAGTACCAGTCACAGTCTGTTCTGTTGTGGCCCCATCTCCAGTCTGAGTCATATCGATTAAGGAGCCACACCGGCACACCGAGCGCCCCTGCAAGATGCACGACAGAGGTGTCGACAGAAATCAGCAAGTCGAGTTGTTGAAGATACGCGGCCGTATCTGCAAAATCTTCAATATTTACCGTTAAATCTACCAGTTGAAGTTGGCGTGCAGCATCAACGTCTGGTGCAATCCCTTTCTGTAGACTATGAAAAGTAACATTGGGGACAGCAGCCAGGGGTGTGAATAAAGAAAGCGGAATGCTTCTGCGGTTATCCAGCCATTCTGAGCGCGCAAAACCTTGGCGGCGGCTACCTTGCCACACTAGTCCAATTTGCACTTGCTGTCTGCCTTTGTAGGGCGCTAACAGATCAGACCATTTTGCCACCTGTGTATCCGGTACCTGCAAGTACGGAATGTCACACAGTGGCTTGGCCCCCCTATCTAGCCACAATGGCAAGTTCATGATAGGGACATGGTATTCGGTTTGCACATCAAATTTGTCTGCAAACTGGACGTTAGGCCATGTCTGTTTGCACAGGGCGTGCAAAGGGTTTGGGATATCCAGGTAAACCGTCGCCCCCTGGCGAAGTAACATTGGCACATAACGAATAAAATGAAGGCAGTCTCCCAGACCCTGCTCTTCGAATACCAAGATCCGTTTGCCATCAAGTGATTCGCCTTGCCAGAGTGCAGATTTCAGCTCTGGCATACGGCCGTTAATTGCAGCCCGCCATCGCCAAGTATACGCTGGCCATGCCTCTGCGTAGTGCCCCATCTCAAGCAAAACTAAACTTCGGTTCCAGTTTGATAACGCATGATCTGGCCGCAGTGCCAGCGCATTGTCAAAAGCGACTAGCGCCTGCTGCAATTTTTGCTGTCCATGCAGGACAATTCCATAATCACACCAGAGCTCGGTGCTGCGTGGGTCCAGCGCCAAGGCTTGTCTTAGCAATCTTGATGCAGAAACCCAGTCATCCAGATAACGGGCTGCAAGGGCTCGAAGCATGAGTGGTTCAGCGGCAACCGAATCTAGTTGACACGCTTGATCTGCAAACTGGCAAGCGTCCTGATATTGCCCTAGTTCAATACATAGCGCAGCCAAACGGCAATACGGAATAATCGACGCTGGATATATTGACAAGGCTTTATGATATGTAGCAAAAGCCAAGTCATATTTCTCTAGCTCACAAAATGATTTTCCCAGTAAAGACAACGCTTCCAGAGACTCAGGCAACTCGGATGGATATGCCCAAAGGCAATCTATAACCCCCTGCCAATCTTCTTTCATAAACAAGAGTTCGGCTAATACCAAGGTCAGTCGATTGCAAGCATCCTTGGGGGCTTGACCAATCAATCCGCGTAATGCCTGCTCATCTTGCTGGCGTTGATATACCAATGCAAGGTTACCCCACGAATCAAGATGATCCGGAGCAATTTTCAGAATCTCCTGATACAGCGCAACTGCCCGCTCCGGCGCAGATGATTGGCATGCAACAGCCTCACTAAACCAGGCTTGTAATGTATTAACGATATCCTGAACATCCATCATTACTTACCGGCAGGTCTTGTCAATGCAGACAGCCATTCCTGGGCATGATCTTCGATCATGTAATGATCATGAACCCACTGCCGGAGCTGATCACCCTTCTGCGCTGTTGCATCTAGATCTGCAATATGAGACCGAATAGCTTCAATCCAGGCAGAAGCATCATTAGGAACACGGCACACGGGGGCATTATTGGTCTGATATGGATATATATCCGTACAGATCACCGGCCAGCCCAAGGCGCCGTACTCAAGCAAACGAAGGTTACTCTTCGCCTCGTTGAAAGCATTGATTTCCAAAGGCGCAATCGCCAGATCAAGATTAAGTGCAGCAATGCCTTGCGGGTATTTATCATATGTCAGCCACTCGGTATTCACTTCTGCAACATACGGGCGAATGTCATCCGGACACATCCCCTGGAAGACCCAATCCACTTCATGACCGGTGGCTTTGACCACGTCGGTCATCAATGCCAAATCACCTGCATGCTGCTGAGCCCCCACCCAACCAACACGGGGCTTCTTGCCTGCCCGACGCTTGGATACCAAATCTCCCCAGACAGATCGCTCTAGCATGTTGGGTACGACAATAATGTCATCAATCATGTCTTCAGCAAATGTTCTCAAGGGTTCTGTACTGACGATCAAACGGTCGCAAAATTTAAGCGATTTGCGCAGTCGTGCTTTCGCATCACGCCAGTTCTTCTGAAAGTGCCGTTTAAAACTGCTGGCATCAGGGATTTCAGTTAGCAAGTCATCAAGCATTTGAATTCTGAAGACGCTGGGCAAATATTTCTTGTACATCTCCAGCATTCGAATAAACTCATCCGCAAGCGCATTCTGAACCACAAATACATCCGGTGCATTTCTGGCCAGCTCGGTTATGGATGGTAATCTAGCCTTTGATGTCATATTAGACAGGACTATTTCAGCCAATGCAGAACGCTCTAATGTTCTGAAAGGCATATTCACGCGATATTCACCACTTCCCCCGACCAAGGCCATACCTTGCAATCGCGGACGCGCTGACGGAATGTCATCCCAAAGCGGTGTATGCGTGCAATCAATTGTCCCATTGCATTCAGATTTATCTAACAAGCGATGATAATAAGGGTCATTGGCGATAATATCCAACCAATGGGAAAGCATATATTCGCGCTCTTGCCGGGTTTGAATGACCATCATCAGATGTTTTTCATGATCTGAATTTGAATTCAGCGTTTTACCCGTATGGTGAACTAACGTTGAGAACGGTGTCCAGACAACTGACTTATGCAACTGCCTGATGCGAAGACATAAATCAACATCACCATAAAGTACGGCCAGATTTTGCTCATTCATTCCGCCTACTTGCTGGTAGAGCGACTTCCGGACCAGCAAACAAGCACCAGTAACTGCAGAATAATTCTGTACTACTTTTGTTCTATTCAGTGATACATCTTTGTCTACAGGAAAGTTCATATAGGGGAACTGGAAAACTTCATCCGGATATTTCCCGCCAAGCACAATACCAGCATGCTGGATTGTCACGGTTTCAGGAAACACCAAGCGGGCACCAACTACACCAACATCATTACGCTGCGCATGCTGCATCATGCGCTCAAGCCAATTTGCCTGAACAATCTCGGTGTCATTATTCAAGAATAGAATAAAGTCACCACGAGCAGATTCTGCACCCAGATTACATTGGGCTGAAAAGTTGAAAGGATTATCATATTGTATAACCTTTACATTATTCGCAAATCTGCTCTCAATCTCTTCATAATAACTTAGCGTATCTGGATCCGTTGATTGGTTATCAACAATAATCACTTCAAACGCAGGGTATTGAGTTACCTTCATTAAGGTCTCAATGCACGGAGCCAAAAATTCATGCTTGTCTTTATTAGGAATAATGATTGAAACAAACGGTTGTTCCGAATGATGGTACTGTACCAGGAAGGTTCCAGTAACATAGCCCTCTTCGATACTGGCAGAAATGTTATTTCTGTGGAGATGCTCTTCGAGCGCCAACTGCATTGCAGCCACACGAAGGGAGTTTTCTGGCTGATTTTCCGGAAAAGTCATCACGGGTTCAGGAAGGTGCTCTATTGTCTGAGGACCATAGTTATCCAGCATCCTGAAACAGGCTTCATATGTTCTGGCACCGGGGAATGAGGCAAATCCTCCAACAGCGGCGAGAGAGTCAGTACGAAAGAATATAGATGATCCAATGTAATCCTGAGATCTCAACATATCAAGATTGAATGCGGGTTTAAGGACAGGGTCCTTAATCATCCCATCATCAGAAACATAGTCATGATCTGTATAAATAACACAAGCACCACCGTTAAGCAGAAGCCGATCACCCACTTTAAGGAGGGCTGTACTTGTAAGCCTTGTACCGACGGGCAGTATAGTGACCCAGTCTGAAGGCACTTCTGCCAAAACCCCATTAAATGCCTGAGTCAACAGATTTTCATCTTCTACAGTCTCAAGCGTTAACCACCCTAGAACTTCATTATTGATAAAACTCTCATCAGGGGCTTCAAAATCAGAAATGACAATCAGTTTCCAGCCAGAATAAAGCTGCTGACAAAAGCTATCGATTGTATTGGCCAGCAGATTTTGCTGGCTTTGCTTAACAACCATCACAATCATAAACTGGTACTGCTTACTCCACTGCAGCATCATTCTTTCTGCAAGAATTTGCACGGCCAGTTCATTAGGCTGCCTAGCATTAACCCAGCCTTGGTATGAGTTCTCGTTTTTAGGAGTAACATCCTGACGGTTTGATAGCGAATTTATCAAGCTTTGCCGATTAGCTAGAATGGACTCGTTTTCAACCGGATGTTTTGCATAGATTTTCTGATGATATGCGAGAAGCTTATCTGCATTTGCACGCAGTGTATGATCATCTCTAGATCTGTCACTTCTAACTTCAACAGTAGTTGCATTGACTTGATAAAATTCAGTGACTTTAGAAGCACGCAACAGAAAATCCCAATCCTCCAGAATTTCCAGAGACTCATCAAAGTCACCAATCGTATCGATCAGTTCTTTGGTGTGCGACCATGTTGGTGTTGGAATAAAATTACTGACCAATAATTGAGCTCTAGAGTAGGATATGCCCGCATATCTACGCTCTCTGCCAAGCTCGATCAGTCGACCTTCTTTTCTTTCTTGAATTAAATATTCACAATTGGTATAGATGAATTTCTCTGACCTGCCCTTGTAGGCATCGACCAGTTTCTCAAGATGGCTATCAAGATAAACATCATCGTCATCCAGATACGCGATAATTCTGCCTTTGGCTAATTTTAGCGCACGATTACGGGATGCAGCAGCGCCACCGGATTGAGATGAACGTACGTAGGAAATTTGTAATTGATCACTAAAGAAATCTACAATGCCACCGATATCACAACCGCCATCATTATGAATGACTACTTCAAAGTCTTTGAATGTTTGATAAGTCAGACTTTCGAGAGCATTGGCCAATAACCCCGGGCGGTTTTTAGTTGGGATGATGACGGATATAACAGGCCCGGCCCCTTTTCTTAGGTAATCCTTTATATTATTTATGCGACTAAGCAAATGTTGAATTTGATTTTCAGGATAACTGGATGCACGATTGTCCAAATGTGCAATTATTTCTTCTTTAGCTTTTAGCAGATACTTAACAGCAACCTTACGATCAATTATGGACTCAACAATACGTATATGATCTTCAAGAGGAGCAGTTGAGGCATAAAAATCAACTGAGTTATTTCCAGAGTGCTGCCTATAGCATACCCCAGGCTGTTTTCGGAAAATAAAAGCAGGTGAAATTTCTGCAATCCTGATCCAGAGATCCCAATCGATCGCACCTTTCAAATGCAGATTCATCGAACCAATGCGATTGAGTGTTTCCCGTCTTATCACGGCAGCTGATGGCGTAATATAGGAATCAAATTTAAGAAGATCTGAAATTTCATCACGCCCGCCAACATAGTCACTCTCTAAATGTCCAGGGTGATTCAACGTACCTAATGGTTGATCATGCTCATTAATCCATAGGCATGGGGTGTAGTAAAGTGATGACGCTGGATTTTCATCTAGCCGCTTTACTGCTTGCTCAAGATGACCAGGAAGTAATAAATCATCCGCTGACAACATAACAACATATCGACCTGTCGCAAGCCAGGTCGCATGATTCCAGTTATGCTGAACACCTATATTCCAGCGATTACGGATAAGCCTGACCTGTGGATAATCTGCAAAAAATTGCAGCTGTGACCAACTGTCATCCGTAGATGCATTATCAAGCACCAGTAATTCAACCGAAACATTTTGATTAAGTGCCGAGGTAATTGCTGATACGACAAAATTTCCGTGATTATAATTAGGCACGACAACGCTTACATCGGTTCGCTCATGCGGGAAAAGACAATCCTGCACAATTGTACGAGTGATGGTGTTAATAAAGGCATCAGCGCTGAAAGGATAGGCCTTCCCTCCCAGAAAGAACTGGCGAATATTCTCCAGATAGTCGGCATGAACTTCTTCAGTCATGCTTATCAGATAGGTATATAACGCATCAGTATCTGGAAACTTGCCACTATCAATAAAGCAATTATCCGGAATCCAGTCTGCAATATTAGGAGCACCACTATAAACAGGGACCACGCCTGCCTTGAAGCAATCTATGATTTTCTCGGTAATATATCCAGGAAGTTCTTTGGCATTTTCATAACAGAGGGAAAAGCGATAGCCTTTTAAAACTTCGAGCTTATCGTCAATCTTACCCTTATAACTAGGGTAGTCACTAGCACTCCAGCCCATACCGTAAAGATCAAAATGTTCAGGGTGATGCGACTCAAACCACCGGATAACTTCGATCCGCTTGCTGTATAGCTCAAATGGATGGGATACCAGTTTATTACCAGAAATATTGCAGATGAGTTTCTTTTGAAGGTACCCCTTTCTCGCTGTTTCTTCAAAAGGAGCAGTCAGACTCTGCGCTGATTCAATCCAGGGCATTAAATCTGTTACATAATTGACTTTAATGTATCTATGGTTATCCACCAGTCCGTCGTGCCATGTGAATATACGGGTAAATAGCTCATGCAGTGATTGCTGCCAGTTATCAGGTTTGATCAACTCACACTCAAGCAGACACAGATATTTCTTGATATCTAGCTGCATGACGCTGGAAACCAGTGGGCTTCTCATGTTTGGTGCATCAAAAAACAATACGGCATCTAATGTAGAAAGATCTGCAACGAGATCTAACGTAACGAACTCAAGATTATGAGCTTGGCCATATTGATACAGCTGATTGAAAGGCTTTAGCAGTTCATGTCCAATGGGCGCATTTTTATTGAGGAAAATATAGTTATTCTGATAGAACTCCTCATAAAAACCCCATACGCCAATCCTCAGTTTTCGGCCGCGAACATCACCACCTGCAATCTGCAACAATGCAGTAGATGTATTTTCGGCTTCTTTCTTACCGTCTCCAGTGACATCTACAACGCGCCATTGTGGTGGATAGCATGGCTGCAAAACTTCGCCGTAAACTTGCAAAAGCCAAGGATCATCCTTCCTGAAAAACTGGGATGGGACAATGGTTAAACCGTCTTGATCAGCAAGCCTTGAGGCCCAAATCGAGAACGTACTATTTGCCACAATACGATGCCTGGCTTTTGACATCAGGATCATGTCGACAAAGCCGTTGTCTATGCCCTGCCCTCTAACCACAACTTTTGGCGCAGGGATATCAAGGTGTGCTTCGACCCAGTCAGGATCATCCGAAAAACAATAAAAGACAGCATCCGGCTGCTGATCAAGCACTAGCTTGATGGCATCGCGATAATATTGCTGAGGTAACAGGAAGCAATTCGGGTTAGTAACATAATCCCCACGGCGAACATGCAAAGCAACCGCATTTGGCGCAGAGAGATTCATCGCCAACGCTTGTTGCTCAGGGGTTAACGGGTCCATCAGTGTAAAGACAGGCTTCAGTTCTCCCCAAACAGATTCAGAATACCGGTAGTCTGCCCAGTAGCCATCAAGATACATACCATCCTTGACAGCACTGACCAGTGAATCGTCAAATCGAAAACTGGTTTCAGTAATCACGCCCATCGATTTGGCATGCTCGATTTCTTCCAATGAGGCGATCGGGGCTGTAATTTCAAAATTATGCAGACCATAAGGCCAGAGTTTATAACTTTCGAATGCGGTTATATCCAGTTTAAAGGGGACACCAAGTCTTTTTGCACATGCATGTGCAAAAGCATATTGCATCATCTGGTTGCCCAGTCCACCGATAATTTTGACGATAATCATTGCGCATCAACCATTCAGGAAAGATGAATTCATCTGGTTTACATTTTTGTTAAGCTGGCACTTTTTTCGGCACGGAATCTGGCCGAAAGACTTGCCTGATAGCCACATCACGTGCAGCATAGCACATGACAAATACTTGCTGCGCAATCAGGACAAACAAGACCTGTCTTTCAAACAATAAAAGGGGACTCAAGCAAATGAAAGCCGTTATTTTGGCAGGTGGACTAGGCACCCGAATCAGTGAGGAAACCCAAAGCCGCCCGAAACCAATGGTTGAAATCGGGGGTAAACCCATTCTGTGGCATATCATGAAAATCTATTCCCACTACGGTATCAATGATTTTGTGATTTGTTGCGGTTTTAAGGGTTATGTAATCAAGGAGTATTTTGCAAACTACTTCCTGCACATGTCGGATATCACGTTTGATATGGCCAATAACAGCATGGAAGTGCATCATATTCATACAGAACCCTGGAAAGTGACGCTGGTTGATACCGGTGAAGATACGATGACCGGTGGCCGTCTAAAACGGGTCAGAGAATATATCGAGCATGAAGATGCCTTCTGTTTTACTTACGGGGATGGTGTTGGCAATATCAATATCAAGGAGTTGGTAGATTTTCACCGGCAACAAGGCGGACTCGCCACGCTAACGGCTACCTACCCTCCTGGGCGTTTCGGCGCCATTGATCTGCAAGCAGATCAGCGGGTTCGGTCATTTGTTGAAAAACCTCGTGGTGATGGTGCTTTAATCAACGCAGGCTTTTTCGTCTTGTCTCCCAAGGTGCTGGACTTGATCACTGATGATGAGACAATCTGGGAACAAGGTCCGCTGGATACGTTAGCACGTCAAAATCAGCTATCTGCTTTCAGGCATAATGATTTTTGGCACCCCATGGATACATTGCGGGATAAAAATCATCTCGAAGACTTGTGGAGATCTGGAACCGCGCCATGGAAAGTATGGGAATGACTTCATTCTGGTCAGGAAAAAAGGTCTTTGTGACAGGCCATACCGGTTTCAAAGGAGGATGGCTAAGCATCTGGCTGCAAATGCTGGGGGCTGATGTTACCGGTTATGCACTGCAAGCTCCAACAAATCCTTCCATCTTCGAAACTGCCCGGGTTGCAACCGGGATGCATTCGATCATCGGGGATATACGCGATCTTGCATGTCTGCAACAAGCCATTTCAGATAGCAAACCAGAGATCATCCTGCATTTAGCCGCTCAACCATTGGTTCGTTATAGCTATGCAAACCCTGTAGAAACTTATGCGACCAACGTGATGGGGAGCGTTCACTTACTGGAATCCGTTCGCAACTGTTCAAGTGTGCGGGCGGTCGTCATGGTGACCAGTGATAAATGCTATGAAAACCGTGAGTGGCTATGGGGTTATAGAGAAAATGAAGCCATGGGGGGTTATGATCCCTATAGCAATAGCAAAGGGTGTGCAGAGCTGGTCACCAGTGCTTATCGCCAGTCGTTCTTTAACCCCGAGCAGTACGATCAGCACGGCATAGCCATTGCATCAGCAAGGGCTGGTAATGTGATTGGCGGCGGAGACTGGGCCAATGACCGCCTGATACCGGATATCTTGAAAACCCTAGACACAGGTCACGAGGTACTTATCAGAAGCCCTCATGCCATCCGTCCTTGGCAGCACGTGCTGGAACCTCTGGCTGGATACTTGATGCTGGCAGAAAAACTGTACACGGAGGGTGTGCATTTTGCTGAGGCATGGAATTTCGGTCCTGACGATCAGGACATGTGTTCGGTTGGCGCGCTGGTGAAACAGTTACAACCTCTCTTTGGAGACCGGCTGGACATCGCATTAGCACAAACACCTCCGGCCCTGCACGAAGCCGGTCTGTTAAGATTGGATAGCACCAAGGCTCGCACTCAACTTGGTTGGCGACCACGCTGGCGCATGAAAGAAGCTGTGCAGCAAATCCATGGTTGGCATACAGCCTGGCTGGCTGGGAATGACATGAGAACAGTGACCGAAGCCCAGATTCAGGCCTACATGACAGGCAATACTTAGATTGTTATCGGACATGACACAGATGAATACAGAAGAACTCACCCAGTTGCGCCAGAGAATTCTGGCAGACACGGCGCGCTACGCAGAGTCTGCATTGGCACCCAAGACATTTGAACCGGGCGTTACACCAATTCCGGCAGCCGGGAAAGTCATTGGGGCACCAGAGTTGCAAATGATGGTAGACGCTTCGCTGGATGGCTGGTTGACAACCGGCCGCTTTAATGAAGCCTTCGAGCAAAAGCTGGCCAACTATCTTGGCATCAAATATGTTTTAACCACCAACTCGGGATCTTCTGCAAATTTACTGGCATTTTCGACCTTGACATCACCCCGACTCGGTGACCGGGCAATTCAAAAGGGAGATGAAGTAATCGGCGTAGCTGCGGGCTTCCCCACTACAGTGAATCCGATTCTGCAGTTTGGGGCTGTACCCGTTTTTGTCGACGTGCATTTGCCTACTTACAATATCGACCCGGCCAAGATAGAAGCCGCCATCACCCCAAAAACCAAAGCCATCATGTTAGCCCATACGCTTGGTAACCCGTATAACCTTGATGTGGTGACCAGCCTGTGTAAAAAATATGGCTTGTGGCTTATTGAAGACTGCTGCGATGCATTAGGATCAAGTTATCAAAACCAGTTGGTTGGTTCGTTCGGAGATATAGGTACACTTAGTTTTTACCCGGCGCATCACATCACCATGGGCGAAGGCGGCGCGGTCTTTACCAATAATCCAGAATTAAAACTGATTGCAGAAAGTTTCAGGGACTGGGGACGAGACTGCTATTGCCAGCCTGGTAAAGACAATACCTGTGGCAAACGTTTTTGCTGGAAACTGGGTGACTTGCCTGAAGGGTATGACCACAAATATACCTATTCGCACCTGGGTTATAACCTGAAGATTACCGATATGCAAGCCGCTTGTGGGCTGGCACAGATGGAGCGTGTGGATGGGTTTGTAACAGCCAGGAAGCAGCATTTTAGCTGGCTGAAAAACCGTTTAAACAGTTGTGAAGAGTTTCTGATGTTGCCAGAGGCGACAGAGCATAGCGACCCGTCCTGGTTTGGTTTTCCTGTCACCCTTAAACCAGAGTCAGGCATCAACCGGGTAGATGTATTGAATTACCTTGATCAGAACCGCATTGGTACTCGCCTTTTGTTTGCAGGCAATTTGACCCGCCAGCCCTACATGAAGGGACAAGTGTACCGGGTTAGTGGAGAGCTAACCAACACTGATCTGGTGATGAACAACACCTTCTGGATTGGTGTACATCCAGGGTTGACAGAAGAAATGCTGGCCTTTGTGGCGGATAAGCTAGAAACCATTTTGGGTGTAAATTTTTAAAATGCTCTACGCGATTTATTATCCACATAAGAAATCAAGGCAATAGCAGAATATACATATCAAAAGATTCTCGGAGGCAACTTTGCCTATTACCTTCTTAAAATCCAGCATGATTGCTGACCAAAATAGAATTATTGCGGAAGATATTAGCTGGATTATTTCTTCTGAATTGCCGTGGAAGCATCTTGAAAACAAGACTATTCTGGTGACTGGCGGAGGAGGATTTCTTGCTTCATATATTGTGAAATCACTTCTTGACGCCAATAAAAACTTTGATCTTCATTTGCGAGTAGTTTGCATTGCAAGAAATATGCAGAGTATTCAGCGGCGTTTAGCTGACTACTTGCATCTTGAGGCGCTGCAAATCTTTATTCATGATATCACCCTACCTCTTCCAGATAATTTTCCTGGTGCGGATATCATCATTCACAGTGCCAGTCAGGCAAGCCCTAAGTTTTATGGGATAGATCCGGTGGGTACATTACTGGCTAATACAGCTGGTACTATGTATTTACTGGAACATGCCAGGAAACTTGGAACCAGCAAATTTCTTTTTTTTAGCAGCAGTGAAGTGTATGGCTCACCAGCAAACGCTGACAAACCACTGACTGAAACAGACTTTGGCTATCTGGACCCGATGCAAGTCAGATCATGCTATGCAGAGGGAAAAAGAATGGGAGAAAACATGTGCATCTCCTGGTTAAAACAGCACAAAATTCCTTCTGTGGTTGTCAGGCCATTTCATACGTATGGGCCAGGCATGGCCTTAGACGATGGCCGAGTCTTTGCAGATTTTGTCGCAAGTGCAGTCAATAAAAGTACCGTCCAGATAAAAAGCGATGGGTCTGCTATGCGCGCATTCTGCTACATTGCAGATGCAACGCTAGGTTTTCTGACGGTACTCCTGCAGGGAGAATCTGGAGAAGCCTATAATATTGGTAACCCAGAGGGTGAGCTCTCCATCAAGGCATTAGCAAATCTCATTGTTGGTTTATATCCAGAACGAAATCTGAATATACAATTTGATGCGCCAGCTACTTCCCATTACATGAAAAGCCCGACCAATCGTTCTTGCCCCTGCATTGAGAAAGTGCAGCAAATTGGATGGCAACCTTCCATTTTGCCGGAGGAAGGCTTCCGCAGAACAATTTCGTCCTTTCTGACGATGTAACAAACCAAAGGTCATACCGATGAAATCACTCCACAGCACACGACACGAATTTCAGCATGGCCTCATTGATAAGCCTACTTTCATCAGGACGATGTATGAGGAGCACCATTACGCCCTCTATGATTATGCAAGCTATATAGGCCAAACGAATATCAGGAAAATAGAGATCGAAGATAACCAGGTTATCATGACAACAAAAGACCGAGGGATTCGTCTTTTATGTTCCGCAAAAGACTATCGAATTGCGCCGATTGAAATTTTAAATTTTTTAGATTATGAAAAAGATGAATATTCAATGATTGACAATTTATCTGCTGAATGCAGAAGCATCATTGATATAGGTGCAAATATTGGCCTATACGCACTTAATATGGCGGTATCCAACAGATCTGCAAAAATTTTCTGCTTTGAACCAATACCAAAAACCTTTTCTGTTTTACAAGAAAATATACGACTTAACTCAGTTAATAATATTCATGCTTTTAACTTTGGACTATCTGATGAGAATAATGAATTCTTGTTCTATTATTATCCGGAGGGTTCAGGAAATGCTTCATCTGTCAACGTATCCGAAAGGTCGGATATTGAGACGGTAACCTGTCAAGTCAAAAAGATGGATACATATTTTGCGACAGAAGGTATTCATGCCGATTTTATAAAATGTGATGTAGAAGGTGCCGAGCTGCTCGTTTTTAAAGGCGGTCAGACCGTGATTTCCCGGGACTGTCCAATTGTCTTCTCAGAAATTCTAAGAAAATGGTCAGCAAAATTCAATTATAACCCCAATGAAATTTTCACTTTTTTTGCCAACTTAGGGTACCGTGCATTTACTGCAAAAAATAACTATCTGCATGCTTTTTCTGTCATGGATGAAAAAACTGTTGAGACAAATTTTTTCTTTTTGCACAATGAAAATCATAAAGAGCTTATTAAGCGATATGAATATATGACCGCTTAACGCGAGAATCAGAAAGTACACTATGCATGACACAGTGCAATTAGCTCTTTTGATACGCCAAACCTGTCTGACGCTTTGTCACACCAAAAATGCCTCTCATTTAGGTGGGGCATTTTCTGTGGCTGATATCATGGCAGTATTGTACGGGCATAGTCTGGAACATAACCCGCAGCAACCGCGTATGCCAGAGCGCGACCGCCTTTTCTACAGCAAAGGCCATGCTTGTACAGCACTCTATTCGGCACTCGCACATTCAGGATATTTCCCGGTCGAGCAATTATTGAATGAGTTCACCGAGAACGGCAGCTTTTTCACTTCGCACGTCAATCACCATGTACCAGGTGTTGAACTATCAACGGGCAGCCTGGGGCATGCACTGGGTGTGGCAGCGGGAGTTACCTTGGCTGGTGAACGTCGCCATAAAGATTATCGTGTGTATGCCATCTTAAGCGATGGTGAGCTGGACGAGGGATCAAACTGGGAGGCTATCCTGTTTGCGGGGCACCATCATTTATCCCGGCTGACGATGGTCATCGACTACAACAAGATCCAGAGTTTTGGCCATGTTGAAGATGTACTTGGCCTTGAACCGCTAGCAGACAAACTGACGGCATTTGGGTGGGCGGTGGCAGAAGTGGATGGTCACGATCACGAGGCACTGAAAACCGTTTTCTCAATGGCCACTAGCCAACCACTTGCGGTGATTGCGCATACGGTAAAAGGTAAAGGGGTTTCCTTTATGGAAAATCAGTTAGCCTGGCACTATAAGTCGCCCAAGCATGATGAATACGCGCTTGCCTTGGCTGAACTTGGTGGAGCACAGCCATGAGAACCACGTTTATCAACACACTGATTCTTGAGGCGCGACAGAACCCGGATATTTTTTTGCTGTGTGGTGATTTGGGCTACTCTGTGCTGGAACCCTTTGCCAGCGAGTTCCCAGACCGGTTTCTCAACGTGGGCATTGCCGAACAGAACATGATGCAAATCGCGGCAGGCTTGGCATTGGAAGGCTATAAAGTTTTTGTCTACTCCATTGGCAACTTCCCGACACTCCGCTGCATGGAGCAAATTCGCTATGACGTCTGCTACCACAACCTGGATGTCAAAGTAGTGGCAGTAGGTGCTGGTTATGCGTATGGCCCTTTGAGTACATCGCATCATACAACGGAAGACTTGGCCATGCTTAGAAGCATTCCTGGCATGGTGGTGACTGCACCAAGTGACCCAAAAGAGGCAGAGGCGCTGACTCGTTATCATTGCCAATATGCTGGGCCAGGCTACTTGAGAATTAATAAAGCAGGTGAGCCAATCTTGCACAAAACGGCTATTTCGGTTGTCGCTCCACAAATATTGCCGCTATTAGACAGACAAGACTGTGAAACTGTGGTGATTTCTACAGGCGCAATTACAGAGTCTGCGCTAAGTGACATTGAGGAAAACAGCCTTGGGTGGGCACTGTGGAGCATGCCATTTGTTAACCCGGTTGACAGACAAGGCTTGATTCAGCTGGCGAAGCAGTACCAGACAATTATTACGCTCGAAGAACACCAGTTAAACGCAGGCGCAGGCTCTGCGATTATTGAAACATTAATGGATGCATTTGCCAGCGGAGAGCTGCAAACCATCCCGAAAGTTCATCGAATCGCTATTCCCAATACTTTTCAGCATGTGGCAGGAAGCCAGCAATGGCTGCGGCTTAAATCTGGTCTGAAACTTTCCAAATCATAAGCGCTTATAGACTCAACATTGCCTTTGACCTGATGTCACAGGCAATGTTGTTCAGCCATCTATCTACTCCGCCACAGCAGCAGCCGAGCCACTCAGCGCACAAAACTCGTCGGCACAGATAGCCCCCAGAATGGATAGCACCTGTTGCATGTGGTCGTCCAATATTTGGGTGGCAGCGCCGATATCAATGTGGTGTTTGTTTTCGCCTTTGCCGGCTGCGTAGTTGCCGACCAGACAAATCGTGGCATAGGGCACGCCCAGTTCGCGGGCGAGGACGGCCTCTGGCATGCCGGTCATGCCGACCATGTCGGCGCCGTCGCCTTCCAGTCGACGGATTTCTGCAGCAGTCTCCAGGCGGGGGCCTTGGGTGCAGGCATATGTACCGCCATCTACCACGGGAATGCCCTGGCGTCTGGCAGCCAGCAGAATGCAGGAACGGGCATCAGGTGTGTAAGGGTCAGTAAAGTCTACATGCCTGACCGGTTGCAGGGAGCCTTCAAAAAAGGTATTGGCTCTGCCATAGGTGTAGTCGATCAACTGGTCTGGCACAACGAGCGTACCCGGTTTCAGGTCTTTCCGGATACCGCCCACAGAGCCAACAGAGATGATCCGGCTGACTTTTTGTTCTGCCAGCGCCCAGATATTGGCCCGGTAGTTGATTTCGTGCGGTTGCAGGGTGTGCGCATAACCGTGACGTGCCAGAAAAACCACATCCAGACCGTTAATGTCGCCAAAGGTCAAACCGCAAGAAGGTTCACCGTATGGGGTTCTGACCACCTGGCGGCGGGTGATTTTGACGTGAGGAAGCTCATTCAGGCTGCTACCACCGATAATGGCTAACATAGTGTGTCCTTTTATATTCTTGTTATTTCTTGTTATGGGTACAGCATGCGGCGATGCCCTTGCCTGATTCAAACATAGCATTGAATCTGGCAATCTGCAGCACTTAATCGGTCTCTTGGGCCAACAGCGCCAGTAGCCCGGCCTCATCCAGTACGGTCACGCCCAGTTCATTCGCCTTATCCAGCTTGCTGCCAGCGGCCTCTCCTGCGACCACATAATGGGTCTTCTTGGAGACTGAGCCACTCACCTTGCCGCCAGCGGCCTCAATCAGCGCTTTGGCATCATCACGCCCCAGCGTGGGCAGTGTACCGGTCAATACCAGGGTCATGCCCGCCAGCGGTTTGGGCGCATCCGAGTCAATGCCATCAGATTCTGGCCAGCTCACGCCCGCTGCCCGCAATTGCTCGACGACTTCCCGATTGTGTGGCTGGGCAAAGAAGGTGCGAATGCTTTGGGCAACCACAGGGCCGACATCATTGACCTGTAACAGCTCTTCTTCCGACGCATCCATCAGGCGATCAATATTGCCAAAATGCTTGGCCAGGTCTTTGGCTGTCGCTTCTCCAATGTGGCGGATACCCAGCGAGAACAGGAATCTTGGCAAGGTGGTGTGTTTGCTCTTTTCGATGGCATCTACCAGATTGCGCGCACTCTTCTCGCCCATTCGCTCCAGGGCCGACAGTTTCAGGATACCCAGCTTGTAGATGTCCGGCAGAACACGGATGATGCCTTCGTCCACCAGTTGCTCAACCAGTTTGTCTCCTAGGCCTTCAATGTCCATGGCACGACGCTGGGCAAAATGCAGCAAGGCCTGCTTGCGCTGGGCGCTACAGAACAACCCGCCGGTACACCGCCAGTCTACTTCACCCTCTTCCCTGGCAATATCACTCCCGCAAACCGGACAGGCATTGTTAAGATGCTTGCGCAGGTCAAAGACCGGGCCGGTGTTCTGCGGGCGTTTTTCCAGCACGACCGACACGACTTCCGGGATCACATCCCCAGCGCGGCGCACAATCACGGTATCCCCTACCCGCACATCCTTGCGCTGGGTTTCTTCCTCGTTATGCAGTGTGGCGTTAGAAACGGTGACCCCACCGACAAAGACGGGCGCCAGTTTGGCCACCGGCGTCAGTTTGCCGGTACGCCCAACCTGGACGTCAATATCCAGTACCGTGGTCATCTGCTCCTGGGCAGGATACTTATGGGCCACGGCCCAGCGAGGTTCACGCGAGACAAATCCTAGCCTGGCTTGTAGCTGGCGGCTATTGACCTTGTACACCACACCATCAATGTCATACGGGAGCTGATCTCGCAATGCACCGATTTTCTGGTGAAATGCAGCCAGCCCTTGGGCCCCCAGTACGACATCCCGGTGGTTGCAGACCGGGAAACCGAAAGCGGACAAGGCATCCAGCAAACCGCTGTGGGTATCCGGAATCGTCCAGCCTTCTGCATCCCCCATTCCGTAGGCAAAGAAGCTTAACGGACGTTGGGCTGCAATACGGGAGTCCAGTTGGCGGACTGCACCAGCGGCAGCATTGCGCGGGTTTACAAAGGTTTTTTCGTGCAGGTTCCGCTGGCGCTCATTGAGGGCTTCAAAATCATCGCGGCGCATATACACCTCACCACGTACTTCCAGTACTGGTGGTGCATCTCCGAGCAGTCGCAGGGGGATTTGCCCAATGGTGCGGATGTTGTGGGTGACATTCTCGCCCGTTTCACCATCGCCACGCGTGGCGGCCTGCACCAGCACACCGGCTTCATAACGCAGACTGATGGCCAGCCCGTCGAACTTGAGTTCGGTCGCGTACTCGACTTCGGTCAGCAGATCGGAGATTTCCAGTTCACGACGAACGCGGTTATCAAATGCGACTGCGCCGGTGGCTTCTGTGTCGGTTTCGGTCCGGATACTCAGCATCGGGATGACGTGACGCACGGGAATGAAGCCATCCAGCACCGTCCCGATGACCCGCTGGGTGGGTGAATCTGGTGTCAGGCATTCGGGGTGTGCGGCTTCGAGGGCCTGCAACTCTTTAAACAGGCGGTCGTATTCTGCATCCGGCACGGTAGGCGCATCGAGCACGTAGTATTCGTGCGCATAGCGGTTGAGCAAATCTCGGAGATTTAAAATGCGTTCCGCCGGCGCAGGAGCAGCCGGCGGAAGATCAAACAGATCGGTTTGGTTCATAGTGCGAGCGGATGAACTCAGGCGAACAAACGCAACGCGGTCGTACTGCCTGGTTCGATGCCTTTCATGTTCATGGTGCCATAAATGGCACGCAGTTGCTGACGAATGCTGGCAATGCCATGGTCAGTCAGCGGTTTGCGGTTATCATCGACGAGCTTGGCGCCCAGCTGGGTGCTGATTTCGAAAGCCAGATCTGACAATTGTCCGAAAACATTGACCCCATCGCCTACGCGCGGCACATCAAACAGGAAGGTAACGCCTTCGCTGGTATCACGCTGGCCAGGGTGTGGCGGAAACGGGGAGTTGTCGAAATTCACTACGCTAAAAAGATGCAGGCCCTTATCGTTGACCATGTGGTAGGCGCCATCTGCCATCAAGCGCAAACCATTGCGTTCCAGATGACTGCGCAAAGACACCAGCGAGAACGGCGTGCTGTCTGCCAGCACATTCAGGCCGATGGTCACGTCCACATCGGCACAGAAGGTATCCAGTTTCTGGGAGTTGGCCAACACCACCGCCAAAGACGGCAGACGCAACTCGGCGCCGGTTTCGGACGCAAATGTTTCGAGCGCACTGACAAACTGGCGCAGGGTGGGTTCGTCCAGCGGGCCGCGGCGGTCTGCCATTTGCAAGCCGATTTTCAACCCCATGATGGCGAGGTTGGCGTCCACGTCCAGCGGATACCACTCGCCACTGCTCATCAGGGCCAGCCAGGATACCCGCTTGCCGGAGCGATTCAGCTGACGGTGCAGTGCGCGGATCATGTCTACATCCAGCGGGTCGTGTGACAACACTTCTACCAGCATGTCTACCTTGTCGTCTTGCTGGCTTGGATAGGTCAGGACTTCACGGGCGGTCTTCTGGATACTGGCAGCAACAGGTGGCACAGGCGTTGCAGACAAGAAGGATTCTGATGGTGCAGACACTCTGGCAGGTGCTGCCGATGGCGCCTGGAATACAGGCTCCTTACGCACAGGTGCAGCTTCCTGCTTGAATTCTGGCATCCGGTCCATGACCGGCTTGGTGTACACGCCTGCATCCATGTTCGAATCTGGCATGCGGCGGGCCGAGGCAATGGCGTCATCGTCCGGCAGGTCGTGATCCCCCAGCATCTGGGTGGCGCCTTCCATGGGGGTCATGGAAGGATCTAGCAGAACGTCTTGCTGGTAACTTGCAAAAGCGGCTTGGGCGCGCTTTTTGTATCGTTGCTGATCCCACCAGTTGTATAAAACCACCAGCAGAATCACCACGGCCCCTACAGCCAGTAATACCAGTTGCAAATCTGTCATTTAAGAAGTCCTCACGGGCTTTCTAGTATTAATCTTTTTTGTTGATGGCATGACCCGACCGTATGCATGACAGGCAGGCTTGCCGCTACATCTGGCGTTGCATGTTGCCTGATGCACAAATACTACAACATTTTTCCGGCATTCATGCCAAAGCTGGCCTGTATTCCGGCAAAAAATGGCCAGTCATACGGCTTACAGTGCCATTTTAGCCTATAAGCGTCAAACCCGCACATCTGCAACAGCATATTGTCATGCGGTTTGTGCAGCCAGCGCCATGGCCTCGTCCACATCTACGGCCACAATCCGCGAGACCCCTTGCTCTTGCATGGTGACCCCGACCAGTTGTTCGGCCATTTCCATGGTGATTTTGTTATGACTGATATAAAGGAATTGGGTTTCTTCGGACATGCGTTTGACCATGTCGCAGAAACGGCCAGTGTTGGCATCGTCCAGCGGTGCATCGACTTCATCGAGCAGACAGAACGGAGCCGGGTTCAGGCGGAACAAGGCGAAGACCAGCGATAGCGCCGTGAGCGCCTTTTCTCCGCCAGACAGTAGGTGGATGGTGCTGTTTTTCTTACCGGGGGGTTGCGCCATCAGGTGCAGGCCGGAATCCAGGATTTCCTCGCCAGTCAGCTCCAGCTGCGCCCTGCCGCCGCCAAACAGCATGGGAAACAGCTCTGCCAGCGACGTATTGACCTTGTCGAAGGTGTCTTGCAGCAGACTGCGGGTTTCCCGGTCGATCCGCCGGATGGCAGCTTCCAGCGTCTCGATGGCCAGGTTCAGGTCGTTGGCCTGAGATTCCAGATAGCCTTGCCGCATGACGGCCTCGCCCAGTTCATCCAGTGCCGCCAGGTTGACCGCGCCCAGCGTTTCGATGGCCTTGCCCAGACGCTGGACTTCCCGCGCCAGACTGGCCGCCTTGAACTGGGTGATGGACTCGCCCGCCAGCACAGTGTCGGTATCCACACCTTCCAGCACTTCTGCCAGCTGGCTGATGACCAGATGTGACTCTTGCGCCTGCAACTGGATGGCCTGCAAAGTCTCCCGCAGCGGGGTTTGGGCGTGCTCGCAAGTCAATCGCTGCTCGTCCAGCTGCCGGAACTGCTGGTGCCCCTGTTCGAGGGTATCCCTGCACTGTTGCAGTTGCTGTTCCCCCGCTTGTTGCCGGGACAGGGCGCTTTCCAGTTGCTCTGCCAGTAACTGGTCGTTATCGTCGGTCATGTCGAAGAGCAGGTCTTCCAGTTGCTGCTGCAAACTGGTGCGATGCTCTTGTGCATCGGTGATACGGGCAGCTAGCGTGTTGACCTGTTCTGCCAGACGCGTCATCTCGAACCGGGCTTTCTGCACGGCCTGTTCGGCATGCCGGATATTAGTTTGATGCTGGTTCCATTGGGTCTCGGCATGCAGCACAGCCGCTTTTAAAGCGTCCTGTGCCTGCTGGCTGTGCGCGACGGCATCCGGATGGTCTGTGGACTGCGTCTCCAGCGCCGTAAGTTCTGCCGTCAGTTGTTGCAAGCGAAGACTGGCTTCTTGCTGCTGCTGGGACAAGGTGGCCTGTTGCTGATCAAACAACAGCAAACGCTGGCGATTATCCCGCGCGCGGATTTCCAGCTGATGCAAGGCGGTTTGCGCCTGTTGCCACTGTGTCTGGTGTTGCTGCCGTTGAAGGCGGATATCCTGCCACCGCTGTCTGGCCTCTGCCAGTTGCTGCTCGCAGCGCTGCATCTCGTGCTGTGCATCGCCCAGTTGCTGTTGCAACACTTGTTGTTGCTGCGCATATTGCAACGCGGCATCGACAGGGTTCATCGGGTAATAGCGCAGGCCGTCACGGGTAAAAACCCAGCCATCTGGCGACACCAGTGTCACGCCGGCAGGTAATTGTTTACGCGCATACCAGGCAGAAGCGGCATCCAGCAGATAGACGCCAGCTAGCAAGTCATCCAGCTGGCGGGTGATGGCTGAATCCGTCGCAGATACCAGCTGCCGCAGTCGGGTACCGACAGGCCAGACGGGTTCCACCACCGGCTCTGCTTCCCTGTTGGCAAGCCAGCAAGCCGCTGCTGGCGGTGGGGTCTCCGGCAGTGCAGACAGTGCGTCCAGCGGCCGGGCCTGCAAGCGTTCATGCAGTACGGCCGCCAGCGCATGGGTATGGGCGGCGTCAATGCTTAATTGTTGCCATAGCGGCATCCCGCCACCATCAGGGAGGGTCTGCCACCAGCGTTGCAAATCCTGACTGCCTTCCGACGCTTTCAGCAAGGTTTCTGTGGCTGCCAGCTGGCTTTTTAAGCCGGTGTACTGCCCGGAGGCCTGCTCGAACGCTTTTCTGGCTTCCTCTACCCGCTGCTCCTGCTCGGCTTCTGTATCGGTCAATTGCCGGGTTGTTTCTTCTAGCAAGGTCACTTGCTCTGCAGCCAAGGCAAGCTCGCTCTCCAGCGCACTAGAGAGGGTTGAGTCCGGCGCCACCAGTTGTGCGACCTGCTGTTCGATCCTGGTCAGGCGCTGCATCTGCTCTTGCTGCTGCCGCGACAGTTGCGTCTTTTGCTGTAGCGCAAGCGCATGATGCTCTTTGGCTTGCTGCGCCACTTGGCGGGCTTGTTCCAGTTGCTCTCGTTGCGCGTGCAGTGTGGCTTGTAAATCCGGGCCATCCAGCATCAAGGTTTCCAAATGCAGCGTGGCTTCTTCCAGCACCAGTTGCGCTTCTTCCTGAGCCTCAACCAGTGCGGTCTTCTCGGCACCCCATGCTTGTGACTTGCTGTCATGCTGGGCCAACTGCTGCTTCAACTGGGCTTCTTGCTGCAACAGCCGCTGCCGCTGGGCTTTTTGATGCTGCCTTTCCTGCTCCAGGCGCACCACTTGGGCATTGGCATCAAACAGGGCGGCCTGGGCCGCATGCAGCGCATTGTTATCGGCAAACTGTTGTTCACGGATGTCGATCAGTTGGGCTTCCAGCTGGCGCTGTCTGGCGATTTCGGCATCCAGCAGCAACTGGGTGGCGCGCAGTTGGTCATCCAGTTGCTGAAGACGTATCCGCGCATCAAATTGCTTGACCATGGCCAGCAAGGTCTGGGTTCTGGCTAGCTCTTCCTGAAAAGCACGGTATTGTTTGGCCACGGCCGCCTGCCGCTCCAGCCGTTCTATCTGCTGACTAAGCTCCAGGCGAATATCATCCAGTCGCAACAGGTTTTCCCGGGCATCGGTCAGACGGTGTTCGGTTTCCTTGCGGCGCTCTTTATAGCGGGAGACACCGGCCGCCTCTTCCAGAAAGGCACGCAACTCTTCGGGGCGAGCCTCGATGATGCGCGAGATCATGCCTTGCTCGATCACCGCATAGCCGCGCGCGCCTACCCCGGTTCCAAGGAAAAGATCGGTAATGTCTTTGCGGCGAACCACTTGCCCGTTGATATGGTAGGTTGAGGTGCCGTCGCGGGTCAGAATGCGCTTGATGGCGATTTCGGTATAAGGCGCCCAAGGACCGACTACCCGTTGCAGGGTATTATCAAAGACCAGTTCGACACTGGCGCGGGAATGCGGCTTGCGACCACCACTGCCATTGAAAATGACATCCTGCATGGACTCGCCGCGTAGCTGGCGTGCGGAGGACTCCCCCAATACCCAGCGAACCGCGTCAATAATGTTGGATTTGCCGCATCCATTGGGGCCAACCACGGCCACTAGCTGGCCGGGCAATGCAATATGCACCGGGTCCACAAAAGATTTAAAGCCAGCAAGTTTTAGCTGTTTCAGCCGCAAATCGGGTTCCTGCCAGAGGTGTTGATTTGAAAGTGGATAACCCTACCAGATTTTTCGTGCCGAAGGCTATAATCTGCGCATGACAACGTCCATATTCAGCATTCCGTTTGAGCGCCCGCTGCGGATTACACCGGCCAGCGAGGCAAACCCGCCGTACACAGCAAGCTGGTATAACCTGCTGCTGCTGCGCGGCATTGCCCAGCTGCATGAAGCCGACAATGAACCCGGCCATGAGAACCAGCAATTGACACGACTGGAAGGCAAACTGGATGTTGCGCTGCTGTTGCTGGCAGAGGTCGTTGGTCAGCACCATCCCTTGCCGCCCATGGCCCGCTTCAGCCTTGGGACAACCTCACTGACCCTGAACACGGATACAGCCTACACGGCAGGTGAAACCTGTCTGCTGGACATCTATCTGGAAGAACGGCTGCCGCTGGCCCTGAAGCTAAGCGCCACGGTGGAATCTTCCGTACCCGGGGAATGCCGGTTTGCCATTGCCGAGCTTCCCGACGAGGTGGATCACTGGCTGGGACAAATCCTGTTCCGCCACCACCGCGAACAGCTGAGAAAGCAAGGCTAGCCTCCATGCAGGCCGCTAACGCATCCCGCAAGGAAGCCGTGTGGCATGTGTACTTTCCGCTGTTTGAGGGCGTATTGCTGATGGATCTGGCGGGCATTGCCGATCTGCTACGGATGGCCAACCAGCGCCTGCCCCGGTTTGTCTGCCATCTGGTATCGCCGGATGCACAACCGCAAACCACCTCGATTGGCCTGGGCCTTACCGCCAGCGAAGCGCTACCGGACCAATTGCCAGACAATACCCTGCTGTTTGTGCCCAGCTCGCATGATGTCAGGCAATCCATGCGTGCGGCCTCCACCGGGCACGTCATCCGCTGGCTGGCCCGCATTGCACCGCAGGCCAGACGTATACTTACCGTGTGTTCCGGCAGCTTTCTGGCCGGAGAAGCCGGCTTGCTCGACGGATACCAATGCACCACCCACCACACCCTGTGCGCTGACTTGCAGCAGCGTTACCCGAACACCCGCGTACTGGAAAACCGTATCTTTGTGACCGACGGAAAACTCTGGAGCAGTGCCGGCATGACGACCGGCCAAGACATGACCCTGCACTTGATAGAGGAGGTCTGTGGCCCACAGATAGCGGCCGACGTGGCACAAGAAGCGGTCATCTACTTCCGCCGCAATGCCCGTGATCCGCAGCTTAGCCCTTGGCTAAAGCACCGCAATCATACCCACCCGGTTGTGCATCGGGTGCAGGATGCCTTGTTGTGCGAACCCCAGCTTGAGTGGGATACCCCGACACTGACGCGGCTGGCCGGTATCTCCCAGCGGCACCTGAACCGCTTGTTTGAAATGCATGCCGGACTTTCCCCAAGGCAATACCTTAATCATCTGCGCGTCGCAAAAGCCTGCGAATTGCTGCAATCTGCCCGCATGCCATTAGAAAAAGTTGCAGAAGCCTGCGGGTTCAGTTCGGCACAGCAGCTGCGACGCCAATGGCAACAGTCTGGCATGCAAACCTCCCCTGCCCGGTTTGCCATGTCCGGAAATGAAGCAAACCCGTCCTGAATCGACGCGACAAGCCCGTATTGTTTTTTGCATGATGTCACCAAGCCTACAACAGACAGAAAGCCGGACACATGACACGACGGACATGGGCACTGATAGCAATTGCCAGCCTTGGTATCTCTACCCTGGCACATGCTGATATTCTCAAGAACTGGTTTGATGACCCGTTTTTTCAGGTTCGCAATGGCATAGCAGACTGCCCCACACCACTAGGCCCCTACACGACTGAAACGGTCAAAAAACAGGAATCCCACTGGCGGGTGGAGCGTGGCACCAGTTGCTGGATTGCCGGCAAATGCCGGTTGCCAAACTCCTACTATTACGACAAGGACATTGCGGCAGCAGTCAAACACACCATGGACACTACGCCAGCGTTTCAGGCCGACAGTATCTGGCTGATGTTCCAGCGGCGCTTTGTCTGGATTGAAGGATGCATTGCCGACCCGGCAGATGCAGAGGTGCTCAAGGCACTGGTCGCCGCAACGCCGGATGTAGAAGAAGTGATTGTGCATCTGCGCAGCAACCCGCAGGACCCGTTACCCTACCCGCAGATTCCGGCAGATGCCATATTGCAATGACCCGCAATGACCCACATTGGTCGACAACTGCGGTCAGGCGTGCTCTTCTTCCGTATGCGCCAGCTGGCCAGAGAACAGGCTGGCAGCGACAATCATGATGCCGCCAATCCACTCGCGTAAGGACATGACTTCACCCGCTATCCACCAGGTTGTCAGTGCCGCTACGACCAGTTCAAACAGCATGATCACGATGGCCTGTGTAGCGCCGATATAGCGCAGGCCAACCTGCATCAATACGCTGGCCATCACCAGCAGACAGCCAATAAAGATCAGCACGCCCCAGACATCTACAGGCATTTGCGCCAGCACCTGCGGCTGGCCTTTGAACAGTACCGTCGCCAATAGCGCCATGATCAGACAGCCGGACCAGACGCTGAAGGATTTGACGGCCGGGTCGATATGGCTGGCCTTGCGGGATAACACATTATTCAACGCAAAGGCCACGCCACCTGACAAGGCAACCCATTCATAGCCGTTTTTGGGCACAGGCGCACCCAGCGCCGGTTGCCACAGCATGCAAATGGCACCAGCAAAAGACAGGACAAACACCAGCATGCCGTAACGATTGGGCTTCTCACCCAGTGCAAACCAGGCCAAGGCCAGTGTCCATACAGGAGCCAGATAAAACAGTAGCGTGATGCGCATCACGTCGGCATGCAAAATGGCAAATACATACCCGACATTGGACCAGCCGGCAGAAATACCCATCCAGGCGATTTCCTTGCTGAAGGCCCATGGACGCTTCATCACGCCAAACAGCACTACCCCGCCCAGCGTGACGGCAATTGCATAATTGGCAATCTGGGCAATATCCGGACCTATGGCGTGAGCGGCCAGCCAGCGATACGGGAACCACAAGGCGCCCCACACCCCGGCTGCAAACATCAGGCCAAACACACTGAGAATATGGCGGTGACGGGATCTTTCGACCATCTCAAACACGTTAATCTCCAGAAACCCTGCGATGGAAAAAACTTTTCAGCAAAACACGAAAAGCCACCTATAATCGTGGTTTTATCATTTTTTGCATACGATATAATGCTTTGTGATTGCCAGCCAACCGGCACCAAGCAGTTGTATACAATCGACAAGCTCATTCTACGAGGTTTGTGGTCGAATAGCGATACATGCCCCCAGAGCTGACCGGATACGATAGTGCACCAATTGAAATGACTGGAGTTTTAAACATGTCTGTAGATCTGAAGATTAGCCCTGCCCACCAACACCCGTTGCAAGTCGTGATTGATGCCGCATTCGAAGACCGCGCCAACATCACGCCAGCCACTGTCAGCCCGGAACTGAAAAGCGCCATCAACCAGGTCGTGGGTGAGCTGGACCGTGGCACACTGCGCGTTGCAGAAAAAATCGGCGGTGAATGGGTTACCCACCAGTGGCTGAAAAAAGCCGTGCTGCTGTCTTTCCGCATTCGTGACAACGAAGTGATGAGCGACGGCTACAACCGTTACTTCGACAAGGTGGACAACAAGTTTGCCGACTACACGGCAGCAGATTTCCAGCAAGGCGGCTTCCGCGTGGTACCGCCAGCCGTGGCACGCAAGGGTTCTTTCATTGCCAAGAATGCCGTACTGATGCCATCTTACGTGAACATTGGCGCATATGTGGACGAAGGCACCATGGTAGATACCTGGGCGACCGTTGGCAGCTGCGCACAAATCGGTAAAAACGTTCACCTGTCTGGTGGTGTAGGCATTGGTGGCGTACTGGAACCATTGCAAGCCAACCCGACCATCATCGAAGACAACTGCTTTATCGGGGCACGCTCTGAAGTGGTAGAAGGCGTGATTGTGGAAGAAGGCTCCGTGATTTCCATGGGCGTTTACATTGGCCAGAGCACCAAGATTTACGACCGTGAAACCGGCGAAGTCAGCTACGGCCGCATCCCTGCCGGCTCGGTAGTGGTCAGTGGCAACCTGCCATCGTCCGACGGCACTTACAGCCTGTATTGCGCAGTCATCGTGAAAAAAGTAGATGCCAAAACCCGCGGCAAAGTAGGTATTAACGAACTGCTACGCGGTATTTAAGCCATCGTTGTGATCTGCACACGATAAAACCCGGTTTGTGTTTACTGCAGATGGTTTGCGGTAAACACAAGCAAGGGCAATTGATGTACGCTATTATCCTAGGCAAAAATTCTTTTGCTGATATTGCTGGCCAATGCCAAGTCTCATGCATGATAAGTTGACCAACACCCTGTTATTTCAACGGAAGAATCATCCATGTTGACGCTCTACATCGGAAATAAAAACTACTCGTCGTGGTCGTTGCGACCCTGGCTGGTACTCAAGCATTTCAATATTCCGTTTACCGAAGAGTTGCTGCCGCTGAATACCCCGGAAGGCATTGCCGCCCGCCTGGAGCTTTCACCCACAGGCAAGGTGCCCGTCCTGAGAGACGAAACGCTGCTAGTCCCGGAATCACTGGCCATTTGCGAGTATCTGGCCGAACACTTCCCGGATCTGCCGTTGTGGCCAGACCAGCCGAATGCCCGCGCGCATGCAAGAGCCATCTCGGCAGAAATGCACAGCGGGTTTGCCGCCTTGCGGACCAGCATGCCGATGAACGTAAAAGCCCGGTTGCCCGGCGCAGGTTTGACCGAAGACGTGCAAAAAGACATTAACCGGATTATCAGTATATGGGTAGAATGTCGGCTGAAATACAATCAGGATGGCCCATGGCTGTTCGGGAACTTCAGTATCGCCGATGCCATGTATGCACCGGTGGTCAGCCGTTTTCTGACATACGGTGTTGAACTTCCGGAAATCGGCCGGTCTTACATGAAGACTGTGTTGTCGCATCCGGCCATGCAGGCCTGGATGGATATGGCTGCCGTTGAGCAGTGGTTTATACAAAGTGCAGAGCCTTACGCCAACTGCTCGTTTAATCAAGATGAACGTTAATGAAAATATTATTTGACCTGTTCCCAGTCATCCTGTTTTTTGTTGCTTATAAAGTCACACACGAAAACATCTACATTGCCACTGGCGTGACGATTGCCGCCTCCATTGCCCAAATCCTGTGGCTGAAACTGCGTAAAAAGCATATCGACGGCACCTTGTGGTTCAGTGCCGGTCTGGTGACGGTCATGGGCGGTGCCACCCTGCTATTTCACAACAAGTCTTTCATCATGTGGAAACCCAGCATTCTGTACTGGGGCTTTGCCGCTGCCTTGCTGGCCGGGCGTTATGTCTGGCAAAAAAACCTGATTCAAACCATGATGAACCAGCAGATCAGCCTGCCGGCCCCGATCTGGGAGCGTCTGAATATGGCGTGGTCAGTCTTCTTTCTGGTCATGGGGGGCGCCAACCTGTATGTGGCCAAGCACTTTCCCGAGTCTGTCTGGGTGAACTTCAAACTGTTTGGCACATTGGGCCTGACCATTGTATTTATCATCCTGCAGGGCTTTTACCTGGGCAAATACATTCAGGAACCGGAAAGCCAGTCTTGAATACATGCATCCCGGCTGGCACGCCAGACTCCGTCAAACTGCACACACTCGCTTGAAACCCAAGGAAACTACCCCATGTTATACAGCATTGTTGGTGAAGATGTCGCAAACAGCCTGGAAAACCGCCTGGCAGCAAGGCCCGCACATCTGGCACGACTGAGTGCCTTGAACGAGGCTAACCGCCTGCTACTGGCTGGCCCTAACCCTGCCATTGACAGTAATGACCCTGGTGCGGCCGGCTTTAGCGGCAGCATCATCGTTGCCGAGTTTGAATCACTGGAAGCAGCCCAGGCATGGGCCGCTGCCGACCCTTATGTTGCCGCTGGCGTGTATGCCAAAGTGACCGTTAAACCGTTTAAGAAAGTATTGCCTTGAGCAGTGACATTGAAGCCTTGTTTGCCGAACGGCTGGCGCCGTTATCCCCGGAATCCTTCACGCTGACGGACGAAAGTGGTGACCACGTCGGACATGCGGGCAATACGGGCGGCGGGCATTACTGGCTGGCGGTGGTATCTGCCAAGTTTGCCGGACAAAGCCGGCTGGCACGCCACCGGATGGTCATGGACTGTTTTACAGAGCTGATTCCGGCTAAAATACATGCGCTTAGCATCACGGCACATACGCCGGATGAACTCTAACCCGCTGCCAATGTCTAGCCAAGGTTGCCGAAGTCACTGAAGGCAAGTAAATTAGCACCGGATTCGTATCTCGTCATATCCGTCATATTTAGTGTTGTAACCAAACATTTCCTAGAGAGGAATAAAATGCGTAAAACCCTTCTGGCGCTTGCAATTTCTACTGGCGCATTGTCTATGGCACATGCCGCTAATATCACGGTAAATGGCGTGGTCGTGCCTGAAGCCCGCATTGATGCGATGGTAAAAGACATGGTTGCCCACGGTCAGCAAGATACGCCAGAACTGCGTAACATGGTCAAAGACCGTCTGATCCTGACTGTTGCCTTGTCCCAGAAAGCCGTTGAAGCCGGTGTGGACAAACAGCCAGCCTTTATCGAACAAATGGAAGTTGCCCGCACCAACCTGCTGGCCCAAGCCTTTGTGCAAGACTACATGGCCAAAAATGCCGTGACCGAAGTGGCCATGAAAGCCGAGTACGACAAGCAGAAACCGGTTTGGGAAAAAGAAGTAGCCGGTGCTGAGAAAATGTACAAGGCACGCCACATTCTGGTGAAAACCGAGAAGCAAGCCAAAGACCTGCTGGCACAGCTGAAAAAAGGTGCCAACTTTGCAGACCTGGCAAAGAAATTCTCGGATGACAAAGGTTCTGGCATGAACGGTGGCCTGCTGGACTACGCAGCCCCGGGCAACTACGTGAAAGAGTTTGCCGATGCACTGCGCAAGCTGCCTAAAGGCAAGATTACCGATGCACCAGTGAAAACCCAGTTCGGCTGGCACATCATCCAGGTAGAAGACATCAAAGCGCAACAAATCCCTGCTTATGAAGACGTGAAACCACAGATTCAGCAAGCACTGCAACAGCAACAAATGCAGAAATTCCTGGAAGACATCAAAAAGTCTGCCAAGGTTCAGTAAGTGTTTGCATGCAGTTTATCCGTCCTGACGGATAACTGACTGAGAAAGCCAGTCGGCCTTGGTCGCTGGCTTTTTCTTTATACTGGCCTTGGACCATTGGATTGGAACCCGACCGGGCGCCCTGCATGCACAGTCTGCATTTACCTTCTACACTCTTTTATTCTTTATCCAGAACAGGAAGTCTCATGAAATCACGTTTCGCCATTGCAGCAGGCTGCATCATGCTGGCAGCGTTTGCCCAATCTGCCATTGCTGCCCCTGCCCCAGCACAGAAGTCGGCCTCCGGGTTGATTTATCAATCGCTCCGGGATGGCAAAGGCAAGCAGCCAACAGCTACTTCTAACGTGATGGTTAACTACCGCGGCACGCTAGCCAATGGCCAGGAATTTGACAGTTCCTACAAGCGCGGCGAACCCGCCGTGTTTCCGCTGAATCAGGTCATCCCGTGTTGGACGGAAGGTGTTGCCAAGATGAAAGAAGGCGGCAAGGCCAAACTGGTGTGCCCGGCCAATATTGCTTATGGTGCAGCCGGTGCAGGCAATGGCTTGATCCCGCCAAATGCCACCCTGACCTTTGAAGTTGAGCTGTTGAAAGTCATGCAGTAAGTCAGTCGACACAGGAAGCGGGTGCCTCATGGGCCCGTTTCCGGCCAGTATTAGCCCATCATGGTGCCAGACCTGCAGGGACGCGTCGGGACTGATAAATGGCTTCTTTGGTCTCGGCCAGCATCCGGTTCAGGTAACCGATCTGGCCAAGTGAGGCCAGACCGCGGTTAAAGCGCTGCACCAGTTCCGCCGCACGCGGATGCCCACGATAAATCTGTACATGGACGGGCACTTCCCAGATCGCCTTTTCATTGGCCGTCAGCTGACGCTGTTCTGCCGCAGACAAACTTCCCGACATCAGGAAATATCCCGCTTCGTACTCCATGGGAAACAAATCGATACGTCTGGCCAGCAACTTACGCAAGCCGGAAATATCGTCATGCCCTTCATCGACTCTTAGCTGACGCTTCTGTTGTAAGGCGGAGAACTCATCCGAGACAAAATTCCCTTTGGTCACGCCAATCAGATACGGCGACAGCTGGGGCAGTGTCTTCCAGTGGATATTCCGGTCCCTGCGCTGGAAAAATACCATGCGGAAAGTGTAAATCGGCTCGGTATACAGCAGCTTCTCTGCGCGCTCCGGCGTATAGGCCCAGCCATATGCGCCGTCGTATATCCCGGCCATGGGGCCGACAATGCCACGGTTATTGGTCACCGGTACAAAGGTCACCTTGACATCTTCATGAGCAAATACTTCCGCAACAAGCCGGCTGAGAATCCCTTTATAGGGCAGGTTTTCCCCCATATAGGGCGGGTATTCTTCCAGTGTCAGACGGATATTCAGGCGGTCGGCAAAACAGGTGGACATCAACAGCAGGACTCCGGCCAGACAACCCATGACAAGGTGTCGTATCTGGCTGGCAAGTCGATCAACGGGAAGATTGACTGCGTTTGGCTCCATACTTGTCAGTATAGATTCACAGACATGAAAGACAATGTGAAACAGGGATATGGATGATGTAGCTCAAGGGTTATGCAAAGAATGCCTGGCTCAGTGGCGACTTGAAAAACATTCGCACTGCATTGGCCGGATATAAAAGCTAGGTCATCAACATGCTGGAAAGGCTGCGGTTCAACAGTTTAAATCCATGCTGCGCATAGAATGCTTCCAGTTCAGTTGTCTGCGCATGGACCATCAACACAAGTGCTGATGAAGAAGCAGTCGCCACCTGCCGGTAATGCGAGATGGCAGCGTTGACCAATGCACGCCCCAACCCTTGGCCTTGATAGCGAAGATCCACCGCTAAATGCCGCAAATACATCACCCGAATGGCTGGAGGCAGATTCATGCCGTCTTTTTCCTTTACACTTGACGGTGCCATCAGAACCTCTGGCTGGAGAGTGGCATATGCAATGACAGCGCCCTCGCGACAAATAGTCAAGGTATTGGTATAACCAATCAGTTGGCCAGCCAAGGCAGTTTTGATGATCCAGCGATTCAAGCCTTCATTGCCGCAATCAAATGCCTGCGTATCCAGTTCAATATCAAGGGATTGCACGGGTATGACTTGCTGCGGGTGCTCGGCTTTGGAGGAGGATGGTGTTGGCGCTGTTAAACAGATAGAGACATAATCAGACTCATCAAACTGTACTCGGCAACGATGCGCGAGGATAAACTCTGCCCGCTTTACGGCACTAACCTGTTTGAACTCCTCTACGGACTCTCCAATCATCAACGCGACTTGCGTAACTGCAAGTTGATCTCTGGAAATGTGTTTTAACACCCCCGCAGATTCAAAGGCTGTCTGGTTGAGTTCTACAGGTAACTCGCCCAATGTCTTTTCCTCGTTAAACGAATTCAGGTTCTCTATCCTTGATCGCATGGGGGCTGGTTTGACGCAACCACTCAGCATGATTATCAAATAATATCCTATTACCATCATCGACATAACTTTCTGCTGGCAAACCATTTGCCAGCAGAATCTCCCACCGATCAAACTCGAGGTGATAATAGGTTATTTCAGGCAGTGTCCCCAGAACACTAACCCCTGGTTTACCAACCAGGCTCCCCGCAGTAACGAGTTGTTCATCATGAAAAACTGAATGCCCCCAGGAAATAACCAGATCCGTGGTGGGCAGATGATCAGTCAAGGAGCGTGCAGAAATATGCACAGGCCGATTCAAGAAAGCATCTTGCTCTGACAACAGGTTGAAAACGATATGTCGCTTGCCAATCCATTTTAGTGGAGTGATTCCACTCGACGTGATAACCGAATCCCCTACCGTCAGGTCCTCAATTGGCTTTTCCCCTTTATCCGTTAAAATCCGGGTGCCTTTTGCAAAGCAGGTTGCTGATGGAAGAATCGCCATCGAAATACTCCATGTGAATTACTCTTCTTTGTAATATCGGCTTAAACGGCATATTCTTTAGGCCCTTGCGCATAGCACCAAATTACAGAGTAAGCAGTGGATGGAGATCATTCTCGCTATCAGGCCACCCCGTTGGCTTTAAACCAGACAAGGCAGCGTGACCAGCCATCTTTGGCGGCAGATTCGACATAGCTTGGCCGGTAATCTGCGTGGAAGGCGTGGCCTGCATCCGGGTAAATGACAAACTGGGACTGGCTATGCCCTTTGGCCAACGCGGCTTTCATCTGTTCTACCGTATCGAGCGAAATGCCGGTATCTTTGCCGCCATACAGACCCAGCACAGGGGTGGTTAAGGTCGGCGCAATATCCACCGGATGCTTGGGCGTCAGCTCGGTGGATTGGCCAACCAGCCGGCCATACCAGGCAACACCAGCCTTGATCTTGGGGTTGTAGGCGGAATACAGCCAGGTAATGCGCCCGCCCCAGCAGAAGCCGGTAATACCCAGCTTATCCAGATTGCCACCATTCTCCCCTGCCCAGGCAACACACGCATCCAGGTCATCAAACACCTGCTGATCGGGTACTTTGCTGATGACGGTACTCATCAGTGTCGAGATGTCGCTGATCTGTTTGACATCGCCCTGACGGATAAAGAGTTCGGGCGCAATGGCAAGATAGCCAAGCCGGGCAAAACGGCGTGCGACATCGGCAATGTGCTCGTGCACGCCAAAGATTTCGGAAATCACCAGAATCACCGGCAGGTCTTGCTTGTCAGAAGGTTTGGCCACATAGGCGGGGACCGTGCGTCCGTTCATCTGGACGGTAACTGTGCCGGCAGTCAGCCCCTGCGTACTGGTGCTGATCATGTTATCGGCAGTGACTGGCAGTACCGCAGCGGCAAAACCTGCTGTCAGCGTCGCTTTCATGAAAGTTCTGCGATCTGCATCCACGTCCTCTACTGTTTTATTGGTTCCGACATCTGGCATATGGCACTCCTGAAAACGTTAAACGGGATAATCGTTGGGAAAGGCTTTCGTTTCTGATAGCGCTGATGATAGCAGGTTCCCGATGCGGGAAAATATTATGCCAGGGTACCGTGGCAAGCCAATACAGGGGCTAGATGGCGGAACGTGCCTGTAGCAGATAGCGGAGTTCTGACATGACGGATGCCCAATCTCCCGCTTGCGTCTGGCGAAACAGCTGCATATCCGGATACCAAGGCGTGTCAGGGCGGTCTTTCAGCCAGCGCCAGTCTGGCTTGTAGGCAGGCAACAGCAACCAGCAGGGCTTACCCATGGCACCCGCCAGATGTGCGACCGCGGTATCGACACTGATCACCAGGCCCAGTTCAGCAATCAGTCCGGCCAGATCGGCAAAATCCCCTATGTCTCCGCTGGTATCCCGGACCCCCATGGCCTGCATGTAAACAGGGTCGTCCGGCCATGTACCTTTTTGCAGACTGACCAGCTGGATACCAGGCAAATGAGCCAGCGGCGACAGTACATTGACCGATGGCAAGGAGCGGTCTTGGTCATTTTCGAAAGCGGGATTGCCTTTCCACGCAAGGCCGACCGTTATCCCTTGTTTGGGTGCCAGACGTGCCTGCCAAACGGCTTGCTGCTGAGCATCTGCGTCCAGATAGGGAATATGCGCCGGTATGGTCTGCAGCGTAGTCTGGCATAGAAATGGCAGGCTCAACAGTGGCACCCAGTAATCCCACCCGTGTGCAGGAACCGGCAGGCTGATGGGGTAGATGTTGTCCAGGGCCGGCATGCGCTGCAACAACCGCGCTAGTGCGGGCTGGCACAGGATATCTACCTTGACCGCGCCTTTGGCTTTGAGCAGGCTGGCATAGCGGACAAACTGGATCATGTCACCATGCCCGCCTTCCAGACCGATGATGATCCGTTTACCGGTCAGGTCCTCCCCTTGCCAGCGCGGGCACTGAAAGTGCAACCCCAGCGGCTGCGGCCAGTCGCGTGACGCCAGACACTGCCAGCCTTCTTCAAAGCGGCCTTGTTGCAACAGGATATAAGCCAGATTAAAGCGGGCTTTGGCGTAATCGGGCACCAGCATCAAGGCACGACGGTAAGCGTCTTCAGCTTGCTGCGCATTGCCCAGGCTGGCGTGCAATACGCCGAGGTTAAGCCATGCGGCATGCGCATCTGGCTGCGCGGTGATGGCGTGGGTCAGAAGCGAGAGGGCTTCTGTAAACTGCTTTTTAGTGATCAGCAAGGCGGCCAGATTGGTGAGCGTATTGGCATTATCAGGCTGCAAGCCAAGCGCTTGACGATAGGCGGCGGTGGCTTCATCCGGACGACCCAGTTGCTCCAGCACAAATGCCAGGTTGGCATGCGCTTCTGCGATATCGGGAAAGGACTGCAGCACCTGATGCAAGGCTGATGCGGCCCCTGGCCAGTCTCGCGACTGGATGTGCTGATCTGCCACCTGAAACAGCTGTGTTACCTGTATATGCATAAGAATGCCCGTCGGAAAGAGTCAAAACCAGCCTAATTGATCAACGGTTGTCGGGTGCAACGGGTTTACAACTTTTTACCTGAGTTCACATGAGCGGCAAATACATCTGTTGCTGCAAAGCAACATTAACTTCATGCTCGTATATTTAGCCAACGAAATATATGTTGACTAATAGTTAGGTTTGCGTGACAATTGATGCAACGCAACAAAGAAAAGGAAGAAACATCATGTTACAACTGATCACATTTATTAACTGGATTTTGAAGTCTTCAGACGAAGCAGAAAAAGAAGCACGTGATGCCTACCTGGCCGCTTCAAGCGATATCTATGAGCTGGAATACCGCATGAAATCATGGGATCGCCGCGAAGTAGCTAACTAAGCACGCAGTACCGCTAGCGGCAACGCCGCAAATAGCATGCCTGTCACAGGCAGTAAAACCATCCAGCAAGCAATCGTTCTGGATGGTTTGTTGTTTTTGGGGCCCGCAAACGGATCAGGTGTCTTGTGCTTTCCAGGTATCGCACCACGCAGGTAGCACGCTGGCCGGCATGGGCCGGGCAATACCGTAGCCCTGTGCCAGATTGCACCCCAGCTTGCAGAGCATGTCGCCATGCGCCAGGGTTTCTACCCCTTCTGCAATGACGACACGGTTAAACACATTGGCCAGCTGGATAACCCCTTCCACAATCCGCATGTCGTCCGGGTCTTTCAGCATGTCGCGCACAAAACTCTGGTCGATTTTCAGGATATCGACAGGAAGCCGCCGCAAATAGGTTAGCGACGAATACCCGGTACCAAAGTCATCCAGCGCAAAATGCACCCCCAGCTCACGACAATGCCCCAGGATGTCGATGGCCTGTTCCATGTCGGCTATGGCCGCGCTTTCCAGGATCTCCAGCTCCAGCAATGCCGGCGGAACATCCGGATAACTGGCCAGCGTTGCGGCCAGAAACTCATAGAAACCCGGCATCAGCAAATGATTGGCACTGACGTTCAGACTGATGCGGATGCGCAACCCGTCGGCCAGCCAGGCAGATGCCTGCTGCATGACCGTCTTGATGACCCATTCGCCAAAGACGGCTTCCAGATCACTGCCGTAGATTTGCGGCAGGAACTCGGCAGGAGACAAAACCCCTTTCTCCGGGTGCTGCCAACGGATCAGGGCTTCCACGCCAATGATGTCTCTGGCCACCAGATCGACCTTGGGCTGGTAATAGAGGACAAATTCTTCATTGCAGAGTGCTGTACGCAGCATCTGCAGGAACTCGCGATGCGACTGGGCCTTGAGGTCGCTTTCCGGGTCGAAGAGCTGATAACGGTTCTTGCCGGCTTCTTTGGCCATGAACATGGCCTTGTCTGCGTGACGCAGCAGCGTATCCGGATCGACGTTGTCTTCCGGGTATAGACTGACCCCCATGCTGACCGTGGTCTTGAGCGTGAGATCACCCAACCGGATGTCTTCCCGCACGCACGCCAGTACCCGCTCCAGCACCATGATGCATTCTTCATGCGATGACAGTTCAGACAACAACAGGACAAACTCGTCCCCGCCCAGCCTGGCCACCGTATCGTTCACCCGGATAACGCCATTGAGTTTGTTGGTGATTTCGATCAGCAACTGGTTGCCGACCTGCACACCATAGTTGTCATTGATGACTTTGAAATCATCCAGATCCAGACAGCAGACAGCGCACAACCTGCCCTGACGGGCAGAACGCAAAATGGACTGATGAAAACGGTCTGACAACAGACGGCGGTTGGGCACCCCGGTCAGTTCGTCGTAGTGTGCCACGCGCTCCAGCTCGGCCTCGTGGGTTTTCAGCTGGCTGATGTCAGAGAAGATGCCGATATAGTACTGAATGTCGCCAATGGCATCCCGTACCACCGAAATCGACAATAGTTCGGCATACAACTCCCCGGACTTGCGCTTGTTCCAGATTTCTCCCCGCCAGAAATCCTTGTCTTTGATGGTATGCCACATATCGCGGTAGAACGCGGGCGATTGCTGGTCAGAAGACAGCAGGCTTGGCGGACTACCGACGGCTTCTTCTGCCGAATATCCGGTTATCCGGGTAAACGCCGAGTTTACCCGGGTAATGATTTTGTCTGCATTGACGACCATAATGCCGTCATAGCTACTCTCAAACACCACCGCTGCCTCCTGCAAGGCCAGCTCTTGCAGCTTTTGGCGGGTAATGTCGGTATACGTGCCGGACATGATGCTGGGTTTGCCGTCTGGTGTCCATGCAACCACCCGCCCGCGAGAGAGCATCCAGCGCCATTCGCCGGATTTGGTCCGGTAGCGCGCTTCAACCTTGTGTTGTGGCGTCTCGCCCCTGAGGTGCTTTTGGACAGAATCGTTGACCAGACTGAAGTCCTGCGGGTGAACATATTGAGGCCATGCTTCGGTGGAGACGTTCATCTCGCCAGGCGTATACCCCAGCATGGTCTCCAGATGGGCACTGACCTGGAACTGGTCTGTCAGCAGGCTCCACTCCCAGTACCCTTGGCCTGAGCCATCAATAACCCGGGCCAGTTGTTGTTCTCTTTCCTGCAATTTTTCTTCTGCATGCCGCTGCCGGGTGATGTCTCGCGATATCCCGAACAACCCATTGACCTTGCCATTAACATCTCGTACCGTGCCTTTGGTAGACTGGAAAACATAGTCCTCCCCGGCCTGGACCGTGACATATTCTTCACTGGTCAGCACTTGGCCTGATTCCATGATTTGCCGGTCTTTTTGCATGATGTCACGGGCGGATGCCTCATCAAACAGCGCCAGATCGTCTTTACCCAACACATCTTCCGGTGTTTTGTTGACGAATCCGGCGGCGGCCGCATTGATCAGCAAATATTGGCCCTGCAGGTTTTTAACAAAAATGGCATCCGATGAGCCGGTCACAATGCTTTCCAGCAAGTGACGGTTTACTGTGAGCTTGGCTAGCGATTGCCTGAGCAAACCGCTCAAGGTACTGACGGCAATGCCGTTCACGATCAAAAAGGCCCATTGCATGATGACAAAAGGGGATGAAGCCAATGTATGCAGATGAGGCGTAATCGAGAAATCGATCCAGACGGCCGTGATGAGGGTAGACAATAACCCGGGGCCCAATCCGCCGATGAGCGCACTGAGAATGATCGGAAGCATGAACAGCACCATCATGGGATGGTCATTCATGTCGACTTGCAGTTTGCCCCTGAGAACCAGCATGGACAGGGTAATGACCAGTGCAAAACCATACACCAGCCAGGCAGAACGCTTTTCGTTTGCCAGCCCGGTTGTAATGATGCCCAGCAGAGAATCATGCTGCGTGACAGCGGCAGAAGGCACTGCGCGGAGCACAAAGAAGAAGATGGCGGTGGAGGCCAGTACAAAAAAGATACCCTTGGCGGTAGACAGGTGCACCACCGTATTCTTGTCTGCCAGCATTTCCAGCATCTGGTCAGACAGGAATATCCATGCCAGTGCCAGAATCAGATAACTGGTCACTGAAATCAGGATAAACCGGGTGCGAGAAATATTGATCATCAGGGATTATCGTCCAGCATTTTTAACCATTGAACAGCATTGGGTGCATTGCCGGGCAAGTAAGTTCAACTTGGTGGAATCCACATCATCACGTCAAGAAAAACAGCGTAGTAGAAGTACATGCCTGATCACTGTTTTTTAAGTTTGCTTAATGTTGTTTATAGCTTACTTTTGGCAAATGCGAAGTGCCTCCAGGTCAATTTTTTACGTAACAGACATCGGGCGGTGGATTTTTTATCCTGGATACAACAAGAGAAGCCATAGGAAATGAAACATTAATGCACATCATGTTTTTGTTTAGTGCTGTTGATCTGTCAGACCATACGGCACCACTCCCCATGAAAACCGGATGTCATGACGGGTAGACAAACGTGCTACAAAAACATTCCCTGCCACGCACGCCATGCGCAGTAGTTTTGATACGCGGACAAGAGACCTTAGCGACGCCACATGAACGGATAGCGGCCATGACCTGCCAACAGAAAAATGGCAGACGCGCCTGAAGAAGATGAATAGTTGCTAACTGCCGATGCAATAGATGGCATGCACCGCAGTAAAGAAGCTGGAGTCGTCCATATTACGGGGCAGGCTGTTGGTGGGGGCTGCTACGCTGGACAGCAGGACATCGCTGGCGCTGAAGACTTTGGCTTCCAGCATCTGGTAGGTGCGCTGCTTGCATCGCAAGCGGGCATGGTAGTAGATATAGCTGCCATCGTCAGCGGGGACGGCAAAGTACAGATCGGTCCAAAGATCTTGCTTTCTGGTTTGCTGCTGGTCCAGATAGGCATCGCCGAACTTGCTCCAGCGCGAGCCGGTAAACGACATGCCATGGCACAGCATCGGCAGCACCAGCACGATTAACATCAGCAGACGTTTGAACATGGGCAGACCTTTGCTTGGGGATAGGACGAGTGTAACACCCGCCCGCACGATCCCCAATCTAGATCAGAACGCCTGTCGCAGGGTTTGCGCAACCAGCAGACCAGAAGCCGGCTGGCTGACGGCGAACTGCATGGCTTCCCCGACCAGTATCACGGTTGGACTGGGGAGCTTGTGCTGCGCGATATCGTCTGCCAGCTGGCCAATGGTACTGACCAGCCGTTGCTCGTACAGGGTGGTAGCACCAGACACGGCGACCGCCGGTGTACTGGCAGGCAACACGGTTTGCAGCTGTTCACAGATATGGCGCACCCGGTTTAGCCCCATGTAGATGGCCAGCGTGCAGCCGCTACCGGCCAGTGTGGGCCAGTCTGGTTCGGTATCGTCTTGCAGATGGGCGGTGATGAAGGTGATGCCGTGCGCGTGACCACGGTAAGTGAGCGATGCGCTGACTGATGCCGCTGCCGCAGCGGCAGAGGTAATGCCGTTGACGATTTCCACCGGAATGCCGTCTGCCTGCAGAAAGCTGATCTCCTCCCCTGCCCGGCCGAACAGCAGCGGCTCGCCCCCTTTGACCCGGGCCACCTGCTTGCCTTGCCTGGCATAGCGGCGCATCAGCCGCAGGATAAAGGCTTGCGGTGTGGATTTGCAGCCACCCCGTTTGCCCACGTAGATCACTTTGGCCTGCGGGGCAAACTTGGTGATTTCCGGGTTGACCAGATCATCCACCAGCAGGATATCTGCCTGACCAAGGTAGCGTACGGCCTTGAGCGTGAGCAATTCCAGATCGCCCGGGCCGGCACCGATTAACCATACTTTTCCTGTTGCCATGGTGTTCTCCTTGATGGCGTACTGTTAGGCCGTTTGCAAGATACGTGGGGCGTTTTGCAGCATGCGCTTGATTTCCGGCACGCAAGAGCCGCATTGGGTGCCGCATTTGTGCTGTTGCTGCAGGTCTTCAAACGAGCAGCCTTTGGCGATGGACTGTTTGAGCGTGGCTTCTGACACCCCCAGACAGTTGCAGACGGTTTTGGCGGGCTGATAGCTGCCGTCTGGTGGTGTGGCCCTGGGAGCAAACGCCTGAAGGCGCGCCCAGCGCCATTCGCCCCCCTGACGGATGACATCCGAAAGCCAGTCTGCCGCTTTGGTTTCGCCTGCCAGCCTAAAGCCGGTCAGACGGCCGGCATCCCAGCGCCCGCGCTTGTTGATCTGGCGGGCCGGGTCGAGGTAATCCTGCGTTTCCGGGCTGCTGTGTAGGTGAATGGCGGTATCCAGCGCGTTGATCAGTCCATCGGGTTCGGATTCGTCGGCAAAACGCACCAGCAAGGCGGGGTTTTCCCGGCCAATCAGGGTAGCGCTGGCAAAGCGGCTTTGTTTCAGCAACGGACGAATCGCCTGCATCAGTTCGTCGACATCCCCCTGCCGCACAGCTACACATTGCCATGGCAGGTTCACCACATCGATACGGACTGCGGCGTGCTTAAGCTCTGGCTGCAAGGAATATGGGTCGGCCTTGGCCGGCATCAGGCGGTTGGCACCCGGTTCGCTCCAGAACTGGGCGTTCCAGTGCATGGGCAGAAACACGCTGCCGGACGCGACTTCGGCCGAGGCTTCTACCGGCACCAGAATTGACCCTCTGGCATTGGCGACCTTGACCAGCTGACCGGACTGGATGCCACGGCGGGCCATATCGTCTGCGTTCATGGACAGGCAGGCTTCCGCAACGTGCTCCAGCAGTTGGCTGACACGGCCGGTCCGGCTCATGCCGTGCCACTGGTCACGCAGCCGGCCGGTGATCAGGTGAAACGGATAGCGGGCGCTGGTTTTGTCTGCGGTGCCGATGTGGCGCACAGCATGAAAACTGGCTTTGCCGCTGGCGGTAGGAAACACGCCATCACTATAGCGGCGGGCCAAACCGGTAGTCGCCCCCGCCGGGAACGGCCATTGTTGCGGCCCTTGATTTTCCAGCAAGGCGTAACTCAGCCCGGTGATATCCAGATCCATTCCTTCGGTGGTTTTCCGGTGCTCGTTGAAGACGGCTTCCGGGGTATCAAAAGCAAAGCGGCTCATCTTGAACGGCGTCAGGTGCTTTTCCAGCCGTTTGGCGACCTGGGTAGCAATCCACCAGTCCCCTTGTGTCTCGCCTGGGGCGGCAATGGCGGCGCGCACGCGGGAAATGCGACGCTCGGAATTGGTCACGGTACCTTCTTTTTCTGCCCAGCTGGTGGCCGGCAACACAACATCTGCAAACGGCACGGTGTCGGTATCCAGAAAGGCTTCTTGCACCACCACAAACTCGGCGGTTTTCAGGGCCTCGGCAATCAGGGCCTGTTCCGGCATGGAGTGGGCCGGGTTGGTACAGGCGATCCAGACGGCTTTGACCTGCCCGCGGCGAATCGCGTCGAACATGTCTACGGCAGACAGGCCGGGGGTATCCGACAGGTAATCCACGCCCCAGATGGCGGCCATCTCCGAACGATGGGCCGGGTTCTGGATGTCCCGATGGGCAGCCAGCATGGTGGCCATGCCCCCGACTTCGCGCCCGCCCATGGCATTGGGCTGACCGGTCAGCGAAAAAGGCCCGGCACCGGGACGACCCATCTGCCCGGTAGCCAGATGCAGGTTGATGACGGCCAGATTCTTGTCGGTCCCCTGGATAGACTGGTTGAGCCCCATGGAATACAGCGAGGTGACGGCCTTGGCCTGGCCAAACCATTGGGCTGCAGTGATCAGGTCGGTGTCAGAAATGCCGCAGATATCCGCTACCAGTTTCGGCGTGTATTCCCGCACCATGTCCTTGACGGCCTCAAAGCCTTCGGTATGGGCATCGATATAGCGCCGGTCGGCATAGCCTTCCCACAGCAGCAGGTGCAGCAGCCCGTTAAACAGGGCCACATCCGTTCCGGGGTTAATCGCCAGATGCAGGTCAGCCATGGCGGCGGTGTCGGTACGGCGCGGATCGACCACAATCCAGCGCTTGGACGGATCAGCGGCCTTGGCGGCCTCGATGCGGCGGAACAGCACCGGATGCGCGTAGGCCATATTGCTGCCGGCAATCAGCAGCAGGTCGGCCAGTTCCAGGTCTTCGTAGTTGCCGGGTGGGGCATCGGCGCCAAAGGCTTTTTTGTAGCCCATCACGGCGCTGGACATGCACAGGCGCGAGTTGGTATCGATATTGTTGGTACCAATCAGCCCTTTGGCCATCTTGTTGAACACATAGTAGTCTTCCGTCAGCAACTGGCCGGACAGATAGAAGGCCACACTGTCGCGTCCGTGCTCGCGGATGATGTCGGCAAAGCGGTTGGCCACCGTGTCCAGTGCCTCGTCCCAGCTGACCCGCTGGCGTGGCAGGCGGCGGTCTGTGCGCATTTCCGGATACAGTGCCCGGCCGGTGGGGGTCATGGTCAGTGGCAGGGTTCTGCCCTTGGTACATAAACGCCCCAGATTGGCGGGGTGGAATTCATCCCCTTCGATGCCCAGCACGCGTTGACCATCGCTGGCGATACGGACGCCGCAACCCACGCCGCAATAGCAGCAGGTGGAGTGTGTCTGTTGAATTGGCTTGAGTGTCATCGCTGGCCCTGCCTGTCTGTGTCTTTGCGTCTGTCTGATACGGTCTGGCTTAAGCGGTAACCTGCCGCAGCAGGTACACGGTACCGCCTTCTACCTTGACCGGGTGTTTGCCGGCACAGCCTTCATCTGGTGCGCATGCTTCGCCAGAAGAGAGGCTGATCTGCCAGTTATGCAGCGGGCAGGCGACGTTCTCGCCATACACAATGCCTTGCGACAACGGGCCACCCTTGTGCGGGCAGCGGTCTGTCAGGGCAAACACCTGATCTGTCTCGGTACGGAACACGGCGATGTCATCCTTGCCGCTTTCCTTGACGACCCGCGCGCCCAGTTTGGGGATATCGGTCACCTGACACACAACAATCCATTCACTCATGATGCTTCCTTTTCATCATCCAGAATCATGGTCGCCCCGCCCACCGGGGCGACCATCCTCACACCCGACACGGCATCTGCCACAGATGCCGTGTCTTTAGGCCGGCATGGGTATCAATGGCACATATTCTTCTTTCCGCGCCCCGTCGATGCGTGCCTTCCATGGGTCTTGCAGACCGTCCAGCGCAAACAGCAGGCGCTCGAACAAGGCTTGACGGGTCTCGGCGTTCTCCACGATGCGCTGCTTGATATAGTCCATCCCGACTCGGTTCAGGTAATGCACGGTACGATCCAGGTAGTAGGCTTCTTCGCGGTACAACTGCAGGAAGGCGCCGCTGTATTCCTTGACCTCTTCCGCGGTTTTTACCTTGCACAGGAACTGGGCGACTTCAGTCTTGATACCGCCATTACCGCCGATATACAGCTCCCAGCCGGAATCCACGGCAATCACACCGACGTCCTTGATTCCGGCTTCGGCACAGTTGCGCGGGCAACCGGATACCGCCAGCTTGACCTTGTGCGGGCTCCACATATTGGCCAGCATGGTTTCCAGATCAATCCCCATCTGGGTGCTGTTCTGGGTACCAAAGCGGCAGAACTCGGAGCCGACGCAGGTTTTGACGGTACGGATGGATTTGCCGTAGGCGTGGCCGGAGTTCATGCCCAGGTCTTTCCAGACACTGACCAGGTCTTCTTTCTTAACGCCCAGCAAGTCGATACGCTGCCCGCCAGTGACCTTGACCAGCGGTACCTGATATTTGTCGGCCACGTCAGCAATGCGGCGCAGCTCGGACGCATTGGTCACGCCGCCTTTCATCTGCGGAATCACCGAGAAAGTACCGTCTTTCTGGATGTTGGCGTGGGCACGCTCGTTGATGAAGCGGGATTGCGGATCATCCACGGCTTCTTTGGGCCAGGTAGAAATCAGGTAATAGTTGAGCGCCGGGCGGCAGGTGCCGCAACCGTTGCTGGTGCGCCAGTCCATGGCTTTCATCGCGGCCGGAATGCTGGTGAGGTGCTGCTCGCGGATCGCCTGGCGAACATCGGCATGGCTGCGGTCGGTACAGCCGCACACGGCCTTGTTCTTTGGCGTTTCCTGAAAGTCTGACCCCAGCGTGTTCATCAGGATCTGTTCCACCAGCCCGGTACAAGAGCCGCAAGAGCTGGCCGCCTTGGTGGACTTTTTCACTTCGTCCAGCGTAAAGAGGCCTTTTTCCTTGATGGCTTTCACAATGGTGCCTTTGCACACGCCGTTACAGCCGCAGATTTCGTCGCTGTCCTGCATGGCCATGGCTTTGTTCTGGCCCTGATGACCGGTATCGCCCAGGTTGCTGCTTTCGCCAAACATCAGGTGATCACGGATATCCGCAATCGGCCGGCCTTCACGCAGCAATTTGAAATACCAGCTGCCATCAGAAGTATCGCCATACAGGCAGGCGCCGACCAGTTTGTCGTTCTGGATCACCAGCCGTTTGTAGACACCGGCAGACGGGTCGGACAACACAATGTCTTCGGTCCCTTCTCCGCCGGCAAAATTACCGGCCGAGAACAGGTCAATCCCGGTGACTTTCAGCTTGGTAGACAGGACAGAGCCCTGATAGCGGCCGTAGCCCATCAGCGCCAGGTGGTTAGCGGCGACTTTGGCCATTTCGTACAACGGCGCGACCAGACCATAGGCAATGCCACGGTGGTTCACGCATTCGCCCACGGCGTAGATGCGCGGATCGAAGGTTTGCATGGTGTCGTTGACCTTGATGCCACGGTCGCACGTCAGCCCGGCAGATTCGGCCAGGGTAAAGTTCGGGCGAATCCCCACCGCCATCACCACCAGCTGGGCGGGCAGTTCTTCGCCAGAGGCAAAACGCACCGCGCGCACACGGCCATGTTCGTCGCCCAGCAGCTCCTGGGTTTGGGCTTGCAGGCGGAACTGCAAACCACGCTCAGCCAATGAGGCTTCCAGCATCTTGCCGGCGGTTTTGTCCAGCTGGCGTTCCAGCAGCCATTCGCCAATGTGCACCACGGTCACGTTCATGCCGCGCAGTTTCAGGCCATTGGCAGCCTCCAGCCCCAGCAAACCACCGCCGATCACCACCGCGTCGGTGTGTTCTGTGGCGGCGGCAATCATGTCGTTGGTGTCCTTGATATCGCGGTAGCTGATCACGCCTTTCAGGTCTTTGCCCGGTACCGGCAGGATAAACGGATTAGACCCGGTCGCCAGCAGCAGACGGTCGTACTCGGCCTCGGTGCCGTCGCTGGCAATCACCTTGCGGTTGATGCGGTCGATTTTGCTGACCATCTTGTCCATGTGCAGGGTGATGTTGTGCTGCTTGTACCAGTCCAGATCGTTCAGGATGATCTGCTCGATGGTCTGCTCGCCAGCCAGCACGGGCGATAGCAAAATCCGGTTGTAGTTCGGATGAGGTTCGCTACCAAACACGGTAACGTCGTACATGTCTGGCGCCAGGGCAAACAGTTCTTCCAGCGTCCGCACACCGGCCATGCCATTGCCAACCAGGACTAATTTGGGTTTACTCATCGTTCTTCCTCTTCTCTTACTAAGGGCCTGTTCACACTATTTTCTTGAGTGCGAACCGGGTAAAAACAGCGTCAATCTAGGCGCGCGACGACACCCAGACTGGACGTCTGGGTGAGGAGCGCAACAACGAGTGGCGCTGTTTTCACCCGGTTCCCTTCGGGTTGCGCCCAAAAAAGTTATGCGCTGCGTTGCGAAGCCTTGCCGGGGGCCTGCCCCGACGACGTTTCGCGCCTTGCGCATAATTTTTTTGAGCTGCAACGCATCTCAAAAAAATAGTGTGAACAGGCCCTAAACGTGGTGCACTGCGGGGTGATGGCGCTCAGTGCAACAGCCATGCGTACAACAACAAAAAATTGATCAACAACGACACCAGCGCGATGGTTTGCCAGACCCGCAAGGGCTGGCGTTGCATCAGCGGCATCCGTCTTGGCATCAGCGACATGCTTTCGCCGCGCTCCAGTGCCAGGACAAATTCCTCAGCCGTTTCAAAACGCCTGGCAGCAGTCGGCGCCACGGCTTTTAACAGCACGGTTTCCAGCCAGGCCGGCAAGTCCGGCCGGTACCTGGCTGGCGATACCGGTTCTCCAAAATGCGGCCGTTGAAACGGCTCTATCTCGCCATACGGGTAGTGACGGGTCAGCAACCAGTACAGCGTTACCCCGGCGGCGTACAAATCGGTTGAAGCCGTCGCCACCTCGCCCGCCAGCAACTCCGGCGCCATGAAACTCGGCGTGCCGGGCATGTTGTCGGGCCGTTCTTCGGTCACGCCCGGACAACAAGCGGCGCCAAAGTCCAGCAAACGCAAGCGGCCATCTGTGCCCCAATGCAGGTTCTCCGGCTTCACATCGCGGTGCAGTACGTTGCGGCGATGCAAAATCCCCAGCGCCTTGCCCAGACGAATCCCCATCTGGATCACTTGCGGCACGGTCCAGCCATCCGGCTTGTGACTGGCCTCCGCCAGCGATGCCCCGGCGTATTCCTGCATCAGCAGATACAGGTGCCGGCGCTCCGGATGCAGATGCAGCTCCGGGAAGTAATGGCTGGCCAGACGCCGCAACAGCCATTCTTCGGTCAGCAAAGCCCGCTCCGCCTGCACATCCCCCTGCCCGCTCGGTGGCAGGGTTTTCATCAGCCAGGGGCGGCCTTCGGCATCCCGCACCCGGTACAGCAAACAGTTGCGGGATTCACGCCATAGCGACACCACCTGCAAACCGTCGATCACGTCACCAGCCTGCAAGCGGGGCGGTACCGGCAAGCTGCCCAGCCCGACCAGCTCGTCTCCCAGCGACCGGGCCGGCAACTGCTGAATATCCACCACCAGCGCGGTCACGTTGTCTTCGCTACCGGCCTGCAGCGCGTTGCGTACCAAAGTCTGTGCTGCACCTGCCGCATCCGGAAAATGCTGTACCAGCTCATGCAACCGGCTATCGCCCAGGGTTTCCCACACGCCGTCGGTCACCAGCACAAAGCGGTCGCCCACCTTGAGCTCGCCCTCGGCAAAATCGGCCATTACCTGCTTGTCCAGCCCCATGGCCCGTTTCAGAACATGCTGCAAACCGGGCTGAGCCCAGCTGTGATCCACGCTCAGGCGTGTCATCACACCATCGCGCAGCAGATAACAGCGGGTGTCCCCCAGGTTGGCCAGTACATAGCGCTGACCACGCAGCACCAGCCCGCACAGGGTGGTCATCAGCGGTTGTACGGTCTGGGACAACAACCACTGGTTCTGGGCCTCAATCAAACTTTGCAAGGCAGGGATCACATCCCAGGTATCGGGCAGGGTGTAATAGTCTGCCGCCAATTGGCGCACGGTGGCTTTGGCCGCCAGAGCACCATCGGCGCAGTCGCTCACGCCATCGGCCAGCAACAGCAGCAGGCCTTTGTCCTGTGGCAGCGGGGCTTCAGGTTCCACCACCAGCCAGGCATCTTCGTTGGATGCCTTCTGGCCGGCCTGGCTGTCTATCCCCCACGCGATACCGGGTAACATCGGGTCAGACTTTCGCCGTGGTCATGGCGGCAGAGCCCCAGGTAGTACGCCACCGTTGCTTGACGTTGCTCAGGCCGACCCAGGCGATGATGCCCAGGCTGGCAAACAGCCACAGACCGACCGAGTAACCGCCGGTTGCCTGCTTCACGGCACCCAGACCGGCTGCCAGCAAGAAGCCACCCACGCCACCGGCCATGCCGATCAACCCGGTCATCACGCCGATATCCTTGCGGAAGCGCTGCGGCACCAACTGGAACACCGCACCGTTACCCATGCCCAGGAACAGCATCGCCAGAATGAACAGGGTCACGGCTGTACCGGCACCGCCAAAGCCAAAGCCGGCGGCGGCAATCAGCAGAGAAGCCGCGGTATACACCACCAGCAGGGCACGCACCCCGCCAATACGGTCGGCCAATGTGCCACCCAGCGGACGCATCACCGAACCGGCAAACACACAGGCGGCGGTATAAAGACCGGCCACTTTCGGATCAAACCCGAACTGGTCGTGGAAGTACGCTGGCAAGCCGCTGGCAAAACCGGAGAAGCCACCAAACGTCACACAGTAGAAGAACATGAACCACCAGGCATCTTTGTCACCCAGCACCTTCAGGTAGTCGGCCAGCTGTTTCTTGGGCGCGTCGCCTGGTGCATCCTTGGCAAAGATCATGTACAGCACAAAGGCAATCGCCACCGGGATGGCTGCAAACGCAAACACGTTGCCCCAGCCAAACATCATCGCCAGTGCCGGTGCAAACAGCGCGGCCAGCACGGTGCCAGAGTTACCGGCGCCAGCAATGCCCATGGCCGTGCCCTGGTGCTCTGGCGGATACCAGCGAGAAGCCAGCGGCAAGGCCACGGCAAAGGATGCCCCGGCGACGCCCAGAAACAGGCCCAGCACCAGCGCCTGGTTCAGAGAGTGAATGCCAAATTGCCATGCACCCAGCAAAGCCACCATCACGATCACCTGGCCAATGGCGCCGGCCATTTTGGGTTTGACGCGGTCTACCAGCACGCCCATGAACAGGCGCAAAATGGCACCGGCCAGAATCGGGGTTGCCACCATCAGGCCGCGCTGTTGCGGGTTCAAGTGCAAATCGGCTGCTATTTGCAGCTGTAATGGGCCCAACAGGTACCACACCATGAAACTGAGATCGAAATACAGAAACGCGGTGAGTAGTGTCGGTGTGTGTCCCGCCTGCCAGAAACGCTTATCCATCTTGTCAGTCCTCCAAATCGCTAAACCAAAAAAGAAAGGCGTCCGCGCATCACTCCTGTCAGGGAATGTGCGTGGACGCCTTTGTCCTGTTCCGTATCGCCCGTCATTGGGCAAATTGTTCAACTATCGATGGGCCGCCTTTGGCGCCAACATCACCAGCGGAGCATTGCACCTGCTGTGTGACTCACTCCTATATAAGCATCAACCGTGCCAGATGTTCAGATAAACCCATAACACATTGTTTTATATGTATTTATTAAAAATTCACCACCATTTTACCTGCTATGCGGGCCTGTTTTTAGCAGGTCATGTGCACAGTTGCAGTGCACCATTCCAAAATCTTGCACCATCCTGTTATCCGGCACGTATCTCAAAACCCGCCGCATAATCCTGCGGATTGCGGCCATCCCACACCCGGCCATCCATCAACCGGCTGCTGCGCATCGGGTCTGCCGGCACCGGCACCTTCAACTGGCTCGCCGCCTCGGCGTACAGGCCAATCTGGTTGACCCGCGTCGCCACGGCCAGATAATCCGGGTCCGTCTTCAGCATGCCCCAGCGCCGGTGCTGGGTCATAAACCACATGCCATCCGACAGATACGGGAAATTCACCCGTCCTTCATCAAAGAACTTCATGTGATGGGGGTCATGCCACTGTTTGCCCAGGCCATCGTCGTAGTCCCCCATAAAGCGGGGGGCGATGTCGGCTTCCGGCACATTCACAAAGGCCGGTCGGGCCATCAGGCTGGTCAGCCCCGCCCGGCTGGCACGGCTATCGATATACCGGCAGGCATCCAGCATGCACATCACCAGCGCCCGTGCCGTGTTCGGGTACTGCTGGACAAACGCCCGTGTCGTCCCCAATACCTTGTCGGGATGATCCGGCCAGATGTCCTGGCTGGTGGCCACGGTAAAGCCCACCTTGTCGTGGATGGCCCGCGCATGCCACGGGTCACCCGCACAGAAGCCATGCATGTGCCCGGCCCGCAGGTTATCCGTCATCTCCGGTGGCGGTATCACCACCGTGTTCACCTCGGTCAGCGGGTTGACACCCAGGCTGGCCAGCCAGTAATACAGCCACATGGCGTGCGTACCGGTCGGGAAGGTCTGCGCAAAGCAGTAGGCCTTGGGACGCTCATGGATTTTCTGCGCCAGCGATGCACCGTCCCGCACGCCGTCTTCCAGCAATTGCCTTGTCAGCGTGATCCCCTGCCCGTTCTGGTTCAGGGTCATCAGCACCGCCATGTCGTGAATCGGCCCGCCAATGCCCATTTGCAGGCCATACACCAGGCCATAGAGCACGTGCGCAGCGTCCAGCTCGCCACTCATCAGTTTGTCGCGCACCCCCGCCCAGGAGGCTTCCTTGCGCAAGGTAATATTCAGGCCGTATTTCTTGTCAAACTGCTGCATCACCGCCACTATCAATGGCGCGCAATCCGTCAGCGGAATAAAGCCGATGTTCAGGTCCGGTTTTTCCGGCGCATCGCTCCCGTGCGCCCAGACCATCGGCGAGCAGTTGCCGCCGCCCGCTTCATCGCCAGCGGCTTGTTGCATACATGGGGGACGATCAAACATCCGGGCTTCCTTATCACTCTGGGGGTCTCAGACAGAGAACACATCTAAAAAATGGGCGGTCGTCCCGCAACATCCAGGCATTTATTCCGGAGCATCGCGGCCATGCAGATAAACCAGCATTCAGGCTAACCGCTCATGCGCCATGGTGGCATCCACCACGGCGCAGAGCAGATTAGAGACTCTCTCCTGTCTGGCCACTTTATTAGCAATTGGTGTGCCAGCAGATTTACCCGGCTCAGGCAGGCTCATGCCGCCAAAGCCGGTCATCAAGCCCCATATAGGTGCGCCTGGGCCCGATGCCGGCACCACCAGAGTGCGTCATCCCGCCTTACAGCAAGTCCGCCATGGCCACCAGTTGGCGCGCTACCTCGCCCAGCTTCACGCCTTGTTTCATGGCCTGCTTGCGCATCAGTTCGTAAGCCTCCGGCTCCGTCAGCTGACGCTTCTGCATCAGGATACCTTTGGCTTTTTCAATGATCTTGCGGTCTGCCAGTTGCTGTTCGGCACTGGCCAGCCGCTCCCGCAGCTGCCGCTCTTCATCAAAACGGGCTTTGGCCACTTCCAGAATTGGCGCCAGACGAGACGGTGTCAGACCGTCCACGATATACGCGGTCACGCCAGATGCCACGGCAGAGCGGATCACCGCCTGGTCTGCCTCGTCAGAAAACATCACCACCGGACGGGGGGCGGAGGCATGCATGACAGACAATTGTTCCAGCGTATCGCGCGAGGGTGATTCCGTATCAATGATCACCACATCCGGCATCTGCGCTTCCACCGCATGCAGCAATGCACGTACCGACGATACCTCCGCGATCACCTCGTAGCCCACGGCCTCCAGTGCAGGACGCAGCGTACCCAAATGCTTATCGGTATCATTCACTAATAAAATTCTTAACTTCACACCACAAGGCCCCCATTGTCTCTCTTGCTGACTCAAGCAAGAAGCATGCGCGCCAAACGCCAAGAGGCCACCCAGTCATAAAAAAAGGCCTTGCGGGTCTTCATCAGACAATCCGCAAGGCCTTTCCAGCCGGTATTACCCGGCATACTACATCCTGATTTTCAAACAGCTACATGCTGCATCACGCCAGATCAAACCGGTCCAGATTCATCACTTTATGCCATGCCGCTACAAAATCCTGCACAAACTTCTGCCCGGCATCGCTGGCGGCATAGACCTCGGCCAGCGCCCGCAACTGCGAGTTAGAACCAAACACCAGATCCACGACCGTTCCGGTCCATTTCAACGCGCCCGTGGCACGGTCCCGCCCTTCCAGCACACCCTCGGCCGTGGCCGATTTCTGCCACGTCGTCCCCATGTCCAGCAGGTTCACAAAGAAATCATTGCTGAGCGTTTCCGGCCGCGTAGTAAACACCCCGTGTTGCGACTTGCCAGCATTGGCATTCAAGGCACGCATGCCGCCAATCAGCACCGTCATCTCTGGCGCGCTCAGGGTCAGCAACTGGGCCTTGTCCAACAACAGTTCTGCCATGGCACCTTCCAGCCCGGGGCGAACATAATTGCGGAAGCCATCGGCCAGCGGCTCCAGTACCGCAAAAGACGTTACATCCGTCTGCTCTTGCGATGCATCCATACGCCCGGCAGAGAACGGTACCGCTACCTCATGGCCAGCCTTCTTCGCCGCCGCCTCGATGGCGGCACCACCCGCCAGCACAATCAGGTCGGCCAGCGAAATCCGCTTGCCACCCGTCTGCTTGCCGTTAAAGTCTGCCTGGATGCCTTCCAGCGTCTGCAATACCTTCTCCAGTTCCGCCGGCTGGTTCACCGCCCAGTCTTTCTGTGGTGCCAAGCGAATGCGTGCCCCGTTGGCACCACCGCGCTTGTCACTGCCACGGAATGTCGAGGCAGACGCCCACGCCGTATTCACCAGTTGCGATACCGACAAACCGGATGCCAGCACCTGTGCCTTCAGGGCGGCAATGTCCTGGGCATCTACCAGCGCATGGTCAACTGCCGGAATCGGGTCTTGCCAGATCTGCACTTCTTTGGGCACCAAAGGCCCCAGATAACGCGCCACCGGCCCCATGTCACGATGCGTCAGCTTGAACCAGGCTCTGGCAAATGCATCGGCAAACGCTTGCGGGTTCTGGTGGAAGCGCCGCGCAATTTTCTCGAAAGCCGGGTCAAACCGCAGCGACATATCGGCCGTGGTCATCATCGGAGGATGTTTCTTCGCTGGATCATGCGCATCCGCAATCATGTGTTCCGGCTTCACATCCTTCGCCACCCACTGATGCGCACCGGCCGGGCTCTTGGTCAGTTCCCACTCGTAACCAAACAGCACATCAAAGTAACCGTTATCCCAGGTGGTCGGGTTGGGTTTCCAGGCACCTTCAATGCCGCTGGTGGTGGTATGCACGCCCTTGCCAGAGCCGAACTTGTTAATCCACCCCAGCCCCTGTGCCTCAATCGGTGCACCTTCCGGCTCTGGCCCCACCAAAGACGTATCCCCCGCGCCGTGCGCCTTGCCAAAGGTATGCCCGCCCGCCACCAGCGCCACGGTTTCTTCATCATCCATCGCCATGCGGGCAAACGTTTCCCGCACGTCCCGGCCAGACGCCACCGGGTCCGGGTTACCGTTTGGCCCTTCCGGGTTCACATAGATCAGCCCCATCTGCACCGCCGCCAGCGGATTATCCAGCTGACGGTCGCCAGAATAGCGCTTGTCACCCAGCCAGGTGGTTTCCGGCCCCCAGTACACGTCCTCTTCCGGCTGCCAGATGTCGGCACGGCCGCCGGCAAAGCCAAACGTCTTGAAGCCCATGGACTCCAACGCCACGTTACCGGCCAGAATCATCAAATCCGCCCAAGAAATCTGACGCCCGTATTTCTGCTTGATTGGCCACAGCAAACGCCGCGCCTTGTCCAGGTTACCGTTATCCGGCCAGCTGTTCAGCGGCGCAAACCGCTGCGCGCCCGCCCCTGCACCACCCCGGCCATCGCTAATCCGGTACGTACCTGCACTGTGCCACGCCATGCGGATAAACAGCGGCCCGTAATGGCCATAATCCGCCGGCCACCAGTCTTGCGAATCCGTCATCAGCGCCTGCAGGTCTTTTATCACCGCATTCAGGTCCAGCTGTTTGAAGGCTTCCGCATAATCGAAATCCTCCCCCATCGGGTTAGACTTTGGGGAGTGCTGATGCAAGATATTCAGTTTGAGCTGGTTCGGCCACCAGTCCGCATTAGAAGGCGCAGCCGCCACCGTATGCTTGATTTGACCGCTCGAGAAAGGGCACTTCGCTTCGTTTGACATGGCTATCTCCTGGCTTGGGTTATCCCCGCCACCACATTCCGTTGCATATCAGCACCTCAGAACCCGGCAGCACGGCAGATTGAAATGAGTCCAGCGATATACGTCCGGCGCACAGCGCCTTAGACCATACTCGCCCACAAACCGATCATCAGGCTAAAAACAGAAGATTCAACTCGCATCATGTTATTCCTCCTGAAGTTGTCTGTGTGAATCAATTTATGCTGATATCTTAGGCCCCATCATTCGATCAAACAAATTGATTGTTAGTATTTTATTGATAGTAAATTACTATCAATAAGGATTCCTACACACCCAGACTTGGGTTAAGAGATATTTTGATATGCAATGTGACGGGATGTTCCCGCGGGGGGAGTTAACAAGCTTGAGCGGGTTTGGGGAAGAGAGGAAGTGGCCAAAGAGCTGTATCTAGGCCAAGCAGATATTTTTCCTACTAATGCGTGGACGCCAGAGTCTCCCGGCTAAGTGGTGAGACACCTACCTTGAGTAAGTAGAGTCCCACCGACACCGGGAACAAACCAAACCACTACCTGTGGGTCAGGTCACCACCTAAGGACATTCTGGATGATGACCACACCCAGACCAGCAACGAGCACAATTCCATTTCGGGAGGGGACGTCAAAAAATTCTGCGACCACATATCAGGCACTGAACTTGGCGTAATACGCTGCAACCTCAGGGAGACTGGAAACCCGTCGCATGTGCTCGTTCAATGCGGGGGCGACCTTTTCTACAAGATCAGTGGGTACGTGGTCGAATCGTCCTGAATTGAGGGTGCGTACATCAACAAAGACTTTCAAGTCAGCCACAGTCAGGCGGTTGTCAGCAAAATATTCACCACCATGAGCGAGAAGTTGCTTCTGCAGCCAGCGCAAATAAACCGGCATGGACCCCTCAACCAATGCCAGTCGCGCAGCCTTTTGCTCTTCACCCTTCATACGGAATGTGGGTCCGATTTTGACGTTGGCTTCTTCAACCACGTACATGACTTCATCACACAAAAGGGCTTGAAACGGATCGGTAGGATAAAGACCGGCCAGCTTTCCTGCATAGCGTGTAATGGCATCGCACTGCGTGACCTGCACACCATCTACGGTCAATACCGGCACTTGGCCAAAGGGGGTAAATTTCCGAATCTCAGGGAATTCTGTTCCGGCAAACCGGTGATCCTCAAATGGAACCCCTCCGATGGAAAATGCCAGCCGTGCCGGCTCAGCGCGACCACCATGAAAGTCGAAATAGGTGAGCTTAATTGTGGGCATATCGGGTCTCCTTTGGCTAAATCTGCCGGCGGCAGTTTAATTGGTATTAACGCTCAGTTGCTCTTAGCGCAATTATCTGCTTAAACGTCAGCATAGGAAACCATGACTGCCTGCGCTTGGCCAACAATCTGCCCTTGTACAGAGTTACCCCACGTCCCCATGTTTCCAACTGTCAACACGCCCCCCTTTCCCACTAGAATCACCTTCATATACTCGCGCCAAACGAGCCTACGCTACACCCAAGTAGTATTACGTAGCGCGCACTTTTTCCAACCAGATGGCCACAACGCCAACAGGCCCATAACTGGCGCAACGCCTGCATCTGCCTGATTCTGCAATAAAAAATTTTCCGACCCTTTTAACCTTGCAGCGCAACATATAAAACCCGTCTTACACCCCGATCGCTCCTCCCTGTTTTCCGATCTGAAATTTTTTGTGCATCCATATTGACACCCGTCAACTTTACTCAAATAATAGGGCCTTAGTTTCTTATCGGAAATCTTTGGAGTTAATATGAAAATTGATGCCATTATGAGCGCCATGGGCGTGCCAGCTGCAGCCTACCAGGCACAAGGACTCACCGTATTCTCACCTGTTAATGGCGAGAAAATCGGCTCTGTCGCGACCATTCAGGCGAGCGATGCTGAAGCAGCGCTGGCGCTGTCTGTAAAAGCATCCAAGGAATGGCGTCATGTGACCGCCCCAAAACGTGGCGAGCTGGTGCGTATTCTGGGCGAATTGCTGCGCAAATATAAACAGCCGCTGGGTGAGCTGGTGTCTATGGAAGCCGGCAAGATCTTGCAAGAAGGTCTGGGCGAAGTACAAGAGATGATCGACATCTGTGATTTCGCCGTGGGTCTGTCCCGTCAGCTGTACGGCCTGACCATCGCGTCTGAGCGCCCGGGTCACCGCATGGCAGAAACCTGGCACCCGGTCGGTGTCTGCGGCATTATTTCTGCGTTTAACTTCCCGGTGGCCGTGTGGTCCTGGAACGCTGCGTTGGCGCTGGTTTGCGGTAACGCCGTGGTCTGGAAACCTTCCGAGAAAACCCCGCTATCTGCGGTGGCCGTGCAAGCCATCATGGATGAAGCCATCCGCATTTACGGCGCAGCGCCAGAAGGCCTGTGTCAAACCCTGATCGGTGGCCGTGACATTGGCGAACTGATGACCAAAGACCGCCGTGTCGGTATCGTCAGCGCAACCGGCAGTACCGAAATGGGCCGCGCCGTAGGCATTACCGTGGCACAACGCTTTGGCCGTTCCATTCTGGAACTGGGCGGCAACAACGCCGGCATCATTAGCGAAACCGCAGACCTGGACCTGGCCCTGCGCGGCATTCTGTTCTCTGCCGTAGGTACCGCCGGCCAGCGCTGTACTACCCTGCGTCGTCTGTTTGTGCACGAGTCCATCTATGATGGCCTGGTCAGCAAACTGAAAGAACTGTACGGCAAAGTGCGTATCGGCAACCCGCTGGAGAACGGCACCCTGATGGGCCCGCTGATCGACAAGGGTTCTTTTGAACGCATGCAATCTGCCCTGGCAGCTGCCAAAGAGCAAGGTGGCCAGGTAACGGGGGGAGAGCGCGTCACCGTGGCCGGCTGTGAAAACGGCTACTACGTGAAACCGGCCATTGCCGAAATGCCGTCTCAAACCGCGATTGTGCTGCAAGAAACTTTCGCACCTATCCTGTACGTGATGAAGTACAGCAACTTCGAAGACGCTATCGAAGCCAACAACGCTTCTCACCATGGTCTGTCTTCTTGCGTCTTCACCACCAACCTGCGTGAAGCTGAACTGTTCACGTCGGACTTTGGTTCTGACTGCGGCATTGCCAACGTCAACATCGGGCCAAGCGGCGCAGAGATCGGCGGCGCGTTCGGTGGCGAGAAAGAAACCGGCGGCGGCCGTGAGTCTGGCTCTGATGCATGGAGAGGTTACATGCGCCGTGCGACCAACACCATCAACTATTCCAAAGAACTGCCACTCGCGCAGGGTATCGATTTCAGCCTGTAAGCAATTTTCCAGTCTGTGAAGTAAACCGGGGAGCCCGCTCCCCGGTGCAGTGATGTTTTGCCTTAAAAACCTAAAAAATGGAGAGGGTTCATGAATAAGCAATTAACAGTCACAAAAGTAGCATTTTCACTGGCAATGGCCGGCATGATGATGGCCGCCAATGCAGATACGATCAAGATCGGTTTCTCTGCCGTGATGTCTGGCGCCTTTGGCCACTACGGCAAAGACATGGAAAACGCGGCCAAAATCGCGATTGAAGAAGCCAATGCCCAAAAGATCAAGATTGGTGGCTCTGTCGCCAACTTTGTGCTGGTGTCTGAAGACGACCAGGCCGACCCGCGTACAGGCGTAGCAGTTGCCCAGCGTCTGGTCGATGCAGGCGTTGCAGGTGTGGTAGGCCATTTTAACTCTGGCACCAGTATCCCTGCTTCCAAAATCTATGCATCAGCTGGCATTCCACAGATCAGCCCGGCATCCAGCAACCCGCAACTGACCGCTCAAGGCTTCAAGAGCACCTTCCGCATCATCAACACCGATGCGCAGATGGGCTCTTATGCCGGCAGCTATGCGGTAAAAGAACTCAAGGCCAAGCGCATTGCGGTCATTGACGACCGTACCGCTTTTGGTCAAGGCATGGCTGACGAATTCAGCAAGGCCGTCAAAGCCGCTGGTGGCACTATCGTGTCTCGCGAGTTCACTACCGACAAAAACACTGACTTCATGTCCGTGCTGACTTCTATCAAGTCTGCCAAAGCCGATCTGGTGTTCTTCGGTGGTCTGGATGCACAAGCCGGCCCGATGGCCAAGCAGATGAAACAGCTGGGCCTGAATGCCCCCCTGATGGGCGGCGGCGGCTTCACCACTGACAACTTCATCAGCCTTGCAGGTAAAGACAGTGCAGAAGGCACCCTCTCTTGGGAATACGGTCTGCCAGTAGACAAAATGCCAAAAGGCAAACAGCTGGAAGAAAAAATGAAGAAAAAGTTCGGGACCGATATCCTGGCTTACTCTCCATTTACCTATGACGCCACTTGGGCCATGATCAATGCCATGGCAAAAGCCAACTCTGCAGACCCGAAAGTCTACTTGCCAGCACTGGCCAAGATTGACTTCCCTGGTGTCAGTGGCCGTATTGCGTTCACCAACACTGGCGACATGAAATACGCCGCCGCATCCCTGTACAAAGTGAAAAACGGCAAGTGGGAAAACCTGCTGATCCAGCAAGGTAGCAAGTAAGCACGGTCGAATGACGTTAAAGGAGCTTTGGCATGAAAGTCATCGTGGTGGGAGCAGGCATTATTGGCGTGACCACGGCTTACTTTCTTGCCAAGGCTGGCCATGAAGTGACGGTAATAGACCGGCAATCCGGCCCTGCAATGGAAACCAGCTTTGCCAACGCAGGGCAGATTACCCCCTCTTACACCGGCCCATGGGCAGCCCCCGGCCTGATCATGAAAGCCCTTGGGTGGATCATCAAGGATGATGGCCCGCTCAAGGTGCGCTTCGGTTTGTCGCTGGAACGCTATCAATGGCTGTTTGCCCTGTACCGGCAATGCACTACCGACCGTAACGAGCAGAATTTCCGTCAGATGATGGCAATCTCCTGTCGCAGCAAGCAATTGCTCCAGGAAATCCGCACCACGCTGCCGCTGTCATTTGACCATGCCGCCAAAGGCAATATAGAAGTCTTTACCAACCCGGATAATTTCCGGGCGGTGAGCCAGCAAATTGGCCGCATTCGCGAGTTCGGGCTGGATTTTCAGGTACTGGACGCCGCAGCAGCGGTCGCACTGGAACCCGGTTTGAATCGGGATGTTCTGGCAGGTGCCATTGCCCTGCCGGCAGACGAAACCGGCGATTGCCACCGGTTTACCAACGAACTGGCCACCGTGTGCCAATCCATGGGGGTGGTGTTCCATTTCAATACCCCGGTCAGCCAGCTGATCCAGCGCGCGGGCCGCATTGTCGGGGTAAAAGCAGGTCAGGATGAGTACCTGTCGGACAAGGTCGTCCTCTGCGCGGGTAGTTACACCAACCAGCTACTGGACGGGTTTGGCATCCGTTTACCGGTATACCCGGTCAAGGGGTATTCCCTGACACTGCCGGTCGTCAATGCGGCACAGTCGCCACAATCAACCGTGCTGGATGACCAGTACAAAGTGGCAATCACCCGGCTGGGAGATCGTATCCGTATTGGCGGTTTTGCAGAAATCTGCGGCTTTGACTTGTCCCTGCCCGATAACCGCCGGCAGATACTGGAATCTGCGCTGCTAAGGTTATTCCCGCAGATTGCTTACCAACCGCAAGACGCCACTTTCTGGTGCGGCCTGCGGCCCATGACACCCACCGGTGTACCCGTCACGGGTCAATCCGGTCTGGAAAACCTATACATCAACACAGGTCACGGCACGTTTGGCTGGACCATGTGTTTAGGCTCTGCCGAGCGGCTGGCAAACGAGATGACCAGCACCACCAAGGCAGTGGCAATGCATTAACCGGTTTACTCTGCACCACGATGCTTTCTCTGGGCTTGTGGTTTTGACGGGCCTCTTCGGAGGCCCTTTTTCTGACAACAGATGGTTGAGCGCGGCGTTGTGCCGTGCTTTGATTCAGTTTTGGTCGGCTTGTATCGACAGTTGATAAAAAGGTTTTTGACATGCTTGGCGATAAAAAATCTCACGGCTTATGGGAAGCCTCCGCACCAACGCCCCCAGCAACAGCGCCATTAAACGAAGACCTGACAGTGGATGTGGCCATTATCGGCGGCGGTTACACGGGCTGTTCTACAGGTCTGCACCTGGCCAGAAACGGCGTATCGGTCGCGGTGCTGGAAGGCAATGAAATCGGCTTTGGCGGCTCTGGCCGCAATGTGGGCCTGGTCAATGCCGGCATGTGGGTGCAACCGCAAGATGTGCTGAAAGAACTGGGGGATGTATACGGCAACCGCCTGCTGACCCAGCTGGGCGCAGGCCCGGCCTATGTGTTTGAACTGGTCAATCGCTACAACATGCAGTGCGAGGCCGTCCCCAATGGCACACTGCATTGTGCCGTAGGCCAAAGCGGCCTGGAAGAAATCAAAGCCCGCGAAGCCCAGTGGAAAGCCCTGGGCGCACCGGTAGAGGTACTGTCTGCAGAAGAAACCGCCAGACGTACCGGTACCAACGCTTACACCGGCGCGCTGCTGGATAATCGCGCCGGCACCATCCAGCCGCTGGCCTACGTGCGCGAGCTATCCAGAGCCGCCATTCAGGAAGGCGTCAAACTCTATACCCATACCCGAGTCAAACATTACGAGGAAAGCAGCGACGGCTATGTGGTACGTACCGAAAATGGCCATTCCGTGAAAGCCAAATGGGTGGTACTGGCCACCAACGCCTACTCGGCCGAGGACAGCAACCTGCCCAAGCTGCGCGAAGAACTGGTACACCTGCCCTACTTCAACTTTGCCACCAAACCGCTGTCGGCAGAGCAGAAAGCCCGCGTCCTGCCGGGCCGCGAAGGCGCATGGGATACCTGTGAAATCCTGACCTCTTTCCGCTTCGACCAGCAAGACCGTCTGGTATTTGGCAGCGTGGGCGCGCTACGCGGCATGGGCAGCACCATCCACAAAGACTGGGCCAAACGCGCCATGTACAAGCTATTTCCGTTCCTGAAAGGCGTGGAGTTTGATTACGAATGGTTCGGCATGATCGGCATGACACCCAACAACCTGCCACGCTTTCACATGCCCGGCAAACGGGTCATTTCGTTCAGTGGCTACAACGGCCGCGGCATCTCCCCGGGTACGGTATTTGGCCGGGAAATTGCCCGCCTGATTCTGGGCGAAGTCAGCACCAGCGAGATGCCGCTGCCGCTGTCCGATATCGACGAGGCCAGCTTCCGGGGTGTAAAAGAACTCTACTACGAAGTCGGCTCCCAGGTTGCACACGCGGCAACCGCCAGACTCTAAGGCACACGGTCACAGACCATTGCGCCAGACATGAGGGCGATCGGGGATCAACACCAGATTCCCCCTCGCCCTTTTTTATTTGATCAGACACACGCACATAGCATCAGTCCTGATTGACTTACCATGATGTTGTTGCGGATGAGAAACCATCCAGACATCTGGCGACCAGCTTGGCAGGCTGGATAACGTCAGGCGCCCCATGGCCTCTGCCTTATAGCGTGCGAATCTTGACCAAAAGTGGTTGCCAAACCGGATACATGTTACTAATATGGAAACTAAGTTTCTTATAAGAAATATTTTATCCTGCACAACGTGAGATCAACCCCCATCATCCCGCCCAGGCAAACACAACACCGCCCGACCAGACCGGATGATGCAAAGAAGGTGAACAAATGACAGCAACTCAAGTAGAAAACCGCACAGGTGGACAATTGTTGGTCGATAGCCTGCTGGCCTTGGGCGTAAACACCGGTTTTTGCGTCCCCGGCGAAAGCTATCTGGCAGTGCTGGATGCGCTCTTTGATGTAAAAGAACAATTCGAGCTGATCACCTGCCGTAACGAAGGCGGCGCCGCCTTTATGGCAGAAGCCTACGGCAAGCTCAAAGCCAAGCCGGCCGCCTGCTTTGTCACCCGTGGCCCCGGCGCCTGCAATGCCAGCATCGGCATTCACACCGCCTTGCAAGACTCCACACCACTGTTATTGTTCATCGGCCAGGTATCGCGCGACCAGCTGGGCCGTGAAGCCTTCCAAGAGGTCAACTACCGCGAGATGTTCAAACCGCTGGCCAAATGGGTGACCGAAATCGACGACGCCCGCCGGATTCCGGAAATCCTGCAACGCGCATGGCAAATTGCCACCTCCGGCCGCCCCGGCCCGGTCGTGGTCGCCCTGCCAGAAGACATGCTGACCGACACCGTCGCCCGCAGTGTATTGCCAGCACAAACGGTACGTTTTGACCCACCACTGCCAGCCACCGCCCAAGACGCCATCCGTGCCGAGCTAGCCCAGGCCAAACGCCCGCTGATCATTGTCGGTGGCGGCGGCTGGACAGAAGACGCACGCCAAGCTTTGGCCAACTTCGCCAGCGACTGGCACCTACCCGTGGTCGCCAGTTTCCGCCGTCAGGATGTCTTTAATAACCTGCACCCCAACTACATTGGCGAACTCGGCACCTCCGTCAGCCCGCAACTAGCCAAACGGGTAGAAGAAGCAGACCTGCTACTGGTCATCGGCTCCCGCCTGTCAGAAATGACCACCAACGGCTACACGCTGGTGCAATCGCCCGTCCCTGCCCAGCGGCTCATCCACCTGCATCCGGACGAAGCCGAAATCAACAAAGTCTTCCGGGCCACCGTCGGTGTTGCAGTGAGCGTCAATGAAGCTTCCACCAGTCTGGCCAGCATGTCCGCCAGCCCGCAAGCCCCCGCATGGGCAGACTGGCTGGCCGCCGCCCAGACCGCGTATGCAGATAATCTGGCCTCTGCCAACATCATCGGCGACGTCAACATGTTTGCCGTCATGCAAACCGTCAACCTGCTGGCCCCGCACGACGCCATTTACACCAATGGCGCCGGCAACTACACCGGCTGGCTGCACCGCTTTCACCGCTACAGCACCTACCCGTCCCAGCTCGCCCCCACCAGCGGCGCCATGGGTTACGGCCTGCCCGCCGCCATCGCCGCCGCGGTAACAGAACCAGACCGCACCACCATCTGCTTTGCCGGTGATGGCTGCTTCATGATGAACGCCCAAGAACTGGCCACCATAGCCCGCCATCAGCTCAAGCTCATCATCCTGCTGATCAACAACGGCGTCTATGGGACGATTCGCATGCACCAGGAAAAACACTACCCGGACCGCAAAATCGCCACCCGCCTGGAAAACCCGGATTTTGTCGCATACGCAAAAAGTTTCGGCCTCAACGGCGTGCGCGTCACCAAAACGTCAGAATTTGAAGCCGCCTTTGCCAATGCACTAGACAGCACAGAAACCACGCTGATCGAAATCATGGTAGACCCAAGACAAGTATCAACGCGAAGTGTCGCGGCGTAACACGCCGGAAAAATGATGGCCCATGACCTGTTGGTAGAGGAAGCGTTGCTGACAGGTTGTGGGCATACTCTTAGTTGCGTCCAACTTAAATTGTCATGGATCGGACGTAACAACTGAATCAGAGAGCCTCAGAAGTTGGTCACGGCTCTTGACTAAGCGCAGAAGTAGTTCAGCAGCTAAAATGACTCCAAGTCTCATTGTCCCAAATTGTTAACGTAAAAATCCTAGACTAAACACTTGTGGCCGCAATTTTTCGCTCAACGTTTGGTACGCCAATTCAAAAGGGGAAAAGTTGATCGGCACACTATCCCCACTTGCACTCCTGGCTGATAGCGCCTTGCGAATTTGGTACCAACCAACATCAGGGCGGTTTAGTTTGAATTCATTTCGAACCCCATAGACATCTGTTTGAGTAAAGTAGATTTTCCATAAGTTACGACCAGCCTCCAAAACCGCTTTGGCTTCGCTAGATAGGACTTTCCCGGCCAGATATTGCACCATAAAATCGGACTCGAACCGGTCTGGTGCTCCCACCTCACTCTCTGTGAAGGGGATAAAGTGGTTAACCAGCGACCAAATTTTTCCGTCCCATTCAAGTCCATCAGCGCCAGCAGTGAGATTGCTGCCATTGAATAACATCCACAAAAGACAATCCATTTTAAATTCTTCAGCCAATTCGTACGCTGGCTGCAAAAATTGGTCACGGTTATTGACCCATGTAGGTTTAACGATTCGTCTCATAGTGAAAACCACAGCTGCCTGCCACAAGTTCTCGGCGATAATATAACATCCCCCACCATTACCACCTGTAAAAATAGACGAAGTTAGGCAGGTTTCCTGTTGAGCATGCTGCAAATCGTTATTACTTGCGTAAAGATAGCCGAGGAAGTTGTCACAAGACTTTTTCTTCCTGGGATTACTTGACACTTTTAGGGCATTAGACAGAGGTAAGGCAAACTCTTTATTCGTAGCGGGTTTGTCCATCCACGCATTAAGATAGGTCGTTTTTGGCAGATTATAGAACTTCTTCTCACCAATTTGCTGTGCTTTCTTGTCCAGTACATCTACAGCAATTTCCGTAATGGGCGCTCTTTTCTTCGCAGTCTGACTAGTTTTCCAAATCAGAAAGCCAATCGGAAAGTCGCCGCTCAAGCCGTCAAACGCTTGGCTATGTACAATAAACCCCCCTTGATATTCCGCATTCCAAGTGTTACGGAATTTCTCGAAATTGGGAGCATTCACGTATTTCAGCGTACTGAACATTGCCAAAGTGGCTGTAGGCAATTCCTTTGCGATACGGGCCAGAAACTGGACAAATAGCTCTTTACTAGCGTAACCCATGTCAGTCATGATGCCATTGATACGGGTCTTTTCTACACCTTTCTTGTTTTTGTTACCTTTGCCAATGCCAGCGCCTGTTTCCCCATAAGGAGGGTTAATCAGCACTAATATCTTTTTACCCGCCGCAATTGCATCGCGTAGACCCTGTGGCACTTTGTTTGTAAGATTGTAATCAATCTTACCATTGTCACTAATGTCATCATTCAAATAATCATATTGGAAACGCTGAGCAGCCACACAAGTTTTAGTAGCTTTCATGACATCTACATCAGCTTGATCGAGCGTAGACATGTAAATATTGCGCGGATTGCTATGCTTGACTTCAAGATTGCCTACGCCGCAACACATATCCCAGACGATATATTCACGTTGCCAGTTTTTACCAAGAGTCTCTGCTAGCTTGTCGTAAGCTTTATCCACCACGTGCAGCGGAGTGTAAAACGCTCCTTTGAAGCAACGTTCATCTAGTGGAATCAGACTGTCGCGGCGTTCCAGCAAATAGTCACGATATTCTGATTTTGGAGGTTTATGGTAGATAGCCCAGAATTGGCGATAACCTTCTTTGTTACCAAGCTCGTACATACGGCCAGCAAGACTAAATACCGGCGCGCCATTCTTATGCAATAATTCGGCAGGCAGGTTAGCGTGGGTGGATACGGTACCATCGTGCATAATATCTGCAAAAAAGAGCAAGGCGTAGTTTTCTTCCTCAACCCCTGCAATCTCGCGCCCAATCATAACTACCCATTTATCAAATACCTGTTTCAGGTTGTCAGGCGTAATTTGGGTTCGAATTATGTCGCCTGATTCGATAGCCGCTTTGACGGTGCTAATGAATTCGTTTTCATGGGTTGAAATTTTGAAAGAGACAAAGTGTGTGCCAATATGCGCAGAAATTTCATCCAACGCCTCTTGTGTATACTGACTGGCAGATTTTCCCCACTTGACTGTTTTCTTAGCTAAGAATGGTAGTACATCAGCACTTTTCATTAGCGCAGCTTTTTCAGTGTCGATGACCGCTAGAAATGGCGGTACTGTCTCGCCAACGTTAAGTGCTACCTGCACATAATGCAATAGTTGGGTAAACATGGCATAGCTGGAGTGCTTGCCTGTGTCTTTGGCTTCAAACCAAATTTCCTTGGTCTGAATATCAATTAAACCTTTGGTAAACCCTTTCAGGCCCAAAGCTTTGATATAGGCATCTTTTACATCTTCTTCAGACTTTGCGTTTTGCAACTGGCTATAGAGAGTCACGGTAGGCTTACTCGGCTATTATGGTTAGGGAACAGCAATTTGAATTGCAATTTGAGCATCCGCAGACACCCCACATCACATACCCATTAAGCATAAATGTTTTGAGGCCGCTTATTTTGTCATAATAATACTGACAGACACAAACAAGCATCCCTCACAAAAAATTAATCCGCAATCGGCATCGCCAGACTTTCCTTCACCTCCTCCATCACCACATAACTCTTGGATTCGGTTGCGCCCGGCAGTTTCAGCAGAATATCGCCCAGCAGTTTCCGGTATTGAGTCATTTCGCCAATACGCGCCTTGATCAGGTAGTCAAAATCACCGGATACCAGATGGCACTCCATCACATTGGGCAGCTTTAGCACTTCGCGCTTGAACTCTTCAAACAGGTCGCCGGATTTGGACGCCAGGCGGATTTCGACAAACACCAGCAGGTTGGCCCCCAGCGCCTTGGGGTTCAGCCGGGCATAGTAGCCTTCGATTATCCCGTCGCGCTCCATGCGTTTGACGCGCTCGGAGCACGGCGTGGTAGACAACCCCACCTTTTCGGCCAGATCGGTCATGGCGATGCGGCCATCCTGCTGCAGCACTTTCAGGATCTTCCGGTCCAGCTTGTCCAGCTCCCGTACGGTTTGGTGCCTTGTTCTCATATCAAACTCACTGTTTATGTGTCATTTATTCAAAATATACCTTAAAAATAGGCTATTAAATAGTGAAAAAAACTGGTTTTGTTTCAATATACTTCGTAAAAAATCTTTTCAACAAATTTGACGAAATGTTGAGAAAAAGAACACAACCGGGAACGGTAGCGCCAGTAGCAGTTTTCTGTAACGCTATACCTGCCGTTCTTCGCAGTACAACCAAATTTTATGTTTGATCGCCCTCGGGCAATCTTGGTGGAGAGAAGAGCAATGCGTGCACTTGTGATGGGTAGCGGAATTATCGGCGTTAGTACAGCGTACTTTCTGGCCAAAAACGGGTTTGAAGTCACCGTGATCGACCGTCAGGACGGTCCGGCACTGGAAACCAGCTTTGGTAATGCAGGCCAGATTTCTCCAGGCTACTCTACCCCATGGGCTGCACCTGGCATCCCGACCAAAGCCATCAAATGGCTGTTCCAGCGCCATGCTCCATTGGCCATCAAGGTAGACGGTTCTCTGTGGCAATGGCAGTGGATCGCGCAGATGCTGAAAAACTGCAATGCCGAAAGCTACGACATCAACAAAGAGCGCATGATGCGTTTGTCAGAATACAGCCGCGACGTCATCCGTGACCTGCGCCGTGATATTGGCATCCAGTACGAAGGCCGCAGCAAAGGCACCCTGCAACTGTTCCGCAAACAATACCAGCTGGACGCTGTGGGTAAAGACCTGGCAGTACTGGAACGCTGTGGCGTGGCGTACGAACTGCTGGACCGCGAAGGTTGTGCCAAGGCTGAACCTGCACTGGCCAAAGACCAGGTTGTGGGTGGCTTGCGCCTGCCAAACGATGAAACGGGCGACTGCCAGATTTTCACTTCTGAACTGGCCAAAGCAGCAGCAGACCTGGGCGTGAAATTCCGCTTCAATGTCTCTATCGATGCATTGCTGACCGAAGGCGACCAGATCAAGGGCGTGAAATGCGGCAATGAGACACTGACGGCAGACCACTATATCGTGGCACTGGGCAGCTACTCTACCCCAATGCTGAAGCAGATCGACCTGCCAATCCCTGTGTACCCGGTCAAAGGCTACTCGCTGACCGTGCCTATCACCAATGCAGACGCCGCACCGGTTTCTACCATTCTGGACGAAACCTACAAAGTCGCGGTGACCCGTTTTGACAACCGGATCCGCGTAGGCGGCATGGCTGAACTGTCTGGCTTTGACCTGAGCCTGAACCCGCGCCGTCGCGAAACGCTGGAACTGGTAGTTGGCAGCCTGTACCCGAACGGTGGCGACCTGCCTGCCGCGACATTCTGGACCGGCCTGCGCCCAATGACACCAGATGGCACCCCGATCATCGGCGGCACCCGTTACAGCAACCTGTCCCTGAACACCGGCCACGGCACACTGGGCTGGACCATGGGTTGCGGTTCCGGCAAGCTGCTGGCCGACATGCTGGCACAAAAAGCCACCGACATCCGTACCGACGGCCTGACCATGGCCCGTTACGGTGCCGAGGTCAAACCAGCCCGTGCATTTGCACAGCTGGCTACCGCCAAAGGCTGATTACCCGGCCAGGACTCACCCGTTTACGCCAGTCTTGACCCTGTCAGGCTGGCGTAAATCACATTTAAACATCCCCGCCTGCATGCATATGGCCGGCAGGTGATAGAATCTTTTCATTACCCCCACACCTGAGCTGTGTGCAGGTGTCAGAATACGTTGAGCGAGTTTCACATGAGCAGACCTACCTACGCCGATATCCGGCTGGACCATCTGGTACACAACTACCGTCTGGCCAAAGCCCATCATGGCGGCAATGCACTGGCCACCATCAAAGCCAATGCCTATGGCCATGGTGCCATCCAGTGTGCAGAAGCATTGCATGAAGAAGCCGACGGCTTTGCTGTTGCTGCCATTGAAGAAGCCATCCAGCTGCGCAAGGCCGGCGTCACCAAGCCCATCCTGCTGCTGGAAGGTTTTTTTGAAGCCGCAGAGCTTGAACTCATCAACCAGTACAATTTCTGGACCGCTGTCCACCACCGCTGGCAAGTCGACGCCATCCTGGCCGCTTCCCTGAAAGCCCCGCTGAACGTGTGGCTGAAAATGGACTCTGGCATGCACCGAGTAGGCCTGCACCCGCAAGAATACGCCACCGCCTACCGCGAGCTGCAGCAATCCGGCAAGGTCAGCAATATCGTCAAAATGACCCACTTTGCCCGTGCGGACGAACCGAACCATCCGGCCACCACCCAGCAGATCAAAACCTTCGAGCAAGGCACCGAAGGTCTGGGGGGCGACAGCAGCATTTGTAACTCCCCTGCCATCCTGGCCTGGTCAGATGCTTACCGTCACTGGGCACGTCCCGGCATCATGCTTTACGGTGCAACCCCGTTTGCAGAAGCCCAACCGCTTGCCAGCCAGCTAAAACCCGTCATGCAACTGACGGCCGGCATCATTTCCGTGCGTGAACTGGAGGCAGGCGAGCCGATTGGTTACGGCGCACGCTTCATCACCGAGCGCCCGACCAAAGTCGGGGTCGTCTCTTGCGGTTATGCCGACGGCTACCCGCGCCTGGCCCAGACCGGCACCCCGGTCATGATCGATGGCCAGCCCTCCCGCCTGATCGGCCGCGTCTCCATGGACATGCTGACCGTAGACCTGACCAATATTGCTGGCGCCGGCATCGGCAGCCGTGTAGAGCTCTGGGGAGACCACATCCCGGTCAGTACCGTGGCAGAATCTGCCGGCACCATCCCTTACGAAATCCTGTGTAACATCAAACGTGCACATTTCAGATATTCCGGCGTCTGATTCACGTAAGGCAAAGACATTAATAAAAAGGGGCTGTTTTCTGCATAGAAAACAGCCCCTTTTTAGTTTAAGCATCCAGCCAGGGCAAGCGAACACCCTCTCCTGCCACACAACCCCTCAACCAATCACAACATCGTCACCCGTAGGGTGCAAGGTGCGTAGCGATTTCCACCCAATCATCGTTGGCAATCTCACACGCATCCAGCATTCAGAAACAGTATTTGGGGCATATCACTTCGCACCATGCCTCTGCCAGCTCAAGCCGCCATGCAGACAGATACCAGAGCCAGGCAACCTCATGAGATAGAGACAATGGAGCGTGGCCTTCACGCACAACGAAAGAAAGCACACGATAACTGGCGCACAAAAACAAAAAGCCTCCGGTAACGGAGGCTTTTTGTTCAGAACATCAAAACCAGACTTATTTCAGTTTGGTTTCTTTGTACATAACATGCTTGCGAGCGACTGGATCAAATTTTTTGATCTCCATCTTTTCTGGCATGGTACGTTTGTTCTTTGTAGTGGTGTAGAAATGGCCAGTCCCTGCTGAGGACTCTAGCTTGATTTTTTCACGCATGATTTAACCTTTCAATCTTAGGCGACCGGCGGGAAAAACCTGCCATTTCGCACTTCAAACAGATAGCTTACAGTGCGCCTGCTGCACGCAGATCAGCTAGCACAACTTCGATACCTTTTTTATCGATCAGGCGCAGACCTGCGTTAGATACACGCAGACGAACCCAACGATTTTCGCTTTCAACCCAGAACCGGCGGTATTGCAGGTTAGGAAGGAAACGACGTTTTGTTTTGTTATTGGCATGGGAAACATTATTCCCCGTCATCGGCGCTTTGCCGGTGACCTGACATACACGCGCCATGGCCTGACTCCAGTCTATAAATCTAAATAGCGATTTCGGAAAAGGCGAATTTATACCATGTTCCGGAAACTAACTCAAGTGCTTATGCACATTGGAGGGCGTATTCTACATGAATTCGCTATGAATTGCCGATTTAATTCACTCTCTTTGAAATTCTGCTGCAATGGCCCATAGGCCCGTTGCAGACTTACAACCATCCCGACTCGGCAAAAGACAGGCTCTTGTTGCCCCCAACCACAATATGATCCAGCAGTCGGATCTCCAGTGATGCCAGCGCCTGTTTCAGGGCAGCAGTCAGTTGATGGTCGGACTGGCTGGGTGTCAGCACGCCGGACGGATGATTATGCGCCAGGATCAAACCGGCCGCATTTAACAGTAGCGCCTTGCGGGCCACTTCTCTTGGATAGAGATGACTCTGGTTGAGTGTGCCTCTGGCCAGTTCTTCTATGGATAACACACGGTTCTGGGTATCCAGAAAGACGCCGACGATTGACTCATAGCTTAGCGACCCCAGCCGCAAGGTCAGGTATCGCTGTGCATCGGCAGGCGAAGCAATGGCCGGTTTCATTTCCAGTTCTTCGGCCAATGCGCGGCGGGACATCTCCAGCACGGCTTGCAGCTGGGCATACTTGGCCGCCCCCATACCCTTCATTTCTGACAGTTGCGCCTGGCTGGCCCCAAACAGCGCCGTCAATGACCCGAATTCGTTCAGCAGCTGTCTTGCCATATCGACAGCACTGCAGCCTTGCACCCCAACGCGCAGAAAGATTGCCAGCAGCTCCGCATCTGACAGGCTGGCTACCCCTTTTTGTAGCAGCTTTTCCCTTGGCCGCTCTTCCAGCGGCCAGTCCAGTATCTTCATGCATACCCCGTTAATGACATTTGCATTTATTGTAACGACAAATCACACAATATGCCAAACGGGTTAAAATTGCGGTGAGTCAGGTCACATACCTGAACAACTTGATACGCCATCCCGTCTTTTAGTCGCCAGCACCGCTTGGGAATGTAATAATATGCAGGTGCACGCAAACAGGCGTGCGTTGACAGATTTTCAGGTGGCGTGATGGCATTTTCGATCAGAAATTTGGTGCTGGGTGTAACCGGCGGCGTGGCTGCATACAAGGCAGCAGAACTGACCCGCTTACTGGTAAAGGCAGGTGTCGGTGTCCGCGTGGTGCTTACCGAAGGGGGCGCCCAGTTTGTCACCCCGCACACCTTTCAGGCGCTCTCCGGCCGGCATGTATTTACCAATCTGTGGGATACACGGGTACCCAATGGCATGGCCCATATCGACCTCTCGCGTGAAGCGGGGGCGATTCTGGTGGCGCCTGCGACGGCAGACTTCATGGCCAAGCTGGTGCATGGCACGGCGGATGATCTGTTGTCTACCCTGTGCCTGGCGCGTGAATGTCCTTTGATCATCGCGCCGGCCATGAACCGGCAAATGTGGGAAAACCCGGCCACCCAGCGCAACGTAAAACAGTTACGGCAAGATGGCGTGATCATCCTGGGGCCGGATAGTGGCGATCAGGCCTGTGGCGAAACCGGCATGGGCCGCATGCTGGAGCCGGAAGACCTGATGGAGCTGCTGGATGCGGCATTCCAGCCCAAGGTGTTGCGTGGTCAAAAAGTCATGATTACTGCGGGCCCGACATTCGAGAAAATCGATGCCGTGCGCGGCATTACCAACCAGAGCTCTGGCAAGATGGGTTTTGCCGTTGCCAAGGCCGCACGGGATGCCGGTGCCGATGTCACCCTGATTGCCGGCCCGGTCAGCCTGCCGACACCCGCTGGCATCAGACGCATTGATGTAGAAAGCGCGCAAGACATGCTGCAGGCCGTCAATGCCGGCATTACGCTGCAGGATATCTTCATCGGCGTGGCCGCCGTAGCAGATTACCATCCGTTGCAGCAGTTCGAACACAAGCTGAAGAAGGATGCCAATATCCTGCATGTAGAGCTGGCGCCCAATGCAGACATTCTGGCCAATGTAGCCAGCCTGCCAAGGCCGCCTTTCTGCGTCGGCTTTGCAGCAGAGAGCCAGAACCTGCTGGATTTTGCAGAACAGAAACGCAAGAAGAAACACCTGCCGCTGTTGGCCGCTAACCTGGTGCAAACCGCGTTTAACAGCGATGAAAATGAACTGGTACTGCTGGACGATGCCGGCCGGCATCACCTGCCCAAGTCAGACAAGCTGACACAGGCGCGCCAGCTGATCGCCCATATTGCCAAGCTGATGCAGCATGGCAACCCGACAACCCCGGTGAAACATATCGACCAGTCTGCCTGAGCAGGCTGGTGTTACCCAGTAAAATGAAGGCCCCCTATGGTCATGACCCATTTATCCGTCAACCTGAATAAAGTCGCACTGGTCCGCAACTCGCGCGGCCACAACCAGCCCAACCTGCTACAAGTGGCGCTGGATTGCGAAAAATTTGGTGCGCAAGGCATTACCGTACACCCGCGCCCGGACGAACGCCACGTTACCTATGCGGATCTGGCGATTCTGAAGCAGCATATTGCGACAGAGCTGAATATTGAAGGCAACCCGACCCAACGGTTCATTGATGAAGTGCTGGCGGTGAAACCGGCTCAGGTCACGCTGGTCCCGGACGCACCGGATGCGCTAACCTCCAATGCGGGCTGGGATACCCTCGCCCACAAGGATTTTCTGACCGAGGTCATCGCAGAGTTCAAGCGCCATGGCATCCGCACGTCCATCTTTGTCGATCCGGTAGAAGCCATGGTTGAAGGTGCCAAAGCGACCGGGACAGACCGGGTAGAGCTGTATACCGAAGCTTATGCGCGCGACTACCATCAGGATCGCGCCCGTGCGCTGGCACCCTATCTGGCCGCCGCCAAGCGCGCAGAAGCGCTGGGCATTGGTCTTAATGCAGGCCACGACCTGAATCTGGACAACCTGCGCTACTTCCAGCAAAACATTCCGCAGTTACTTGAAGTCTCAATTGGGCACGCTCTGATTTGCGATGCGCTGTATCTGGGGCTGGAAACCACCATTAAACGTTATCTGACTGAATCACACGCCAAGGATGCTGCATGAAGCCTGTTATCGACCTGAAAATTCTTGATCCGCGCCTGAAAGACAATCTGCCGGCGTATGCCACCCCGGGTGCTGCCGGGCTAGACCTGCGTGCCGCCATTGAAAAACCGCTGGTCATCGAACCCGGCCAAACAGAGCTGGTCCCGACCGGCATTTCCATTCATATTGCCGACCCCGGTCTGGCCGCCATGATTCTGCCGCGCTCCGGCCTTGGACATAAAAACGGGATCGTCTTGGGTAATCTGGTGGGGTTGATCGATTCGGATTATCAGGGTCAGTTGTTCATTTCTACCTGGAACCGCAGCAAGGTCGCCTTCACCCTGAACCCGCTGGATCGTCTGGCTCAGCTGGTGATCGTACCGGTGGTTCAAGCCGGGTTTAACGTGGTGGACGAATTCACCAGCAGCGACCGGGGCGAAGGCGGCTTTGGCAGCACCGGCCAGGCCTGATCTGCTGCCGAGTGATGCATGCATGACGCTTAAATATGGCATGCATCACTTTTTCTTCCTCATCCCCTCCGTGTCACAACCACTCATCTCGTCATTGTCACACTGCATTCGCATGGCAAAACCTCTTCTGATAAACCATACTGGGTTTATGGGGATATAAAAAACCGGCCTTTTGCAGCCTTCCAGCTGACCAGACCAGGCAAGATCACATTCCCCCGCGATTTCACACATGGAGCAGGGCAATGCAGGCATTTACTTTCCGGCCACAATTCTTCCACCATGTCCGCCATTATTCTGCCGCCCTGTTCAAGGCGGATTTGCTGTCCGGCATCACGGTCGGCATCGTTGCCCTGCCGCTGGCCATGGCCTTTGCAATTGCCAGTGGCGTGCCGCCGCAAGCCGGGTTGATTACCGCCATTCTGGCCGGGCTGATCATCTCTGCGCTGGGCGGAACCCGCATGTGCATCGGCGGGCCGACCGGGGCCTATATCGTCATTCTGGCGGGCATTGTGGCCAAATACGGCCTGGCCAACCTGTTTGTCTGTACGTTCATGGCTGGCATCATCCTGTTTCTGATGGGCATGATGCGGCTGGGTCAAATCATCAAGTTCTTTCCCATGCCACTGATCACCGGATTTACCAATGGCATTGCCGTACTGATCTTCTTAACCCAGCTGAAAGATTTTTTTGGCCTTAGCGTACAAAAGATGCCCTCGCAGTTTTTTCTGGCCATCAAAACACTCTGGGAGTACCGCTTGACGGTAAATATCCCGACCACCCTGCTCGCAACGGCCTGCCTGCTGCTGATCCTGACCTGGCCAAAACGCTGGAACAAGCGCCTGCCCTCCCCCTTTGTCGCGCTGGTCGGCAGCAGCGTGGTGGTTGCGCTCATCAATACCCCGTTTCATCTGCAGCTGGCCACCATCGGTAGCCGGTTTGGTGGTATTCCGCAGGGTTTACCATTGCCGCAATGGATCCCCATTGATCTGGCGAATTTTTCGGATTTGCTCAGCCCGGCACTAACCATTGCCATTCTGGGGGCGATTGAATCGTTATTGTGTGCAGTCGTGGCGGACAACCTGACCAGCGACAAGCACGATGCCAATCAGGAACTGATGGCCCAAGGCATCGCCAATATGGTGGTGCCGTTTTTCGGGGGGATTGCCGCCACCGGCGCCATCGCCCGCACAGCTACCAATATCCAGAATGGTGGCAAAACACCGTTTGCAGGCATCTTTCATGCCCTGCTGTTGCTGCTGATCATGGTTGTGGCGGCACCACTGGCCAGCTATATTCCCATGGCGGGCCTGGCGGCTATTCTGGTCTCGGTTGCCATTAAAATGGGAGACTGGGATATCCGCAAGGCACGGCAGTTTCCCAAGCGCGACACCATGGTCCTGGCGCTAACCTTTGCCTTGACGGTCATCTTTGACCTGACAGTGGCCGTACAGATCGGCCTGCTGCTGGCAGGGTTGTTCTTTGTCACCCGAATGTCGGCACAAACCTCGCTTAACCGGCTGACGCCAGCCCATGCGCAACTGTTCGAACGCCAATCCATTGTCGGCAAGACCATCCCCATGGGGGTACATGCTTACCGTGTAGAAGGTGCCCTGTTCTTTGGCTCGGCCGACAAGCTCGACCAGTTGCTGAAGCTCGACCCTCGCGAGGCCTGCATCATCATCCTGCAATTGCACCGGATCGTCTTGCTGGACACCACCGGTTTGCTAACCCTGGCGCTGCTGCACAGCAAACTGGCAGCCAAAAAACAACAGTTGATCCTGTGCGGCGCCAACCCGGACATGCACCAATTACTGGAAGACGCCGGGCTTGTCAGACTGCTGGGTGAAGACCATATTTACCCCGATCTTGCGAGCGCTTTACAACACGCAGCCGCCATTTTGCCAACAGAAAGCATCAAAACAGGCACAATCATCGAAACCTGAACAAATGACAGGTACAATAGCGCCCTATTCAACCTGAGCAAGAGTAACAAGCAATGTCTATCCAATGGTTCCCCGGCCACATGAATGCAGCCCGCAAAAAAGCGGCTGAAACCATGGAAAAAACCGATATGGTGATCGAGGTCGTCGATGCACGCATCCCGCACGCCAGTCGCAACCCGATGCTGGAAGAGCTGCGTTTGCACCGCCAGCGCCCGGCCCTGCTGTTGCTCAACAAAACCGACATTGCCGACCCGGCCATTACCAAAGAGTGGCTGGATCACTTTAACAGCCAGCCCAACATGAAGGCGGTGGCCATCAGCTGCAAGAAGCCGGCAGATGTAGCCCGTATTCCGGACTTGTGTCTGAAGCTGACCCCGCACCGTGGCACGGCGCAAAAGCCGCTGCGCATCATGATCATGGGGATTCCCAACGTGGGCAAATCCACCCTGATGAATGCCTTGCTGAAACGCCGCGTAGCAGCCGTGGGCGATGAACCCGCCGTGACCAAATCCCAGCAGCGCCTGGACATCAATGAACGCATGATGATCACCGATACCCCGGGGATGCTGTGGCCCAAGATCAGTTATGCCCAGGACGGCCTTAAACTGGCTGCCAGCCATACCATCGGCCGCAATGCATACTACGAAGAAGAAGTGGCCACTTATCTGGGGGATTACCTGCTGAGTCACTACGCTGAACTGCTGGCAACCCGTTACAAGGGCATTGAAGGGGTGACAGACGGTGTCGCGCTGATCGAGCACATAGCCAAACGGCGTGCCTTCCGCATGAAGGGGGGCGATCTGGATCTGGAAAAAGCAGCCATGACCCTGCTGACCGATTACCGCAGTGGCGCACTGGGGCGCATCACGCTGGAAACCCTGGCCGAAGTCACCGAGATGCTGGCTACGCCACCAGAACCGCTACCGGAAGAAGAAAACGACGAAGACGCCGGCCAGGCCGCGGACTAAGCGCCAACGCAAGTCCACCAACGCATGACAACGCCGGAAAACACTTGCTTTGCCCCCGTGACAGATCGACATACGCGGGTCTTGGTATTGGGGAGTTTGCCCGGCGTTGCCTCGCTGCAAGCGCAGCAATACTACGCCCATCCGCGCAATCATTTCTGGCGCCTGATAGAAGCAGTCATCCAGTCACCACTCTGCGTGCTGCCCTATGAGCAACGACTGAACACACTGCTGGCGCACCACATTGGCCTCTGGGATGTTGTCGCCAAAGCCAGACGCCAAGGCAGTCTGGATAGCCAGCTCAGGGATATCCATCACAATGACCTGCAAGACCTGCTGGCGCAACTGCCGGATATCCGGCTGGTTGCTTTCAATGGCCAGACAGCGGGCAAGGCACATATCCAGCTACCAGCTCATCAGCCCTATTGCATCCTGCCATCCAGCAGCCCGGCCTTTACCATGCCGTTCGAACACAAACGTGACGCATGGCTGCAACTGGCGACGGTGCTGAACACCTGAACCACAGGTTACCTACTGGCAACCGGCGGCGGCAATCAAGGCGGCCGCGGCCGCAGGCAGATGCTCCAACACCGAATGCCCTGGCTCATAGGTCTGACTGGCCGCATAGGCACCTTCGGTCAGCAACGCCAGCCCGCTGGCCAGCATGGCTGGCGACTTCGCCCCCGCCTGGGTCGCCAGTGCCAGAAAACGCTCATAAAGCTTGCCCTTGTTATCTGCCACAAACTGCCGTGCAGCTGACGTCCGCGCCGGAAACTCCACCGCCATGTTCACAAACGCGCACCCCCGGTAACCCGGTCGACGCACGCGCAAGGCCAGATCATCAAAAAACTGCTGCATCTGCTTGGCCGGCTGATCCGGATGCTTGGCAATGCTTGTCTCGAAATATCCCCAGAATGTCTTGTCCCGACCTTGCAGGTAATACATCAGCAGCGCATCTTTAGAGGCAAACTGCCGGTACAGGCTCATCTTGTTGACACCCGCGCGCAGCACCACCTCGTCTACGCTGACAGCGTGAGCACCTTCTTGATAAAACAGCTCGTCCACTGCCTCCAGAATACGGGCCTGGGCATCTGCACTGCGAATCTGTTTGCGCTTGGTCTGCGGGGTTTCGTTCGGGGTGGTCATGGGGTTCACTCAAAAAATATGTGTCATCGGGTTTGACATGTTACTAACCAGTACTATACCATTCAACAAAATGTTACCAAACAGTAACATTTAATTTATCACCAGACTAAGGGCACGACGATGTCAATGATTGCCAACTGGGCCAGATCCCGCTTTCACTATGCATGGATCGTACTGGCCGTCACTTTTCTGATCATGCTGATCACGGCAGGCACACGCGCCGCCCCCAGCGTGATGATGCTGCCACTGGAGCAAACCTTTGGCTGGAGTCGTGCCACCATCTCCATGGCGCTTGCCATTAATCTGGCGCTTTTCGGGCTGATTGGCCCGTTTTCTGCCGCCGCCATGCAGCACTTTGGTATTCGTCGCACGGTACTGGCCGCACTGGCTGTGCTCGCCATCAGCGTAGGCATGTCCAGCCTGATGCAAGCCTCATGGCAGATGTGGCTGATCTGGGGCTTTATTGTGGGCTGTGCCACCGGCGTCACCTCAACCACGCTGGGCGCCACCATCGTCAGCCAATGGTTTAGCCAGCGCCGCGGCTTTGCCATGGGCCTGCTCACGGCCAGTTCGGCCACCGGGCAACTGGTCTTCCTGCCCTTGCTGGCCACCATTGTCACGCATTACGGCTGGCGTCCCGTCGTGCTGACAATTGCTGTGGGTGCGCTCGTACTGTTGCCATTGGTCTACTTCCTGCTGCCGGAAAAACCGCAGTCGCTGGATTTACCGCTGTATGGCGATGAACCGGATGCCCCGGCAAGTACCAGCCAAGAACCTCGCCCCAACCCGATCACCAATGCCTTTCTGGCCCTCAAAAAGGCCGCCAAGGTCAAGGATTTCTGGTTGTTGTTCTTCAGCTTTTTTGTCTGTGGCGCCACCACCAATGGTTATATCGGTACCCACTTTATCGCCATGTGCGGTGACTATGGGCTGAACGAGGTGAAGGCCGCGTCGATTCTGGCCGCCATGGGGGCACTGGATCTGGTCGGGACTACCTTGTCCGGCTGGATGTCTGACCGCATGAACAACCGTGTGTTGCTGTTCTGGTATTACGGCCTGCGTGGGCTGGCGCTGATCTACCTGCCAATGGCATTCGGGCTCAGCTATTTTGGTTTGCCGGTGTTTGCCTTGTTCTATGGTCTGGACTGGGTGGCAACCGTACCGCCAACCGTTCGCTTGACCAACGATGTCTTTGGCAAAAAAGATGCGCCCATCATCTTCGGCTGGATTGTGTCCGGCCATCAGCTGGGCGCTGCGTTCTCGGCCTTGATGGGCGGCGTGCTCCGTAACAATCTGGGCAATTACACATTGGCGACTACATTGGCCGGTGTGCTGTGCCTGGCCGCTGCGATTGTCGTCTTGCGCATCAACCGCAAACCGGTGCTGGCGGTGAACCCTGCTTGATGAAAAAAATCCCCCGCCTTGTCAAAGACGGGGGATTTTTTTGCTTACCTCTGCACAGCCTACCAGCAACGTCGGTCAGTTATTACGCCTTGAAGGCGTCAATCTGTAGAATCAGCTCGTCGGATGAATGCCCGAGCTGGCGAGCCGTGGTCAAAATCGCCGTCGCATCTTTTTCGCCCGCATGCAACACCCCCGCCAACCCGTCCAGCTGCTGGGTAATGGCCTGCACCGCTTCGCGAATATCATTGGCGCCCGAGCGGGACTCATCTACCACATCCCCCACACGCTGCATCTGGGCAGTCATTTCCTGCATGGCGTGCATGGCCCCCTGACTGCGCTCTACCAGCGCACGCGTACCAGTGGTATTTTCATGAATACGGCCAGAGACGTTTTCGATCGAGGTGACAATACGCTCGATCACCGTATTGGTCTGCTCCAGCGCCACATCGGTCTGCAAGGCCAGCTTGCGTACTTCGTCCGCCACCACGGCAAAGCCGCGCCCCTGCTCACCCGCCCTTGCAGACTCAATGGCTGCATTCAGCGCCAGCAGGTTAGTCTGTTTGGATATCCGGCCAATATCCGCCAGTACCACACTGATATTCTGGGTTTCTGTCGTCAGCGCATGCAGTTCGGACGCCAGCTGATCACTTGCCTGCGCGCTCTGCTCGACCGTGCTGGCCATGGCAGACACCACTCCGCGCACTTCATCCAGCCGCTGGCGCGCATCTGCCAGCTCCTTAACGGCTGTATCCGATAATCCGGCAGCACTTTCTGCGCGTGCCTGAATGGTCCCCGCATATCCGGCCACGTCCCCCAGACTGACCGCGCCAGACTGCACCTGCTGGCGCATGGCATCTGATGCATGCACAAATTCACGGGCGACGCGCGCATTCTGGTCTGCCCCATGCTTTGCCTGACGGAAAGCATGGCGAATCTGCTCCAGCAGGGCAGACAGGCTTTTTGCCATCATGCCCAGTTCATCATGCCGGCGGACCGACAGTGGATGCGTCAAATCCTTTGCCATGGCAATGGTGGTAATTTCCGCCGTCAGCGATGACACCGTACCGGCCAGCATCCTGGAAAACCACCACGACAAGAAAATACCCAGACACAGCAGCACGCCACCAATGGCAGACAGCTTGATCAGGTTATCCAGCAGCAAGCCCTGAATATGACTAACGGTCACATCCACCCCCACCACGTATTTCTGACCCTGACGGTCTTTGAGCGGCAAAAATACCGAACGGAAGGTTCCGAACTTGTCAGAATACTCATCAAACAGCGGGGTCCCCGTCCGGTCTGCTTCGGCCACTTTCGGGCTGGCATCGTCATACACTGCCAGATGTTTGGCATAATTGCCTTTGGCAATATCTTCATCTGAAGCGCCATCATTGAGGTAGTACACCTTGCCGTTTTGCACCATCATCACATAGGCAAACTTCAGCCCGACATCCTGCGCATAATTCCCCAAGCGGGCAGTTGCCTGCTCGTACTCACCCGGTTTCAGGCCATCGGCGGCACGCAGGCGCAGCAGATAGTCATCCCCCAGCATTCTGGGTACGGCATGGGCCGCGGCAGACAAACGGGTATCCATTTCATCACGCAAATCTCTGGATTTTGCAAACTGGGCATACAAGACAAAGGCCGCAATGGTGACCACATTCATCAAGACCAGCAACAGCAGGATGCGGGTTTGCAAGCGCAAACGACTTAACATATTCAACATCTTTCCCCTAAGCATGTCGGTTAATTTTATTTTGATGCCAGCATGGCATTTATGCCGTAATTCTAGCACTATAACATGTCAGTTTTTATACGGCACGACACGCCTTGCATAGCCGCCATCAGGCAGCCACAAGCCAAACAGCTGGGTTTGATCTTTTTGATATAGGTCAAACCGAATATTGCCCTGCCTGTCTACACTGAAACTGTCAATTCGAAACAACAAAAGGACGCAAGAATGCACGTAGAACACCATCCACTCGTTAGCGAATTCCCGGAATTGCGTGATCAGATTCATGTTCTGAAAACAGGTAATGCCCATTTTGCCAAGCTGTTCGATGAATATGAAAATGTGGACAAAGCTGTTTGCCGCGCAGAAGATGGCCTGGAAGCGCTGTCGGATGTGGCACTGGAAGACATGAAGAAACAACGTCTTCAGCTGAAAGACAAACTGTACGGACTGCTGACTGCAAGCAACTGATTGCACCAGTTCTCCTGAATGCCAGAGGCCTGCAACCTCTGGCATTTTTCATTTGGGCTACCGGTAATCTCCTGAGGCAGATCAATTCTTTTCTGTATCTTTTCTGCTTAAAAAGCATTTTGAAATCAAAGCCTTGTACCACTATGCGGGGTATGAGATAATCCGCGACCTTACAGAACCCGTATCAGAGACAATATCATCATGTCTTCAGCCGAAAATATCATGTTAGAAGCCCCGTCAGACGCACAAGACCTGGCGGCGAAAGAGCTTGCCGAAAAAGACAAGAAGCAGCGTTTTGAAATGAACAAGCTCAACAAACGCCTGCGTCATGCCGTTGGTGATGCCATTCGTGATTACAACATGATTGAAGAAGGCGACAAGGTCATGGTGTGCCTGTCTGGCGGCAAAGACAGCTACGGCATGCTGGACATCCTGATGAGCCTGCAGCGCAACGCACCGGTCAAGTTCGAACTGCTGGCCGTTAACCTGGACCAGAAACAGCCAGGTTTTCCGGAAGACGTTCTGCCCGCTTATCTGAAATCGGTAGGCGTACCGTATCGGATTATCGAACAAGATACCTACAGCATCGTGAAACGGGTGGTTGAAGAAGGCAAAACGACCTGTAGCCTGTGCTCGCGCCTGCGCCGCGGCATCCTGTACCGGGTTGCAACGGAAGAAGGCTGCACCAAGATTGCCCTGGGCCACCATCGTGACGACATTCTGGCGACGTTCTTCCTGAACTTCTTCTATGGCGCCAAACTAAAAGGCATGCCACCCAAACTGGTGTCGGACAACGGCGAACACATGGTGATCCGCCCGCTGGCGTATGTACGCGAAAAAGACCTGATCCGTTACGCCAAGCTTAAAGAATTCCCGATCATTCCGTGCAACCTGTGCGGTTCGCAACCCAACCTGCAGCGGCAAGTGGTAGGCGACATGCTGCGCGACTGGGACAAGAAGCACCCAGGCCGCCTGGAAACCATGTACAACGCGTTATCCAACGTGGTGCCAAGTCACCTGAATGACCATGATCTGTTTAACTTCAAGGACCTGAAATCGGACGGTATCTTGCCAGAAGGCGGCGATACCCTGTTTGATGAAGAAGAAGTTGCGCCAGTCAACGAGATGTCCCGACTGTTTGCGCCACAAAAGCTGAATCTGGACTAACCATCACATCCTGTGAGGGTCTGTGTCCATATGCTGGATGCAGATCTTTCCACCGGTTTCCCGGATCGACAGACAAAAAAACGCCCCACGATGGTTGCAGTCCATATGAGTGGGGCGCGTACCTACACGATGAAACTTTTTAATTCATTCTGATGGCGACAATAACGAGATTCATCAGAATTTTCAAGCGGTAACACTACACCATGCCCATATAAAACGGGCAAAGCGTCAAAATCAGTGCCGACTGTTTCTTATTTGCAAATCTTCACGGGCAAATAATCAGTCATAGCCAAGGACGGCGACATCCTGCGTTTCACTGTCTTCCTGGGGTGCTTCTTCAGCAGCCAGAAAAACCTGTTGCTGACCGCCCACCATGATATTGCCCAGTGGCCAGTCGCCCAACGAAAACAGCGTCTGGATATCACGCTCGCCCTGCTCCAACATTTGTTCAATCACTTTCATGTTCCCCTGCATCCTGGTGTTTAAAAGTTGCCAGTGGTCACCCGGTTATTACCGGGTAGCTTCCTTCCTGTGGCACACAAACTTTATTCTTGTCATGATAAAAACAAGGATTAACAATCACCGCTAACCCCTGATTTCTATAGAGTAATTTTCACAAGTTACCCATTGCTTCACAAGCGATATAAATTCATAAGATTGTGAATAAACGGAACCAAGTTGGTCAGTGCAGCTTCACATGAGGCTCAACCCGCCGGGTCAGCAGACGCCCGGCTGCCGCCATCGATGTCCGGCATACACCATGCAGGGCCATCTTGTGTTTGCCGTACAAAAACAGGTACATCAGCCGTGCAAACTGCCCCTGCACAAACAGACTCTTTCTGGACAGCGAGCTCATCAGGCTGCCCACTGTACTGTATTTGCCCAGGGAGATCAGGGACCCGAAATCGGTATACACAAAGGGTTGCAGCGGCTTGCCCTGCATCAGGCGCACAAAATTCTGTTCCATGTGTCTGGCCTGCTGGTTGGCAGCCTGCGCTCTGGGAGGCACCCAACCGGTGCCGTTCGGGCACGCGGCACTATCACCCAGCACAAAAATGTCTTCATCTTTTGTGGTCTGCAAGGCAGGGGTTACCAGTAGCTGGTTGATGCGATTCACCTCCAGGCCATCCAGCTCGGCCAGAAATGCCGGCGCCTTCACCCCGGCCGCCCACACCACCAGCTCCGACGGTACCTGCTTGCCGCTTGCCGTTTCCACCAAGGTACGGGTCACACGCGTCACGCGCTCACCGGTCAGTATCTCGACATTCATCTTGTGCAGCAGCTTCATGGCATTGGCGGAAAGCGCCGGCGGCAGGGCTGGCAGCACACGCTCGCCAGCCTCGATGATGGTCAGCTTGATATCCTGGTCCGGATTGATCGACTCACGGCCATATGCCACCAGTTCTCTGGTGGTATTACGCAACTCTGCTGCCAGTTCCACACCCGTGGCGCCCGCCCCGATAATGGTTACATGGAGCTGTTCCGGCCGCATCGGGTCGGTCTGCAGGCTGGCGCGGACACAGGCGTTTACCAGCCGGTGATGAAACAGAGAAGCTTGCGCCGGTGTATTAAGGCTAATCGCATGTTCCTTGACGCCTTCGGTCCCGAAATCATTGGTAAGGCTGCCAACGGCAATCACCAGCGTGTCATAGGCGATATCCCGTCTCGGGACCAGGACATCCCCCTGTTCATCCAGCGTTGGTGCAACGCGGATGACTTTCTGCTGACGATCGATCCCGTCCATCTTGCCCAGACAAAACCGGAATCCGTGCCATCGTGCTTGCGCCAGATAATCCAGCCCTTCCTTGTCCGGGTTCAGGCTGCCAGCCGCAATTTCATGCAGCAGTGGCTTCCAGATATGTGTTCTGGACTGGTCCACCAGCGTCACTTCCACCTGATTTTTGCGTTTGAAACGATTACCCAGACGGGTCGCCAGTGCCAGCCCGCCAGCACCGCCGCCGACAATCACGACCCGATGCGTTTTGGTATTTGCAGACATACGGTCTTTACTCCTTGGATTTACACAATCTTTTGCCTGGGCATTGCATCTGGCTCGTCATTAGCATATCGACATCTACACATGACAGGCAGATGACAAATATTTGAAAACATTCCGTAAATGCACTATCTTTTAGACATGGAAGACAGCACAAACCGGCAACATCAGCAGTAACCCTTGTTTTTACTGAATTCTACGGTTTAGCACCTGTGAAGCAAGCGATAAAAAATCAGCATATTGTGAACAAAAGGAATACATATGCGCCGCAAGATCCCCAGCATAGAATCCCTGACGGCCTTTGAAGCCGCGGCCAAGCACCAGAGTTTTACCCGTGCAGCCGAAGAGCTTTCCCTGACGCAAAGTGCGATCTGCAAGCAAATCGCCAGTCTGGAAGCATTTCTGGGTGTGGATCTGTTTAGCCGCGCCAAACGGCGGGTATCACTAACCGAGGCAGGCAAGGTGTATGCAAAGCAGGTGCAAGAAGATCTGGACCGGATAGAACGCAATGCGCTATCCATCATGGCGCACGAAGGGGTGGGCGGTATTCTGGAGCTGGCCGCCATCCCGACCTTTACCACGCGCTGGCTGATACCAAGGTTACCGTTGTTTTATGCGGCGCACCCGGATATCACGCTAAACATCACCACCAAGGCTGAGCCTTTTCTGTTTACCGATACGCCGTTTGATGCGGCCATCCATTTCGGGACAGACATCTGGCCGGGCGCCAGGGCCGAATACCTGTTCGGGGAAGAAACGGTGCCCGTATGCAGCCCGAAGCTGTTGGACACCCAGCAATGCAACGACATTACGGATCTGGCCAAGCTGACGCTTTTGCATCAGTCGGCCCGACATGATGCCTGGCGGAAATGGTTCAATGCGGCCGGTTACCCGCATCAGAATGCCATGGTCGGACCCAGGTTCGAATTGTTCTCTATGCTGGTAGAAGCCGCCAAGGCAAAACTCGGCGTGGCGCTTGTACCGCGGTTTCTGGTACAGGAAGAATTATCGACAGGTGTGCTGGTGATTCCGTTTAATCTGTCGCTGAAGACAGACATGGGCTACTACCTGGTGTATCCGGATAACAATGCAAACAACACGGCTCTACAGAAGTTCAGCGAATGGCTGCTGGCGCAAGCCCGGGAATACGAAAGGCAAATGGCCAATAACCTTTAGATCTGGCCGGTTTGCCGCTCAATATGTGGCAACGAATGAAGACTAACGCGGCATCTCCGCCGGTAAAGGCTTGCCTTTTGGCCATAGCACCCAATACTTGAGCGGCTGGCGCATCCTGCCTGCCAGCTGGCCAGCGGCATCCCCGAGGCCGGTAAACAGGTCGGCCCTCACCGCGCCACGGATGGCGCCACCGGTATCCTGCGCCATCACCAGCCGCCGTGCCGCCTGAGTTGAATCTGGCAACTGAGTCTCCAGCAGCACCGGCGCGCCCAGCGGCACGCTCCGCGTATCCACGGCAATGCTGTACCCTTCTGTCAACGGCACATTCAGGCTGCCAATCGGGCCTTCATTGCTGTCCGGCAATTGGCGGAAAAACACATAACTCGGGTTCACGTTCAACAGGCCTTGCAAGCGGCTCGGGTTACGCTTGGCCCAGGCCTGAATGCCTTGCATCGAGGCCTGATCCAGCGTCAGCTCCCCCCGGCGAATCAGCTCTCGCCCGATAGACTGGTATGGGTAACCATTCTGGTCGGCATACCCCAAGCGGACTTGCCTGCCATCTGCCAGCCTGATCCGACCCGATCCTTGCACTTGCAAGAAAAACAGCGCCACCGGGTCATCTACCCAGGCCAGTACCGGCGTATCTGCTGGCAGCTTTCCGGCCTCTATGGCCTCTCTCGACCAGTAGGGCAACACCCGCTTACCCTCAACCCGACCGCGTACACGGCTTCCTTTGAGCTCCGGATACAACGCAGACATATCCAGCGTCAGCAAATCGGCAGGTACGCCATAGACCGGATAATTGAAACGGGAAGTCCGGCTCAGACTGCCGGACAGATACGGCTCGTAGTAGCCGGTCAACATGCCGGACACATTACCGTCCGTTGTCGATACCTGATACACATCAAACTGACTTTGCCACCAGTTGACATCATTCAAGGCAGATTGATCGGCCTGACACAGAGCAGCCCACTGACTGTCTGCTGCCAGAACCCGGCACCCGGTCTGCCAAGCAGCACCGCTGCCTGCCATTTGCCAGCCAGATGGCACGTCAGACCATGCCACCCGCTTCCATTTGACATCGGGTACAGCCGGCTTGGCAGTGTCTTGTGACACCACGGGCGGCACCACCGCTACCGGTGTGGCAGGGCGTTGTGGGCCTGCACAGGCCGCCAGCAACAACGCGGCAACCGTTACGGCACTGACACGGAGTCTCCGCATGAGACGGCCTCAGGCAAAGAATTGCTGTAGGGCAACGCCCGGGTCGGGCTGCCGCATGAACGCTTCGCCCACCAGAAAGGTATGCACGGCATTGTCGCGCATCAGCTTTACATCGGCGGGCTGCAAAATGCCGCTTTCAGTCACCACAATCCGGTCTGCAGGAATCCGGTCCAGCAGGTCCAGCGTCGTTTGCAGGGTAACGTCAAAGGTACGCAGGTTGCGGTTATTGATGCCCAGCAGCGGGGTTTTCAATTGCAAGGCACTGGTCAGCTCATCACCGTTGTGAACTTCCACCAGCACAGCCATACCCAGCTCAAACGCACGCGCTTCCAGTGTTTGCATCTCCGGCAAGGTCAACGCAGCCGCAATCAGCAAGATGCAGTCTGCCCCCATGGCACGCGCCTCATCGACCTGCCAGATATCAATCATGAAGTCTTTACGCAGCACAGGCAGCGTACATGCCGCCCGCGCGGCTTTCAGATAGGCCTCGTCGCCCTGAAAAAACTGACGGTCTGTCAGTACAGACAAACATGCCGCGCCGCCGCGCTCGTATTGGGCGGCAATTTCTTCGGGCACAAAATGTTCACGGATCAACCCCTTGCTGGGGCTGGCCTTCTTGATCTCGGCAATCACGGCCGACTGGCCGGCCGCATGTTTGGCACGGATTGCGCCGACAAAATCCCGGGCCGGTGGCGCAGCCTGCGCCCGCCGGGCCATCTCGGCATCAGACACCTGCTGTTTGCCAGCGGCGACTTCCTGCGCTTTTACATCCAGGATTTTTTTCAAAACATCAGAAGACATGTTCCCTACTCCAGCGGATGCCACCGCCTTTAAATAATCACAACTGCCCGTCCAAATTGGTCTGGCTTAGCCTAGGCGCTTGGTAAACTGCACAAATTCGTCCAGTTTGGCGCGCGCCGCACCGCTTTGCACCGCCTCACGGGCCAGCAGCACCCCGTCTTGCAATGACTTGGCTACGCCTGAAGACACCAGCGCTGCCCCCGCGTTGGCCAGCACAATGTCACGCGCCGGGATATCTGTCCCTTCCAGAGCGGCAATCAGTCTGGCTTTGGACTCTTCCGGATTAGAGACTCGGAATTGCTCCAGTTTGTACACTGGCAACCCAAGCATCTCCGGATGAATCACATATTCCTTGATCTGGCCATCCACCAGCTCGCCAACCAGCGATTCACCGGTCAGGGTAATTTCATCCAGGCCAATGGTACTGCCGTCTTGCGGGCGGCCATGCACAACCAGTACATGGTCACTGCCCAGGCGCTGCAATACCCGTACCAGAATACCCACCAGATCCGGGTGAAATACGCCCAGCAGCTGGTTTTTTGCCCCGGCCGGGTTGGTCAGCGGTCCCAGAATATTGAAGAGTGTCCGCACCCCCAGCTCTTTGCGCACCGGTGCCGCATGCTTCATGGCACTGTGGTGGTTCGGCGCAAACATGAACCCGATACCGGTGGCGTCAATACATTCGGCTACTTGTGCCGGGGTCAACGACAGATTTACACCCAGCGACTCCAGTACATCGGCACTGCCGGAGCTGGACGACACCGACCGGCCACCATGCTTGGCCACGCGTGCCCCCGCGGCTGTCGCGACAAACATGCTGGCCGTCGAAATATTAAAGGTATGCGAGGCATCTCCGCCGGTACCAACAATATCCACCAGACGGTCGTGATTGGCGACGTCAACCTTGGTCGCAAACTCGCGCATGACCTGAGCGGCAGCCGTAATCTCGCCCACCGTTTCTTTTTTGACCCGCAGACCGATAATCAACCCAGCCATGACGGTAGGGGACATTTCACCCTGCATGATCATGCGCATCAGGTGCAGCATTTCATCGTGGAAGATTTCCCGGTTTTCAATCACGCGGACCAGGGCTTCTTGTGGGGTAATCATGTGTTTCTCCTATTGATCAGCAACGCCGTTGCCCATCATTTGCATGTGTCAGGCTCAGGCGACGCCGTCCAGGAAATTCTTCAGCATGGCATGGCCGCACTCGGTCAGAATCGACTCCGGGTGGAACTGTACGCCATGGATGTTCAGGGTCTTGTGACGCACCCCCATGATTTCGCCGTCTTCGGTCCAGGCCGTCACTTCCAAACAATCTGGCAGGGTTTCGCGTTCGATCACCAGCGAGTGATAGCGGGTGCATGTCACCGGGTTTGGCAGGCCGGTAAAGACACTGATATTGGCATGCGATACCGGCGAGGTCTTGCCGTGCATCAGCTGTTTGGCGTGGATGATGTTGCCACCAAATGCCTGGCCGATGGACTGGTGCCCAAGGCAAACACCCAGAATCGGAATTTCCCCGGCAAAACGCTTGATCGCCGGTACAGAAACCCCGGCTTCATTGGGAGTACACGGGCCGGGAGACACCACCAGATAATCCGGTTTTAGCGCGGCGATTTCTTCCAGCGTGATTTCATCATTGCGAAACACCTTAACGTCCTGTCCCAGCTCTCCCAGATACTGGACGATGTTGTAGGTAAAACTGTCGTAATTGTCGATCATCAATAACATGATTCATTCCTTTAATGTGTGCGTGGATACAAGCAGGGGTTGCAACAGGCGGCTTACTACAGCCGGTTGCCCCACAGGTTCAGACGCTCCACATCCAGTCCTTGCTGCACCATCTCTGCAGCACGCAGTACGGCACGGGCCTTGTTCAGGGTTTCTTGCCATTCGGATTCCGGCACGGAATCTGCCACAATACCGGCCCCCGCCTGCACATACAGGGTTTTGTCCTTGATCACGGCAGTCCGCAAGGCAATCGCCAGATCCATGTCGCCAGAGAATCCCAGATACCCGACAGCGCCAGAATAAATACCGCGTGCTACCGGTTCCAGTTCGTTGATGATTTCCAGCGCCCGCACCTTCGGTGCGCCAGACACCGTACCGGCCGGGAAGGTGGCTTTCAGCACGTCCATATTGCCGACACCTTCTTTCAGACGACCTTCCACACTCGACACAATATGCATCACGTGCGAATAACGCTCTACCACCATCTTGTCGGTCAGCTTGACGCTGCCAATATCGGCAATGCGGCCCACGTCATTACGGCCGAGGTCGATCAGCATCAGGTGTTCGGCACACTCTTTCGGGTCTGCCAACAACTCTTGTTCCAACTGCAGGTCATGTTCGTGGTTCTTGCCGCGCGGACGGGTACCCGCAATTGGTCGCACCAGGACGCTATCCCCTTCCCTGCGCACCAGAATTTCCGGCGATGCGCCCACGATATGGAAATCTCCCATATCGTAGTAGAACATGTAAGGAGAAGGGTTCAGAGAGCGCAACGCGCGATACAGCGACAGCGGATTTTCCGGGAACGGCATGTCCATGCGTTGTGCCAGCACGACTTGCATGGCATCGCCATCAAAGATGTAACGCTTGGCAGCATTGACAGCATCCTTGAAGGCGGCTTCACCAAACGAGGACGTTGCCTGCTGCACGGACGTTTTGCCCTGCAACGGCAAAGCAGCCGGCTCACGCAGCATCAGCGCCAGTTCGGTCAGGCGAACCAGCGCCATATCATAGCTGTTAGGGATGTTCGGGTCGGCATAAACGACCAGATGCAGCTTGCCGGTCAGGTTATCAACAACCGCCAGCTGCTCGGATTGCAGCAGCAAAATGTCAGGTGTGCCGAGATGGCCGGGCTTGTTGATCTCCGCCAGGCGTTTTTCGCAATAACGGATGGTCTCATAACCGAAGTAACCAACCAGCCCCCCGTTAAAACGGGGCAATTCCGGTAGCGGCGCGGCATTGAAGCGTTGCTGGTAAGACTGGATAAAATCGAGCGGATCACCCTCAAACGATTCGACAATGTCGACACCGCGGTGAACGTCTACCTTGTTGGCATTGACGACCAGCCGGGTCTCGCACGGCAAGCCAATAAAGGAATAGCGGCCAAAACGCTCGCCCCCCACCACGGATTCCAGCAAATAGGAATACGGCTTATTGGCCAGCTTGAGATAAACGGAAAGCGGAGTATCCAAATCTGCCAGCAGTTCTACAGTGACAGGAATACGGTTGTAACCTTGGCGGGCAAGCGCCAAAAAAGCGTCGCGACTGAGCATGCGTAATCTCCAGAGAAAAAGTGTAAGTCAAAACAATGGGGGTGCGCTTACGCGTTCCGCCATCGCCATTCCAGCCACATTTCACTAGAGTAAAACGCCATGATGATTCAATCTGCCTTGAGAAATTTGAAATTTTCTGCGAAAAATCGGGTGAATCCGAGAATTTTTCTGCACTGCCAACTATTCTTGCCGATTTTAGAGGAAGACACAAGTCAAAAATGACTGCATTGCACCAATTTCACCCGGGCTTGCGCAAAGTTAATACGCAACCGGCTGTTCGCAGCAAAGACGCAGTCCACTTCAAGCGAACATCACTCTGGCAATAATTCAACCAGCGCATCACAGGTACTGATCACCCTGTCCGCCCCCAGCGCGGCCGCATTCTCTGCATAACCATAATCCACCACCCAAACCGGGCACCCGGCCGCGCGGGCACTCTTCACATCATTTTCCGAGTCCCCGACCATCAGCAAAGTATGCGGAGATACCCCGAGGACCTCGGCGGTATACAACAAGGGCATCGGATGCGGTTTTTTCTCTGGCAGGGTATCGCCGCCGATGATCAACTCAAAATATGGATCAAGCGCCAGCACATCCAGCAACGGTTCCGTGAAATGCAGCGGCTTGTTGGTGACGCACGCCAGTTTCAGGCCTTGACGTCGCAAGGCTGCCAGCGTTTCTGCCACCCCGGCATAAGGCAAGGTATGCCGCGACAAATGGGTACGATAAATTTCCTTGAAAAGCGTGTTACCTTGGCGTTGCAAGACACTATCATCCGGCTCGGCCGATTTATCATCGGCCAGTACCCTGGCGATCAGCGACGCCGCGCCATCGCCGACAAAGCTCTCGACACGGGACTCAGACAAGGCAGGCAGACCCAGCGCCTTTCTGACCTCGTTGGCAGAAAATGCCAGATCCTTGATGGAATCCACCAGCGTACCATCCAGATCAAACGCAACAGCCTTGATATCCATCATCAACAGGTTTCAACTCAAGTTAGAAATTAAGCACACAAATCCGAATGGCCAGGCCGCTTCCCGCCGACCACCTGATTCATAACAACACGCAATTGGCGTACGACCAGACAGGGTAGAGACGTCCCCTACCCCCACTGCCGCACATCTGTCACGTCACCATGCTGCATGCTATCTGACAACACATAATCCACCAGTTTTACCGCCACCTGAGCCGGGGCAGACAACAGGCCTTGATCATGCAAAGCGACAAAACGGTCCAGCAGCGGAAAGTCCTCTTCTGAGGCATGCCGGATTTCATCCTGCATGCCTGTATCCAGCACCCCTGGCGCCACAGACGCCATACGAAAACCCGGCAGCCCTTCTACGCCGGCAACCCGTACAAAGTGGTCCAGGCCGGCCTTACCGGCGCAATAGGCACCCCACCCCGGGTACGCCGAATGTGCCGCACCTGACGAAATGTTCAACACCCGGCAGGGCAAACCGGCTGCTTGCACACACTGCAACAAGGTGGATGTCAGCAACATGGGAGATACCAGATTGATCTGGATGGCAGCGGCGGTTTTTGCCAGATCCATCCGCTGGATCGGGGCAATCGGTTGAACCGAGCCTGCATTATTGATCAATACAACCTGATCAATGCCTGACCAGTCCAGCTGATGCAGCAGATCAGCGAGCAGACTGGCTGCACTTTCCGGCTGTGCCAGATCAACCACAACAGACTGCCAGCGAGGGTCTGCCACCGGTGTACGTGACAGGCCGATGACCCGGTCACCGCGGGCCTGCACGTATTCGGCCAATGCCAGACCCAAACCGCGCGAATGGCCAGTAATGAAAAAGAGATTCACCCTACCCCCTTGCCAGAGATCAGCGCTTGGCTACCTTGGCCAGTTCGGCACGCATGGCATCAATGGTTGCCTTGTAATCTTTGGTACCATAAATGGCAGAGCCTGCCACAAAGGTATCCGCGCCAGCGGCGGCAATTTCGGCAATATTGTCGACCTTTACGCCACCATCAATTTCCAGCCAGATTTCACGCCCGGTCCTGGCGGTGTATTCGTCGATTTTCTGACGTGCCTGACGCAGCTTGTTCAGCGCTTCGGGAATGAATTTCTGCCCGCCAAACCCCGGGTTCACGCTCATCAGCAACACCATGTCGAGCTTGTCCATCACGTGATCCATCAAGTGCAGCGGGGTAGCCGGGTTAAATACCAGGCCGGCCTTGCAGCCGTTTTCCTTGATCAATGCCAGCGACCGGTCGATATGTTCGCTCGCTTCCGGATGGAAGGTAATGATATTGGCCCCCGCCTTGGCGAAGGCCGGAATCAGGTTATCCACCGGTTTGACCATCAAATGCACGTCAATCAGCGCATCCGTCTCTGGGCGAATGGCTTCGCACATGATGGGGCCAAAGGTCAGGTTCGGGACATAGTGGTTATCCATCACGTCAAAGTGAATGATATCTGCCCCGGCGGCAATCACGTTCACCACTTCCTCGCCGAGACGGGCAAGATTGGCAGAAAGAATACTGGGGGCAATGCGGAAATCAGACATGATAAAAACCTGGATTCGGGAGGAAAGATGCCCGCATTTTACCCTGTGAGAGCAGGAAAAGCGACGTTTGGCGCATCCACTATTAACACCAGATATCTGTCTGTTTTTAACGCGGAAATTTACGGTTTCACGGTGTGATCTGTGGCATAATAACGGGTGATTTTATCCAGCCCCAGAGCCAAACTACATGCCTGTACAAGACGATTCCAAAGAATACGCCATTGAAGTCAGTGTTCGCCCCGTTTATATCGAAGAACAATCTGATCCGGCAGAAAACCGTTTTGTGTTTGCGTACTTCATCAAGATCCAGAATACCGGCACGATTGCCGCTAAACTGATCTCGCGCCACTGGATCATTACCGATGCCAACATGAAGGTTGAAGAAGTCAAAGGCCTGGGTGTGGTCGGCGAACAACCGCATCTGGAACCGGGTCAGGTATTTGAATACAACAGCGGCTGCATGCTGGAAACCGATGTCGGCACCATGGAAGGCAGCTACCAGATGGTGGCGGCAGACGGACATACCTTTGATGCCAGAATTCCCATGTTTACGCTGAGCATCCCGCGAACCTTGCACTAGGCACAGCACCATTACCCGGCCTGGCCCCGCTTTAACGGCGACGGCCAGGCCAGTTCCACCAGATCAGTGCGATGATCAACAGCAAGAAAATAATGGGCTCAAGATAGGCCAACTTGTTCTCCCGGGAACATTAACCGCACCATCCATTGACCAAATGGACAAACGGCAAACAGAAAAAAGACACATGCGAATCTCACATACCGGACCTGCACCCAAAAGACGCGACGACTGGCAGACCATCAAAACGCTGCTGCCTTACGTCTGGCAATACCGCATGCGCGTATTTGCGGCGCTGTCATTTCTGATTTTAGCCAAAATCGCCAACGTCGCGGTACCGTTGGTACTAAAAGAAGTTGTCGACTATTTTGAAGGCAAAGGAGCAGCAGTTGCCATTGCGGTGCCCATTGGGGCAATTGCACTGTACGGCTTGCTCCGGTTTGCGGCCAGCAGCCTGGGTGAGTTGCGCGACGCCGTCTTTGCCAAGGTAACCCAGGGCGCCATTCGCCGGATTGCGTTGCAGGTATTCGAACATCTGCACCGCCTGAGTCTGAGATTCCATCTGGAGCGCCAAACCGGCGGCATGAGCAGGGACATCGAGCGCGGCACCAAGGGCATCTCCTTCCTGCTGAACTTCATGCTGTTCAACATCATCCCGACGCTGGTGGAGATTATCCTGGTCGCCGCCGTACTCCTGAAGAAGTACGACAAATGGTTTGCCATTGTCACCTTCGTATCACTGGCCATCTACATCGTCTTTACACTGGCGGTGACCGAATGGCGCATGGTGTTCCGCAGAACCATGAACGACATGGACTCAAAAGCCAACAACAAGGCTATTGATTCGCTGATCAACTACGAAACCGTCAAATATTTTGGCAACGAAAAATTTGAAGCCAGCCGCTACGACCGCAATCTGACCACATGGGAAACCGCCGCAGTCAAAAACCAGGTCTCGCTGGCCATGCTCAATGCCGGTCAGGCCAGCATTATTGCTGCTGCCGTCACGGTCCTGATGTGGCTGGCCGCCAATGGCGTGGCAACCCACAAGATGTCGGTGGGGGATCTGGTACTCGTCAATGCCTTCATGCTGCAACTGTACATCCCGCTCAATTTTCTGGGGTTTGTGTATCGGGAAATCAAGCACTCGCTGGCCGACATGGAAAAAATGTTTGACCTTCTGAAGATCAATACCGAAGTCAAAGATGCCGCAGACGCCAAGACACTGGATGCCCGCAGCGCTGAAGTGACGTTTGATCAGGTTGATTTTCATTACGATGCCAAGCGCAGCATCCTGAAACAAGTCAGTTTCAGCATTCCCGCAGGCCATACCGTGGCCGTGGTAGGGACCAGTGGTGCCGGCAAGTCCACTCTCGCCCGTTTGCTGTTCCGTTTTTATGATGTCACCGGCGGGGCGGTCCGGGTCAACGGAACCGATATCCGTGCGTTAAGTCAGGAGAGCTTGCGTAAGCATATCGGGATCGTGCCGCAAGACACCGTGCTCTTTAACGACAGTATTTACTACAACATTGCCTATGGCAGACCGGATGCCAGCGAAGAAGAAGTGATTGAAGCCGCCAAAGCCGCTCACATTCACGAATTCGTGCTGACCCTGCCAGATGGCTATAAAACAACAGTGGGCGAGCGCGGCTTAAAACTGTCGGGTGGCGAAAAACAGCGCGTTGCCATCGCGCGAACCATCCTGAAAAACCCGCCGATTCTGGTGCTGGACGAGGCCACATCGGCACTGGACACGCGAACTGAACAGGCGATTCAGTTAGAACTGCAACAGATCACGAATAACCGTACCACCTTGATTGTAGCGCACCGCCTGTCCACCATCGTCCATGCCAATGAAATACTGGTCATGGAGCATGGTGCCATTGTCGAGCGCGGCAGTCACAAAGACCTGCTGAACCAGCAAGGTGTATATCACCGCATGTGGTCCCTGCAGCAGCAGGATAGCAGCCAGGACGAGAGTTGATAATTTACATAATAATGCTTGTGTAAATATATAATTTTGTTTAACTTTATCTAAAAGTAGCCTATCCTTTGGGAAAAGGCTGGTTAACATTGTTTAACCTTTTAAAAAAGATAGTAAATTAGTTGATTCCAGCATGAAAATTCGCACACTTTCTTTTAAGCCCCTGTTGGGCACCGTTAGCTGTCTGATCCTGAGCTGCGTAATCAGCACTCAGGCAGATGCCCGTGACAAGTAAAGAACAGAGCAAGGCAGTCGCACAGCACAAAAAACATGCTGCAACTGCCAAGGCAAGTCCTGTAAAGGCCCAACCTCTTAAAGCACGCAACAAATCCCGCCAGGTGATTGTTGCCAAAGCGGCGACAAGCCATGTCGTCCTTCGCAAGGTCGCACCAGAAGCCGTTGTGCCTGCGGAAGTCTCTCTGACAGACATCAAGTCAAATGCCGTGATGGTCCAGCATGCAGATACCGGTGATGTGATTTTCGCCAAGAATGCCAGCACGCCTGTACCGATTGCATCACTGACCAAGCTGATGACAGCCGTTGTACTGCTGGATTCCAAGCTGGCGATGGACATGCCGCTGACGGTAGAAGCTGATGACGTAGACAATCTGCGCCATAGCACCTCGCATCTGCCAGTGGGTGTGACAGCAACCCGTCAGGATTTGTTGCGCCTTGCCCTGATGGCCTCTGAAAACCGTGCTGCAGCAGCTCTGGCACGCACTTACCCGGGCGGTACACCTGCCTTTGTTGCACGCATGAACCGCAAGGCCCAAAGCCTGGGCATGACCCACACGCATTATGAAGACTCCAGCGGTCTGGGCAACGGTAATTTCTCTACAGCCGAAGATCTGGCAAAACTGGTCGCCGCCGCTTCCAGCTACCCGCTGATTCGCGAATTCTCTACCACCGACACCTACCTGTTCAATCCGCTGGCAGGTGGCCGTCCAAGACAGTTTGGCAACACCAACCCGCTGGTCAAGAATGGCCAATGGGACATTGATGTATCAAAAACCGGCTTTACCAATGAAGCCGGTAAATGCTTGGTGATGAAGGCACGAATTGCCAACGAACCGGTCGTGATTGTGCTACTGGATTCCACCGGCAAAATGACCCGTGTAGGCGATGCGCAGCGTGTTCGCAAATGGCTGGAAAACCACCCTGCCAACCTACACCGCGCAGCCATTGCACAAGCCAACCATCCACGTCCAACCACATAAACCATCGATACCTGACGTATCGTCAGGGTCAGACGTAAAAAAGCCCAGTATTTTATACTGGGCTTTTTTACGTCTATCGGTATCGGCCATGAACATATGTCTGCCAGCAGTTGAAACCACACAGGCCTCACCATTCGCGTTCTGCCTTGCCTCTGCCCGCCATTAGTCCCCTTCTAGCGGCAAACTCACCGTCACCAGCAGGCCATGCGGCACGGCATCTTGCAGCGTGACGGAGGCATGGTGCCGATGTGCAATTTCCTGAACAATGGCTAGCCCAAGGCCACAGCCACTCCCTGTCTGGGCGACACGGTAAAAACGCTCAAAGACCCGCACTTTGTCTTCTTCCGGAATGCCGGGGCCATCATCCTCAACCTGGATCGCAGCGAACTCACCATCACGGATCAGCCGGACCGTAATCGCCCCGCCCTTGCCCGTGTAGTGAATGGCATTGTCGATCAGGTTCATCAGCATTTCTCTAAGGAGTGCCGAATTACCCGCTGTCAGCATCGGCGGTACATCCGCCTCACATCCCAGATCAATACCGGCTTGCAGCGCCCGTGGCACCGCCTCGGCAGTGGTTTCCCTGACCAGTCGCGTCAGGTCAACTGGTGCCCTTAAGAGCGCCCTTTCCTGATCCGGCTCGGCCCTGGCCAGCGTCAGTAGCTGATTGACCAGATGAATGCTGCGGGTGGCACTGGTTTGCACCAACCGCAGGCGTTCACGCAGCTTGTTGACGTCTGTCTCCTCCATGGCCAGTTCAGTCTGCGACTTCAGGCCGGCCAGCGGGGTTCGCAACTGATGCGCGGCATCCCCAATGAAGCGCCTCTGGGAGGCTATGCTGTGGTTCACGGCCACCAGCAAGGCATTCAGCGCCTCCGCCAGCGAACGTACCTCGGCCGGTGCACTTTCCAGCTCGATGGGTGCCAGATCCCGTGCGTTGCGGTTTTCCACCAAGCGTCTCAGACGACGCAGCGGCGTCAAGCCACGACTGATCCCCCACCACACCAGCACACTGGTGGCGACCATCAGCAGCGACAGCGGCAATGCCGTGGCGTACAGGATTTCACGGGCCAGCTGCTCGCGGGCACTCACCCCTTTGGCCACCTGCACCAGCAGCAACTGGGGTTTTTCCGGCGCGCCATAATCTACATACAAGGCCGCCACCCGTACCGGAATGTGCCCCGCCAGCTGGCCATCATAGAAAAAAGGCTGGTTCCGGACAATAGGCTGGTCCGCAGGTACCGGCGGCAGATTGCGGTTACCCAGAATAAACTTGCCCGGTGGCGTGCTCGCCATATAGAACACCATATCGTCCGGATCTTCTTCCAGAATCTGTTGTGCGGCTCGCGGAAAATCAATGAAGAGGCCACCACCCAGCGGCTTTACCTGCCGGGCCAGTGCCTTGGATGATTGCCACAGGCTGTGGTCAATCGCGATATTGGCATAACGCAGCGCCACATGATAAGAAACGCCAGCCGCAGCCACCCACAACACCAACTGCGGCAACAATAGCCAGACCAGCAACTGCCGCCTGAGCGACAGACGCGCCGGCTTGCTTTTGTGCCGGTATGGCAGCTCGGGCAGCGACATTACGCGCCTTCCTCCTGACACTCCAGCAGATAGCCCAGCCCACGCACTGTACGGATATTGACCTTGCAAGGTTCCAGTTTCTTGCGCAAGCGGTGAATATACACCTCAATGGCATTCAGGCCGACATCGACCGTGCTGTCATCTGCCAGCTCACCGGCAATCTGTTCTTTGGTAACCACTTTGTCGCGCTGGGAGATCAGGATATCCAGTACCGCCAGTTCCCGGGCAGAGAGATCAAGCGGCACAGTATCGTACCAGACCCGTTGCGCAGCCCGGTCCAGCTTCAGTTTGCCCAGTTGCTGCACGGAAGGCGGCAAAATCTGGCTACGACGCAGCAACGCACGCAAGCGTGCTTCCAGTTCAGGGAATTCAAACGGCTTGGTCAGGTAGTCATCCGCCCCGGCATCCAGCCCGGCCACGCGGTTGTCCAGGCCATCCAGTGCGGTCAGCAAGACAATCGGGATGGAGGGTTTGAGCATCCGCACCCGCCGCAGCAAGGTCAGGCCATCTACGGTCGGCAAGCCAATATCCAGAATGGCCACTTCATAGTCGCCATTGACCATGCGCCGCTCTGCCACGCCACCGTCTGTCTCCCAGTCCACCTCGAAACCGCTCTTGGTCAAACCGGTGACCAGAGCATCAGCCAGAATGGGGTCATCTTCTGCTAAGAACAGGCGCATGGGTGCATCAACCTAAGAAATGATGAAAATAGTATATTGGTTTTACCGCAAGACACGGCCAAGCGCAAGCCAGGCTCGATATGAAAAAAGCCGTGTGGCATGACCACACGGCTTTTATATTCTGGTGGGGGATGAGAGACTCGAACTCTCACACCTCGCGGCGCTGGAACCTAAATCCAGTGCGTCTACCAATTCCGCCAACCCCCCGATGCCTGTTTTGTTGCCAAATCAAGCGAGAACGAGATAATGCCACAAAGCCCGGGGGGAGACAAGCCAATTTTCCTGAAAATGCAAAAAATAGCGGCCGATGGCAATCAAGCCTGAAACCCGGCCACATGCTGGCTCAAGTGACTGCGCAAAGCCGTTTCATCCTGTTCATTGCATACGTCTTCCAGTGCCTTCATGGCCTGCTCAAGATCCTGCTGGTTCCAGGCAGGTTCATTGGCTTTCATGATACGTGGGTGTGCTGTAGCGGTGGCATCATCATCCACCAGCAATTCTTCATACAGCTTTTCACCCGGCCGCAACCCGGTATGGGCGATTTCGATGTCCCCATTGGGATGAGCGGTATCACGGACTTCCAGCCCGGACAAATGCACCATTTTCCGAGCCAGATCCATGATGCGCACCGGTTCTCCCATGTCCAGCAGGAACACCTCGCCACCATCCGCCATTGCACCCGCCTGTATCACCAACTGGGCCGCCTCCGGAATGGTCATGAAATAACGGGTAATGTCCGGATGTGTCAGGGTGATCGGCCCGCCTTTGCGGATCTGCTCTTTGAACAAGGGCACCACCGAGCCACTGGAACCCAGTACATTGCCAAACCGGACCATGCTGAACACGGTTTTTTGCCCGGGAATGCTGGCCAGTGCCTGCAAGGATAATTCTGCCATCCGCTTGCTGGCACCCATGACGTTGGTGGGGCGAACCGCCTTGTCGGTCGAGATCAGAATAAAGCGTTTGACCCCGGCGGCCTGAGCAGCCAGCGCGGTATTCAGCGTGCCAAAGAAGTTGTTGCGAAACCCTTCGAACGGGTTGGCTTCGACAATGGGTACATGCTTGTACGCGGCCGCGTGGAACAGGGTATCGACCGAGTATTGTTCGCAAATACGGGTCACACGCGCTTTATCAGTCACGGAGCCAAGGAGCGCATGAATCTCGACTGGCTGGGCACGGTGGTGCTCCATGCTGCGCAATTCCTGATCAATCCGGTACAAGGCAAACTCGGTCAGCTCCAGCAGCACCAGCACTTTGGGGCGCTGCATCAGAATCTGTCGGCAAAGCTCGGAGCCAATGGAACCGCCAGCGCCAGTGACCATCACCACCTTGTCTGTCAGGTTGGCCTGCATCAAGGCCGCGATCGGTTCTACCACTTCGCGGCCCAGCAGTTCTTCGATCGTCACTTCTCGAATGTCCGACAGGCCGACCTTGCCTTCTACCATGTCCTTCATGTCCGGCACGGTTTTCAGCTGGACGTGCAAGGGTTCGAACAGATTCAGGATATCGCGCTTTTTGGCACGGGAAATCGAAGGAATGGCCAGCAGCACCTGTTGCACGCCCATCTCTTCGATGATTTGCGGCGCGTTTTGCGGGTCACATACCCGTACGCCGGCGATGATATGCCCGTGCAACTGTCGGTCGTGGTCAAAAAACACCACCGGCTGATAATGACGGTCAGCTTCCAGCGCCATGGCCAGTTGCGAGCCCGCACGCCCGGCGCCGAAAATGGCCACCGGCACCCGGTCCAGGCGCTGGTTTTCCAGGGTGCGCAACAGTCCGCGTGCCAGATAACGGGTCGCGCCGATATAGACCATGGCAATGATCCAGTAGATGACGAGCGCACTGCGCGGCATGTGCTCGAAACGCCCAAACGCCACCACGGCCACCAGCAACAATACCGACAACGTCACGCCGCTGAACACGGTGATCATGACTTTTTCGTCCATATAGCGGACGACGGCACGGTAAAGCCCCATCTTGATGAAGACGGGGATGGCTACTAGTGGGGCAATCGGTAGCAGGGGCCAGTATTGATGCAAATCATGCGGCCATCCACCAAAACGCAGGATGATGCCCGTCAGCAAGGCCAGTGGCAGCAAGATGGCGTCCATCGCCACTAGAAACCACAGGCGCTGGGATCGGCTTAATCGGTCAAAATAGGGATGCATCCGTAAACTCTACCTAACTCCACAATCAAAAGGGGGCCATTTCAAATTGGCACTCGGCATGGTCATCGCAAAATCGCCAGGACTGTCTTGAATATCAGCACGATATCCAGTCCCAGACTCTGCCTGGCCACATACTGGCAATTCAGCGCCAGTTTGGCCGGCATGACTTCTTCAATATAAGTTTTCTCGGGGTTGGCAGATGCGCCAAGCAGCGCATTTTCATGCCGGTATTCAATACTGGCGAGATCGGTAATCCCCGGGCGTACTGACAACACCTGCCGCTTGATGTCCTCAGGATATAGCGCCACATATCTGGGCACCTCCGGGCGCGGCCCGACCAGGCTCATCGTCCCTGCCAGCACGTCAATCAATTGCGGCAACTCATCGAGCTTGTAGTGGCGCAAAAACTGCCCGCTGCGGGTAATCCGATTATCCTGGCCCACCGTAATCTGCAGCCCGCTTCGCTCTGCGTCTACGCGCATGGTACGGAATTTATGGATACGAAATAGCTGGCCAAAACGCCCTACCCGTTCTTGCCGGAAAAACACCGGACCAGAAGAATCGTACTTGATCCAGAGCGCCACCAGCACAAACAGCGGCAACAGGCACAGTAGCCCGATGCCTGCCAGCAGAAGGTCAAACAGCCGTTTCAGCACGGTCAGTGCCCCAGAATCCGGCGTACCGTATCGATCACGCGCGTCTGGTCTTCTTCCGTCATGCGGGTATACAGCGGCAACGTGACTTCCTGCTCGAATGCGGCCTGTGCAACCGGGAACATCTCCGGCGTCAGCTGGTAGCCATCACGCCAGACCGGATGCAGATGCAGCGGAATGAAGTGCACCGATGTCCCGATGCCGGCCTCGGCCATTTTCTGGATGAATTCGTCGCGACTAACGGGGGCTTCTGCCGTCAAACGTACCGGGTACAAATGCCACGCATGCAGATCACCGGCATGGGCGGGTCTTGCAGGCAGCACCAGCGGCAGCCCTTGCAGCTCGGCATCAAAGCGCTTGGCCATGGCTTCGCGCTTTTCATGGAAGGCGGGGAGTCGTTTCAGCTGGTGGATGCCCATGGCTGCCGCAATATCCGGCATATTGTATTTGAAGCCGGGCGCGACCACTTCATAGAACCAGGCTGGGGTTTTGGAGACATAGCGATCAAAGGCATCCCGACTGATCCCGTGCAAACGCATGACCTTGCAACGGGCAATCAGGGCTTTGTGACGGGAAACCACCATGCCGCCTTCGCCGGTGGTCATGGTCTTGTTGGCATAGAAACTGAAGACGGTGATATCGGAGGCCAGCGTACCGATATTCGCCCCTTTGTAGGTCGTCGGCAGCGCATGTGCCGCATCTTCTACCACTTTAAGACCATGCTCTTTGGCGATAGCGAGGATGGCGTCCATGTCACAAGCCAGCCCGGCAAAATGCACCGGTACAATCGCCCGGGTTTTGTCGGTAATGGCGGCGCGAATGGCGGCGGGTGAAATGTTCATGGTCACCGGGTCAATATCCACACACACCGGATGTGCCCCCAGATAACGTACGACTTCCGCCGTGGCGGTGAAAGTATACGTTGGTACAATCACTTCGTCGCCGGCAGACACGCCGACGGCTTCCAGGGCCAGATGCAGGCCGGCGGTTGCCGAGTTGACCGCAATGGCTTCTACGTCCCCGCCGACAAAGGCGGCAAAATCCGCCTCGAACTGGCGGGTTTTCGGCCCGGTGGTCACCCAGCCAGAACGCAGGGCGTCGACAACTTCATTGATTTCATCCTCGCCAATTTCTGGCAAGGCAAACGGCAAGAATTTTTGTTCGCTCATAAGTGCACCTATTGCATGGCCGCGACAAACCGCGCAGCCAGAACCTTGTAATCGTGTTTTGCCAGTACGTATTGCTGGCCCGCCTGCCCCATCCGGCTGCGTTCTGCCGCCGACAGGTTCATCATGTCTTTCACTGCCCGGGCAATAGCCGCCGGGTCTTCTGCCGCCACACTGATACCGCAACCGGCTTCTTGCACCATATCGTTTCCGGCGGTCACCGAATGCACCACCGGCTTGCCTGACATCATGTAGTCAAACAGCTTGTTGGGGTTGATGCCAAACCGGTAAATGGGCAACTTGCGCCAGCCAATGAACAATGCATCCGTTTGCGCCAGAAAAGCCGGTACGGCGGTTTTGGGAATGCCCGCCAGAAAGACCACATTATCCAGACCCAACCGGATAGCTTCGGCTTGCAGTGCCTGCTTGTCCGGCCCTTCCCCCACCAGTACAAAAGTTACCGGCACGTCTTTCAACTGACTGGCAGCTGCCAGCATCACGTCCAGCGCATTGGCAAGGCCGTGGCCCCCCGCATAACCGATCACGAAACGTCCCTGTGCGCGCAAACCTGACAATACCTGCTGATGCACCACCGGCAGCTCGGTCGTATTACCCTGCCATTCGGCAACGTCCACGCCGTTGGGGATCACCACGTATTTTTCGGCCGCCATTCCGTGGGCCATCATGTAATCTTTGGCGCATGGCAGCATGGATACCACGACATCGGCCGTACGGTATCCAAAATCTTCCGCCCATTGCAATAAACGGATGAACGGATGTTTGGGTGACATGCCCCCCACTTCAACCGGGGTCAGCGGCCACAGATCATGCACCTCGTACATCAGTCTGGCACCGGCCTTACGGGCAATACGGGCGGCCAGCAGGGTATCTAGCGGGTAAGTGGAGGACGCAATCACGACATCCGGCTTGAAAGCTGACTGGTAGCGTCCGGACATGCGCCACGCTCGCCACAAAAAGGCAAAAATATTCTTGACCCTGGCAACCCCGTTGCCTTCATACGCTGGTGTTTTGCACCAGGTATAGGTAATACCATCCACCTGTTCGACCTGACAGCTATCTTCCAGCACGGGGTTTACCTGCCGCAGGTGCGAATAATCGGCCGCCAGCATGTGGACCTGATGCCCGGACCTGACCCACTCTCTGGCCAGATAATAGGGGCGAAACTCCATGCCGTGTCGCGGAGAACCTGCATAGTGGTTGATATACAGAATCTTCATGCGTGGACACCTGGCTTGAGTGTCTCGTACAGGCTGGCCAGCTTCCGTGCCTCGTTGGCCCACTGGTATTTCTGCTCCACAGCGCGCCGGCCGCTCATGCCCATCTGGCGCGCACGCTCATCATCAGAGAGCAACGTCGTCATGGCAGAGGCAGTCGCCTCGATATCCATCGGGTCAACACAGACCCCGCATGCAGCATCTTCCACAATCTGGCGCCACAACGGAAAATCCGAGGCAATCACCGGGATGCCTGCCGCCATATATTCGAATAGCTTGATCGGCAAGGCATCCAGATAATTCGGGATCGGATGCAAGGTAACCAGCCCCACCTTGGCACGTCCTAGCAGGCTGGCCACCCCTTGGCGATCCAGCATGCCGGCAAATTCGGTTTTCTGCCAGCCCGGGGCGGCTTTGGCCGTTGCTTCCAGGCTGGTTTCATTGAATGCGCCCGCCAGCAACAAGGTCGCATCGGTCTTGTCGATGGCCCCCAGCGCTTCCATGATGCCTCGCACCCGGGTAATCCCGCCGATATAGCAAACCGCGCGTTCTTTCTGATGCCAGTCTGCGGCCGGCGTCAGCTCTTCCAGAATCGGGAAATTGTTTACATCGACCGTATTCGGGTTATGCGGCAAAAACCGGTCACGGATGGTTGGCGTCGCCGCCACGACCGCACTGAAGCGCGCCACGGCAAAATTTTCCAGCGCCTCAAACGTGCGCGAGATGCATTTGCGCAGCCAAGGGCGAATCCATGGCTTGGACAAGATCTGCAGCGGCACGTCTTCGTGCACATCGTATACCACCATGCGGTCTGCCAGGCGTAACAACAGGCCTACCGGGATCAGTTCCGGGTCATGAAAGTGATAGGCATCGGCATCCAGCCTGAAGGCAGCACGCAGCACACGCCAGACGCTCTGGGTCATCCGGCCGGCACGCCCGGTGGCCTTGCCGACATCCAGCACCTCGACGCCATCGCGGCTGGTATTGCCCAAGCCATCGGCCACCACCAGGGTCACACGGTGCCCCGCGGCAACCAGCGAGCGGCATTCCTTGACAAAGACACGGATGTCGAACCGGGGGTGGGCAGAGGTTAAAACAGCAATATGCATAAATGACTTTTAATGAATGGCCGCAGCATGCGGCGACAAAATCGATGCATACAGTGCCGCAAAACGGCTCATATTGCCTGCATACATCGCTTTTTCTTCGATACGTTGATAATTGCCTTGCAACAAAGGCTGTACATCCGGGTTGTCAGCCAGTTGCATGGCTTTTTCCAGCACGTCTGCCAGCGATGACATCTCTGTGCAGATAAATCCATTCACCCCGTCTGTCACCCACTCGCGGTTTGCAGGCAAATCCGAGAGCACCGGGATGCAACCGTACCCCATGGCCTCCAGCAGGCTCACCGGCGTGCTGTCACTTTCGGGTACACTGACGAAAATCCGCGCCGCTTCGTAATGCTGCAACAGTTCCGCATGCGGCAAAAAGCCGGAAAATACAATCTGATCGTTGACCTGCCGCTCGGCAGCCAGTTTTGTCAGAGCGCCGGTATCTTCGCCTCTGGCGGCCACCTCCAGCGTCCAGCCATCCGCCTTGCCCTCGGATACCAGCCGGGCAAATGCAGAGATAATCGCATCAATACGGTATAACGGCTTGTGTAAACGGCAAGACAGCAATCGTTTAGGCCGCTCCGCAAAATTGTAGGGAGGCGGAGGCAACTGCTCCAGGCCAAACAGTAGCATTTCCCGCTTGAGCGGCTTGCCCGCCAGCTGGCTGGCAGCATCCAGCAAATAGTCAGAATCTGCCGTCACCGCCGTTGCAGCCCGCAAATTATACCGAACCATCTGATGCATCAGCCAGTTGCGCTTGGGCAGCAACAAGACATCCGAGCCCCAGCAAGACAAAACCCAGGGGGTGGTCGACCCGGACAGTGCCCTGGCGGCATGCCAGGCAACACTGTTGGCCTGTTGTACATGCACCATGTCCGGCTGATATTGCTGCAGCACTTGCCGGATAATGCGAGTCGTTTTAAAGGATTTCAGCGAAAAATTGACGATATGCACCGCCGCCAGATTGTCCGGGCGATAGCTTGCATCCGGTTGTCCGTTACTGATCAGGACAACCTTGCCGCAATACCCCGCTATCCCGCGCAAAAAACGCTGGGTATGGATGGAGTCACTACCGATCAGCACCAGGGTTTGACACACGGGCGTCATGCAGAGACCTCATCCATGGCGGCACGCAGCTGCTTTAGTCTGGCATCATCAAGCCGGACATGTCGTCCCAGTGGCAGGTTCATCATGCGGCTGGCGACTCGCTCACCAACCGGGCAACTGCCCTCTTGATAACCATGACCATGACTGCCCGTCGGGTGCACCACATGATTAAACCAGCTGCCCAGCTGGATACCAGTCCGGGCCTTGATATGGGCCATGAAAGCCGGACGGGTCCAGCCACGCGCCACCGCCTGATCGGACAGCATGAATGGGAAGCGTAACAGCGTATCTTCTGCGCCAATTGCCGGAATCTCGATAGCGGTGACCGCCGACAGTGCTGCCACGTACTGCCCTGCCTGTTGTCGCCGCAACGCTTCCGTCGTCGCATAATCAGTCAGTTGTTGCACCCCCAGACAGGCCCCAAAAGGAGACATCGCCGAAGGATAACCCGTCGGCATTTGCCCGGCCAGCTCGGCTGCCGGCGTGGCAAACAATAAGCGCAGGCGACGCAAAATACCTTGCGACCATCGCCCCAATCTGGGCCAGCCACTGGCCCCCAGCAAATGCGTCTTGACGGTGGTCATTTGCCGGAATTGCGTCAATGCGCTCGGCGCAGGCAAAGGTGCAGCCTGCTGATCAAATTGTTCATAGCGGTGTTGCAAATCGGGACGATTGATGCGCAAAGCCCCCCCCATGCCGGTGGTGATGCATTTGGAAAACTCGAAGCTGTAAAAAGCTGCATCAGCCTGTTGCCCCAAGTCCGCCTGCCCCGCCTTTGCACTGGTCAGTGCATGTGCCATGTCTGCAACCAAGATGGCTTGGGGGTATCGTTCACGCAGCCGATCCAGGCGGGACATCATCTGGTCCGCTGCCCCTTGCATGCCGAAATTGGCCGGCAAAACAATCATTTTGGTGTGTTCATCACATGCAGCCAACAACGCGTCAAAATCAAAATCCAGTGTCTGGGGGTCAATATCGACATAGCGCACGTTAGCCCCCGCAAAATGCAAGGCATTCGGCACTACCACGCACGTGTAGGCAGGCAGGATGACCTGATCCTGCGCCGATAACCCGAGTGACTGGGTCAGCCGGTACAGCCCCATACGTGCCGCGCCAAACAGCCAGATGGCTGAAGCACTGCAACCCAGCGTTGTCGCGAGTGACGTACGGAAATATTGCAGCCAGTAGCTGCCGGTCCCCAACGGGAAGCGCACCACGGCACGGCACCACATCGACCAGTTAAGCGCACTGCATACCAGAGACATGTCTAGGCGCCTTTCTGTCCGTCAAGACGCTTTACCGGTCTGGCCGGGCTGCCTGCGTATAACCAGCCAGAAGCGAGCCGGCCTTTCACCACAGAGTTCGCAGCAACACACACGTTATTCTCCAGATGGCTACCGGGCAAAATCACGCTATGCGCACCAATAAACACGTTATTGCCGATCACCACATCTGCCCCGGTTTTGGCATCTATCATCAGGCCATCTGCAACAGGCTGGTTGCTGACGCAGAAAATGCTGCAATGAGGGCCAATTGCCACCTGGTTACCAATTTCCAGACGCTGATTTTCGACCAGCAGATAGCCACCTGGTGCAATATGCGTGCGCCTGCCCAGGCTCACCTGCCCGCCAGGGGTCGACATGACCTTCACCCCCTGATACAGGATGGCCCGTTCTGCCAGCGACACCGTCATGGGTGCCAGCAGGTAAACACCCGGTTCGATCACCGCTTGCGGTGCCAGCGATGCCCCCAGCAACTGCCAATAACACGATGCAGCGCGCTGACGCAGTCGCCAGCATAAGCGCAATAGCTTCCAGACCAGTTGCTGACGCATTGTCATCGGATTATCCGCCATGCGTCACTCCGTCCTCTAATCTGGCCTTGTCGTCTTTGGCAATTGCTCGCCACATCCAGCCAAGATAGCCGATGAAATACAGCATCATGAAGGCAGAAACGAGGGCCAGACCCTGCTCGACTGACGGCAACACGGTGACACCCAGCCATAGGCCGGAAAGGTAAGCGGCGATCCCGATCACCGCAAAAGAAAACGAAGCTTTTTGCTTGCCAAGCACCAAAGGAAGCGACGCCAGCGGCGAGGCCACAAAATACAGCAACATGTAAGGTGCCAGCCATTGGGAGTAGCGCCCTGCCTCCGCCCAGCGACTACCAAAGACATGTACAAATAGCCATTCCCCGCCAATCAGCAAGATCAGTGTCGGGACAATGGCAACTGCAAATAGCAAGGCCAGCATGCGCTTGAACAAGGGTAGCAATGCCTGGTGCTGATGTCGTGTTTCTGCCATGCGCTGGTACAGTACCTGGCCCACTACGCCACCCACCAGCCCGACCGGGGTTTTCAGCACCCGGATGGTCAAGCCATAAAAACCCAGTGCTTCGTGGCTGCCATAATGCGCCAGCAGCCATAAGGCACCTGTTTCCTGGCCGGCCGTGACAAACGCATGCATGGAGTTGATTGTCGGAAACGATTTGTACTCCCGGGCCAGCACCTTCATGCGCTGCCAGGAAACCTGTCGGAGACTGGCAAACCCGGTCACCAGATGACGCCAGCCCAGCATCAGGGTTGATAGCAACTGACCAGCCACCTGACCAAAGATCAAGCCTTCTTCGCCAGCCTTCAGCAACCCGCCGCTTACTTGAACTGCCACCATGCCGCCACTTTGTACAAACCGGGACCCCGCCAGTACTCGGTCTTGCCGCTGCCGGTTGGCCCAGTTGGTCAAGGCCTGGCTAAACCCGGCCAGCATCACGGTAACTCCCAATAGCGGCAGCCAGGTGCCAATTTCCGGATGCCCCAGAAAATGTGCAATCGGCTGGCCAAACAGTAGTGATACCGGCAACAAAAGCACCGCCCACAGCACCGATACCATCAGCGACAAGGCCAGCAAATGGGCGGCATCCCGTTCTTCTTTGGGCAACACAATGGCCAGTTCGTAGCGACCCGTCGCCACCACGGCCAGATTGCTCATCAGACCGCTGTAGAAGGCAAACAGGCCAAAGTCATCCGGTGCATACATGCGGGTCAGCAAAGGCGCGGCCAGCAGCGGCAATGCCTGTGCCAGCGTAGCCCCTGTCAGCAGAGTCAGAATGCTTTTGAAGAAATGCCGCTCAGAAGACACGGTTGCCCTTAAGCGATGGCTGCAGTTAATGCAGAAATGACTTTATCCTGGGTCGCATTGTCCAGAAACGGATGCATCGGCAAACTCATCACACGCTGGCCAGCAGCCTCGGCAATCGGGAAGCTGCCGACGCCCTGTCCCAGGCTGGCAAATGCCGGTTGCAAATGCAGCGGGATCGGATAATGAACCGCTGTCGGTACCCCCGCAGCTTTCAGCTTGGCTTGCACGTCATCGCGGTTATCCACCTCGACCGTATATTGGGCATACACGCTGGTAGAACCTTCAGCCAGATGCGGTGTACGCACCACCCCCTGCAATAACTGGCTATAACGTGCACCGATCCGTTCCCGCGCCGCCACTTCATCCACAAAGGTTTCCAGCTTGGCCAGCAAAATGGCCGCCTGCAGGGTATCCAGACGTCCGTTCAGGCCAATCACCGGATGATGATAACGACGGTCCTGACCATGAATACGGATTTCGCGCATTTTCTTGGCCAGCGTATCGTCATTGGTAAAGCAGGCACCGCCATCGCCGTAACAGCCCAACGGCTTGGACGGGAAGAAGCTGGTCGTCGCAATGGTCGACAGACCACATGACTTGCGCCCCTTGTATGATGCCCCAAAGCTTTGCGCACCATCTTCCACCACTACCAGTCCATGCTTGTCAGCGATGGCATTGATTGCATCAAAATCAGCACACTGCCCATACAGGCTCACGGGCATGATCGCGCGGGTTTTTGGCGTAATCGCCGCTTCAATCAGCGCCGGGTCGAGGTTGTAGGTCTCAGGATCGATGTCGACAAAAACCGGGGTGGCCCCAACCAGCGCAATCATCTCGCCCGTGGCAATAAAGGTAAACGGGGTGGTGATCACCTCGTCCCCCGGTCCGATACCGAGCGCCATCAAGGCAATCATCAGGGCTGTTGTACCATCGGCCACCCCGATACAATGCTTGACACCCACATAGTCCGCCAGCTTGACCTCCAGCTCAGCCACTTCGGGTCCCATGATGTATTGACCATGGTTTAACACCGCATGAATGCGGGTATCAATGGCGGATTTGCTATGCTGGTACTGCGACTTTAAATCGATAAAATCCATGATGTTTCAAGGCTTTCTGCAATATATTCTGTCTGTTTTTTAAGCTGATTCATGTCAGCAGGCTAGTCGGCGACGCGCTGGCAGCTGTTGTCATGAATATCATAACGGCTCTGGCAATGGGCACAGGTCACCCGACCAGAGCCCGCTGGCAATTTCTCGCCGCACTCGCACATCCAGCCAATCCGTTGGGCTGGCGTCCCTACCATCAGCGCGTAAGGCACCACATCCTTGGTTACCACCGCTCCGGCACCGATAAACGCATAGGCACCGATTTCATGACCGCACACCACGGTGGCATTGGCGCCAATGGTTGCACCTTTGCGTACGACGGTGCGACGGTATTCATTCTTGCGTGAGACATGGCTGCGCGGATTGTGCACATTGGTAAAGACCATGCTCGGTCCGCAAAACACATCGTCTTCCAGCGTCACGGCATCATAAATCGAGACATTGTTCTGGACTTTGACGTTATTGCCGATCTCGACATCGTTACCCACAAATACATTTTGGCCAAAGGAGCAGCGCTCGCCAATGCGAGCCTGACCACAAATATGCACCCAGTGCCAGATGCGCGTATCGGCACCAATCTGTGCACCTTCATCAACAATGGCGGTGGGATGAACGGAGAAACTCATATCATTAAACTCACTTATTCTTCAAAATGTCCGGCGACAATCCCGGATTCATGCTGTTTTTGCTTGTCAGCAGATGAGCAGTCACCCGCCGCCCCCAGCCCGGACTTGGTACTTCCAGATAGCGGTGCAACAGTGTCGCCATGGTCAATGCCAGTGCTGCGCTGAGAGCAATTGCTAACAGCGCTGGCACCCCAACCAGGATCAAGGCACGGATCGCCACATACCCCAGCACGGCATGTACGCAATAGAGCGGATAACTCACATCCGCCAGCTTGCGGGTGATGCGGTTCAGCTCGATCTTGTCGCGCAACCGATATGCCAGCACAAAAGCCGTAAAGGCCAGTGCATAGCTGCCCACCAGACTTGGCGGAAACTCAAGCCAGCGAATCAGTATCCAGAAGTACATCCCGGTTCCCAGCGTGATCCAGACAATGGCTTCCATCGTCTGCATGGTCCGCTTGAACAGCCAGTGAAACACAATGCCAATCGAAGCAAACAGCAGATACGCCAAGGTCGGATACACCGCGACGCCCTTCCAGACGCAGGCGCCAGCTGCCAGAAACAGGCCTAGCGGCATCAGTAACACCCAGCGACTGCCGCTTTTTAACCAGGGCGCAAACAAGAACGCCAGCGCGTAGAATTTCATTTCCACATCCAGCGTCCAGACAACCCCGTCGATATTCGCCCCGCCCAGCAGGTCGCGTGGCCCCGGCAACAGGTGCAGCCCGACATCCTTGAGCGTATACGGGAACGTGTGTCCGGAATACCAGGCTACCAGCGCTACCAGACCGCAGGACACCACAAAACCACCCCAGTAGGTCGGCAGAATACGAAAACACCGGCTGATCACAAAGCTGGCACGTGTGGTATCGGGCCGAAACGAATAGGGCAGGACAAAGCCACTCAGCAAGAATAAGGCTCCTACCGCAATGGCCCCCAGATTAAACGGTAGCCAGGCCAAGAAAGCCTGATGTCCAGGAAAAGCCTCGGCCCCGACCGGCATTACCGGCATGCCCGTCAAATCCGCCACCCTGGCTGGCCGCTGCCAGAACATCAGCAGGTAATGAAATACCAGCACTGAAATGGCAGAAAGCCCTCGCAACAAATGTGCGAAGGCTACCGGATCATGCTTTTGCGCGGATGCGGCTTGGCTCATTGAGGACAATCAGTCAAAAGTAGCATCAATAATCGAGTGGCAGGCTAACACGTTTGCCATCTCTGGCAGACAGATAAGTGGCAATCAGCAATTCCAGCGATTTCAGACCTTCACGACCATCCGTTTCCGGCGTAGCCTTGCCCTGCATGACTTCGATCACGTTGTTGTAATACAGCGGATGCCCAAAACCGTACACGCTGGTGGTCTGATAACTGGCTTCCTTGACGGACACGTCTTCCGGACGCTTGTCGGCAAACTCCCAATGCTGGATCTCGTTCACGGCGACCCCACCTACCCGCACGGTCCCTTTTTCACCGATGATGGTAATAGAACCTTCGAGGTTTTTAGGGTACGTCAGCATGGTCACGTTCATGGAGCCCAAGGCACCACTGCGCCATTTGATGCTGATCACACCCGTATCTTCTACTTCGATATCGCGTTCCAGAGTCGCCGTGTAGGCTTGCACGCTTTCCACCGGGCCAATCAGCCAGTCCAGCAAGTCCACATAGTGGCTCGCCTGGTTCATGAAGGCGCCACCATCAAACTCCCAGGTACCACGCCATGCGGCGGTATCGTAATAGGCTTGCGGACGTGTCCAGAATACGTTCACGTTGACCATGTAGATACGACCAAACCGCTTTTCTTCCACGGCCTTTTTCAACAGTTGCAAGGTAGCATTGCGACGATTCTGTTTGACCACAAACAGGCGTACATTGGCCTTGTCGCATGCTTCTACCATGCGTTGGCCATCGTGCCAGCGGGTCGCCATCGGTTTTTCCGTCATCACGTGCAAACCGGCACCGGCAATCTGGATCGCCTGATTCGGATGCAAGCCGCTAGGGGTGGTCAGCACCACAACGTCGGCAGTGGTATTCTCCAGCAGCGCATCCAGTGATGAGTGACCTTTGGCACCGGTCCGCTCTACGGCTGCCGTCAATGCCACCGGATCAATGTCACAGACATCCACAATTTCCACGCGGTCAGCGTGGCTTTCCATGGCAGCAAAATGGTTCTGGGCAATACGGCCGCAGCCTACAAGGGCAAAACGGATTTTACGATCGGTAATCGCAGGGGGAAAATTTTGCATCTGTCACGTATCCTTAGGCTTTTACCAGATGATCAAATGGCTGCTGATAGCGACCACGACTGTCGACAATCAGCTTGGCGTTCTGTTTGATCAGCTCATAGTCAAAACGATCATGGTCTGTTGCCAGCAGAACGCAATCATAACTGGCCAGCGACTCGGCAGTCAGCGCTACGCTCGACAGATCAAAATGGTGCTCACGCATTTTCGGGAATACCGGCACATGCGGATCACTGTACGCCACCTCGGCGCCCAGATCGCGCAGCTTTTCCATCAGGAAGACAGAAGGAGACTCACGCATGTCATCCACGTTCTTCTTGTAGGCAATCCCCAGCACCAGCACCTTGCTGCCGTTAATGGATTTCTTGCGGGTATTGAGAGCAGCGGCTACCTTGCCCACGACCCAGTCCGGCATGCCGGAGTTGACTTCACCAGCCAGCTCGATAAAGCGGGTATGCAAACCATACTCACGCGCTTTCCAGGTCAGGTAGAACGGGTCGATCGGAATACAGTGACCACCCAGCCCCGGGCCAGGGTAATACGGCACAAAACCAAATGGCTTAGTGGCCGCAGCACGAATCACTTCAAAAATGTCGATGTTCATTTTGTCGGCCACGATCTTCATCTCGTTGACCAGGCCAATGTTTACCGCACGGTGAATGTTTTCCAGCAGTTTGGTCATCTCGGCTGCGCGGGTGCTGCTCACCGGCACGACTTTGTCGATCACGGCGCTATACAGGGCCACACCGGTTTCCAGACACGCCGGGGTTACCCCGCCACACACCTTGGGAATGGTACGGGTCGTAAAGTTCGGGTTACCCGGGTCTTCGCGCTCTGGCGAAAAGACCAGAAACACATCCTCGCCCACCTTGAAACCGCGTGATTCGATGCGAGGCAATAGTTCTTCATCGGTAGTGCCAGGGTAAGTGGTGGACTCCAGAGATACCAGATGTCCCTTGCGCAGATAAGGCACCAGGGCATCGATCGTATTCAGCACATAGGACAAATCCGGTTCACGATATTTGTTCAGCGGGGTCGGTACACACAAAATCAGGGTATCAGCCTCACCGGCACGGCTAAAGTCGGTGGTCGCTTCAAAACCTTGCTGGCGTGCAGAGGCGATCGAGTCTGCAGAAATGTGCTCGATATAAGACCGGCCGGCCATCAAGGCATCTACTTTGCTGGTATCAATATCGAACCCCAGTACCTTGTAGCCAACCTCGGCAAAGCGCAACATCAAAGGCAAGCCGACATATCCAAGGCCGACGATGCCGATACGGGCATCTTTACTGGCAATTTTATCTAGCAAGGATTGCTTCATTTTTCATTTTCTCTGTAGGTCACAGCGCTAACGCTGCCAACATGTCACATTATTCGGGCATCAAATCAGATACTTAACGCCTGCCACCCGATCCGGATGACAGGCAGTGGCAAATATCCGGGTCAGCTACCCAGTCTTTGCAAGACCAGTTCTTTTGGCAACGCGGCCAGAACGGCATCTATACTCGGCGTTTGGGTTGTGCCGCACACAAGTGCACGCACAGGCATCGCTACCTGCGGGAATTTCAGTCCGGACTCGCCCACCACAGCCTTCATGGTGGCGGCAATCGCTTCTTTGCTCCAGTCAGTCACTGACAGTTTTTCAGCCAGCGCTCCCAACCATGGCTGAACCGCTTCAGTCACATGCTGCGTCACCAGCTCGGCCGGTGCAGCCACAGGAACAAAGAAGAATTTGACTGCCTCAGCCAGATCCTTGACGGTTTCCGCACGGTCTTTATACAGGGCAACGGCCGATTCAAGACGGGCTGCATCCACATCCGTCACACCGGCTGCGGACAAGAATGGCAGTGCCAACGCGGCCAGGCGAGAAGCCTCAGACTGCTTCATGTAGTGCGCATTCACCCATTTCAGCTTTTGCAAATCAAACCGTGAAGGCGAGCCACTGACATTACGGGTATCAAACCACTCGATAAACTGGGCGCGGGTAAACAACTCGTCGTCACCATGCCCCCAGCCCAAACGGGCCAGGTAGTTCAACAAGGCTTCCGGCAAAATGCCCATTTCCTGATACTGCATCACGGAAACCGCGTCGAAACGCTTGCTCATTTTCTGGCCGTCTTCACGCAGAATCATCGGTACGTGGCCATACTGTGGCAGCGGCGCATTCAGGGCCAGCAGAATATTGATCTGGCGAGGGGTGTTGTTTACATGATCATCACCGCGAATGACCTGGGTAATGCCCATATCCCAGTCATCCACCACCACGCAGAAGTTGTATGTAGGGGTACCGTCAGGACGGGCAATGATCAGGTCATCCAGCTCTTCGTTACTGAACTCGATACGCCCCTTGACCATGTCATCCCAACCTACCACACCAGTCAACGGGGTTTTAAACCGGATCACCGGCTCAACACCCGCAGGCACGGCCGGCAACACTTTGCCAGCCTCAGGACGCCAGCGCCGGTCATACCGCGGTTTCTCGCCACGCGCTTCCTGCTCGGCACGCATGGTCTCGAGTTCTTCCTTACTGCAGTAACAGTAATACGCCGTCCCGGCTTCCAGCATCCCTGCCAGCACTTCCTTGTAGCGTTCCATTCGTTGCATCTGGAAGAACGGACCTTCATCATATTCCAGGTCCAGCCACTCCATCGCGTCAAAAATGGCTTTCACAGACGCTGGCGTGGAGCGTTCAAGATCCGTATCCTCAACACGCAAGATGAATTTGCCGCCGTGATGACGTGCGTAAGCATAGGAAAACAGCGCAGTACGTGCGCCGCCGATATGAAGAAAACCGGTAGGACTTGGTGCAAAACGGGTACGAACACCAGACGAAACAGCAGCCTGAACAGACATGTCAATCACTCGATTCTGTAAATTGATATTAAACCTAATCGCGTATTTTACGTCATAGCCATGCCTTCCGGCTATAATCACGAAATCATTACATGACATAAACCCACAATGAGTATGTTGTCGAACAAAAAAAATGGCCGCAGCATGGCGCAACCCGCCCTGGCACCGCACATGTTTTCCCTGCTCAGAGAGTCATGGTGGCTATCGCTGGTGGCTGCAGCCATCTATCTGGTCCTGATCCTGATCAGCTTTGATCGCAGCGACCCCGGCTGGTCACACAGCGCGACACACACCAACATTCACAACCATGGCGGCCAGTTTGGCGCATGGCTGGCGGACCTGATGCTCTACATGTTCGGATTTTCGGCGTGGTGGTGGGTCATCCTCTGCCTGTCGGCCATACTGTGGGGCTACAAACGACTGGACGCCCTCGCCAACGCCAATCGCCCCGTGCTTGTCATCGCCATCATCGGCTTTGTGGTTCTGCTTGTTTCAAGCTGCGGCCTGGAATCACTACGCCTGTATACCACCCATGTCGAACTACCGGACGTTCATGGCGGCATGCTGGGAGAAGCCATCAGCACCCCGCTCTCCCGACTGTTTGGCTTTACCGGTGCTACCCTTGCCCTCATCGCCGGCTTCTGCATCGGTTTATCGCTGTTTACCGGCCTGTCCTGGTTACAACTGATTGAAAACATCGGTGCATTTCTGGAGTATGCGTTCGACCTTTGCATCGGACGCTGGCAAGCCCATCAAGACCGTAAAGTCGGCGAAGTCGCCGCCGCTCGTCGCGAGCAGCAAGTAGCCGAAGAGAAAAAACGCCAGCAGGACCTGCCACCGGTCGAAGTCGTGGTGCCAGGCGCTAAAATCGAGCCATTGCTGCGCAATCGCAACGAGCCATTACCAGAGCCAGAAGCACCCACCTTCACATCCATGGACGAGTACCCGGACGAGGAGGACAACACCCCGGTTCTGAACGACGCCATTGCGCCATGGGATGAAGAAGGTAGCCTGGAGATCCCCGAAGCAGCAGAACCTGAAGCCCCCGTTGTAAGGGCGCCTCGTGCAGAACAGATCATCCCGTCGGTCAAAATTGAGCCCTCTAAGCAGGCCCTGAAAGAAAAACAGGCACCACTGTTTTCCGACCTGCCGGATTCACCGATTCCACCACTATCGCTACTGGCCATGCCGCCACTGGAAACCGAAACGGTAGCCGCCAGTACCATCGAATATACGTCTCGCCTGATCGAACGCAAACTGGCCGACTTTGGCGTTCAGGTGCAAGTCGTTGCCGCCTACCCGGGCCCGGTCATTACCCGTTACGAAATAGACCCTGCCAGTGGTGTCAAGGGCGCACAGATCGTCAACCTGGCCAAAGACCTGGCCCGTGCACTCGGCCTTGCTGCCATCCGGGTTGTTGAAACCATTCCGGGCAAAACCTATATGGCCCTGGAACTGCCCAACCCGAGACGGCAAACTGTACGGCTTTCTGAAATCCTGAGCGCAAGCGTCTATGGTAATTCGCCATCCCCGCTCACGCTTGCCATGGGCAAGGACATCTCCGGGCAACCCGTGGTGGCCGATCTGGCCAAGATGCCACACTTACTGGTAGCCGGCACGACCGGTTCAGGCAAGTCTGTCGCCATCAACGCCATGCTGCTGTCCCTGCTTTACAAGGCAACACCCCAGCAAGTACGTCTGATTCTGGTCGACCCGAAAATGCTGGAAATGTCCGTGTACGAAGGCATTCCTCATCTACTGGCACCCGTCGTGACAGACATGAAACAAGCTGCCAATGCGCTTAACTGGTGCGTGGCAGAAATGGAGAAACGCTACAAACTGATGTCCTTCATGGGCGTGCGGAACCTGGCTGGCTTCAACCAGAAACTGATCGACATGGAAAAACAGGGCCAAAAAGCAACCAACCCGTTCAGCCTCACGCCAGACAATCCCGAGCCGCTGGAACACCTGCCGATGATTGTTCTGGTCATCGACGAGCTTGCCGACCTGATGATGGTCGCCGGCAAAAAAATCGAAGAACTGATTGCACGCCTGGCACAAAAAGCACGTGCAGCGGGCATCCACCTGATTTTGGCCACCCAGCGGCCGTCTGTCGACGTGATTACCGGCCTGATCAAAGCCAACATCCCGACGCGAGTGGCCTTCCAGGTCTCCAGCAAGGTAGACTCGCGCACCATCCTGGACCAGATGGGTGCAGAAGCGCTTCTGGGGATGGGCGACATGCTCTATCTGCCACCCGGAACCGGTTATCCGCAGCGCGTGCACGGCGCATTCGTGGCCGACGAGGAAGTCCACCATGTGGTCAGCTACCTGAAGCAGCATGGCGAACCGAACTATATTGAAGGCATACTCGAAGGCATGGTCGGCGATGGCAGTGCTGGCGGAGATCCATTCAAAGGCAGCATTCTGGAGGGCGATTCGGAGAATGATCCGCTCTACGATGAAGCAGTGGCATTCGTGATTAAAACCCGTCGCGCCTCTATTTCCTCAGTTCAGCGGCAGTTACGCATCGGCTACAACCGCGCCGCGCGCCTGATTGAGCAGATGGAGTCGTCCGGCCTCGTCAGCGCCATGGAAACCAACGGCAACCGGACCGTGCTGGCACCTGCCAGAAACGAAGAATAATCGGCCATTCGCCAGAAAAACGGACAAGGGACCAGCAAATGCTGCATCACATTTTGCGTCCCATCCGGTAAACTACCCTGTCACAGCAACCGGCTTTGAGTGATCAATACCTTATGGCTTCACCACTAGACCTCTTCATTACCGAACTCGACAAAGGGATTCGCACCCTTTTTGCAGATGCGCATAGCCGCCGGGAACATCCCGATACCCACATGCCAGACAATGACATGAGTGAAAGCGAGAAATTGCATGCGGCAAGACTGATGCGCATCAACCACTGCGGTGAAATATGCGCTCAGGCGCTATACCAGGGCCAAGCACTGACGGCCAGAGATCCTAAAAACAAGCACGCCTTCGCCGAAGCCGCCTGGCAGGAAACCGAACACCTGGCCTGGACGGCCAAACGCATTGACGAACTGGGTGGCAGGAAAAGCCTGCTTAACCCGATCTGGTATACAGGATCTTTGGCTATCGGCATTACAGCCGGACTGATTGGCGACAAATGGAACCTGGGATTTCTGGCTGAAACCGAGCACCAGGTGGCAAAACATCTGGACGAGCACATGGAAAAACTCCCTCCACAAGACGCCAGGAGCCATGCCATTCTCTCCCAGATGAAAACTGACGAACTGGAACACGCAGACCAGGCCATCGATCACGGTGCAGCCAACCTGCCCCTGCCTGTGAAAGCCCTGATGCAACTAACGTCAAAAGTCATGACCAGAAGCAGCTACTGGATCTAACCCCGTTTGTCTGCCGCAAAAAAACAAAACCCCGGCACACTGACCGGGGTTTTGTTTTTTTCTACAGCCATCGCCTGGCAAATCAGGCAGCTTCAACCACTTCAACTGAATGTGTCACTTCAGCGGTTTTGCTGAGCATAATGGTGGCAGAACAGTACTTTTCTGCAGACAAGGCCACGGCACGCTCCACCGCCTCCGGTTTCAGCGCCTTGCCAGTCACGGTAAACTGCAGATGGATGCGGGTAAATATCTTAGGGTCCGTCGCGGCACGTTCTGCACTGACCTCCACCTCGCACCCGGTGACTGCATGGCGGCCTTTCTCAAGAATCATCACCACATCATAGGCAGAGCACCCACCGGCACCCATCAGCAGCATTTCCATCGGGCGCGGACCAAGGTTACGACCACCCGCATCAGGCGGCCCATCCATCAGCACGGCATGGCCACTTTCGCTCATTGCCAGAAAACTTCTCTCTTCAACCCATTTAACACGTGCTTTCACAACAAAACCCCTTATCTTGGATAGGATGTATTCACGACCTGATATATAATCATGCATCGGTAGTCAGACCATAACGTCACCTCTGAAAACAGGGAATGTTGTTATTTCCCCCGTACAGAACGCCTGAATGGAAATAATTCTATCAGGAGACTCCCTTTTAAGTGCAACTTCATATAGAATAATTGGCTCGATGCAAATTCTGGATTTGACATCTACAGAATATTCTGTAAGAATCTTGCACTTTCTCGAAACGACTTGTTTACTTGGAATTTATACAAGATGAAAACCTACTCTGCCAAGCCGCAAGACATCCAGCGCGAGTGGTTTGTGGTGGACGCCTCGGACCTAGTGCTGGGTCGTCTGGCAGCCGCCATTGCCCACCGTCTGCGCGGCAAACACAAAGCAATCTACACCCCGCACATGGACACAGGCGACTTCATCGTCGTTGTTAACGCGGACAAAGTTCGCGTAACTGGTAACAAGGCTGAAGACAAAGTTTACTACCGCCACAGTGGCTATCCAGGTGGTATCTATGCTCGCACCTTCACCGAAATGAAGAACCAGTTCCCAGAGCGCCTGATTGAAAAGGCTGTTAAGGGCATGCTGCCAAAAGGTCCATTGGGCTACGCTATGCTGAAAAAGCTGAAAGTGTACTCCGGTGAAAGCCATCCTCATACCGCACAACAGCCTAAAGTGCTGGAACTGTAATTCAGGGATATTGAATCATGATCGGTAAATACTACTACGGTACCGGCCGTCGCAAAAGCGCAGTAGCCCGTGTGTTCCTGGCTTCTGGCTCTGGCAAGATTGAAGTTAACGGCAAGCCTCTTGACGTTTTCTTCTCTCGTGAAACTGGCCGCATGGTTGTTCGTCAACCACTAGAACTGACTAATCATCTTGCTACATTCGACATCAAAGTCAATGTAAACGGTGGCGGTGAAAACGGCCAGGCTGGTGCAGTTCGTCACGGCATTACCCGTGCACTGATCGAATATGATGCGACACTGAAACCAGCACTGTCTGCTGCTGGCTTCGTGACACGTGATGCTCGTGAAGTTGAACGTAAAAAAGTTGGTCTGCACAAAGCACGTCGCCGCAAACAGTTCTCCAAGCGTTAATTGTTTGTGCCAACAAAAAAACCGCCCTTGGGCGGTTTTTTTGTTTCTGGCTTCCAGTCATATTCCCTTACCCCTCCCCTAAGCTGTGATTTCAGCTTGCCCTGTGTCTACTGCCCTATTATCATGGGCAATTCGTCGAAAACAAAACAGCGTAAACGCTGTGAATCCATGCAGAGTAAGGAAAAGGAATGATTAACGTAGGTATTGTTGGCGGAACCGGTTACACCGGTGTTGAGTTGTTGCGCATCCTGTGCGCGCACCCACATGTGAAACTGAAAGCGGTGACTTCGCGCAAAGAAGCAGGCATGCCGGTTGCCGATATGTTCCCTAGCCTGCGTGGATTCGTCGACATTGCCTTTTCTGACCCGGACAGTGGCGAATTAAATCAATGTGATGTTGTTTTCTTTGCAACACCAAACGGTATCGCCATGCAGCAGGCCCAAGCACTACTGGATGCCGGCGTAAAGGTAATTGATCTGGCGGCGGACTTCCGCATCAAAGACCAGACTGTGTGGGAAAAATGGTATGGCATGACACATGCAGCGCCCAAGCTGATTGCCGAAGCAGTTTATGGTTTGCCCGAACTTAACCGGGAAAAAATCAAAGGCGCACGCTTGGTTGCCAACCCGGGTTGCTATCCGACTGCGGTACAACTGGGTTTTCTGCCCTTGATTGAAGCTGGCGTGGTTGATACAAGTCATTTGATTGCCGACTGTAAATCAGGTGTTTCTGGCGCCGGTCGGAAGGCAGAAGTACACGCGCTGCTGGCCGAAGCAGGTGACAACTTCAAAGCCTACGGTGTTGCTGGCCACCGTCATTTGCCCGAGATTCGTCAGGGCCTGAGTCAGATGCATGGTGCGGATGTCGGACTGACCTTTACCCCGCATTTGCTCCCAATGATTCGCGGCATTCATGCCACGCTCTATGCAAAGCTGACCAAAGATGTGGATTTGCAAGCCCTGTACGAAGCACGTTACCAAAGCGAACCGTTTGTAGACGTGTTGCCTGCTGGCTCGCACCCCGAAACCAGATCAGTGCGCGGTGCCAACGTATGTCGCATCGCCGTACACCGTCCACAGGGCGGCGATACTGCCGTCATTCTGGCGGTTGAAGACAACCTGGTAAAAGGTGCTGCCGGACAGGCCGTGCAAAACATGAACATCCTGTTTGATCTTCCCGAAACAACCGGCTTGCAACTGGTTCCGCTATTGCCATGATGCTGGCCATATAAGTGATCCATAGAAGATTTCGCAAGAGAAATGCCCTTACCGCGCCCAGGCTGTCGGTAAGGGCGCATCCCACATGGTTTGCCCGTGTGGTGACCATCCTCCTGTTACTGGCCGTGATTGGTGTTTGCAGCGGTCTGGCGTATCTTGCCGGCTCACTCAGCCAGGGCGAATTCAGGGGCATTACGTTACAGGATGTCATCAACCTGAAACGGCAAGTAAATAATCTGACACTGGATAACCGGTTGCTTCAAAAGCAAGCCCGCCAGTTAAGCATGATGCATCAGATCGACAGCACGGCACAAAAGACACTGGATGCCGAGATTCCGGCTTTAAAAGCAGAAAACCTGTCTTTACGACAGCAGCTTGGCCTGTTTGAAGAAATGCTGAAACGGCCTGACGGCCATGGACAAGCGGCCGTTGAGTTATTCAACGTCTTTGTCCAGCCCGACGGACAATGGCACTACCATTTATTGCTGAATGCCGGAACAGACGGCACCATTTTCACTGGCAAGTATCAAATATCGTGGCCTGCCAGTAGCTCGGTCAATGCGGGTCGTATCCCTTCTCAAGCGGGTGATAGCCAGTTCCAGCTGAATTTTCACAGCATGACACGGCTGGAAGGAAATTTACCAGGCTCCCTGCCCTCGGGAACCCCTTTATTGATTGAAATACTGCCAGAGCGGCCTGGCAGCACAAGCATTCGTTATCAGTACACTCTGCCCTGAGGAACATATCCATGTTTGGAAACAAGCACCATAAGCCACAAAATCGCATCGATAGTCTTATTGGCCACGGCACCAGTATCGAAGGTGATCTGCATTTTAGTGGTGGCCTGCGCGTGGATGGCACGATCAAAGGCAATGTTATCGCGACTGGCGACAAACCCGGCACACTCGTTCTGTCAGAAAAAGCCGTGATTGAAGGATCTATCCGGGTTGGTCACCTGATTGTTAATGGCAGAATCCATGGCCCTGTACTGGCCAGCCATTATCTGGAACTACAGCCAAAATCGCAGGTTACTGGCGACATTCATTATCGGACACTGGAAATGCACCCAGGCGCCATCATTGAAGGACAACTCTTGCACCTGCAAGATTCTGCCGAATTACCGGTGATTGCGATTACCCATAAAACAGACGAGTCCCCCGCTAGCACAGATTGACCTTTGCGAATATAGGGCGGATAATAACCAACTAAATTACTAGGTTTTAAGGAGTACCCAATGAGTGAAGTAGCAGAAATCCCTAGCTTCTTGGTATTTACGGACAATGCGTCTAACAAAGTTCGTGAGCTGATCGAGGAAGAAGGCAATCCGGATCTGAAACTGCGCGTTTTTGTAACGGGCGGTGGTTGTTCTGGCTTCCAGTATGGCTTTACGTTCGATGAAATCAGCAATGACGATGATACCCAGGTCGAGAAAAATGGTGTCACCCTGCTGATTGATCCGATGAGCTACCAATATCTTGTTGGCGCAGAAATCGATTACACAGACGGGATTGAAGGCTCTCAATTTGTCATCAAAAACCCGAATGCCACCTCTACGTGTGGTTGTGGCTCTTCTTTCTCTGCCTGATCTGAAAGACGTCCCCAAACAAAAAGCCTGCGATATGCAGGCTTTTTGTTTTTGGTTGGTGTCTTAACCCCTTATGCAGGGAAATAAGCACCCAGGATGCGCTCTCCTCTAGCACCGGTCACCTGAGGCAAATTCCCTGTCTGCCGCTGGCAGAAACGCCAGGCCAGCCAGGCAAACGCAAATGCTTCCAGTGTATCGCCAGGCACACCAGTATCGTCTGTTACGCCGATATGCGTATCTGGCAGCAGGCTGGCGATATGCTCCCGCAGTGCCATGTTATGTGCGCCGCCCCCACACAGGTAGAGTATCTCCGCCTCAGGTAAATGTATCTTCACTGAATTTGCCACAGAAGTGGCGGTGAGTGCCAACAAGGTGGCCTGAACGTCCTGCGCTTGATACTGATGCAGTTCATGGCTTTCCAGCCATGCCGGATTAAACAGATCGCGTCCGGTACTTTTGGGTGGAGGAAGATGGAAAAACGCATGCGCCAGCCAGTCCGCCAATAATGATGGAATCAGGGTTCCCGACTTTGCCCACGCCCCTGCCTTATCGTACGGGAAACCCGTATGCTTGCCACACCAATAGTCCATCAGCAAGTTACCCGGGCCGGTATCGAACCCCCTGACCATGCCCCCTCCTGCAGGCAAGCAGGTCAGGTTTGCAATCCCGCCAATATTCAGCACACCAACATGCTGTGTATCGCTTGCAAACAGGTTGAGGTGAAACGCAGGCACCAATGGGGCACCCTGCCCGCCTGCTGCAATATCGCGACTGCGGAAATCTCCCACCACGGGGATGCCGGTCAGCTCAGCCAGCAAAGCATGATTGCCGATTTGCAGCGTATATCCGTAATCCGGCCGGTGACGAATGGTTTGCCCGTGATTACCGATGGCGAGAATGTCTTCCGCCCTGACATTGGCCTTGGCCAACAGTAGCTGTACCACTTCTGCATAGCGGATTGACAGCTCGTTTGCCGCTCGGGCCGACAAATGCAACTCGTCCGGTTGCGCCGTATTCAATGACAACAGCAAGGATTTCAGTTCTGCATCAAACGGGATATAGGCATCAGCCAGGGTCTGTGGTGCAGGGTCAAATGTGGCCAGCACGGCATCCACACCATCCAGACTGGTGCCCGACATCAGCCCGATCACCAGTTTTTGTTCAGATGAGATATTGCTCGGCACCATATTCCATTTTCTTCATGTTGATTGTTGATAACAAAAAACCGGCATTTGCCGGCTTTTTGTCGTAATGCACTGCAAGCAAGCTAACGTGGCATCAGTCCAGGTTGCGCACGCTCATATTATCCAGCAAATCGAACTTGGCTGTCAGTACACGGGTGTCTTGCTCGAATTTCGGCAGCAACTTCGCATCCAGCGGCTGAGCCACCGGCACGACGGTTGAAAGCGGATCTTTTGCCTCGCCAGCCACACGGAACTCATAATGCAGATGCGGACCTGTTGCCCAGCCAGTTTGACCAACAAAGGCAATGACGTCGCCTTGGTTCACTTTTGAACCCACCTTAAGGCCTGGTGCAAAACCAGACAAATGTGCATATACCGTGCTGAAATCGCCAAAATGTTTTACTTCTACCACATTGCCAAAGCCGTTTTTGGTACCGGCAAATGCAACAACGCCATCAGCCGTCACTTTGACTTTGGTACCGATAGGCGCGCCGTAATCTACGCCCTTATGCTGCTTCCACATGCCCAGAATCGGGTGCAAGCGCATGGCAAACCCGGATGTAACACGCGTAAACTCCATTGGCGACTGCAAGAAAGCCTTACGCAGGTTTTTACCGTCCGGCGTATAGTAATCGGTGTGGCCAGTGGATGGATTGGTAAAGCTGACAGCGCGGTATAACTTGCCATTGTTGACAAACTCGGCAGCCAGCAAGCGGCCGGTTTTAACAACTTGGCCATTGTTGGCAAATGTTTCATAAATTACTTTGAAACGGTCGCCCTTTTTCAGACCTTTATGGAAGTTGATTTCCGAGCCGAACATGTCGGCCAGTTCTGTCGCAATACTGTCTGGCAAATCTGCGGCATCAGTTGCAGCAAACAAAGAGCTTTTGATCGTGCCGGCCTTCATGGCAACATTGAAGTCCAGCTTCATGTCGCCACGGCTGACCGTAAACCCGTCTCCGGCCGGTTCAACCTTGACTTCTTTGCCTTCACCATCAATGTAACGCAAGCCCAGTAGCTCTCCGTTGTCATTGGTGGTTGCCTGAATCGTTTTGCCTGCCTTGAGCTGTTGCAACCCCTTTAATTCACCCTGCTGGCGAAGAAACTGCAAGGCTGCCGGGTCGGAAACCCCCATGCGGGACAACAGGCTACCCAGGGTGTCGCCTGACTGGATACGTTCTTCTTTATGAAAAACATCGACAGTACTCGACTGGATTTCCGGCAGAGCGAGCTGGCTGACGACCGTTTTCATCTCGATCGGTGCAGTGGTGGCATCTTGCGACCCGACCACGGCAAAAGCGCCTGCCCCACCCAGAAGTGGCAGACTGGTCAGAACGATTAACCATTTGATTCGCTTCTTGCGCTCGGATTGCTGGACGTTTTCGGTTAGAATAGGCGTTTTGTTAAGCGTCATTTAGATTTGATTTGGTTGGTATTTTTCAATCTACGGAGACTAGCAGAAAACCCGCTTATTGAGAATATCCACTCATCTGAAAGCGGGCTTGGCCGCTCCCAAAAATGGCGCTGTTTGATCGTAATGAAGGGTTAGTACAAGCCCCCTTCGGTTACCCCGACACATGATAAGAGGTTTTGCATGTCTACCGATATACAAGCTGCACTGGCAGAAATCAAACGTGGTGCAGATGAAGTCCTGATTGAAGCGGACCTGATTGAAAAGCTGAAAGAAAAACGTCCTTTGCGCATCAAGCTGGGCCTGGATCCGACCGCGCCGGATTTGCACTTGGGGCATACGGTAGTCATCAACAAAATGCGCCAGTTCCAGGAACTGGGGCATACCGCCATCTTCCTGATTGGTGACTTCACGGGCATGATCGGTGACCCTAGCGGCAAAAATTCTACCCGTCCGCCGCTGTCGCGCGAGCAAATAGAAGCTAACGCCAAGACCTACGCAGACCAGGTGTTCAAGATTCTGGATCCGGAAAAAACCGAGATCCGTTTTAACTCGACCTGGTGTAATGAACTGGGGGCTGCTGGCATGATCCGCCTGGCAAGCCGCCATACAGTGGCCCGCATGCTGGAGCGTGATGACTTTAAAAAGCGCTTCAACAACAATCAGCCAATCGCTATCCATGAGTTCTTGTACCCGCTGATGCAGGGCTACGATTCTGTTGCCCTGGAAGCCGATGTCGAGCTGGGTGGTACGGACCAGAAATTCAACCTGCTGGTCGGTCGCCAATTACAGAATGAATACGGGCAGAAACCTCAGTGCATCATTACCATGCCGTTGCTGGAAGGCCTGGATGGCGTGAACAAGATGTCCAAGTCATTGGGCAACTATATTGGCATTACAGAAGCACCGAACGACATGTTCGGCAAGCTGATGTCCATCTCTGACGAATTGATGTGGCGATATTTTGATCTGCTTTCTTTCCGCCCGTTAAGCGATATTGCCAAGCTGAAAGAAGAAGTGGGAGCAGGCCGTAATCCGCGCGATGTGAAGTTTGAACTGGGCAAGGAGCTGGTCGCTCGCTTCCATGGTCAGGCAGCCGCAGATGCCGCACAGGAAGCCTTCTTGAACCGCTTCCGTGATGGCGCCATCCCTGATGACATTGCAGAAATTACCATTGAAACCGTAGAAGGCAAAATCGGGATTGCCCAGGCGCTGAAACAGGCCGGTCTGGTAGCCAGCACCTCTGAGGCATTCCGGCAAATCGAGCAAGGCGGCGTAAAAATTGACAGCGAGAAAGTCGCTGACAAGGGTCTGCAGCTAGAAAAGGGAGCCACCCTGATTCTGCAAGTTGGCAAGCGCAAGTTTGCAAAAGCTACGCTGAGTTAAGCAAGTACTTCGAGGGTGGGGATGTTCTCCTCTCTCGCACCAAAAACAAAGCCCGGTAACAACCGGGCTTTGTTTTATATGCAGCAGGCAAACAAGTGATTACTTGTCGACGCCACCGATACACAGATACTTGATCTCAACGTAGTCTTCGATACCGTACTTGGAACCTTCACGGCCAAGACCGGACTGTTTCACGCCACCGAATGGGGCTGCTTCGTTAGAGATGATACCGGTGTTGATACCGACCATGCCGTATTCCAGACCTTCAGAAACACGCCAGATACGACCGATATCACGTGCATAGAAGTATGATGCCAGACCGAACTCGGTGTCGTTAGAATAACCAAGTACTTCTTCTTCGGTTTCAAACTTGAAGATTGGTGCCAGAGGACCGAAGGTCTCTTCGCGGGCAACCTTCATCTCTTTGGTCACGCCAGTCACGATAGTTGGCTCGAAGAAGCTGCCACCCAGTGCGTGGCGTTTGCCACCGGCGATGACTTTACCGCCTTTGGCGACTGCATCTGCAATGTGCTCTTCGATTTTCGCAACCGCTTTGTCGTCAATCAGCGGGCCTTGGGTTACGCCAGGCTCGGCACCGTTACCCACGTTCAGCTTGGCAACTGCGGCGGCGAATTTCTCGTTAAAGGCATCGTACACACCAGCCTGTACATACAGACGGTTTGCACACACGCAAGTCTGACCTGCGTTACGGTATTTGGAGATCAAAGCGCCTTCAACCGCAGCGTCCAGATCGGCATCGTCAAACACGATGAATGGTGCGTTGCCACCCAGTTCCATCGATACTTTCTTGATGGTACCTGCAGTTTGCTGCATCAATACGCGACCGATTTCGGTTGAGCCGGTAAAGCTCAGCTTGCGAACGATGTCGTTGGTGCTCAGTTCGCCACCAATGGCAGCTGCAGAACCGGTTACCACGTTGATCACACCAGCAGGAATGCCAGCGCGCTCTGCCAGCACCAGAATGGCCAGTGCAGACAGCGGGGTTTGTGTTGCAGGCTTGATCACCATGGTACAGCCGGCAGCCAGTGCTGGCGCAGCCTTGCGGGTGATCATGGCATTAGGGAAGTTCCATGGTGTCACGGCGGCACAAACACCGATTGGCTCTTTGATGACAACCACGCGCTTGTCATTGGCAGGCTGTGGAATCACGTCACCATAAATGCGTTTGCCTTCTTCGGCATACCATTCGATGTAGCTGGCACCGTAAGCGATTTCGCCTTTGGCTTCGGCCAGTGGCTTGCCTTGTTCAGCGGTCAGGATAGCAGCCAGGTCATCTTGTGCAGCCATCATCAGGTCAAACCATTTGCGCAGAACGACTGAACGCTCTTTCGCGGTTTTCTTGCGCCAGGTCTTGAATGCAACATTTGCAGCTTCAACCGCACGGCGGGTCTCTGCCACACCCATTTTAGGAATAGAACCAATGACTTCACCGGTTGCAGGATTGGTCACCGCAATGGTTTCACCGTTATCTGCATCTACCCATTGGCCATTGATATAACACTGGCTTTTCAACAAACCCTGGTCTTTTAGCGTTAGCATTTCTTTGCACTCCACCTATCTGGCCTTGACCTAGTGACAAGGCGAAAACCGATAAAAGGTGCTGTCGTCTGACAGCATCTGTATTCGAATAATTAAAGCTTTGGTACATAAAACATTAGCCGAAAACTGGTTTCGGCTAATTTACATCAGAGACTTCTGCAATGCAGGCACTGTGGAACACGGGCAGTACGTTGCATTAAAGCTTGCCATACCTGATGATCTGACGTTGCCACGGTTAAATTGTATTCAATACAACAATCCGTAGCCAACCGACTCACCAGCATCAGGTTGGCACTCGCATGCCAACCTGACTGGCTACCCGATAATTACTGGGCTTCTTTCATCGCAGCTGCAAGTACTTGCAGGCCTTCATTCAGCACGTTTTCCTGGATGGTCAGTGGCATCAGGAAACGAACCACGTTGGCGTACACACCGCAAGTCAGCAAGATCAGGCCTTTTTCCAGAGCGATTTGCTGCACGCGCTTGGTGAAGTCAGCATCTGGCTCGTGTGTGCCGGCTTTGTTGAACTCAACGGCAATCATGCCACCCAGACCGCGGATATCGGCGATTTGAGGAACAGAGGCTTTCAGACCATTCAGGGTTTCTTTCACTTGCTGGCCGATCCAGTTAGCACGTTCGGTCAGTTTTTCTTCCTGAATCACGTCGATAACAGCGTGAGCAGCAGCGATTGCCAGCGGGTTACCTGCATAAGTACCACCCAGGCCGCCAGGAGCTGGTGCATCCATGATTTCGGCACGGCCACAAACGGCTGCCAGCGTGAAACCACCGGCCATGGATTTAGCCATGGTCATCAGGTCTGGCAATACATCGTAATGTTCCATGGCGAACAGTTTGCCGGTACGTGCAAAACCGGTCTGTACTTCATCAGCAATCAGCAGGATGCCGTGGTCGTCACAGATCTTGCGCAGTGCACGCATCAGTTCTGCAGGCGCTGCATAGAAACCGCCTTCGCCCTGAACAGGTTCCAGAATGATGGCAGCAACACGCTTAGGATCGATAGATGCCTTGAACAGCACATTGATCGCATCCAGAGAGTCTTGCACAGATACGCCGTGCAGTTCGCATGGGTATGGTGCGTGGAAGATTTCAGCCGGGAAAGGACCAAAACCAACTTTGTAAGGAACAACCTTGCCGGTCAGCGCCATGCCCATCATGGTACGGCCATGGAAACCGCCAGAGAAGGCAATCACGCCAGAACGGCCAGTGGCTGCACGTGCGATCTTGATGGTGTTTTCAACAGCTTCTGCACCAGTAGAGAAGAACGCGGTTTTCTTGGCGTGGCTACCCGGGGTCAGCTTGTTGATTTTTTCTGCCAGCGTGACATATGACTCGTAAGGCACAACCTGATAACAAGTGTGAGAGAATTTTTCCAGCTGGGCAGCAACTGCGGCAGTCACTTTAGGATGACGGTGACCAGTGTTCAACACGGCAATACCACCTGCGAAGTCGATGTAGCGACGACCTTCGATATCCCACAGCTCAGAATTTTCTGCACGGTCAATAAAGAACGGTGCCATCACGCCAACGCCGCGTGGGGTTGCATCATTCTTACGCTTCAAAAGGGATTGGTTGTCTGCCATGTTGCGTCTCCTAATTAACAAGGGAAAATACCCAGCGGGTGTTTAATATTTAACCACACCAAGATATCAGAACTTGCAACGAAAAACCAGTGGCGTGATGAATAAAATAAACAAAAAATCTGAAATACCCGTTTTTGTTATGGTAAGTGTTTAATTTAACACCCCACCCACCATGGCTTTGGCAACCAGTCTGGCTCAGTCGTCTGTACCCGTTTCATCACCACCCAGCTCTTCCTCCGTCATGGATAGCACCTGCTGGATGGTACGGGCAGAGAACCCCCTGCTGGCCATGAAGCGCATTTGCTTGAGTTTTTCTTGCGGGGTTTGCGGCAAGCAGTTGAATTTCTTTTCCCAGACCTGAATCGCGCGTTGACGCTCATCGGTTTCCAGGTGCTCCAGGGCATCCATCGCCGTGGACTTGTCGATCCCTTTGTCCTGCAGCAACTGTTTAAGATATCTATCACCATATCGGCTAGCGCGTGACTGTACCCATTGTTCTGCCGCTCGCTGATCAGAAAGCCAGTTTTTGTCGCCCAGTTTATCCAGCACCAGCGCCAATTCTTCCGGTGTTTCGGCATGCGGCTTTAACTTTTGTGCCAGTTCTTTGCGTGAATACTCTCTGCGCGACAAGAGGTTGATCGCACGAGCTTCCAGACTCATTTTGCGCTGATTTGGTTTATCCACAAACCGCTTCCTCTGATAGTGAAAAGCACACAGGCCCCCTGATGTCTCCATCAGAGGGCCTGCTTTGCAGCTTGATCGGCCTCAGCCTTGGCAAGCTACGCTTATACTTCGTCCGCAGACAGCTCAGCTTCTGCCTTCTCTTCTTCTGAAGGAATAAAGGCTGGCGCTGCAATCCCTACTGCCTGACGCACTTTGGCTTCGATTTCCTGGGCAATGGCCGGATTCTCTTTCAGATACTCGCGGACATTGTCTTTACCCTGACCAATCTTGCTACCGCCGTAGGCATACCAGGCACCGGATTTTTCGATGATTTTGTTGGCCACCCCAAGTTCGATGATCTCGCCTTCGCGCGAAATGCCTTCGCCGTACAGAATGTCAAACAGGGCTTCGCGGAATGGAGGAGCCACTTTGTTCTTAACGACCTTCACACGGGTTTCGTTACCAACAACTTCTTCGCCTTTCTTGATGGCGCCAATACGACGGATATCCATACGCACCGATGCGTAGAATTTCAGCGCATTACCACCGGTAGTGGTCTCCGGACTGCCAAACATGACGCCGATTTTCATACGGATCTGGTTAATGAAAATCACCAGTGTATTGGTACGTTTGATGTTGCCGGTCAGCTTACGCAGGGCCTGGCTCATCAGACGGGCTTGCAGGCCGACGTGGCTATCGCCCATCTCGCCTTCAATTTCAGCCTTGGGGGTCAGCGCAGCCACAGAGTCGACCACGATGATGTCAATACCACCAGAACGCACCAGCATGTCGGCGATTTCTAGCGCCTGCTCACCGGTATCAGGCTGGGAAATCAGCATTTCACCAACATTGACACCCAGTTTCTGCGCGTATTGCGGGTCCAGGGCGTTTTCTGCATCGATATAGGCAGCCACACCACCTTGTTTCTGGATTTCTGCAACCACTTGCAGACACAGCGTGGTTTTACCGGAAGATTCTGGCCCGTAGATTTCTACCACGCGGCCTTTTGGCAGGCCACCCACACCCAATGCAATATCCAGCCCCAATGAACCGGTGGAGACAACCTGCAGATCATTTTCGATCTGGCCTTCGCCCATCTTCATGATGGAGCCTTTGCCAAACTGCTTTTCGATTTGGGCTAGGGCTGCGGCCAGTGCTCTGCTTTTATTTTCATCCATGGTGGCTTCCTGATGTGGTTGATTGATAAGTTGCAACCATTATAGAACGATCGTTCTTTTGTTGGCAAGTCCCATATTATAAAGTATCTGGATGACAAAACACTGACCTTCCGTCTTGCGAGTACCCAATTTGGCGTACCCGTCGCATCTGGATTACTTGCTGGCAGTCAGCCACGCCGTATCTGTCACAAAAGAATAATCTTCTGCGACCTGGAAATAGCGTTTTGCTTCTTCCGGCAAATCCCCAAAGACAGCCTTCAGCGCTGCAATCCGCGCCTCTGACGTACCAATGCGCTTGACCCAGCTGGCAAATGCCAGTGGGAGCTTCCAGCTATCATGATCATGTACCTTGAAACCGGTATTTTCGAGCATGGTTTGCCATTCCGAAACACGATAATCCCGCACATGCGATGCATCCCGCAAAATCTCGACGGTCTGCAGCACGGTATCCAGCAACGGCGTTTCCGGGGCAATCACGTCAATCACGATGCATTTGCCACCGGGTTTCAGTACCCGGTACATTTCTTTCATGGCGGAAGTCATGTCTAGCCAGTGGTGGGCAGAGTAGCGCGTCACAACCAAATCGAAACTGGCATCCTCAAAAGGCAAGGCTTCCACCGGTCCGTGGAAGGTCCGGATATTGGCCAGTTGCCGCTCGGCAGCGGTTCTGGCCACCACCTCCAGCATACTCGCAGACAAGTCATAAGCAACCACTTCGCCCCCAGACGCGGCCAGGGCAAATGACACATGCCCGGCACCACAGCCAAGGTCCAGCATGCGTGCAGGCTGCTCCAACATGGCCAGCTGTTGTACACGCTCCAGATCTGCGCCCTGGGCGTGCACCGTGCTGGTCAGATAATTTTCGGCCATATTGCCAAACTGTTGCGCAACCAATTGCTGAGATTTCATGATGCATCCTTTTTTCTTTGCAGAAGACACAGACTACGTCTTGCTTTATCCTGTAACAAGACAACAATTTATACTGGTATAAATACTACCAAGTTAGATGAAGCACCCCGTCCATCATCCTCTATTGGCATGCGAGCTGACCCTATGAATGCACACGAACTCGGCCTGTTTATCCGGACACATCGCGAGCAACGCAGACCTGAAGATGCTGGACTTCGCTCCATCGGTCGACGCCGCACGCCGGGGCTACGACGGGAAGAACTGGCCCAGCTTTGCGGGGTGAGCAGCACCTGGATTACCTGGCTGGAACAAGGGCGTGATGTGCAGGCCTCCACAGCCACACTGGAAAAGCTGGCCAAAGCCTTGCAACTGACGGATGCAGAGCAACATTACCTGCTGACTCTGGCAGGCAAAACACCGGTAGCTGACGCCCTCCCGACCGTTAACCTGAGTGAATCCTTGCGGCAAGCCGTTCATCAGGTTGCAGGCCCCAGCTATATTCTGGATAAGGCCTGGAACGCCATTGCCTGGAACACTGCGGCAGAAACCTTGTTCACCGGATGGCTAGACCCCGCAGCCCCTAGTCGCAATCTGTTGATATATACCTTTTTGTCGCCACACGCCAAGGCGTTGATTCATGACTGGGAAAACAGGAGTCAACGCTTGGTCGCCGAATTCCGGGCTGATTGCGTACAGCAGCGGCAGCAACCCGAGATTGACCAACTGATTACCACACTTAGCGCGCAATCCGCCAAATTCAATGATGACTGGAAACATTATCAGGTGATTGAGCGTGAAGGCGGGGAGCGCATTTTCCACCATCCGGATGCAGGGACACTGGTGTATCAGCAACATACGTTTTACCCTGCCATCCGTTCTGACCTGAAGTTTGTCATGCTGATACCGGCGGCGGGATAAAAAAAGCCCGGTCATAAAGACCGGGCAAGCAGAGTACGCAAGCCAAATGGCGCGTTCAGGAAAACAACCAATAAAAACAACTTACAGCTGGAATGGATACACAGAACCCAAACGCAGAATCTGCGTCAACTCATCCAGTGCAGTACGGCATTCAACATACAATTGCGGGTCGGCCAGATCGGCCTCGGTCAGAGAATCACGATAGTGTTTCTCTACCCAGTTGTTCAGCGTACCGAACAGCTGGTCATTCATCATGATGGCGGGGTTCACGGCACCCAGCTCTGCCTCGGTCAACGCGACACGCAGGCGCAGGCAAGCTGGCCCACCGCCATTCTGCATGCTTTGCTTCAGGTCAAAGATGCGCACTTCATTGATCGGGCCACCACTACTGGTCAGTTCTTCCAGGTAGGCAGCCACCGCAGGGTTGATACGGCACTCTTCTGGTACCACGATGATCATCTTGCCATCCGGTTTGCTCAGCAGCTGGCTGTTGAACAGATAAGACTTCACTGCATCCTGTACGGACACTTTGGCGGTCGGTACTTCAATGGCAATAAAATCACAACCTTTGGCGGCCAGCTTCTGCTTCAGTTCAGCCAAGACCTTTTCCTGGTCCAGAAAGCTTTCCTGGTGGTGGAACAATACGTTGCGGTTCCCCACAGAAATCACGTCGTTGTGGAAAACGCCCTGGTCGATCACGTCCGGGTTTTGCTGTGCATACACGACACTGCTTTCGTCCAGACCGTGCAGGCGAACAACCGCCTCACAGGCTTCCAGCGTGTGACGTGCAGGGTATTTCTTCGGCTCGACACCGGCACTGAATGCCTTGCGACCATACACAAACAGCTCGACACCCGGGGCACCGTATTCTGCACAGAAGCGTGTATGGTTTGCCGCACCTTCATCACCAAACGCCGCCACTGGGGGCAGTGCTTCATGGTGAATGAAGTAGTACTCATCCGGGAACATGGCCTGCAAGATGCGGCTGGTGGTTGGGTGTTCGATGGCGCGGTGGAACTTGTTATTCAGGTTGGCGGCAGTAAAGTGCAGGCAACCATCCTGGGTATCTGCCGACGGGCTTACCGTCGCCGCGTTGGCCGTCCACATGCAAGAAGCCGATGACGTTGCCGCCAGAATCGCAGGCGCATGCTTGGCCGCCTGACGGATCACGTCGGCATCTTTTCCGACAAAACCCAGTGCGCGCAGGGTTTGCAGGCTAGGACGCTCTTGCGGTGCAAAGACGCCCTGCTTGAAACCAAGATCCGCCAGCGTTTTCATCTTCAGCAGGCCTTGCTTGGCTGCCAGACGAGGATTGGACGCTTGTTTCAGGTTGCTGGTAGACGCCACATTGCCGAAAGACAAGCCGCTGTAGTTATGGGTTGGCCCGACCAGGCCATCAAAGTTTGCTTCAAAAGCACGCATGACTATTTCCTTCCGCAACCATTAAAAAACCAGACCAGGGCTCAGCTGTGCCGGCACAGCCAGCTGGTCACTTTCAAGCGATGCCATCGGCCATGCGCAGTAGTCCGCTGCATAGTACGCACTTGGACGATGGTTTCCAGACTCGCCAATCCCGCCGAAAGGCGCAGCACTGGAGGCACCGGTCAACGGTTTGTTCCAGTTGACGATGCCAGCGCGAGCCTCGATCAGCAGTTGGTCAAACAAATCACGGCGATCCGACAACAGGCCAGCAGCCAGACCATAGCGGGTCTGATTGCCGATCCGGATCGCATCATCAAATTGCTGGTAGCGCACGACTTGCAGCAAGGGACCAAAGAACTCTTCGTCTACCAGTTCTGTCACGCGGGTCACGTCGATAATGCCAGGGCTCAACAGTGCAGTGCCCTCTTCCAAGCGTTTCATTTCCAGTAGCGAGGTAGCCCCTTTCGCCAGCAGGTTCTTCTGGGCATCCAGCAAGGCTTGTGCCGCTGGCAGAGAGACCACTGCGCCCATGAATGGCTGCTCAGCATCATCAAAGCGACCTACCTTGATCCGGCTGGCAACCTCTACCAGACGGGCAAGGAACTTGTCACCCGCTTCGCCCGCCTGGACCAGCAAACGGCGGGAGCAGGTACAGCGCTGGCCTGCAGATACAAAGGCAGACTGGATGGTGTGATGCACAGCGGCATCGATATCCGCCACGTCCTGCACGATCAGCGGGTTATTCCCTCCCATTTCCAGGGCCAGGATTTTTTCTGGCTGACCAGAGAACTGTTTGTGCAGCAATTTGCCGGTGGCTGAGCTGCCGGTAAAGAACAGGCCGTCAATCCCCGTGTGGCCAGCCAGCGCAATACCGGTTTCCTTGGCACCGGTCACCAGATTGATCACGCCATCCGGAATCCCTGCCTCTTGCCACAAACGAACGGTTTCTTCTGCCATCCAGGGGGTCAGTTCGCTAGGCTTGAAAATGACGGTATTGCCGGCCAGCAGCGCCGGCACAATATGCCCATTCGGCAAATGCCCCGGGAAGTTGTACGGACCAAAGACGGCAACCACACCATGCGGGCGATGACGCAACACGGCCTGCCCGTCAGGCATGGCGGTGGTTTTCACCCCGGTACGTTCATCGTATGACTTGATCGAAATCTCGATCTTGTTGACCATGGTGGCCACTTCGGTCGTGGCTTCCCAGCGCGGCTTGCCGGTTTCGGCGCCAATCACATCTGCCAGCTTGGCTTTGTTGGCATTCAACAGCTCGGCAAACTTGCGCAAAATGGCAATACGTTCATCAAGCGGGCGTTTGGCCCAAGCTGGAAATGCGGCACGAGCAGCAGCAACGGCTTCATCCACGTCATAGGCATTGGCAGCTGCCGCTTGCCACAAGACCGCCTGCGAAACCGGGTTGGTCGACTCAAAGACCGAGCCGGGCCGTGCTTCCAGTGGCCATTGATAAAAAGTGCTGGATGCAGCGCTGACATTAACGAATCTCCTTTGGATTAAGCGTGACAGCTCTTACCAGGTCACCGGCGACAACGCCAAGTGCCTGAGCTGCCTTCTCAGTTAGCGGGAAGACTTCGCCCGGCTCGTCAGCCTGGGCCATCATCACACGAAAATCTTGATACTTGGTATTGGATACCAGATAGGTCAGTGCCTGAGGGGAATGCTCGGTCTCTGGCACGATGGCAACCTTATATAAACGGCTGTTCTTGACGGCGCGCACATCCTCGACATAAGCCTCGATGGTTGGACCCGCATCAAAAATGTCGACATACCCTTCATAGCGGAACCCCTCTGCTTCCAGCATGGCCCGTGCAGGCTCGGTCTGGGCGTGCACCTTGCCGATGACGGCCTGGGCTTCCGGTGACAGGAAAGTGACATACAGCGGGTGCTTTGGCATCAGCTCGGCCACAAAGGCTTTCTGCCCGATCCCGGTCAGATAATCGGCATGCGAGAAATCGATCGAGAAGAAATGGCGCCCCAGACTTTCCCAGAAAGGTGACAACCCGTTCTCGTCGGATACCCCGCGCATTTCAGCAATGATCTTTTTGGCAAACCGGTCATGAAACTCGGCCAGAAACAGGAAACGGGACTTCGACAGCAAAGAACCATTTCGGTTTTTGCGGAAATCCGGCTCAAGAAACAAGGAACACAACTCGCTATAACCGGTGTGGTCGTTACTCAGGAACAGGGTCGGCATCTGGGTATAGACATCCAGCTCTTTGGATGCGTGCACCAGCGTCCCCACACGGTAGTTGTACCAGGCTTCGGACAAGCCAACAGCGACCTCGATCGCACAAATACCGCCTACATGGCCGGTATCGACATCTTCCATCACGAACAGATAGCACTGTTCTGCGCGGCTGGCTTCGCCATTCATGGTGCGAATGGCGCGGTCAATGCGCGCTGCCAGACGCTGCTCATTTTGCGGCAAAGAAGTGACACCAACGCCTGTTTTGCCTGCCAATAGCATCAAAGAGGCCAGGTCGTCGCTGCGAATAGGACGAACAATCATCATATCAGTGAATTCCTGAAAGAAACCGGGCGAGTTACCCGTATCGGGTTAAGCCAGCACAATCACCGACAAGCGCGGGTGCAACCGTGCACCGCCGCTTGCGAGCGACATATGGATCAGAGTGGTACGAGTCTGATTTCATCATCATCATCCAGCTCCAGGGCATCGGCCACCTGCGGGGCCAGCGCCACAATGTCCGGCAACTCGGAAGGAAGTTGCAAAAGCATGGACCGGAAACGATGCAACGCAGTGTTACTCACCAGGTACCATACTTCGCCAGCCAGTTGCCGTCCGCGCCGTGTGGGACGTACATGGCTATGTTGAACAGTCTTGAGGTTTTCGCGACGGGCACGCACTACCGGACCGCCATCGAAAATCTCGATGTAATTGTCAGCTTCAAAACCTTCATTCAGCAGAATGTCGAATGGCAGTCTGGAGCCGGGATGCACCTGACCCATGGCCTGCTGCGCCTCGTCAGGCAGCAGCGGGACATAAATCGGGTAATGCGGCATCAGCTCGGCAATAAAGGTTTTGTCCTTTACGCCAGAGTAATACTCCGCTTGTACGTAATCGATACCAAAGAACTTGCGGCCGACCCCTTCCCAGAAGGGTGCCCTGCCCTGGGCATCACTCACCCCAGGCAGAAACGCCATCATGTTTTCGGCAAACCGTTGCGGATGCTGTGCTGCAAACAGCAAACGGGCGCGAGACAGCATCTTCGGGTAGTGGGTATTGGCCAGTTCCGGATCGATATAGAAAGAGCACAGCTGGCTATCACCGGTCAGATCATGCGACAGCGTCAGCGCGTGAATCCGGTTATGTACCCGTAACTCACGCGACGCATGCACAATGATGTCGTTGCGATAGACATAAAACGGTTCGGAAAAACCCGTGTAGGCAATGATGGCCGCCGTACCATGCAACAGGCCGGTGGCCGTATTTTCCAGCACAAAGAAATAACTCTCTTCGCCGTATACCTCAACCTCGGAATCCAGTGCGTGCACAGACGCACTGATCTTCTCGAACAGTTTGTCACGATGTGCCGGCAAAGTATGAACGGCAGCACCACTTGCAGTGGCCATGCGCTCTACTTGCGACAGATCTGATAACCGGCTAGGGCGTACAATCAACACAGGCTGATCCCTCAGTGAAATTAAGCATTCACTACGTGTGCCACTGCGCGCTCGAAGCGTGCCAGGCCTTCTGCAATATCCTCTTCAGGGATAATCAGCGAAGGCGCAAAGCGCACCACATTCGGACCAGCAATCAAGGCCATCAGGTTTTCTTTTTCTGCCGCATTGGTAAATGCCTTGGCTTTACCTTGGTAGTCCGCATTCAGCACACAACCGATCAACAGGCCAGAACCGCGGATACTGCTGAAAATGTTGTAACGCTGATTGATGTCAGACAGACCCTCAACAAACTTCTGATGACGCCATTTCACGCCATCCAGCACTTCCGGGGTATTCACGATTTCCAGCACCTTGCCAGCAACGGCACCTGCCAACAAGTTACCACCGTAAGTGGTACCGTGCGTCCCTGGCACCAGGCTCGCCGCTACTTTGGCCGTGGTCAGAATGCCGCCAATCGGGAAACCGCCGCCCAGTGCTTTGGCCATGGAGAGGATATCCGGCGTGACGTTGTGGTTCATGTAGGCAAACAATGAACCGGTACGACCCACACCAGTCTGTACTTCATCAAAAATCAGCAAGGCGTTGTGCTGGTCACACAGCATGCGCAAGCCTTCCAGGAACCCTGGATCAGCCGGCAGCACACCACCTTCGCCCTGAACAGGTTCCACAATCACGGCACATGTCTTGTCAGAAATGGCTGCCTTCACAGAGGCCAGATCGTTAAAGTTTACGTGAGTGATACCACCAGGCAGCGGCGCAAAATCTTCAGAATACTTAGGCTGCCCACCAGCGGTCACAGTAAACAGGGTACGGCCATGGAACGAGTTCACAAAAGAAATGATCTCGTGCTTTTCCGGACCATAATGGTCGCGTGCATATTTGCGTGCCAGCTTCAGAGCGGCTTCGTTTGCTTCTGCACCAGAGTTACAGAAAAACACGCGTTCGGCAAAAGTACTGTCTACCAGTTGCTTGGCCAGTTTCAGAATCGGCTCATTGGTAAAGCCATTGGATACATGCCACAGTTTTTGCGCTTGCTCATGCAGCGCCTCTACCAGTGCCGGGTGTGCATGACCCAGACTGTTTACGGCAATACCACCGGCAAAGTCGATGTATTCTTTGCCTTCTTGATCCCAGACGCGTGAACCGCTTCCTCTTACAGGAACGAAACTGGATGGTGCATAGTTTGGCACCATGATTTCATCAAAAGTCTGGCGTGTTACGGTGTTCTGAGACATGATTTCCTCATTCATAAGCGTGGTTATATCTGATATTTTTAATCATTTTGCAGCAATGAAATGCTCAATCCTTGCAGAAGGCATTTCTTTATTCTTCATCCATCCCGGCATTGGCGGGACTTGGGCTAAAACCAGACAGCACAAGCCATGAATAGATGATTTAGCTTAACTGATTCCATTCTAGCGAAAATCAAACCATTTCCATTTCTACAATGCGACACTATCGTACACAAAGAAGCGTTCTAGCTTTCTGTGTCCACGCCAGACATGGCACGTTGGCTGCGCTCGTCCCGTGGCGTGAGTCCGAAATGGCTCCGGTAGGTGCTGGAAAAGTGTGGACCGCTGGAAAAACCACATGACAAACCGATTTGCACAATGGATTTGCTGGTGGTCAGCAATAACTGGCGAGCACGGTTTAAGCGTAACTCAAGATAATATTTGGACAGTACGCTATTGAGATATTGCTTGAATAGCCGTTCCAATTGGCGGCGCGACAAGCCAACATAATGCGCAATATCATCGGTGGTTAAGGGCTCTTCGATATTGGCTTCCATCAACATCACGGCTTCAGACAATTTTGGCTGACTACCGCCGATACGGTTCACCAGTGGCACCCGCTGCTTTTCATGTGGCGCACGGATGCGCTCCAGACACAAACGCTCAGACAAGGTTGCCGCCTGCTCCGTCCCCTGGCGTTCGCCAATCAGATGCAAAATCAGGTCCAGCGTGGCCGCCCCACCCGAGCACGTCACCCGATCGCGGTCAATTTCATACAGGTTGCTGGTCAGGATGACCTGCTCGTATTCATCACTGAACCGGGCCTGTTCGGACCAATGAATGGTTGCACGATAACCGTTCAACACCCCTGCTCGTGCCAGCCACCAACTACCGACATCGATGCCCCCCAGAATGACCTGCTTCTGTGCATGCTGGTTCAAAAGCCCCATCAGGCTGTCTACATCACGCACCATGGCCACTTCTTCTGCCAGTACCAGCAGCACATCCAGGGATGGCGCATCGGCCAGAGCCAGATCCACCGTCCACAGGCCACCGCCATATAATGGCACCGGCTTACCATCCATGGACAAGGTCAGATAATGATAGGCACGGGAGCCCAGTTGACGATTAATACGGGAAAGCGGATCGATGATCGTACCGATACCCAGCAGAGAACACGGAGGCAGTAATAAAACCCCCACGCGCCAGGGTGGTAATGCAGCATCGTTCGAAAACATCATGATATAAATGGCTGCTGTGTGACTGTCGCCAGATGGCATATGCACAACTGGCGACAGTATATTTGCTAAAAGTTACGATTTACCTGCTTGAATCGTAGCATTTAAACAGAGGCTTGAAACCAGAATTTATTTCAAGCTGCCTGACAGGAACTGCTTCAGACGCTCACTGCGGGTATTGTCGAATACCTCAGAAGGCTTGCCTTCCTCTTCGATTTTACCCTGATGCAAGAAGATCACGTGATTGGACACGTTACGGGCAAACCCCATTTCGTGGGTCACAACCACCATGGTACGGCCTTCTTCTGCCAGCTTCTGCATCACTTTCAACACTTCGCCCACCAGTTCCGGGTCCAGTGCAGAGGTTGGCTCGTCAAACAGCATCACTTCCGGCTCCATTGCCAGCGCACGGGCAATGGCCACACGCTGCTGCTGGCCGCCAGACAAATGTGCCGGATATTTGTCTTCAGAATTCTGCAGGCCCACCTTTTCCAGATACTTGCGCGCACGGCCAACAGCCTCGTCCTTGGACAAGCCCAGTACGTGGATCGGACCTTCAATGATGTTTTCCAGTACGGTCATGTGAGACCACAGGTTGAAATGCTGGAACACCATCGCCAGTTTTGTACGCATCTTTTGCAGCTGTTTAGCGTCCGCAGCTTTCAGGTTGCCCTGCTTGTCGGCAACGGTATTGATCACCTCACCGCTCACCTCGATCGTGCCGGCACTTGGCTGTTCCAGGAAATTGATACAACGCAGGAACGTACTTTTCCCAGAGCCGGAAGAGCCGATGATACTGATCACATCGCCCGCCTTGGCAGACAAAGAAACGCCTTTCAGAACTTCATGAGAGCCGTATTTTTTATGAATATCTTTAACAACTAACTTATCCATGCCAATTAATCCTTTTTCATGCACCAAGTAATTTGCCGGTTCTAAGCGCTTTGGCGCCGGCAATACGAGCAATATCCATCCCGGTATGGGCAAAACGAATAAAGTGCCGCTGGTAGACAACTCCATCCACTTCAGCAAACAGCGTTGTCACTTCATCAGAATGAGGGTTCACGATATCCAGTACAGGGTCACCTGCCCGCACATAGCTGCCCACCGCTACACGATGAACAATCACCCCGGAAACCGGCGCAGTCAGCGAGACCGTCCCGCTTAGCGGGGTTGCCGGATAAGACAACGCAGGCATAGGCGGTGCTTCGCCATCCACCACACCAAGCCAGGTCAGGTAGTTCAGAATCGCCTGTGCATCCTTTTGGGCGTGCTCATAGGCAATGTCTGACTGTCCGCGCAACTCAACCGTGACACAAGCAGTACCGTCAGGGATCGGAAACGCCTCACCATAGTGGTCACGCAATTTCCACCAGATCTGGAAAGACGCATCGTCAATCGGGGCGCCACCGCACTCCAGCGAAATCAGGGAGGCTTGCGACCCCAGATATCTCGCCAGTGGCTCAACCATCGGCCAGACGCTGGTGCCGGTATACACATGCATCACGGCTTCCCAGTCGCAATGCAAATCCAGAAACACATCTGCGTCAATCAGCATGGTCAGCAAGGTCAGCCGAAGCGACTCCAGCTCGCTCGCCGGCTTTTTGCCTTCCAGAATGCGTCTTGCTTCAGCACGAATCAGCGCCACATTCTGGTCTGCATCAGCCGTCAGCTTACCTTCCACTGCAGCAATCAGCTCCCCGGAAATATCTGCATAGTTCCGGTTAAAGTTCTCGCCACTGCCCATCTCGAAGCGGCCCAGAAAAGACTGCTGCAAGCGCTGGTTCAAACCGATCGGGTTACAGACTGGCACCAGCACAACTTCGCCGCGCAAGGCGCCCGCCTGTTCCAGACGGGTCAGATGCTGACGCAGTTGCCAGGCCGTCAGCATGCCGGGCAATTCATCCGCATGCAAAGAAGATTCGATATAAATCTTTTTGCCAGTACCTGGCGTACCAAAGTGGTAGCTCACCACTTCTCTTTGGGTACCCAGATCGGGTGACAATAAGGGATGACGTTGCACTTTCATCTTATTTCGCCCTTCTTGGCTGCAGATAGGCCAGCCAGCGACGCTCCGCACGACGGAAAACCCATACCAGCGAGAACGTGATGCACAGATAGATCAGCGCGGCCAACCCGAAGGCCTCGAACGACCTGTAAGTAGCGGCATTGGCATCCCGGGCCACTTTCAGCAGATCCGGCACCGTGGCACTAAAGGCAATCGGTGTGGAATGCAGCATGAAAATCACTTCGTTGCTGTAGGCAGGCAATGCACGGCGCAGTGCAGACGGCAAAATGATCCGGCGATAGGCCGTGAATTTGGTCATGCCATAGGCACGTGCCGCTTCAATTTCGCCGTAAGGTGTCGCCTTGATCGCACCGGCAAAGATTTCAGTGGTGTAGGCACAGGTATTCAGTGCAAACGCCAGGATCGTACAGTTCATGCCTTCCTTGAAGAAGGAATTCAGCACGTCCACATTCCGCACCACATCCAGACTATACAGACCGGAATAGATCAGCAGCAGCTGCACATACAGAGGGGTACCTCTGAAGATGTAGGTATAAAACCATACAGGCTTGGATACCCATTTGTTTTTGGAGACACGCGCCACCGACAGTGGAATCGAGAGGATGAAACCCAAAAACACAGAGATCGCCAGCAACCAAAGGGTGATCACCAGGCCAGACAGCTTGTAGCCATCCGTCCAGAGATAAGCCTTCCAGTAGGTATCAACAATGTCAATAAAGCCGTTCATAGATCCGCACCCCTAACACCAACGGAATATTTCTGTTCCAGCTTCATCAAAATCACGTTTGAGAGCGTGGTCAGTAACAGATAAATCACACCCGCCATCAACGTAAAGAAGAACATGTGAAAAGTCGCCTTGCCTGCATCAGACGAAAGCTTCACTACATCGGCCAGGCCGATGATGGAAACCAGTGCGGTACTCTTCAATAGCACTTGCCAGTTATTACCAATACCAGGCAGTGCAAAACGCATCATTTGGGGGAATAACACGCGGTGAAAGACTTGCCAGTGGCTCATACCATAGGCAAAACCGGCTTCCAGCTGGCCTTTAGGGACAGACAGGAAAGCACCACGGAATGTCTCTGTAAAATAGGCACCGTAAATGAAACCAATGGTAATCACGCCAGCCGTAAACGGATCAATATTGATCTGTGCGACGTGCATCCATTCGGTCAGGTGGTTCAGCCAGATTTGGCCGCTATAGAACAGCAACAACATCAGGACCAGATCAGGAATACCGCGAATGATCGTGGTATACGCTGTAGAGCCCCAGCGAAGAACCGGATTGTTTGATAACTTGGCACCAGCACCAAGCAACCCGATCAAAAATGCAACCAGCATCGAAAACAGCGCAAGAACAATTGTCAGCTTTGTTCCTGCCCACAAGAGCGGGCCATACCCATAAAGAAACATATGTCTACCTCTTTCTGTCACAGGGTGTGTATTGTTTTAGTTGCCCCGGAGACAGTGCAAGAACCGGTCAGGTTCCCAGTTAAGTCAATCCGGTCAGGCAGACCGAACTCGCCAATTGGCAAGCACAGTCGCCCGACCAAACACTACGCTGGCGAATTACCCACCATATACGTCAAAGTCAAAGTACTTTTTCTGAATCTTGTTGTAAGTACCATCTTTCAGCATGTCGGCAATGGCTTTGTTCATTGCGTCACGCAGTTCGGTATCTTCCTTGCGCAGACCAATACCAGCACCTTCGCCCATGATTTGCTTGTCGTTAACAGCTGGACCAGCAAAAGCAAAGCCTTTGCCTTGTGGTTTCTTCAGGAAACCTTCGCTAGCCATCACGGCATCCTGGAAAGCACCATCAATACGGCCTGCCACCAAGTCAGCCATCACCAGATCCTGGTTTTGGTAAGGAACAACTTCTACACCAGCAGCAGCCCATTTTTGCTTGGCGTAATCTTCCTGGATGGTGCCTTGCTCAACGCCGATACGCTTGCCTTTCAGGGAAGCGGCTGTTGGCTGAATGCCAGCGCCAGCCTTGGCAACCAGGCGAGATGGGGTATTGAACAGTTTAGATGTGAAGTTGATTGCTTCCATCCGTTTTGGCGTGATGGACATGGATGACAGGATGCCATCGAATTTCTTGGCTTTCAGGGCTGGGATCATGCCGTCAAAGTCATTTTCTACATAGACGCATTTTGCTTTCAGGCGACGGCAGATTTCGTTACCCAGGTCAATATCGAAACCGACAATCTTGCCATCGGCAGATTTGGATTCAAACGGTGCGTAAGTCGCATCAACACCAAAGTGAATTTCCTTCCAGTCTTTGGCAGAAGCGCCCAGAGACGCAGCCAAAGCCATCACAGACAGAGAAACCATAACTTTTTTCATGAAAACCTTCTCCTCAGTTTCATCTAAATCGAGCAAAGTGCCCTGAACAAGATACTATCTCACACAACCTAAGTTGTCTATACAATCACTTCATGATCGACTGACTGGCTTTTAAACCGAATCGTGTGGCGCATCATGTCATGAAAATAAGGCGCTCACAATGATACAAAACGACAGAAAGTGCAATATTTTGCGCGTTAAACAATTGTGACAAAAAGCAAAAAAAACGAACAAATTTTATTAAATTCAAAAACTTATAGCATTCACATTTATTTTTGGCATATGTAAAAACCTTTTTGGCACCTCCTCTTTATGTAACTTGGTGTCGCATTCCGGAAATATACAATCAACCACACACGTCTAGAATGTAGCCCTAGGAAGCGGCATGCCTTATCATTATGAAAGAGCGATGTTTCTGGAGAACACAAAACACGCTCACTACCCTCGTGAAAAGAGAGATTAAATAAAATGACCCATCCCCCCCTGTCTGACCTGTCTGCTATTGTCGAAGAGACATTAGCGATAGCCCGTAACAAACAAGCAGCAAACCAACTTGCAAGCACAGAATCTTTCATCAAAGCCTATTTTGAAGATGGCTCCCCCGATGATCTGTCCCAAATCGCCGCCGTAGACCGTTATGGCGCAGCCATGAGCCACTTACAGCTAGCCCAGCAGCGTGTCGCTGGTGAAGCCAATATCCGCATCTACAACCCCGAGTTTGATGTACATGGCTGGCAGTCCACCCACACCGTGATCGAAATCGTCAACGACGATATGCCGTTCCTGGTGGATTCTGTCACCATGGCCCTGTACTCACGCGGCATTGCGCTACATTTACTGGTTCACCCGGTTCTGGCTGTTGTCCGTGCAGATAAAGGCAAGTTGTCTTCAGTTAGCGTTGCCAATGATCAAAGCACACACCGCGAATCCTTCATCCACATCCAGATCGACCGTCAGTCTGACAAAGCCGCACTGGAGTCTTTGAAACAGGCACTGGAACAAGTGCTGAAAGACATCCGTGCCGCCGTCAACGATGAAAAAGAAATCCGTCAGCGTCTGCATGAAGCCATCGACTCTCTGGCTGACGCCCCTAAGCAGGCAGGTGATGTCGAAGAGTTCAAGGCATTCCTGAACTGGATCGACCAGAACAACTTCGTTCTGCTGGGTTATATTGATTACCAGGCAAAAAGCGGCAAAGCGACTGAAATTACTGCTGTTGCCAATAGTGGCCTGGGTGTCCTGCGTGAAGGCCATCATCCAAGCTACGCCAACTGCCTTGCCGGTATTCCTGGCGAGCTGACCGAGCTGAAGAAACGCCCTGAAGCGTTGACGCTGGTAAAAGCCGATGCAAACTCAACCATTCACCGCCCGGGCCACCTGGATTTCATCGGTGTAAAACGTTATGACGCCAAAGGCAACGTCGTGGGCGATCGCTGCTTTGTCGGCTTGTATACAGCTACGGCATACCACACCTCGCCAAGAGAAATTCCTGTTCTGCGTCAGAAAGTTCAGTTTGTTCTTTCTTCTTGCGACTTCATCGAGAATTCGCACAAAGAAAAGACCTTGCTCAACATTCTGGAAACCTACCCGCGCGATGAGCTGATCGAAATCCCGAATGAAACCCTGCTGAGCATTGCGCAAGGGATTGTCGGCTTGCAAGAGCGCCCACGCGTACGCGTTTTCCTGCGCGAAGACCGCTTTAATCGCTATGTCTCTGCGCTGGTATTCTTGCCGCGTGACGCCTTTAATACCGAAGTACGCCTGAAGATGAACCGCATTCTGCTAGAACACCTGAACGGTGAAAGCAGCGAGTTCAACGTTACTTTGTCTGAAAGCAGCCTGGCACGCATTCACTACAATATTCGCCTGCCTGCAGACCATGCACAAAACATCAATCCTCACGACATCGAAGCAGAAATCGCACAAGCGGTTCGTGGCTGGAAAGATGAACTGCAACATGCGTTGATCGAGCAGTTTGGCGAAGAACGCGGTAATGGCTTGTTCCGTAAATATGGCAATGGCTTCCCTGCTGCCTATCGCGAAGAATTCCTGCCACGCAGTGCTGTTTCCGACATCGAGAAAATGGATGCATTGTCAGCAGACAATGATCTGGCCATGAAACTGTACTCGCCACTGGGTGCAGATGGCAGTGACCAGCATTTCAAACTGTTCCGCCTGAACCACTCCATTGGCCTGTCAAGCGCCTTGCCGATGCTGGAAAACCTCGGAGTAACCGTACTTGACGAACATCCTTACCGTATTGAATTCGGTAATGACGAACAAGTTTCCATCAGCGATTATGGCCTGCAAATCAGCCATGAAACGGCTCGTGAAGCCTTGCAACAGAATCCGGCCATCCGCACCGCCTTCCAGGAGCTGTTCGACCGCGTTTTCCATAAAGTGTGCGAGAACGATGGCTTTAACAAGCTAACCCTGCTGGCAGGTCTGACATGGCGTCAGGTCAGCGTCGTGCGTGCTTATGCAAAATACTTGCGCCAGGCCGGCATGACCTTCAGCCAGGCCTATGTTGAACAATGTCTGGCACATTACCCGGCCATTGTGAACAAGCTGGTCGAACTGTTCGAGCTCAAATTATCGCCAAGCAATCACAATGCAACCTTTGCTGCCCACGCAGAATCAGAAATCCGTACAGCGCTAAATGATGTCGCCAATATCGACGAAGATCGCATCCTGAACGGCTTCCTGACCCTGATTCTGGCAACACGCCGGACCAACTACTGGCAAACCGGCAAAGATGGTGAGCCAAAGCCATATCTGTCATTCAAGCTGGAAAGCAGCAAGATCCCGTTCCTGCCGGATCCAAAACCACTCTTTGAAATCTGGGTGTACAGCCCACGTGTAGAGGGTGTTCACCTGCGTGGTGCCAAAGTTGCCCGTGGCGGTTTGCGCTGGTCAGATCGCATGGAAGACTTCCGTACCGAAGTGCTGGGTCTGGTTAAAGCACAGATGGTTAAAAATGCCGTGATTGTGCCAATGGGCTCCAAAGGTGGCTTTGTATGTAAACAACTGCCTCCGATGACAGACCGTGAAGCCTGGCTGGCAGAAGGCATTGCCAGCTACAAGACATTCATTTCCGGCCTTCTGGACATCACCGACAACATCGTTGCCGGCAAGATTGTGCCACCGGTCGACGTTCATCGTCTGGACCCGGATGATCCATATCTGGTAGTTGCCGCAGACAAGGGCACCGCCACCTTCTCCGACATTGCCAACGGCATTTCGGCAGATTATGGCTTCTGGCTGGGTGATGCATTTGCCTCTGGCGGTTCTGCCGGTTACGACCACAAAGGCATGGGCATTACGGCCAAAGGTGCATGGGAATCGGTAAAACGCCACTTCCGCCATCTTGGCATTAATACACAGACCACAGACTTTACCGTTATTGGTATCGGTGACATGTCTGGTGACGTATTTGGTAATGGCATGCTGCTTTCACGCCACATCAAACTGATTGCCGCATTTGACCACCGCCATATCTTCCTGGACCCGAATCCGGATCCGGAGGCGAGCTTCATCGAACGCGAGCGTCTGTTCAAACTGCCACGTTCAAGTTGGGAAGACTACAACAAGGCACTGATCTCCCAGGGCGGCGGCATTTACCCACGCAATGCCAAGTCGCTGACCCTCACGCCAGAGATCAAAACATGGCTCGGCGTAGAGTCAGATACACTGACGCCAAACGAATTGATTCATCTGATTCTGAAGGCGCCTGCGGACCTGCTGTATAACGGCGGCATTGGTACTTATGTAAAAGCCTCTACCCAGAGCCATGCGGATGCCAGTGACCGTGCCTCTGACGCAATTCGTGTTAACGGTAACGACCTGCGTGTCAAAGTCCTGGCTGAAGGCGGCAACCTGGGTTGTACGCAACTGGGTCGTATCGAATTTGCCATGAATGGCGGCCGCATCTGTACCGATGCCATCGACAACTCAGCAGGCGTTGATTGCTCGGATCACGAAGTCAACATCAAGATCTTGCTTGGCCAAATCGTCTCTGGTGGCGACATGACGCTAAAACAGCGTAACGTGCTACTGGCAGAAATGACCGACGAAGTGGGGCAACTGGTACTTGCCAACAATTACCTGCAAACGCAAGTTATTGCGGTAGGTCAGCAGATCGCTCCATCCATGCTGAACACCCACGCCCGCTTCATCCAGCATCTTGAAAATACAGGCCAGATGAACCGCCGCCTGGAATTCCTGCCGGATGAGGCACGCTTTAACGAGCGTCGCCAGGCCAAACGTGGTTTGACCCCGCCAGAAGTTGCGGTGTTGGTCGCCTACAGCAAGATTGAGCTATATCAGCAACTGCTGGATAGCGACTTGCCAGACCAGAGCGATTTTGAAGACCTGCTGGTTGAATACTTCCCGCAACCACTGCAAGCCCGCTTCCGTGAGGCAATGGGCAAGCATGTGCTGCGTCGTGAGATCATTTCCAACCAGCTCGCCAACGAAATCGTCAACCGGATGGGTAGCACATTCGTGTTCCGCCTGCAGGAAGAAAGCGCTGTTTCAACGGCAGATATCGTCCGTGCATGGCGTGCGGCCAGCGAGATTTACAGCGCTCGCGGTCTCTGGCAGCAAATCGAAGCACTGGATAATGTGGTACCTGCACAAACCCAGGCTGACATGATGCTGCAGGTCAGAACCCTGATTGAACGGGCAACCCGCTGGCTGCTGCGTAATCGCCGCCCGATTACCCCTGTCAATGACATCATCAAAGCCTACCAGTCACAGGTAGCTGACCTTCTGGCCAATATCAGCACGCTGGTACCGTCTGCTGATTACGCTGCCATTGCCAAGCGCGAAGCACACCTGCAAGAAGCACAGGTGCCTGCCGCACTTGCGACACTGATCAGTCGCATGGATGAGCTGGTTTCAGCCTTTGATATCATTGAAGTTAGCGAACAAGGCAAGATGTCGTTGAATGATGTTGCCGTCAACTACTTCGAGCTTGGGCGCTCACTCCAGCTGGATTGGCTGCGCCAGGTAATCACTCGCCTGCCTCGTGACAACCGCTGGCAGTCACTGGCGCGTACAGCACTTCGTGATGACTTGTATCGTCAGCAACGTGCACTGCTTTCTCGCGCATTGAGCGAAACAGCAGGTACCGAAGCTCAGGCTCAGGTCAATGCCTGGTTGCAGAAAAATGAACGTGCAGTTGGCATCTGCCAACAAATGTTCGGTGAACTGCAATCATACGATCAGCTGGACTTGGCCATGCTGTCAGCAGGTATGCGAGAGTTGCATAATCACCTGATGGTATAAAGCTCTCAGCGCTACCCTTCCCGACCGGGAAGTTGAAAAAGCCACCGAAAGGTGGCTTTTTCATTTGATAGCTGGCAGCATGTTCATACTGCTGACCCCAAAACCAGTCTGAACTAGCTTGATATAGCCACAAGGTGCGGTAGATTCCCTGGAAATTTGATCCCTGTCAGATTTTTTAAATCAGAATAACGTTATCATTATGAGGTATTGTAAACAGTTGGCTATTAGCAGTACCTTAGAGATTCCTTGGAACTCGACCAACCAAAGCTTTGTTAATTAGCACATTTCATGTCGCATATTGGAGAAATATAGATGAATCGCAGAACATTCATGCTGAAACTGGTTCCAGCTGCAGGTTTGGCCTTGGCTGCTGGCAAAATGGCATTCGCAGCTGACCTGACTGAAGCTGATCCACAAGCCAAAGCCTTGGGTTACAAAGCTGATGCAACCAAAGTAGACAAAACCAAATTCCCTAAATACGCAGCGCCACAACAATGCAACAACTGCGTCTTGTTCCAGGCTAACGGCACCTGTCCTATCTTTGCAGGTAAAAAAGTATCACCAAAAGGCTGGTGCAACTCTTATACCAAAAAAGGCTGATTGTCGGCTAAGCTGAGTACCATGACAAAAGCCCACATGCATCTTTGCTGTGGGCTTTTTCTCTTCATCTAGCAGTTCACCTTCACCCGCTGCCTCAGGCTTTCCGCACGCCACCCGGCTGAACCTGGGCGGCTTCCGCTTCTACCGCTTCCTCCCGCAAGCCCTGCGCTTCATCGCCGGCTTCGGCCAGATGGGCTGGCTAGCCGGCACCACCTACCTTGCCGACTGCCCAGGCTTTTCCCCAGAGGAGTCCCGGCAACTGCTCACCGAACTTCAGCGCACGACAGGATGGACGCTCCTCACCCTCGATCCCTACGGTCTGAACCTGTCTACCTCCACAGACACCAACCTACGCGTGAGTACACCATCCCCACTCCTCGCCCCTGAAGCCTTCGCCGCCTGGTCGCGTCAGATCCTCTCCACACTGACCTAAGGCCACTATGAGGGATGTATGGGCAACCCTTGCCATTCATTTTCCCGGCCCGCTATTCCCCCGTCCCAAACGTAAAAAGCCCCTGATCGTCAGATCAGGGGCTTCCTGTGGGGTGCCCGGCAGTGTCCTACTTTCACAAGCGCAATGCTCACTATCATCGGCGCTACGTCGTTTCA
>NZ_AQXU01000018.1 GCF_000376945.1 Leeia oryzae DSM 17879
ATCTGGTACGCCGATTCCGGTAGCAGGAAGCCGAACATGTCCTGCAGGTCTTCCAGCGTCGAGACGGTATGAAAGGTATAAATCCGCTGAAAGCCGCCATCGTCGCGCGGGATGTCGGCAATGATGGTCAGTTCGCCAAACCCTTGCAGGCGGGTTTCCATGGCTTTCAGGTCAAAGGTGTCGATCAGCTCAGGCGTCAGGCTGATGGCCATCTGGAAACGGTGTTCCGTCACCGCCGGGTCGTTGTGACGGGGGGCGGTGCGAGCCGGTGCAACGGGGACCGCGGCATGGCTGCCAGCCAGGGCATGCAGCCGGTCGCAAATCAGCCGCGCCGGTTCTTCATCGGCCAGCCGGCCGCTCTGGTGGGCATCGAGCAGGTCTTTGAGGATATCGCCCGCCTGCAGGAATACGTCCACCATCTCGCTGGTCAAGCCCAGCTCATGTTTGCGAATGCGGTCGAGCAGGTTTTCCAGAATGTGCGTGACTTCGGTCAGGTCGGTAAAGCCGAAGGTACCCGCCCCGCCCTTGATCGAGTGCGCAGCACGGAAAATCGCGTTCAGCGATTCGGCGTCCGGCTGCTGGATGTCGATCTTCAGCAGCAACGCTTCCATTTCCGCCAGATGTTCCGCCGCCTCCTCAAAGAAGACCTGGTGGAACTGGGACATATCAATACTCATCGCCTACTCCGTCACCCATCCATATCACCGCCAGGCACTAGCGGGCGTTGTCTGTCACCAGCGCCAAGTGCCTGACCAGTTGCCGTTTGCTATTTGTCTCTTGTCTCTGAAACCGGTATCAGCCCAAGACTTTTTTCACGACTTCCAGCAGTTTTTGCGGGTCAAACGGTTTCACCAGCCAGCCGGTGGCACCGGCAGCCCGTCCCTGCTGTTTCATGGCATCACCCGCTTCGGTGGTCAGCATCAGGATAGGGGTAGAGCGGTATTGCGGCAGGGCGCGCAGGGCTTTAATGAGCGTCAGGCCATCCATGCCCGGCATGTTCTGGTCGGTCAGGATCAGGTCAATGCTGCTGCTCTTGGCCGTACTAAGACCTGCATTGCCGTCTGCCGCTTCCAGCACGGCATAGCCGGCAGACTTCAGGGTAAATGCCACCATTTGACGAATAGAAGCAGAGTCGTCAACGGTGAGAATGGTTTTGGCCATGTGTTACTTCCTCCAGAAAAAGCGCCGGATTAAAACAGCTCGATGTCACCAGTATCCATGGTGTGCTGTGTGACCGGGTTAAATTCGACATCTGCGTGCAGTGCCGCAATACGGGTATTGATTTCTTCAATCAGGACAGGCAGCTTCTGCTGCAGGAATTCGGGGTTACTCAGCTGGGCCGGGTCTTTTTCCAGCATCTGCTGCAGACGGGAGATATCGGCACACACATCGTGCATGCGCTCCATCCGCCGTGTGGTATGGCCAATACACTGGCTGACCAGATCCTGGAACTGCAGCGCAGACACCGCCTGGTTGGTATTGGTTTCGACCACCGCAGCAATGCCCGCCAGCTCGTTCAAGGTGTGTGCCATTTCGTCATTGAGCGTGCGAATCGCTGACATGGTCCGTTCAACACGGGATTTGGACTGCAAGGCAAAGTTCATGTCTTGTGCCGCCAGTTCCGCAATGCGGCTTTCCGCGTCCATGACGGATTTGTGCACCAGATCAATATTGTTACGAATCTGCTGGCTGAATTCGTTGGTTCTGAGCGACAGGTTGCGTACCTCGTCGGCCACCACGGCAAAACCGCGGCCCGCTTCGCCCGCCCGTGCGGCCTCAATGGCGGCGTTCAGGGCCAGCAGGTTGGTTTGCTTGGAAATGGCTTCAATATCCCCCAGGAACCCGAGCACCTTGGCGACCTGATGGGCAACATCATCCATTTTTTCCACCAGCGCCATGCCGATGGTACTGTTGCGGACCGTGCTGTCCACAAAAGTCGCCAGCGTACTGGAGGTATCCGAGGCAAAATCTTCAAAGGTGATGGACTCGCCCGAGTCAGACATGGTCGCACCATGCGTCAGTCGGTAGGCCAGCTCTTGCTGGTACTTGGCCTGGTCTGTAATGCTGGTAAAGCTTTTGATCAAGCCGTCAGCTGCGCCATTCAGGATGGAGAGTACCCGCTGTAGTTCCGAGCGGGACAAATCAAACTGGTGCATGAATTCATGATCGGCCTGGCGCAAATGCTGGAACACCTGCTGTCCGCCCGAATCAGGCACGGGCCTGTCTGCCTTTGGCGATGCCTTGTCACGCAGCATCAGCACGACAGCCCCCCACAGCACCAGCATCACGACCGACTGGATGGCAACATCGATTAACGGCATCAGACCGGACACTACGAAGCCAGCCTCAACCAGCAGAACCACTATCAAGAGCACGAACGCACGGAAAATGGTTTTGTTATTGGCCACAGCAGCCCCTTTTGCTATTTCTGATTGCATCACGCCTCTTCATGCCATCTGGAGGCTTGTTAAATTGTTATGGACATACACATTGCCAAATAAATGACTACAGTGTCAATTAATATATCCAAACATGGGTAAATACAGTCGCCAAGGCAATAAATGAATGGAAAAACAGCATGACTGGATTGACAATTTCATTACCTGAAGAATGCCCCTGACATGACGACCCACCAAACTGCGTCAGTCATCACAAAAACGGCGAAGCGACCCAGGCTTGCACAGCTTTCTTGATAGACAATGGCAGGGAGATCGTCAAGTTTTATATGCCAATTAAATCTGTTTTCACTGCCAAGGCGCATCTCTGAAATGGCCTTTAGCAAAGCCGATAATTATCCCTCTGCGGGCAATGAAAAGTCTTGTGCTAAATCAGTTTCCAGCAAGTTCAAATTACAATTTGCAAAAAGTAACCGAAAGCAGTTCTCTCATCCGTCACCAACATAGCGACAATGCATCAGCCAGGTCACACGCAGGGAGCCGACAGGCTTAGCCCGGGCAGGCATTTGGGCTATACTGCACGGATTATTTCCCTGATCTGCCCACATGCCGACGATTGCCCTGTTGCCCGACCACCTGATCAACCAGATTGCTGCTGGCGAGGTGGTAGAACGCCCCGCCTCCGCACTGAAAGAAATCCTGGAAAACAGTCTGGATGCCGGTGCCACTGAGATCAACATCCAGCTGGAAGAAGGCGGCATTGCGCTGATTCGGGTCAGCGACAATGGCTGTGGCATCGACAAAAACCAATTGCCGCTGGCGCTGGCCCGGCATGCCACCAGCAAGATCACCTCGCTGCACGACCTGGAACAGGTCGGTACGCTAGGCTTCCGTGGCGAAGGGCTGGCCAGTATCGCCGCCGTCTCCCGGCTAACCCTGATCAGCCGCTTTGAAGGTGCCGACCATGCCTGGCAGGTCGAGGTGCAGGAAGGCGAGATTTCTGCGCCAGAGCCCGCCGCCCTGCACAAGGGAACAGTCATCGAGGTGCGGGACGTGTATTACAACACCCCGGCACGGCGCAAGTTCCTGAAAACCGCCACCACCGAGTTTGGCCACTGCGATGAAACCTGCAAACGCTTGGCGCTGGCCTGGCCGGACGTGGCATTCTCGCTCACCCACAACGGCCGCGTCTGCTGGAAGTTCCCGGCCCAGCGCCGTCAGGCCCGCATTGCCGCGATTCTGGGTGAGTCGTTCATGGAAGAAGGCTTACCGGTGGAGGCCGCCAACGGCCAGCTGGGCCTCTTTGGCATGATCGGCAGCCCGACCCAGTCCCGTACCAGCCGGGACGCCCAGTATTTCTTTGTCAACGGCCGCTTTGTCCGCGACAAGCTGGTCAGCCATGCACTGCGGGAGGCGTACCGGGACGTGCTGCACCATGAGCGGCATCCGGTCTACGCGCTGTTCTTCAACCTGCCGCCGGATCTGGTGGATGTGAACGTCCACCCGCAGAAGAGCGAGGTCAAGTTCCGGGACAGCGGCGCCGTCTACCGGCTGCTGAAAGGTGCCATCCAGCAGGTACTGGCGGGCACCATGGCCGGCAGTCAGTCCGCAGTGACAACCGCCATGCCGCCAGACAACAGTGCGTTTGCGACGGGTAATACGCCAACATACGCCGCTGATAACAGCAGCTACCAGCCTCCTGCGACCGGCACCCCCCAGCCGGCGTGGCCGCGCTTCCAGCAAACCAGCATGCCGCTGGCCGTGGGGGAACATACTCCGGCGTATTTCGAGCAATTGCGGCCGGCATCGGACTTGCCGTACCAGAGTGGTACCTCGCCGATATCTTCATTCGCCACACTAACCGGCAACGGCTTCCAGCAACCCTTGCCGGTAACGGACGACAGCCAGTCTCCGCCACTGGGGTTTGCCGTGGCGCAGATTCATGGGGTGTACGTGCTCTCCCAAAACCAGCACGGGCTGGTGGTGGTCGACATGCATGCCGCCCATGAACGTATCCTGTACGAAAAACTGAAACAGGCACTGGACCAGCACAGCATTGTCAGCCAGCCGCTGCTGATTCCGGCCAGTTTTCACGCCACCAGCCTGGAAATGGCAACCGCCCAGCAACAGGAAGACGCACTGCGTGACCTGGGGTTTGAAGTGGCCCCCGTGTCACCCACACACCTGGCCTTGCGTGCCGTGCCCATCGCCTTGCAAAAGGCCGACCCGGTAGCGCTGGTGCGTGACATCCTGAAAGACCTGGCAGAAGTTGGCAGCAGCAATGTACTGGTGGCGCGCCGCAATGAAATTCTGGCCACCATGGCCTGCCACGGTGCCGTGCGCGCCAACCGCCACCTGACCCTGCCGGAAATGAACGCCCTGCTGCGCGAAATGGAGATTACCGAGCGTTCTGACCAGTGCAATCATGGCCGGCCTACCTGGTTCCAGCTCAGCATGAATGACCTGGACAAACTCTTCATGCGGGGCCAGTAAACATGCCGGCCACCGTACAACCCAAAGCCATCCTGCTGGCCGGCCCGACGGCCAGCGGCAAGACCGCCAGCACCCTGCACCTGTGCCGGACCCTGCCGGTCGAAATCATCAGTGTGGATTCGGCACTGGTGTACCGGGACATGAACATCGGCACTGCCAAGCCGGACGCCGGGTTTCTGGCCGAAGCACCGCATTTTCTGCTGGACATCATCGACCCGACCGACAGCTATTCGGCCGCCCAGTTCCGTACCGATGCGCTGCAATTGATGGATGACATCACCCGCCGCGGGCACATCCCGTTACTGGTGGGTGGCACCATGCTGTACTACAAGGCCTTGCTGGAAGGTTTGTCCGACCTGCCGGAAGCCGACCCGGAGATTCGCGCCACCCTGGAAGCCGAAGCGGCACAGATCGGCTGGCCGGCCATGCATCAGAAACTGGCGACGCTAGACCCGGTGACGGCAGCGCGACTGGAACCCGGTGATAGCCAGCGCGTGCAGCGGGCGCTGGAAATCTGCCTAGTCAGCGGCGAACCCATGTCGGCACTGCTGGCCCGGCAAACCAGCGAGCCGCTGGCCTACCAGACGCTGAACCTGGCCTTGGTTCCGTCTGACCGCGCCGTCCTGCACCAGCGCATCGCCGAGCGCTTTGACCAGATGCTGGCGATGGGCTTCATTGACGAGGTCCGCGCCCTGCTAAACAAATACCCGACACTGACGCCTGAACTCCCCAGCATGCGCTGCGTGGGCTACCGGCAAGCGCTGGCTTATCTGGCGGGGGAGGATGACCTGCCCGCCTTCCGCGAAAAAGGCATCGCCGCAACCCGGCAACTGGCCAAACGCCAGCTCACCTGGTTGCGCGGCATGACGGGCTGGGAGACGGTAGACAGCTTGCAGCCCGGGTTGCCGGAAGCCATTGGCGACAGGGTGCGCCAGTGGATCAAACAGAAAGACTAGCCACGGAGCCGGTGGGATTTGGCGGTACGATCCCACAAGCAACCGGTTTCATGTTCACCCATGAACCAGATGCGCGTGAAGGGATGGGAATATTGATCGAACAAGGGGCGGATGGTCGGAATGATGATCTCGTCCGGGGTGCTGATATGACCGTCGGTGTAGATCAGCAGCTCGATATGCCTGGCCGGCGTGCTATAGCCCCGCTTGAGTTTCTTGCGGACAATTTCTTCTGACGGGTCATGAATGTCAACATCGCCGCGGGTCACATCCGCCCCGACGGCATGACGCTCGGCAATCTGGTGGTCGGTCAGGCTCACCAGCTCAAACGCGATCGGCCCATCCGTGGCGTGCACACACAGCAAGTCGGGCTCCGGCGGCTGGCGGCTACTCACCTCCAGCCACGCAGGGGCCATCCCCAGGCGCTGACTGAACCTGGCAAAGGTCAGTTGTTCATTGAGCTGTTTTTTCTCCACACTATTCACATCGACCTCACTCCGTCGCCCGTACCGACGTTACCGCTGCAAACATAGCGGTAACGATCACATACTTTGCGTCCGAGTGCAACGCCGGCAACACAGTCTGGCTAGTTGCGGGTCAATTGATGGCCTGCGTCTGCCGGCAAACGGCGACTGACAAGCATGGATGCGGCAGAGCAGAGGCCAATCACCAGAAAGGCCGGCAAAAAGTCATTCTGCGCCAGTTGATGATGCCCGCGCACATACATGGACGCATGCAGCGCCATACCCGCCACGGTCACCCCCATCCCCAGCGATAACTGCTGGACCACACTGGCAAAGCTGGTTGCCCGACCGGCATCATGGTCTTCAATATCGGCATACACCATGGTGTTAAGGCTGGTGAACTGCAAAGACGGAAAAAAGCCGCCCAGCGCCACCACCAGCACCAGCCAGATCAATGGGGTTTGCGCGCTAAAGAAGCCATAGGCCGCCACGCCCAGTCCGGCCAACAGCGCGTTCCAGATCAGCACGCGCCGGAACCCGAAGCGCTTGAGAATGCGCGTCCCCAGCCCTTTCATGAAAATCGCCGTAAAGGCCGACACACAGGTAATCAGTCCGGAAACAAAGGGGCTGAATTTCAGCCCTTCCTGCAACATCAGCGGCAGCAGAAACGGCACTGCCCCCAGCGCGATCCGGAACAGCGAGCCGCCCAGCACGCTGACGCTAAACGTCGGAATACGCAAGAAGCGGAAATCAATCAGCGGCTTGGGATGCACCCTAGCGTGCTGCCAGTAACCCAGCAACGCGATCACTCCCACCAGCAACAGAAGGCCTGCCTTCCAGAAGGCGACCAGGCCGCTGCCCATCAGCGCCATGCCCAGCATGAACGCCGAACCACCGACGGCAGACAGCAGGAAGCCTTTGACGTCCAGCGGGTCTGAGGTGGGCAGGCGGGTATTGTCGATAAAACGGTGCGCCAGATACAAACCCACCAGGCTTATCGGAATGTTGACCAGAAAAATCCAGCGCCAATGGAAGTAGGTAGTGATAAACCCGCCCAGCGGCGGCCCGATCACCGGCCCCATCAGCGCCGGAATGGTAAGGTAGCTGATGGCACGAATCAGATCAGATTTGTCCACCGCCCGGAAAATGATGATGCGCCCGACCGGCACCATCATGGCCCCGCCGATACCCTGCAGAAAGCGCGCCGCCACAAACGCCGGCAGGCTGGACGACGCGGCACACAACAGCGACCCAATCATGAAAATCACGATGGCGCTGCTGAACACGGTACGCGAACCAAAACGGTCTGCCACCCAGCCGCAAACGGGGATAAACACACCCAGTCCGACCACGTATGCCGTCAACGCCAGTTTCAGCGAGATCGGATCCTCCCCCAAATCACGCGCCAGCGAGGGCAGCGAGGTCGCGATGACCGTCGCATCCATGTGCTCCATAAACAGCGCACAGGCCACAATCAGCGGGAGAATGACAACACGGGACATGGATACAACCGTTATCAAGACTTAAGCGTGGATACCATCAGAAGCGGGCGAAGCATGCGACATCGACAGCGGACAAACCGGCATTCCCGACGGGCGGGAATGCCTTCATGCCAGAAATCAGGCTTTTCGTGCACCCAGATGCCCGCGCAGCAACGCGGCCGAGTCCCGAATCATCTGCTCAGTGGTTGCCCAATCCACACAGGCATCCGTCACCGAGCAACCGTATTTCAGCTGACTCAGGTCTTCCGGAATCGACTGGTTGCCGGCTTCGATATTGCTTTCGATCATCAGGCCGACAATCGACTGGTTGCCATCACGGATCTGGTTGATGCAATCGGTCATCACCAGCGGTTGCAGTTCGTATTTCTTGTACGAGTTGCCATGCGAGCAATCCACCACGATGTTTTGCGGTAGCTTGGCTTTTTTCAGCGCGCCTTCGGCAATCGCCACGCTCACGGAATCATAGTTAGGACGGCCGCCACCGCCACGCAGCACCACGTGGCCGTAGGCATTACCGCGGGTCCGGATGATGGCCGAGCGGCCCTGGCCGTTAATACCCAGGAAGCTGTGCGGGTTGCTGGCCGAGACAATCGCGTTCAAAGCGACATCCAGCGAGCCATCGGTGCCGTTCTTGAACCCGACCGGGGTCGACAGGCCGGACGACATCTCGCGGTGCGTCTGAGACTCTGACGTACGTGCACCAATCGCCGTCCAGGCGATCAGGTCGCCCAGATATTGCGGGGAAATCGGGTCCAGCGCTTCGGTCGCTGCCGGCAAACCGATCTCGTTCACGTCCAGCAGGAAGCGGCGTGCTTTTTCCATGCCCTGTTCAATATGGAAAGAATCGTCCATGTACGGGTCGTTGATATACCCTTTCCAGCCAGTGGTGGTACGCGGCTTCTCGAAATACACCCGCATCACCAGCACCATCACGTCGCTGACTTCCTCTGCCAGCACTTTCAGGCGGCGGGCATAATCCAGGCCGGCCACCGGATCATGGATGGAGCATGGACCCAGCACCACAAACAGGCGCGGGTCTTGACGATCCAGGATGTTTTTCAGGGTAGCGCGGCCGGCTTCGACGGTCGCGGCGGCCAGATCGGACAGCGGGGCACGGGCTTTGATCTCGTCCGGGGACGGCATGTCATCCAGACTGATCACGTTCAGGTTTTCCAGATTGGCGTGGGTCATTTCGTGGCTCTTCTTAGAACAGAGATAGGGTAATGTCGTGTGACATCATACCTTGATTTTGCTGCATTGCGACAGCTGCAGCGGCTGCCAACCGGCACAAACAGCAAGGGGCCGTCATGCGACAGCCCCCGGCGTTTCAGACAGGATGGAGTCCAGTTGGCTGGCGGGCGGATTAACCGCTGTTTCTCAAGCCGGCCGACACCCCGTTAATGGTTTGAAGAATCGCGGTCTTGATGGCAGGGTCTTCGTCCCCGCCACGCAGGCGTTTGAGCAACTCCACCTGGATATGCGACAAGGCGTCCAGATACGGCAGGCGGGTGTTCAGACTACGTGCCAGTGTCGGGTTGCCGGACAGCAGCGCCTCGTTACCGGTAATCTGCAAGATGGCGTCCACGGTGCGCTGCAACTCAGAAACGATGGTACCGAACACCGACCCGGACAAGGTCTTGTCTTCGACCAGCTCGGCGTAACGGGCGGCGATGGTCAGGTTGGTTTTGGCCAGCACCTGCTCCATGTTCGACAGCACGGTCTTGAAGAACGGCCATTCCGCATACATGCGGGATAACAGCTCCCAGCCAGCATCGCCATGCGTCTCTACAAACCGGGCCACTGCGGTACCAAAGCCGTACCAGCCCGGAATCATCAGACGGGATTGTGACCAGCTGAATACCCAGGGAATGGCGCGCAAAGAGCTGATGCCCTTGAAGCCGCCACGCGCCACCGGACGGCTACCGATGTTCAGCGCGGCAATCTCGCTGATCGGGGTAGCCTGGGCAAAATAGGTCTCGAAACCGGCTGTTTCATACACCAGACCGCGGTAAGCGCGGAACGACGCATTGGACAGCTCGCTCATGGCGGTCAGCCAGGCCGGGTCGGTCAGGTCAGTCGGCGGATGGATCAGACTGGCTTCCAGTGTCGCGGCCACCAGGGTTTCCAGGTTACGGTAACCGATCTCGGCGTTGGCGTACTTGGAGGCAATCACCTCGCCCTGTTCGGTAATGCGGATCTGACCACGCACGGTACCGGCCGGCTGCGCCAGAATCGCTTCATAGCTTGGGCCACCACCGCGACCTACCGAGCCGCCACGACCATGGAACAGGCGCAGCTTGACGTTAGCCGCGTCGCAAACCTTCACCAGGGCCACTTCGGCCTGATACAGCTCCCAGTTGGAGGTCAGATAACCGCCATCCTTGTTACTGTCCGAATAGCCCAGCATGATTTCCTGGGTGCCGCGCTTGGCATCGATCAGCGAACGGTAGAACGGCAGCTCGAACAGCGACTGCATGATGCTGGCGCTGCGCTGCAGGTCATCAATGGTTTCAAACAGCGGCACCACCATCAGGTCGGCCTTGACCTGCGGCGCCAGGCGCAACATGCCGCACTCTTTCTGGATCAGGGCCACTTCCAGCACATCCGACGCGCTATTGGCGTTGGAAATGATGGCATGCACGATGGCATCCTTGCCAAACGCCTGACGAATGTCGCGGATGGCATCAAAAATGGCCAGTTCCTTGGCGGTTTCTTCGCTGTAGCTGAAATACGGTGAACGCAACGGCCTTGGCGAAGTCAGCTCGCGCAACAGCACGCGGATGCGCGCCTGCTCGTCCAGTGCCGGATAATGCTCCAGCCCGGCTGATGCCAGTAGTTCAGTCACGATGCGTTCGTGTACACCGGAATGCTGACGCACATCGATGGTTGCCAGATGGAAACCGAATACCTGCACGGCACGGCGCAGACGGGCAATGGTGCCGTCGTTCAGCCAGCCACTGTTGTGTGAATCCAGCGATGCGCTGACAAGGGCCAGGTCAGCCAGAAACGCTGCAGGTGTATCGTAAGGCTCGGCGCCTTCAAACTGGGTCACCACACCGTCCAGCCCCAGGGCACTGGCCTTGGCAGCCAGTTTCTGGCGAATGGCCATGAACGCCAGCCGGTAAGGCTCGTCCTTGCGGCTTTCCGGTTGCACCACCGAGCTGGCCGCCAGGGCAGCCAGCGCAGGCGATACATTCACCTCGCGGGTCGACAGCATCAGGCGGGATTCCAGCCGTGCCAGCAGTTCGAAATAATGCTTGAAGGCGACTTCGGCCTGGGTCTTGAAGGCGTAGCGCAGGACTTCGGCGTTCACAAACGGGTTGCCGTCGCGGTCACCACCAATCCAGCTGCCCATGCGGAAGAACGCAGGTAGCTCAACACTGGCGCCCAGCTGTTCGGACAGCGCATCTTCCAGATGCATGTACAGGGCCGGCAACTGTTGCAGGAAGGTATAGTCGTAGTAGGCCAGCCCGTTACGGATTTCGTCAAACACGGTCAGCTTGAAGCTGCGGATTTCGGACGACTGCCACAGGGTCAGCACCAGACGGCGCAGGGCTTCGGTATTGGCTTCTTTTTCTTCCGGCACCAGCCACGGGTTGCTGCGCACCGTCAGCAAGCGGGCAATTTCACGCTCGCAGTCCAGAATGCTCTTGCGCTGCACTTCGGTCGGGTGTGCGGTCAGTACCGGGCTCAGCCAGCCGTTCTGCAACAGTTCGATCACGGAACCCGGCTTGATGTCGTTCTCTACCAGGCGCTGCAACACATGCTGCAGGCTGCCCAGTTGTGGCGCTGAACCTTCGATGCGGTGAATGCGGCGACGGCGGTTGTGGTGCAGGTCTTCTGCAATATTCGCCAGATGCGAGAAATAGCCAAAGGCACGCACCAGCGCTACGGTATTGCTGTGCGACAGCTGCGACAGCTCGGCCTCCAGCGCGGCGCGTTCTGCCGGCTGTGCCTCTGCCAAGGCATGGGCGGTATCCCGGATGCGGGTAATGGTCGCGCCGGTTTCTTCGCCTTCCACACAGGCCAGTACCTCTTGCAGCAAGCGGTCCAGCAACGCAATGTCTTCTTGCAATGGCGCGTCTTTGTCACGCCGTAATACTAATGCACCTTCTTCCACGAACTTTCCCCTGTACGTACTAAGCGACATTCGATACATATCATCCGGATACGCATCGCTGAGACATCTCTTGTTCGGCCTGGTCAACGGGCCGATGGATGCTGATTTTTTTGCATTGATGTTGTTAGGGCCTGTTCACACTATTTTCTCGAGATGCGTTGCAGAACAAAAAGGTCATACGCAAGGCGCGAAACGCCGTCGGGGTAGGCCCCCGGCAAGGCTTCGCAACGCGGCGCATGACCTTTTTGGCCGCAACCCGAAGGGAACCGGGTGAAAACAACGTCACTCGTTGTTGCGCTCCTCGCCCAGACGTCCAGTCTGGGCGTCGTCACGCGTCTAGATTGACGTTGTTTTCACCCGGTTCGCACTCGAGAAAATAGTGTGAACAGGCCCTCGTTATCTGTCCGGTTGTTGCGGGCAGCTTTCTGCAGGGCACATCAAAGTCTATCAAAGACCCGGCCGGTTTGCCCATGCGCAATTACACGGGGAAAGCCGACACGGATTCACTTGTCCTTACAATAGTCTTACTACTGTTTTTTGTTTATTTTTTAAGTAGTAATACTACTTTTCCTATCTTGCACGATTTGCTACCGCGCTGCAAAACATTTTTATGCATGGGTGGCATTCATGCAAATCCACGCAATGCTGATACGGATCAGGAAAACACCATCTCGCTCGCCCTGCAATCGCCCAACCCCATGCTACAATTCTTTCTGTAAACAGGGGCTGCCAGCACTCGCCAAGACTGCACCGGCACCCCGAACGGAAAACTGGCAAGGAACTCTATGTCTACCCCTAAACGTCTGGTCATTGCAACCCGAGAAAGTCCACTGGCCTTGTGGCAAGCCGAGCATGTCCGCGATCTGCTCAAGGCAGCCTACCCGTCACTTGAAGTCACCCTGCTGGGCATGACCACACAGGGCGACCGCATACTGGACGTCACGCTGTCCAAAATCGGCGGCAAGGGCCTGTTCGTCAAGGAGCTGGAAGCCGCCATGATGGCCGGACGTGCCGATATCGCCGTGCATTCGATGAAAGACGTGCCGATGCACCTGCCGGAAGGATTCACGCTGGCCGCCATTCTGGAGCGCGAAGACCCGCGCGATGCTTTTGTATCGAACCAGTACAACAGCCTGGACGAACTACCTGCCGGCAGCGTGGTGGGGACTTCCAGCCTGCGCCGTGAAAGCCAGTTGCGCGCCAAATATCCGCACCTGAACATTCAGCCGCTGCGCGGCAATCTGGGCACCCGCTTGCGCAAGCTGGACGAAGGCCAGTATGCCGCGATTATTCTGGCAGTGGCCGGCCTCAAGCGCCTGAACCTGCCGGAACGCATCAAAGGCATCCTGAGCCCGGAACAAAGCCTGCCAGCCGTCGGCCAGGGCGCCGTCGGCATTGAATGCCGAGACGACCAGCCAGAACTGATCGAGCTGATCGCCAGCCTTGGGCATCGCGAGACCACCATCCGTGTAACCGCAGAGCGGGCCATGAGCCGCACACTGGGCGGCAGCTGCCAGGTCCCGCTGGGTGGCTTTGCCGAACTGGAAGGCAATGCGCTACGGATGCGCGGCTTTGTGGCCGAGCCCGATGGCAGCCGAATCCTGACGGCCGAGCAGTTTGTTACGCTTAGCGACGACGCAGTGGCAGAAGCCAACCAGCTGGGGGGATCCGTGGCCGAGGCGCTGGTCAAGCAGGGCGCCGACAAGATCATGGCATCGCTGGCCTGACCCGGACGCACCCACCCACTCAAAAGGATCTCTCCATGCCACTTCCCTTGTCCGGAAAACGCATCTTGATCACCCGGCCGGTAGACCAGGCCGAAGAACAGATGCAGCTCGTCAGGGAACTGGGTGGAGAACCGCTATTGCTGCCGCTGCTGGACATCCAGCCACCAGACAATACCCAGGCACTGTCGTCTGCTGCAGTGGCCCTGGCCAACCACGCCTTTGCCGTGTTTGTCAGCCCGAATGCCGTACAGTTTGCGGTGCCGACCCTGCTGGCGCAGGCCCCATGGCCGGCTACCACCACTGCCGTTGCCGTGGGTAAAACCACCGCCCAGGCACTTCGGGCGGCTGGCATTCACCAGATCATTTGCCCCGCCACGCGCTTTGATTCCGAAGGCGTGCTGGCACTGCCCGAGTTGCAGCAGGTGTCCGGCAAGCGCATTTATATCTTCCGAGGCCAGGATGGCCGCCCGACGCTAGGCGATACCCTCTCCGCCCGGGGAGCCGACGTTACCTACATTACCTGTTACAAACGTACACCACCGTTTGATCTGGCCGCCAGGCTGGCCAGCCTGATGGCGGTCAACCCGCCCGACGCCATTCTGGTCACCAGCAGCGAGGCGGCACGGTACCTGATGACTGCCGGTGGAGATACGCTGAAGAAGCAGCTACAATCCGTCCCCGTCGCTACCGGCCAGCCCAGAATCGCCGACACGCTGAACGAATTGGGGGCATTTGTCGTGGTTTCTGCCGCAACAGACGACAAGTCCCTACTCCTGACGCTTGCGGACGTGTTAAAGTCTCCACCATCCATTCGCCATATTACCGAAACAGCCATGTCTGACTATCAAAGCCAACCGCCAACCACCCCGCCCGCCCAGACATCCTCCCGCCTGGGGGACAGACTGGTGGACAAACTCAACCCGACCCTGATTGTGGCCCTGGTGGCGCTGGGCGTGATTGCATGGCAATGGGCCGACAACCGCAAACAGCTGACCCAAGCCCAACTGGAAGTCGGCAAGAAACTGGCCCAGACCGAAGCCTTCCTGCGCGAAAGCCGCATCGAACTCGACAAGCTGGACCGCGACCGCCAGAACGAACGCGTCCGCCTGGCCGTGGTGGAATCCCGTCTGGCAGAGGCCCAAAGCCAGCAGAACACCCTAAACACGCTGTATCAGGATTTGTCCCAGCACCGGGACAACCTGCTACTGGCCGAAATCGAGCAACTGTTGATGGCCGCCAGCCAGCAGATCCAGATTGCCAGCAACCCGCGTGCCGCCCTGGTGGCACTGGAAGGCGCGCAATCCCGCCTGACCGGTTTTGACAGCCTGCGTTTCATCCCCTTGCGCCAAGCACTGACCAAGGATATCGAAGCGCTCAAGGCCTTGCCGGACATTGACAGCGAAGGCATGACGCTCAAACTGGACAACCTGCTGGCCAACGTCGACAGCCTGCCGTTCGTGATTGATGCCAAACCGCAAACCAAGCCGGTCGCCACGCCGGATGTACCGGCCGGCGAAAGCCCATGGTATAAAAACATGGGCGGTGAAATCTGGAGCGAACTGAAACAGCTGATCCGCATCCGTCGCATCGACAAGCCGGACGCCCCGCTGCTGCCGGCCGAGCAGACGTACTTCATCCGCGAGAACATCAAGCTGCGCCTGATTGCCGCCCGCACCGCCCTGCTGCAGCGGGATCAGAACAGTTTCCGTACCGATCTGGGTGCGGCACGCCTGATCATGTCCAATTACTTTGACCGCCAGGCAGGTGAAGTCACCAACGCCATTCAGACCCTCAACCGTCTGAGCGCCACCGACATCCACGTGACGCTGCCCGACCTGGCCCAGAGTCTGACAGCGCTCTCTAACCTGAAAGCCGCCCAGAACGACGTTGCCACCACGCCGGTTGCAGGAGGCAAGGCGCAATGAGAGCTTTATTCTGGACCCTCGCCCTGTTTGCACTGGCGGTTGCGCTGACCCTGGTCACCAAGGTCAACACCGGCTATGCCATCCTGATCATCCCGCCATACCGGATAGACGTCAGCTTTAATGCGCTGGTGTTCTTTACCGTGCTGGCGTTTGTAGTGGTGTACTTTATCGTACGTGCCATCGCCACCACCATTGCCCTGCCCCACAAGGTACGGGCGTTTCACGAACGCCGCAAGAAGGCAGAATCGCTGCAGCACATGCAAGACGCCCTGGTCGCCTTTTTTGAAGGACGCTACGCCCGGGCAGAACGTATTGCCGCCAAAGCACTGGATCTGGAAATCGACGCCAAACCACGTGCCATCAGCGCACTGGTTGCTGCGGCTTCTTCCGATGCCATCAAGAACATCGACAAGCGGGACGCTTACCTGGCTCGCAGCGAACTGGCGCTGGAAGACACCCAGCTGGCCCGCCTGATGACCACCGCCAACATGCAGATCAAGGAACACAAGTTCGAAGACGCACTGGACACGCTGGCCAACGCACAGAGCATTGCCCCCAAGCTGACGACAGCCCTGCGTCTGGAGTTGACTGCGCGTCAGCAACTGGGCCAGCACGCCCTGATTCCGCCCCTGATCGAGCAACTGGAAAAAAGCGAAGCCATCAACCCGGCACAGGCCATCCGCATGCGTCGGCACGCACTGGCCCAGCAACTGCAGGACGAAATCCGCGACGCCAGCCAGTTCAAGCGTTTCTGGCACAAACTGGACGACAGCCTGCAGAAAGATCCGAAACTGGTGCTGGCCGCCAGCAAAAAGCTCAACAGCTGGCAGCAATATGACCAGGCTGGCGAACTGATTGCCGATGCACTGAAAAACCAGTGGGAACCAGGCTTGGCACTGGCCTTTGCCCAGCCGGCCGAAGGCTTGTCCGGCAAGGAACTGCTGGCCCGCATCCAGCAAGCGGAAGACTGGCTCAAGCAGCACCCGAACGACGCCAGCCTGCTACTGACGCTGGGCCGCCTGTGCAAACAGCAACAGCTCTGGGGCAAATCCCGCAGCTATCTGGAAGCCAGCCTGGCCGTGGCCAGCTCGGCCGTGACCCATATCGAACTGGCTCGCCTGCTGACCCAGCTGGAAGAACACGACGCCGCACGCCTGCATTTTGAAGCCGCCGCCAGCGAAGTCGAAGATGCCCTGGCCGAGGACGAAGGCTAGACCATCCGTTTGAGATACCCGACACGGGGAGGTGTCTTGTCAGATGGCACGAAACTGCCGACAAGCAACACCCCTCCTGTCAGACAAACGAAACATCACCAGTAACTGGGTAGTACTACAAGGGCCATATGGAACACGTTCTGATTATCCACGCGGTAAAAGACTACCCGGCCTGGAAAGCCATTTTCGACCAGGCGGCCGGCATCCGCAAAGCGGCAGGCGAAATCAGTTATCAGGTACTGCGTGACGAGCACGATGCCAACAAGATCGTGCATTTTTCCCGCTGGCAATCTCTGACCCAGGCCAGAAATTTCTTTGAATCCCCCGAACTGGTAGCGATTCGCCAGCAAGCCGGCGTCGAAGCACCCGAATTCATCTACCTGCAACAACTGGCCGCAGGCACCTTGTAAACCCATCAAAACAGAACATCCGTTCTACTAGAAATACGGGTACAATACGCACATTCCACCTTTTACACCGTTGGTAAACGATGCGTACCGAATATCTGACCGGCCTGAACCCCGAACAACTTGCAGCCGTCACCCTGCCGCACGCCTCTGCCCTGATTCTGGCAGGTGCCGGAAGCGGCAAGACACGCGTACTGACCACGCGCATTGCCTGGCTGATCGATAACGGCCATGTCAGCCCGTTTGGGATCATGGGGGTCACGTTTACCAACAAAGCCGCCAAGGAAATGCTCACGAGGCTGTCGGCCATGCTGCCCATCAATGTGCGCGGCATGTGGATCGGTACGTTTCACGGGTTGTGTAACCGCCTGCTGCGTGCCCATCATCGCGAGTGCGGCCTGCCGCAGACCTTCCAGATTCTGGACATGCAAGACCAGCTCTCCTTGCTGAAACGGGTAATGCGTGCGCTCAATATTGATGAAGAGCGTACCCCGCCAAAACAGGTACAGCATTTCATCAATGGCAAGAAAGAAGCCGGGCTGCGGGCTCACGAGTGCGACAGCTTTGACCCGGCCAGCCGGCGGATGGTGGAAATCTATGCCGAGTACGATGCCCAGTGCAACCGGGAAGGCGTGGTCGATTTTGCCGAATTGCTGCTGCGTGCCTATGAACTGCTATCCCGCAATGCGGTGCTGCGGGAACACTACCAGCACCGCTTCCAGCACATCCTGGTGGACGAGTTCCAGGATACCAACCGCTTGCAATACCAGTGGCTGAAACTGCTGGCCGGCAGCGGCAGTGCCATGTTTGCCGTCGGGGATGACGACCAGTCTATCTATGCCTTCCGTGGTGCCAACGTAGGCAACATGCGCGACTTCGAGCGCGAATTCAAGATCGAGCATTTTATCCGTCTGGAACAAAATTACCGTTCGTTCGGCAATATTCTGGACGCCGCCAACGCCTTGATCGAAAACAACGATGGCCGGCTGGGCAAAAACCTGTGGACCGCAGCCGGGCCGGGTGAACCGATCCGCGCTTTCGAGGCGCTGACCGATGCCGAAGAAGCACAATTCATTGTCGAAGAAGTGCGGCAATTGCATCGCGAAGGCCACGCGCTGAACAACATGGCCATTCTGTACCGTTCCAACGCGCAATCCCGCCTGCTGGAACACCAGCTGTTTGCCGCCAACGTACCTTACCGCGTGTATGGCGGCTTGCGCTTCTTTGAACGGCAAGAGATCAAGCACGCACTGGCCTACCTGCGGCTGACCGCCAACCGGGACGATGACGGGGCCTGGTTGCGGGTGGTGAACTTTCCGGCGCGCGGCATTGGCGCACGGACACTGGAAACCGTGCAAGTGGCCTCGCGCGAGGGCGGGCTGTCGCTTTGGAACGCCTGCTGCAGCCGTCCCCCCAGCGGAGCGGCGGGTGCCAAGATTGCCGTGTTTGTGAACCTGATTGAAGCACTATCGAACGAGATAGCGGCACTACCGCTGCCGGAAAAAATCGACGTCCTGCTGGATCGTTCCGGCCTGCGCGACTACTACCGTGCCGAGAAAGACAGCGAAGACCGGCTGGAAAACCTGGAGGAACTGATCAACGCAGCGCAGAACTTCCAGCACGAAGTCCCTGAAGGCAGCGTAGAAGACTTTCTGGCCCATGCCTCACTGGAAGCCGGCGAACATCAGGCCGAAGTCGCGGCCGATGCCCTGCAGCTGATGACGGTACACGCCGCCAAAGGGCTAGAATTTGACGCGGTGTTTGTCTGTGGACTGGAAGAAGGATTGTTCCCGCACGAAAACAGCATCATGGCGGAAGATGGCGTGGGTGAAGAACGCCGTCTGATGTATGTGGCCATTACCCGGGCCCGCCAGCGCCTGTACCTGACGCTGGCTTCGCAACGGCAACTGTTCGGCCAGACCCGTTATAACCTGCCCAGCCGCTTCATGCGGGAAATACCCGAAGCCCTGGTGCAATGGATCAATCGCAAGGCACCCACACTGAATCACAGCCAGCCATCGGCCGGTTACGGTAGCAGCAATGGTACGAGCAACCGAGATCTGCAAGGTTTCCGGGTCGGCCAGAGTGTGCAGCACCAGAAATTCGGCCCCGGCGTCATCATTGCGGCCGAAGGCAGCGGAGAAGATGCCCGGGTGCAGGTCAATTTTGCCAGCGCCGGCGTCAAGTGGCTGATGCTGACCTACGCCAGACTGGAAGCCCGCTAATCCATCCACACCGGGCAGGCGCCAAGTCTGCCCGTGTGCTTGTCTTGATCATGGATCAGTGCCTGATGGCATCCGGGTCCAGTACATCGGTCGGCAGGGCGCCCTGTTCGGCCATTTCCCGGATGATGCTGATGGTGTCCATGTCGTTCTGCTGATAGGCGTTACGCACGTAGCTGGCCAGATTCACCCCGTTGCTGGTGGCGGTTTCTGACAGGCTGGTGGTGTAAATAAACCGGACAAACAGCTGTTCCGGCTCGGGCATTTCAATCTGCATGATCAATGAGCCGCCATCATGCTGGTCATTGGCTGCCGTCTGGTATTCGATCCGCACCATGGGTTCGAACAGGATGCGGTCACGCACCACCAGTTGCCCGAAGTGCAGCTCGCGCTCCAGCCAGTTTTCTCCCCGGTCCAGCAGGTTGACCTGATCAATTTGCGGCTGGAACAGCTGCGGAGATTCCGCCCGCAATACCAGCCCCTGCCAGAGTTGCGCCAGCGTCAGCGGCGTAAGCAAAGGGTTCATGAAGTCGTTGATTTCTATCAGGTGCTCAAACCGCATGTAAAGATGTCTTCCCAAAAATGTCTGTGTAATGTTTACAACAAAAAGCTGACCATTTGATCAATTATTTTGATGCAGCGCAATATTCCTGTAATATGAAGGCGTTACATTAGTAACCAAGCATGCCGTCATCCGGATGGCATGGGCCGGAACGGAGCGTTTTAGCTGCTGTGCAATCCGTGGCCGGTGGTTGTCATGTCTAGTGGCAAGGGTTGCAACCGCCCACGTACAGCGTCCCCCATGGCAAAACGCATGAACTGCCATTTGCATTGGGGTGAGTATCGCTCACAAAGCGATACAACGCCAGAAGTTGAAAGGAGCAAATCATGGCTTGGGCTTTGTTTATTTTCAGAAAATAAGTCTCACCTGTCGTCAAACCCGCAAGTTCAAATTGCGGGTTTTTGCTTTTCTGGGCCCCAGCAGTCCGTCTGACCGAACGTTACCCCTCCCCTGCCCGTGAATCCACCGGGCCGGCATGCTAAAATAAATACATGAATACTGTTACCCGCTTTTGCCTGATCCGCCACGGTGAAACCGACTGGAACGTCGCCCGACGCCTGCAGGGACACACCGATATTCCGCTTAACGAGCACGGGCTGAAACAGGCCGAGCTGGTCGCCAGGCATCTGCCGGAGCATCCCTTCTCGGCCCTGTACGTCAGTGACCTGACCCGTACCCGCCAGACGGCGGCTCCTTTGGCCAGACGTACCGGCCTGTTACCGATGGCCACCCCGGCATTACGAGAACGTCATTACGGCGTGCTGCAAGGGTTAAACCCGGAAGAAATGGCACGTGACTACCCGCAGGAAACCCGGCAATATCATCAGCGGGATACCGGATTCACCGGTGGCACCGGGGAATCCTTGCAAGCCCTGCACGACCGCATCACCCGCCTGATGCAGAAAATCGCCAACCAGCACCGCGGGGAGTTTGTCCTGATCGTCACCCACGGGGGCGTGCTGGACATTGTGCATCGCTGGATATCCGAACAACCGCTGCATGCGCCAAGAACCTTCCCGATCCCGAATGCGGCGCTGAACTGGCTGAGCCATAGCCCGGCCCGGGGCTGGCAGATCGACAGCTGGGCTGAGCAGCTGCATCTGGATACGGCACTGGACGAACTATGAGCACGCACAGCCCGCTGGACAACCAGCCACCGCTACCACCCGAGCCACCCGCAGAGGGCGAATGCTGCGACAGCGGTTGTGACAATTGTGTGTTGGACCTCTACGCAGAAGCCCTGCGCACCTATCAGCGCGAACTGGCTTTATGGCAATCTTTGCAAGCCCCGACGGAAACGGACGACACCCCATGACCCCGACACCCCGCATGAACTGGAACAGCCTGCTGTCCAGCACCCGCTTCCGGCTGATGGATGGCAAGGTCAGCGCCACCGTCTCGCCAGCCACGGCAGAAGGGGCGGCTGGGCTACGGTCCGACTTCCATATCGACCATGACCGGGTTGTGTTTTCCAGTGCCTTCCGGCGACTGGGGCGCAAAACCCAGGTTCATCCGCTGGCCACCCATGACCATACCCACAACCGCTTGACCCACAGCGTAGAAGTCGCTTCCGTAGGCCGCTCGCTGGGTAACCGCGTCGGCGCGGCGATGAGCGAACACGGCTTGCTGCCTGAGGGGTTCACCCCGTTTGATATCGGGGCGATTGTGCAAGTCGCCTGCCTGGCGCACGACATCGGCAACCCGCCGTTTGGCCACACCGGTGAGGATGCCCTGCGCGTCTGGTTCCGGGACCCGACCAACGCCCGGTTTCTGCAAGGACTATCCCCCACCGAAACCCTGGACGTGCAGACCTATGAAGGCAATGCGCATGGCTTTCGCATGGTGGCGGCGCTGGAGATGTACGAACGCGACGGCGGCATGCGCCTGACGGCCGCAGCACTGGGCGCCCTGATGAAATACCCGTGGACGGTAGATGTCTCGCCCAAGCCAGGCAAGTTCAACCTGTACCAGTCCGAACTGCCGTACTTCCGCGCGGTGGCCGAATCCCTCGGCCTGCCGGAATTGTCCCCCAACCGCTGGGCCCGCCACCCGCTCTCGTACCTGATGGAAGCCGCAGACGATGTCTGCTACGCGATTCTGGATCTCGAGGACGCGGTGGAAATCGGCATTCTGGATGTGCAGGAATTCGAACGCCTACTCTCCCCGCTGGCCGGGCTGGATGACCGCGTCTGGCGTACTACAGACCCGCGCCAGAAATGTGCCCTGTTGCGCGGCACGGTGGTAGGCAAATGCGTGACCGCTCTGGCTGACAAGTTCATGGCGCACCATGAATCGCTGCTGGAAGGACGGTTCCAGGGTAAAGACCTGCTGGCCGTGTGTCCGGAAGAAATCAACCGACCGCTGCTGGACGCCAAAGACCTGGCCAGCCGCAAGGTGTACCGGCACCGTAGCAAGGTGGTGACGGAAGTCGCCGCCTACCCCTGCATGGCCACCATCCTGAATGTACTGATCCCCGGCGTGCACACGCTGGTCACGCAAGGCGAAGCGGCCATGTCGACCCGCGAGAAAATCCAGCTGTCGCTGCTGGACCGTCACCTGCCGGTGGAAGACGGGTTGTATGCCTGCTATATGACGGTACTGGATTTTGTCGGCAGCATGACCGACAACGCGGCGGCCAATCTGGCCCGGGAAGTGTCCGGCGTGGGTATCTTGTAATTTAGACCCCGCCGGTAGTTTGTATCGAGACTGCTTGCCGCTACACCGGCAGGCATTGCCAATTCGGTCAAAGACTGCGGGCATGACCGACTGGCGACCATGCCCGCCTCCCGCCTTACAAGACGATCTGTGACCCCAGCTCGACCACCCGGTTTGGTGGCAGGCCAAAATAGCTGGCTGCACTGCCGGCATTCTTGAACATGGTCATGAACATCTTGGCACGCCAGCCGCTCCAGCCCATCCCCACCTGCTTGACCAGTGTTTCCCGCCCGAGGAAGAATGAGGTATCCATCTCATCCAGTTCCAGACCATGTTTGGTCGTTTCCTGCAGGGTATCCGGCAACAGGGGTTGATCCATAAAGCCAAAGTGCACTGTTACTTGCCAGAAATGGTCGTTCAGCTGTTTCACACTCACCCGATCCTGCATCGGCACATACGGGTTATCCAGCGTATCCACGGTCAGAATCACCACCCGCTCGTGAATACTCTTGTAGTGTTTCAGGCTATGCAGCAGCGCATGCGGGGTACGGTCCGGGTTGCTGGTCAGGAACACCGCGGTACCGGGTACGGTCGGTGCGGCGCCGCCAATGCTTTCGACAAACACATCCAGCGGCATGGTGTCGTTTTCACGATGGTAGTTCAGCAAGGCCCGACCCTTGAACCAGGTGGTCATCATGATGAACAGCAAGGTCGCCAGCGCCAGCGGGAACCAGCCGCCCAGGAACAGTTTGGTCAGGTTGGCACTGAAATACGCCAGGTCGACCAGCAAAAAACTGCCCGCCACCAGAATGGCCAGCCAACGAGGCCATCCCCACAGCTTGCGCACGACAATCGCGGCGAGAATGGTCGTAATCGCCATGGTACCGGTTACGGCAATGCCGTAGGCGGCTGCCAGACTGGAAGAAGACCCGAAACCGATCACCAGCACGGCAACCGCCACCAGCAATGACCAGTTGATCCCTGCCACATATACCTGGCCTTTTTCATGGTGCGAGGTATGCTGAATGTTCATGCGAGGCAAATAACCGAGCTGGATGGCCTGCTGGGTAACCGAGTACGCCCCGGAAATCACTGCCTGGGAAGCAATCACGGTGGCCAGGGTAGCCAACACCACCATCGGGATCAACGCCCAGTCAGGAGCCATCAGGTAGAACGGGTTACGAATGGCAGCGGGTGTCTGCATCAGTAACGCACCCTGGCCAAAGTAATTCAGGACCAGCCCCGGGAGTACGATGCCGAACCAGCCGATCTGCACCGGCTTGCGTCCGAAGTGCCCCATGTCGGCATATAACGCTTCACCGCCCGTCAGCGCCAGCACGGCGGCAGCCAGAGAAAAGAACCCCAACAGCGGCTGTTTGACGAAAAACATCGCCGCATGCATCGGGTTCAGGGCCGAAAGCACGGCAGGCGTGGCGAGGATATGCTGGATACCCAACCCACCCAGCACCACAAACCAGATAACGATGACAGGTCCGAACAGGGTTCCCACCTTGGCGGTACCGTATTTCTGCATGACAAACAGCCCCAGCAGAATGGTCAAGGCAATCGGTATTACATACGTCTGCAACCCTGGGGCGGCGATCTCCAGTCCTTCGACTGCAGACAACACTGAAATGGCTGGCGTCAGTACGCTATCCCCATAGAACAGGGCCGCGCCGAAAAGCCCTAGAAACATCAGAGGGCCGGTGATGCGCGCCTCCGGCAGGGCATGCCGCACCTGGGCCATCAGCGCCATGATGCCGCCTTCGCCGTGGTTGTCTGCCCGCATGATGAACAGTACATATTTCAGGCTGACCACAATCATCAGTGACCAGAAAATCAGCGACAGCATACCCAATATATTGTCAGGCGTAATGGGTACCGGATGATGCCCGCCATCAAAGATCTCCTTCATGGTATACAGCGGACTAGTACCAATATCCCCGTAAACCACGCCCAGTGCAGCCAGCGTTAAGGTCGCGGTCCGGCCTTGATTGTGTGACATGAGAAACTCCACTACGGTAAACGTATCAACAACATCAATAACAACGCAGGCAACCCGGTTTAGTTGCCCGTTTCAAAACGGTATCCAACGCCGGTTTCGGTCAGGAAATGCTGTGGTCGCGCAGGGTCGACTTCCAGCTTCTGCCGCAAACGGCTGACATAAATCCGCAGGTAATGCCCGCTCTCGGTATGGTTGGGTCCCCATACGCTTTGCATCAGGCTGCGATGGGTGAGCACCTTGCCCGCATTGCCGATCATGGCCAGCAATAGACGGTATTCAATCGGCGTCAGATGCACTTCTTCGGCGTTGCGCATCACCTTGCGGTGTGCCAAATCCACGCACACTTCACCAAACTCCAGTAGCGGCGGCTCGTCTTGCAGCTGGGTACGCCGGCGCAACAGGGCACGCACACGTGCCAGCAACTCGCCCACCCCGAAAGGCTTGGTCAGGTAGTCATCCCCGCCGGCGTCCAGTGCTTCAATCTTGTCGGATTCATCCACCCGCGCAGATAAAATCAGCACCGGCTGCTGAGACCAGCTGCGAAAATCCCGGATCAGGCTCACGCCATCCAGGTCCGGTAAACCCAGGTCCACAATCAGCAAGTCCGGCTTGCGCGTCCCAGCCTCGATCAGGCCACGGGCTGCGGTATCGGCCTCGTGTACCTTGTAGCCCTCGCCTTCCAGCGCGCTGCGTACAAAGCGGCGGATTTGCGCGTCATCTTCAATCAATACAATGTGCTGGTGTTCCATGCTGTCTCGCGGCTTATTCCGATTCGATGTCGGGTGGCGTGCCGAGCGGCAAATGACATATCACCCGGCTACCCACCACCTTGCCGGTGGCATCTTGCCTGTTTTCAGCCACAATACGGCCTTCGTGCGCATCGACAATGGCCTTGGCAATCGCCAGGCCCAACCCGACCCCCGGGGTGGCGGACTCGATTTGCCCACGCACAAACATGTCAAACACGCTGTCCAGCATGTCCGGCGGGAACCCGATTCCTTCGTCCTCTACCGAGATAAACGCACCAGCGGCATCCACGCCGACCGATACCGTGATCACACTCCCGGCTGGGGCGTATTTGGCGCTGTTTTCCAGCAGGTTGCCGATCACGCGCTCCATCAGGACGGCATCAAAGGCTACCAGCGGCATATCGGGGTCGATCCGGATACGGACCTCGTGGGCAGACAATACGCCGGACAACAGATGCAAGGCGCCGCCAATGGCCTCTTCCAGCAATTGCCAGTCTTTGTTCAACCGCACCTTGCCGGCATGCAGACGTGCCATTTCCAGCAGATTGGTCACCAGATGACTAATGGCATGCGCCTGGGTCTGCAAGGCCAGCATCAGGTTCTGCTGGTCATCGTTGGCCCCTTCTTTGTGCAGCACCAGCGTATCGGCCAGCCCGACCAGCGAGGTCAGCGGGGTACGCAAATCATGTGATAGCGCAGACAACACCGAACTGCGCAGCCGTTCCGACATCATGTCCAGCTGGGTCTGGCGCGCCAGAGACTCGAAGTGCAAGCGCTCCAGCGCAATCGCCGTCAGCGAGGCAATGGTCTGCAGCAGTGACCGGTGCACATTCAGCCAGCTGGGGTGCTGCTTGTTGGCTGCCACTACCATGGCACCGGTACACCCCTGCTGCGCACACAGCGGCAGGATCATGGCAGTCCCCGCGGCCGAATGCAGCCCGCCGGTTTCCACCACCGCCCCGTGCTGAATGGTGGCCTGCAGGATCGAGGCATCCACGCCATCACGGATGTCGCTCTTGTCCAGTAGCGGCAAATGGAACAGCACCCGTAATCCGATTTCCTCGGCAAAACCGCGCACCACCTTCATGACCTCATCGGTGGTGGTGACCCCGGCCAGTGCTTCGGCCAGCACGTACAAACGGCGCGACTGCACCGCCCCTTCGGCATTCAGCCCCACCTGGCGCTTCAGGTTGGCAGTGAGCCCGGCAATCAGTCCGCCAGTCACCATCATCACCCCAAAGGTGATCAGGTACTGGGCATCCGATACGGCAAAGGAAAAATGTGGGGGGACAAAGAAGAAGTCGAACATGCCCACAGAGAGCATCACGGTCAGGTAGACCGACAGCCGATTCAGGGTGCAGGCCACCAGTACCACCGTCAGCAAATACAGCATCACCGTATTGGCCTGATCCACCCAGGGGTGAAGCAGTGCGCCAATCAGGGTCGTCAGTGCAATGGCCAGCAGCGCCCACAGCGGGTCTGGTAATTGTCTGAAACGGGAGAAAAATCGGTTAAACGTGTCCATGTGCTAACGATAGCGTCTTTAAGGCAAAAAAGATGCTTAGATTCAGACGCATCATATAAATAAAGTGTAAATATGCGGCGTGCAAAATATCTTTATATAAAGTATCTTTATGTTAAGATAAAACACATTATTGCTTGCAAAGAATCCCATGTCCGACACTCGCCACCCCATACTGGATACCCTGATCACGGCCATCGGCCCCTGCATCTGGGGGACCACCTATATCGTGACCACACAGCTGCTCCCGGCAAACCACCCGCTCACGGCAGCAGCCGTCAGGGCGTTGCCGATGGGGTTGCTGATGCTGATCACCCTCAAGTCGCAACCACCACGCGCCATGTGGGGCAAACTGCTGCTACTGGGGATGCTCAACATCGGTATTTTCCAGGCCTTGTTGTTCATTTCGGCCTACCGCTTGCCGGGCGGAGTCGCCGCCACGCTGGGGGCCATCCAGCCGCTGGTGGTCGGTGTACTGTCCTGGCTGGTCCTGCACCAGCAACCCACCCGGCGCAGCTGGCTGGCGGCCATTGCTGGCCTGAGCGGTGTCGCCCTGATGGTACTGACCCCGTCTGCCCGGCTCGACAGCATCGGCATCATCGCCGCCCTGGTGGGGGCAGCCTGCACGGCAACCGGTACCATTTTTACCCGTAAATGGTGCGGCAACCTGGATTTACGTACCATCACCGCCTGGCAACTCTCCATGGGCGGGCTGTTCCTGCTGCCGCTGGCCTGTGTCTTTGAACCCCCTGTTGCCAATCTCACGTGGCACCACCTGGCCGGCTTTGCCTATCTGGCCATTGCCGGCTCCGGCATTGCCTATACCCTGTGGTTTCGCGGCATCCAGAAGTTATCGGTCACTTCTGTCACCATGCTCAGCCTGTTAAGTCCGGTCGTCGCCACCCTGATCGGCTTTCTGGTACTGGACCAGCAGATGAGCCACTTGCAGCTGATCGGTGCCTTGCTGGTACTGGGCAGCGTATATGCAGGGCAAATTCCGCGGAAACCGCTAAAATGACGGCACACATCCCGACCCAGACCTTTGGCCAGACATCATGACTCTTGATACCTCATTGACCGATCGTGCCAGCCATGCAGCGGCGCAGTGGCGCAAGGAAAGGCCCGACCTCGATCCTTTTCCGATGGAGCTGCTGGGCCGCCTGCAGGCACTGACGCTTCTCATCACCCAGCAGCACCTGAGCCCGCTGTTTGCCCGGTTTGGCTTGCAGCCCGGCGAATTTGACGTTCTTGCCACCTTGCGACGCGCCGGCGCCCCTTACAGGCTGACCCCGACCGAGCTCTACGAAACCGCCATGATCAGTTCAGGCGGCATGACCAACCGCATCGACCGTCTGGAAACCGCGGGTCTGGTGACCCGGGAGAAACACCCTACCGACCGGCGCGGGACACTGGTCGGCATCACCGATGCCGGACTCGCATTGATCAATGAACTCGTAGAACTGCATTTGCGCAATGAAGAACAGATTCTGGCCGGTCTGACACCGGCCGAGCAGGTCACCCTGAACCAGTTGCTGCTGAAATGGATGCATACCCTGCAGCATCGCCAGCCCACCCCGTAAGGTTGATACCATGACAGACCCCATCCCGCACACCACCGGACAACTCATCGACCTGCTCGACCAGGCCAGGGTCCGCTATCAGCGCTTTTTTCACCCGCCGGTGTTTACCTGCGAAGAGGCGCGCGCCCTGTGCCCGGATTTACCGGGGGCAGAGACCAAAAACCTGTTTCTGAGAGACGGCAAAGGCAAACGGCACTTTCTGGTCACCATACCGGATCATGCCAGTGTGAACCTGAAACAACTGGGAGAACTGCTGGGGGTCAAAGGACTGACCTTTGCATCACCGGAACGGCTGATGCGGTATCTGGGGATTACGCCAGGCGCCGTGTCATTGCTGGCCCTGGTCAACGATGTCGACTGCGGTGTTGAGGTCATTCTGGATACCGCCCTGGCCGATGCGGTCAGCATCCTGAGTCACCCGCTGGTGAATACAGAAACCCTGTCCGTCGACACCCGTGACCTGTTGTGCTTCCTCAGTGACACCACCCGCCATGCTGTGCAGATCATGACGCTGACGGCGCAGCCCCAGCCGGATGCGTTGCTAGCCGACTGACAACCTCAAACACCTGACACCGTGCCTGCACAAAATCCGGTGAGGCCAGCAGCGCCTCATCGGTGCCCCGATAACCGAGCATCGGAAACACCACACTTGCTTCAGTCATCAGGCGTGCATTCATGACCGCCAGTGTCTCGCGTAGCGCCGCATCTGCATGCTGCGCCCGCGGGGACGCATTTAGCACCAGCACCGGCTTGTTGACCATTACCTCGCTACTCACCGCCCAGTCGAGCGCATTCTTGATGACGCCGGTAACCCCGTGCGCATACTCGGGGCTGGCAATCAGCACGATATCGGCCCTTTGCAAAGCCGTCATCCAGTGCACCACGGCAGCAGGCGGCGGAAACTCTACATCCGGGTTAAACAACGGCAGCTCGCCCAGCTGCGCGTAAAGAGACATGCCCATTCCGTCAGGCATTTGACCGGCCAGCAACTGTAACAAACGGCGATTGACCGACGCTGCACGCAAGCTGCCCGGCACACCCAGAATACGCAAGGAACATGACATAAGAAAATCACACAGGGGTCAATGATGTAGCTGGCTTGCCGCTATCGGGCAAGCCATCAGATTCAGGTCAGCGGCCGGCTGTGCCACTGGCCCTTGAGAAAATTGCTGGCAGCAACATCAAAGCCGGCCAGTTGGTCTTCCGGCAAACGCAGCGTGACCAGCACCTGCTCGGCATACGCCACCGAGAGCACCTCGGCCTGGAATTGCTGACACAGGCGACGAAACCCGGCTTCACTGGCAAACGGCACCTGCCCGGACAACACCACAAACGTCACTACCGGGACCAGCTCCGCCAGTTTCAAGGCATCGCTGACTACCTGGCCATAGGCACGGGTCAGGCCGCCAGCCCCCAGTTTGACGCCGCCCCAGTAACGGACAACCACGCCCAGCACATTGGATAACTGCTTGTGGGTCAGTACGTTGTAGATGGGTTTGGCGGCAGTGCCTGCCGGTTCGCCATCGTCATCCATGCCGGAGTCCTGCGTGGTGATCAGCGCCCAGCACACATGACCCGCATCCGGGTGCTGCAACCGCAAATTCTGCACAATCTGCCTGGCTTCTTGCCGGTCAGCCGCCGGCCCGACCCAGGCAATAAAGCGGCTTTTCTTGATTTCAATGCCGGCGGTTACCGGGCTTGCCAGCTGGAACATGCAGCTCAGATCAGATCGTCGTCATGACCCAGCAGGCCCGTCAGGCGATTCCCCAGCTGATGACGCAAGCGTTTGCGTGCCAGCAGTTTCTGCTGGGCTTCAGTCGGCAGGTCCGTAATGCGGAGCACATTCTTGGTGATCAGGGTGTCTATCAAGTCTTCCAGCACCCGCACCAGCTCGTTATCCAGGCCGGAGAACAGTGAAGCATCTTCTTCTTGCCCCAGAAAGCGGGCTATTTCCGGGCTGTGCTGTGGCAAAAATTCGCTGACACCCTCTTCTGCTGCCTGATAGATGGCAACAATGTCGCCGACGTCATTCCGCTTTACATATGGCATAAAGTCTTACCCTTGTTTACCAGGCCACCAGACCAACGCAGGCGTGCCGTTCATATGACAACAGTCTGGCGGAAGCACCGCCGTTTGCCAAGCCCTACAGCCGCCGGCCATGACAAAAAGCTTCCCATCAGACACATTTGATGCTAGAAAAAGACATTATCAGCCAGAGTCTACCATCATGACGAACCCCGTTCATAAAAGCGATGCAGAATGGCGCAGTCAGCTCACCGACGAGCAATACCGGGTGACACGCCAGGCCGGGACAGAACGTCCATTCTCCGGTGAGTATGAACAGCACTGGGAGAAAGGCCGCTACCATTGCGTCTGCTGCGGCAATCTGCTGTTTCACTCCAGCACCAAGTTCGATGCCGGTTGCGGCTGGCCCAGCTTCTGGCAAGAAGCCATTCCAGAGAACATCAAACGCCTGCGCGACAACAGCCACGGCATGAGCCGGGTCGAAATCCGCTGTGCCCGCTGCGATGCCCATCTGGGGCATGTATTTGAAGATGGTCCGCCGCCCACTGGCGAACGCCACTGTCTGAACTCGGTGGCGCTTCGCTTTGAACCTGATACCATCAGCTAGCCCTCGACGGATTCCGCTGTTTTGACAGTAACAGGTACCAGACAGCGTCATCTGTGATTAGACTTTGGTCTGGTGCAGCATTTCTACTTACGTTTTTGTTGCTTAGGGGTCTCTATGCGTCTTCCGTACCTGCAGCCTGTGTTGGGTTTCACCCTGCTGAATCTGGCACTCATCAGTTCCTTGCAAGCCCAGACCACCATCCGTTTTGGTACCGAAGCCGGTTACCCGCCGTACAATTTCACCACCAAAGATGGCAAGATCGGCGGGTTTGAAGTCGACCTGACCAACGCCATCTGCAAGCAGATCAATGCCACCTGCGTCTATATCAAGAACGACTGGGATTCTGCGTTTGATCAGCTGGACAAGAAAAAATACGATGTCCTGATGGACTCGGTCACCATCAACGATACCCGCAAACAAAAATGGCTGTTCTCTGACCCTTACCTCAAGGTACCGGCCTCCTTTGTCGCCAAGCGCAAAAAATTTCCCTATACCTACATCAGCGCCATGGAACTGAAAGGCATGAAGCTGGGGGTACAAAAAGGCGCCACCTTTGAACGTTATGCACAAAACCTGCTGAAAAACAGCAAGGAAACCACGCTGGTCGGTTTTGACGATACCACCACCATGTACAAGGCACTCAAGGCCGGAGAACTGGATATTGTGCTGGATGACATGGCTACCAGCGAAGAATCGTTCCTGAAAGAAAACCGCAGCAACGGCTATGAATTTGTCGGCTCACCCAGCCGGGACAAGGTCCTGGTCGGCGAAGGAGTGGGCTATGTGATGCGCAAATCCGACACCCAGATCCAGAGCATGCTCAACAAGGGGCTGCAAGCCGTCAAAAAAGACGGCACCTTCCAGCTGATTGCGCAGAAATACTTCATTTTCAATGTCGCCCCATAACCTGCGCATGCGCTACAGCTAAGATCTTCAACGCAATAAAAAAAAGCCCGCGCAATCCATTGCACGGGCTTTCATCAAGACATGAAAATACGACGTCACGCGGTGCCGCATCCGGCCTAGGCCGGGGGGAAAGATGCTACAACTCAGCGGTGACGTCGTGGAATGAACTTTAGCTGGGTTTCTTCAAAAAGCCCAATTCTGATTCATCATCAAACCATGCAAAAAATGCATAGTTTTATTTTGGACTGACTTTTAGCGTCAGACCCGGCACCACTTCGCGTGCTTGCTGACCGGCGTAACGGGCATCAGCTTCTTCGGCCAATCCATTAAGCGCCACCTCAAACACCCGTCCCCCTGGCTGATGACGTTGCACCAGGCTCGCGGCAAACCCGGCCTCATCCAGCTTACGCACCAGGCTATCGGCCATCGGCCGGTGCTTGTAAGCAGCCAGAATCGCGCGCCATTTGCCACCAATCGAAGCCAGCCCGTGGCCGGCACTCACTTCTGTCTGCGGCGCCCATTTATTCATGACCTCGTCTTCGGTCTCAAAACCAGGCATGGCCGTCCCATCTCGCTTGGCCACAAAGTATTGCAGCGGCTTGTCCATATCCAGATGCTGGTCCGCGTGCGCCACACTGATTTTTCCCTCCAGCAGGCACACCAGATCTTTCTGCTCGTCGGACTTGCCCCACAGGTCCGTACCGCGAATCCCCGCCGTAACGGACGAAATCTTGATATCAATCGCCCGAGGCACCGACTTCTGGGAAGAGCCGGTGGTAAAACGGAAAGCCCCCTTGATGACATCCAGCGCAGATGCAAACACCCCCTTGTTGTCTTCCGGGGCAATCAGGCTGGTCACGCGAAACGTCGCCAAGGCCCCCAGCTTGATGATGCTACCTTCCGACAAGGCCAACTCCACCCGTGCCCCCTGCCCGGTCTGTAACGTATCACCAACTTTGAGCGACATATTGGGCGCCAGCGCCTGACGCACGCCATTGGCGTGCACCACCCATGCCGGCATCTGCAGCCGGTTGACCACAATCTCTGCTGCCTGGGCACAGGTCACCCCCAAGACACACATGATCCCTGCCAGTTTTTGCCAGTTCATTTCACAACCCCTTCGTGATGGCCCGATGTATTTCCATAGGTTTAATGATATACACTTTCCGCCATAAATCAGCTGCTTTTCGGTGCACGGAACTTGCGACCAGCCACTCTGCTGCCTGACGCGCTTGCCTGGCGCCATCGGCGCAAACCCGAACCGGCCATCCGCCATGCAACATTCCTGAAGTACGTCTATAGATACGCCCCTGCGCAACGGGTATAATCGCCCTTTTGCTATACGACCCAAGATCAAGGATTTTTGCATCATGCAAGACCAGTATCGTCCATCCGAAGTGGAAGCCGCCGCCCAACAGCACTGGGCCGCACAAAATGCTTATCGCGTGACAGAAGACAAGAACAAGCCCAAATACTACGCTTGCTCCATGCTGCCTTACCCATCCGGCAAACTGCACATGGGTCATGTCCGCAACTACACCATTAACGACATGCTGGCTCGCCACCTGCGGATGAAGGGCTACAACGTCCTGATGCCAATGGGTTGGGATGCGTTTGGCCTGCCGGCGGAAAACGCCGCCATCGCCTACAAGAAATCTCCGGCCGAATGGACCTACGCCAACATCGCGGACATGAAAGCGCAGATGCAGCCGCTGGGTCTGGCATTTGACTGGTCGCGTGAAGTGGCCACCTGTGATCCTTCTTACTACAAATGGAACCAGTGGCTGTTCCTGAAAATGCTGGAAAAAGGCGTCGCCTACAAGAAAACCCAGGTGGTGAACTGGGACCCGGTCGACCAGACCGTACTGGCCAACGAACAGGTCATCGACGGCCGCGGCTGGCGCTCCGGTGCAATTGTTGAAAAACGCGAGATCCCGGGTTACTACTTCGGCATCACCCAATACGCAGAAGAACTGCTGTCCAGCATCGAGCAGCTGGATGGCTGGCCAGACCAGGTGCGCACCATGCAGCGCAACTGGATCGGCAAGAGCGAAGGCGTACGCTTCGCCTTTGGCCACGACATCCGTGACGCACAAGGCTCCCTGATCCAGGACGGCAAGCTGTACGTGTTCACCACGCGTGCCGATACCATCATGGGCGTGACCTTCTGCGCTGTGGCCGCCGAGCACCCGCTGGCAACCCGCGCCGCCGAACTGAATCCGTCACTTGGCGCTTTCATCGATGAATGCAAGCACGGCGGCACCACAGAAGCCGAGCTGGCCACCCAAGACAAGAAAGGCCAGCCAACCGGCCTCTTCGTGACCCACCCGCTGACTGGCGAGCAAGTCGAAGTCTGGATTGGCAATTATGTGCTGATGACCTACGGCGACGGCGCCGTGATGGGCGTACCTGCACACGACGAGCGCGATTTCGCTTTTGCCAAGAAATATAACCTGCCGATCAAACAGGTTGTACAGGTTGAAGGCGAAACCTTCAGCACCGACGCCTGGGCAGACTGGTATGGCGACAAGCAGCGTTGTGTGACAGTCAATTCCGGCAAATACGACGGTCTAGGTTACAAAGCCGCCGTTGATGCTATCGCGGCCGACCTGATCGGCAAAGACATTGGAGAGAAGAAAACCACCTGGCGCCTGCGCGACTGGGGTATCTCCCGCCAGCGCTACTGGGGCACCCCGATCCCAATCATCCATTGCCCGCATTGTGGCGATGTCCCTGTCCCGTATGAAGACCTGCCGGTGGTCTTGCCGACAGACTGCATTCCGGACGGTTCCGGCAACCCGCTAAAACACCGCGAAGACTTCCTGAACGTGCCGTGTCCAAAATGCAGTGCCCCTGCACAGCGTGAGACCGACACCATGGACACCTTTGTGGATTCCAGCTGGTACTTCATGCGCTATACCTGCCCGGATGCAAGCAGCATGGTCGACGAGCGCAATGATTACTGGATGGCCATGGACCAGTACATTGGCGGCATCGAACACGCCGTCTTGCACTTGCTGTATGCCCGCTTCTGGACCAAGGTCATGCGCGATATGGGACTGGTCAAGATTGATGAACCGTTCACCCGCCTGTTCACGCAAGGCATGCTGCTGAACGAAAGCTTCTACCGCGAAGAAGCAGACGGCAAGAAACGCTGGTTCTACCCGAACGAAGTCGAGGTACAGTTCGACGAAAAAGGCCGTCCGCTGTCTGCCACCGCCAAGGAAGACGGTCAGCCTGTGGTCATGGGCGGCATCGAGAAGATGTCCAAATCCAAAAACAACGTGGTCGAACCCAAAGACATCATCTCCCGCTTTGGTGCAGATACCGCACGTCTGTTTACCATGTTTGCCGGGCCTCCCGAGCAGAGCGCTGCATGGTCCAACAGTGGTGTCGAGGGTGCTTCGCGCTACCTGAAACGCCTGTGGACATTTGCCCACAAGCACGTGGACGATGTCCGCAGCGCTGGCAGCCTGACCGAGCTGGCAGACGATGCCAAAGCGGTGCGTCGCGAGATTCACCTGACGCTCAAACAGATCAACGACGATTACACCCGCCTGCAATACAACACGGTCGTATCGGGCGCCATGAAATTGCTGAACGCACTGGAAGGCTTCAAAGGTCATTCCCCTGCAGTATTGCGCGAAGGTCTGGGCATTCTGCTGCGAACACTGTACCCGGTCAGCCCGCACATCACCGATGTACTATGGCGCGAACTGGGCTTTGACAAGCAGATCGGCGAACTCTTGGATGCCCCATGGCCAGAGCCACTGGCAGACGCACTGGAACAAGCCAATATTGATCTGGTCGTACAGGTCAACGGCAAATTGCGTGGTCAGATCAGCGTCCCGAAAGCGGCAGACAAAGCTGCTATCGAAGCCGCTGCGCTTGCTGACCCGACCATCCAGAAATATCTGGACGGGCAGCCTGCCAAGAAAGTCGTGGTGGTACCCGGTCGTCTGGTCAACATTGTTGTTTAACCTTAGCTAACAGGAACCTTATGCCAATCCGCCGTCATCTTGCCAGCCTGCTCATTACCAGCGCCCTGCTTACCGGGTGTGGTTTCCACCTGCGTGGCCTGCAAGATGTGGCGGAGTTGCCGTTCCAGAACCTGTATGTCAAACCTACCGGTGATTTTGAACTGGATCAGGGCATTCGCCGGGTACTGGAATCCCGCTCCGGCGTTACCCTGAGTACCGATGCCAAAACAGCCCCTTACCAGTTAAGCGGCATTACCGAACAGCATGGCAAAACCCTGCGTTCCATCGACATTAACGGCAAGGCCAAAGAATACCTGCTGAATTACGCCTTCAGTTATCAGGTACAAGATGCCAGCGGCCAAGTCATTCAGGACAATACCCTGACACTCTCCCGTACCATGAGTTACAGCGACAATGCCTTGCTGGCGAAAGAACAGGAAGAGGCACAACTGTACAAAGACATGCGTCAGGATGCCATCTTCCAGATGCTGCGCCAACTGGGCAAATTGCCTGTTGTGCCGCAAGCCCGGTAATCCGTTGCCGTGTTGATCCGTCCGGAACAGCTGTTACAGCACCTGCGCGGACCGCTTGCCGGTCTGTATATCCTGCATGGCGACGAGCCACTGCTGTTGCTGGAGGCGCAGGATGCTATCCGCCAAGCCGCTCGCAACCAGGGCTTCCAGATCCGCGAAACCTACACCGCAGAAACCCACTTTCAGTGGCAGACACTGCAGTTTGCCAACGATGCCATGTCGCTGTTTGCCGACAAAAAGCTGATCGAGCTAAACATCCCCAGTGGCAAGCCTGGTGCGCAAGGCGGAGAAGCCTTGCAGCAGCTCAGCAAAAACCTCAGCAGCGACAATCTGATCCTGATCAGCCTGCCCGTCCGTTTGGATAAAACCGCACAGGGCAGCAAATGGTTTCAGGCGCTGGCCGATGCCGGCGTTGTGGTGCATGTCACCCCGATTGAACGCCATCAATTGCCCGCCTGGCTGAAAGAGCGGCTGGCAAAGCAGGGGCAGTTTGTCGATGATGCCACTGTCGCTTTTCTGGCGGACCGTGTCGAAGGCAACCTGCTCGCCGCGCATCAAGAACTGCAGAAGCTGGCCCTGCTGCACCCTCAAGGCGAACTGAGCCCGGAGCAGGTCCGAGACGCCGTTCTGAACGTGGCCCGCTACGATGTCTTCCAGTTATCCGAAGCGGTACTGGGCGGCGATGCCGCACGCTTCATGCGCATGTTAGATGGCCTGAAAGCCGAAGGCGAAGCCCCCACGCTGGTGGCATGGACGCTCACTGAAGAAGCTCATATCCTCTACCGCGTCTATCAAGGCCAAAAACAGAACCAACCCCTGAACCAGCTATACCGTGACAATCGCGTCTGGGGCAACAAACAGGGCCTGGTCAGTCAGGCGCTGCGCCGGCTGTCACTCCCCACCCTTCGTGAGGCCGTTACCCTGACCAGTCAGGTAGACCGCGCCTGCAAAGGCATGAGCGACCAGGACCCATGGCACCTGCTCAGCAGGTTAGGCTTGCTCTTGTGCGGCGTCAATATTCCTTCGGCCAACCTGCCAGTCTAAACCACGCAAGCTATCCGCATATTGTTGTTTATGCATCTTTTATGCCATGGTAATATACATCATTCTTTACGATAGGAATGATCATGAAAAAATACCTTGTCCTGCTGCTCGCCGCACTTTCCCTGAATGCATTTGCCGACTGTGATCACGTCCGCAATGACTTTGACGACCTCTATTGCCTGAACAAGGTATACATCCAGACCGATAAAGACCTGAACGAAAGCTACGGCAAACTGGCCAAACTGCTGGATGCCGATGGTAAAAGCAAATTGAAAAGCGGTCAGCTGGCCTGGATCAAAGACCGTAATGACCAGTGCAGCTACAAAAACGAACGCGGCTTTTTTGTGAACCTGGACTGCGCCACCAACACCACCCGCGAGCGGTTACAGTTCCTGCAAGAACGAACCCGCGAATGCCAGAGCGCAGGGTGCATGAAAAGCAAACTCTGATCCTGCCGTCCACAAAAAACCTCAGGCCAGCAATGCTGGCCTGAGGTTTTTTGTGGAAAGCCACACCGTTAATGCTGACCCAACTCTTTGGCAAACAACGCCTCCAGCGTCAGCGCCTGCTGCACATCCACAAGCTTGCCACCCGCATTACGAATCTGCTCCAGCGATGCCCACACGGCATCTGCCGGTACTGTCCAGCGCATCCGTCCACCCGTCTCCTCCAGAATACCTTCTTCCAGCTTCGTGCCAAAATAGCGGATATGCACTTCCGTCGAACGCTTGGCGATATCTGACGGCGTCTGCACCATCGCCAAACGGCCATTCAGGATCAGGCCAAACCGGTCCGCCACCCGCTCCACATCAAACAGCACATGCGAAGAGAAAAATAGCGTCCCGCCCTGCGCCTTGTAATCGGCCAGCAAATCCACCACCAGCTTCCGCCCCAGCGGGTCCAGTCCGGACAACGGTTCATCCAGCACCAACAGCTTAGGCTGCACCGCCAGCGCCTGTGCCAGCGCAGTCCGTTGCGCCATGCCCTTGGAAAACTTGTATACCGGTTTGTGGGCAGCTTCAGCTAGTCCCATACGATCTAGCCATTGCATGATGTACTGTTTGGGTTGATCGACCTTTACACCATGAAACGACAGCATGCCAGACAGGCTCTCATAAGGTGTCAAGCGATCATAAATGGTCGGGGTTTCAGACACATAGGCAACCTGCTGGCGCGCTGTTACCTTTTTCGGATCGCGCCCAAACAGTTTTGCTTGACCCGCACTCGGCGTCAATAACCCCATCATGACCTTGATGGTTGTGCTTTTACCAGCGCCATTGGGGCCGACAAAACCGAACACTTCCCCTCGAGGTATCTGTAAATTGACATCATGCAAGATTCGCCGCTTTTTAAATCCCAACCTGACATCTTTACAGATACCAGATAGTTCAATAGCCAATTGCTCCACAATCACCCTTCACTTCATGCCTGTATTTACTTGACCGGCCTGGCATTACCCTGATTATCCACCATCAATGCGGCACCCAAGGGGTCTTTAGGTTCTTCTGTTAACAAGCCCGCCTCAATCATGTCCTGCCATGAACTTGGCAAACGATGCATCTGCATCCTAAACATTGCCACTTTCTTGTTCAGTGACAAAAGCAACTCATGTCGTGCCTTCTGCTTCTGCAAAAACTGCTTGAATGCAGGTTCTCTGGCCTGAGCAATCAGTAGATCCAAAGCTTGCCCAGACAAACCAGGTGTCGGGGTTCTGGCATACCATTTAGCAGCAATTACCTGCAAAGCTACCTTGAACTGTGGTGCAGCCAGTGCAGCACGCTCCACCATCTGGGCTCCATGGTAATAATCCCCAAAAAAATATTGCAGGTTAAATCCCTCAAAAAAGAACGGGTATGGATCATGCGGGCGAGCCTCACCTGCCCGGTGCAAAATTAGATTCGCTTCCTTAACTTTGCCAAACCAAGGTAAAGTAGCTGCAGCCACATAATAATTATCTTCATGTGCAGGTAATAGCACGGAAACCTGCTGCTGTAAGTTGGCTAGATTCTGCTGCATGCCTTCGTCAAGCTGCTGCAAAGAAGCAACAAGCACCCGAAAAAATAACAGATTCCCAGCGAGATGCTTGTCACCCCCTGCAAGCACGATGCTGATAGGAGCAGGCAAAACTACCTCAGGCTGGCTAAGGGATGGCTTATAACCTGATGCAGACCAAGATTGCCGGCTAACCCCATACAAGTACAACCCTAATGCAGCCAGCATTGCAATCACAAACATCACCCTGGATTTTAGATTTTCGCTCATTGCCCCTTATCCACCAATTCTTTCAAAGCAACGGCAACTCTTTGCAAGACATCACGCCATGGCTCCCAAGCCCCCTGTTGTCGGAACATCCGCATGGTTGGGTAATAGATACTGGTATCGCCTTCCGTCAACCAGCGAAAATCCGTATGTACAGCGTAGTTCAGCATCCAAACAGGCTTGCCCAGGGCTCCTGTCAAATGCGCCAGCCCGGTATCCGGTGTAATCACCAGATCGAGATTCATAATCATCGCTGCGGTTTCCAGCAAATTGTCACACAAGCCTCCTCCATTAATCAGAGGAATTTCGGGTACCTCATAAGCCTGGTCTGATGGTGTATCTTTTTGCAAGGAAATCAGGTGTACACCGTCAATTGATGCCAAAGGCAACCAGTCACGTAAGCGGGTAGAACGGAAATGATCATTGAACAAACCGGCGTTTCCAGCCCAGACCACCCCCACCTTTAATCCAGGCAGCTCCTCTAAAACTTTTCGGTACTGTTCAGACAAGTCTTTTGGAACAGTCAGGTAGGCTCCATCTGTCCAGACAATCCCATTTCGCCTCGACTCCCAGTCTGCATAAACACCCATGATGGGCTGAACCGTTTTGAAATTTTGCTGGGCTTCATCAAACAGTGACGCGTCAGATTCTCTCAAACAAATTGGCAGCTGTTGCACAGCAAGTAACGGAAAAATGTCTTTGCCCACGAAAACATGACAATTGGCAGGCAATACGCCTGCTGTGACCAAACGCCACGCCTGGATAAGATCACCTAGTCCTTGATCCTGAAATACAAGAATATCTTCTCCAGAAACATTATCCATATCTCCACGCGGAGGGATAAATGATTGCATGTACTGACGATATAATCTCCAACCCTTGGTATAGTATCCATACTTCAGCAAGGTCCAGCCAAGCGTCCAGCCCAGTTCACGCTCCTCTTCCGAGATACCACCTGCATCGAGTGCCTTTTCAATTTCAGCAATACCATCATCAAAAGGCATTCCAAGTTGCATTCGTGCTTTACACCAAGCCGTTAACTGCTCATGAGTATTTTCAGGCACTTCTTGAACAAGAGTTTCCTCTATTAAAACCTGCTGATAACGGAGTGCCTCATGGGTCTTACCAATTTCACCCATGGCTTTACATATATTCAAACGGTTAATGTAACCAGCCCCCAGCTGGTCCGCCTTTTGACCCGCCATAAGTGACAACATTGGCGCTCCAGCCTTTAGGGAAAGGCGAGCCAATAACTCCCATGCGATTCTGATATCAGGACGATATCTCACGGTTCTCTCAAGGGCATTAATCGCTTCGTCTATTTTAGCCCGGTTCTCATAATCGTATGCCAAGTAATAACCAGCACGCGCATCTCGCTGTAAAATACTCTTTAAGCGCGTCCAAATATCCCAGTCTTTGGCTTGACGCCAGTTTCTTATGCCATACAATCCGCGTGCAAGAATAACCTCACAATCTTCTGGAAAGGTATTTAGTGCAGCACGAGTGATGTTTTCCCATGGCCATGAAGGATTCTTGCCATCCCGAAAACGGAGCAGTAGCGCATAATAAAACTCATAAGGTGCTCCATCTGACTGGACCCTTTCTACGAGGTGATGTGCAGAAGGTTCATCCATCAAGGCCATCAGTGCTCTTGACACAACATCATTTTTTAATGCTAGCGTCGGAAGCATAAGTTGCCTAAAGTCATCTTCCTGCCATCGAGAAAATCCTATCCAGAAGAGCCACTCAGGCCACGTTTCCAGATGGAGGGGGATCGTTTCACGATAGTCACATGTCAAGGCAGTTGAGGCCAAGAAGCGACACCATGGCACAAATGCATCATCTAATTGTAACGGCTGATTAAGTCGCCAAGTAGCAAGCCTAGGCAGGACCTCAGACTCAACAAATGCACTCCATGGCTGCTTTGCAGGTCTTCGCAACAGCAGCATAGAGTCATACCAGCCCGTTTTTTCACCCTCAACTCCCCATCGCCAATCCAGACCTTCCTGAGATAACATAGTCCACACAGGTGTTCCAATTGCACCAGCCAAGTGAGCAACAGACGTATCTACTGTGATAATTAAGTCCAGTTGGCTAATTGCTGCTGCAGTGTCTGCGAAAGACTCAAATTCCTGCCCAATATTTTCCAAGCAAGTCCAGCCTTGGTATAAAGTCGGCAAAGAGACTTTGTATTGACAGACATACCAGTCAATATCGGGAACCTCAAGTAGTTTGGAGATGCTTCTCCAGTCAGTTGATCGCAACCAATCCAGTCCATGTATCGGATTCCCCTCCCATATAAGACCTACTCTTGGACGTTTTTTAACCCCCAACCTTTTGCCCCATTTAGTCTGCAATACTTCAGGGATCTCAATATAAGGTGCTCCTGATACTGGGCCATCAGTCGACAAATACGCAGGTAAATCCATCATTCGAACCTGGGCATCAATGGTTGTCAAATCAATCTCAGGAGTATCAGCATCTTGAGCAGCAGTACTCCCCTCTGCAAATAAGGAAAGTTGCTGGGGGGGGAGGTTAAATACAAGCTTCATTCCTGCTGACTGAAGCTCTGAAACATAGCGGACACACATAATGACATCGCCGGCCCCTTGCTCACCATGCACCAGGAGAGTTTTGCCTGAGGTGCAAACACCGTCCCAAATAGGTAGTGGGTGTATCGCATTCACTCTGGCAATTGCGCCTAAGTCATCATTCCGTTTCTTGTAGAGGGGCCAACCTTTTTTAAATTGCCCCACCATCAAATAGACAATGCCTGTTCCCATTTTCTGAGGTGCCGCCAGAAGGTCTGGATCAGGATATTGCTCATAAAAGGAGATAATTTCCTGCCAGTTACCTTCCATGAATGCAATAACACTGCGGCTCAAAAACCATTGTGCCTGTCCATCAGGGTGCTCTGGCATAGGAATATTTATTAACTCTTCGGGCAAGAACTCCCCAAAACCCAAAGTTTGCAAGGCCAGTTGCTGTCCAATTCTCTTTGTCAGATTATCAGGCTCTCGCCAGAACCAGCGCTCGTACTGGACCAGCCCTGATAACAACTGACGATCTTCAACAAGTATTTTGCAATAATTTTCTCTCCATAACTGGTTTGCTGGTTCAAGTTCTAGCGCATGCTTTATCGCTGCTAATGCACCCGTCTTATCAGACATTGACACTAGGCATACGGACAGCATATACCACAGCTGCCCTGCTAACGGCTGTACTTGCAGCACTTGCTCAAAAAATGCCGCCGCCTCTGGATATCGCTGTAACCCAGCTAGCAAAATGGCTAGATTCTGCATGGCAGGTATAGACTGAGGGTTGAGTACAAGCACTTGCCGAAATGAAGTCTCGGCCAGATCAGTATTTCCGATTTGCTGGGCAGACACACCCAAATAAAACCAGATTTCTGCCGTTCTTTCTGACACTGGAATTCTATCCAGTAGCATCAAGGCACTATGAAAATCTTGTGTTTGCAAATACTGCTGAACTTGATTCAACATACCGATAACCTAATTTTTAGGAGCCATAGCGGGCTCAATATCACACTCAGTCAAACTCGCGTCGTTGAAACAACCACACAGCTCCGATGATCAACAATGCGCTATAACCGGTGGCCATTAAAATGCTTGGGAAAATAGCCATCTTCTCCCATGGCTGCGCATATAAAGCTGCATCGCGCCAGTCTAGCAGGGACAAATCCGGTACTAGCCAGCGAATAAAATCCAATGCGGGTAATAGACGCACTTTTACCTTGGCCGATGCATCTGGATCATGCATCAGATAATTTAATGCCGCATGTAAACTGCGACTCGCTACCGCAAATCCAAGGGTCAGAATAGCGGAGAGATAAGGTGTTTTTGCCAATGTCGTAAAGAAAATCATTGCTGACAAAATCACCACAAGCTCGATCCATACCCCACCCAAGACCGCCGGGATCTTCAACCACTCGGGTTGTGATAGACCGGCAAACACAGGCATCATATAGTGCGCTTCCAAAAACACTCCTAAACCAGACGCAACTACAAAAACCAATAGCAAGCTTGAGATCGCCAGAAAACGTCCAACAAGATAACTATGACGTTTCACGGGCAGGGCGATGACCCCTAAAATAACACGACGCTCAATGTCCACCACTATTAATTGCTGAGCCAATATTAGCAATAACAAAAGACCACCGATGCGCAAACAGCTTAGCGCCACATCCAGTGCCACAACATCGGCCTGACGAGGTGAAAAACTATGGGCCAATCCCATAGCTGACAAAACAAAAAAGACCAGCATGCCAGTGAGAGCAAGTAGCCTAGTACGGTAAGCAATTAAGATGGCTTGGATTAAAAACGTTATGCTATCTATCATCGATTTATCACAATCATTAACATGATCGGGCCTATAGAAAAACAAAACCTCGCTAACACATTAACGAGGTTTTGTTTAAAATCTTGCAATCACAACCATGCAACTACTCACACTCTATGATACAAACAAATTAACATCCGTTCGCAACATCTGACGTCATAACATCCCCTGACGACCAAGTACCTTGGGACACGATTGAATGACCATTAGTTACACCGCCATACTTTGCACCACCTTTGTTTGAAGCAGCGCAAACAGCAACCTGATGCAAGTTTTCTGAATAGTCCATCACTACATTTGGTGAGCAGCGCATTGTAAATGCTTGCGTAATATATAATGCAGAATCAGTCACGCTCACGCTTTGAGATGTGGTTAATCCGGTACATAGCGGAGTTGCCGTAACAGTTGAAGCGCTACTCAACAGCAAGAACGAGGCACCTCCGACAAACAAAGAAGATGTTACAATTTTCTGTTTCATCACAGTCGCTTTTTTACGGTGCAAATACTAGAAGCTTCATTGGCACGGACATGACGCCGTGCCAACTACTTAAACACTACTTAAAATAACCACTCAGCAGCCTGTTACACTTGTTGTAACACTGCCAGCAGATAAAGTGGCGAAGCTACCAGCAGAGGCCACAGAACCGCCACCAGTTGATCCACCATAAGTAGTATTGCCTTTCAGGGAGCCCGCACAAACACCAATCTGTGTACTATTTTCTGTATATTTCAGAACCACATTCGCAGAGCAGTTCATATTGAACCCTTGAGTAATGAACGCTCCAGTTGATACACCAATAACTGTCGCAGCACTATTGCCATTACAGACATCAGTAGCCTGCGCACTGCCAGCAGCCAGACTCAATACCGCAGCACCGGCCAGCAGACCCAGTTTCATTGTTTTTTGCTTATCCATGCTTTTAATCTCCAGATTCATTAACGTAATAGGGCACTAACTAAACTGATTCCAGAAAATCAGGAGTTAGAATTTGCAGTTGCGTTGGTCAGGAAGTTGCGAGCATCAGATTGGGCTGCTTTATTCTCGCCTTTTTTGGTGTACTCAGTAAACTGAGGAATCGCAATTGCAGCCAAAATACCAATAATAGCAACCACGATCATCAGTTCGATCAGCGTGAAACCTTTTTGCAGTTTTTTCATGTTAAGACCCCTTGGGAAATATACTTCACTTAAACGTGCCGTCGGCATCAACATGATATAAGCAAGTAGCATGCCAATCAAGGAATAATGCCAATGTGGCTACTGTTAGCGATCAGACACAGGCCAGCCGTATGAAACACCAAGCAAGGCCCAATATAGCACCATGTTAAAGCCCCGCATTCCGTCATCAGGTAAATTCCGGAAAAGTAACATTAATAGCATCAGCACCTGAAAGAGCGCCACACTTTTGGTCAGTAACAATTGTGATTTTGTATGCTCAACTACCTGCTTAGCAACCAGAACCAGCCAACCGGCAAACGCAATCACTCCCAATATACCTGACTGCAAATAACGGTTCATGAATACATTGTGGCCATGCGAGACAAAAATCGGTAGTAAATCATCCGGCTTGAAACGACCGTACATGCGAGCAGGCACATCCCAACCCATACCTACCCCCACCCAAGGCGACTTGGCGCCTTGCTCCAGCCAAAAAGACCAAATTCTGTAGCGCTCTGTCTTGAAAAACACCTGCCACCAACTCCCTGTATGGTCAATCGCTGCATAGTTGGTCCAGTTGGCGGGTTTATAGATGGATGCATATTTATAGAGCAACAAAGAGCCAATCAACACCCCCCACCACAGCAAGCGACGTGCAGGCTTGATTTGCTGCTGATGGCAGAACCACAACATTACCGCAATCTGTAGCGGAATCACCAGCCAGATGATCCGGATTTGCAGGGCAAGAATCAGGGAACAGAAAAACAGGAAAATCCATAGTGGCACATTATCCCCGGTAGCCTTTCCCAGCATTCCCATCAGGCAGGCCGGCATCAAAATGGCCGCTAATGTAGAAAACATCACCGGGTCCAGCACCTCTGCCAGATTATCTGTGTGCCGCATCGCCAAATAGAACACAGCACCGCCAAAGCAGGCAAACAGCAGGTAGACAGATTTTTTGTCGAGTCCACCTGCGCGTACCATGGCGGCGCTAAACCACATGAATGCACCAGGCATCACGGCATCCAGCGCCCAGGTTTTCCAGGATATTTTTGGGAACACTGCCCACTGATTGGTAAATGCCAACACAGCACAATAGATCAGCCAACCAGCCAGCACTGACCTGGGGACGGCATCCAGGCCTTTTACCCTGATGACGAAGTACAGCATGAGCAGGGATGCAGTCAGATACTCCAGCGTATCTACCAACTGCCATTCCCCATCAAAAATGATCCAGAAAAAAGGATCGATATAGGAGAAGAAGTTCCAGAGTGTACTGACCAGCAGTACGCCGAAGGCGCCCAACAGGATGGCCTGGATGGATTCAGTTTTCATGGCGTATCCAAAAAGAAAAAGGGGCGCGAAGCCCCTTATCTTATCTGCTGTGGCATATTTATGCCATCGGTTTTATCCCAGCAGGGTTTGCAGCTCGCCGTTCTGGAACATTTCTTTCATGATGTCTGAGCCGCCAACAAACTCGCCGTTAACGTACAGTTGCGGAATGGTCGGCCAGCTGGCGTATTCCTTGATGCCCTGGCGAATGTCTGCATCTTCCAGTACATTCACGGCCACAAAGTCGTTTACGCCACAGGCTTTCAGGATTTGAACCGCCATGGATGAAAAACCGCATTGCGGGAAGGTTGGTGTACCTTTCATGTACAGCACAACCTTGTTGCCGGTAACGGTTTGATGGATTTGATCTTGCACGCTCATGATGGCTCCGTATGCATTCGATGAAAACATGCTCTTTTTCAAGCGCATATTAGTTGACTAATTTAGTCGAGATTCTATTCGGGGTGACGCTGAGCGTCAACTTTTACTGCAAATTGTCAGTTCTGTATGCCAATGAAATGACAAATCCCGGCTTTTCAAGGCAATCTTTCAGATTGGATACCGGATTATCTCGCATAGTTCCACACGGCCGACATAAGCAAGATCAAGAAAAACGCGTCTTGCTCCACCTGCCGCGACGGACACATGGCTATGGCCATTGCCAGTATCGGCGCCAGGCGCCCAGCACCATGTTGGGATACTCAGGCTTGCCAAGGCTGCCGTTATAACGACCCAGCGCCCGGTATAAATCGCCTCTTTCAATGTCCAGATAATGCCTGAGGATGGTGCAGCCAAAGCGCAGGCTGGTCGCCTCGTCAAACAGATTGTGCTTGTCGTTACCAATCTGGGTGACCCAGAACGGCATCACCTGCATCAAGCCCTTGGCACCGACAGGGGAAATCGCGTATTTTTTGAAACCGCTCTCTACCTGAATCAACCCCAGCACCATTTGCGGGTCCAGACCGGCACGCGTGGCTTCATATTGAACCATGGTCAGCAAGCGCCGCCGCATGAACTCGTCCGGAATGCGTTTTTCCAGCCGACGCATCATTTCGGTGATCCAGGCATTTGCTTCTGCCTGGGTCGGGAAAATCAGCCGCGGGTCTCTTGCATCATTGATAGCCTGCTGCATGGCCGTCTGCACTGATGGCGCCAGCAGCTCTTTCTCTTGCTTGCCGGCCCATGCAGTCCCGGCCAGCAGGCAGACCAGCAAACCAGCTGCAACCACTGCCGACTTACCGAGTCCGGAAGTGACGCAAAGCGTCACACCCGGCCTGACACCAAACCTTTGCATGCTTATTTGGCGATCAACGCGGCAACCTGTGACACCGCATCTGCCACCGCCAGCTCTTGCATCTCGCCGGTTGCACGGGCAACAAATTCCACCACGCCTTTTTCCAGCCCCTTGCCACCGATGGTGACACGATAAGGAATGCCGATCAGTTCCATGTCGGCAAATTTCACGCCTGGACGTTCTTCACGGTCATCGAGGAACACGTCAATGCCGGCCGCCAACAGGTCGGCATAGAGTCGCTCGGCAGTTTCTGCAACTTGCGGGTTACGATCTGCGCCCACGGGCACAATGGCTAATGCAAACGGTGCCATGGCAGGCGGGAAGACAATCCCTTTATCGTCGTAGTTTTGTTCGATACACGCCGCCACCACACGAGAAATACCAATCCCGTAACAACCCATTTCCATCGGGATCGACTGGCCTTCGGCATCCAGATAGGTACACTGCAGTGCTTCCGAATACTTGGTACGTAACTGGAAGATATGCCCGACTTCGATACCACGACAAATCTCCAGCACACCCTTGCCATCCGGCGACGCATCCCCTTCTACCACATTGCGGATGTCTGCCACGATCGGCTCAGGGAAATCGCGGCCGATATTGGCACCCGTGTAATGCTGATCGTCCTCATTGGAGCCGATCACAAAATCCGCCATGCGATCAACGGTGCGATCCATGATCACGATGCCAGGGAAGTTGACGGGACCCAGTGAGCCAGGGGCAGCGCCAAAGGCAGCCACAATCGACTCGGGCGTCGAGAAGGTCAGTGGCGCTTTCACTTGCGGCAATTTTTCGGCCTTGATTTCGTTCAGCGAATGATCGCCACGCACCATCAGCAAGACGGGTTTGCCGTCTTCGCCATCCACCACCACCGCCTTGACGGTTTTCTCGACTGGTATCTTCAGGAATTCTGCCAGCTGAGCGATGGTCTTGACGCCTGGCGTATGTACTTTGGTCATGGTTTCAGCTGCGGCAGGGCGTGCATGCGCTGGGGCAACGGCTTCTGCCAGTTCGATATTGGCTGCGTAATCTGACGTCGGGCACCAGACAATCGCATCTTCGCCAGAATCTGCCAGCACCTGGAACTCATGCGACCCGGTACCGCCGATCGAGCCGGTATCTGCAGCCACCGGACGGAATTTCAGGCCCAGACGGTTAAATACGTTGCAGTAGGCGTTGTAATAGTCCCAGTAGGTTTTTTCCAGGCTGGCAAAGTCCGTATGAAATGAGTAACCATCCTTCATCACAAACTCACGCGCACGCATCACGCCGAACCGTGGACGAATCTCGTCACGGAATTTGGTCTGGATCTGGTACAGATTAACCGGCAATTGGCGATAACTCTTGATGTCGCGACGCACGACGTCGGTCACCACTTCTTCGTGTGTCGGGCCAATCACGAAATCACGATCGTGACGGTCTTTCAGACGCAGCAATTCTTTACCGTAAAACTCCCAGCGTCCGGACTCTTGCCACAGCTCGGCCGGCTGCACGGCAGGCATCAGGATTTCCAGTGCCTTGGCCGTTTTGGCCATTTCATCCCGCACCACGGCTTCGACCTTGCGCAGTACCTTCAGGCCCAGCGGCATCCAGGTATACAAGCCGCTGCCCAGGCGCTTGATCAGACCGGCACGAAGCATCAGGCGATGGGAAATCAGTTCGGCCTCGGCAGGGGCTTCTTTCAATGTAGTAAGCAGGTATTGGCTGGCGCGCATGGGTAAACTCTTCGTCAGTAAAAACAGTAACTTGCTATTTTACGAGCTGGCAGCATTTTTGTCAGCGAAACAGTCGTCGAGGGCCTGAAATTCTTTTCCACGAGGCAATCGGGCGCCTGTGGTTACCTTGGCGGCAGAACTTTACAACAAACCGGCATGACATTGTCGTTATCAAGAATAATTCACATCTGATTCATGGATTTGCAATCATTTTTTCTGTAGGATTATATGGTTTTGCACCATTTTAAAAGGTTGACCAATGCTGTATCCCGAACTGTTTGCCTCCCTGGAAAAAGCCCGCTGGCACATGGAATCCGATATTCCATGGGCAGATTTTGAGGCGGACAAGCTTACTGACGAGCAGGCATTGACCATTAAAATGAATGCGATCACCGAATGGTCTGCACTGCCGGCAACCGAAATGTTCCTGCGCGACTACCGGGATGACAGTGATTTCTCGGCCTTTATGTCCATCTGGTTCTATGAAGAACAAAAACACGCGCTGGTCCTGATGGAATATCTGCGCCGTTTCCGCCCTGATCTTTGCCCGACAGAAGAAGAACTGCACAAGGTACGCTTTGAATTTGATCCAGCCCCCAAGCTGGAAACCCTGATGCTGCACTTCTGTGGCGAGGTACGCCTGACCCAATGGTATCGCCGCGCCAGCGAATGGCACACCGAACCGGTGATCAAGTTCATCTATGAGACCATCAGTCGTGATGAAGCACGCCATGGCGGCGCGTATCTGAAATACATGAAGAAAGCCATCGAGCATGATGGCAATGAAGCCCGTCGCGCCTTTACCAAAATCGGCGTTCTGATGGCATCCAGCGCACGCTCTGGCAAGCCGCTGCACCCGACCAACCTGCACGTGAACGAGCAGCTGTTCCCGAACGACACGGTGCAGAGCCGCCTGCCAGACCCTGACTGGCTGGAACACTGGCTGGACAACCAGATCGTATTCGACAAGGAATGCGAAGCCCGCGTGATTGGCGGCATTTTGCGCAACCTGTCCAGCCTGTTTGACCAGAACTTTGAAACCGTGCAACAGCTGAACCTGTATCGCAAGTCTTTGGCCAACGCCAGTTAAGCAGCCTTCCGTCATGACTTATGCAAGCCCTGCCTTTGAGCAGAAAATCATCGCGCCGGAAGCACTGGAAGCCGCAGTCCAACGACTGGCACGCCCACTCGTGTTTACCAACGGTTGCTTTGACATTTTGCACCGCGGTCATGTGACCTATCTGGCACAAGCTCGCGCACTCGGCGCCAGTCTGGTGGTGGCCCTCAACAGCGATGCCTCGGTCAAGCGTCTTGGCAAAGGGGAAGATCGACCGATCAATCCGCTTGCCAATCGCCTGGCTGTCATGGCCTCACTGGAAAGCGTATCGCTGGTGACCTGGTTTGACGAAGACACGCCGATCGAGCGGATATTGCAGGTGAAGCCGGACATGCTGGTCAAAGGGGGCGACTGGACGCCGGATAATATCGTCGGTGCGCCCGAGGTTCGTGGCTGGGGTGGTACGGTTCATAGCATTCCGTTTTTGTTTGACACCTCCACGACCGCGACACTCGCAAAAATCCGGCAACTGGGGTAGCGCCACCCAGCCTGGGTAGTCCACCATACAAAAAGCGCAACATGATCAGGTATCGTGTTGCGCTTTTTTATATCGGCAAATGGGTTAGTTCGTATTATGGCTGTGCCGGCGCAGGTGTACCGGCTTTGGGCAGATACAGCGGGCCTTTTGCACCACAGGCGCTGAGGCAAAGTAAAATTGTGATAATTAGCAGCAATTGACGCAACATGATCTTGACTTTGCAGGATGGGTAGACAATAGTCATTCATCTTAGCATAGCAAGTTGCAATCACCGAAGGTTTGCGCACAAACCTTGGACTGGCTTGGCCTTGCGCCCGAAACAACGTTGACTTTACGCATAGAGAGCCCTATCTTGGAAGAATCTGCATTTCTGACCATCACCGACCGGATTTTCAACCAGTTGATCATGCAGCTGGATGATGCAGATGCGGATCTGGAATGCCTTCTTTCAGGCAATGTACTCGAGATCGAATGCGACGATGGCAGCAAGATCATTGTGAACCGGCACACGCCGAACCAGGAACTTTGGATTGCAGCCAAAAGCGGAGGGTTTCACTTTCGGCTGGCAAACGAGCAATGGGTAGACACCCGGAGCGGAGAAAATTTTTATGCGGCATTGTCACGGGTCCTGAGCGAACAGACCGGCATGCCTTGCAGCGTACATGCCTGAGTTGAGTCATGCGCCCATGAAGTCAGTCACACTGGAATGCGCTGGATAAGTCATGTTTTCTTTTTTCAAAAAAAAGACCGATACAGCTGAGCCCAAAATCGCCGAGGCCCAAGTTCATGTTGCCCGGCCCGCCGGCTATACACCGCCCCCGGAACCTGTACTGGAAGAGGTCATCACCGAATCCGAACTGGTCGCCGATACGGCCATGTCCTTATCCGAATCCATTGCACCAGCAGACGTCTCTGCCCTGGAAGAAGCTGCCATCCTGTTTGCCAATGAGCAGGATGACGCGGCAGCTGCCCTGCTGGAATCTCAGTTACAGCAAGACCCGCAATCCGATATCGAATTATGGTTAATGCTGTTTGAGCTGTACCAGCTGCATCAAAACAAAGCCGCTTTTGAAGAGCTGGCTTTGCGGTTTGTCGTCCGGTTTGAACGCACGGGCCCGACATGGCGCTCCAACCACAAGAAAGTCAAGGCCGCACCTGATGTCGAAGGACAGCTGGCCTTGCCACCGCAGCTGGACCTTGCCCACACCACCATTGCCATACGCCAGCTCGAACAGTACCTGCAAAAATTTAGCAAGGTAGAGGTTGGCTGTGCCGCAGTCGCCACCCTGGAAGCTGACGGTGCCAATCTGCTCTGCAAAGCGCTTCGGGATTTCCGCCTGCAGCACAAGCACCTGACCTTCAAGCAGGCAGAAAATCTGGACCAGCTCTTGGCAAGCCATATTGAAACCGGCCGGGCCAATGCAGATGACGCACCATTCTGGTTATTGCGGCTGGAATTTCTGCAGTGGCTAAACGATGAAACCTGCTTTGACAATGCAGCCGTCGATTATGCGGTGACGTTCGAGGTTTCGCCGCCTTCGTGGGAGCCGCCCAAGCCCGCTGCAGCCAAAACGCCAGCCGCCCTCCCGGCGGTGACACCGGCATCGGTCGTCACCGATGAAGACTTCTTCCCGCTCGAAGGCGCCTATACGGGTGCCCGTACAGACGAACTGGACCAGCTGCTTGCCTATGCAGAAGACAAAAGCAAGATCACGATCGCCTGCCTGAAGCTCGACCGGATGGATTTTGTGGCGGGCGGGCACTTGCTGAATCTGCTCATCCAGTTGCAGCAGCGAGGCAAAGAGGTGCATCTGCGCCACGTATCGCACCTGGTTGGCGGCCTGTTCCGCGTACTGGATATCCAGGCTTTCTGCAAAGTGCACTACCGCAAGTAAACAGACACGCCTGCCTCCCACGCTGGCAGCATCGAATTACCATTGACCTCTTGAGTTCTTGAAAACTGCCCGCATCTAGCTTGGTATCACTACCGGGAAAGCACATATGCAGCAATTTGACGGCACAACGATCCTTTCTGTCCGCCGCGGCAAGCAGGTCGCCTTGGGTGGCGACGGCCAGGTCACCCTGGGCAACATCGTTATCAAATCTACCGCACGTAAAATCCGCCGCCTGTACCATGATGAAATTCTGGCTGGTTTTGCTGGCGGTACCGCAGATGCCTTTACCTTGTTCGAGCGTTTTGAAGGCAAACTGGAAAAGCATCAGGGCCATTTGCTGCGCGCAGCCGTAGAACTGGCCAAAGACTGGCGTACCGACCGCATGCTACGCCGCCTGGAAGCCATGCTGGCGGTTGCCAACCGGGACCATACCCTGATCATCACCGGTAATGGCGACGTGCTGGAACCGGAACAAGGCATTGCCGCCATTGGTTCTGGCGGCGCATTTGCCCAGTCCGCCGCCCGTGCCCTGTGGGAAAACACCGAGCTGAGCCCGGCCGAGATTGTCAAAAAGTCACTGACCATTGCCGGTGACATCTGCATTTACACCAATCAGAACCACCTGATCGAAACCCTGGATTAACGGCAAGGTACTTTGCCATTGCCACGACCACTGACTGAATACGGAATATGCCCATGAGCATGACCCCCCAAGAAATTGTCCACGAACTGGATAAACACATCATCGGCCAGAATGCCGCCAAGAAAGCCGTGGCGATTGCCCTGAGAAACCGCTGGCGCAGGCAGCAGGTAGCGGACCCGTTGCGCCAGGAAATCACCCCAAAGAATATCCTGATGATCGGCCCGACCGGGGTGGGTAAAACAGAAATCGCCCGTCGCCTGGCCAAACTGGCCGATGCGCCGTTCATCAAGATCGAAGCCACCAAGTTTACGGAAGTGGGCTATGTCGGTCGTGACGTGGACAGTATCATCCGCGATCTGGCAGAAATGGCCATCAAGCAGACACGCGAACAGGAAGCGCACAAACAGCGTCATCATGCCGAAGACCGGGCTGAAGACCGGATTCTGGATGCCTTGTTGCCACCACGGCAAGTCGGCTTTGGCCTGGAAGAAGACAAACCGGAAGATAGCACCACCCGGCAGAAATTCCGCAAAATGTTCCGTGAAGGCGCTCTGGACGACAAAGAGATCGAGATCGAGCTGGAAGCGCCGAAAATGACCGCGGAGATTTTTGCCCCACCCGGCATGGAAGACCTGACCAGCCAGATTCAGGGCATGTTCCAGAGCATGGGTACCGGCAAAAAGAAAAGCCAGAAGCTGTCCGTCAAGGAGGCTTTCAAGCTGCTGATTGACGAAGAAGCCGCCAAACTGGTCAACGATGACGAGGTCAAGGCCAAGGCTCTGAAGAACGTCGAGCAGAACGGGATTGTGTTTCTGGACGAGATCGACAAGATTACCAGTCGCTCGGACGGACAGAACAGTGGCGAGGTCTCTCGTCAGGGGGTACAGCGCGACCTGCTGCCGCTGGTGGAAGGCACGACCATTTCCACCAAATACGGCATGATCAAGACCGACCATATCCTGTTCATTGCCAGCGGCGCGTTCCATCTGGCCAAACCGTCAGACCTGATCCCCGAATTGCAGGGGCGGTTCCCGATTCGTGTGGAGCTGGAGTCCTTGTCGGTCAAAGACTTTGAAAGCATCCTGACCAGCACCGATGCTTGCCTGACCAAACAATACCAGGCCCTGCTGGCCACGGAAGGCGTCACACTGGACTTCACACCGGACGCCATCCATCGCCTGGCCGAAATTGCCTGGTCGGTGAACGAAAAGACCGAGAATATTGGCGCACGCCGTTTGCATACCGTGCTGGAACGGTTGCTGGAAGAAATCAGTTTCCAGTGCGCCAATGAGACCAATAAAGTGATCACCCTGGATGCGGCCGCTGTAGATGCGCAACTGGGCGAACTGGCCGAGAACGAAGACCTCGCCAGATACGTGTTATAAACCGTGATCTGCTGACCGTATCGGGCCCGCCAAGTGCGGGCCCGATACATTTGCAGACGCATAACCATACCCTGCACAGGGTTAATAATGCATCTCATTCAGCATTGGCTGAAGAAAATGCCATCACAAGGAGTGATACATGATTGCCATTGGACAAACCCTGCCTGCAGGTCAAGTAACGGAATATGTCGAGGTTGAAGGTAACGGTTGCAGCATCGGGCCGAACACGTTTGAGGTTGCGGACCTGGTCAAGGACAAGACCATTGTGATTTTTGGTCTGCCGGGTGCGTTTACGCCAACTTGCTCGGCCAAGCATTTGCCGGGTTATGTGGCCCAGATTGATGCATTCCGTGCCAAGGGTGTGGATGAAGTCTGGTGCTTTGCCGCCAATGATGCCTTCGTGATGCATGCCTGGGGTGTTCAGCAAGGGGCCAGTGGCAAAGTGCGCATGATCGCCGATGGCAGCGCTACCTACACCAAGGCACTGGGTCTGGAACTGGATCTGGTAGCACGTGGCATGGGCATGCGTTGCCAGCGCTTTGCCATGGTTGTGAAAAACGGCGTCGTGACAGCGCTGAATGTGGAAGCTGCTGGCAAATTCGAAGTCAGTAGCGCAGAAGCTGTGTTGGCCGCACTGTAAGCTGCCGGCTTGGTAGCGCATCACAACAAAAAACCCGCCGAAGCGGGTTTTTTGTTGTCTCTTATTGTCTTTACATGCCGGTTCAGGCATCCAGCTTCTGCTTGAGCAAGGCGTTGACCTGTGCCGGGTTGGCTTTGCCTTTGGAGGCTTTCATGCACTGACCGACAAGCGCATTAAAGGCCTTTTCCTTGCCGGCCTTGTATTCCGCTACCATGGCAGCATTATTGGCCAGCACGTCTTCAATCACCGCCTCGATGGCACCCGTATCCGTGATCTGCTTCAGCCCCTTGGCATCAATAATGGCATCCGCCTCACCTTCGCCCGCCCACATCGCCGCAAATACATCTTTGGCAATCTTGCTGGAAATGGTGTTATCACTGATGCGCTTGAGCAGGCCGGCCAGTTGCTGCGGTGTGACCGGGCTGGCGTCGATACTCTTTTCTTCACGGTTCAGCTGAGCCATCACCTCGCCCAGTACCCAGTTGGCCACCAGCTTGCCTTCGCCGCCCAGTGTCTTGACCGCGGTTTCAAAGAAGGATGCCACAGCCTTGTTGCCGGATAACTGGCTGGCGTCTGCCAACGGCAAGGCATAGTCTGCCATGAAGCGGGTTTTCAGCGCCTGCGGCAATTCTGGCAATCCCGCCTGAACGCGTTCGATCCAGGCCTCGCTCACTTGCAGCGGCAACAGGTCCGGGTCCGGGAAATACCGGTAATCGTGTGCGTCTTCCTTGCTGCGCATGGAGCGGGTTTCGTCCCGATCCGGGTCGTACAGACGGGTTTCCTGCACCACCTTACCCCCATCCTCGATCAGTTCGATCTGGCGGCGGACTTCAAAATCAATGGCTTTTTCCAGAAACTTGAACGAGTTGACGTTTTTGACTTCGCAACGCGTCCCCAGTTTGGTTTCGCCTTTCGGGCGCACAGACACGTTGGCATCCATGCGGAAACTGCCTTCCTGCATATTGCCGTCACACATGTCGAGCCAAGTCACCAGCGAATGCAATGCCTTGCCATAGGCCGATGCTTCTGCACTGGAGCGCATAACCGGCTCGGACACAATCTCCAGCAATGGCGTGCCAGCACGGTTCAAGTCGATACCAGACATGCCATGGAAGTCTTCATGCAGCGACTTGCCGGCATCCTCTTCCAGATGGGCACGGGTCAGTTCAACAACCTTTTCCTGATCACCAACCTGAATGGCTAGCGTCCCGCCTTCCACAATCGGCAGTTCAAACTGGCTGATCTGGTAACCTTTGGGCAGATCCGGATAGAAGTAGTTTTTGCGGGCAAAGATGGAGGTGCGATTCACCTTGGCCCCAATGGCCAGACCAAAGCGGATGGCTTTTTCGACCGCCTCACGGTTCAGTACCGGCAGCACGCCCGGCAAGGCAATATCAAACGCATTGGCCTGCGCGTTGGGCGCGGCGCCAAACGCCGTTGAACTACCGCTGAAAATCTTGGATTTGGTATTGAGCTGCACGTGGACTTCAAGCCCGATCACAACTTCCCATTGCATGGTAAAACCCTTCTCATACCGGATGCCTGCGGGCATCCATCAATTCATCTCATTGCTGCCATCACGCCCGGTCCCTTGCATATCCTTGACCCGGTAGTGGTAGCCATACACTTTTTCAAATCCGGACTTGTGATACAAGCCGATTGCTGCCGCATTTTTGTCGAACACCTGCAACCAGGCCCGCTGACAACCCTGCCGCACGCCATATTGCATCAGTGCCTGCACGATCTGCTCACCCAGCCCCTGACGGCGATGCTCCGGATGCGTCACGATATCGCACAATCCGAGCCAGTTGCCTTGCACGATACCCAGCCCCAGCGCAACCACCTGATCTTGCCGGGTGATCATGGCGCCGATATGCGGTGGCATGGCTTGCAGCAACCGGGCGAAAGGCCCGTAATGTGCCTCAGGCATGCCAGATAGCACCCTGTAAGCACGCTGCCAGATATCATCCGCAGTCATCAACCGGACACCTCCCGGCAGAGCAGACCCCAGATCTGTCAGCGCTGCCGTCATGACCCAGCTCGGGTCCAGCAGACGATAGCCCCGGCGCATAAGCACTTGCGTGAATCCCGGAGGCACGTCATCGGTCAGTTTCAGCTGTGCCGGTAGGGCAATCGCGGCGTACTGGTGTTCAACCCAGTCCAGTAACGGCGCCACCGGCAAGCCGGTGTATTGCGTAACCCATGTCGAATTGGCGCGCTTGGTATAGCCCCCGTTGCTGCGCCATACCCAGCCCGACTTGTTCACCTGCTGCGCGGCAGGCCAGGCCTGCAAGGCCAGCTGTTCCAGTTCATCCTGCAAACTGGTCACACCGGCCCCCTGTTACAGTACTGGCGCTTGCTGATGCCAGTTGGTGACTTGCTGGTACTGGTGGGCCAGACCCAGCATTTTGGCTTCGCTAAAATAATTGCCAACCACTTGCAAACCGATCGGACGTCCCGTACGAGTGAAGCCAGCCGGTACGCTCATGGCGGGCAAGCCGGCCAGGTTGGGCGACAAGGTATACACGTCTTCCAGATACATCTGCAGCGGGTCGCTGGCACGGCTACCCAGGTCAAACGCGGCCGTTGGTGCGGCGGGCCCCATGATCACGTCACAGACCTCGAATGCACGCTGAAAGTCTTCTGCAATCAGGCGGCGGACTTTCTGTGCTTTCAGGTAGTAGGCATCATAGTAACCGTGTGACAGCACATACGCTCCAGTCAGAATCCGGCGTTTGACTTCTTCGCCAAACCCTTCGCTGCGGCTCTTCTCGTACATGTCGTTCAGGTCGGTATATTCTGCAGCACGATGCCCGTAACGTACGCCATCAAAGCGGCTCAGGTTACTGGAGGCTTCCGCTGGTGCCAGAATGTAATAGGTCGGGATCGCCATGCGGGTACGTGGCAGTGAGACATCCACGACTGTTGCGCCCAGCTTTTTGTATTCCTCGACCGCGGCCAGCACAGCAGCGGCCACTTCGCCATCCAGCCCCTCGGCGAAATATTCTTTCGGCAGGCCGATGCGCAACCCGGCCAGTGGCGTGTCCAGCTCGCGGGTATAGTCTTCCGGCGCACGCTCCAGACTGGTGGAGTCCAGCTCGTCAAAACCGGCCATCACGTTCAGTAGCAAGGCACAGTCTTCGGCCGTCTGGGCCATCGGGCCACCCTGATCAAAACTGGAGGCATAAGCCACCATGCCGTAGCGTGACACGATGCCATAGGTTGGCTTGATACCGGTAATGCCGCAGAAACTGGCCGGCTGACGAATGGAACCACCCGTATCCGTGCCGGTTGCGGCCGGCACCATGCGTGCAGCCACTGCGGCGGCAGAGCCACCCGATGAACCACCCGGCACAGCCAGGCGATCCCATGGATTTTTCACCACCCCATAGGCGCTGTTCTCGTTAGACGAGCCCATGGCGAACTCGTCGCAATTGAGCTTGCCCAGGTTGACGAGGCCGGCCGTCTTGCATCGGGCCACCACGGTAGCATCGTAAGGCGATACAAAGTTGCTGAGGATTTTGGAACCACAGGTCGAGCGCCAGCCTTCGGCCACAAAGATGTCTTTGTGCGCCAGCGGAACGCCTGTGAGCAATCCGGCCTGCCCCTGGGCACGACGCGCATCTGCCGCACGTGCCTCGTTCAGTGACTTGTCTGCATCAATGGTAATAAATGCGTTCAAATCCGGATTCAGGGCGTTAATGCGAGTAAGATAGTCTTGTGCCAGTTCTTCACTACTGGCCGCTTTGCTGGCAAGTGCTTCCGCCAGCTGTTTTAGAGTTGCGTTTTGCATATCACTGCTCAAACCGGTTGGGAGTTATTCAATGACCTTGGGCACCAGATACAGGCCTTTTTCAACCTGAGGTGCAACGGCTTGCAATGCATCACGACGATCCGTCTCGGTGACTTTGTCTTCCCGCAGGCGTAGCGCAATGTCCTGAGCGTGCGACATTGGCAAAACGCCTTCCGTATCAATCGCTTGCAGTTCGTCCACCAGTGCAAACAGTCCGCTGAAATGGCTTTGCAGCTGGGTTGCTTCTTCTGGCGTCACACGCAACCGTGCCAGCCGCGCGATTTTTTGAATTTCATCTAGTGTTAATGACATAAAAATGTCCGCTTATCATGCTTAATTTGGGAACCTGAATAGGGTATCATACTCTATTTGCTGTGCACTGCCGAAACGAAGGCGTGGTTTTGTTGTGAAAAATCACTCCGCGCCGCAGTGCCGAACCGTATTTTACAAGACAGCGATGACTTGCTGTCCCTGTTTTTTTAAAGAATATTTAGCGGAATTACAAGGACTTATCCATGTTTGGTGCACTATCCAACTATTTTTCGAATGATCTGGCCATTGACCTTGGTACCGCTAACACCCTGATCTGGGTAACGGGCAAAGGAATTGTACTGGATGAGCCATCCGTTGTTGCCATCCAGCAGGAAGGCGGTTCAGGCGGGAAGAAAACCATTCTGGCCGTTGGTCTGGAAGCCAAAAAAATGCTGGGCCGGACGCCTGGCAGCATTCGCGCCATTCGCCCGATGAAAGATGGCGTGATCGCCGACTTTACCGTTACCGAACAGATGCTGAAACAGTTCATCAAGAAAGTGAATCCGTCACGCCTGTTTTCCCGCAGCCCGCGCATCGTGATCTGTGTACCTTGCGGCTCGACACAGGTAGAACGCCGTGCGATCAAGGAATCTGCCCTGAATGCTGGCGCCTCCAAAGTGGAACTGATCGAAGAACCGATGGCTGCCGCGATTGGTGCCGGCCTGCCGGTTGAAGAGCCTACCGGCTCCATGGTGGTGGATATTGGCGGTGGCACGACCGAAGTGGGCGTGATCTCCCTGGGCGGTATCGTGTACTCCAGTAGCGTCCGTGTGGGTGGTGACAAGTTTGACGAAGCCATCATCAATTACATCCGCCGCAACTACGGCATGCTGATCGGTGAAACCACTGCGGAAGAAATCAAGAAGCGCATCGGCTCTGCCTTCCCGGGTGCCGAAGTGCGCGAGATGGAAGTCAAGGGTCGCAATCTGGCGGAAGGGATTCCACGCTCTTTCACCATTACCTCGAACGAAATTCTGGAAGCACTGACCGAGCCGCTGAACCAGATCGTATCCGCCGTGAAGTCTGCGCTGGAACAAACCCCGCCAGAGCTGGGCGCCGACATTGCCGAAAAAGGCATGGTCTTGACCGGTGGCGGTGCGCTGCTACGTGAACTGGACCGCCTGCTGATCGAAGAAACCGGTCTGCCGGTTATCGTGGCAGAAGACCCGCTGACCTGTGTGGCGCGCGGATCAGGTCGGGCCCTGGAAAAACTGGATAAAGTCGTTTCCGGCAGCATCTTCACGAACGACTGAGACATGCAAAAAGATTGACTGGCCGGGCGTTAAAACGCCCTGAACAAGCCAGTCTCAAGGGCGAGCCTGCGGGTTCGCCCTGTGTGTTTCAGTGTTTGCCAATTCATACTACCCGTTGCGCTGGACCGTGGATAAAGAAACCCAACCCGCCTTTTTTGGTCGTCGCCAAAGCCCGCTCAGCAAATTGCTGTGGTTCGGTGCGACCTCGCTGATCCTGTTGTTTACGGATAGCCGGTTCCGCTATCTGGAAACCATCCGTGACAATGTCTCCGTTGCACTGTACCCGCTGCAGCAGGCTGCCATGCTGCCCGGCAAATGGATGGGCTCTACCCAGGAGTTTCTGACCGAACAGGCAACCCTGAAGCAGGAGAACCAGCAACTGCGGCTGGACCGCCTGCGAGTCACCGCCCGACTGCAGGAGGCTGATGAACTGGCCGCCGAAAATACCGCCTTGCGCAAAATGCTGACGCTGTCACTCAGCTATCCGGAACGCGGTCAGGTCAGCGAAATGCTCTACGCCGGCCGGGACCCGTTTACCCGCAAGATCATCATCGACAAGGGCAAGTCCAACAATCTGACGGAAGGCTCGCCCGTACTGGATGCAGCCGGGCTGGTTGGCCAGGTGACACGGGTGCATCAGCTGATGGCAGAAGTCACGCTGATTACCGACAAAGGGTTTCCGGTGCCGGTGGAAATCACCCGCACCCACCAACGGACCGTCGTGTACGGCACCGGCCAGGACGGCTGGCTGGAAGTACGCTATCTGGCCCTGAATTCGGACATCAAACCCGGGGATACACTGGCCACGTCTGGCATTGACGGCACGTATCCTGCCGGGTTGATCGTAGCCCGTGTGGAACGGGTGGAACGTGCCGGCGGCCAGCCATTTGCCAGAATCTGGTGCAAGCCTATTGGTGGCGTGGATCGCAGCCGCCACTATCTGGTATTGGGCAAACCGGCCGAACTGCCTGAGTACCCAGCCTCCGCATTACCGGCAGAAAAACCCAAGAAAAGCGTAAAGGCTAAGAAACATGCGCCGTAGTCACCAGACCCTGTTATTACCCGTCAAGCCCTGGTTTGTCTGGTTTTCGTTGTTGCTAGGGCTGCTGGTCAACCTGCTGCCATGGCGCAATAACGGCTGGATGCTACAACCCGACTTTGTGGCGGTGCTGTTGCTCTACTGGAATCTGTACGAACCCGACCGGGTGTCGATCGGCTGGGGGTTTGCCTTCGGGCTGTTGATGGATATCGCCGATACCAGCCTGTTCGGGCAGCATGCGCTGGCTTATGTGATCATGCTGTACCTGAATATCCTGCTATCCCGCCGCATGCGCTTGTTTGGCTTCTGGAATCAGGCCATTCATGTACTACCCCTGCTGCTGCTGGGTTCGCTGGTAATGTCCGGCATCCGCCTGCTGGCAGATGGCCGTCTGCCAAGCCTTACCTATTTTACCGCTCCGGCTGTCGGCGCATTGATGTGGCCCCTGATGGTGCATCTGCTGCAACTGCCACAGCGTCGGGCAAGAGAGTCCGAACTCTGATGTGTATCGTTGCTCCATCCCATTTTAACGTCTGGTCATTTTCATGAATCGTCCTACCTTGAAAGGCTCCGGGCAGGATGGCGTTCAGTTCCAGATCCGGGTCATTTTACTTGCCTTCCTGATTCTGCTTGGCTTTGGCGGCCTGATTGCCCGCTTCACCCTGCTACAGGTCAGCCGGCATGACTATTACCACACCCAGGCAGAAAGCAACCGTATCGGCATTGCACCGGTGGTGCCCAATCGCGGGCTGATTGTCGACCGCAACGGCATTGTGCTGGCCCACAACTATACGGCCTACACGCTGGAACTGCGTCCGGACAAGATCGAGGACCTAGAAGCCACCATTGCCGAGCTGGGGAAAATCATCCCCATCCTGCCCAAGGAAAAGCGTCAGTTCTACAAACTGAAAGCCGAGAGCAAGAACTTTGAAACCCTGCCGCTCAAGATCCGTCTGACCGACGAGGAAATTGCCAAGGTGGCGGCACAGAACTACCGTTTCCCCGGTGTCGAAATCAAGGCCCGGCTATTCCGGGAGTATCCGTACAAAGAACTGACCTCGCATGTAATCGGCTACATCGGCCGCATCAGCCAGACCGACGAAGACCAGCTGGCCGCCGAGAACAAGGTGGCCAATTACCGCGGCACTTCCCACATCGGGAAAAACGGCCTGGAGCAGTTTTATGAAAACGAGCTGCATGGCACCACCGGTGTGGAAGAGGTCGAAACGGACTCTAGCGGCAGGGCCATTCGCGTCCTTCACCGCACGCCGTCCATTTCCGGCAATACCCTGCACCTCTCGCTGGATATCCGGGTGCAGCAGCTGGCCGATGAACTGTTTGGCGACCGTCGTGGGGCGCTGGTCGCCATCGACCCGGCCACGGGGGGTGTGCTGGCCTTCCTGAGCAAACCCGGTTTTGATCCCAACCTGTTTATCGATGGAATTGACTCGCAAAGCTGGCAAGAGCTGAATGATTCACCTTTCCGGCCACTAAATAACCGTGCCCTGCGCGGCATGTATCCGCCAGGTTCAACCTTCAAGCCTTTCATGGCTCTGGCCGCACTGGAAATGGGCTATCGCCGGCCGGGTGACGCCATTGCCGACCCGGGCTTCTTTGCCTTGCCGGGCAGCAGCCATCGCTTCCGGGATGACAAACCCGGCGGCCACGGGTTGGTGGACATGTACAAATCGATTGCGGCCTCGTGCGATACCTATTACTACCGGTTGGCGTTTGACATGGGCATTGATGCCATTGACCGCTTCATGCCCAAGTTTGGCTTCGGCAGCCAGACCGGCATTGACCTGCCCGGCGAAGCCACCGGCATTCTGCCGTCTCCGGCCTGGAAACGAAATCGTTTTTCGTCACCGAGATTCAAGGAAGAGCAGCGCAAATGGTATCTGGGCGACGTGGTCAGCATCGGGATCGGTCAGGGTTATAATGCTTACACTCCACTGCAACTGGCCAATGCCACAGCCATCATGGCCAACAACGGCGTGGCTTTTCAGCCGCACGTGGTAGACCGTATTGAAGACGTCAGCACGCACACGTTCCGCAAGATTGACCCGGCACCGGCGGCGCGCAATAACTTCAAGCCGGAAAACCTGGAAGTCGTCAAACATGCCATGCAAGGCGTGGTAGGCCCAGGTGGTACGGCTTTCGGTATCAGTGGCGGCCTGGAATATACCATGGCCGGTAAAACCGGGACGGCACAGGTGGTGGGGATCAAGCAGGGCGCCAAATACAACGCCGCCACCACCAAGGAAATGCATCGCGACCATTCTTGGTTCATTGCCTTTGCGCCGGTCGAGCAGCCGAAAATTGCCCTGGCCGTGCTGGTCGAAAACGGGGGCTTTGGTGCCGCGACGGCCGCCCCGATTGCGCGTAAGATCATCGATTATTATCTGCTTGGCAAACGTCCGGAAATCATCCCGTCCGGCAAAGGCGACGCAACAGCATCCGAAGCCAAGGCCAGTGTAGAGGAAAACGAGCATGATTAAGCACTTATGGCTGCGATTGATCAGACCGCTGGACCCCTGGCTGCTGATCATTCTGCTGGCCCTCATATGCGTCGGCCAGATCACGCTGTATTCGGCTGGCGAACGCAGCTTTGACCGGGTCGAATCGCAAATGATCAACTTCGCGGTGGCCTTTGCCTGCATGTGGTTTGTCGCCAGCCAGCCGCCACAGCGGTTGATGAGTGTGGCGCTGCCACTCTATCTGCTGGGGGTGGCGCTGCTGGTCGGGGTATTCCTGTTTGGCGATGTCAGCAAAGGCGCTCGCCGCTGGCTGAACATTGGCGTGACCCGGATTCAGCCGTCGGAAATGATGAAAATTGCCCTGCCGATGATGCTGGCCTGGTACATGCACAAACACGAGGCGATGCTGCGGGTGCGGGATTTTCTGGTGGCGGCCATCCTGCTGGCCATCCCGGTAGCCTTTGTACTGAAGCAACCCGATCTTGGCACGGCTATCCTGATCGCCGGTTCCGGTTTCTTTGTCCTGTATCTGGCCGGGTTGTCATGGAAACTGATCGTGCCGATGATTCTGGTCGGGATTGTCAGCATCTGGTTTGTGATGGATCTGGGGCGTTGCAGCCAGGTGTTCCATGATTATCAATGCCAGCGGGTACAGACACTGCTGGACCCGAGTACCGACCCATTGGGCAAGGGTTACCATACCATTCAGGGGACCATCGCCATCGGCTCTGGCGGCGTGACCGGCAAAGGCTGGCTGCAGGGAACCCAGACCCATCTGGATTATATTCCCGAGAAAACCACGGACTTTGTGTTTGCCGTTTATTCGGAAGAATTCGGCCTGGTTGGCAACCTGGTGCTGCTAACCCTGTATGTACTGGCCCTGATGCGCGGCCTGTCGATCACCATGCACGCCAATACCCTGTTTGGCAAATTGCTGGCGGGGGCCATTACCATGACCTTCTTTACCTATGCGTTTGTGAACATGGGCATGGTGTCGGGCATTCTGCCTGTGGTGGGGGTGCCGTTACCGCTGATCAGCTATGGCGGAACGTCGCTGGTGACCCTGCTTATCGGGTTCGGCTTGCTGATGAGCATCCGCCGCCACCGTGCCATGATCAAGTTTGGTTGAAGGAATGCGTATGACCATCAACAGACTGACACTCGCTGGCGCATGCGCCGTCACCCTGCTGCTGGCCGCATGCGGCACCAGCCAGATGCCACAAAATGGCCAGCGCACACCCGACACCGGCCCACCCAAACCGGCCGCCAAAACCAGTAAAACCGACAACACCTATGTCCCCGGTGCCAAACCTAGCCGAGACCCCAAGCTGCCACCACCGTCCAAAGAGGGCGGCTACTATCTGGATGACGGCCCGGCCGAGGTCATTCCACCCGGACTGGAAAACACACCAGATGCCGAACCCAAGGCCGAGCCGTTAAACCGCTTTGCCAACAAACCCTATAATGTACTGGGAGATACCTGGGTACCGGATACCACCGGCAAACCGTATGTGGCCGAGGGCAGAGCGTCCTGGTACGGCAAGAAGTTTCATGGCAAACGCACCAGTAGCGGAGATTTGTACGACATGTTTGGCATGTCCGCCGCCCACCGCACCTTGCCCATCCCCAGCTATGCCCGCATCACCAATCTGGAAAACGGTAAGTCCGTGATCGTTCGCATCAATGACCGTGGCCCCTTCCATAGCGAACGGCTGATCGATTTGTCTTTTGCCGCGGCCTTCAAGTTGGGCTACTCCAGCAAGGGCAGTACCCGGGTTCGTGTCGAGCGGGTCTTCCCGATTGGCCAGTCTCCGTCGGCCACGCAGCTGGCAGCGCAAGACAAGGACAATAGTCTGTTCCCTGCAGCCTCCCCGTCAACGGATACTCCGGCGGGCAGTGATACCCCGACAATGATCAGTGGAGCGCTCTATCTGCAACTGGGATCGTTCAGCCTGAAAGCCAATGCCGAGGCCCTGAAAGAAAAACTGGCCGGTCCGCTGGCTGCGCTAGGCAAAGATATTCAGGTGATTTTTTACAAGAATCTGCACAAGGTAGTGCTTGGTACATTTGACAATGAACAACTGGCGCGAGCCAGCATCACTGAGGTCAAACGCTTGTCCGGTCTGCAAGCCATGCTGTTGCGCCCCTGAGACCAGCCCATCCCGTCCGCCGTGGTCATGCCCCTTTCAGGGCTGGCCATGGCACCCGTGACAACCAGTGCGTTTCCCACTGCCGCTGGGCCACTTCCAGCAGACTGGCTTCGTCCGTCCGGTGCAAACCGTACAGGCCAGGATGCCGGATATCCATGGCGAAGCACTGCGGATAATCCTTCACCCTCAGCACCGGATCGATACTGACAAACACGGCGACCGTGGGGACATCGAACCCGGCCGCCACATGCAAGGTTGCGCTGTCTGTCGAGAACACAAACCGGGCTGACCTGACCCAGGCCAGATAGTCCCGGGTGGGCACTGGCGCCAAGTGGTGGTAGGCCGGATGCGTTAAGGCCTCAAACCCGTAAACCGGCAAGCGGTATTGCTGCCACAAGGCATCCAGCACCAGGTACTGCACGTGCTCTGGCATGGTACGCAAACGGGTACTGGCCCGCGGGCTAAAGAACACATAGGGTTCCGCCGGCGCTACGGATGGCAGCGACAAGTCTTGCAACCAGTGATGCTGGCGGTTAATGCGGGGAATCAGCGCGGCAGGTACACCGAGTGACTGGATAAAGAAATCCAGCATGTGCAGGCGTCCAAACGAGGGCCTGGCCACCACATCGGCCAGATCAATTACCCAGTGCCGCGGGCCGAGTGCGGGCAATCTGGCCGGCAGCTCCACCACCTCAAACCAGTGTGATACCAGTCGCAGCAGGGATTTCACGGCGTCTGGCGCATATCGCCCGTAATACACCACAATCTTCAAGGCAGGATACAGGCGTTTGAGGCCAATCAGCGCCGTCAGCCCCATGATGGCATCCCCCAGGGCAACCCCGGTGGCATTGATGACATGAAGCGATGTCAGATGCGGCGGCAACTCAAACGGGGTCTTGTCCGCATGACGGACGTAAGGCGAATGCGGTAGCGGTTGCAGCCCGGGAATCAGCTCCGGATGCAAGGCGACGTCAAAGGGTAGCCAGATGCGGTGCTCCGCATCAACCAGCGATGCCCCCAGCCAGTGATGTGCGAGTGTATTCATTTGATGAGCATCCAGCCCATGATGATGCCGGCACAGGCGGCACTCCCCACCAGGACAGCGTGCCACCAGGCCGGCCGTAACGTGGCCGGCAACACAAACTGCCAGTAGGCCATACCGAGCAGGACGGGCCACGCAATCCACCAGGACCAGCCAACCGCCAGTACCTGCATGCTGCATATCAGCGCATACAAGACGATGGTCGCGCTCCACTCCCGCCATGGCCAGGCCTCATTGGGCCGGTACACGCTCAGAATGGGCAGACGCTCCAGAGACAGCCAGTAAGCGGGCTGGCGGGAAATCTCAAGCTGCAGATGAGAGACGGTAGCGGCCGGGAAAAAATGCTTTAACCCGTCTTCCAGTGATTCGACTTCTTCCCACGGGTTGTGTTCCAGCTCTGCCAGTTGCGTGATCTGCTGCTGTTGTTGCAACTGCTGGTGTGCACTCAGGAGCCGGGCCAGGCGGAAACCCAGCCATAACATGGCCAGAAAAGAGAACAGAACAAACAGCTGACGCCGGAAATCCGGCGTGGCGTCTCCTGTCAGAAGCAGGCTCCCCAGCAGGGTACCTGCCAGAATAGGCGCTTCCAGTGCCGGCAGGCAGATTGACCAGTCCCGTCTGGAATAACGGATCAGCGGGAGAATGTCCGGCAGCAACTTGCGCAGGTAAAAAGTCAGGATGCCCTGACCCAGCCAGCGGGAAAGCCAGCGCCAGACGCGGTCGCCTCTGCCGGGCACATAGGGTTGCACCCCCTGAAAGTGCGACTGGACATAGCCCAGCAACACCCATTGCCTGGGGGTGCCGTCATAACTGTCGGCCAGCTGAAGGCACCACCAGCGGGCTTTGGCTGCTTGATCTGTCGGATTGGATGGCATGGGCATAGTCTCTCACATTTCTGGATGAATGCAAGTCACCCGGCATGCGACGATGCCCCGATCCGGTCTATGTGACTGGCTTACTGCGCCCCTTCGTCATGCCCGTGATCCAGCCCCAGCTCCTGTACCTTGCGGGTCAGGGTATTGCGCCCCAGCCCCAGTAACTGTGCAGCTTCTATCCGGCGGCCATGGGTAAATTTCAGGGCTTCGGTAATCAGCGTGCCTTCAAAGCGATGGGTTAACGCTTCCATGATGCCGCTATCGCCACGATGAAACGCAGCCAACGCCTCTGTCGCCAGTGCCTGTTCCCAGGAAGCATCAGCACTAGCAGCCGGGGATTGCGATGCATCTCCGTCGCGGAATTCGGGCGGCAGGTCTCCCACATCCACCCGCTGGCCTGGCGCCATCACGGTCAGCCAGTGACACAGGTTTTCCAGCTGGCGGACGTTACCCGGTAATGGGTGATGCTCCAGCACCTCCAGCGCGGCATCGGTCATCTGTTTGGGTTCGCCGCCCAGCTCCGCGGCGCTTTTTTGCAAAAAGTGGCGTGCCAGCAAGGGGATATCCTGTGAGCGCTCTCGCAATGCCGGCAAGCGCAGGCGAATCACGTTCAGACGATGGAACAGATCCTCGCGGAAACCGCCCTCTTTCACCCGGGTTTCCAGGTCCTGGTGGGTAGCCGCAATCACCCGGACATTGGCCTTGACGGGCTGGTGCCCGCCGACCCGGTAAAAGTAGCCGTCCGACAGCACCCGCAACAGGCGGGTTTGCAGCTCGGCGGGCATGTCACCGATTTCATCCAGGAACAGGGTACCGTTCTCGGCCTGCTCGAAGCGCCCTTGCCGCTGTGCTTGTGCGCCGGTAAACGCACCGCGCTCATGGCCGAACAGCTCGGACTCCAGCAAGTCACGCGGAATGGCGGCCGTGTTAATGGCAATAAACGGCTTATTGCTGCGCGGACTGTGACGGTGCAAGGCACGGGCGACCAGCTCTTTGCCCGAACCGGATTCACCGGTAATCAGGACCGTGGCGCTGGAATTGGACAACCGCCCGATGGCGCGGAACACGTCCTGCATGGCGGGCGCCTGCCCGAGGATGTCAGCCTGGCTCAAGGTTGGCTCGGGCTGGACAGACACCGGGTTGGTCGACAGCGCACGCTCAATCAGGGAAATGGCCTGATCCACATCAAACGGTTTGGGCAGGTATTCAAATGCCCCGTTCTGGAACGCCGACACGGCGCTGTCGAGATCCGAATAGGCGGTCATGATGATGACCGGAATGTTCGGGTGCAGATCACGCAGCTCGCGCAGAAAATCCAGGCCGCTTTCGCCCGGCATGCGAATGTCGCTGACTACTACCTGCGGCAGATTGCCCGACAGGGCAGCGCGGGCACTGGCGATATCCGGAAAGCTCTCGAACTGGATATGCGCGCGGGCCAGGGCCTTTTCGAACACCCAGCGGATGGAGCGGTCATCATCAATAATCCAGACTTGTGGCATAACAGTTTCCTGATCAAAACTTGGTGACGGTCGCAACCGTTAGCAGTTGTTGCCCAAGGGCAGCAACATCGTAAATTCCGTGTGACCCGGCCGGCTGGTAAAGTCCAGCGTGCCGCCATGCTGGTGAACAATGCTCTGCGCCAGTGACAGCCCAAGCCCCGTCCCTTCGGCCCGGCCGGTCACAAGCGGGTAAAACACATGCGGCTGCAACGATTCCGGAATGCCGGGGCCGTTATCGATGATGGAGATCTGGATCGCCAGCGGATAGCGCTTGCGGTGCAAGGTCACCTGTCGGGCAATGCGGGTGCGGAAGGTGACGTCCCCTGCCCCGCCCAGCGCCTGCACGGCATTCTTGACGATATTGAGCACCACCTGGATCAGCTGCCCGCGGTCTCCATGGATATCGGGCAAACTGGCATCGTAATCACAATGAAACGTCACCCGGCGCTGGGTTTCGGCGCTTACCAGCTGGCGTACCCGCTCCAGCACTTCGTGAATGTTCAGTACCACCAGTTGCGGTTTCGGGTTTGGCGTCAGCAGGCGGTCCAGCAGCCCTTGCAGACGGTCAGCCTCGGCACGGATGACCTGGGTATATTCCTGCAAGGCCGGGTCGGCAAGTTCATGCTCCAGCAGCTGTGCCGCACCGCGAATCCCGCCCAGCGGGTTCTTGATCTCGTGCGCCAGGTTGCGCATCTGCTCGCGGTTGGCGTCTTGCTGTCGCGCCATCTGTTCTTCCTGCGCCGCCCGCCATTGCGGGTCGATCGGCGTCAGCTCCAGCAAGACATCCGCCTGGGCGCGCAGGCGATCATCCAGCGGGATGGTTTGCATGTTCAGATGCACTTCGCGGCCGGCGTGCAGCAGCATCAGGTGCATGTCGTATTCCCGGCAGGCCGTTTGCTGCCGGCGGGTCTGTCTGGCGGCTTGCAACAGCGCATTGACCCCCTCGCCAAAAAAGTGTGCCAGAGGCCGTCCGATCAGGTGCCGGTTGCTGACTTCCAGCATTTGTTCTACCGCCGGATTGGCAAACACGATGCTGTCTTGTGCATCCAGGGCAAAGACCGGGTGTTCAAGCCAGTCCAGACCGGCAAACGGTGCGGTAGTTACTGCGGGCTCTAGCGAAGAAGTCACCAGCTTGTCTCTCTGTAGTAAGCGTCGTGTTGATGAACAATGACCCAGCCTCGCGGCGGCTGTCATGCGGTATAACTAGCAAAAACCAAGCCAGCATGAATTGCACCAAAAACCGCCGGTTTCGCGCATTCTGGCACCAGTTTATACAGCGCCCTGACCATCATGCACCATTATAGTGCATACCAATAAAAACGCCGGTGGGACTCACCGGCGTTTTTATTGGTATGCGAGAAATTGGCTCAGTATTCTTTGACGCCCGCCAGTTCTTTTTGCAGGGCTTCGATATTTTTCTGGTGAATGGTCACGCTTTCCTGAATACGGCTCTGCTTGTCGATGGGCAGCTTCTTGGTCGCAGGGTCCATCAGGGCCTTGCGGGAATCGTCCAGCATTTTCTGTTCATCCGCCAGCTCCTGGTTCAGCACCTGATAACGCATGGCATCGCGTTTTTTCTGGGTGTCGGTATCCACTTTGGGGAAACTGGCCGGAGAGGCTGTGGCGGTACTTTTGGGCTTGGCAGGTGCATCTGCGCCAACCGTGGCGTCTTCCAGATAAATGCGTTTGCCACCCTTGGTCGGGATATTGGTATAGGTGATGTTGCCGTTAGCATCGACAACCTTGAAGATGGCATCCGCCAGCACCAGATTAGGTAGCAGCAATGAGAGCAGCAGATACTTTTTCATGGTGGTACCCTGACGTTTTTGATGACTGGTCTTAGAGTCTATGCCAACAGCACGGCCACCGCAAGGAAAGCGCGCACGGCAAGGCGCATGAGCCGATAACCGGCCGGGATAACCGCCACATGCCCATAAAAAAACCCGCACCTGGGTGCGGGTTTTTCAGGAAGCGTCTTCCAACGCGTACAACCAGCCCTTATTACAGGCTGTAGTACATCTGGAATTCGACCGGATGCGTTGTCATGCGGGTCTTGTTCACTTCTTCCATCTTCAGGTCGATGTAAGCATCGATGAAGTCATTGCTGAACACGCCGCCACGGGTCAGGAACTCGCGGTCTGCATCCAGCGCTGCCAGTGCTTCTTCCAGGCTTGCACAAACGGTAGGAATCAGTTTGTCTTCTTCTGGTGGCAGGTCGTACAGGTTCTTGTCAGCTGGATCGCCTGGGTGGATCTTGTTCTGGATACCATCCAGACCGGCCATCATCAGTGCAGAGAAGCACAGGTACGGGTTGGCCAGCGGATCAGGGAAGCGGGTCTCGATACGGCGAGCCTTGTCCGATGCCACGTGTGGAATACGGATAGAGGCTGAACGGTTCTTGGCAGAGTAAGCCAGTTTCACCGGAGCTTCGTAGTGAGGAACCAGGCGCTTGTAAGAGTTGGTACCCGGGTTGGTGATGGCGTTCAGGGCTTTAGCGTGCTTGATGATACCGCCGATGTAGTACAGGGCCATATCAGACAAGCCGGCGTAGCCGTTGCCTGCGAACAGGTTTTTGCCATCTTTCCAGATAGACTGGTGCACGTGCATGCCAGAGCCGTTGTCGCCAACGATTGGTTTTGGCATGAAAGTCGCGGTTTTGCCGTACTGGTGCGCCACGTTGTGAACCACGTACTTCAGGGTCTGGGTCCAGTCGGCACGCTCTACCAGGGTAGAGAACTTGGTACCGATTTCACACTGGCCAGCGGTGGCCACTTCGTGGTGGAACACTTCAACCGGGATGCCCAGCTCTTCCAGGATCAGCACCATTTGTGCACGGATGTCGTGCAGGCTGTCGACTGGAGGCACAGGGAAGTAACCGCCTTTAACGCCTGGACGGTGACCGGTGTTGCCGCCTTCGTATTTCTTGTTGGAAGACCATGCAGCTTCTTCGGATTCGATTTCTACGAAGCAGCCGGACATGTCGATGTTAAAACGCACGCCGTCAAAAATGAAGAATTCTGGCTCTGGACCGAAGAAAGCGGTGTCACCAATACCAGAGGCTTTCAGGTAGGCTTCTGCGCGCTTGGCGATAGAGCGTGGGTCACGGTCATAACCTTTGCCATCGGCAGGTTCGATCACGTCACATGTCAGGTAAACGGTTGGCTCGTCGAAGAACGGGTCCAGACGGGCTGTGTTTGCATCTGGAGACAACAGCATGTCAGAAGCCTGAATGCCTTTCCAGCCGCCAATGGAAGAACCGTCAAATGCGTGACCATGTTCAAACCACTCTTCGTCTACCACGTGGGCAGGGATCGTTACGTGCTGCTCTTTGCCGCGTGTATCGGTAAAGCGCAAGTCAACAAATTTAACATCATTTTCTTTGATGAGTTTCAGTACGTCGGCGACAGCCATTACGTTCTCCTAATAATTGATAACCCGTTACATACAGCACAGCAAAAATTTAGCACAAGATTTGCTCACGAAATACCAAAGCATGATCTGTGCCAGCTTAAAAATGTCGCCCCAAAGCCAAAGTGCGGCGGCGGTTCAACAAATCCGCCGAATACACGCACCAATTTGGTGCCTTTAAAAAAGTAACGCACCAAAAAAGTGCGCTGCATGCATAAACAGATGTCTAGTGTACGTCACACACGCAGAGCGTGCGATAATAGATTGAATACTGACATCTGATCATGACACATTCTTGACGAGGTTTATCATGAGTGAAGCAAACAATATCCTGCTGATTGCGCGGTCCAGAGGAGAGCAGCTGGGTCTGCCCTATGCCGGCGCGCTGGAGCCTGCCGAGGCACATACGCTGCTGCTGGCCCATCCGGAAGTCAAACTGATCGACGTACGTTCGGCAGCGGAATGGGCGCTGGTAGGCCGCATTCCCGGCGCCATCGAAATCGAGCTCAAGTCGTTCCCGGGCATGGTACCCAACCCGCATTTTGCGGACCAGTTAAAGCAACGGGTGAGCCCTGAGCACACCGTACTGTTTATCTGCCGTTCCGGCGCTCGTTCGCACGATGCAGCCATGCTGGCACATACGCTGGGCTACGCCGCCGCCTATAACGTGCTGCAGGGTTTCGAGGGCGACAAGGATGCCAACGGACACCGTGGCAACGTCAATGGCTGGAAAGCCCATCGGCTACCATGGATACAGAGCTGAGACGATGACCGACACATACGCAGTGGTGGGCAACCCGATCGCCCACAGCAAGTCCCCGCTGATTCACGCCCGTTTTGCGGCGGACAGTGGCGAGGATCTGGTGTACGAGCGTTTGCTGGCGCCGCTGGACGGTTTTGCAGCTACCCTGCGCCAGTTTGTGGCTGACGGCGGCAAAGGACTCAACGTCACCGTCCCGTTCAAGCTGGAAGCGTTTGACTATGCCCGCACCCGCGGGCAACTGACCGAACGTGCGCAACTTGCCGGCGCCGTCAATACGCTCAAATTTGAGCAAGACACCGTACTGGGCGACAACACCGACGGTGCAGGTCTGGTCCGGGATATCACACTCAACCTGTCGACCCCGCTTCAAGGCAAGCGTGTCTTGCTGCTGGGGGCTGGCGGTGCGGCGCGTGGCGCGCTGGGTCCGCTTGTCGATGCCGGTCCGGCCGCCATTACCATTGCCAACCGCACCCCGGCCAAAGCCAGCGAGCTTGCCGCGATGGTGAGCCCCGAACACACTCACGTGACTGCCAGCAGTTTTGATGCTTTGAGCGGACCGTTCGATGTCATCATCAATGCCTCTGCCAGTAGCCTGCAGGCAGCCGAACTGCCCCTGCCGGCGCAAATTTTCCGTGACTGTGCACTGGCGTACGACATGATGTACGCCGCGGAGCCAACCCCCTTTATGCAGCAGGCCGAACGCAACGGTGCCCGGCGCACCGCAGACGGTATCGGCATGCTGATCGAACAGGCGGCAGAGGCGTTTTATGTCTGGCGGCAGGTACGCCCGGATACGGCACCGGTGTTCCAGCTGCTGCGGCCAGCCTGATCCCGGCCATACACCGTGGACCGTTTAACCTTTTTACCTACTTTGATGACTTCTGACCCCACATGAGTGCAACCCTAACTGCAGGAAATTACAGCCAGAAGAAGCGCGGCTTCTGGTTCTGGACCAAACGGATTATCGGCTGGAGCATTTTGCTGTTTTTGCTCTATAACCTGTGGATCTTCATCCAGGTCTGGTGGATGATCGACCACAACCCGGACAACACCGCGTTCATGAAAAGCCAGCTGGCCGAGATTCGTCAGGATCATCCGGATGCAGTGTTGCAACATCAGTGGGTGTCATATGACAAGATTTCCCGCAACCTGAAAGCAGCACTGGTGGCGTCGGAAGATGCGAAGTTCGTGGACCACAAAGGGTTTGACGTGGAAGGGCTGAAAGTCGCTTTCCAGAAAAACCTGAAACAAGGCCGCATCGTCGCAGGCGGATCTACCATCAGCCAGCAGCTGGCCAAAAACCTGTTCCTGTCCGCCAGCCGCAATCCGTTGCGCAAAGGGGAAGAAGCCATCATCACCGTGATGCTGGAACAGATGATGACCAAAGAGCGGATTTTCGAGATTTATCTCAACAGTATCGAATGGGGCGTTGGCGTGTTTGGTGCCGAGGCGGCTGCGCGTCATTATTACAATACCAGTGCCAGCAAGCTATCGGCTCGTCAGGCGGCCAAACTGGCGGCCATGGTGCCAAACCCGAGATATTACGACGACCACCGCCAGGATGGTCGCCTGCGCCGCAAGACCGGGATTATCTTGCGCCGGATGGGCTCTTCCGATATTCCGGACTAAGCCGCTTACCTGACCGCTCCCTCAGGTGCGGATGTCCCCAGCCGACTCCGGTACGGGGACAAGGGGTGGCGGGTCTGGTAGTTTCTTGCGCATGAGCGGTGACCGCATCGGGGCATCCGGCGGTGGCGCATGATGCCGCTCCTTGCGGTCTTCCCAGCGTTTGCGCCGTTGTGCCAGCGCCCGCTCCAGCTCGGTTTTCTCCTGCGGGGTCAGGGTACCGTTCTTCCATTTTTCCAGCAGGGCGGCCTGCTTCTGCCAGCGCAACCGTATCTTGGCGGCGTCTTCCGCCGAAATATCCCCATTATCGATTGCCTGCTTTAACCGGCGTTCCCGCCATTGCTGCTGCCGCTGGATCTGTGCTGGCGAGGGCATGTCGTCCTGACTGGCCTGCCAGCTGGGCACGGCGTCTCCGCCCGGCGCCGCCAACGCGGACACCGGAATCAGGCCGGGACCGGCCATCAGGAGGCCGATCAGATAATGAACGGATTTCATGCGTATGTTTTACCTTAAAACGGCGCCGTACACGGTCGGGCAGGTGACTGCCGGCGCATGCCCCCATTGTAGCAACAGCGATGCAATAGCGTCACGATGAGCACCAGCCCTAGCGGCTGGCCACCTGGTCATCATGCTTCTGCCGATAAATGTCCCGCGATGCATGACGCTTGTCGCGTAACAGTTTGCGCCGCTCCTGGGGACTCAGCTCGCCATCTTTCATGTCTTGTTTGCGCTCCCGGTGAATGGCGCGCTGCTCGGCATTCAGGCGAATGCGTTCATGACGGGTCAGCTCGCCGCTTTCGACCCCCTGGTGGATGCGTTTGTGCATGTGCAAAGGACCGGAGGTTTGCTGATTTTCAGCCGTTCCTTCCGCCCATGCCGATTGTCCCATGAAACCGGCGGCCAGCATGACCATCAGGCCAGATAACGAAATGCGCATACAGAACTCTCCTTGGGTTAATGCGTTTCGGACAAGCTCTATCGTGCCGGCGGCGTGTAAAGGAGATGTGAAGGGCCAGGCCTGCTTTGTAAAAAGTCGTAACCATTCGCGCATCTTGCAGTGATTTGATACAACTTTCATGGCGGCGAGGCTTTCGGTCACGGCTTTTTTTGCTAAAGTGAGGCCATGGAAAAAAATCAGAAACGACTGCTGCTTATTGACGATGACGCACGCATCCGCGAGCTCTTGACCCGCTACCTGACCGAACAGGGGTTCGAGGTGGACGTCTATGCCGACGCCTCCATGCTGGACAAGCGCTTGCAGCAAAAACGCCCGCACCTGCTGATTCTGGATCTGATGCTGCCCGGCGAGGATGGTTTGTCGGTGTGCCGGCGCATCCGCGCCCAGGGCGATACCTTGCCGATCATCATGCTGACCGCCAGAGGCGACGACATCGACCGCATCATCGGGCTGGAAATGGGGGCAGACGATTATCTGCCCAAGCCGTTCAACCCGCGCGAGTTGCTGGCCAGAATCCAGGCCGTTTTGCGCCGCCACGCAACCCCGGCCGCACTGGCGGCCACCTTTGAGCCCGGCGAGGTGTACGAGTTTGCCCAGTTTGTGCTGGATGCCGGCCAGCGCAAACTGTTCAAGAACGGTGAGGACATCCCGCTCAGTCAGGCCGAGTTTTCTTTGCTGAAGGTACTGGCCATGCACCCGCGTCACCCGTTGTCCAGGGAGCGTTTGCTGGAGCTGTCGCGCGGCCGCGAATTTGAAGTATTCGATCGCAGTGTCGACGTGCAGATTTCCCGCCTGAGAAAACTGATTGAAGACGATCAGGCCAATCCGCGCTATATCCAGACGGTATGGGGGTTTGGCTATGTGTTTGTGCCGGATGGTGGTACCCGTTGAAAGCCGTCTGGCAGCGCTGGATTCCGGACTCGCTGTTTGCACGGCTAACCGTGCTGCTGCTGGTCACGCTGGTGATCACCCAGCTGTTTGCCATCAGCCTGTTCCGCTACAACCGCGACCAGTTGCTGGCCCGCCAGGTCAGCGAGCAGATCGTGGACGCCATGGCCGAACTGGAAATGACCATGGAAGGCATGGACGCCAGCGACCAGCAGGATTTTCTGGAGGTATTCAACCGGCCGTATGGCATCAACCTGCATCCGGCCAGCCAGCTGCAGCCACCCGCCGATATTGACACCGATACCCGGCTGACCCGGCAGATTGTCAAACGCCTGCAGAGTGACCATATCCCCTTCAGCCAGCTGGGCTTGCAAATGCACCCGCGCTGGCGCTTGTGGCTGCACGTGAATGTCCTGGGAAAACCCTACTGGCTGACCCTGCCGCTGGGCCGATTGCAGCACGAAAACCAGACACCGATGATCTGGATGGGGATTGGCATCACCATATTTGCCCTGCTGGCGGCCTCGTGGTTTGCCTGGCGCATGAACCGGCCACTGCGGCGGCTAAGCGATGCCAGCCAGGCGCTGGCCCGGGGAGAGCAACCCACCCCGCTGGAAGAAAGCGGCCCGCGCGAGCTGCGACTGCTGGCCAGACAGTTCAACCACATGATGCAGTCCCTGCAGGCCGCCGACCAGGAGCGGCGGCTGATGCTGGCCGGCATCAGTCACGATGTCCGCACCCCGCTGACCCGGCTGCGGCTGGGTATTGAAATGATGCAGGACGACTCCCTGCGCGATGGCATGTGTACCGACGTGGCCGACATCGAGCGCATCGTGCAGCAATTTACGGCGTTTATTGGCGGGGAACCCGACGAAGCGTGGGTCGACACGGATCTGGCCTTGCTGTTGCAGGCGTTGGCACAGCGGTTTGATCGCGCCGGCCAACCGGTGACGCTGCATCTGGACCCCTTGCCGCGCATTCTCGTCAAACCCCTGGCCATCGAACGCCTGCTGGCGAATCTGCTCGATAACGCCAGGCGTTACGGGGCGCCATCCTTTGACCTGAGTGCCAGACCGGAGGGCGAATGCATCCGGATCGAGGTGCGGGACCATGGACCGGGCATTGCCGACGCCGATATCGCCCGGCTGATGACGCCCTTTGTGCGCGGCAATGCCGCCCGTGGGGGTGACGGCGGCAGCGGACTGGGCCTGGCCATTGCTGAACGCATCGTCAAAGCCCATGGCGGGCGTATTGCACTGGAAAATGCACCGGGGGGTGGCTTGCAGGTCAACCTGCTGCTGCCACTCAGACCACCGGCCTGAGGACGGCATGCATCAGCCGTCAAAGGTACGGCAGCCGACTTCGGTCTGATCATCCGTCTTGCCGGCCCGAATGAACATCAGCGGCGGATAGGGGTTCTTGCGGGAGCGTTTCTGCATCCAGACACCGGCGACATACCGGTCTTCTTTGCGCATGCGCTGTGGTAGCGATTGTGCGCCCAGTTGCCGGATCAGCTGCTGCGGGCTGGCCGCCAGCACCACATAGAATTCACTGCCGCTATCGGCCCAGTAGCGGATGACCCGGGTGTGGTACCCCAGCACCGACACGGGCCGGTTTAACAGCCAGACATCTTCTGGCGGGCCATCCGGCACCGCGCTTGCGACCGGCACCCCCAGCCGCCTGAGCGACGCCAGGAACACCGGGTCTTGTACCGGCGCCACAAAATCCTGCTGGCAACGAACATTGCTCCCCACCCAGGACTCGAACTGTCCCCACCCTTGCAGGTGAGGTTGCGCCACGGCAGATACGCCGGTCAGTGCACAAACCATCAGCCACGGCCAACTGCGCCATGCGTGCCAAGAACGATAAAAAGGAGCCAGCATGAACCATCCGACATCAAAAACAGGCTTCCATGCTAGCAAAACCACGGCAAACTGCACCGGTACAGTCAGGGACAAAACCGCAGACACTTGCATCCTGTACTGATGCGCACACACAGTCAGCAATCGCACACCGGCAGCTGGCTACCATGGCCAAAATATTGCACAAAAGCCGCAAACCGCACAGCCAAGCGCGGCATTCAATGTTACAATCGCTCCTGTTGCGGCCCAAGCGCCGCTTACGGATTTCCCGACATGGACTTACCTAGTTATCACTTGATGACAAAGCAGCAGAACCACTACCACCGTTGATCCCCAGCAGCGCCAATGCCTGCCTGTCGGGGCGGAGTTTGGCGTATGACCACAGAATTCAAACAAGAAACACCCGAGAACCTGCAAGAATACCTGAAGCAGGTCGTTGCCTTGCTGCACAAGCAGGCACAGCTGAAAGAATCTTTCCAGAAGCAGGAACAAGACATCGATAGCGCCGAGCTAGCGGCCCTGCTGCACGCGCACCAGACCGAGCTGCAGCAGCATCTGGATGACCTGCACCCGGCCGATATCGCCCACATTCTGGAAGCCCTGCCGCTGGCAGACCGGCTGGCCGTCTGGCATCTGGTACAAGCCGACCGTGACGGCGACATCCTGCTGGAAGTCTCGGATGCGGTACGTGAAACCCTGATCGCCGACATGGATGACGAGGAGCTGCTGGCCGCGGCCGAAAGCCTCGACACCGATGAACTGGCCGATCTGGCGCCAGACTTGCCGGAAGACGTGGTCGCCGATTTGATGACCACGCTGGATGCCCAGGAGCGTGAACGGCTGCAATCGGCCCTGTCGTACGAAGACGACCAGGTCGGGGCGCTGATGGACTTCGAGATGGTCAGCATCCGTGACGACGTCACGCTGGAAGTCGTACTGCGCTACCTGCGCCGCTTTGAAGAACTGCCCAGCCATACCGACAAGCTGTTTGTGGTCGACCATGTCGGTATCCTGAAAGGCATTCTGCCCATCAAGCGGCTGTTGCTGAATGACCCGGACAAAACCGTGGCCGACGTGATGTCGGACGACCCGGTGACCTTCGCCCCCGAAGACGATGCCAGCGATGCAGCCCAGGCTTTCGAGCGCTATGACCTGGTGTCAGCCCCGGTGGTGGATGCCGAAGGCAAGCTGTGCGGCCGCCTGACCATCGACGAAATGGTGGACGTGATCCGTGAGGAATCCGACAGCGAAGCGCTGAACCGTGCCGGTCTGCGCGAAGAAGAAGACATGTTTGCCACACCGCTCAAGTCGGCCAAGAACCGCTGGCTGTGGGTAGCGGTCAACCTGCTGACCGCCTTTATTGCCTCCCGCGTGATCGGCGCCTTTGAAGGTACCATCTCCCATATCGTGGAACTGGCCGGTCTGGCCACCATCATTTCCGGCATTTGCGGTAACACCGGCACCCAGACTACCACCCTGATGATCCGTGGCCTGGCGCTCAAGCAGATTACCGTGCGCAACGTCGGCAAGATTTTTGCCAAAGAAATCATCATCGCCATCATGACCGGCGTGCTATGGGGCGGCATTACCGGCTTCCTGGCTTACCTGATCTACGGCAAGCCGGCCCTCGGGCTGGTCATGGCCACCGCCATGCTACTCAATCTGGTGGTGGCGGCACTGGTCGGGATGATCATTCCGATCACCATGCAGAAACTCGGGCGTGACCCGGCCTTCGGTTCCAGCGTGCTGCTGACCTTCATGACCGACAGCATCGGCTTCTTCATCCTGCTGGGGCTGGCAACCGTGTTCTTGCTGCATTAAGACAACGATGCAGACCACCGTCTCGTCCCTGATCCGCAGCTCCGGGCTGGATCGCACCGATGCCCGGGTACTGCTGCAATACGTACTGGGCGTCAACCGCGCCTGGCTGGTGGCGCACGGGGACGACGTACCGGACGAAGCGAGTTGCAACCGCTTTCATACCCTGGCGGCACGCCGCCTGGCTGGCGAACCGGTGGCCTATCTGGTCGGCGAGCGCGAGTTCTGGGGGCGCCCGTTTCAGGTAACGCCGGATGTGCTGATTCCGCGGCCGGAAACCGAACTGCTGATCGAGACCGCGCTGGCCACGCTGGATGTGACCGCGCCGTTGCGCGTACTGGATGTCGGCACAGGGTCTGGCTGCATCGCCATCACCCTGGCACTGGAAGCCCCCGCCTGGCAGGTCAGTGCGCTGGATATCTCGCCTGCCGCACTGCAGATTGCAGCCCGCAATGCCCGCGAGCTGGGCGCAAACGTCACCCTGCTGGAAAGCGACATGCTGGACGCCTTACGCCTGCAAACCCCGCTACCGCAGTTTAACCTGATCGTGTCCAACCCGCCGTATATCCCTGCCGGAGACCCGCACCTCGATCAGGGGGATCTGCGTTTTGAACCGGCGAATGCGCTAACCGACCAGCAAGACGGTTTGTCGTGCTATCGCCATCTGGCCACTTACGCAGGTGCCCTGCTGGCGCCCAACGGCTATCTGCTGCTGGAACACGGCTATGACCAGGGCGATTCGGTGCCGGCCCTGCTGCAACAAGCGGGCTGGCAAAGCGTCGAATGCCTGCCGGATCTGGCCGGACAACCACGCCTGACCCGCGCCCGGCGCCCGCTCGATTAACGCATCGCCGCGCTACCGTTTGTGGTGTAGACTCCTTTTGTCCATTCATTGATGTTTGCCTGCATGTCCCATGTCTAGCCAAGCCAGTATCCGGTCTTATGCCCACCTGCACCACCGGCACGCGCACGAGCATTTCCAGCTGCTGTATTGCATTCACGGGCAATTGCAACTGGAAACCGGCGACCGCCAGCATCTGCTGACCCCGGGCCAGGGCGTGCTGATTCCGGCAGGCAAAGACCATGATTTTGCCGGGCAGGATACTCCCCGCTGTCTGGTACTCGATATCCCGCCCGATCAACCGCTGGCACGCCTCACCCGCCAAGTCTTGCTGGACCACAAGGCACTGCTGGACTTACAGGCACTGGATACGGCCCTGCAAACCCGTGCAGAAGACCCGCTGCTGCAGCGGATTGCCCAAGAGCAAGGCATCCACTGGCTGGCCGCGGCCCATGAACAGACGAGCAAACGCTATCTGCCACTGGCGCAGCTGGATGCCTGGATCACCCGTCATCTGACGGAACCCATCCGTACCCGTCATCTGGCAGACCTGTGCCATTTGTCCGAAGCCCATTTCCGGGAACGCTTTGAAGCCGCCACCGGGCTCAGTCCGTCTCGCTATATCCAGTGGCGCCGGCTCGACGAGGCCAATCGCTGCGTTCGAGCCGGCGTACCGGTAGCCATTGCCGCCAGCCGCTGCGGCTATCAGAGCCCGTCTGCGCTCACCGCCGCCCTCAAGAAGACCCGCGGCCAGACCCCCAGGCAGCTGCGCCAGCATTAGGCCACCCAGTCTCACCACGCATAACCCGCAAATCCCGACGATTCACCCCTGCATTTTCTGGCATGCTCTCCTTTTGAAGAAACAGACATACAGGACATACCAGACCATGGGACCCATTGCTGCTTTGATCGCCATCGTGATGTGGGGTGCGCTCGCCGTACTGGGCGTCTCGCTCGCGCATGTGCCGCCTTTTTTGCTGACCGGTGCCAGCCTGGCCATTGGCGGCCTGCTGACGCTGCCCAAATGGCGCAGCTGGGCCTTGCCGCTAAAAACCATCCTGCTGGGGGTGTATGGCCTGTTCGGCTTTCACTTCTTGCTGTTCATGGCCTTGCGCCATGCGCCGCCAATTGAAGCCAATCTGATCAACTACCTGTGGCCCTTGCTGATCGTGCTGCTGACGCCGCTGTTTTTCCCGGGCATGCATCTGCAGCCTGTGCACTGGCTGGCCGCCCTGGCCGGGGGGGCGGGTGCGGTACTGGCCATCATGGGCGGCAAGCAGATCGGCTGGAGCGGCAGTGTGGTCGGCTACCTGTGCGCCGCCTGCTCTGCCGTGGTGTGGGCTACCTACTCGCTCGGCATCCGCAAAGTCCGGCCATTCCCGACCGCAGCGGTGGGGGGCATCTGCCTGATCTCGGCAGCGCTGTCCTTGCTGTGCCATCTGCTGTTTGAACCGGCAGTCACGCTATCCACGGTCGACATGGGTCATATCGTGCTACTGGGCATCGGACCAATGGGGACCGCGTTCTATCTGTGGGACTGGGCCATGAAGCAGAGCGACCCGCGCAAAATCGGGGTACTGGCCAATCTGACCCCCGTTTTTTCCACCGTGATGCTGCATCTGTATACCGGACGGACGCTGTCGATGAACATGGCCATTGCTGCCTTGCTGATTTCCGGCGCGGCGCTGATGGTGTGGTGGTTCGGGCAATCCCGGTCGACCCCTGCCAAGGCAGCCTGATACCGGACAAGAAAGTCTCCTCGCCAGCGCGGAATCTGGCGAGTTTCCACCCACTGGGCATGGTTTTTTGTTAGTATCGACGCTTCTACGACCGATCGATAGCAGCGACCTTTATGCTCCATATTCAGCGTATCGCCACCGAAGTGGTGACCCGGGTGTTAACCGGACGCAATCTGACCGATACCCTGGCTGACGCCCTGAGAAACCACCCTCAGCTCACCCCGCAACAACGGGGTGCGATACGCGATTTATCCTACGGCACACTTCGCCATTACAACCAGCTGGACGCCCTGGTCAAACGCATGGTACAGCACGCCCCGGCCGACGGCAGAATCAGCATGCTGTTGATGGTGGCCATCTACCAGCTGCGGTTTACCGATGCGGCACCTTACGCCATTGTCGACCATGCGGTGAAACTGGTGACCCGCTGGTTCGAACCCGGCAAGGGGCTAGTCAATGCCGTGTTGCGCCGCGTGCAGCGCGAAGGCGATGCCCTGTGGGCTGAAGTGTGCGCCAAACCGGCCATCCGCTATGCCCTGCCGGACTGGTGGCTCAGCAAATGGCAGGCGGATTATCCGGACCAGTGGCAACAGATTGCCGAAGCCAGCCTGCTGCATCCGCCCATGACCTTGCGCGTCAACCAGCGCAAAACCACTGTTGCAGATTATCTGGCCCAATTGACCGAGGCCGGACTGGCCGCCCGCGAAAGCGGCCCCAGCGGCATTCGTCTGGCACAGCCGGTACCGGTCGACAAACTGCCCCATTTCCACGATGGCTGGGTTTCGGTACAGGATGAAGGCGCGCAAGCGTCCGCCCGTCTGCTGCAAGTCGAGGCCGGCATGCGGGTCCTGGATGCCTGCGCAGCCCCCGGCGGCAAGACCGGCCACCTGCTGGAAACCGCTGACATCGGCCTTGTCGCCATCGATCAGGATGCCAAGCGGCTGGAACGCGTGCAAGAAAACCTGCAGCGCCTCGGACTGAGTGCCGAACTGAAAACCGGTGACGCCAGCCAGCCGCAGGGCTGGTGGAACGGGGTGCCGTTCGACCGCATCCTGCTGGATGTCCCATGCAGCGCCTCCGGCGTGGTACGCCGCAACCCGGACATCAAATGGCACCGTCTGGCCAAAGACATTGCCCAGTTTTCGAAAGAACAAGCCGATATTCTGCGGGCCATCTGGCCCTGCCTGAAACCCGGTGGCAAACTGCTATATGCGACCTGCTCGGTGTTTCCGGAAGAAAACCAGCAGCAGATCGAAGCCTTTTTGAAAGCAACCCCGGACGCACGTCTGGACCCGATTGCAGCAGACCAGCCTTACCAGCAATGGCTGCCCTCCCCTGACCATGATGGCTTTTTCTATGCAAGGCTCGAAAAACTTGGCTAAGCGCCTGACGGGCATCCTCCTCGCCCTGCTGTGTCTGCTGTCAGTATCGACACTGGCGTGGGGAGACATCATCCTGAAAAGCACCCGGGTGCAGCAAAACGACGAAGGCTATCAGCTCAATGCCCACTTCAGCTGCAGCCTGACCCCCAGCCTGGAAGATGCCTTGCGTCAGGGCGTGTCGCTCGGGTTCGTCATCGACCTGGAAATCAACAAGGCGCGCCGCTTCTGGTTTGATACCAATCTGGTCTCGATGCAGCGCCGCTACAAGCTCAACTACTATGCCCTCACCCGCCAGTACCGCCTCTACTACGGGGGTCTGGTACAAAACTTCAGCCGGCTAGACAGTGCCCTGGGCGTGATGTGCAGCCCGTCCGCCTGGCAGGTGCTGGACAAATCCCGCGAAGAACCCGGCCTGACCGCCCGCATCCGCATGCAGCTGGATACCGACCAGCTACCCAAGCCGTTCCAGATCAACGCCATTACCTCCAAAGACTGGACGCTGGATTCGGACTGGTACAGCTTCAACTTTGCCACGGATGCCGCCCCATGAAGAAGCTGCTGATCATCAGCATCTGCATGGCCCTGCTGGTGCTGTACCTGCTGGCCATGGCATCGTCTAACACCGCCCGCTTTACCGGCCATTACAACCAGTTGCTGCTGATCAATGCCACGGTGCTGACCGGCATGTCGATTCTGGTGGGTTACCAGCTGTGGAAACTGCGCAAAAAGCTCAAGGCCGGCGTATTCGGCTCCAAGCTGACCTTGCGTCTGGTGCTAATGTTTGCTCTGGTGGCGGTCCTGCCGGGGGCGCTGGTGTATCTGGTGTCGTTCCAGTTCCTGACCAAGAGTATCGACACCTGGTTTGACGTGCGCGTGGACTCTGCGCTGGACCGGGGGCTTAGCCTGGGTCAGGTGGCACTGGACCACGTACGTCAGGAGCAGGAAAAAAACACCCTCTCGATCGCCCGGCAACTGTTGGAGCGCAAAGGCGATTTGCTGACCAATATCTACCCGCTGCGCGATGAAACCGGGGCCAGCCAGCTGGCAGTATTTACCGCGCGCGGCACCTTGCTGGCCTTTGCCGGCAGCGCCGCACCGGATAACCCGAGCGTGCTGGAACTCAACCAGGTACGCAGCGGACCGGTCTCGTCGATCGAAGGCGGGACGGATCAGGACCATGGGCTGTATATCCGGGTGCTGGTGCCGCTGAAAAACAACCTGCTCGGCAATGACTCGCGCATCCTGCTGTTGCAGCAACCCGTACCCAAGCAGCTGGCCGAGGACGCCGACGTACTGGAGAACATCCGGCGGGATTACAAAACCCTGACGCTCTCGCGCGGTAACCTGCAACTGCTGTACACCGTCACCCTGACGCTCACGCTGCTGATGGCCCTGCTGAGCGTCCTGGCCCTGGCGTTTTTCCTCTCGGACCGCCTGTCTGCCCCGCTCACGGTACTGGCAGCGGGGACACGTGCAGTGGCGCAGGGTGACTTCAGCCAGCGGCATACGGTGCAGACCCGGGACGAACTGGGGATGCTGACCATGCAGTTCAACCGCATGACCCGGCAACTGGCCGAGGCGCGCGACAATGTCGAGCATCAGCAGCTGGCACTGACCGCCACCAACGAATACCTGGAAAGCCTGCTGGCCAACCTGACCACCGGGGTACTGGCGTTTGATGTCGAGATGCACTTGCGCTCGGCCAATGCCGGCGCCGGTCACATTCTCGGTGTCGACATCCATACCCTGCAAGGCGTGATTCTCAAGCACTGGCCGCAGAAGCACAGCCTGCTGCGTGCATTTGCAGAACGGGTCATGCTAGGCTTTGCCGAGGCGGGGCTTGAGCACTGGCAAACCGAGTTCGAGCACAGTGGCCCCAAAGGTACCCAGGTCCTGCTGTTGCGCGGGAGCCGCCTGCCGTCTGCCGAACACGGTTTTGTGGTGGTCTTCGATGACATCACCGACATGATGCAAGCCCAGCGACAGGCCGCCTGGGGTGAGGTCGCCCGCCGGCTGGCGCACGAGATCAAGAACCCGCTGACACCGATTCAATTGTCGGCAGAGCGACTGCAACTGAAATTGAGTGATAAGCTATCATCACAGGATGCAGACATGCTCAACCGCAGCACCCAGACCATCGTCAACCAGGTCGCGGCGCTGAAAAACATGGTAGAAGACTTCAAGGAATACGCGCGCGCGCCCAAACAGCGCTTGCAGCCATTAGAGTTACATGATTTGATCAAAGAAGTCCTTACCCTGTACGAATCCAGTAATATGGTGTCTGTGACGCTTGATCCACGTGTTGCCCTGGTCAACGGCGACCCGACCCGCTTGCGGCAGGTTCTGCACAACCTGCTGCAAAATGCGCAGGACGCGGTCAGTAATGTGCCAGACCCGCAGATCTCGGTCACCACGGAAGTCACCGAATCCGATATCCGGCTGGTGATTGCCGATAATGGCTGCGGTTTTCCGGCAGACATGCTGGCCAGGGTGTTTGAACCCTACGTCACCACCAAGGCCAAGGGTACAGGCCTTGGCCTGGCGATCGTGAAAAAAATATGTGAAGAACACCAGGGAAGCGTGCAGATCATGAACCGTGACCCGCAAGGTGCTGCTGTAACACTGATCTTGCCAAGACTGCACGAGCAGCCGGAGGAAGTTATATGAGTGGTAATGAGATCCTGATCGTCGATGACGAAATGGGCATTCGGGAATTATTGTCAGAAATCCTGCAAGATGAAGGCTATACCGTCCGGCTGGCCGAAAATGCCGCGCAAGCGCGCAGCTATCGTAACCAGCAGCGTCCGGACCTGGTATTGCTGGATATCTGGATGCCGGATTGTGACGGCATCACGCTCCTGAAAGAATGGGCCCGCGCCGGTCAGCTCACCATGCCTGTGGTGATGATGTCTGGCCACGCCACCATCGATACCGCCGTAGAAGCCACCCGCATTGGCGCGCTGGATTTCATGGAAAAACCGATTGCGCTGCAAAAGCTGCTGTCTACCGTGCAGCGTGCCCTCAAGCGCAGTGGTGTTCAACACCAGCCGGAACAGTCACTGGCCAGCCTCGGCAAGGGTGAGGCCATCATGGACCTGAAAGCCCGTCTGGACCAGATCCTGCCGCAAAAGCAGCCTGTGCTGCTGACCGGCGAATACGGCGTGGCGTTCGAACCGTGCGCCCGCTACCTGTTTACGCCCAACACCCCGTGGGTGACCTTGACCACCCCGCAAACGCTGATCGATGCGCCCTTGACCCTGCTGGAACAGGCACGCGACGGCCTGCTGTTTGTCCCGGAGGTTTCCGAACTGCCGCGCCGCGCCCAATCAGGCCTGCTATTGCTGATCAACAAGCTGGACAAGTTCCATGTGCGACTGGTCGCCACCTCCAGCCGTCCTTTGCTGCCATTGGTAACCGACCGCCATTTTGACCACAGCCTGTATCAGGCGCTCAGTACCCTGACCGTGGTTGTACCGCCATTGCGCCAGCATGCCGAGGATGTGCCGGATCTGGCCAACCAGCAGCTGACCCAATTGATCGAGAGCCGCAAAGTACCCCAGCGAAAACTGTCTACCGCAGCACTCAACACGCTGCGGCTGCATACCTGGCCCGGCAATCATCAAGAACTGCTGCAGGTGGTACAGTCCGCGGCGCTGACGGTCTCCGGTGACGAAATTACCGAAACCGATATCCAGCCCTTGCTGCAGCAAAGTGCCGGTATCGAACCGCATCCGGTCGATACCCCGGTGGCCCCTGCCTGCCCGGTGTCCTTCGACCAGCCGCTACGGGAAGCGCGGGATGAATTCGAACGTCTGTATCTGGAATACCATCTGCGGGAAACCGGCGGCAACATGAGTCAGGTGGCCGAACGGGTAGGACTGGAACGTACCCACCTGTACCGCAAGCTGAAACAGCTGGGGGTCAGTATCGGTCGTCGTGGCAGTCACGACGACGAGTAACGCACTTTTTCAACACGAGAACGAACCACGCATCATGAGCATGACTTTTCAGGAACATCTGGCCACCCTGCCCACCATCGACAGTATTGCCGCGCTGGAACTGACCAATGGTGCCGGTGAAACCGTTGCCCGCATCGAGAACCGCCCGGGCACGGCAGCGTCTGCCCGCCTGTACCACGCGCTGGCGCAGGAGTTTGGCAGCATCAATGCCGCTGCTGCTGCCAAGGGTATTGTCCTGTATGCCGAGCATACAGCGGACGCCCGCATCAACCCTGGCAAGCACCCTAACATTGACCGCCTGTTCGCCATTGCAGAACAGGGCGCACCAGCGCTGGGTGTCAACACCATTCTGGCCTGACAAGCGAAACAGCCCTTGTTCTGGCAAGGGCTGTCACATCTGCTGGCCGGTGCTACCGGCAACCTGCCAGCAGTTTATTCGCGATACGCATCCTGTCCGTAACCGGCCATCCCCATCAGTGCCCGGACCATCTGGTAAGCCAGCCACGGCAGCACGCGGTAACCCCACCAGCGCTTGCGCAACATATCCACACTGACCTCCACCCCGCTTTCGCGGATTTCCTTCAGCAGGTCCTGCCGCAATGTTTTGGCAAAGCCGACATGACGGATGACCAGATTGGCTTCCCGCGCCACCAGAATCGAAAACGGATCAATATTGCTTGAGCCGACGGTAGACCACTGATGGTCGATGACAGCCACCTTGGCGTGCATCAGGCCGCGCCGGTACTCCACGATGCGTACGCCCGCCTTGACCAGCTGGTGAAAATACCCGCGACAGGCAAATTGCAGCAAGGCATGGTCGAGCCGTCCCTGCAATAACAGCGTCACCGACACGCCTCGTTCGGCCGCCGCCACCAGCGCCCGGCGAAACCGGACCCCCGGCAGGAAATAGGCATTGGCAATGATGATTTCCCGCTGGGCATTTTCCATGGCTGTCAGATACGCATTCTCGATATCCCGCCGGTGGCGGCCATTGTTGCGGACCACCAGTGCGGCCGCCTGCTCGCCAGTTTCCGGCTGCCTGGGCAGGCGAACAGGCGGCATTATCCAGTCGTGCTTCCACTGGATCCGGCTGGTCCTGCGCCATTGCTGCGACATGGTCTTGGCAATGTCCATGCAGACCGGGCCGGTAACCTGGACGGCATAGTCAAAACGCGGCGGGGTAGCCGGACTGCTTTTGTCATTGATGATATTGATGCCGCCCACAAAACCGATACGGCCGTCTATCAGGGCCAGCTTGCGGTGCAGCCGGCGCAGACGCTGACGCTGAAACGGCCACAGCCCGATTTCCGGCCGGAAGAACAGCAGGCGGACGCCCGCCTCCAGCAGCGATCGCTGGAAAGCATCGGACAAACCGCCAGAACCAAAACCGTCCAGCAGCAGATTGACCTGAACACCGCGCGCGGCAGCCGCCTGCAAGGCATTGGCAACCGTCTGCCCGGTCTCATCCTGCGTAAAGATATAGGTTTCCAGCCAGACAGAATGCCGGGCCGAGGCAATCGCGGTTAACAGCGCGGGGAAGAATGCCGCCCCGTCACGGAGCAGCACGACATGATTGCGGGGGAGTAATTGCATGCATCGACCGGTTTCATGGCGAGGACAACCGCAAGGATATGCTGTATGACCAATCTTCGCCAGCGCTTTTGCGCCGGGAGATGCCCGGAAACCGGTTTTTGCCGCGTTTAAAGTGACAGATTGTCGATCAGACGGGTGTTGCCGGAGAACGCGGCGATCAGCAAGCGGGACGCGACGTCCGGCAGCTGCTCGCACGGCTGCAGGTTATCATCCCGGCGCCATTCCAGATATTGCGGCACCCAGCCATTGGCTTGCAGCTCGGCCTGCGTTGCGGCTTGAACGTCGGCCCAGGTGTCACCGGCTTTCAGGCGTGCCGTCGCGGTTTGCAGCAACCGATACAAACGGGTGGCTTCTGCGCGTTGCGCGGGGTCCAGATACTGGTTGCGCGAACTCATGGCCAGGCCATCGGCTTCACGGACAATCTCGCCACCGATAATCTCGATCGGGTGGTTCATCTGCCGGGTCATTTCCCGCAAGATCAGAAACTGCTGGAAGTCCTTCAGACCAAACACCGCCACATCCGGCCGGCTCAGGTTAAACAGTTTGCTGACCACGGTACAGACACCCCGGAAATGCCCGGGCCGGAACGCACCGCACAAGGTGTCGGACAGCGCTTCTGGCGGTTCCACAAAATACTGCTGGGGTTGCGGGTAGAGGGTGCTTTCTTCTGGATGCAGCACCGCCGTACAGCCTTCGGCTTCCAGCAAGGCACAGTCACGCTCGAACGTACGCGGATAGCGGTCGAAGTCTTCGTTGGGACCGAACTGCAAGCGGTTGACAAAGATGCTGACCAGCACTTCGTCTGCGTGCTGCTTGGCCAGCCGCACCAGCGACAGGTGCCCGGCATGCAGGTTGCCCATGGTAGGCACCAGGGCCAGCTTCTTGCCCGTTTGTCGAAACCGCGCAACGTCTTCAGGTGTGCTCAAGATCAGCATGTTGTTCTCCAACCGGTCATCTCATCCGGTTTTGTCGCAAGGGCCAGGAGGTCATTTGTCCCTTCCAGTCAGGGAGATAACCATCGCAATGCCAGTCATTTTTTGTGCATTGCCGCACACGCGGCAGGAAACGCAGTTTACACGGAAATTGCACCGGATGGCGCAGGAATTTCTAACTATTGCCATGCGGATGCGCCCTGCAAAATTGCATGTGCAAACAGGGGCTTACCCGGCGGGTTGCCATCATCGTCATGGCAAGGGAGAGGTGTTGGCCACCATCCGGGGCACCGGACCCGGGAGGGCAGCCAATCACGGGGATCGCGCTCAGAAAGTGTGTTCGGCAGCCGGGAAACTACCGTTGCGCACGGCCTCGACATAAGCGGCAACGGCGGCCTGGATACTGGTCTGGTTGAGCATGAAATTGCGAACGAAGCGGGCTTTCTTGCCCGGGTAGATATTGAGCATGTCCTGCAGGACCAGCACCTGCCCATGGCAATTCACCCCGGCACCAATGCCGATGGTGGCCGCAGTGGTCAGACTGGCAGTAATTTCGGCCGCCAGGACGGCCGGCAGCGCCTCCAGCACAATCATGCTGACCCCGGCAGATTCCAGCGCCAGTGCCTCGGCTTTCAGGCGTTCTGCGGCTTCGTTGGTTTTTCCCTGCACCTTATAGCCACCCAGGGCATTGACTGCTTGCGGGGTCAGGCCAATATGCCCGCACACAGGGATGCCTCGCTCAACCAGAAAACGGACCGTCTCCAGCATGTGGTGCCCGCCTTCGAGCTTGACCATGTGCGCACCGGCCGACATCAGCTTGACGCTACTTGCCAGCGCCTGTTGCGGGCTTTCCAGATAGGCTTCAAACGGCAGGTCGGTCAACACCAGGCTACGGCTGGCTTTGCTGACCACACAGCGGGTGTGGTACACCATGTCGTCGAGTGTCACCGGTAGCGTGGAGCCATGCCCCTGCATGACCATGCCCAGCGAATCACCCACCAGCAAGACATCCACGCCCGCCTCGTCCAGCACGCTGGCAAAGGTCGCATCGTAACAGGTCAGCATGACGATTTTCTGCCCCTGTCGCGCCATGGAATTCAATGTACTGGTGGTAATCTGCATGTTGTTCTCGCTGTTATGATTCTCGTTATAAGGTGACGCATGTTCCGGGGGTAGCCAGCATGGAGAACCTGCGCCAGGTCGTCCGTGCCGGATCTGCGGCACGGGCTTGGACCCGTCATCATAAAACCCGTCAGTCGCCTTTGTTGAAGAACTCTCGGGTACCACGCATGGTGTTGACGCGACGCAACAATAACGCAAAATCCTCTTCGGATTCAAGGTCTAAATGCTCGACATTCACCATCAGCACCGGTGCAGCTGCATACCGGTAAAAGAAACTGCTGTAGCGCTGGGCCAGACGCTTGATCAGGCCATCCGGGATTTGCGGCAGATGGGGATAAGCGTGCTTTCTGACATGCTCGACCAGCCAGTTGGGCGAGGCCTGCAGCGAAATCACCAGATCCGGACGGGGAATATTGGGGGCCAGCTTCTGGAACAGGGTGTGGTAGAGCTCGTACTCTTCGTTGCTCAGCAGCAGCTCAGCATACAAGGCGTCTTTGTCCAGCATGAAGTCCGTGACCAGTCCAGTATCGAACAGGTCCGGCTGGGCCAGCGGCTCCAGATGCCGGATGCGCTGGAACAGAAACGCCATCTGGGTCGGCAGGGCGTAGCGGGTGGTATCGGCATAAAACCGGGGCAGGAACGGATTTTCAGCCGTCTGGTCCAGCAGCAGACGGCTGCCGGTATGCTCGGCCAGGCGTTTGGCCAGTGCTGTCTTGCCGACACCGCAAGGTCCTTCGACCACAATGTAACGATACTGGCGCAACATGCGTCACCCCTATCTGCAACACGTTATGGAAACCACAGGATACAGTTACGACATCAGCAGCAGCGTTAATCTGCCAAGCGTTCAATACGCTGATCTTGACAGGCCCGCAGCAAAGGATCAAGTGGGCCATGACCGGGCAAGACCATTTCCGGCGCAATTTCGGCCAGGGGCTGCAAGACAAAGGCGCGTTCGTGCATGCGCGGGTGCGGCAGGATCATGACCGGATCAGTGGAGACGAGCTCATCGTACAGCAGCAGGTCCAGATCCAGCGTGCGCGGCGCATTGGCAAAACTGCGCTCGCGGCCACCTTCAAACTCCAGCGCAAACAGCAGTTGCAGCAAGTCCATGGCCGGCAGACTGGTTTGCACACGCGCCACGGCATTGATGAAGTCGGGCTGGTTATCGTAACCCACCGGGGCCGTGCGATAAAAACCGGAACAGGTCACCGAACTGACATCAGGATGCTGTGCCAGCGCGGCCAGGGCGCGCTGCATCTGCGCGACCGGGTCCCCCAGATTCCCCCCCAGCGCGACATACGCGGTAGGCACGGTTATTCGTCCCCGCCATCATCCATATTGTCAGCCGCGCTATCCGGCCCGCCCTCTTCACCGGCCGGTTTGCGACGGCGACGGCGACGTTTCTTCTTGGCCGGGTCTGTGCGTTCCGGCTGCAGCATTTTCGTCTGTTCAGCGGCGTCTGCTTCCTGGAACTTCGTCCACCAGTCAGCCAGCTCGGCCAATGACTCGTCTTCCGTGGCACGAAGCAGCAGGAAGTCATAAGAGGCACGGAACCGCGGGTGCTCCAGCAGGCGGAATGGCTTGCGTCCAACCCTGCCCTCGAAGCGGGGTTGCAGCGACCAGATTTCGCGCATGGTGCCCGACAAGCGGGCGGGTGCCAGGCCACGGTTCTGGTCCAGCACGTCTTCGATGGCATTCATGATGGCCTGGATACTGCTCTGGCCGCTGCCTTGCAGCTGCTCCCAGCGGCGTTGTACCTGCGGCCACAACAAGGCGGCCAGCTGGAACGCCGGGTTCACCGGCTTGCCAGCGGTAATGCGGTCATCCGTTGCCTGCATGGCGGTTTTCAGGAAGGCACGGTCCGCCGGAGAGGCCATGACCCGACCCAGTTGCGGCATCACCGCCTTGTACAGACCGGATTCGTACAACGCCTCCAGACAGGCACTGGCCGCGCCGGATACCAGCATCTTGGTCAGCTCGTCAAACAGGCGCGCTTGCGGTACGTCGTCCAGCAGCGGGATCAGTGTGGCAATCGGGGCATCGGTCCCCTTTTCGATCTTCAGGCCAAGCTTGGCAGACAAACGCACGGCGCGCAGCATGCGTACCGGGTCTTCCCGGTAGCGACGCTCCGGGTCGCCAATCATGACCAGCTGACGTTTTTCCAGATCCTGCAAGCCGTGGTGGTAGTCATACACCACCTGTTTGCTCGGATCGTAATACAGGGCATTGGCGGTAAAGTCACGGCGGCGGGCATCCTGCTCCTGGTCGCCCCAGACGTTATCCCGCAGGATACGGCCGGTTTCCTCATCGGTATGCGAGTCGTGCGTGTCCCCGCGGAACGTGGTGACCTCGATGATTTCCGGGCCAAACGGCACGTGCACAATGCGAAAACGCCGGCCAATGATGCGGGCCCTGCGGCCAAACACACGCTGCACTTCTTCAGGGGTAGCATTGGTGGCGACATCGTAATCTTTGGGGTCACGGCCCAGCAGCAGATCCCGTACGGCACCGCCCACGACCAGCGCGGTATAGCCGGCGGCCTGCAACTTGTCGGTCACTTTCAAGGCAGCCGGACTGATCTGCTCCCGTGTCACGCCATGCTTTTTCAGCGGTAATGCCTGCGCCCCGCCATGCGGCAAGGTTGGTAGCCGGAGAACCCGTCGTATCAGTTTTCGAATCATCGATCTATTCTGTATTCTTGTTTGGTATTGTTATTGATTAATATAGACGGTTCGTTTGCCACTGCGCCAGTCTTGTACCTCTTTCGCTGTCGCGGTGGCAAACGGGCATGAAACCTGCCCGTGCGGCAGACTGCATGCCCGGTATCACATCTTAGCCTTAAATGCGCTTGGCCAGTTCCGCGGCCTTGCCCGTGTAAGTCCCCGGAGTCAGGGCCAGCAGGCGTACTTTTTCGTCCGCAGGAATCGCCAGGCCGTCAATGAAGGCAGCCAGGGTGGTTTTGGTAATGCCATCCTGACCACGGGTCAGGGCCTTGAGCTGTTCGTACGGGTTTTCAATGCCGTAGCGACGCATCACGGTCTGGATCGGCTCGGCCAGCACTTCCCATGCAGCATCCAGATCAGCCGCCAGTTTGCCAGGGTTGGCTTCCAGCTTGTTCAGGCCACGCATCAGCGCAGACAGGCCCAGTACCGTATAACCCAGCGCCACACCCATGTTCCGCAATACGGTCGAATCCGTCAGGTCACGCTGCCAGCGGGACACCGGCAGCTTTTGTGCCATATGGGTCAGCAAGGCATTGGCCACGCCCAGGTTACCTTCGGAGTTTTCAAAGTCGATCGGGTTGACCTTGTGCGGCATGGTCGAACTGCCGACTTCGCCAGCGACCACTTTCTGCTTGAAGTAACCAAGAGAAATATAGCCCCACACATCGCGGTCCAGGTCGATCAGGATGGTGTTGGCACGGACCATGGCATCATACAACTCAGCCATGTAGTCATGCGGCTCGATCTGGATGGTGTACGGGTTAAATGCCAGCCCCAGTGATTCGATGAACTGCTGGGCAAATGCCTCCCAATCCACATCCGGATAAGCCGACAGGTGCGCATTGTAGTTACCGACGGCCCCGTTGATCTTGCCCAGCATCGGTACCGCTGCGATCTGTTCGCGCTGGCGTTGTAAGCGATACACCACGTTGGCGACTTCCTTGCCCAGTGTGGTCGGGCTGGCGGTCTGGCCGTGGGTACGCGACAGCATCGGCAAATCGGCCAGCTGGTGCGCCAGTTCCTTCAGGCGGTTGATGATCCCGTCCAGTGCCGGTAATACCACTTGCTCGCGCCCGGCTTTCAGCATCAGGGCATGGGACAGGTTATTGATGTCTTCCGAGGTACAGGCAAAATGGATGAATTCGCTCGCCGCCTGGATTTCAGGGTTGTCCTTGAAGGTTTCCTTCAGGAAGTATTCGATGGCCTTGACGTCATGGTTGGTCACCGATTCGATCGCCTTCACGCGTTCTGCCTGGGCGATGGAGAAGCCGGCGGTCAGCTGGTCCAGTTGGGTAATGGTGGCCGCAGAAAACGGCTTTACTTCGCCGATGGCCGGGTGTGCTGCCAGCGCTTTCAGCCACTCGACTTCCACCTGCACGCGGCGGTGCATCAGGCCAAACTCGGAAAAAAGCGGGGCCAGTTTTTCTACCTGTTTGCGGTAGCGGCCATCCAGCGGGGAAAGGGCGGTCAAGTGCGTCAAGTCCATGTTTTATCAGCCAGAATCACAAAATGAAACATTTTATCACGATGACGGCATTTCTACCCAGCGTCATGCCATTGAAGACCAACTTTTTCCATTTCCAACGACATCAGCATGTATTTGAAAATAAATAGCATTTTGTTTGCCGGAAGGTCGTGATTCTCTTTCATTTTTCTGTCACAATTCGTCCCGATCGACCGCAGATCCGACATGCCTGTGCCGCAGGCGCCCCGGCTGCGGTGTGAATACCCCCCGACAAACCGTCGGGGCATGGTTTATTTTGCTTGACCCCCTGCCACACAAGGCAGCGAGGCCATTTGATGGAAGCGGGCTGCTGATGACAGGGATGGCCCGCATGTTTTTTGTATAAGGGAGAACAACCCATGTCCAATTTTCTGACCACGCTGATCGCGAAGGTCTCTCCAAATGAAGAGAAATTTTTCACCTGGTTTGATCAACACGCAGCCCTGGTTGTTGAAGCCGCCAAGCATCTGGCAGCCATGAGCGCAGAACCTGCCGCGAGTTTCAAAGGACATTTTGAAGCAATCGAAACACTGGAACGCAAGGCAGATGACGTGTCTCGTGACATCCTGCTGGCCTTGCACCGTACCTTCGTCACTCCGTTTGACCGTGGCGAGATCAAGGATCTGGCTACTGCGCTGGATGACGTGGTCGACATCATTGAACAGATTCCGGTCAAGGCATCCATCTACGGCGTGCAGAATTTCACGCCGGAAATGGCCGCATTGGGCCAGATCGTACTGCGCGCCTGTGAAAAGCTGCAAGACGCTGTGTCCAAACTGAACGACATGACCCACGCCGACGGCATCATCAAGGCTTGCCATGACGTGAAGATCATCGAAGACGACGCCGACCGCGTTCGCCGTAACGGTATCGCCCGCCTGTTCGCCGAAGAAAGCGATGCACGCGCACTGCTGGCCACCAAAGAATTGTACGAACTGTACGAAGCAGCGGTTGACCGCTGTGAAGATGCAGCCGACATGATCCACAGCATTGTGCTGGAACGCATTTAATCCGGACGGGCGAATCCCACGATTATGGATACTCATCTGTTACTGATTATTACGCTGCTGGTTGCACTGGCGCTGGCCTTCGACTTCATGAACGGGTTTCATGATGCGGCCAACTCGATTGCCACCATCGTGTCCACCCAGGTACTGAGCCCGCAAATGGCGGTGATCTGGGCGGCCTTCTTCAACTTCGTTGCGTTTCTGGTGTTCGACCACAAAGTGGCCGCCACCATCGGCAAAGGCACCATTCACCCGGACATTGTCGACAATGCGGTGGTGTTCGGCGCCCTGGCGGGTGCATTGACCTGGAACATCATTACCTGGTGGTTCGGCATTCCGTCCAGTTCTTCCCACGCACTGGTGGGCGGTCTGGCAGGTGCAGCCGTGGCCAAGACGGGCTCGTTCTCGGCCCTGATCGGCAGCGGTTTCATCAAGACCGCTGGCGCCATCGTCCTGTCACCGCTGCTGGGCATGGTGCTGGCTATCATCCTGTCGGTGATCGTGACCTGGTTCTGCGTGCGCTCGACCCCGGTCAGCGTGGACATGCGCTTCCGCAAGCTGCAATTTGTGTCTGCGGCCCTGTACAGTCTGGGTCACGGCGGTAACGACGCGCAGAAAACCATGGGTATTATCTTGCTGCTGCTGGTCTCCAACCATGTGGTACCTGCCGATGCAGGCCTGCCGCTATGGGTGGTGCTGTCGTGCCAGGTGGCCATGGGTCTGGGTACGCTGTTTGGTGGCTGGCGCATCGTAAAAACCATGGGCATGGGCATTACCAAGCTCAAGCCCATGGGTGGCTTCTGTGCCGAAACCTCCGGTGCGATCACGCTCTTCCTGGCGACTTCGCTAGGGATTCCGGTCTCTACCACCCACACCATTACCGGTGCGATTGTCGGCGTTGGCGCATCCCGCCGCATGTCGGCCGTGCGCTGGGGTCTGGCTGGCCGCATCGTCTGGGCCTGGGTACTGACCATTCCGTGTTCGGCGCTGGTCTCGGCCCTGTGCTGGAAACTGGGGACGGTGATTTTGCCATAGGCAACCGCACTCCCCCATGTCAAAACGGCCTGTCTGCCTGTGCAGCAGGCCGTTTTGTTTTATAAATGTCCGTTAAACAGGTAAACTGCTATGAAGTTTATCTGGAGAAGACCATGTCCCGCGTTACCCTGAGCCGTTATCTGATCGAACAAACCCGTGACCACAACACGCCTGCTGACCTGCGTTTTCTGGTCGAAGTGGTGGCGCGCGCCTGCAAAGCCATCAGCCATGCAGTTTCCAAAGGGGCGCTGGGCGGGGTACTGGGCAATGCCGGGACGGACAACGTACAGGGCGAGGCGCAGAAAAAGCTGGATGTGATCTCCAACGAAATCCTGCTGGAAGCCAACGAATGGGGCGGCCACCTGGCGGCCATGGCATCCGAAGAAATGGAAGAAGCCTACCAGATCCCGGGGCACTACCCGAAAGGCGCGTATCTGCTGCTGTTTGATCCGCTGGATGGGTCCAGCAACATTGACGTCAACGTGTCAGTCGGTACCATTTTCTCGGTGTTGCGCTGCCCGGAAGGCACCACCACCCCGAACGAGCAATCATTCCTGCAGCCGGGTACCGAACAGGTAGCTGCCGGTTATGCCATCTATGGCCCGCAGACCATGCTGGTCCTGACCATGGGCAACGGCGTAAAAGGCTTTACCCTGGACCGCGAAATGGGCTCTTTCGTATTGACCCACGACAACATGCAGGTGCCGGAGCAAACCAAAGAATTTGCCATCAACATGTCTAATCAGCGCCATTGGGAAATCCCGGTGGCCCGCTATGTGTCTGAGCTGCTGGCTGGCACCACCGGCAGCCTGGGCAAAGATTACAACATGCGCTGGATCGCCTCCATGGTGGCCGATGTGCACCGCATCCTGACCCGTGGCGGCATTTTCATGTACCCGCGTGATGCGCGTGAACCGGAAAAAGCCGGCAAGCTGCGCCTGATGTATGAAGCCAACCCGATGAGTTTCATCATTGAACAGGCGGGTGGTGCGGCCACCAACGGCCGCCAGCGCATTCTGGATATCCAGCCGGAGAGCCTGCATCAGCGTGTAGCCGTGTTTCTGGGGTCCAAAGAAGAAGTAGACCGCATCACCGGTTATCACCACAACGCCTGATGCCTCTAGCGGCTTGTGCATAAATAAAAAATGGCAGCGTGATGTACGCTGCCATTTTTTTATGTCAGGTCATCCGCCCACCGACGAATGCCCTGTCACGTACGCCTGCGGTCGATCAGGCACCCAGTGCCGCAAACACGGCATCACGAATGCTTTCAACCTGGCCAACACCCGCCACCTTCACATACTTCGGTGCACTAGCGTCGCCACTCTTGGCCATCTCAGAATAATAGCCGACCAGCACTTCCGTCTGGGCGTGGTACACATCCAGGCGTTTCTTCACGGTTTCTTCCTGGTCGTCGTCACGCTGGATCAGGTCTTCGCCGGTCTGGTCGTCTTTGCCAGCCACTTTTGGCGGATTGAACTTGACGTGGTAAGTACGGCCAGATGCCGGATGTACGCGGCGGCCGGACATGCGCTCGACAATTTCACTGTCCGGCACATCGATTTCTACGACATAGTCAATAGCAACACCGGCGGCTTTCAAGGCATCGGCCTGTGGCACGGTGCGCGGGAACCCGTCAAACAGGAAACCGTTGGCACAATCGGCTTCCTTGATGCGCTCTTTGACCAACCCGATAATGATGTCATCCGACACCAATTGACCGGCATCCATCACGGCCTTGGCCTGCAAACCCAGCGGTGTGCCGGCCTTGACCGCTGCACGCAGCATGTCACCAGTGGAAATTTGCGGAATGCCGAATTTTTCTTTCAGGTAGTTTGCCTGAGTCCCTTTACCTGCGCCCGGCGCACCTAACAAAATCAATTTCATGAACGGATCCTCTGTTTTCTCTGTGTAGGTAATAAATTGACGGGCAACCGGCCGGGCACGGGTGTATCCCCTGCACCGGACCAATGCCGCATGTAGCTCGTATTGTTATTATGCTGATGCAGGCGGGTTATCGGCCAGCCAGGCACGGACACGCTCAAGATCTTCTGGCGTATCCACACCGGCGGGCGGTGGCGTCTCTACCACTGCAACAGTAATACCATAGCCATGCCACATTGCCCGCAATTGCTCTAGCGCTTCGAACTGCTCGATGGCAGCCGGCGCGAGGCTCCGGTATGCACGCAAAAAACTGACACGGTATGCATATATGCCAATATGCCGGTAAGCAGGTAAGCCTTCCGGCAAAGTGTCCTTGCGATGTGCAAAGGCATCTCTGGCATACGGGATGGGCGCACGACTGAAGGTCATGGCCCGGCCATTGTGGTCAAAGATCACTTTCACCACATTTGGATTAAAAAATTCTTCAGCGTCATGAATCGGGTGGCACAAGGTTGCAATGGCGGCCGTTTCATGGCGGGCCAGGGTCTCTGCCACCTGGTCGATCAATGCCGGTGGCAGCAGCGGCTCATCCCCCTGAACATTAACCACAATTGCGTCGTCCGGCAAGCCCAGCAAATCGGCCGCTTCGGCCAGACGGTCCGTCCCGCTCGGATGGCTGACATCCGTCAGCACCACCGGCACGCCAGCCTGGCGGGCAGCCGCCGCAATCTCGTCATGGTCTGCTGCAATCACCACCTGGGTGGCAGCGCTTTGCTGCGCACGTCTGGCGACCCGCACCACCATCGGCACGCCGGCCAGATCGGCCAGCATTTTGCCTGGCAAACGGGTAGACGCGTGCCGGGCCGGAATCACCACCGTGAAGGCAATTGCCACCGCTTATTCCTCTTCAGCGGCCAGGCTGCGGGCTTCGTCTTCCAGCATCACCGGAATACCGTCCCGAACCGGGAACGCCAGGCGGTCTGCCTTGCAAATCAGCTCTTGCGCAGCTTTATCAAAAACAAGTGGGCCTTTGCACACCGGGCACACCAGAATTTCCAGCAGTTTAGCATCCATTTTTCAAGCGTCTTTCTACAAAAGCGACCAGATCAGGCGATACTGTCGCCTCTACACGTAAGGCCCATAGTTTATCATTATTCAGCGAAGAACATTTCACTGCATCTTTTTCGGTCATTAAAACCGCATCTGCCGCCGGAAACACCAAGTCTTCTGCACGGTAGGCGTAATGGTCCGGAAAGGCTTGCACCGGTACGTGAACCCCGAGTGACGCCAGTGTGGCTTCAAAGCGGGCCGGATTGCCCATGCCCGCTACCGCCACCAGACGCTTGCCTTGCCAGTGACGGGCGTCCACCCCTTCGCCGTGCCCGGTCACCGGATAAAAGCCCTGAGGCTGCAACTGCATCAGAAAAGCCGCCGGCGTGCGTGGCAAACCGGCCGATGGCATCGCGCCATTGCAGACAATGGCGTCGACCTGTTGCAAGCGGCGCCAGCTTTCGCGCAGCGGCCCCAGGGGCAACATGCGGCGTACTTGCTGGCGCGTACCGTCCATGACGCACAGCTCGACCTGACGCGCCAGGCGGTAATGCTGCAATCCGTCGTCACAGAGAATCACATTGATGTCCGGCCGGGCAGCAAGCAAGGCCTGGCCAGCCGCCACACGATCCCGCCCCACCCAGACAGGGATACCGGGCAGTCTTTTCGCCATCAGCAAAGGTTCATCGCCGCTAACCGCTGGCAAATCGTCTGGCGTGACCTGCCGCACGTCATCCGTCTGGCGACCATAGCCGCGACTGACGATGCCGACCTGCCAGCCGCGAGCTTGCAAGGCTTGCGCCAGATACAGGGTCAGCGGGGTTTTACCGGTACCGCCCACATGAATATTACCGATGACCACCACCGGCACAGGCAGGCGCCGGGACTTGAGCACACCCAGCCGGTAAAGCCCGCGACGTACTGCGACCAGCGCGGCATACAGTAACGCCGGCACCCACAAGAAAAAACGCCGCCATGTGGGGCGGCGCCATTCGTTTTCCAGCCAGTGGGTCTGCACCGGTTTACTCTTTGGGTGTCTGGGTTGCGAACGTCACCTGGCCATAGCCGGCTTCACTGGCGGCTTCCATGATGTCGATCACCTGCTGGTGCTTGGCGTTGGCGTCGGCATTGATGACGATGATCGGGTCTTTGTTATCGCCAGCGGCCTTTTTCAGCTCGGTCGCCAGTTCGTCCGGCGAGCCAAAGGTCAGCGGGTGGTTATCCAGCATGAAACGACCCTGGGCATCCACGGCCACATTGATGGTTTTTTCCTGCTGGGCAGGTTGCGTCGCATCCTTGGCCGTTGGCAGGGTAATCTGCAGTTCGGCAAAGCGGGAATAGGTCGTGGTCACCATCAGGAAAATCAGGATGACCAGCAACAGGTCGATCAGCGGGATAAAGTTGATCTCGGGCTCTTCGCGATGCCGTCCGCGGTGAAAGTTCATGTCCGTTCCCTGTTAATTTCGACGGTCGCCGTGCACGATTTCTACCAGCTTGATGGCTTGCTGTTCCATCTCGACCAGCAGCTGGTCGACACGGGCACGGAAGTGGCGATAGAAACCCATGCTCGGTACCGCCACGATAATCCCGAAAGCAGTGTTGTACAGTGCCACCGAAATACCGTGCGCCAGCTGGGCCGGGTTGTTGCCGGTAGCCGGGCTTTGCGCACCGAAGATTTCGATCATGCCGACCACGGTGCCGAACAGGCCCAGCAGCGGGGACAAGGCAGCAATGGTGCCCAGCAGGGTCAGGAAGCGTTCCAGCTCCAGAGAAGCAGCACGGCCGGCTTCTTCGATGGATTCTTTCATCACTTCGCGCGAGCTGCCCACGTTTTTCAGGCCGGATGCCAGCACACGCGCCATCAGGGGCGCTCGCGGGTCCAGCAGTTTTTTCAGCAAGGCTTCATTGACGCCGGCCTGGCGGTAATCCTGCACCACCTCTTTGAGCAAGCCGTGCGGTACGACCACGCTGGCCCGCAATGACCAGAAACGCTCGAAGATGATGGAAAGCGCGATGATGGACGCGATGATCAACAACCAGATTGGCCAGCCTGCAGCATCAATAATCGGTAACACAAATAAGTCCTTTTCGAAACGACACCCAAGCCTGACGGGCTTTCCAGACCATCAGCAAGGGCATGCGCAAATGCGCAGATCCGTCACATGACATTGACCTGCGAGCATACCATAGCGGGGAGATTTTCTCTCGCCCCGGTATTATCGCACAATGACTGTTTTTTGGTGGGGTCTGTGCATGAAGCTGACCTGTAGTTCAGTGACCCGGTTTCCCGGGCTGGACATAGCAGATAAAAAAATATTCGCAACGATGGTTTTCATGCTAGATTTTAAAGGTTGAGACTTTAAGAAAAGCCGATAAGCCTATCATCTACATAGGGTTTTGCGGTTTACTCACAGAAGCTGTGGATAACTTTGTGAATAAACCGTGAAAAACAGCGCTAACCCCCAGCTGCATAAGGGGATTTTATAAACTGCCAGCAAAATGACCAGTTTATAAAAACATTTACAATCAAACACTTAGGTTTGTCAAGCCTCTCCAGAACATCTGCAAACTTCGTGAAATTCGAGGCTTGACAAGATGTGGATGACCTGATCAAAAACACATGCAAAATGAATATATCAGCAAGGTGATCCCGGTTTCCTTGCTCAATCAACAGGTTGGCGACCTGCTCAACCAGACCTTCCCGCCACTATGGGTCAGCGGCGAGATATCCAACCTGACACGCGCAGCGTCTGGCCACTGGTATTTTGTGCTGAAAGATGCGGCCGCCCAGGTCCGCTGCGTGATGTTCCGCCACAAGGCGCAGTATGTAGACTGGCAGGTAGCCAACGGCGAACAGGTCGAGTTGTTTGCGAGCGTCGGTTTTTATGTGCCGCGCGGCGAGTTCCAGCTGACCATCGAGACCATGCGCCGGGCAGGACGCGGCAGCCTGTTTGAGGCGTTTGAGCAGTTGAAAGCCAAACTGGCAGCAGAAGGCCTGTTTGCGAGCACGCGCAAGCGCCCGTTACCCACCCATCCGGCCGCCATTGGGGTGATCTCCTCGCCGCAGGCCGCGGCACTGCGCGACATCCTGATCGCCCTGCGTCGGCGTGCCCCGCATATTCCCGTCATCATCTACCCGGCGCCGGTGCAAGGCGACGGCGCAGCGGCCAAACTGACACAAGCGGTACGGACGGCCAATGCACGCGCTGAAGTGGATGTCCTGATTGTGGCACGGGGAGGCGGGTCGATTGAGGACCTGTGGTCTTTCAATGATGAGGCGCTGGCCCGTGCCATTGCCGGGTCAGATATTCCGGTGGTGAGCGGCGTTGGCCATGAAACCGACTTTACCATAGCGGACTTTGCCGCCGATGTACGGGCGGCCACGCCCACTGCGGCGGCTGAACTGGTATCGCCCGACGGCGCGGTATTACGGCACCGCTTGCTGCAGGCCCGCGAGCGTTTGCAGCGCGGCCAGCAGCGGATGATGGAACAACGCATGCAGCAACTGGACTGGCTGGCGCGCCGGCTGATCCACCCCGGTGAACGGCTGGCACGCCAGTCAGAACAGCTGAGCCAGCTGGAACGCCGGTTGCAGCAGGCGCTGGAACGCCGCGTGAACCTGGCCAGCCACCGGGTACAGCAAGCCCGGCTGCGCCTGAAAGGAACTCGTCCGGACCTGCAGCCGCTGCAATGGCGTCTGGCCCAGACCGAAGCCCGTTTGAAGCAAGGCCTGCAGACCCGCATGCAAACCCGGCAGCACCAGCTGGACCGGCTGGCCAACCGCTTGCAAGGGCTGGACCCGACAGCGGTACTGGCGCGCGGTTACAGCCTGGTGACCAACCTGCAAGGCGAGATCATTCGCAGCCCGGCACAGGTAGCACCAGGTGAAGCGCTGGCCGTGCAATTGCAGGGCGGCAAGCTGGAGGTGAATGCCAAACGTGCAGCCCCCGTTCAGACCGAGCTGCCGTTATAATCTGGCCTATCATCCGATGAAATTGACTGCACCGGCCTGCCAGATCGAATTTATGTCAGGCATGGTCGCTTGAAGGCGGTTGCTTTGGCCCCATTTAGTCAGGATACAGATCATCACTGCCATGCACAGACATGACCCCGCCGGGCCGGTCGCCAGACGCACCCGCCCGCCGGGCAGCGTCATTGCAGGGCAGTACATGCCATCATCCATCAATACCGAATGCCTGCCGGCAGATCACTCCACGTACTGCGGCAAGCACCCTGAATGTTAGAGGACACCATGCAAAAAGCGGCACCTATTCCAGTTACCATCGTCACCGGCTTTCTTGGTGCAGGCAAAACCACCCTGCTGAACCGGGTTCTGAAAGAAAATCATGGCCAGAAAATTGCCGTGATCGAAAACGAGTTTGGCGAAGTCGGGATTGATAACGAACTGCTGGTGCAAGACAGCGAACAGATCGTAGAAATGAATAACGGCTGTATCTGCTGTACCGTACGCGGGGACTTGCAACGCAACCTGCTGGAACTGGCAGGCAAGCGGGCCATGGGCCAGCTGAACTTTGACCGGGTGCTGATCGAGACCACCGGTCTGGCCGACCCGGGGCCGGTAGCTCAGACCTTCTTCTTCGACGAAGAAGTACAGCGTCTGTATACCCTGGATGCCGTGCTGACCGTCGTGGATGCCAAGCATGGCGATGTGCAGCTAGACCGTGAAGAAACCGCCCAGAAACAGGTGGCATTTGCCGACCGCATCTTGCTGTCCAAGACCGATCTGGTAGATGCGGCAACCCGCGAGGCACTGGAAACCCGCCTGCTGCGCATGAACCCGCGCGCGCGCATCCAGGCCGTACATTTTGGCGAAACCCCGCTGGACCAGATTCTGGACATTCAAGGCTTTGACCTGAAAGCCAAGCTGGAAATCAACCCGAAGTTTCTGGAAATCGAAGCGCATGACCATGCGCACGATCACGACCACGAATGCGATGACCATTGTGACCATGATCACCACCATCATGATCATGACCACGACCATGCCTGTGACGAACATTGCGACCATGACCATGATCACGGTCATGCGCACGGCCATCTGGACGCAGTGCAGTCGTTTGTGTTCCGCAGCGAGCGCGCCTTTGAAATGGGCAAGCTGGAAGCGTGTCTGGGCAAGCTGCTGGATATCTATGGCAATGACCTGTATCGCTACAAGGGCTTGCTGTACATTGCCAAGGAGCCGCGCCAGGTGATTTTCCAGGGCGTACACATGATGATGAGCAGCGATTTTGGCCGGCGCTGGAACGATGGCGAAAAGAAAACCAACACCATGGTGTTTATCGGCCGTGACCTGCCGAAGGACATCTTCGAGCAGGAGCTGACCCGCTGCTTGCTGGCGCCCAAGTCGTAAACACGGATGGATGTCGCCCGGCTGTTCCGCCACCCGCTGCTCCCGGAAACCGAGCTGCTATCGGCGCATTACGAGGAACACACCTTCAGCCCGCACTGGCATGACTGTTATGTCGTGCCGGTGATTCAGGCCGGGGCACAGGTGTACCAGTATGCCCGAGAGCAGCACTTGGCCATTTCGGGCTGTATTGGGGTGATTAACCCCGGTGAAATCCATACCGGGATGCGGGCAGGAGATGAAGGCTGGACCTACCGGGCGTTTTATCCGCCAGTCAGCTATCTGCAAAAAATTGCCTGTGACCTGGCGGGCAAAGACGTTTCCCCGCCCTGGTTTCCGCTTCGGGTGATTCAGGATATTCCGCTGGCCAGACAATTATTGGCCGCGCACCAGCTGCTGGAGCAGCAATTTCCTGACTGGCTGGAAATCGAAACCCGACTGTATCAGGCCATGAGCACCCTGATTACCCGTTATGCCGGTATTGCACCAGAAAATGATGCAGGCCAACTGCCACGACAAGTAACCCTGATGAAAGAAGTATTGTCTTGCCGGTTGGAAGACAGCCTGACGCTGGAACAATTGGCGGCTGAGACCGGGTTGTCGGCCTTTCATGCGGCCCGTACATTCTCGCGCACGGTCGGCATGCCGCCGCATGCGTGGCGTAACCAGCTGCGGCTGAACCGGTCACTTGATTTGCTGCGACAGGGTAAATCGGTCACGGAAACCGCCGTGGCACTGGGCTTTACCGACCAGAGCCACTTTACCCGCCATTTCAAGCGCGCCTTCGGCGTGCCGCCCGGCAGCTGGAAAGCCGCCTGACATGCCTGTGTACAGACTGTTTCCATCCCATAGCTGGACCATCCAGAGCCCGTTAACCGTCGAGCAATTGACGGATGGCCTGCATCGGGAAATCGACACCCGCCTGTTTGACGATGCGCTGCCAAGGCACTGGCATGGCCGCATTGATAAAACCGGATTTGAATGCCAACCCGTGCGGCCCGGCAACCCGGCCTTTCTGCCGCAGTTGAGCGGTACCTTTGACCAGAGCCAGCCACCCGGTACGCGGGTAGCGCTACACATCAGCCAACCGCTCTTGAGCGGTGCGCTGGTCATCCTGTGGTGCATTTTCCTGCTGCTGCTCGGCAGCGTGCATGTGTACGGACAACTGCAGCAGCACCTGCCGCTGACGTTGAAAGCGGGGGTGCCTTTTCTGCTAGCCGTGATCAGCTATGGCTGGCTGAACCACCATTTCTGGCAGTCTGCCTTGCCGGAGATACAGCGTTTCAACCGGTGGCATGATGCCATGGCCGGCCAACCTGGCCATTCGCCTGCGCAAGACGCCTGACCCGCCGTCGGCGTGCCGCACAAGGCCCGCCCCGGTGTCCACCGCAAGAATGTACAAGCCCGTTCGGTCTTTTCGCGGTAAGGTAAAACCTTCCTTCGCTGACCGGACCTTCGCATGACCGACGCCCATACCCCCAAAACCCTGTTCTGGCTAGGTGCCAGAGACATCCTGCCCATGCTGGTAGGTGCCGCGCCGTTCGGGATCATTTTTGGCGCCCTGGCCGCCACCAGCGGCATGTCGCTCTGGCATGGTCCGTTGATGTCGTCGATTGTCTTTGCAGGCTCCAGCCAGTTTATCGCCGTCGGGCTGGTAACCGGCCACGCCAGCATGGTACTGATCTGGCTGACCACCTTTATCGTCAACCTGCGCCATGGCCTGTACGGCGCCACCCTGCTGCCGCATGTCAGCCATCTGCCGTTGCGCTGGCGCCTGGGACTGAGCGCCATTCTGACCGACGAAGCCTTTGCCGTGATGGTGGGCCACTACCGGACCCACCCGGACAACCCGCATTCGCACTGGTATTTTCTGGGGTGCAGTCTGGCCATGTACGTCAACTGGCAGTGCTGTACCCTGATCGGGGTGTTGTTCGGGCAGGCCTTTCCCGGGCTGGAACACATGGGGCTGGACTTTGCCATGGCCGTCACATTCATCAGTATTGTGGTGCCGCAACTGGTAACCCGCCCCAAACTGATTGCCGCGCTGATCTCTGCCGTGGTGGCGGTGGCTACACTGGGCTGGCCTTACAAGCTGGGCCTGATGACCGCCATCCTGGCCGGTGTGGCTGCCGGCATGCTGCTGCACAAACACAAGGAAGCTGCCAAATGAACTACACCCTGATGATTGTCGGCATGATGGTCGCCACCTTTGCCACCCGGGCGATTTTCTTTGTGCTCGGGGACCGCATCCGTTTTTCAGAGACCCTGAAAACTGCACTCGGGTTTGTGCCGGTGACGGTACTGACAGCCATTACTGTACCCATGCTGCTGGTGCCCAACGGCTCGCTGGATCTCAGTTACCGTAACCCCTGGCTGGTGGGCGGCGTGGTCACCGTCTTCACTGCCCTGTTGCAGAAGAACCCGCTGGTGACCATCGTGATCGGACTGGCGGCTTTTTTCGCCTACAAGCACTGGCTGCTCTGAACCAGGCGGCGTGAACATTCCTTATGCTCCCTGCCCTACCGGGCGCACATACACGGCGCAGGGCGCGCCGCGGCGGTCTGGCAGGTCCTGGTGATGCTCGAACCCCATCTGCTGATACAATCTGACCGCGGTTTTGAAGATCGGACTGGTATGCAACCCCAGCGTCGAGACGCCGTCCCGCTGCGCCCGCTGGATGCACGCCTCTACCAGCTGACGGCCAACCCCGAGTCCCCGGGCATCCGGATGAACGGACAGCATGCGGATCACGCCCCAATCCGGCTGAAATACTGGCTCGCGCAGCCGACCGGGGGCCACATAGCCGACCGACCCGATCACGACGCCATTTTTCTCGGCGACCAGCAGTTCTGCATCGTCGGCCAGCTTGGCCGTTGAGGCGAGGACATCGACAAAACCCTGCCAGTGATCCAGGTCTTTCCGGAACTGATAGAACGCATCCAGGGCAACTTGGTTCACCGCGGCATAATCGGTCGCCTGATAGCGACGGATGGTGATCTGCTCACGGGGAACGTGCCGGTGCCGACGCCGCCACAACCCTTCTGGCCGGTAACGCATCATCAGGATCAGGGCCAGCCCGAAGATCAGCATGCGCAGCGTCCCGGCATCCAGCAGGTGCGTCCAGACAGCAGGGTTCACCAGCGACACATGCTTGACCAGCAGGGGGTGCACCCATTCAATGACATCGCGCAGCACTTCCGGCAGCACCGTCAGCAGCACGGCCCCAATGATCACCCCGGGAATGGACCCCATGCCCCCCAGCACCACCATCACCAGCAGCATGGTGGATTCGCCCAGAGTAAAGGATTCCGGGCTGACAAACTGCTGGAAACTGGCAAACAGCGCCCCGGAAATGCCGCCAAACGCCGCCCCCATCGAAAAAGCCAGCAGCTTGATGTTGCGCTTGTTAAGGCCGGTGGCTTCTGCGGCCACTTCGTCTTCGCGCAAGGCCATCCAGGCACGGCCGATGCGGGAGTTTTCCAAGCGATGCGACACCTGCACCAGCAGCAGTATCAGTGCGAGGAACACAAAGTAGTAGTTGATGACCGGGGTTAGCGTAACCGGCCCGATGGACCAGGTGGTGAGGACCGACAGCTCGCCGGCATGCAGGGGCTGTATGCCCATGATGCCTTGCGAACCGCTGGTGATGTCGAACGGGCGGTCCAGATTCACCACAAAGATGCGGATGATTTCACCAAAGCCGAGCGTCACGATGGCCAGATAATCGCCGCGCAGCTTGAGGGTGGGTGCGCCCAGAAGCGCCCCCGCAACCCCCGCCAGCACGGCGGCCAGCATCAGGATCAGCCAGACCGGCCAGTCGGTGGGTGTCGTCGCCAGCCCGGCGCTGAACAGGTGCGGTGACGCCAGCAAGGCGTACAGATAAGCGCCCAGCGCATAAAAGCCGATGTAACCCAGATCCAGCAAGCCGGCATAGCCCACCACGATGTTAAGCCCGAGCGCCAGCATGGCATACAGCATGGAAAAGCAGGCCACCCGTACCCAGGCATCTCCCAGAAACGGGGCACCGTGCAATACAAACGGCAACACCACCAGCAACAAGGCCAGGGCAATGGTTTTTTTAGGATGGAAACGCATGAATGCTGTCCCCTCTGTTGGTGGTTTGTACAAGACCGGCCCACACGTGATGCGAACCTGATTCATGAAAAAACAAGCGACCTGTCTGATGCAGACTTGATTAAGCTCATGTTCTGCCTGATTATTATTAACTTGACACCGTATGACAAACGGAAAATACTTGCTGTACCCATGAATCAGATTCATACAGATGACCACCAAAAGCCCGCTGGAAATCCGGCACCTCTACACGCTACTGACACTGGCCCGCACTGGCAGCTTTACCGAAACCGGACGCCTGCTGCACCTGACCCAGTCCGCCATCTCCTATCAGATCAAGGCACTCGAAGAACACTACCGGGTGAAGATTTTCGAACGGAAAACGCTGCCGCCGCGCTTTACCATGGCCGGGCAAAGCCTGCTGGAACTGGCAAGGGTGGTGCAGGATCAGGTCAGTTCTACCGAGCACGATCTGGAGCGGATTGCGCGGGCCGAAGCCGGACAGCTGCGGATCACCGTCAGTTGTCACTCCTCGTTTGACTGGCTGCTGCCGGCCAATGAACGCTTTCATGAACGCTACCCGGGGGTGCTGCTGGATTTTGTGATGGGCTGGCCGACCGACCCGGTGACGATGCTGAAACAGGGCATTGCCGACGTCATCATTGCCGAGGAAGTCGATGAACCGGCCGTGGTGCAGCAACCGATGTTTTCATTTGAGGTGATGGCGGTACTGCCCAAAGGACACGCCTTGCTGGCCAAACCGTTTCTGACGGCTGCCGACTTTGCGAACGACACCCTGATTACCTACCCGCTGCCCGATAACCGCCTGGATGTGGTGCACAAGGTGTTGCAGCCGGCGGGCATTACCCCGCCACGCCGGACCAACGAGTTTACCGCCGCGATTGTGCAACTGGTGGCACTGGGACACGGGCTGGCCACCCTGCCGGCATTCGGGGTGGCTGATTATGCAAAGCGCGGTTACGTGGAAGTCCGGCCAATTACCGAACACGGTTTGTATTGCGACCTGTTTGCCATCATCCGGCCGGAATCTGCCCGCATTGGCTATGTGGCAGCGTATCTGGATGAAATCCGCACGGCGGGCACCCGGCATGTCGCCCAGATCTGGCAACCGGCAGGGGCCGCCTGAATCCGGCATGCGTTACGCGTCGCACACGTCCCGCATCAGACGCACGCTGTCGGTGATGTCTTCTGTTGCCACCGCACCATAACCCAGCACCAGCCCGTTGCCGTCCTGCGCCTGCTGCCGGTAGTACGACAACAAGCGCAGTGACAGCCCCTGTGCTGCCGCTCGCACCGCCCAGCCATCGGCATCCAGTGGATGTTGCCATTGCAGGGTGAGGTGCAGGCCGGCATGGCCGCCAGACAACACAAACTCGGGGCCAAAGTGCTGCTGGAGCGCTTGCCGGAGCACCTGCTGGCGTTCGGCATAAATGCCGCGCATGCGGCGGATGTGGGTAGCAAAGTAGCCGGCATCGATAAAATCGGCCAGCGCCGCCTGCAACACCAGCTGACCCGGCCGATACAGCTGGGTCAGCGCCACCCGGAAGGCCGGTGCCAGCGATGACGGCACCACCAGATAACTCAGCCGCAGCCCCGGATACATCACCTTGCTGAACGTCCCCAGATAAATGACCCGCTCATGGTCATCCAGCCCCTGTAATGCGGGCAGCGGCTTGCTGTCGTAACGGAATTCGCTGTCGTAATCGTCCTCGACGATCCAGACACCTTGCGCGCGCGCGTATGCCAGCAGCTGATGGCGCCTGGGCAGACTCATCGGAATACCCAGCGGGTACTGATGCGCAGGGGTGGTCAGCACCAGCTTGGGTGCGGGGTGGCCGGACACGGCCATCTGATCACAGCAGATGCCTTCCTGATCCACCGGCACGCCATCCACCACGAGCCCCGCGGCCTGCCAGACCAGACGGGAGCTGGTATTGCAGGGCTCCTCCACCAGTGCACGGTCCCCTGCATCAGCCAGCATGCGCGCGCACAGGTCCAGCGACTGGCGCGTGCCCGTGGTAATCAGGATCTGGTCCGGATGGCAGCGCACCGCCCGGGAAACCTGCAGATAATCGGCCAGCACCCGCCTGAGCGGCGCGTACCCCCCGCTGGTGTCGTAACCGGAGAGCAAGGCAGCGTCCTGCTTGCCGCGGCGGTTTTGCAGCCGCTGCCAGATGGCAAACGGGAAATGACGGGTATCGGCCACCCCGGGCACAAAAGCACCCGCCGGGGCCAGCATGGTTTTGGGCCGTGCCAGCAATTGCCCTGCGCGTTGCGACAGCATCGTCTGGGGCGGGACACTGGCCGTGGCTGGCGGCGGCACCTGCCGGGAGGACGGCAAGCTATGGCCGACAAAGGTGCCGCTGCCGTGGCGCGCCTGCAGGTAGCCTTCGGCCTGCAACTGGTCAAAGGCCAGCGTGACGGTGATTCTGGACAATTGCAGTTCACTGGCCAGCGCCCGCGTGGAAGGCAAACGCTGGCCGGCCACCAGCACGCCATCCAGGATGGCCTGTCGGATGGCGGCATAGAGCTGGCGCTGCAAGGGTTGCGCCGCATCGCGCGACAATCGGGCCAGCAGCAAATCGGCCAACGGGGTGGACACCAAAGTGGACATATCAGATCAACAAAACTGGCTATAGGGAATAAAGCCATTCTGGCCTATGATGAACTGCAATCGCAAGTGACTTTTACCGTACATGGATGCGCCGATGACCACACCCGCCAGTAACCAGCTCTTTTCCACCATGGCTGCCCGCACCTCCCTGGAAGATGCCGCCGCCTGTCTGTGGCAACACTACGGTCTGCGTGGGGTGGCCAGTCCGCTCAACAGCGAACGGGACGAGAACTTTCACATCCGGGCCGACAATGGTCAGGAGTACGTGCTGAAATTCACGCACCCAGCCGAAGACCCGGGGGTGACCGACTTCCAGACCCGGGCCTTGATGCATGCCGCCCAGCGAGATCCTGAGTTACCCATCGCCCGGATCATGCCGCGGCTGGATGGCGAGCCGTACGGACGGGTGCAGATTGATCATGGACCCGCACGCATCTTGCGCCTGTACAGTTACCTTCAAGGAACACCCCTGCACCAGATCAGCCGCACCCCGGCCCAGCGCCGGCATCTGGGCATGACCCTGGCCCGGCTGAACATCGCCTTGCAGGACTTTAGCCATCCGTCGGCAGGCCACGAACTGCTCTGGGACATTCAGCACTCCGAACGCCTGAAACCGCTGATGGACGGCATGCCCGTCGGCCCGCGCCGTGACCTGTCCGAACGCTTCATGCACAACTTCGAGACCGTGGTGCAGCCGCGTCTGGCCAGCCTGCGCAAGCAGGTCATCCACAACGACCTGAACCCGTATAACGTGCTGGTAGACCCGCACGACCATACCACCACCGCCGGCCTGATCGACTTTGGCGACATGGTGCACGCCCCGCTGGCCAACGAGCTGGGCGTTGCCTGCTCCTACCAGCTATCGCAAAACGAGAACCCGCTGGATACGGCGGCGGAACTGATTGCCGGCTATCACGCGGTGAATCCGCTGCGGCCTGATGAAATCGACCTGCTGTACGACCTGATTGCCGCCCGCCTGCTGATGACCGTGACCATTACCGGCTGGCGCGCCCGCCAGTACCCCGAAAACGAAACCTACATCCTGCGCAACAACCGCTTGTCGTGGGACGGACTGGAGCGCATTGCCGCGGTCCGGCGTGAAGACGCGCAACGCTACCTGCGCCACATCTGTGAGATGGAGAACTGACATGAGCCAGAAAGACCCCCGCATGGCCAACGCCTTTGACCCCGGCAAGCTGGGTGACCTGCCCGCCCGGGAGCAGGCACTCATTGCCCGCCGCCAGCGCACGCTGGGCCAGGCTTACCGGCTGTTTTACGAACACCCGGTGCACGTGGTGCGTGGCGAAGGGGTCTGGCTGTACGACCCGGACGGCACCCCGTATCTGGATGTATACAACAACGTGGCGTCGGTCGGGCACTGTCACCCGCGGGTAGCGGATGCCATTTACCGGCAAGCCACCACGCTCAACACCCACACCCGCTATCTCAATGAAGTGATTCTGGATTACGCCGAGCGCCTGCTGGCGACCTTGCCGGCGGCCACCAGCCAGACCATGTTTACCTGCACCGGCAGCGAAGCCAACGACCTGGCGCTACGGCTGACGCGTGCTTTTACCGGCGGGACCGGCATCATTGTCACCGCACACGCCTACCATGGCGTCACCAGCAGCATTGCCGAACTGTCCCCGTCCTTTGGCCCGAACGTACCGTTAGGGGCGCATGTGCGCACCGTGACGCCGCCCGACCCTTACCGCTATCCGGACGAAGCCGTAGGAGAACGCTTCACCCGCGAGGTACAAGCCGCCATTGATGACCTGCTGGCCAACGGCATCCAGCCAGCAGCGCTGCTGGTGGACACCCTGTTTACCAGCGATGGCGTGTTTGCCGACCCGCCCGGATTTCTGGCCGGGGCCGTCGAGGCCATCCACCGTGCCGGCGGGCTGTTCATCGCAGATGAGGTACAAGCTGGCTTTGCCCGCTCCGGCAGTCATTTCTGGGGCTTCCAGCGCCACGGCATCACACCGGACATCGTCACCATGGGCAAGCCGATGGGCAACGGCCACCCGATTGCCGGTCTGGCCGCCCGCCCGGAAATCATCGATACCTTTGGCAGCAAGGTGCGCTACTTCAATACCTTTGGCGGCAACCCGGTTTCGTGCGCGGCCGGCATGGCAGTGCTGGACGTGATCCGGGACGAACAGCTGCAGGACAATGCCCGCATGACGGGCGCCTACCTGAAAGCCGGGTTTGAACAACTGGCAGAAAAACATGACCTGATCGGCGATGTGCGCGGCGCCGGATTCTTTCTGGGGGTAGAAATGGTGACCGACCGGCAGGCACGGACACCCGCCCGCGAAGAAACCGCCAGAATCGTCAATGCCCTGCGGGAAAAGCACATCCTGATCAGCGCCACCGGTCCACACGGCAACACACTGAAGGTAAGGCCGCAACTGCCCTTCTCGGTCGACAATGCCGACTTGCTGCTCGGGACGCTGGATGACGTGCTCACCTCGCTGTAACCGTCGCGGCTGACGCCAGCGGCCCAGGTACTGACAATGAAAGCACCGTGCAGAGACCGCTGAATGGTGCCATAATGAATCGTCCATGCCGGATAGATGCCTGCCCGGTTTGGACATTCAAGTGTCTGGACCTGGAGCAGTCGCATGTCACGCATCACATCGGTCTTTGTTGCCGTGCTTGTCAGCTGTCTGGCGTGGTTTCCGCCGGTCCAGGCCCGCACGCTGACCATGTGCTATGACAATTGGAAGCCGTATGCGTTTATCGACGCCCATGACCACATCACCGGCATTACCATCGAGATACTCCAGACAGCCGCCAAGACGCTAGGGCACGACCTGCGCCCGGTTTACAGTTCTTATGACGCCTGCCGGCGCCTGGTCAGAAGCGGTAACGTGGACATCAAGCTGTTCTCGTCGGGTGATGAAGACCAGGATTTGCCCCATCTGGCACGCAGCACCGAATACTGGCTCATCGCCGCGGTGGTTCCCGCAGAGAGTCCGCAGACCAGCTTCAGCGACATGCGCATGTTTGCCGGCAAGACCGCCGGGCTGGTACAGGGGTATGTGTATCCGGACAGCATGACCCAGTTCAAGGACTGGAAAAGCATCCATACCTCGCTGGAATCCGAAACCAACATGAACCTGCTGCAGTTGGGAAGAATCGACGTGACGTTTGATGATTACTACTGGCTAAAAGACGAAATCAGCCAGCGCAAAGCCCCCTTGAAAGTGCTGTTGCCCATTATCAGTGCGATTCCGCAGTACACGATTTTTGCGAAGAAAGACCAAGCACTGGCCAGACAGTTTGATGCAGAGATCAGCAAACTGTTCCAGAGCGGCAAGGTAGACGCCATCTATAAACACTACACCGGCTCGACGCTAGCGCATTACATCAAGCCGGAACATCCATAAACCACCGGCACCCGGGGCGGATACCGGTGGTGCTGGCACACCTGCCTTAGCGGGTAAATGCCTTGGCCAGCTCGGCAATATGGTCCGGGGAAATGCCGCAGCAACCGCCAACGATGGTTGCACCCTGGTCCACCCAGCGTTGCGCCCACTGCAGGTAGTTTTTAGGTCCCAGATCTTCACGCAGTTCATCCAGCCCTGAGTTGGCTTCTGCATCTTTCGGTTGTGGTGGGAAGGCATTGGCGTACACGCCAACTTCAACCTGTGCCCCGGCCGCGTCGATTACCTGCCGCGCCGCCTTGACCGCAGACTCCATCACTTCTGGCTGGCTGCAGTTAAACAGGACAGCTTTGACGTTCAGGGCCAATGCCGCACGCACTGCATCAGCCACGGCTTCGCCTGAGCGCAGGCGAACATCCGCACCGGCAAATTCGTCATCCAGCGTAAACGATACCCAGAACGGCTTGCTGTTACCGGCCAGCGCGGTATGCGCCGCGCGGATTTCTGCAATCGAGCTTTGGGTTTCTGCCAGCCATACGTCGACATGCGCATCCAGGCCCTTGATCAGGGTCTGGTGGATACGGATGGATTCGGCCTCGTCAAACAGGTCTGGCCGATAGGAGCCCAGCGCAGGCGAGAGTGACCCCGCCACGGTCACCGGATGCGCTGCCTTGCGGGCAGACTCGCGCGCCAGCTCGCCAGACAACCTGGCCAGTGCTTCGCCCTGTGCGTTAAAACGCTCGTCACCAATGTGAAAAGGCACCACGGCATAGCTGTTGGTGCTGATGATCTGCGCGCCGCTCTGGATGAAGGCATCGTGCGCCTGCACCACAAATTGTGGCCCCTCCATCAGCGCCAGTGCCGACCATTCCGGCTGGCGGAAAGGCGCACCGATACGGTTGAGTTCGCGGCCCATGCCGCCGTCCAGAATCTTTACTTGTGTTGCCACGTGGTTTCTCCAGTCTGGCAAGGCGCCCCTCCGGCCGGTAGGGTATGTGCGCCCTGCTTTGTTCATGCAAAAAGCGTTTTCTTGTTTCCGTTGTATCAGGGTAAACGCAACGGGCTGCCGATATCAACCGTCAACAGACAGCCGGATACCGGACGTTTGAGTGATTGCCAGATTACAGCTGGTCCAGCGCCTGCAGGATATCGGCATTGATATCGTCACTGTGTTCGATACCGATGGCGTAGCGCACCAGGTTCACCGGGATACCCGCGGTTTTCATCTGCTCCGGCGTCAGGGTGCCTGCCCACATGGCTGCGGCATGGATCACCAGCGAATCCACCCCGCCCAGGCTAGGCGCGTTGACGGGCAGCTTCAGCAGCGACACAAAGCGGCTGGCGGTGTCGTAGTCACCGTCGATCATGAACGAGACAATGCCACCAAAGCCTTTCATCTGGCGTTTGGCCAGTTCGTGCTGCGGATGACTTGCCAGCCCCGGGTACAGCACGCGCTGTACCTTCGGGTGCGCTTCCAGCGTCTGCGCCAGCGACAGGCCGTTCTGGTTGACGCGGTTCATCCGCATCGGGAAGGTTCTGAGGCCGCGCAGCAGCAGCCAGCTGTCCATCGGTGACAAGACCGAGCCCAGCGTGATGTGGGTTTTCCAGATACGGGCGGCCAGTTCTTTGCTGGTACACACCACACCCGCGGTCAGGTCATGGTGCCCACCCAGGTATTTGGTGGCGCTCTGCACCACGATATCCACCCCCAGATCGTGCGGGCGCTGGTTAAACGGGGTCGCCAGCGTATTGTCAGCCAGCGTCAGGATGCCCTTTTCGCGCGCCACCCGGGTTACGGCTTCGATGTCGGTAATCGCCAGCATCGGGTTGGACGGAGTTTCCAGCGTGATCAGGCGGGTGTTCGGACGAATGGCATCGATAAAGGCCTGGGCATCGGCCTGGTCCACCAGGGTGATTTCCACGCCAAAGCTGCGCAGCATTTCGTCCAGAATCCGGCTGGTACTCATGTAGTGGCGTGTCTGCCCGATGACATGGTCACCCGCTTTGACGAACGACAGGATGGAAGAAGAGATTGCGCCCATGCCGGAACCCATGACCAGCGCGGTTTCCGTGCCTTCGAACTCGGCCAGGATGGCTTTGATGCGCTCATGCCCCGGATTGCCGTAGCGGGTGTAATTGCGCGGGTGCTGCGGCACCTCGGACATCTCGATGAACTCTTCCGGGCTGTCGGCGCGGAACACGGCCGAGTAGTTGATCGACGGGGCGACGGTTTTATCGTCAGTCACGCCGTAATCGGCATGAATCGCCAGGGTATCGAGGTGATAGGTCATGTCTGCATCTCCTGCCTGCCGCAGTAAAACAATGGGGGATCGGGGTCGGGCAAACCCCGGGGATGGATGTTTGCCCGCGTGGGTCTTGTTAGCGACGGATGTGCCGGGTATTGCGGTGTTCGGCAAACCGGACCACCAGCGAGATGGTCAGCGTCGTCAGGGCATAGATCACCCCGGCAATGATCAGCGCATCGGTGGTGTACGACCGGGCCGACAGCCGGCGAACGATGCCGGTCATGTCCAGCACGGTAATGGTACTGACCAGCGCCGTGGCCTTGAGCTGGGCAATCACTTCGTTGCCCAGTACCGGGGTCACGATGCTCAGTGCCCGCGGGATGATGATGTAGCGGTAGCACTGGAACTTGCTCAGACCATACGCCGTGGCGGCTTCTTTCTCGCCGTGCGGGACGGCCATGATCCCGGCGCGCACGTCTTCAGCCATGTAGGCGGTCAGGTTGAGCGCCAGCACGGTAATGCCGCAATAGAAAGAATCACCCAGCAGTGGCCAGATCACCGAGTTGCGCACGGCTTCGAACTGGCTCAGCCCGTAATAAAAGATAAAGATCTGTACCAGCAGTGGTGTACCGCGGAAAATCGACGAATAGGTACGGGCAAACTGTCTTAGCCAGGCGTTTTCTGACACGCGGGCAATCGCCAGGGGCACGGCCAGCAGGAAGGCAAAGAAACAGGAACCGGCCAGCAGCTTTAGCGAGACAATGAAACCGTCCAGAATTTCCGGACCGCTCTCGATCAGCAGAGTGTAGTAATCATCAAACAGAGACATGCTCATGACCTCGCTGTAAAGCCACGGTTTGCCATTTTTTCCAGATAGGCAAATACCGGGTTAGAAATCGCCAGAAACAGAAAGTAAATGCCCGCCACTGCCACAAAAAACACAAACGGCTGCTTGGTGTACTGGGCGGCCATGTCGGCCTTTTTCAGCAGGTCTTCCAGACCCACCACCGATACCAGCGAGGTATCTTTCAGCAGCGATTGCCACATATTGTTCAGACTGGGCAAAGAAATCCGCCACGCCTGTGGTAACTGGACATAAAAGAACATCTGGGTACGCGACAGGCCATAGGCCTTGGCCGCTTCAATCTGCCCGACCGGTACGGCATTGAACGCACCGCGGAACACTTCGGACGCGTAGGCCGAAAACACGATGGCCAGCGCAAACACGCCACCGACAAACGGGCTGATCTCGAAGACCCCGTCAAACTGGTTGTTGATCAGGTTGGACAAGCCGAAGTAACAGATCAGGATGATCAGAAACTCGGGCACGCCACGCAAAAAGTTGGTGAAGAAATTCACCGTGCGGCGCAAGTACGTATAGCTGGATAACTTGCAGGCAGCAAAAACCAGGCCCAGTACCAGACCAAACAATAGTGCGGTAAACGCCAGCTGCAGGGTGACAGACGCCCCCAGCAACAACTGTTCACCGTAACTGAGCAGGATATCCATTCGTACTCCTCTAAACTTTGCAAAGGTGCCGGCCAGGGCCGGCACCCGTCACTACGCTGCCGGGCTTACTTGCTGGCAGGTGCAATACTGAAAGGGAAAACCTTTTTGTTGGCTTTGGCAAACGTGCCATCGCTCAGGATTTGCTTGATGGCCGCGTTGTATTTGTCTTTCAGCGCATCGCCCTTGCGAACGGCAATCCCGGTACCTTCACCGAACATCGCGACATCGTTGATGGCCTTGCCGGCATAGTTAAAGCCGTCTTTCTTGCCGGTCTTGTTGATCCAGTCGTAAGACACGGTGGTATCGGCCAGCACGGCGTTCACACGGCCGGCTTCCAGATCCAGCCAGGCCTGATCCAGCGACTGGTAAATCTTCAGTTCGATACCGGACTTGTCTTTTGGCAGACGGGTTTTCAGGTAGCTTTCGTGGTTGGTACCGCTTTGTACGCCTACGATCTTGCCTTTGAGCGTGGCTGGGTTCTCAGTAATGCCAGAACCTTTTTTCGCTACGTATTGCACCGGTGCCAGGGTAAACAGGTTGGTGAAATCGACGACTTTCTTGCGTTCGTCGGTAATGGACATCTGTGCCAGTACCGCATCGATCTTCTTGGCTTTCAGGGCAGGAATCAGGGCATCAAAGTCCATGGTCACGTATTCGCACTTGACCTTCATCTGCTTGCACATCACGTCGTTCAGTTCGATTTCCATGCCTTGCAGCTTGCCGGTGGCATCCTTGAATTCGAATGGCGCGTAGTCGGACAGGGTACCTACCTTGACCACCTGTTCAGCATGAGCCGCCAGGCCCAGCATCAAACTACCGGCAACAACAGCGCTTAGGGTTTTCAATTTCATCTTTGCTCTCCTGATTGAACAATCGTCAACAACTACTTGGTGGCCATACTTGAAAGAAACTTCTGGAAACGTGGCGATTTCTGGCTGGCAAACAGTTCTGCCGGCGGACCGTCTTCTTCGACCTTGCCCTGATGGAAAAACACCACCCGGCTGGCCACTTCACGGGCAAAGCCCATTTCGTGGGTCACCACCAGCATGGTGCGGCCATCTTCGGCCAGCGAACGCATGACCTTGAGCACTTCACCCACCAGCTCCGGGTCCAGCGCCGAGGTCGGCTCGTCAAACAGCATGACGTCCGGCTCCATGGCCAGTGCACGCGCAATGGCCACCCGCTGCTGCTGCCCGCCGGACAACTGGTTAGGGTAATGGTGGCGTTTTTCGGCCAGACCTACCTTCTCCAGATAGGCAATGGCGGCCAGCTCTGCGTCCCGCTTGTCGATGCCCAGCACCTTGACCGGTGCGAACATCACGTTTTGCAGCACGGTCATGTGTGCCCACAGGTTGAACTGCTGGAACACCATTGCCAGCTTGCGACGAATGCGTACCATCTGCTGCGCGTCTGCCGGGTAGGGCAGGCCATCGCGGCCGGTGGCCATCTTGATCAGTTCACCATTCACGTACACACGGCCGGCATTGGGCATTTCCAGCAGGTTGATACAGCGCAGGAAGGTACTTTTGCCCGAGCCGCTGCTGCCCAGAATGGTAATCACATCATGCTTTTTGGCCGTCAGGCTGATCCCCTTCAGGACTTCAGTCTGGCCAAACGACTTGTGCAAGTCTTCAACTACCAGCACGTCTCTGGCATGACTATTAGTTTCTGTACTACTCACTTGAGTGTCCTCCTGACTAAATGGACGGAATATGACCTGGATGACGACCGGAACACCGGATGAAGCCAGGTTCTGAAAGTAAACAGAACCTGACTCACAGACAATGCCTGTTACGCATTCATGTAAGTTAGGCACACATTTTTATAATATATAACCTAAACTTATCGCCAAGCGTTGCAACATATATGAAACCACCTGTGTTGAGAAGCATTAAGTAAAAGATTTCACCTAAAGGGCGGGATTCCCCCTGATTATATGAATTTTGTTCATAAACCAGCAGCACCCCGCTTTTGCCTCACCCGCGATTGATACACACCACTTTGGGTTGCGACATCTCGGCGACCGAGAAACGCACGCCTTCCCGCCCGAGTGACCCGTGCTTGAAACCGCCAAACGGCATGCCGTCGAACCGGTAGTCAGACGAATCATTGATCATGATGCCGCCTGCCTCGATGCGCTCGGCCGCTTGGAGCGCGGTCTCCAGATTGCGGGTAAAAATGCCGGCATGCAAGCTGCTTTCGCTGCGGTTGGCTTCAAGGATGGCGTCTTCAAAATCCTCGAACGGCGCAATGCTCACGACCGGGGCAAACACTTCCTCGGACCAGACCAGACTCTCCGGTGAGACATCCGTCAGGACCGTGGGCTGGTAGACGCTGCCCTGGCGACGGTGACCACAGACCACGCGGGCGCCCTGCCGTACGGCATCATCTACCCACTGCTCGATCCGCCGTGCCTGGAACTCGGTAATCATCGGCCCCATGTCGGTCGTTTCCTGTAGCGGGTCACCGGTTACCATCTGCCGGGTTTGCTCGGCAAACTGCGCCACAAACGCCTCATACACCGAGGCCTGCACCAGAATCCGCTGAGTGCCGATACAGTTCTGCCCGGCGGCCCAGAAAGACCCGGACACGCACGACGCTACGGCCGCGGCCAGATCACAATCTGCCATCACGATAACCGGCGCGTTACCACCCAGATCCATGGCCATTTTCTTCAGACCCGCCGCACGGGTAATGGCCTCGGCCGTTTTGGTACCGCCGGTAAAACTGATCATGCGGATGTCGCGTTCGCGGACCAGCGCTTCGGCCAGGTGTTTTTCGCCATGCACCACCTGCAACTGACTGGTCGACAGCCCTGCAGCCCACAACACCTCGGCCAGCTTCTGGGCCGACAGCGGCGCCAGTTCGGACGGCTTCAGGATCACCGCATTACCGGCAGCAATGGCCGGCCCCAGCTTGTGTGCCGCCAGATTCAGCGGATCGTTAAACGGGGTGATGGCCAGAATGATGCCCAGCGGCTCCTGGGTAAAATACCCCTGACGCTGCTCTGAGCCCTGGTAGGCGCTGAACGGAATCACTTCGCCACCCAGGCGCTTGGCTTCTTCTGCCGACAGGCGCAAGGTATTGATACAGCGCGCCACTTCTTTGCGCGCCTGGCGGATCGGCTTGCCGGACTCGGCCGAGATGGTGCTGGCAAAGGTTTCCACCTGGCTGGCAATGGCATCTGCCGCCCCGTTCAAGATCTGAGCCCGGTCGTGACGGGACATGCGGCGACCGATGTCAGCCCCGGCCCGGGCCCGTTGCATCACCATCGGCACGTCGTCCACCTCGGTGAACGGCACGTAGCCGACAATGCGTCCGTCAAAAGCAGCATACACCGTCAGGTTTTCAATGGCTGGGGTCATGGCGACCGCTTCACGCAAGATGTTCATCGGGTCCTCACTTCTTGATACGGTCGTTCAAATCAATCAGGTCTGACAGCATGGCAAACGCCGTTTCATGGCGGCCAGCGCCAGGTCCGGAGACGGTCATCGCCCCCAGCAGGTCAGTGGTAAACGTCACGGCATTGTTGGCGCCATGTGCGGCCAGCAGCGGGTCGGTCAGCGGCAGTTTCTGCGGCCCGACCGTCCCGTTGATGCTGCCGTCGGCCTGCTGGCGGCCTTCGCCGATCAGGCGCCAGGCGTATCCTTCTGCGCGGGCCTCACGTACCTGCTGTTCTGACAAACCGGTAATGCCTTCCCGGGCGATCTCGGCCGGTTTCATGCCGTTACCCCACAAGGCGTTGGCCAAAATCGCCACTTTCAGTTGCACATCCCAGCCTTCGACGTCAGCGGTCGGGTCGGCTTCGGCATAACCCAGTTGCTGGGCTTCGCGGATGGCGTCAGCAAAACTGGCGCCGGCCTCCACCTGGCTCAGCACAAAGTTGCAGGTGCCATTGAGGATGCCGCGGAAACCGCTGATGTCACAGCCGCGCAAGGTCACGTCCAGCTGGCGCAGTACCGGGGTACCGCTCATCACCGTGCCTTCGAACAGGAACTGCACGCCCATTTCGCTGGCCAGCGACTGCAGCGCATGCCCGGCCAGCGCCAACGGCCCTTTGTTGGTGGTAATCAGGTGCTTGCCGGCGCTTAAGGCGGTGCGGCAATGGCTGAGCGCCGGTTCGCCGGTTTGCGGGTTGGTAAAGGTGGCTTCCAGCACCACATCCACGCAGTTCAGCTGAATCATGGACAGAGTCTCTGCCAGCGAAGCACCACCACGCTGGGTACCGGCCTTGGCCAGCACGTCATCTACCGCGTACCCCTTGGCCGGCAGGGCGATCAGCGCATCCAGATCCAGACCGTCTTCATGCCAGATGGTCCCGAACCGCATGTCGGATACCGCCGTGATGTTCAGGGTCATGCCATAGCGGTCTGCCAGCATGGCCTGCTTCTGGCGGATGACCTCGGCCAGTCCATGGTTGACACCGCCAAAACCGATAAGGGCCAGATTGAATTTCATGTACGTCTCCAGAACGTGTCAGCAATGGAGTGCAGTGTAGGGAGAAGAATGACCACCGTAACCGGACAAAATGACCATATTGCAGCCAATTTGTGGTCATTGTGGTCGGTGGCTTTTGCGCATTTTAATGCACATGACATGCTGCATTGCAGTCAAGAAACCGCCATGTGCGTATAGTCGCTGCACTGGCGCTATTTGCACTGCAGCAAAACCCGGTAAAACGGGCCCATGGAAGACGTACAGGATAAAAACGAATCAGCGGGTGCGGCGGTCAGTCGGCGTGGATAACTGAAAGGCGGTACGGGTATCTTCTACCCCGGGCAGTTGCGCAATGAAAGACCAGATTTCGCTGATCCGTTCTTGCGATTCGGCCTCGATATGCACCATCAGGTCGAATTCGCCACTGAGAATGGCGCAGTAGGTGACTTCCGGAATCTTGCCGATGGCGGTGGTGACATCGGCCCCGCGCATGCGATCTTTGCGGTACACCATCATGATGGCGCGCACCAGCGACTTGGCCGGGGATTTTTCCTTCAGCCGGATGGTGTAGCCGGCGATGATTTTCTGCGCTTCCAGCCGGTCGATCCGATGCGTGACCGCATGGCGGGACAACCCCACTTTCATCGCCAGCGTGGTCATGGGAATCCTTGCATCTGCCTGCAATTCTTCGAGAATCTTCTGGTCAATGGTATCGAGTTCTGGGGTACGCATGCCGCAATTATCTCTGACTCCCGGCAATTAGGAAAGCGTGCCCGCCGCGCAGGGCTTGGTGACGCAGCGCCACCCAGGCACGGCACGGGTAAAATCGCCTTGCATCCGCTCTGGCACCATCCCGGTGCAAAAATCCAAAGACATGCACAATGATTGTGCAACACACCCTACCCCACATGCACTATTTTGCGGCCAGCATGCACCAATATTGTATACAATAAAAATATATACATATAAATCATATAGATACACAGACTGGCATCTTGCTTGCTTATGGTGCAACCATCCTTGAATTGCACCATGGCGATCTCACATGAATACTCCATCACCTGCTGACGTCCTGTTTATCCTGCTGGGCGCAATCATGATTCTGGCCATGCACGCCGGCTTTGCGTTTCTGGAGCTGGGAACGGTACGCAAAAAGAATCAGGTCAATGCCCTGGTCAAAATCCTGACCGACTTTGCCGTGTCCGGCATTGCCTATTTCTTTATTGGCTACCCGCTGGCCTACGGCGTGGACTTCTGGTCTGGCGCACAGACCCTGGCGGCCCACAATGGTTATGAACTGGTGCGGTTCTTCTTTCTGCTGACCTTTGCCGCCGCCATCCCCGCCATTGTGTCCGGCGGCATTGCCGAACGCGCCAAGTTTCACCCGCAGTCCGTGGCGACCTTCTTTCTGGTCGGGCTGGTATACCCGTTTTTTGAAGGCATCATGTGGAACAACCATCTGGGCGTGCAGGCCTGGCTGACGCACCAGTTTGGGGCAGCGTTCCACGACTTTGCCGGTTCGGTGGTGGTGCATGCCGTGGGCGGCTGGATCGGCCTGGCCGCCGTGCTGCATCTGGGTGCCCGTCGCGGCCGCTACAACCGCAACGGCCAGATAGCAGCCCACCCGCCCTCTTCCATCCCGTTTCTGGCACTGGGCGCCTGGATTCTGATTGTCGGCTGGTTTGGCTTTAACGTGATGAGCGCCCAGCGCGCCGGCGGCATCTCTGGCCTGGTGGCCATCAATTCACTGATGGCCATGGTCGGCGGTACGCTGATCGCCATGGTCGTAGGCAAAGATGACCCCGGCTTTATCCATAACGGCCCGCTGGCCGGGCTGGTGGCCGTCTGTGCCGGCTCTGACGTGATGCACCCGCTGGGCGCCCTGATGGTCGGCCTGGTGGCGGGCGCCCTGTTTGTATGGCTGTTTACCCTGACCCAGAACAAACTGAAAATCGACGACGTGCTGGGCGTGTGGCCGCTGCACGGTGTGTGCGGCGTCTGGGGTGGCGTGGCCGCCGGCGTGTTCGGCCAGCACGCACTGGGCGGCATGGGCGGCGTCAGCTTCATGTCCCAGCTGATCGGCACACTGATGGGGGTAGTGATCTCGTTTGCCGGGGGTTATGCGGTGTACGGGTTACTCAAGAAAGCCGTGGGCCTAAGACTGGATGAAGAAGAAGAATATAACGGGGCAGACCTTAGTATTCATAAGATAACGGCCACACCGGAACGGGAAGCGGCGAACGGGTTTTGATTCGGTTTTTAACCACATTAAGTCTGTTTGAGTGAATTGCCTAGGTTTTGCAACGGCTTGACTGACCACTTAGGCAATTTTCCATCCTCCTTTGCTTCTGCTTAAGGCACGCATTGTGAATCCTTGAAGATCTTCATACTCGTCGATCCAAAAATCAAGCGTACCATAGGCGTCCTTGAAAGCCTTCCAATCCAGAGGTTTGTTCGCTAAATCTTCTTCACCTCTGCTGTAGGGGAAGATAGCATTGATCAAGCACTGCAATTCGCCGACTCGGAAAATATAGGCTACTAGATTAGCTCGGCTGGGGGCAATATATCCTGCTACAGCAAAGTTCATGGCCAATTCACTCAGTCTTGCCTGATTAATTTGCAATTTCATCAAAATGTGAGACAAACGCTCCGCGATCGGCGAATCAGAAAGAGATATGCACTTCTCAAAGATCTTCGCATAGTCACTTGGAAGTTGTAGTGAATGGATAGGAGGTTGTGAGCCTGCTGGCCATTGATGATGTTGAGCAAACGTGTAAGCTTGCCTGAGGAGTGTGGAGCAATTATTTAAGTAGTCCGTTAGCTCACTCAGCGCATGTGGCAAAAATGAACGTGCGGCAATAAACTCGCATTTGCGCTGTTGATCTGTGCGGTACTTAGAAATGTTAAAGGCGATTACGCTTGCGGAAAATGCCAAAACGCCGACGTTGAGGGATTGCCACGCTAACCAGACTGCATGAGTGTTTTTCCATCCACCATTAAGGAACGGGTAGATTAGCATGCTGTAAAGATATACTACGGCAACAATGCCACAAACGCAGTTGCCAAACTTGAGAAAGTTATCAACGTGTCTAGTCATTGTATTCTTCCACCTTTTTATGACGTTTAAGCTATGGCGCAGTCAATGCCAATATGCTGAGGATAACATCCTCGCTTTGATGTTGTCTTAGAGCGGATCACTTGGTTTCATTCGGGCAATAATTCTACCAGAGCAACCATTGATCTTGTTTCATGACGAATGACTGGCTTGGACTTTGAAGTCCGCCAGTTTTTGCTTGGGCTCTGAGCAGCGACAAAGGCCAATTCATTTTTTTCAATTAGAAGAAGGCGTCCAACTATGGTGGCCTTCTTCTGATTTAGATATCCAGATTTGATTACATTTCGAGCATCTGAACCGGCCAATGCCATCTGGGCGTAAAATGAATTTTGCTGCGACAGCAGCAGATATGAGCCCCCTGAAGTTCAGGCTTCGCACCGTGCTCGCAAGGTATGAGCACACTCCAAATGACAATGACCTCCATCCAAGACGATTGACTTCTAAGAAAATCGGTCTATTATTTAACTTAGCAGTTAATTATCTAAGAGGTTTATTAAGATGCAAGACAACCTCAGCCGTACCTTTGCGGCGCTTGCCGACCCGACGCGCCGCGCGATCCTTGCACAGCTTTCCAGGGGCGAAGCGACGGTCTCTGACCTGGCGCAGCCATTTTTGAAGAACATGAGCCTGCCTGCCGTCACCAAGCATTTGAAGGTGCTGGAAAAAGCCGGGCTGGTGAGCAAGGGGCGACATGCCCAGTGGCGGCCCTGCACACTCAATACCGAGCCTTTACGCGATGCGGTGGGCTGGATGGAGCAGTACCGCATTGCATGGGAAGAACAGCTAGACCGGCTCGATGCGTATCTACAGACGAAGACAAAAGGAACTCACCATGACCTCTGAAACCAGATCGAACGTTATTTCCATCACCCGGATTTACGATGCGCCGCTGGCCGCCGTCTGGGATGCGTGGTCAATCCCCGAAGAGATTGCGCAGTGGTGGGGGCCGCGCGGCTTTACGCTGACCACGCATAGCCGTGATCTGCGCACGGGTGGCCATTGGCACTACACCATGCATGGGCCTGACGGCACGGATTACGAAAACACGACGCAATACCTGGAAGTGCTGCCGATGCAGCGCATGGTGTATGACCATGGCGGGCACCAGGACCGTCCGCCACTGTTCCGGATGACGGTGCTGTTTACTGAGCGCGACGGCCGCACGCAGCTGGATCTAGACATGGCGTTTGCGACCCCCGAAGTGGCGGTCGACATGCGCGAGTTCATCCGCAAAGCTGGTGGCAACGCAACATGGGACCGTCTGGCGGAGTACTTGCAGCAACAGCATCAGGGCAAGGAGCTGTTCTTTATCTCTCGGTCCTTTGCGGCACCGATAGACCGTGTGTACGACATGTGGACCAACCCGGAACACCTGGCGCAGTGGCTGCCGCCAACAGGGGCCACCATGCGGATGCTCAGGTCTGCGCTGCAGCCTGGCGGAACCTCGTTTTATGAGATGTCCTTTACAGACGGTGAACCGATGTATGGCTTGATCACGTATCTCGAATTGCGCCAGCCTGCCCGCATTGTCTATACGCAGCAATTCTGCGATGCCAACGAGCGCATCATCCGCCCGTCTTTCTTCGACCACTGGCCATTACGCATGCACACCACGGTGGAACTTACCGCGGAAGACGAGCACACCACGCGCGTTACCGTGCGTTGGGAGCCGCAAGAAGCTGCACCAGAGGACATCGCAGAATTTATCCAGCAGCGCACCGGCATGACCGGTGGGTGGACGGGCAGTTTCGACAAACTGGAACAGCTGCTCGAGTAAACATGCGGGCAAGGTGGGCCATTGGGTACTGCTTGGCAGACGGATAGATCTAGTGATCCATCTGCCAAGGCAGTCACGCGGTCAGTCCGGCAGGGCCGGATGCCGAGCGCGGATTTTTTGCTCGCCTTCTTGCAGGGGGACGGGAGCCAAGTCTTCCCCCGTTTTCCAGGACCAGTCCGCTTTCTTGACGGCCCGGATGTATAGACGCTCGCCACCCACACACTTGGCGGTTATCTTCAGGTCATAGGCGGATATCTCGATGTTGCCCTGGGGGTTCGTCAGAAACTGATAGCTATTGCTATCCACCATGCCTACGGGTTTTCCGTTGATTGAGTACTGCACAGCACCGGCCACCAGAGGCCACGCCAGCTTTTCGAGGTACAGGTAGACAGCACACTCATGATCTTTTGGCGGTAGCGGATGAATCGGCCCTTTGACGGGGTCTGCATAAATGGCACCGTTAAAGCAAATGCCGTTGGAGGTACATTGCTTGAAGTCTCTGGTCTCGGCAAACACCACTTTCCCCGCCAGATCGAACTCCACCAGCAGCCAGTCATTGTCCGAGAACACCGCGCTACCAGTGCCCGCCAGCACGCCAACCATGGCCCGCTGGTTGGTATAGAACCAGTACCGCTGGTTGTCTCGGGTATAGGCAGGGTCCCCAAACTTTTGCCGTACCAGACTCCGGTTTGCATCCAGCCCCAGCAACGGGGCCAGCTTGTCCTTGGCATACGGGTTGTCGGTAAACATGCCGACCGGCACCACCAGACAACCCGCCAGAGGCAGTGCCATCACGGCGACAAGCATTGTTCGTAGTATCGCTGGTACCCGCATGATGATTGGCCCCCTGGTGACTGAATTCTAGCCGCAAATTGGCACTTGGCATGGCAACATGCGGGAAACGTTGATCTGTCTATCTCGTTCGTCCAGAAAGAATATACCTACCGTCCTGATCAGCGTGATCACGATGGGTCTGTTACGGCAGTTCTTCTAAGGTCTATTCATAACGTTGTACATATTGCCTGATACAGAAATGCATTTCCGGCAGGGGAATAGATTTGATTATGACAAATGGCTATGTTATAAAATGAATTTTGCATAATTTTAGTTATAACAATATCGGGAACCGCATGAAATATTTGGTTATTGCTACAGCAGTTAGTGCTGTGTTTCTCGCTTCTGTACAAGCCGCAGAGTATTCTCCTTATCCCAAGGCCGGGGTTTACAACGGTACGGATCAGAAATTCGAGAGAGAACTGACTGTATCTCCAGACGGTCGATTTACCCTTGAGGTCATGCAAAAAGGGGCAGGGGGTAATCTGCGCAGCGGCTCCGGCAGTGGCAAACTAGCGGATGCCCCAGGAGGGTGGGATTTTAGTGAAGGCCGTTGCACCATGACACTGAAGCGGGCCGCTGGCGGTATGAAGATGCACGTGGAAGGATGTAGCAGTGCCTGGGGCGATGTAGTGTTTGATGGGCTCTACAAACCCGCTGGCGAGGCTGCGACTGCCTCAGCCAGTAAGAATACCCCGGCGCAAGTTGTCACCGCCGCTGTCGCACCCGGCACGCCATCACGCAAAGACCTGCTGAATAACTGGACAGATTTGCAGGTATTTAATGTGGGTGGAAAAAGCATCACCGCGATGGCACGGCCAATGGCAACCGATCCGAAACTCTCCCCGATCGAGCGCTATTCACAAGCTGCATTTATTCTGGATGCCAATAGTAACTATGCCGCCATGTCGGCAACTGAGCAGGCCAAACCACCCGTTGGATGGGTAAATATTCCCTTACCCGAATTAGCGGCCAATGAAGGCCTCCTGTTTCAGGCGGGTTGCCAGTCAGGCAAAAGCAGTAATGTGATTGCCATTAATGTAACCCGGTTGCAAGGAAAGACCATGCATAGCCGGCGTCATAGCGCATGGATGCTGGACGCCAGCCTGCAAGCACATGAAGTAAAGCCTGCGACAAAAGTGAAGTGCCCTAACATATCCTCAGAATACTGAGCGAGTCGACAAGCTGGATTGGCGATGACCGAAAGGCATGGCCAATTCCGGTCATTCAACGCAACAGTCTTGATAGAAGAGCTGCTGGTCTTGCCGTTTGCCGAATGGTCAGCGGTTTTGACACGTGTATTCGATGTCGTACCAACTTGGGCGCTGATGCGGCCGGAATTATATGACTGACATGCAAATACCAGACGAACTCCATGCCTTGCCTATTGTCGCCTGATGGCGATCCGTTGATGCTGACCTTCCCCCAATAGGTATACCACTAATTAGTTAGCTATCAGGGCCGTTTGGGGTAGGTGGTGCGTTATACGATTGTGCTCAAAGGTCAAGCAATCGCGGTGCTGGCTGGCTGGTTTGCATCGCGGCGAAAAGCTCAGCGCGTGCAGCGTCGTATCGCTCCCAGAGACCGGTATCTGCCATGGATGGCAAAGTGACCGATTCCCCCTGGTCGAAACCGGCCAAGGCGGCATCGACCAGATGCTCGGCAGACATCACCGTTTCTTGCGGTAGCGCGGCCAGTGGCACGCCAGAGATATCCCAAAGATCGGTGGCGGTGGCCGCAGGCAGTACCACTTGAACCCTGATGCCGGTATTTGCAAGCTCCTGCTGCAGACCGCGACTGAAATTGAGAACAAAACCTTTCGTGCCGCTGTAGACAGCACTCACTGGTAGCGCATGAAGCGCCAATGCAGAGGCAATATTGATGATGACACCATCATTGCGTGCCTTGAAAGCGGGCAGCACGGCATGCGTCAAGCGCGTCAACGCGGTGATGTTCAACGCGATCTGCGACAGAGAGTCTTTCAGTGGTGTGTCGGCAACCTGGCTCAGCCTGGCAATGCCGGCGTTATTCACTAACAGCCGGATGTCGGGATTATCTGCAAGCACGGTTTCCAGCCGTGTGAGATCAGCTTCTTTCTCAAGATCAGCAACCAGCGTGTCGGCCTTGATGTTGTACGTCTGCTCAAGCCTTGCAGCGAGATGCTGCAAACGGTCGCCGCGCCGGGCGACGAGCAGCAGGTCATAGCCGCGCCGGGCAAGGCGATCTGCGTAAATGGCGCCAATACCGGATGAAGCGCCGGTGACAACCGCGATTTTTTTAGATGAGGTCATGGTGTTCTTCTGTCAGTTAGTTGGTTAAAAAATTGGGTATTCAATTGGCTACGGTTTACAGCATTTTGACGACTACTTTTCCCTTGGCATGCCCTTGCGCTAGGTAGGCCAGGGCCTCATTGGCTTGCTCGAATGGAAACACCTTGTCGACAACAGGCCGAATGTGTTCTGCCTCAAGGAGTTTGCCGACGTGGGTGAGTTGTGAACCATCCGGGCGGGCAAAGAGAAACGAGTAGGTAAGGCCTCGTTTCTTTGTAAGGCGCATGATCTTGCGGCTCATTAATCCGAACACGAACGTCAGGACGAAGTTCAGTCGTCGAGCGCGTGCGAATGCGGCGTCTAGTGGCCCGATGAGAGAGATGATCGTGCCCCCTGACTTGAGGATGCCGATGGACTTTTCGATTGCATCGCCCCTGACAGTACCAAGTACCGCGTCATAGTCATGCAACACGTTCTCGAATGCCTGCTGCTTGTAGTCGACTACCTCATCCGCCCCCAGACGGCGTACCAGTTCGACGTTGCCCGTGCTGGTGGTCGTTCCTACCTTTGCCCCTAGGTGCTTTGCCAGCTGGATCGCAAATGTGCCAACACCGCCGGCCCCCGCAGGAATGAACACCTTTTGGCCCGCCCGAAGATTGGCGCGTTCCTTCAGGGCTTGCCACGAGGTGAGCCCGACCATCGGGATAGACGCAGCCTGCACAAAGTCCAGATTGGCCGGCTTCAGCGCGGCCAGGCTTTCTGGTACAACGGCGAACTCCGCGAGCGCACCTGTACCGAGGTCGAAGATATTGGCAAAAATGGCATCGCCAGGCTTGAAACGGGTCACACGACTGCCGACCTCCGTCACCACGCCGGCCAGATCGCTGCCCAGGGTGGCCGGAAGCTGGAACTTCAGAACGGCTTTGAAGAGCCCGGTCGGGATCATGTTATCGATCGGGTTCACGCTGGCCGCGTGGACCTGCACCAGCAGTTCGTCGTCCTTCAGTGTGGGACGGGGAACGTCGGCAAACCCGATGTCGGGTGTCTTGCCATAGCGTTTGAAGGTAAGGGCTTTCATGTGGTGGCCTTTTATTGATGAATGAGTGCTTGGAAATGCGATGGTTGTGGCGGTGCTGCTGGTCAGATCAGTCCGCGAGGAAGCCCAGCACCGCGGGCACAAAAACCCGATGGTGCTGAAAGACACCCCCGTGCCCGGCGTTCGGGTAGATCGTCAGCTGGGCATTGGGCAGACGGCGAGCCATGTCTGCCGACAGACGGCTATCGACCATCAGGTCACGGTCGCCGTTGGCGACGAAAACGGGCTGCGTAATCTGCGAGAGATCGTCAGGCGCACTCAGGCCAGCGTTTTTGATGGCCTTTAGCTGGGCACTGCGAGCCTGCAGGGAAATAGGTTTGTCTCGGTCCCTGGTTCGCTCCTTCAGCGCGGCGAAGTAGTCTCTCGCCGCGCGCTTGCCATCCGGAGTGCGAGGGAAAAACAGGAAATTTCTCGGGTCGCTCAGCGTGAGTGCCGCTTTGAGATAGGCGATGACCGCAATTCTGTTGATTTCGTCGATGCCACCGCCGCCTCTGGGGCCTGTTCCGGCAAGAATCATCCGCCGCACGAGATCGGGGGCCTGCAAGGCCACCATTTGTGCGACGCCGCCGCCCAACGAGAACCCGAGCAGATCAACCTGCTTGAACCCTAATGCGCGGATGAAGGCGATGGCATCGCGCCCCATCTCCTCGATCGTGTGTGGTACCGAGCCTCCCGAAGCACCAACCCCGCGATTGTCGAAGGTGATTACCCGTCGCTGCGCGGCGATGCCGTCGATAATCCGCGGGTCCCAGTCGTCCAGCACGGCCATCAGGTGATGCAGGAAGACCACCGGCACACCGGTATCGGGGCCGAGTTCCCGGTAGGCGAAAGCCACCCCGTCAACGTCTATCGTGCGGGTCGGTACATCTTTCCATGTCACGCGGCCCATCTGCCAGGCTGCCGTGGCGTCGCCGATACCTGAAGGCATCCCGGGGGCGGTTGCGGGATATGTATGCTGCCTGTTCATCAATGAAATCTCCGTGCAGGGTGGATTACTCGTCGTCGAAGTGTTACTATCAAACTGATACTAACAATACTACCAATCTTTGAAAAAGTCACTATCAAAATAGTATGGACTACGAAAATAATTGCGATAACCCATGCCCGATCGCGCGCAGCTTGGCTGTCGCAGGCGACGCCTGGAGCATATTGATTCTGCGGGATGCCCATGCCGGCCTCACGCGCTTTGACCAATTCCGGAAAAGTCTGAACATCGCACCGACGATGCTGACTCGTCGGCTGGCGGCACTGACGGAAGAGGGATTACTGGAGAAGCGGCGTTACTCGGAGCATCCGCCGCGAGAAGAGTATCTGCTGACTGCTGCCGGTCGCGATTTTCTGCCGGTGCTGTTCATGATTGGCGCATGGGGCCGCCAATATCGGGGAGAGGGTAAATTGGTCCGTTTCGTTGATGCAGAAACAGGAACCGATATTAAAGCCGTTGCCGTGGATGAAGTCACCGGGGCGAAGATTGGGACTCGCCCGATGCGCATCATCACGCCAGACGAAAGCTGACAGGGGGAGCCTACCCGGATGGGCTTTGCGAATGCGTCGATAATGGCTGCGGCCCTTAACACTCACCACCTTAACGGCGGCTGGCAAAGTGTTTCTTTGCTGACGGTACCATTGTGGTCACCCGCCCACCGGCAGCCAAGACCAAACTGTGACCAGCATACCAACCCATTCTTGACGTACCAGAATGGGGCAAGGTCCATCTATTTTGCTCAAAATTTGAACATGACTCGACTCACAGCGTCGACAGCGACGCTTGCAGCATGTCGATGAACACACGGGTTTTTACCGGCATCAGCTTGCGCTCCGGGAACACCGCCCATGCCGTATGGCTGGGCAAGCACCAAGCGGGCAAGATACGGCGCAAGGCCCCGCGGCGGACTTCGATATCCGCAAAGTAGTCAGGCACGGCAGCAATGCCGGCCCCGGCACACGCCAGCCGGATCAGCAGCTCTGGCGAGTTGGCGCTCGCCCGTCCGGGCGGGATGCCCTGCCAGCGCTGTTCGCCCTGTATCAGGGTCCAGGTGGCCGGTTCACCGTTGCCCTGCATCATCCGTACCGCCTGATGGCGGGCCAGATCATCCGGGTGCAGCGGGTCGCCGTGTTCGGCCAGATAGGCGGGGGATGCATACAGCCCGGCCGAGAAATCCACCAGCTTGCGGGCCACCAGCAGCGAGTCATCCGGCAGCTTGCCCAGACGCACCACCACATCAAACCCTTCGCCCAGCAAATCTACCCGTCGTGGCGACAGGTCCAGATCCAGCTGGATGCCCGGATACAAGGCAATGAAGGCGGCCAGTGCATCCGCCAGCAGCAGGTTGGCAAAATCACTCGGCATCGATACCCGCAAACGCCCACTGGGCGTGCTCTGCCGGCGTTCGCTCAAGGCCGCCACCGCCTCGACTTCGGCCACCACCTGACGGGCATGCTCCAGCAGTTGCAGGCCCAGTTCGGTCAGCGACTGGCGGCGCGTGGTCCGCAGCAGCAGTTTTTCTCCCAGGCGTTCTTCCAGCACCTGTAGCCGGCGGGAGACCGTGGATTTGGGCAGGTGCAGCTTATCGGCCGCACGGCTAAAGCTGCCCAGCTCGGCCACTCGGGCAAAGATCAGCAGATCATTGGGGTCGATTGTCGAGATTTGCGTTAATTGTTCCATCATATGGACAATGATATCCATTTTGACGGATTGTTTAAAGGTTTGTTCAGGAATAAAGTTCATTCAACGCGATTCAACTGCTTCGCGGCCTGACCAAACCACTGAAAAGGAATCCATCATGTCCAAGTCTATCGAAAACACCCTGAACCTAGCCGCCCGCCTGCTGTTTGCCTTGCTGTTTCTGCCTGCCGGTCTTGGCAAACTAACCGGCTTTGCCGGCACCGTTGGCTACATCGCTTCTGCCGGTCTGCCGCTGCCAACGCTGGGGGCAGCACTGGCCCTGACGGTAGAAATTGTCGGTAGCCTGGCCCTGATCTTCGGCTTCGGTACTAGGATTGCAGCACTGGTGCTGGCGGCGTTTACCCTGGTAGCCAGCTTCTTCTTCCACGCTTACTGGGCCGTGCCGGCTGACCAGGCGTTTGTGACGCAATTGCTGTTCTTCAAGAACATTGCCGTCGCGGGTGGTTTGCTGGCCCTGGCTGCCAATGGTGCCGGTGGCTGGAGCCTGGATGCCCGTCGCAGCTAATCCCGAGTAACGCAGGCAGCGGCGCAAGTCGCTGCCTTGATCTTTTCTGACTGGAGCCAACACCATGAACACCTTGACCGAGACAACCACCGTCCGCCGCAGCCGTCAGGTAGAACGGCTGATTGCCGGGCAACCCACCTCCGACGGCGCCGGGGTGAAACTGACCCGCGTGCTCACCCAGGATTTGCAATACCGGCTGGACCCGTTTCTGATGCTGGATGCCTTTGGCAGCAATAACCCGGATGATTACATTGCCGGTTTCCCTAACCACCCGCACCGCGGGTTTGAAACCATCTCTTACATGATTGCCGGGCGCATGCTGCACCGTGACAGCGCCGGGCATGAAGGCCTGCTGGAAAGCGGTGGTGTGCAATGGATGACTGCTGGCCGGGGGATTATCCATTCGGAAATCCCGCAGCAGGAAGAAGGCAGGATGGAAGGCTTCCAGCTATGGCTGAACCTGCCGGGCCGCGACAAGATGCAAGCCCCCTGGTACCGTGACTTCGGGCCGCAAGACTTGCCAAAGCTGGTGACCGATGCCGGCGTGGCGGTCACGGTGATTGCCGGTGCCAGTCATGGCGTAACGGGTGCCGTCACCCGCGATGCCACCCAGCCTCTGTATCTGGACGTGCACTTGCCGGCTGGCAGCCACTTTGCGCAGAGTATTCCTTCGGGTCATAACGCCTTTGTGTACGTGTACCGTGGCGAGGTCAGCATTGCCGACAAGCGGGTGCCGACCCAACGGATGGCGATCCTGAAAAACGAGGCCGACGCCGACGGCGTGGTGATGACCGCCAGCACAGATGCCAAAGTGCTGATGATTGCCGGACGGCCGCTCAAAGAGTCCATCGCCCAGTATGGCCCGTTTGTGATGAATACCAACGAAGAAATCTTCCAGGCGGTGAATGACTTCCGTAATGGCCGACTGGAAGCACCGGTATAAGACGGGCTGATTCAACCTCTTGTCACTAAGACGTCGTAGCACCGTGTCGATCATGGCATGCGCGTGCTACGGCATCTCGTTTTCCTTGCATGCCACGCTCCCCATCATGCTAATCACGGATTGAGCTCCCCCAGACTCAGGCCAAGACTGTTGCGGTTAGCGACATACCTTGGATTTTGTGACTCACTGAGCTTCCTTTGACGGTAAATTCTTGTCAATCAACGGCCATAACCTATAGTATGGGCGCCTTCTAATATATGTTCTTTTTTCATGAAAAATCATTCATTTGCATCAATCTGCTCGGCCAGACTGTTTGTTCTCATTCTCATGCTATTGCCAGTCTCAGCTTTTGCCATGCAGATTTTTGTCAAAACCCTGACTGGCAAAACCATTGCCTTGGAAGTCGAGCCAAATGACACCATCGAAAATGTCAAAACCAAAATTCAGGAGAAGGAAGGGATTCCACCCGATCAGCAAAGATTGATTTTTGCAGGCAAGCAGCTGGAAGATGGAAGAACGCTCCAGGATTACAACATCCAGAAGGACAGCACGATACATCTGTTACTTCGGGGTGCGTCCCCCAGTATGCAAAATGTCATGCGCTCTGCCTCAGGCATGATGATTCATGCCACCAATGCCTCTTGGCTCAATGGCGCTGAAGCCTTGTTGGGCCGGGATGAAACAGGCATCACCGTTTCTCGTTTATCTACGACCGGTATGGATGATCTGCCAGAACCCGTTATTGTAGCGGCGGGTGCAGACTGGGTATCTGGCGGAGACAGTGGCGAGCAATATGATAGCCAGATTCGTAACCTGGTAATTGGCAAGGTACTGGCCCGTCATGAAGACACTGAATGGGGACTGCTTGGATTATATGGCAACGGCTCATTGAGCAGTGATATCGGTTTACAGCAACGGGTCGAGCAGCTGGGTGGTGCAGGCGTTGTACATCATCAATTATCTTCAAAAGCGCTGTTGACCGGCATACTGAGTCTGGTCAGGACGCGTTACAAAAACACCACCGCTACCGAATCCAACCGCGAACTTGGCTGGCGAAATGATGCGATTCTCCAGTTAAGGGTCCAGCCAGCAGACCAGTGGACCTGGCGCTCTGTTTTAGCGGGTTCGTATGAGCATATCGGGGACTCTGCCCTTTATGGCAGCAGCAGGACATTGAAACAGCTGGAGTGGCGCAATAGCCTGCGGTTTACTCCTGTGCTGTCGACGACAGCGATTCGGCCTTATGCCGAAGTAGGCTACACCATTTTTTCGCACCCGGAACTCCTCTCTCCAGGAGCAACCTGTCATTGGCTGGGTAACCTGACGCTGGGCCTGGAAAGCAGCATTGCCAAAAACAAGCTACTGTTTGTCAAAGCCAGCTACAGCAAAGGGCTGTCCAACTATCATGCAGCCAGCCTGAGTGCCGGACTGACGATGCAATACTAAGCGACGATTGCATCTACAGGCTGACCGCCTGAAGATGTACTCGTTGTGTCTGCCATCTGCCTCACGCTGGGAATGATAACTTAACCATCACTTCGGGTGCCGAAGCCAAAACATTGGCCATTACCTGGCATACCTTGGGTATATAGCGCTTTGCGCCGTCTACCCTGCAAGTGAATGACTTGTCACTTTGTGATCCCCATTTTGGCTACAATAACGGCATTACCACCAGACAGGCGGAGCCGATTCCGTGAACCCTCTCGACAGCATTCTTTTTCCGTCCATTGAACCCAACCAGTCCGGCTATTTGCCGGTGTCTGACCTGCATACCATTTACTGGGAAACTTGCGGTAATCCGGCCGGGATTCCGGTGATTTTTCTGCATGGCGGGCCGGGGTCGGGCATTACACCCACCAGCCGCCGTTTTTTTGACCCGGCGCTGTACCACATTGTGCTGATCGACCAGCGCGGCGCCGGCAAATCGACCCCGCCCGGCGAGATTCGCGACAACACCACGCAGCATCTGATTGCGGATATCGAGGCCGTGCGCGAGATGCTGTCGATTGATCAGTGGCTGGTATTTGGCGGGTCGTGGGGGTCTACCTTGTCGCTGGCGTACAGTCAGGCGCATCCGGCGCGTTGTCTGGGGCTGATCTTGCGCGGTATCTGGATGGCATCGCCCGCGGAGGTTGACTGGTGGATGAACGGTACCCGCAACGTGTTTCCGGAAGCGTGGGAAACCTATGCCGGGTTTCTGCCAGAAGACGAACGGCACGATATCTTGGGTGCTTACGAACGGCGCCTGCTGTCGGATGACCCGGCGGTGTACCTGCCGGCCGCGCGGGTGTGGGAGGCGTTCGAGAATCAGTGCGCGCAGCTGCTGCCACCGGTCGCCAACCCGGCGGTCAGCGGGGACCGGAATGCGGCTAATGTAGCCCGGCTGGAATGCCTGTATTTCCGTCACAATGCTTTCATGCAGCCTGGCGAGTTGCTGGCGGGTGTCGCCCGCATCCGCCACCTGCCGTGCGTCATCGTGCATGGCCGGTATGACATGATCTGCCCGGTGCGGTACGCCCACGTGCTGCATGCGGCGTGGCCGGGATCTGTGCTGCAGATTGTGCCGGACGCCGGTCACTCTGCGCTGGAACCCGGCATTGCGGCACGGCTGGTGGCGGCCACCGGGCAGTTTGCCCAGACAGGGCATTTTTAAACCGCGAGCCGCGAGCCCCCAGCAGCAAGGCGCGTGACCGCAGGCGGGCACACGGATGGCTGCTGCCAGCCCGGCTACCCGACGCAGGTGTCACGCGGCGGTCTTCGCCTCCATACTGGCCATCATCGTCCGGTTGCGGCCGGCATGCTTGGCCTGGTACAGCGCATGGTCTGCCCGCTCCAGCCAGCTGTCGGGATGCTGGTCGGCGACATCCAGTACCGCCACCCCGAGGCTGATGGTCACGTGGATCACCCGGTCTTCATACCGCACCGGATGGGCATCCACCAGCTCCCGCAAACGCTCGGCAAATGCCAGTGCCCCTTCCGGATTGGCATGCGGCAGAATCACCACAAACTCCTCGCCGCCGTATCGGCCTGCCAGGTCAATGGTCCGGATCACGGACTTGATGGTCGCTGACAGGCTGCGAATGACGGCATCACCCGCCGGATGACCAAAGTGGTCATTGATCTCCTTGAAATGATCGATGTCGAGCATCACCAGTGCGGCTTGGTCGTCTTGCCGCTGGGCCCGGCTCCACTCCTTGCGCATGCCTTCTTCGATGGTGCGGCGGTTAAGCAAACCGGACAGGCCATCGGTATTGGCCAGGGTTTCCAGGCTCACATTGGCGTACTGCAGTTTGGCCAGCAGCTGGTCGGTCGATTTCTGCCAGTGACTGAACAGCTGGTAACCGAACACGGCCGTAAACACAAACAGGGACGCCAGCACCCAGTAAAACACCCACATGGTTTGCTGCATGACGCTGACCGCATGGTTCAGCTCGCCAAGATGGCGAAAATCTACCTGCCGGACCTGATTCCCGGCCAGCTGGATCGTCAGAAAGCCGTAAATCAGGACGCCCAGACAGATCACCGCCAGCAGGCGCAACACCGAGCGGCGAGGCTCGGTCTTTGGCTGGCTCATCAGCGCAGGCCGGCTGGCTTGCCAGCGGGCCAGGCGCGGCCACAGCATGGCCATGAACGGGCCGACAATCAGCACACTTTGCAGAAAACCGCCCAGCCACCAGCCTTGCCAGATGGGCAGCATGCCGGTGCTGTCGATGCGGTTGATATAACACCAGACCAGCGCCCCGCTGGAACTGAAAATACTGGCGACAAAACAGAGCTGCACATAAAACAGTAGCGACCCCGTATTGCGCAAATCACGGCGAGCAGCAATGGCCTGATAGCCGATGGACATCACGGCAAAGCCAAGCGGATTGGCACAAGCAAACAGTGCAGCCCAGGGCGGAGGCATGCCCGCATACAAGGCCAGCACCAGTGTCGAGCAATACGCCGGAATGGCCCCCCACCACCAGCCACAGGTCAATGTCCACAACAAGCAAAGCAGTAACGGGGGATAGATGGAAATGTACACATCAACTCCACCAAAGCTGACTGGCAGACCGGACCACTGCCAGACAACGGCGGCCAGCCCCAACGCAACGCTGGCAGCTAGCAGCACCAGCCATAGGCCGATAATGCAAATTTGCTCGCGACGGCTGCCATGGCGCAAAACCAGCAATGGCGACAGGGTACGATAAGGCGCCGGCTGGCTGAAAGGGATGATAGGGGGTGTGTTCATGGTATTCGTTATTGGTATAGTTTGGCACGACGACAGCTTGCTTGCGTCTTGCGGCGACCGGTCTGTCATGTCTGTTGTAGCATGCCCCGTGTAATTTGTTCTGGAAGCGAACCTTATCAGCCAGACACTAACATCCTGCACCGGTTTGATGCAATATCTTGCAACATCCGTGCCTGGCCAGTATGGACCAACACCCTGCCGAGATCAAACCTGTGTCTGGGTCACAGCCCGGCGAAAGCGCACCAGTGCCAGCGAAAAGAATACCGCCCCGATCAGGGTCATCCACAGCAGATCCTGCCAGATGACCTCGAACCCCGCACCGCGATACAGAATGCCCTGTGCCAGCCGGACAAAAAAGGTGGTCGGGGCAGCCAGCATGATGTGCTGCACGACGGCCGGCATGCTTTCCCGCGGAGAAATTCCGCCAGAGAGCATCAGCAACGGCAGGATGCACAGGATGATAAGCAAGCCGAGCTGCGGCATCGATCGGGCCAGCGTGCCCAGAAAAATGCCGATGGAAGCGGCGGCAAACAGATAGCAGGCCGCACACGCCAGAAACAGTAACAAGGAGCCGGCAATCGGCACTTTCAGCACATGCTCCACCACCATCGTCAGCGCAAACGTCACCCCCAGCAGTACCACCAGCCCGTTAGCCCAGATCTTGGCCATCATGATCTCGAACGGCGTCAGCGGCATGACCAGCAGATGCTCGATGGTGCCGTGTTCGCGCTCGCGGATAAAGGCGGCACCGACCAGAATGATGGTCAGCATGGTGACGTTGTTGATGACTTCCATTACCCCGCCAAACCACAGGCCATTCAGGTTAGGGTTAAAGCGCACCCGGGTCGTCAGGCGGATGGGCGTTATCCCGCCATCGCGCGTGCCAGTCAGGTATTCTGCCACTTCGCCCTGGGTGATGGCGTTGATGTAACCGGCGCCGATAAACGCCTGGCTCATGATGGTGGCGTCGATATTGAGCTGCAGGTCCGGCACTCGTCCGGCCTGTACGTCGTGCTGAAAATGGGCGGGGATCACCAGCGTGAAGTTGTAGCGTCCGGCATCCATGCCGGCATCTACCTCATCCAGACGGATGCGCTGCGGCGGACGGAAATACGGCGGATAAAATGCATCGACCACGCGCCGGGACAGCGGGGACTGGTCTTCATCAACAATGGCGATGGGTGCGTTGTGCAACTCTTGCGATACCCCGGTGGCGGCCGTGTAAATAGCACCGGAGAACGCCCAGCAGATCAGCACCAGCAGGGTCTTGTCGGCCCACAGGCTTTTCAGCTCTTTCAGGCCAAGGCGGAAAATATTGCTCAGGCTGGGCAGACGCATGTCATTTATCCTGTTTTTTCAGCAACAGCACAGCGACGACGGTCAGCACCGGAATGAAACAGGCCAGCATGACCAGTTGCGGGACCAGGTCGCCAAAGCTGAGCGCCTTGGTGAACGCCCCCCGGCTGATGATCAGGAAGTAGCTGGCCGGAAACAATTGTCCGATCCAGTAACTGGCGCCTTCCAGCGCACCTACCGGCGTCGACAGACCGGAAAAGCTGACCGTGGGCAGGATGGTCAGGATCGCCGTGCCAAAAAGGGCGGCAATCTGCGTCCGGGTAAAGGTGGAAATCAGCAGGCCGATGCCGGTGGTGGCAATGACATACAGCACCGCGCCGAGCCCCAGCGCCAGCAGGCTGCCTTTGATCGGGACATGGAACACCAGCTGGGACTGGATCACCAGCAGCACAAAGCTGATCAGCGCCACCATCACATAGGGCAACTGCTTGCCAAGCAGAAACTCCAGCCGGGTCACCGGCGTGACGTAGAGGTTGATGATCGAGCCCAGTTCTTTTTCCCGGACCACGCCAAGCGCCATCAGGATGGCGGGAATGAACACCAGCAGGATGGGAATAACCGCCGGTACCATGGCGTAAATGCTTTTGACGTCCTGATTGTAGCGATAGCGCGAAACGATGTTGACCGGGAGGGGGCTGGTCTGCCCGGTAGACAGCTGGATGAGCTGCTGCACATACTGGCGGTGCATGCCCTCGGCAAACCCGCGTACCGTTTCGCCCCGGTACGGCATGGCACCATCCACCCACAAGCCGATCTCCGGCCAGTGGCCGCGTCGCAGGTCCCGTCCGAACCCGGCCGGGATATCCACCGCCAGGGCCAGCTCGCCGCTTTTCAGGCGGCTATCAAGCCCGGCATCATCCAGGATCGGCGTTTGCTCGATAAAATAGCGCGACCCGGCAATGTTCTGGATGTACGCCCGGCTTTCCGGCGTGTTGTCCCGGTCGAGCGCGGCAAAGCGCAAGCCTTCGACATCCAGCGAGATGCCAAACCCCAGCACGAACATCAGCAAGATCGAGCCGATCAGTGCAAAGGACAGGCGGATCGGATCGCGCCGTAACTCCAGCGTCTCGCGGTAGGCGTACCCCAGCAGGCGCCGCACACTGAATGCCGGTATCGCAACCGGCGTCACCGGCGTGGCGGGCGCGGTTGGCGCTACTTCCTCGGGCGGCGCGGCGGGCGTTCCGGCAACCCCGGTCGCCTCTTCCAGGTAGCTGATGAACGCTGCCTCCAGTGTGGCCGCGCCGCGGGCGGCGCACAGGGCGGCAGGCGTATCGCTGGCCAGCACCTTGCCGGCGTGCATCAGGGAAATGCGGTCGCAGCGTTCGGCTTCGTTCATGAAATGGGTAGAAATAAAGATGGTCACCCCCTGCCCGCGCGACAGCTCGGCCAGCAGTGCCCAGAACTGGTCACGGGCAACCGGGTCCACCCCGGAGGTAGGTTCGTCCAGGATCAGCAGCCTGGGCTCATGCACCACGGCCACCGCCAGTGACAGACGCTGACGAATGCCCAGCGGCAGACTGGCGGCGGCCTGATCGGCATAGTCTGCCAGTCCGAAACGCTGCATCAGCTCGGCAATGCGGCTGTGCCGCCGCTTGTCCGGCAGGTGGAACAGCCGGGCGTGCAGGTCCAGATTGGCCAGTACGGACAATTCGCCATACAGCGAAAACGACTGCGACATGTAACCCACCTGCTTGCGTGTATCCAGATAACGCGCATCGACCGGCTTGCCGAACAGCCTGGCTTGCCCCTCCGTGGGGGGCAGCAGGCCGGTCAGCATCTTCATGGTGGTGGTCTTGCCGCAGCCGTTGGACCCCAGAAAACCGAAGATTTCGCCCCGTTCGATCTGGAAACTGACGCGGTCGACGGCGGTAAAATCGCCAAAGCGCTGTGACAGGGCATCGGCCTCGATGGCAAAGGTTGCCCCGTCTGCCACCCTGGGCGGCATGTGCAAGGTCTGGTGCTGGCCCCGTTTGTCTGCCGGCAGCAGGCCGATGAACGCGGCGTCCAGCGTGGTCTCCCCGGTTTGCGCCAGCAAGCCGGCGGGCGTCCCGCTACCGATCACCCGGCCGCTGTCCATGGCGACCAGCCAGTCAAATTGCTCGGCTTCCTCCATGTAGGCCGTGGCCACCAGCACGCTCATCCCCGGCCGGCGCGCACGGATGCGGTCGATCAAGGCCCAGAACTGCCGACGCGACAACGGGTCTACCCCGGTGGTGGGTTCATCCAGAATCAGCAGGTCCGGATCGTGGATCAGGGCGCAACACAACCCGAGTTTCTGCTTCATGCCGCCTGAGAGCTTGGCGGCCGGGCGATCGCGGAACGGTGTCAGGCCGGTGCTGGCGAGCAGATTGGTGATGCGGGCTTGCCGCTCTTGCGGATTCTGGCCAAACAGCCGTCCGAAGAAATCGACATTTTCGAAGACCGACAGGGTCGGGTAGAGATTTTTGCCCAGCCCCTGCGGCATGTAGGCAATGCGCGGCTGTACGGTGGCGCGGAAATGGCGGTCGCCCATGTCCCCGCCCAGCACCATCACCTTACCGCGCTGGATCTTGCGGGCGCCGGCAATCAGGGCCAGCAGGGTTGACTTGCCGACCCCGTCCGGGCCGATCAGCCCCACCATGCTACCGGCCGGCAGATGGATGTCTATGTCGGCCAGCGCAGCCACCCGGCCGTAAACGTGACTGACACCGGCAAGCCGGGCGACCGGCAGACTGTCCATGATGGTTTATTTCCGGTCGGGGTTCAGATTGGCCGGCCAGGCCGTTCTGGCATCCAGCCGGACATAGGCGATGCCGGGCATGCCGCCTTTGGCCAGATCGCGGTGAGCGGCCAGCCAGGCGGGGTCTGCCCGGACCTTGATGCGGAACATTAGTTTCTCGCGTTCGCTGAGGGTTTCGACTTCGCGCGGGGTGAACTGGGCTTTGGGCGCGACAAAACTCACCCGGGCAGGAATCGCTTGTCCGGGCAGGGCATCCAGCACGATGCGTGCCTCGCTGCCAAGTGACAGTTGTCCGGCCTGACGGGTCGGCAGGTAGATGGTCATGTACATGTCGGCCAGATCCACCAGCGTCAGCGCCTTGCCGCCTGCGGCCAGAATTTCACCTGGCTCTGCCAGCCGGTACAGCACCCGCCCGCTGACAGGGGCTTTCAGTGCGGTATCGTTGAGCGTGGCTTGCAGGCTGTCGACCCTGGCTTGTGCGGCCAGCACGCCGGCGGCGGCTTCGGCCACCCGGCTCTGGGCCTGCGCTACGCCCGCCTCGGCACCGGTCAGGCCCGCCTGGTCGGTATCGAGCTTGCTGCGGGCAATGAATCCTTTGGCCACCAGCTCCTGCGAACGCTGCAGGGTTTTGCCTGCCAGATGCAGGTCGGCGCCGGATTTGCGCAGGCCGGCCTGCGCCTCGTCCGCCACTTTACGGGCCTGCTGAACTTGCGCTTCAGCTGCCCGCAGCTGGGCACGCAGGTCCTCGACATCAAACCGGGCCACGACGGTACCGCGCGGAACCCAGTCACCCTCATGTACCGTGACATCGGCCAGGCGCCCGGCCAGTTTGGTGGCCACGTCCACCTCGGTAGCCTCCAGGCGCCCGTTGCCAAAGGCCAGTCCCGCGGGCAGCCCCGGGGTACGGTGCTGGTAAACATATCCCCCCGCCGCCAGCACGAGTGCTGCGAGCAGGGTAACGATGAATGGCTTGCGAAAACGGGAACGATCCACGGCGACCTCATCAATCATCTGCTGGCCGGATTACAAATCACTTTATCCGTTCTTTATACCGCGCCTGCTGGCGGTGACGCTTGACCTGAGTCAAGCGGTCTATCAATCCATCATATCTGGCGTGCCCCGGCGCAGGACGGCCTCCTGCGGCAGCACTGGCACTTGCCAGCTGCAGGCGATACACTGGCTTGTATAACCGCTTCGGGAATGCCGCATGCGCCAATCTCATGTCTGTGCCGCTTTGCTCATGGCCTTGTCGTGGCTGGCATGGTCCGCCTTTGCGGCCAGTCCGCTGCCACCCCACCAGCATGGCTATGCCGATCTGGAGGTGTTGATCGACGGGGCGCAGATCGACGTAACGCTGGACACCCCTCTGTATAACCTGCTGGCGTTCGAGCACCCGCCGCGAACCGCGGCCGAGCAGGACAAAGCCCGGCAGATGGTCCAACTGCTGCGGCAGCCGGCGCGTCTGTTGGTGTTTTCGCCCGCAGCGGGCTGCCAGGTACGCGACTTGCAACTGTACAGCCCGGCGCTACCGGCCGCCCTGCTGCAGGACGGGCCCGCACCCGCCAAGGCGGAAACTGCCACTCCGTCCGTCCCCCCGCACAGCAACCTGACCGGACATTTCCACTTCCGTTGCCAGCACCCGGAAGCACTGGGCCAGTTGCGGGTCGAACTGTTCAATCCCTTCCTGTACCTGACCGTGGTCAAGGTGCAGATCCGCAGCGACAAAGGTGAGAAGGCGGCGCTACTGACCTCGGACAAGAACTCGATCCCTTTTTGAGCGTCGCCGCTGCCGTCAGCGGGCGGGGGCCGACTTCACCACCGCAATCAGGTCTTCCATGAAGACTTTCAGGATCAGCGCTTCGGCATTGCCGCGACGGGTAATGGCGGCAAACGGCCAGGCCGAGTGAAAGTGTGTCGGGGCAATCTGGAACAGGTCACCGGCATCCACCCAGCGGCGGGCATAATGCAGTGGCAAAAAGCCGATGTAGGCGCCAGAGAGTATCAGCATGGCCTGCGCCTCGACGTTATCCACATTGGCGGCGGCTTCCTTGACTTTCAGCTGGCGCAGATCGCTTTGCTGCAGAAAGCCACGCGCCACAATATGGCTGGATTTCATCGCGGCATAAATGCCTTCCAGCGCGCTGGTGGTCTGGTACAGCGGGTTGAGTCTGCCGCAGAACAGGCCGTCCGGCTCCTGATACAGCGGGGTATAGTTCAGCCCCGGTACTTTCAGCGGAAAGTGGCCGATGGCCACGTGCAGGCGGCCATCGAGCACACGCTCTTCCAGTTCGGCCGGCGTACCGACGTAAATGTCCAGATGCACATGGTGGCCCCGCGCCACAAAGCGCTGGGTGGCCCGCGTCAGCGGTGACGCCGGGTCGGTGATGGTATTGTCGATGATGCCCAGATACAGCCGCCCTGATACCTTCTGCTTGAGGGCATCGGTATCCACGCAAAAGGTTTCAACCGCCAGCAGCAGCCGTTGTGCCGCCTCGTAGGTGGCCTGGCCGTGCTCGGTCAGCCGGAAACCGCTGCGACCGCGTTCGCACAGGCGCACCCCGAGCCGCGCTTCCAGGCTGATCATCTGCTCGCTGATGGCCGACTGGCTCATGTTCAGCATCGCCTGCGCGGCAGAAAACCCGCCACATTTCACAATGGTCATGAATACCCTGAGCAGTTTCAGGTCCACATCCTGCAACTGGTTCATGCCGGTCTCCTGTCTTGCATCGCCCTTGGCGATATAAATACCCGATGATTCGTATTTTCCCTCTCTGTATTTATACACCATCCTGACATGTCATGGGGGTAGTCGTGCGGTATCGCATTCGCCGCTTGCGTTGCCGTGACCAGCTGTCTGCCAAGGCGAGCGCCTTGCCGGATCAACCTGTTGGTCACGTTTGCAACCACATGTTTTTAAACATGAAAATCAATCCATCCCGCTGTGCACCAGCTTCGTTTTCTCGCACATCAATACATCGTAAATAGCGATATGAATATCTGATAATACATATTTTTCATAAGTAATTTTTGCGCCATAGTAGGCACTCAGATGCACCACTTGCCGCTTTTTTGTGGCTGTAATGTTCATTCGGAGTCATCGCCATGGCAGAAAATAATTATGATTCAGGCCGCCTGAATCTTCCCTTTGTAGGTCACTGTACATTTGCCAAGTCTCCCGTCTGTCTGGACTGGGACAACCTGAAAGCCGATGTGGCCATTCTGGGCGCCCCCAACGACATGGGCACCCAATGGCGCTCTGGGGCCCGCTTCGGTCCGCGCGGCATCCGCGAAGCGTCTACCCTGTTCTCGTTCGGCCATGCCGGCGCTTACGACTTTGAGGACGACGTAATGTACCTGGCCAGCGAACACGTGAGCATGGTGGACGTGGGCGATGCCGATATCGTGCACACCGACATGGCCAAGAGTAACGCCAACATCGAATTTGCCGTGCGCAAGATTCTGGCCGCGGGCGCCATGCCGGTGGTGCTGGGCGGCGACCACTCCATCCATGCCCCCGTGATCAAGGCTTTTGAGGGCCGCGGGCCGATCCATATCATCCATTTCGATGCGCACCTGGACTTTGTCGACGAGCGCCATGGCGTGCGCTACGGCCACGGCAACCCGCTTCGGCGTGCCTCCGAGATGGACCACATCACCGGCATGACCCAGATGGGCATCCGCAACGTGTCTTCTTCCAACCGGGCCGACTATGACGCTGCCCGCGCAGCCGGTTCCAGCATTTTGTCGGTCCGCGATGTGCGCAAACTGGGAACCGAAGGCGTACTGGCCCAGATTCCTAAAGGTGGCGCCTATTACATCACCATCGACATCGACGGGTTTGATCCCTCCATTGCACCCGGCACCGGCACGCCAAGCCACGGCGGCTTCCAGTACTACGAAGTGCTGGAAATCATCCAGGCACTGGCCAAACGCAGCAAGGGCCACATTGTCGGCATGGACCTGGTAGAAGTGGCGCCCGCGTATGACCCGGCAGGTGTGACCTCGATTCTGGCCGCACAGTTGCTGATGAACAGCCTGGGCTTCATCTTTTATGAACGTAACCGCTAAACCGGCACCTGCAGTACACAACAGAGCCCGCCATACGGGCCCGTCACAGGAGACACACAATGGATACAGTCGTTAGCAATTATCTGCGGGATTACGGCATCTCGCCCGCCACGCAGGCGTTCCTGGCTAAGCCGCAAAAGATGTTTATCGGCGGCCAGTGGGTCGACAGCAGCGATGGCCAGACCTGCCCGGTCATCGAACCCTCCACCGAAGGTGTGCTGACCCACATCCCGCTCGGTACCGTGGCCGATCTGGACAGCGCCGTCAAAGCCGCCCGTGCACAATTTGACCACGGCGAATGGCGCACCCTCAAGCCGCTGGCCCGCGAGCGCCTGCTGCACAAACTGGCCGACCTGATCGAGGCCAACGCCACCGAGCTGGCAGAAATCGAATCCATCGACATGGGCAAATCGGCCAGCATCGCCCGCGATGTCGACATTCAGGGCACGGTCGATACCTTCCGTTACTTTGCCGGCTGGGTCTCCAAAATCCATGGGCGCACCGCAGAGCCATCGCTGCCCGGCAATTATCTGGCGTATACCCGTAAAGAACCGCTGGGCGTGGTCGGCGCCATCGTACCGTGGAACTTCCCGCTGCAGACCATGGCCTGGAAAGTGGCCGCGGCACTGGCCGCCGGCTGTACCGTGGTGGTCAAACCGGCCGAACTCACTTCGCTGTCGACGCTACGCTTTGCCGAACTGGTGCAAGAAGCCGGCATTCCCGATGGCGTGGTCAACATCGTCACCGGTCGCGGCAGCGTGATCGGCGCCGCCATGACCGACCATCCCGGCATCGACAAGGTCACCTTTACCGGCTCCACCCCGGTGGGCCAGCAGGTAGGTGCCGCCTCAGTCCGCAACCTGAAACGCGTCACGCTGGAACTGGGCGGCAAATCGCCCGTCATCGTGCTGCCGGATGCCGACATCGAGGCCGCGGCCAAGGCGGTGGCCAACGGCGTGTTCTTCAACGCCGGTCAGGTGTGCGACGCCGGTACCCGTGCCTATGTGCATCACACGGTTCACGACGAGTTCCACCAGGCGCTGATCCGCTATACCCAAACCCTGAAGATCGCCCCGGGGCTCGATCCGGACTGTTTCATCAACCCGCTGGTATCTGCCACACAAAAACAGCGTGTGATGGACTACATCGGCACCGGCAAACAGGAAGGCGCCGAGCTGGTACTGGGCGGACACGCACTGGACGGCAAGGGCTACTTTGTCGAACCGACCATTTTTGCCCATTGCCGCAACGACATGAAAATCGTGCAGGAAGAAATCTTTGGACCGGTACTGGTCACGTCGCCTTTCGACGACGATGCCGATATCGTGCAACTGGCCAATGACTCGCCTTTCGGACTGGCTGCGGCCATTTACTCCAACGACCTCGGCCGGGTGCATACGCTGATTCCGCAGCTGAAAGCCGGCACCGTGTACGTGAACGCCCATAGTACGCTCGACCCTTGCATGCCGTTCGGTGGTTACAAGGCCTCGGGCTTTGGCAAGGACATGGGCGCCGAGCAGCTCGATTATCTGATGGAAACCAAAGCGGTCTGGATCACGCTGCCCTGATCCGGGAAGACGTCACACAGACGGGTCGACTGTCTGCTGCATCGTCATCCTGACAAGACAGGCAAGACCCGAAAGAAGTAGCCATCCAGCGGCCGTGCCGGGAATGTGAATCCGGCCGGTCACCAGGTTCGTATTGTTGTAACCTCACCTTTGGAGAGAGGGGATACCATGAAATCTGCTGCTCAAAAAGTCGCCGCCGCTACGCCTGCACCTAGCGGGGCGCTGGACATCGAAGGTCATTCCATTGACTTTATTCCGGAACACGAACGCACTGACAAGCTGTCTGCCCAGGGGCCGTTCTGGTTTGTCGGCAACTTCACGTTCTTTACCATGACCATCGGCTTTGTCGGCCCCAGCGTCGGGCTGAATGCACTGTGGACCACCATCGCCGGGACGCTCGGCATCATGTTCGGTACGCTGTTCATGGCCTTTCACGGCTCACAAGGGCCGCACCTGGGCCTGCCGCAGATGATCCAGTCCCGCGCGCAGTTCGGCTACCGGGGCGTGTTGCTGGTGTTGCTGGCCACGCTGTTCGTGTTTGCCGGCTTTAACATCGTCAACCTGGTGCTGATGATGCAGGGCCTGAAAACCCTGTTCGACTGGGGACCCTTCGAGGTCGCCCTGGCCGTGACCGTACCGGCGACCATTCTGGCCGTGCTGGGTCACGACTGGATGCACAAGACCTTCAAGTGGTCGCTGTTCCTGTCGCTACCGCTCTACGGGCTGGTCACTGCCGCCGTGTTGCTGGGCTGGATTCACGACACGCCCGCCGTTGCCGGTGCCGCACCTGCCGCCCCGCTAGGGTTTAACTGGACCGGCTTCATCGCCCAGTTTGCCGCCGCGGCCAGCTACAACATCGCCTACGCCCCCTACGTCTCGGATTACTCGCGCTATCTGCCCAAGAATACCCACAGCGGCAAGCTGATTGCAGCCGTGTTCCTGGGCGCATCGCTATCTGGCGCCTGGATGATTGCCGTGGGCGGCTGGCTGGCCGAACACCTGCACGCAACCGACGTACTGGTGGCCTTGAATACCGTGGGTGCCCGCTTTGCCCCGCAACTGGGCACCGTGGTGGTCGCCGTCACTATCCTGGCCTTCCTGCCGGTGATTGCCATGAACATCTACAGCGCCAAGCTGACCGCCATTACCGGTGTGGATTCGTTCAAGAAAGTCAATCCGACTGCCAAGGCACGCATCTGGGCCATCCTGTTTGTGGTACTGCTGCAGCTGGGCACGGCCATGGGCATCTACACCTCCGGCTCCGGCCTGTCGGTACTCAACATCTACCTGATCGTGATGCTGTACTTCCTGGTGCCATGGACAGCGGTGAACCTGACCGACTACTTCTTTGTGCGCAAGGGCCGTTATGCCATCCCGCATTTCTTCCTGCCGCACGACAACATGTACGGCCATTGGGGTGCACGCGGCCTGATCTCTTACTTCATCGGTTTTGTGGCCATGATTCCGTTCTTCTGCATCTTTAACGGCCCGGACGAAGTCTACGTCGGCCCGCTGGCCAAAGCGCTGGGTAGCGTGGATCTGGCCTGGCTGGTCGGCCTGATCGTGTCAGGTGTCGCCTACTACATCCTGTGCCGGTCACTGGATCTGGACAGCGAAGAACGCGTGATCCGCCACATCGAGAAAACCCAGCCGCATTTCACCACTGGTGACAAACGGTAACGGCCCCTTATATCAGTCCATTGCAAGCGAGAACGATCATGTCTGATACAACCTACGATTACATCATTGTCGGGGCAGGTTCTGCCGGGTGCGTCCTGGCCAACCGCCTGACCGAAGACCCATCCGTCAGCGTGCTGGTCCTGGAGTTTGGTGGCAGCGACAAAAGCGTCATCATCCAGATGCCCAGCGCCTTTTCCATGCCCATGAACACCAAGAAGTACAACTGGCATTACGAAACCGCCGCCGAACCACACCTGAACGGCCGCAAGCTGCACTGCCCGCGCGGCAAGGTGCTGGGAGGCTCCTCGTCCATCAACGGGCTGGTCTACATCCGTGGTCATGCCCATGACTTTGACGAGTGGGAATCACTAGGTGCCAAAAACTGGGGCTACAAACACTGCCTGCCCTACTTCAAGAAAGCCGAAAGCTTCAAGTTCGGTGGTGACGACTACCGCGGCAGCGACGGCCCGCTCAGCACCAATAACGGCAACAACATGAAGAACCCGCTGTACGGCGCCTGGGTAGAAGCCGGCGCGCAGGCAGGTTACATCAAGACCGATGACTGCAACGGTTACATGCAGGAAGGCTTTGGCGCCATGCACATGACGGTGAAGAACGGCGTGCGCTGGTCTACCGCCAACGCCTACCTGCGCCCCGCCATGCAACGGTCCAACCTGACCGTGGTGACCCACGCCATGACCCGCCAGCTGATCCTGGAAGGCAAACGGGTGGTAGGCGTGACCTACGACCGTGACGGACAGACGCATACGGTTCGTTGCCGCCGCGAAGTGCTGGTGTCCTCCGGCCCGATCGGCTCGCCGCACCTGTTGCAACGCTCCGGCATCGGCCCGGCCGAGGTCCTGAAAAAAGCCGGTATCGAGGTCAAGCACGACTTGCCAGGCGTCGGTGAAAACCTGCAGGATCATGCCGAAATCTACATCCAGTATGGCTGCAAGCAACCGGTGACGCTTAACAGCAAGATGGGCCTCTGGAGCAAGTTCCTCATCGGCCTGCGCTGGCTGCTGTTCAAGGACGGTCTGGGCGCCAGCAACCACTTCGAGGCTGGCGGTTTCATCCGCTCCGACAAGGGCTTGCGCTGGCCGGACATCCAGTTCCATTTTCTGCCGGCTGCCATGCGTTACGACGGCAACAAACCGTTCAAGGGCCATGGCTTCATGGTGCTGACCGGACCGAACAAACCCAAGAGCCGCGGTTACGTGCGGGTGAAATCGGCTGATCCGTATGAACATCCGGAAATCCAGTTCAATTACCTGCAAAGCGAAGAAGACCGCGAAGGTTTCCGCCGCTGCGTGCGCCTGACCCGGGAAATCATCGGCCAGCCCGCCATGGACCCGTACCGCGAAGTCGAGCTGGCCCCGGGGCCGGACGTGACCACCGATGCGCAGATCGACAAGTTTGTGCGCGACAATCTGGAAAGCACCATGCACCCGTGCGGCTCTTGCAAGATGGGCGAAGACGAGATGGCGGTGGTGGACTCCGAACTGCGCGTGCACGGCCTGAGCGGGCTCAGGGTGATCGATTCTTCTGTGTTCCCGACGGAGCCCAACGGCAACCTGAACGCCCCCACCATCATGCTGGCCGAACGGGCAGCAGACCTGGTGCGCGGCAAAACCCCGCTGATGGCGTCTACGGCCCCGGTGGGACTGGTAGAAGGCTGGGAAGCCCAGCAGCGGCCTAACGCCCCGTTGCGTCAGGTTCGGGTGTAAACGTCTGCCGGGGCTGTCTCACCCCGCCAGACCCATTGAAACCATGTCCGTCAGCCACTGCGGACATGGTTTTTTTGCGTTAGGCTGCATGGACATTTGCCGCATCCGCACGTAAAATGCACGCACTCACTGGGGAGTAGCCTCTCTTCGCAAGAAGAGGCTTACGTCAACATACTTGGCCCGCAGGCCATGGCGTAAGCGGTTTCATGCTTGGCAAGACCTTTGACTACATCGCCTCCGACATGGCCGGGGATGCGTTGTCGTCATTCGTCTTTGATCCGGCCAAGGAATACATATGGAAGCTCTCTTCGTCTCTACCGGGGTGGTGGCACTGGCCGAAATCGGTGACAAGACCCAACTGCTGGCCTTCATTCTGGCCGCCCGCTTCAAAAAACCCGTTCCCATCATTCTGGGCATTCTGTGTGCAACCATCGTCAACCATGGCATGGCCGGTGCATTGGGCGCCTGGATCACCTCGGCCATCAGCCCGGATGTGCTGCGCTGGATTCTGGGTGCGTCGTTCATCGCCATGGCGATCTGGACCCTGATTCCGGACAAGATTGAAGAAGAGGAAACCAAGATTGCCAGCAAGCTGGGGGTCTTCGGCGCGACGCTGATCACCTTCTTCCTGGCCGAGATGGGCGACAAAACCCAGATTGCGACCGTCGCGCTGGCAGCACACTACGCCCACCCGCTATGGGTAGTGGCTGGCACCACGCTGGGCATGCTGATTGCCGACGTACCGGCGGTGTTTGTGGGTGACAAGCTGGCGTCCAAGATCCCGATGAAGCTGGTGCACAGCATTGCGGCCGGCATTTTTGCCGTGCTGGGGGTCGCCACGCTACTGGGTGCCGGTAGCAGCTTCGGTTTCTGAACCTTTGTCTGACGTCCCACCGACCTGCCGTGCCGGATGGCACGCAGGTCGGTTATCCTGATTTGCATCATTGCCGGAATACCCTATCGTGACCTGGATCATCATCAAATACTGTCTCACCTCCGCCATGGTGGTGCTGATTTCCGAGCTGGCCAAACGCAGCGACAAGCTGGGTGGCCTGATTGCCGCGTTGCCACTGGTAACGTTTCTGACCCTGATCTGGCTGTACCTGGAGAAACAGCCCGCCAGCAAAATTGCCAACCATGCCTGGTACACCTTCTGGTACGTCATCCCCACCCTGCCGATGTTTCTGGTATTCCCTGCCCTGCTGCCGCGGATTGGTTTCTGGCCCACACTGGGAAGCTGTGCGGTACTGACCATCGTGATCTTTTACCTGTTTGCGCTGCTGGTGAGGCCGTTCGGGGTGCAGTTGCTGTAACTTTGACACCCTCCGCCATCCGGGCCTAGAATCGATCCCACCGATCATGCCTTACCTTGATGGAAGCGGAGCATGGGATGCAGCACAGGATCTCGCTGAATACTGCCGGAAAATTAGTGGATGCACTGGGCTCTGCCGATTTCGAACGGGTGCTGTGGGAGAGTTTGTCCGAAGCATTCCAGACCGAGCATGTCAGCATGGGGCGCTTTGCCCTGATCGGCGAAACGGCGGCACCACCGGTCGAGTTCATCGGTGCCTACGGCTGCCAAGGCCGCGAAGTCATCCAGGCAGCCTGGACCCAGTACAGCAGCCATTACTGGCATGTAGACCCGTTACGCCAATACATGCGCCCGGACCTGAGCGACCTGGTCGTGCATCAGCAAGTGCTGAGAAACATCCCCAAAGATTTTTACCAGGCCTGCTACGGGCAGAACATCTCTGAAGAAGGGGTACTGCTCAGCCGCAACGGCAATAGCGTGTATACGCTGTCGATTTTCCGGTCGGTCAGCCAGCCGGCCTTCTCCTCTGGTGATCTGGTCTCGCTGCGCAGCCTCAGCTCCTTGCTCACCCCGTTACTGGCCAAGCACGTGATGTTCCGCCCGCCGGCGGTACTGGCCTCGCCTGCCGACAAATGGCAGCAGCAGTTCGAGCGGGGACTGTTCAATACCGGTATTTCCCTGTCCCTGCGTGAAAAATACATCTGCCAGGGGTTGCTGGCCGGCCATACCCAGCCACAGCTGGCCAGCCAGCTGGACCTCAAGCTCTCGACCGTCAATACCTATGTCGACCGGAGTTTTTGCAAACTGGGCATCCGCACCCGGCGCGAACTGCTGGACTGGTGCATCCGCCACAGCAACTAAGCACCCGGATGCACCCCGGTGCCCGAACCTAGCGGTTCCAGTGCGGGGCCGCGTATACCTGTTCTCCCTGGAAGAAAGTAGATACCACCTTGTGCCGGGCGATTTCGGACACCGGCAGGTCAAACAGGTCGCGTTCGAGGATGGCCAGATTGGCGTCCTTGCCCGCCGCCAGCGAGCCGGACTGCCGGTCAAACCGCAGCGCCCAGGCCGAGTTCCAGGTATAGGCTTCCAGCATGGTTTCCAGATCCGTCTTCTGCTCTGGCAACCACGGCGGCAGGTCCGGCATGTCCGGTGCAATGCGGGTGACCGCGGTCTGGATGGCCACCAGCGGGTCGATGGTCGACACGGACCAGTCCGACCCGCCTGAGAGCATGGCGCCGGCGTTGCGCAAACTGCCGATAACATAATTCCAGCCAAAGCGTTCTTCCCCCAGCAGGCTGCGGTACTGATCCAGCAGCAGCGGCTTGGCTGCCGCCCAGGTGCCCTGAATCGAGGCAATGGCCCCCAGCCGGTGGAATCTTGGCAGGTCCTCCGGATGGATGATCTGCAGGTGCGCCAGCTGCGGGCGACGGTCTTTCTTGCCGTTCACGCGCTGCACATGCTCCAGGGTATCCAGCGCCATACGCACCGCCCGGTCGCCCAGGGTATGGAAATGCAGGTCAAACCCGGCCTGGTCCGCCATGGCCCCCAGCTGGTTCAGCTGCGCCTGAGTCCAGTGCGGCTCGAAGTTACCGCCGGTATCGGCGTACGGGTCCAGCAGCGATGCGGTATGCGCCTCGATCACTCCGTCGATGAAGATCTTGACCGTATGCAGGTGCAGGCTGCCCCCCTGCCATTGCTCGCGCCAGGTCCGGAACTGCAAGATCTGCCCGGCAAAATCCAGATGCGGCGTGGCCAGCATGCCAAGACTGGCATTCACCTTGAGCAGACCCTGATCCCGGGCGGTGGCATAGGCAGACGCCAGCTTGCCTTTCACCATGGCATCAAACCAGCCGGTAATGCCATGGCTGTGCGCCAGCTGTACCGCCTTGCCAATGGCCGCCTGGACGGCCTCTGCCCCCAGTTGCGGAATGAACCGCAGCAGGTTGTACAGGCCGTTTTCCTGCACCACCCCGGTCAGCTCGCCGGTAGCCGGGTCGCGTTCGTAAATGCCGCCGGCCGGGTCTGGCGTATCGCGGGTCAGCCCCAGTCGGGCCAGCGCCACCGAATTCAGGCACGCACTGTGGACATCGTGACTGATCATCAGCAGCGGACGATCCGGCACCAGCGGGTCCAGCAGCGCGCGGGTCGGGTAGGCACCGAAACTGGCCAGCTGCGCCCCGCCCACGAACACCCATTCCCTCTCCGGGAATTGCTGCGCACACCGGCGGATGCCGTCCAGTATCGCCTCTGGCGTTTCGCTGTCAGACAGGTCTACGTCGCCGGTAAACAGGTGGCCTTCTACCGGATGCACGTGCGAATCGGTAAACCCCGGGACGATCATCTTGCCTTGCAGGTCGATCACCCGGGTATCAGGCGGCAGGCCGGGTTGTATGTCGCGGGCAAACCCCACCGAACGGACCTTGCCGTGTTGTACTGCCAGCGTGTCATAGAAGCGATGTCCTTTTTCGGCGGTATAGATGCTGCCGTTCACGAAGAGTGTGGTTGTATCTGTCGGTTGTGCCATGATGCTTTGTCCAGAATATTGGAAAACACGCCCCCGCACCCGGGCTTGGCAGGCGGGTGTCAGCAGGGACAGAGGTAAGGAAAACCGGGAAACTACTTGTTGAATTTCAGCTGGTTGAACGCCTGGTTCCACAGCCGCTGGGTTTTGGCGGACAAGGTTTTGACCGGCACCAGCTTTTGCATCAGCTTGCTGTCCGGCAAGACGTTGGTGTCTTTCCAGATATCTCCCTTGAGCATGCTGCGGGAAGGTACATTGGCCACCGGATAGCTGGCCCCGTTACTGGCCGCGGCGGCCACCTCGGGACGCAGCATGAAATCCAGCATGGCCAAGGCCCGCTCCGGATGTGGCGCATCCTTGGGAATGGCCAGCAGGTCGGCCCAGATGATGGCGCCCGATTTGGGAATGACGTAGCTGATGTCCTGCCCGGTTTTGGCTTCTCTGGCACGCAGCGCGGCCGTGGCAATGTCGCCCGAATACCCGAAGACCACGCAGAAATCACCCGACGGCAGGCTTTCCAGATAACCCGCGGAGGCACTGAAGGTGCGAATGTACGGTCTCACGCTTTTCAGGACGGCAGCCGCCTGTTTCAGATTGGCCTCGTTTTCCGAGAACGGGTCTTTGCCCAGGTAGAACAGTGTGGTACCGATCACGTCCGGCGACGAATCCAGCAGTGATACGCCACACTTGGAGAGTTTCTTCATGTAGTCGGGCTTGAAGATCAGGTCCCACAGGTTATCCGGCAGCGGTGTGCTGCCCAGTGCGGCTTTCACCTTGGCAAAGTTGATGCCGAGGCCATCCGTCCCATACACGTACGGGACCACATACCGGTGCTGCGGGTCTACTTCATTGAGCTTTTTCAGCATGTCCGGATCGATGTTCTTGAAGTTGGACAGCCGGCTGATATCAATTGCTTTGAAGGCGCCGGCCTTGATCTGCGGCCCGACCATGGACAACGTCGGGGTCACCACGTCAAAGCCCGATTTGCCGGTCAGGATTTTGGACTGGAAGGTTTCTACCGAGTCCATCGACGACATCTGCACTTTGGATCCGGTCTCCCGGGTATAGCGGGCGGCCATGTCGTCAGGCAGGTAGCCCGGCCAGGTATAGACCACGGTATTGTCGGTAGCGGCTGCGGCGCCCGCCATTGCACTGCAGACCATCAAGGTGCCTAACGTCCGTTTCATGCGCTCTTCTCCCCGGTGAACTCTGATATGGTGGCCCATTATAGGAACAGCCATTTTGGCCCGTCTGTCCCCCCCGGGGGGGACATGGGTCTTTATGGGGGTGCCATGGACGCCATACGCAAAAAAACCACTGTACCCGCCAGGGCAACAGTGGTTTGTCAGCCGCACATGCATGCGGTGCGGGTCAGGCGGCAGCCGGCTCCTGCATGGATACCTGCAAGGCCTGGCACAGACAGAAGGCGCTCAGGAAAGAGCGGGATTTCTTGACCACGGTGGGCTCAATCAGCAGCACGCTGTCGGCCTCGGCACACAAGGGGGAATCCGGATCATCGGTCAGCACAATCAGCCGGGGCTTGATCATGGCGCCGGCCAGACAGTTGGGCTGGCGGTTGTTGAACGGCGCCAGGTCAAACACCAGCAACACGTCGTCCGCATGCCAGAATTGCGGCAGGTTAGAACGGCTTTGCTCGATGAAAAACACTTTTTTGCCGGCGTCCGCCATGATCAGCGACAGATAGCTGGCGACCGGATAGGCGCTGGCATCCCCCAGCATGTACACGCTGGTAGCCTCACGGATGGTTCGTACGGCCCGGCTGAACTCGGCTTCATCATAAAAATGCTGCAGACGCGTCAGGGAATGGAGACTTTCCTTGATCACCTTGTCGATCTTGCTCGGTGCCTTGGACACGACCGGCGTCGGTGGCGTGTCATCCTGCCCGGACAAATGGATGAATTCTTTCTTGAACAGTTCCTTGAATTGGGCGAACCCGGTAAAGCCGAAGCGCTGGGTAAAACGGATCACGGCGGACGGATGCACGTCGCAGGCCTCGGCCAGCTCCTTGATCCGGATCAGCATGATGCTGTGCTTGTTGCGTTCGATGTAATGACCTATCGCCTTTAACTGCGGGCTCAAGGTCGCGTATTCCTGATTAAATAACCGGAACAGTTTGTCTATGGTGGGGGGGGCGACGCTGTTCACTTTGTACTCCTGCGACTGCCTTTACAGGCATGAAACCTGAAACCTTCAGGCAAAAAGTGCCGGGACACGCCGTCCCGGCCCAAGCCCAAATATATCTCGGAGAGATATGCTGTTGACTGCCTGAAAATTGGACACTTACTTGAAAAACACCGGTGTCGGTGCCGGTGCATTCGCCTGCCCCGGTCCGCGCGTCATCAGCCATTCATGCGCCGGGTCGTTCTTGAAACACCACTGGCGCTTTGGCCCGGCCATCACGTTCAGGTAGTAGCTCTCGTAACCGTAGGGGGCGCACACCGGGTGATAGCCTCGCGGCACCATCACCACGTCGCCGTCTTCTACCGCCATGCTTTCGTCCAGGCTGCGGTCGTCGGTATACACCCGCTGGAACACGAAGCCCTGCGGCGGGTTGATGCGGTGGTAGTAGGTTTCTTCCAGAAAGCTCTCGTCCGGAATCGCGTCCTGGTCGTGCTTGTGCGGCGGGTAGCTGGAGCTGTGGCTTTGCGGGGTACGCACTTCGACCACCAGCAGCGATTCGGCCGGCTCGCCTTGCGGCAGGATATCGGTGACGTAGCGGGTGTTGGTAGACACCCCGCGTACCGAGCGCTTGATCTGCGACGGTTCGATCAGCCGTGGCTGGTATTTGCCTTCCGCCGGGGCGGTACAGATGGCGATCTCGGCGTCGGTATGGGCGGTGACCTGCCACTGCACCTGGGGCGGGATGTAACCGGCGTACGGGGCGCGTTCGTCGAACACGCTGGTGCGGGCACCGATCTCTTTCCAGGTGTGTTCACCGGCACGCAGGGTGACGATGCCGGACAGTACCACCACGCAGGTTTCGCGACCGGTTTCCTCTTGCGTCACCACGTCGCCGGGGGCGAGGCGTTTGACGCCAAAGCCAATGTGTTCCCAGCCGGCGCTTTGCGGGGTGATGGTGATTCTGTCTTGTCCCTGACGGGTATTCTTGACCAGCAGGCTCATGAGGATTGTCCTTGAATGTGCGT
>NZ_AQXU01000019.1 GCF_000376945.1 Leeia oryzae DSM 17879
AGCTTTCTGGAAGAAACCTACTACCACCGCATCAACCCGCCGCAGGGCTTCGTGTTCCAGCGGGTGTATACCGACGACCGCAGCCTGGACGAAAGCATGGCGGTGGAAGACGGTGACGTGGTGATGGTGCCGCGAGGCTACCACCCGGTGTGTGCCCCGTACGGTTACGAGAGCTACTACCTGAACGTGATGGCCGGACCGAAGCGCCAGTGGTGCTTCAAGAACGACCCGGCGCACGAATGGCTGATGACGCGCGGACCGGGGCAGGCCAATGCGCCAGCGCCGACACCGCCGGTGTTCTTCAAGTAAATTCTTTGCTGGGAAAAGGCTTGCGACCTTTGCAAGCCTTCCTTTCTGTTTAACCGGGTGGAGCCTATATGTCTGGTGGAGAAGTCATGCAACAGATGCGGGTAATGGAAAGGATTTCGTTTGCCTATCAGACGTTGAGCCCACAGCTTCAGCGCGTGGCCGATTTTCTGGAAAAGAACCAGCATCAGGTCTGGCAGCTCCGCAATATGGATATTGCTGCAGCTTGCAATGTGACGCCCTCTACCATCGCCCGATTTGCTAACCGGTTTGGGTATGCGGGTTTCAGCGACATGCAAGCCGCATTCGTGAATGATTTTATTGCCAGAAACATACCAGTCAGCAATCCGATAGATGAGACACCGGCAGGTAGTATCACTGATCAAGACGTGCTCCAGCGGCTGAAGGGCGACATAGACAGTATCCAGCAGATCATCCGCAATGACATCGTCGGTTTCAGCAAGTTGAAATCATCCATTGTCAATGCACATCGGGTCTATGTCATTGGTCTAGGCTGGCTGTACTCTGCCGCTATTTATCTGGAAAACACCTTAGTCGACTGCGGACTGGACGCAAGCACGCTCAACGGTGTCAGCGGTTTCTTCGTCAATGATGTTCATCGGGTGAAAAGCAAAGATATCCTCATCGTGATTGGCGAAAAAAAGGAGCTGCAATTATTTGACGAGCTGATGAGGTTCAAAAGCGGTATCAAGCAGCAAACCATCCTGATTACCGCCGATGATCATGTAAAAACGCCATCCTGGGCAAGCTATGGCGTGACAATCCCATCCCGAAGAAATACACAGCAAAACAAGAGGTCGATGATTGGCTACATTGCATTCCTGAATGCATTGATAGCGTCATTAGAATAATAAAGCAGGAGAGCACAATGCAGATTCGTCATAAACTGGTGGTTGTTCTCGCCATTTTATTTGGTTCGCTGTTATTGGTTGGGCTGGTCGGGTTTACCTTGCTCCAGCATTCTGAATCCCGTATGGAGTCAGCACAAACGGCAGCATCAGCACGTATCGAATCTTTATCCGCCCTGAAGGACAAGATTGCCAGCATCAGAACCCAGGCTTTCATGCATGCATTTAACTTTGACATGGATGCCAAAGCCGAACTGGAAGAGCAGATCAAGCGGCAGGACAAGGAAATTGCCAGCGGTTTTGATGCCTATACCAGTCTGCAACACGGGATGTCGCATGATCAGGCATTGCTGGATAAAGACGTGTCAGCATTCAATCAGTTCAAGTCGACCCGCGATCTGATGCTGGAGAAATCTCGAAATAACGACAGCTCATCGGCCCGGGAGATCATCACCAAGGATTTGTCTGTTGTGTCAGACCATCTGGATCTGGCGATTGGTAACCATATCCGTGCTAATCAGGATGATCTGAAAAAGTCCTATGTAGACATCATCGCCTTTAACAAGCAGGCCAATTATTTTCTGGGGATATTTATTATCGCGATTGGTGGTTTGACGCTACTGATCTCGATCAAGGTGTATCGCGAAGTGGGCGGCGGACTGTTTCAGATCAAGCAGTATGTGTCGGATATCGAACAATCCAAAGACTTTACTGCCCGGCTTAATTACGGTGGCAAAAACGAGTTTGCAGAACTGGCCGGATCGTTTAACAAATTACTGGAAACCCTTCAAACCAGTTTCAAGCGCTTTGCAGAGACGTCCGGGAATATGTTCCAGTCATCCCATGCCATGAAGCAGTTCTCTGAAAATGTAGGCTCGGCTGCCAGAGAGTCTTCCTCAGTCTCACATGAAGCGCTGGATTCGGTACGCGTTGTACAAACGCTGATGTCCGAAGTATCGGACAAATCCTCACAAGCCAAGGCCGTAGCAACTTCTGCCAGCGAATACGTGATTAATTGTAGCTCGGTGATTTCCAATACCCTGCTGGATGTGAAAAACGTGATCAACTCTGTCAATGAGGTTAGCAAGAGCATTTCGACGCTGGAAAACTACAGTAACGATGTGGGCCGGATTATTCTGGTGATCAAGGAAGTGGCAGACCAGACCAATCTGCTGGCACTAAATGCAGCCATTGAAGCTGCACGGGCAGGGGAGCTGGGCAGGGGCTTTGCCGTGGTGGCGGACGAGGTAAGGAAGCTCGCTGAACGCACATCTTCTGCCACCATGGAAATCAAGGAAACGATTCAGGCTATCAATTACCAGACCATGGCGGCGTCTGGTCACATGAAACGGGCGGAAGGCAAAATTTCGGAAATCATCAAAGGCTCGGATGAAGCCCTGATTGCTATGACGGAAATCGACCATACGTCCGAACGGCTGACCACCTGCATTCACTCGATAGCGGAAGCCGTGATGGCTCAGGAGACGGTTACGGGGGCCGTGTTGAACAAGGTCGGTATCATTTCTGAAAACGCCTCACTTACAGAGGCGCTCGCCAATGAAAATGCCGTCAAGTCTGGTGAGCTGGCGTTGCTGGCCAATGAGCAGATTTCATCAATAGAAATCTTCAAGTATTAAGGTCCAGTACGCTGATGCAGTCGTTGTTACTTGCACATACGCACATCGAGCTTACAGGTTCGCGTATGGTGCAGGTTATCTACGGGGTGGATCTCTTTGATCATACCTGCCTGTTTCTGAAACGGGCAGATGCATTTTCTGCTGCAGATCTGCGAGTCCTGGGAGGCTCCGGTAAAGTCATTTTCAAGGATGCAGACTCCCGGGCCATTTTTCTGGCAGCGGTACAAAGACACCAGATCTACTGGCAGTGCCAGATGCAGATAGACCGGCAAGTAAAAAGCTTTTTTGAAGACTTTCTTAACCGGTTTCTTGCAAACCGATATTTTGTATGTTCGACAGAAGGACTGGAACACAGCCTAGCCTGTGCCCGTCAGCTTTACAACCAGCAGTATGATTGTCGCTAGCTGTTGAAGTACTGTGTCTTCCAGATATTGGCTTCACAAAAGAGTTTGAAGTCAATCGGCTTGGATTGGGGGTCTGTTTCGATAACTTTGTTGGCATACAGCACATGCTGTAAGGCTGAGATTGCCTGGCCATCCGGATCCTGATCAATAACAAAGTTAAGCAGGCCAGCCTCCATAAACTTTCGGTGTTCATCGGTAGCTTCATGTGCCACCCAGGTCAACTGATTATCCGGCAAAAATTTGCGAATGGCCGCCTCGATGCCTGCAGAGCCAGCGCCACTGTTGTAGATGGCTACAATGCATTCTGGTGCAGGATGCTGTCTGATATGGTTCTGCAATGAGAAATAGACATTATCGACGTTATCCAGGGTCTCAATTGGCTTGTCATTATGGGTCAAATGGCCAAATTTCTCATGCAGGATAGTGGAAAAACCTCCGGTTCTGTCCTGGTGGGCTTTATAGGCCAGATTGTTGGTGAGCAGAATGACATCACCCGGCTGACGGTTCAATTTGCCAATCAGATATCCTGCCGTTTCACCTGCGCGGTAGTTATCGATCCCCGCATAATGATGCGGCTGAATACCCGGAAAATCTGACATCATGGTCACTACGGATTCTCCGCGTGCCATGACCTGTTCAAGCGCATTTCTAATCATGTCGTTGTAACGTGAGACCACAATCAGGCCGTTGCGTCTAAATTTTGGGTACAGGATATGCTGTACATACCCGTCATTGCTGGATTCCGGAATCACGGTTCGTTGCACGATCACTCGGTTATCCAGCATCTGGGCGTAGCGTTGCAGACTATTGGTCAGGCGCTGAATGAAATGGGTTTTATCTGCAGGTAGCAATACTTCGATACGCACCAGACCATGACGGATATCCGGCAAGATTCTGGGTACACCCAGTTTTTTGGCGGCGGCGACCACTTTGGCCCGTGTTGCTGCTGAAACACTACCGCGCTCGTTCAGTACCCGATCCACCGTGGTCTCGCTGACCCCTGCTTCAATGGAGATTTCTTTCAGGCGTGGTGCGCGTTTTCTTCTGTTTTCATCCATGGCAATGACCATCCTGCTAGGTTGTGGCAAACAGGCTGCCGTGACCGAAAACTATACTGTTATTGATCAGGAATCAACACATTCCAGCTGGCGTCTTGCAGCTAGAAGCAAGGAACAAAAAAATGAGGGGAGGCCAGATGGCTTCCCCTCAAAGTTACCCAAAGGAGCTGAGAGTAAAACTGATTCCGTTAAACTGCGTAAAACAATAGAAAAAGCTGTTTATTTCCAGTATTTGCGGATGTATTCATCCATTTTCTTGCGCATGAAAATGGACGATTCATCTGCGCGTTCTTCCCATGCAAATACACAAGAAGACATTACGCCATCAAAGCCGTTTTCAGCCAGGGTAGAAAAGAACACATCCCAGTTGATTTCACCCTGACCGATGTCCAGATGTTGGTGCACGCGCACATTGGAGCCTGGCGGGTTCACAATGTAACGAAGACCGGAAGAAGCCTTGTGGTTAAAGGTATCTGCCACCCGCACGTGTGCCAGAATCGGCGCCGCTTCTTTCAGCATGGCCGCCATGTCATCCCCGTAGTAGAAGGTATGCGGGGCTATGTAAGACAGTTTCAGGCGATCTGAGCCCAGCATTTTCACAATGTCGATGGCCGGGTGGAAAGTCTCTACCCAGTCTTCCGGATGCGGCTCAACCGACAGGGTGATCCCTTCGCGTTCCAGGATGGGTAGAAGTTCATCCATGGAGGCCAGGAATGCGGCCTCACACTGTTCGCGTGTATTCACGCCTGGCCCCATGCCGACAGAACGCTCTGGTGAGGCACCACGGCCAAACTCAGAAATCATCAGCTCACAACCCATCTCTACAGAGACTTCGATGGCTTTCTTCCAGTTTTTCATGGCCGTCTTGCGCTCGTCTTCAAACGGACTAGCCCAGCGATACATGGGTTGCAAGGTTGCAAGCTGTACGTGATGGTCTTTCAGGGCCTGCTTGAATTCCTTGATGCGCTCAGGGTAAGCCCGTGGCAGCACCCACCAGTCCAGAAAATCGGCGCGTGGCGAGAGTTCAATGTGCTCGTATCCCAGATCTGCCGTTTTTCTGACCAGTTCCGGCAGAGAAAGATGACGGTGCATGTATGGATCAAGTGCGATCTTCATGTGTGTCTCCGTTCTTGTGGTGATGGCTTAATGCTTACAGGTAGAAGGCCGGGGTTGGTGGGGTAGTAATTGCCACAATTTTCCCGGAGTTTTTGGCTTCGATACATGCATCAGAGGTCACAGCGGTGAAGTAGCCATCCCAAGCAGACGGGCCGGTCATCTTGCCTGCTTTGGTATCGTTGATCCACGCTTGCAGTTCTACGTCGTAAGAATCGATAAAGCGTAGTTTCCAGTCGTTCATGATGTTGGTAGACAGTTTTTCGTGCTGGCGAATCAGCAGGCTGCTTGGTTCCGGCAGGCTGACCACGCCTTCTTCTGCAACCACTTCACACTGAATGTCGTAACCGTATTTGCAGTTCACGAAGATTTCACCGTTAATACGGATACCTGATTTGGTTTCCAGTAGTACCAGAATCGGGTCTTTCAGGTTCGGATTGGCGTATTTGGTGTTCTTGGAAGCAACCACTTGCACGCTGACATAATCATCATCCAGCAACCAGCGTAATACATCGATTTCATGCACAAAGGTATCTGTAATTGGCATATCACCTACGTAGGCGTCCGGCACTGACGGATTGCGGTGGGCGCAATGAACCATCAGTGGCGCACCGAACTGGCCGCTGGTCAGCGCGGCTTTCAGCTGTTTGTAACCCTGGTCATAACGGCGCATGAAGCCTACCTGCACCAGTTTTTTGCCGGCTTTCATTTCGGCTTCAACAATGCGGTAGCAGCCTTCTGCGGTGGTAGCCAGTGGCTTTTCGCAGAAAACCGGCTTGCCGGCAGCAATGGATGCCAGCACAAATTCTTCGTGAGACGGACCCCAGGAGGTCACCACAATCGCATCAACATCAGCCGCGTTGATCAGGTCATGCGGAGAATCAATAAAGCGGGCATTCAGTGCTTCGTTATCCAGAAACTTCAGCGCACCTTCTTTATTGATATCATTAACGGCCACTACCTCTGCGCCTACCAGTTTTTTGGAAAGACGACGGATATGCTCCTGACCAATGGCACCGGTACCGATTACACCAACACGTAAACTCATGATTGCTCCTCGAAATAGTTATATTGACTTGTAAAAATAATCAGACAGTGGCCCGCTCGGGTATCTGATTGCACAACGGATTTGAAGAAAATATACAAGGAGGGCAGGGATGCCTGCATCAAGAAGAATGACGATAAATCGTCATTGATTGCTAAATATTAGTTGGCTAATTTGAATGATGATGCAGCTGGTTTCATCCTGTCTTGATATTGATTTTTCTGACTTTAAATAGTGGGCCTTACTACCCGACTTTCGTACTATCAAGAAATTTCTTAAAACAGGTTCAAATTACCAGTATTTTTATCAGTTTTCCTTGGCACTGCTTGAGCGGCCATTTTTGTGCTTGGATACAGTGCTAGAAAACTTCTTGTCACCTCCGAGTCTTTGCAGTTCAGCCAGTCTTGATATTGATCCGCTGGCACGATCACTAAAGAGCGCTTTTCATCCCCCGGCTTGTGCATGCGTTTCATTAACGGGTGCTCATCAGCATTGATGGTGATTTGCGTGAACGAGTGCCTGATATCTCCCTCTGCTTCATTCCATGCTCGCCACAGCCCTGCCACCGCAAACGGTTCACCATCTGCCATGCTGATTTTCCAGCGTTCGGCTTTACCTGATTCATAACACGGTTCAAAGAATCCCAGCATCGGGACAAGACATAAATGGGCATTGTGCCAGGCGTGGCGATAGGTTTTGAGCTGACCGATCGTTTCGGCTCGTGCGTTCATCGTCGAAATGCGTACCCCTGCTGGTAAATGCTGTTTCGGGATCATGCCAAAACTAGCCAGTACCGCCTTTGAGGTTCCATCCTCCTGCAAGATGATCGGGGCAGCGTAGTCTTGCCACGTTTCCGTCGGCCAGCCTGTGCTGGTGTCCAGTTGCACCTTGAAATGCTCGCGCAACTGCTGAGGAGATGGGGGAATAAAGTTCACGCACATGATGCAGCTCGCAAGCAAGTTGATATCTGTATTGTAGGCATTTCTTCACCTATTCATATCGGGTATTTGTTTCTGTAAGTGCTTTACGCACTTCACTTAACAGAACGATCGTTCTACAATGTTTTGTATGAACACACTAACCCAGATTCCTTTCGATCCAAACAGTCCAACCCATTGCTACCAGATGCTAATGGGGCGCGTGACTGCGGGCTTTCCAAGCCCAGCCGCAGACTGGCTTGATGAACCCCTCAATGTCGTGGATTACCTGATTGAGCATCCCTCAAGTACCTTCTTTATGTCCTACACCGGCAAACCCATCCAGAAAGTGATGGTGAATACGGGCGATATTCTGGTGGTAGATAAGAGCGTGTTACCCCGCACTGGTACTTTGGTGGTGCTCTGTCAGGAAGGGGAAATGAAGCTGCGCCTGTGGCAGGGAGATGAGAACGCCACGCTTGAAACCGAGGACTGGTATGTCTGGGGTTCGGTGATTGGTCTGGCGAGAAAATTGGTGAAGTAAATGCTGCTGTGGGCGCTAGCGGATGTGAACAGTATGTATGCCTCCTGCGAGCAGGTCTTTCGGCCTGATCTGCGAGGTAAGCCTGTGATCGTGGCGTCAAACAACGACGGTTCCATTATCGCCAGAAACAAGGAAGCCAAGCTGCTGGGTATCAAGATGGGCGCGCCGCTACATCAGTGCATGGATGTCATTCGTCAAAACCGGGTGGCGGTGTTCAGTTCGCAGTACACCTTGTATGGCGACATGAGTAATCGGGTGATGACCTTGTTAGCAGACATGGCACCTGCGCATGAGGTTTACAGTATTGATGAAGCGTTCTTGCTGTACCCGAATGGACTGCATCAAGCGGAAAGTCATGGCCGTGCGATTGTGGAGCGCATCAAACGGTGTACTGGCTTGGGTATCGGAGTCGGATTTGGCCCGACCAAAACACTGGCCAAACTGGCCAACCATATAGCCAAGACTAGCCCATCCGCTAAAGGAGTATTTGATATTTCGGTACTCAATCAGCTGGAATTGGATGCGTTGCTGGAAAGCCTGCCTATTAGTGAGGTTTGGGGCGTGGGGCGGAGACATGCAGAACGTCTGGGACTGTTGGGTATTCAATCGGTTAAACAACTGCGTGACGCAGATATTGATCAGATTAAAACCCAGTTTGGTTCGGTACTGTGCCGCACGGTGCTGGAGCTGAGAGGGATTGTGTGTTTTCCGCTGGAAGAAAATGCGCCCGACAAACAACAGATCATGTGTAGTAGGTCATTCGCGCATGAAGTGTCTGATCTAGATGTACTAGGCTCTGCCATTTCCCATCATGTCTGCCGGGCGATGCAGAAGCTGCGCAGCCAGCAATCTGTCACTAACGGTTTCACTATAATGATTCGGACGAATCCGTTTAAACCGGAACTGATTCAACACTATGGCAGTATGACCGGTATGCTGTCACGCGCTACGGATGATACGTTGGTGGTACAACGACTGGCACTTCAGGTATTGGCCAAGCTCTATCGCAAAGGTTACCGTTACAAAAAGGCAGGGGTGATGTTGCTGGAAGTCCAGCCAAAGAGCTTTCACCAGCATGACCTGTTTGAACCAATACAGCTCTCCAACCCTCGCCGTGATGCCCTCATGCAATCCATGGACAAAATTGCGCACCGATTTGGCCGAGAGAAAATCAAACTGGCCAGTGAGCTATACAAGGGGTGGGAGATGCGTCGGGAGCGTTTGTCTCCTCGCTATACCACCCGGTGGAACGAACTCCCCAAAGTGACTTGCTAAAGGCAATTCAAAATTAGAAATGGACATAGTCTCTCATGCAGGCCGTCGATCCCAGTTGATCTACACAAATCATCTGGTGTCGACGGTATCTGCTTAATCCCTTGGCTTCGCTGCTATAAGTAGCTTCACGATAAAGCGATACATCCCCACCAGCGGCTTAAAGAACAGCCTTGGAGTCTCTTTGGCAGCTGCCCAGGCGATCTGTTTCAGGGTCGGGTTTTGCATATGTTTCTCCTTGTTTCATTCGGTTTCATGATCTGCTGACATTTTGTTGCAGTGCAATTTACTGCCTATTTCTTCATCATCGCAGTGACAGGCCTGTTTGATCAGGGTTTTTACGGAGTCATCCCGTCGTTTTTCAACAGATTCTGTGGATAACTCTCAAATCCTGATCGTCTGCCTAGATGCGGATTTATGAGGTCTGCACATAACGGATGGTCTCGACGTTTCTGGGGCCGATCATCACCGGTGTATGTGGGTCCTTGATCAACCACGGTTGCTTCGGATTCAGTTTGTCCGGAATGTTCAGATTGCAGCGGACGGGCAGGGGATCGTGTACCCGTAGTTCTGCACTCAAACGATGACATTGGGTTTCCAGCTGGTTAATACGACGCTGTGCGATCAGGCGATAACGTAGCAGTTGCAACAGATTGAGTAGCGTCAGGGCCAGAATAAGCTGGTTCATGATGTTTCCTTTTCTATCAGTGGTCGTACTGTGCTGCTTCCGGTTGCCGCAGGGCTCTTACATACCGTGCGAGTGCTGCGCGCACCTTTGCGTTGCCGGGGCGTGGCGAATCAAGCTGCTCCAGTAACCACTGCGTCCGTTTGCCCTGGCAGGACCCTGTGGCCATGCCTGGCTGCCCATCGTCGTGATGGGTGAGGTGTCTGTCTTGCTTCATAGCGATAATCTCCTGAGTGATGTAGTGAAGATATGCAGTACAGTCATGACCTGGTGCAGTAAAACCAGCTTCTCATAAAACGTTCCCGAGTCAAGTTTCCAGGATGTGCGAATCCGGCCGGGATTTTCCCCATACGCTGTATGAATTTCTTCACGCAAAATCCTCATTACGCAGCCAGACTTTGCCTTCCGGGGTACGCAAGATCGCCTTGGTCGCCGCCTGATTCAGACAACTCACCACGTCCGCATGCGCACGACCAGCGAGTCGTCGATACAGCGTGTCCAGGTGGAGCTCTGGTGCAAACTGCAGTTGTGGGCGTTTGGCGTGCCAGCGTTGCAGTAATGCTTGGACCTGATGCAGGTCGGTGACTTCAAAGGTAATGGCTTGCCCGAAGCGTCCGCCGCGCAGAAAGGCCGGGTCGATCATCTCCGGGTGGTTGGTGGCGGCCAGAAACACCACCTCACTGACCGCCGACTTGGTGCCATTCATGGCAGTCAACAAGGCTTCAAACACGGTGCTGTTGCTGTGATATTGCGCACGGTCCAGCATCACTTTTTCTGCTTCATCAATGAACAGAATGGCGGGTTTGGACTGTTTGGCTTTCTCTAGCAGGGTAGCCAGCTTGTCCGGATTACCGATCAACTCACTGGCAGTGGTGCTGAAGAAGGTCCAGCTGGCGGCATGGGCAATGGCCATGGCGGCTTCCGTCTTACCGGTGCCTGGAGCCCCAGTCAGTAACCAGCCTCGCGGGATGGCTTGTCCCATCTCGACTAAGCGCTGTGCCTGTTGCAAGGTGGCGACCAGTTCATGAACACGAGCCTTGGTATTAGGGCTAAAGACCAGTTCATCCAGACTCAGGGCATCTTCCCGCCGGGTTTCGCCGGCCCGGGTAATCTGTTTGAGCGCCTGCTGCAGGGCGGGGCCATCCACCACCGTCAACGATTCGTCATCCGCCAGTTGCCGAGTGACGGCTTCCAGCCGCGCCACCGAGAAACCATCCCAGCGCTTGGCCACTTGTACCAAAGCCTGCTCATCCAAGCGGATGGCGGTCGATCTTGCCAGCACATACTGGTGAATGAATTTCTTCAACAAGCCGATGCGGGCGGCCAGGTCAGGGCAGGGGATGTGGATTTTAAGGTCAAAGCGCCCGTCGCGAATGGCGGCCGCATCCAGCTTGTCCGGATGATTGGTCGCCCCAATCAGCACCACCTTCTGTTCACGCAGCAGCACTGAGGCACTGAGAAACTCGTTCACCAGGTCTTCTTTCTCGCTGTTGGCACCCGCCACCATGGCACCCCGATCGGGTAAAAAGCTGTCGATCTCGTCCAGAAACAGGACACAGGGTGCCTGTGCGCGGGTATCTTCAAAGATCTTGCGCAGATTCTGAGTCGATTCCCCAATCCACATACTGCGGATATCGCCAAAGGACACATAAATCATCGGTAGCTTGAGACTACCCGCCAATGCCTTGGCAAATTCGGTCTTGCCGTTACCGGGTTCACCTTCCAGCAAGATCCCGTTGCGACGTTTCACGCCATGGGTATCCCGCATCCCCGCAGCTTCCTGGCCAGCCTTTAACAACGCCTGTTTGGTGTTCGCCATGCCGGCGAGATCGTCCAGCGTTACCCGGGTAGGTACAGCCTTGTAACGGATGCCGGCTTGTCCGGCAGGTAGCTGTCCCGGATGCAGGGTGCTGGGGGCGCGTTCTAAGGAGGCAGGTCCGGACCAGGAGGGATCCACTGCACTTTGATCAAACATGGCTGCCACCAGCGGTACCAGAAACACCACCAGGTTCAAGCCGGCAAACAACCAGAAGGTGCCACTCTGACCGGTCCCCGCCTCAAGGAACTTGCCGCCGGCAATGGCATTCACCAGAAAGAACAACAGATTGATGGATGCCCAGGCGACAGCCCAGAACGAACCCAGGAGCGTGACAAATGCGGCACCGCCCACCGCAATGACGATGGCCGCCTGGGCCATGAATAATGCATCCCCGCCTAATTGATGGGTGGAATGCAGCAAGCCCACCAACAGGGCAAACGCGATCAAGACGGTGTTGAGTAAGCCAAAGCCAGCCAGCATGATGAACTCCTGTGTTGCAGTGTGATAAGTATTCCGATCCAGCCAAATCAAAGCGCTCCGGATGAACGCGGTGGAAGATGATTGAATGACTACATCCGCACGCCCGAAGTGGACAAACGATGCTTGCCTTTGCCGGTGTGACGGGGACGAGGCGAGGCCGGTACGACAGACACGGGCGGCGGGTCTTTGAGCACAATCGTGCCATGCATGCTCGAACCGGTCAGATGTGCCCAGAAGGCTTCGTTATTGCTGACTGGAAAGGCATCCAGTGCCTCTTGAAAATCCGGCAAAGCCGCACGTTCAGCCGGGGACAATTTGGAGGTATCCAGGGTAAGGCGATACTGAATCACCTTGCCATTGAACAGATTCGGCACTTCGGTGTAACTGTCCATGTGCAGGCAAGCGGGATGGCCCATACACAAACTACGTGGGTAATCACTGCCGAGATGAACACCCCGATACATGGCAATCATTTCCAGACCTGCAAACCCCACCAGAGCCGAAGCCCCGAGACGCAACAACACTTGACGACTAGACATGGCGAATCTCCTGAGGTGATATCCACCAAGCTAACAAATTTTTTTGATCTGGCAAGTTTGTAACGGGTTCGCAGCAACTCGAAGATAGCGGCCGCCAACTACCATAAAACTTGCCATTGTCAAGTGCATGTCCAGACGAAAAATCCAACCCTCGCAAGGGTTTACCGGCAAATTAATGGGTGTATGCTAGGAAGAGAGGCTGCATGCCGAATGAAAGGATATTTCAATGAAACCGCACATGTCTGATGCCGATAGTGGTACTGCGAATATCACCCCTGTGGGGGGAAATATATTTTTGGATCTGGGGTTCCCACCTGATGAAGCTGTTGCCTTAAAAGCAGCGTCGGACCGAAAGATCTGGGCCCAACTGGCTGCAAACGCGGCCGCTGGCAAGGACAATGCCACCGCAGAGGAAGCACCCGCAATCCGGCAGGATGAACGCAAATAGTGGTGAATGACTCTAGCAGACCAACGTGGAGACTGATATGACCGAACTGGTTTTGCAATTGCCCGAGAAAGACTCGAATACCGGTGTCTCTCTGGAAACCCTGTCGATGTACTGCCAGCACCGGGGTGTCGATCTGAACGCCTTTATCAATCAAACCCTGGCCTGGCATATGGGGTTTCGAGTGCCTGCAACTGACTATGATGAGTGGGAAACACCGCTGCGCCGAATGGGGGTAGAGCCTATCGACCCTGAAAGCTTGCGAGGCAGCATGGATAAATTCCTTGCTCAGATGGAACTACTTAAAAAAGACGAATAAGTAGCCCATCTTGAGTATAAATGCGTCAGATCCTAAAGACCGCCTGTAGCAGATAGAGGCTAGTCAGTATCAGCCCGGCATCCAGAGCCAACCCTCCCCAGCGTGCGTGCAAGCGTTTTGGCCCGGTGAGTACAAGCCAGACAAATCGAAGTGAACTTCCCAGTTGATAGGCAAAGGAGCGGTCGCCATCCAGGTCATAGCGCAGTCTCAACGGTAGGCGAGGAAACCAGCCGCCATGCAACTGGTAGGAAGTTGAACGGTAATCCGTATAGGCATGATCGCGTTGCATGATGTAATCCTCAGTGAGTGAATGACATCTTCAAGCTATCATAAAAAGGACGTCTGGCAAGTTTTTGGTCAGGGATAGATCATAAAGGACCCTATACAGATTGTAGAGCTGAAATATACCCAATGAATTTGTATTGCTATAGAACAATTACTATATTAAAAATTACAAGCAAGCTGGGAAGTAGGAGCTCAATTTGCATACAAAAAGGAGAAAAAAATGCAAATTTGGAAAAATAATTTTAAGACACTTATGATTTTTCTAGCTGTTTGCACAGTAAGCCGAATTGTTAGTGCAGAAGAAATAACCGTTATCAAAATTGGCTTTGCTGCGCCACTAACCGGCCCTGCTGCCCCCAATGGTGAAGATGTGATGCATGGCGTGGCTTTAGCTATTGAGGAGGCTAATGCCAAGCGGATTAAAATTGCAGGAAGAACCGCTCAGTTCAAGTTGATCTCGGAAGACGATGCGGGAGACCCGAGGACAGCGACAACGGTCGCTCAACGGTTGGTAGATGCCAACGTTGCAGTGGTGATTGGGCACTATAATTCGGGAACCAGTATCCCGGCTTCACGTATCTATGCCCAAGCTGGGATTCCGCAGATATCACCTTCAGCGACTAATCCAACACTTACTAGCCAAGGGTTTTCTAGTGTGTTCCGGGTACTTAATAGCGATTCAACACTTGGACGCTATGCCGGTAGCTATATGGTGAAAGACCTTAAAGCCAAGCGCATTGCGGTGATTGATGACCGTACGGCATATGGGCAGGGCTTGGCGGATGAAGTTGCCAAATCGATCAAAAAAGCAAACGGCAATCTGGTGGTACGAGAGTTTACGAATGACAAGGCAACGGATTTTAGTTCACTGCTGACATCCTGCAAGGCTGCAAATGTGGATCTGGTGTTCTTTGCTGGGCTTGATTATCAGGCAGCACCCATGGCTCGCCAGATGAGGAGCTTGGGGATGAAAGCCATGTTTATGAATATTGGTGATCTACCCAACGAGAATTTTGTAAAGATGGCAGGAAATGCAGCCGAGGGTGTTTATGCATTGAACTATGGGCTACCTTTATTGGACATGCCTAAAGGGGCTCAGTTTGACAAAAAACTCAAGCAGAAGTATGGGCAGGGCGTATTGCAGTATTCACCATTTGCGTACGATGCAACCTGGACGGCTATCACGGCGATGGTAAATGCAAATTCGGCCGAGCCTGCTAAATTTTTGTCTGCCTTGAAGAAAGTGACTTTCAACGGTATCACTGGGACAATTTCGTTTGATGCACGTGGCGAACTCAAAAACGCAGCGGCAAGTGTATTTCAGTTCAAGGGCGGCCAGTGGAAAACGCTTGCTGTTAAACGCAGTGAATAGTGACTGATGACGGATATTGGCTTGAATCTCCAAATCTGGGACGGTTCAGCCTATGGCTGCGAGGTGACTGTGAACAATACGCGGGAGTTTATCCCGCTGATTAACGACCCGGCGATGACCCGTGCTGCCGTATCGGCTGCCGAAAAGGTGTTTTTGCCCGGTGGCGTAGCGATGGAGCGACTACCGATTACCGTATCAGAAGACTATGCTTAATTCCTGAGCGCTAGGAAGGTGACTGTTTAGCGATTCAACTCCAGTCTTAATTGATCAGCCTAATGGAATATGAGAAATACGGATTAATTGCGATGAGCAGCTTCTGCTCAGGCCCAAGATGCAGTGCATATATAGTCTTAACGTTCATAGACATGTACTTACATCAAGCGCCCTGCTTGATAATGACAATTAAATGAAATGCAGGTCAATCAACACAAGTTTAAAAAAACACCACCTCAATTGTTTGAGGTGGTGTTAGCCCAGGTACTGCTCTGTAAACATTACATAGCGGAAAAGGCGTTATCTACAAACAGGTGCGTACCGTTAACGAAGCTGGATTCATCTGATGCCAGGAACAACGCGGCACTGGCGACTTCGTGGGGTTCACACAGGCGACCTTGCTGTTGGACGATGGCTTCTTCACTGACATCAACCCCCATGGCATGCAGGTCTTGTAGTTCCTTCATGCCGTGTGGGGTGCGGATGAACCCTGGTGCCACGGCGTTGCAACGGATACCTTTGTCGCGGTATTCGACGGCTATGGCCCGTGCAAACATGTGGCAGGCACCTTTGGTGGCGTCGTAAAGCACCTCTCCCGGGGTTGCACAGATGGCCGAGATGGACGAGGTGCAGACGATGCTGCCTTTGCCTTTTCTGAGCATCTGCGGCAGCACGGCTTGCGTCATCAGGAACATGCTTTTGACGTTGACCCCCATCAGCCAGTCCCACTCGCTTTCCTGAATCTCCAGAAACGGTTTGACGATGAGCGTGCCGGCGTGGTTGAACAGAATGTCGGCGTCGCCATGGCGGGCCTGGATTTCTGCGACCGCTGCGTTGACCTCTGCCTGCCGGGCGACGTCGGCGTAGTGTGCCGATGCGGCCCCGCCGGTATCACGGATTTCAGCCGCGACGCCGCTGGCGAGTTCGATGTTGCGGTCAACGATGGCGACGGTGGCGCCTTCTTTGGCGAAGAGTACCGCCGCGGCAGCACCGCAGCCACTGGCGCCGCCACTGATGATGGCGACTTTTCCGGCAAGGCGTCCTGATGGATTTGGCATCTTGTTATTCCTCTGGTGATGTCTTGTTAGCGGTTTTCATAAGCGAATTGGTTGCTTTCGAAGACATCCAGATGCAGCTGTTTGTTGCGGTTAACCAGGTAGTACAGCACGCCCGGGATAACCAGTGCCGGCAACCAGGAAATATCAGTACCGACGATATGGTCGATCGGCCCTTTGTAGAAAGACAACTCCATGAACGGAATTTGTGCGACAACGGCGATGGCATAGATGGCCAGGGTGTTCCAGTTGACCTTGCCGTAGATGCTGTTGACATCGTACATGGCTGGGACGCTGTAACGGCCCTTGCGGATCAGGTAGTAATCCACCAGGTTAATCGCGCTCCATGGCACCAGCACATAGACCTGACCAATCAGGATGTCGCTGAAGTAGGCACCAAAGTTGTACTGGGCGGCGATGGCGATCCAGGTGACGATGGCTGCGACGATAGCCATGATGATGAATTTGGTCAGCATGCCGATCTGTTGTGCACCTTTGAAGCCGGTGAAAATGGTTGTAGTGGACATGTAGGAGCTATACAGGTTCATTACGTTCCATTCCAGTACGCCCAGAATGATCACGTAGTATGCTATTTGCTTGTGGCCCGGGAACAGCTTGGCAATGGCACTGCCCGGGTCGGTTATGACGTCCATGGCAGCGGCGGCCATGATGGCACCCAGCAGCATCACTACGGTTGAACCCACCACAATGCCCAGATAGCTGTACCAGAAGGTTTCTTTGGTAGAGATATTGGATGGCAGGTAGCGTGAGTAATCTGCAACATAAGGGCCGGCACCCAAGGTCCAGGATGCCGCTTGCGTGACGACCAGACAGAATGTGGCGAACTTGAAGGTGGTAGCAGACAGCACCCAGACACCCGCTGGCAGGCCTTTTTGCAGCACGACATAGGCGGCAATGGCGAAGATCACGAAGGACACCGCGCTCATGTAGGCGCCGATCTTGTGGATCAGTTCATAGCCGATAAAGCCGACGATCAGTGTCAGGACGCCAAACAGGATGATGGCGTTGTTATCCGAGACGGGTACCACGGCCTTGATGGAGTCGCGCATGACGACGCCGTTGGCGGCGGTAAACAGAATGTAGGCCAGGACCACAATGGCCAGCGGTACGCCGGCACCCAGAACGCCAAACTGTGCACGGCTCTGGATCATTTGCGGAATGCCCAGATGCGGGCCTTGTGCAGAGTGGGCAGCCATGAAAATAGAGCCGATCAGGTTGCCCAGGATCAGCCCGATGAAGGTCCAGCCTAGATTCAGCCCGGCCACTACCCCAGTGCACCAATCACCATGGTGGTCACTTGCATGTTGGCACTGCACCAGATGGTAAATAGCCGTTTGGCTGACCCGTAGCGTTCATTCTCTGGAATGAACTCGATACTTCTGTTTTCGATATCCATGCTCTCTCCCTCTGGATGTCTGATGAGATTTGTCGTCAAACCGTATTCAGCCTAAAAGATGCGTCATATGGCCTGTGGGGGAAAATCTAAGGGATGCTTTGATCTGCCACTATCAGATATTGGCAAGGATGGAAAATATTGTTCCGACTGGCGGAAATGTAAATGTGCCGGCAGGGTTGACAGGGGACTAGGATCACGACAAGCTTTGCTTGCACCGATGAGGTGACAGTGACCGGGTCATCTATTGTTCATTGGGAACCGATAGCATGCTGACGAACTACCCCCCATCTGCTCGGCAGATACTGCAATGCAGCTACAGTGTGAACAGAAACACGGAAGATCAGGCACAGCAGTTTGTTGACTGGCAACTTCAGTACACGCAGATTTCGGCGGGTAAGTTCCGCGGGTGTTCCAGCATCATCAAGCGGGAAGGCATCAGTATCCATATTGAAGACCTGAACAAGCGGATCTTGCAGCGCGGGCATGTGCCTTCATCTACAGTGGCTGTCGGTATTCCTTTATCGCTGGAGGGCCACGCCCAGATCTGCGGCGAGCAAAGCAGCCGAGATACTCTGCATGTGTTTTCCTGTTATCCCGAATTCGAATTTGCATCGCCGGAATGCCATCTGGTTGCCAATGTGGAACTGGCAACCGAGCAGCTGAGTACTCCTGCCAATCAGGCGCTGGCACAGGAACTGCGCAGCCGTCTGAATGCGCCGGCCATCTTGCTGACACCGGATGCTGCTGAAAACGTACGTGGTCTAATTTCTACCGTCAGCAAGTTGCAGGATTTGGATACCGTGGCGGATGAAGGTGTACGGCAATCGCAGCAGGCGCAGCTGGAGCGCTGGTTGATGTACGGCCTGCTGGAGTCTGTCTCCGCCCACACCGAAGCCCATCGCGAAGTCCCTAAGCTGAAGAAAAGCTGGCAAGTAGTCAGGCAGGTTGAGTCGTTGCTGGAAAATCCGGCGACGTGCGTGAAGTCGATTGCCGAGCTGTGTGTGGCGCTGCAATTAAGTCGCCGGACCATCCAGTATGCGTTTGAATACGCGCTGGGCATGAACCCGGTCAGCTATTTGCGGGCGGTAAGGCTGAATCACATAAGGACTTTGTTGATTCGGGGCGAGTCCGTCACTTTTGCTGCCACGCAATGGGGATTTCTCCATCTGAGTGCGTTTGCCCAGGATTATTGCCATCTGTTTGGCGAGCTGCCTTCTGCCACCCATAAAAGATACCGGGCCTGAAAATGTCAAGGGATGCCCGGATGCAGATGGCGTCACGCATGCAGGTAGTAGAATATTATATTTCTGCTTTGGCCGAATAGTTGTTTACCCAACAGATCCACCGACAAATCCTCGGGCAAACCGATCGATCTCCTCATCTATCCTAGCCTCAGTCACTACGCTCGAACCTCCCTTACTTTACCCTATTCAAGATAGAGAGCATCTGCTTCTCATCTCTATCTACGCCTGCTTTAGACTCATAGCCGCTAGTCGCTTCTCCAACGATTCAACATCAGTTATCAAATCAACAGTCAGGCGGACCTGCCGGAAGACGGCGAAGTGAAGCTGTTCTTCGAACTGAATGGCGAGCAGCGCGTGCCGAAAGCCGGCGCCGGCAAGTAAGCCGAAGCGCGTAAGACCGAGACCGGTAACAGTAACCACGTGGGTGCCCTGATGCCGGGGATGGGGGGGACGGTGTCGGTACAACTGGGGCAGAAGGTAGCGCAAGGCGACTCGCTGGTGTCGATTGAAGCGATGAAGATGGAGACGGCGATCCGTGCGGAGCAGGGTGGTGTGATCAAGGAGGTATTGGTCAAACCTGGTCAGTCGGTGAATGCCAATGATTTGCTATTGGTCTATGCGTAGACCGATAACTTTTCTACATAAAAGAGATGAGAACAAGGACTTTGATAGCACAAGCTAGCATGGTCCGAAAGATTGTTTAAATTAATAACTATTTGAATAAATTGAAATTTATATCGCTTATGTGATGGGCGTCATGGTGCCATAGAACACCAAATCGAAGGTTTAGTATTAGATTTTCTTATGCAAAGACGGGGGATTAAACGTCGACACTAGAATCCTTGCAAAAGGAGCGAGAAACATGCTTGACGTATACAGCATTAACAAATCTGAACCGGTTTTATGGAAAAACGGTTTGGGTAAAACCAGATTACTCTTTAGCGGTTATACGCGTCAATCTGACAGCGTCAGAGTGAGTCTTGCTTACTTTAACAAGTCAGTTGAGTTTTCCCGGTTCCCTGGCATTCGCCGCATCAGCATTCTGCTGACGACGAGTGATATCAAACTCGATTTTCTGGATGGCGAATCTGTACAGCTCAAGTATTTGAGGCCTTATCAATATCAAGGCGACAGGGCGTTATATGGAAACGTCAAATCGGGAGAGCCGAATATTCTGAACATCATGTCGGCATCTGATGCTGTGAGTGCTCAGGTCATTGGTATTGATGGTTGCTACAAAATCGGGCCCGGGAAATACATATGCATAACACTGAATGAGATTGAGATTACCTGCGATGGCAGATGCAAAGCGGTGTCTGCAGGCAATGTGCTGTCGGTTGAGTCAAACACGGATATTCAGATCAGATCAACTGAAGGTAGCAAGAAATCAAGAATGATTGTAGTGACCTTATAAAGGAATACGGTAATGAAAGTACTGGTGTGCATTAAAAAAGTGGTGGATTCCAATGTAAAGATCCGCGTAAAAGCGGATGGCAGCGGGGTGGATGTAACCGGTGCCAAGATGAGCATGAATCCGTATGACGAGATCGCTATCGAAGAGGCGGTCAGGCTGAAAGAAAAAGGGATTGCAACGGAGGTTATTGCGATTACCTGTGGCGACCAAGGCTCAACGGAGACTTTGCGTAACGCGCTGGCGATTGGTGCAGATAGTGCTGTTCTGGTGGAGACGGGGATGGATCTGCAGCCGTTGGCCATTGCCAAGACCCTGACCAAAGTGAATGCGTCGATTAATGCCGATCTGATTTTCTTTGGCAAACAGGCAATTGATGATGACTCAAACCAGACCGGCCAGATGTTTGCTGCGTTAAATGACTTCCCGCAGGCCACCAATATTTCCGAGATTACGATTGCAGATCGTGTGGCAATCGTGAAGCGGGAAGTCGATGGTGGCGTTGAAAACGTGAAACTGCAACTCCCTGCCGTCTTGACGACGGATCTTCGCCTGAACGAGCCGAGATTTGTGACCTTGCCAAATATCATGAAGGCGAAAAAGAAAGAAATCCGTGTTGTGCCAAACGCGGAAGTGCAGATGACCAATCAGTCTCGATTAACCGTAAAGAACTATTTTGAACCCAAGGGACGTGAGCCAGGAATCATCTTGTCTTCTGTTGAAGAACTTGTCGAGAAACTCAAGAACGCCTAATCCATCCTGAATCGAGGTGATGAAATGAATGCATTAGTAATTGCTGAAGTAAAAAACAAAGAAGTCAAACTGTCTACCCATGCCACCATCACTGCGGCACTCAAGGTGAGCCAACAGGTGGACGTGCTGGTGATGGGCGATGATGTGGCTGCGGCTACGTCGTTGATTGCTAGTCTGGCTGGCGTGCGTAAAGTGCTGGGTTGCACGGATGGCAAGTTCAAGCACCTGATGGGTGAAGATGTGGCATCCGTCGTGGTGTCGATTGCCAAGGCGTACCAGTTTATTTTTGCGCCGGCCAATGTGTTCGGCAAAGACTTTATGCCACGTGTTGCGGCCAAACTGGACGTCAGTCAGGTGTCTGATGTGGTGGACATCATTGACCAGAAAACCTTTGTCAGACCCATTTATGCGGGTAATGCGTTTATTACGGTGGAATCCAGTGACGAAATCAAGCTGGTAACTATTCGCACGACGTCATTTAGCACTGAGTTGGCGAATGTTGCCCCGGTTACCATTGAGCAGATCAGTACACCGGCACTCTTTGCCAAGAAAGAAGTACTGTCTGTTGACGAGATCAAGAATGATCGCCCTGAATTGAATACAGCCAAAGTTGTGGTGTCTGGCGGCCGAGGGCTGGGCTCCAAAGAAAACTTTGATGGTCTGCTGATCCCACTGGCGGATAAATTGAAAGCTGCACTAGGGGCTTCTCGTGCAGCGGTAGACGCGGGCTATGTGCAGAATGATTTGCAAGTGGGGCAAACCGGCAAGATTGTCGCGCCGGAACTCTACATTGCCATTGGTATCTCGGGCGCCATCCAGCATCTGGCCGGCATGAAAGACTCCAAAGTGATTGTGGCCATCAACAAAGACAAGGATGCCCCCATCTTTTCGATTGCTGACTATGGTTTGGTGGGTGATCTGAATGAAGTGATTCCTGCCCTGACGGCCAGACTTTAAGGGGTACCGGCATGAGTGAGGTAATGGAATATGATGTGGTGATTGTCGGAGCTGGTCCATCAGGGCTGGCTACGGCCATCAAACTGAAGCAATTGGCCGAGATTCAGCAAACCGAGATTAATGTTTGCGTTCTGGAAAAAGGGTCTGAACCAGGCGCTCACATTCTGTCGGGGGCAGTGATGGACCCGCAAGCCCTGACGGAGTTGCTACCGGATTGGGAAGCCTTGGGTGCGCCGCTAAAAACTCGGGTTGTCGCTGATGAGTTTCACTTTTTGGGCTCAAAGGGATCATACAAATTACCCCACTTTTTGTTGCCTGACTGCTTTCATAACGAGGGTAACTATATTGTCAGTCTTGGTGATGTCACCAAATGGCTGGCCGCACAGGCCGAAAGTCTAGGTGTGGAGATTTTCTCTGGTTTTCCGGCCCAGAAGGTAGTGTATGGTGCACAAGGAGAAGTGATCGGGGTAGAAACCGGCGCATTTGGTATCAACAAAGATGGTTCGTTGAGTGATGGCTATCAGCCCGGCATGGAAATCCACGGGAAATACACCGTGTTTGCGGAAGGGGCGCGGGGCCATCTGGGCAAGGAACTAATCAAGCAATTTGGCCTGGATAACGAGGCTGATTCGCAAAGTTATGGTCTTGGCATCAAGGAAGTATGGGAGATCAAACCCGAGCTGCATGAAGAGGGCAAGGTCATCCATACGGCAGGCTGGCCGCTCGATCGTCATACCTATGGCGGGGCATTTTTGTATCATGCGGCGGATAACAAGATTTTCATCGGCATGGTGGTTGGCCTGGGTTACGAGAACCCGCACCTGTCGCCTTTTGAGGAGTTCCAGAAGCTCAAGACGCATCCTTTTGTTGCCCGGTTGCTGGAAGGTGGCAAGCGAATCAGCTATGGGGCACGGGCCATTGCCGCTGGCGGTTTAAACAGTCTGCCCAAGCTTTGCTTCCCGGGTGGCGTCTTGGTTGGCTGTGATGCGGGTTTCCTGAATGCTTCCCGAATCAAGGGTAGCCATGCTGCCATCAAAAGTGGTGCCATGGCGGCAGAAGCCATTGCTCAGGCGCTGCAGCAAGGTCGCCAGCGGGATGTGCTGTCAACGTATGCCGACTTGTTCAAGTCCTCCTGGCTGCAAGCGGAATTGCACAAAGCCAGAAACTTCAAGCCGTGGATGAACAAAGGCTTGATCATCGGCACCCTGATGGTGGGTCTGGAACAGAAAATCCTGAGGGGCAAGTACTTCTGGACCGTACATTCCAGAACCAAAGATGCAGCCAAGCTCAAGCGGGCAAGTGCTTTCCCGAAAATCCAGTACAGCAAGCCCGATGGCAAGTTGACGTTTGATCGGTTGTCTTCGGTTTATCTATCCAATACCAATCACAACGACAATCAGCCTGTACATCTTCGTTTGACGGACCCGAAGATTCCGGTGATGCATAATCTGGCCCATTATGATGGTCCGGAGAGCCGCTATTGCCCGGCCGGGGTGTACGAGTTTAGCGAGGAAGGCGGGGATAAAAAACTGGTGATCAATGCCCAGAACTGCCTGCATTGCAAGACGTGCGATATCAAAGATCCGCTACAGAATATCACCTGGGTGACGCCTGAAGGGGGCGGCGGACCAAATTATACGTCGATGTAACGCTGGGTGTCGTCCTGAAGTCCCCTGGTCCGGTTTTTCGCCAGGGGATTTTCCATTGTGATCTTATGGTTTGAGGGCTGACATGGCATCAAACGCTGCTTGGATCAGCATCTTTAGGGTGGATTTCACCTCGGGTGCCTGGGTGTTATTCAATGCATACGGAAATGATTCGTTCATGTAGATCCGCTGGCTCATTTCCAGCTGGATAGCATGGACGTGTTGCGCAGGGGCGCCATAGTTGCGGGTAATGAAACCGCCTTTAAAGCGCTGGTTTGCTACAAAGTCCAGTTGCAGCCTGTCTGCTGCTGCCAGTACCGCGGCAAGAATCTGATCATCACATGCCCCACCATCTGCCGTGCCAAAGTTAAATGCCGGTAGCAAGCCTTCAAACAGGTAAGGCAGCTCGCTGGCGATCGAGTGTCCCTCCCATACCAAGGCCTGACCATGGACAGATTTCAGACGTGCAATTTCGTTTTGCAATGCCAGATGATAGGGCGACCAGAAGTCTTGAATGCGCGCTTGGATTTCTCCGTCGGTGAGCACTAACGGGTCTTTATACAAAGGAGTGCCCATGAACGTGGTAGCAGGACACAGGCCGGTAGTGTTTTTTCCCGGGTACAGACTTTCGTTCTGGTTACTGCGGTTGAGGTCAATCACGTATCTGGAGTACAGGGGGGTAATGATGGATGCTCCAATATCCGCAAAAAAATCATACAGCTCGCCCAGATGCCAATCGGTATCCGGCAGAAATTTGGCATCGTCGGTTAATTGCCCGCGAATCTCTTCGGTCAGCCCGGTGCCAATATGGGGCAGAGAGATCAGGATAGGCGCTGTGCCCTGTATCAAATTGAACGTTTTCATCATTTCCTCCGAAAACAAGGATTATTGTTTTCAGGAAAATATGATCGGGCTGCATAAAGTTATCTTTACTTTAAGATAAGCATTGCTTATGAAGTCTCGGCGATTGAATTGTGATTCTATGATGACACCAATCAAACAGGAGGTTGGTATGAATCAGAATTACGATTACATTGTGATTGGCGCAGGGGTGATTGGTACTTCTACCGCTTTTCATCTGGCAAAGCTCGGGGCTAAGAATGTGCTGTTGATTGACAGAGGCCAAGTAGGTGAAGGAACAACCTCCCAGTCATCCGGTATTTTGAGAACCCACTATTCTGTGGTGCAGAATGTGGAAATTGCCAAGCACTCATGGGATGTGTTCAAGAACTTCAGCGACTATCTGGAAGACCCGGAAGCATCGTGTGGCCTGGTGAAATGTGGCTATATGATTACCTCTCCAGACAATGACAAGCTGGGGGCCCTGAAAGGGGCGCTGGACGCCCAGCGCGACATGGGTATCCAGGTGGACTTTCTTTCCAGGGCGGAAGCCAAAGAGTTGTTGCCGATTGCCCAGTTTGAAGACTCTGCGTTGATCGGCTATGAGCCGGAAGCCGGTTTTGCTGATGCGTATCTGGTTGCCAGTTCTTTTGCCGCCGGCGCCCGTAAGCGCGGTGTGGACGTCAAGCAAGGTGTGGCAGTAACGGGGCTGATCAAGCAGGGCAACAAAGTGGTTGGTATTCAGACAACGGATGGTGAGTTCTATTCTTCCCATATCGTCAGCACCCAGAACATCTGGTCTGGTGTGCTGAAAGAATGGACCGGGATTGATATTCCGCTGGTGCCGGAACGCCATGCGGTGATGTCGCTTGAATGTGCGGGGGCCGCGTATACCTACGAGATGCCGGTGTATAAGGACCTGGGCTCGCCTGGCATGTTGTACTGCCGCAGTTATGGCGGTAACCAGATGCTGGTCAGCGAGGGCATTGTCGGTGACTCGCTGAATAACCCGGAGACAGAACAGGCCGATATCCCGCTGGATTACGTGGTCGAAGTCGGTGCGCAGGTGGCAGAACGCTTCCCGGCCTATGAAGCAGCCGGGCTGGCGTCCTCCTGGACCGGTGTTTACGATGTAACCCCGGACTGGAACCCTGTGATGGGCTTTTTGCCGGGCATCGAAGGCTTCACCTGCGCTTTTGGTTTCTCGGGTCATGGCTTCAAATTGTCCCCCGGTGTTGGCTTGCTGCTGGCCCAACAGGCCATGGGCCTGAAAACGGATATTGATCTGGCGCCTTATGCTTACGACCGTTTTACCAGCGGCTCGCTTCTGACCGGTAAATACGGCCTGGGCGCGGTTTCCTGATTACAGTTATTTCTCCTCACTCTGCTGATAGTGCCCGGGCGCCGTACTCTACCCGGGCATTTTTTTATCAGACCTTGATTTTCTTGATGGCGAGCGAGTGCTTGTACACCATATACACGGTTGGAAACAGGATCAGGAATTCTGCGACCTCTACATTCACGTCAACCCCCAGATGGTGGACGGCCTTGAGTCCCACACCGATCAGGTTGACGATGTAATAGCTGATAGCGGCAACGGATAATCCCTCTACGGCTTTTTGCATCAGTAATTGCGAGTTGGCCGTTTTGTTCATGCCCGCCAGTAAGGAGTTGGTTTGCTTCTCCTGCACCAAGTTCACCCGTGTACGCAACAGGTCTGCCGCCCGGGAAACATTTTTGGCCAATTGCTCATGCCGAACAATGATGGTGCGGCAAGTATCAATAGCGGGCTTCAGGCGCCTGTCCATGAACTCGCCTACTGTCGGGTAGCCTTCGATTCTGGTTTCACGCAGCTCATGAATCCTCGATCTCACAATATCGTCGTAGGCAATTGAGGCAGAGAAGCGCGAGCTATGGTGGTAGTACTTGTGAATTTTTGCCGAAAGGCTGGTTAATTGAATCAACAGGTCTGCATCGCTTGTTGTCTGGCCTGCATCGATCAGGGCAATAAAACTGGATAATTCGGATTCCAGAAAGAATAGCTCTTGTGCCATTTGCCGGGCGATGGGCAAGGCTAACAAGGCCATCATCCGATAGTCTTCAATTTCCAGTAATCGCTGCACGGCCCGGCCAAGCTGTCGTTCACGAAAATCCACGTCATAAACAAGCATGCTGGAAAAGCCATCCGGATTCAGTTTCCAGTCACACAACACTTCTCCGCCGCTCAGTACACGGGAGTTCACCAGCGTGCGGCCATTAAACAGTTGGTGGGCGATCCGTTCTTTTTCCTGGTAATCCTCTCGATTCAAGGCCAGTACCCGGACCGCGGTAATCAGGCAATGCTGGATGGACTGATACCAGGATGGCGGCAATAAATGATGGTGACACAACAGGATCTCGTCCGTGTCGATGCTGGGTAAATCATACACAAAGGTATAGCTGGAGAACTCCGTATGCCGTGACCACTTGACCGTGACACCGGCTTCTTCGTGAAAAAAGGCAGAGATATCTTGTGCGGGTGGTTGTATGCCAAGGGCTGCGCAGAGTTGATTCAGCAAGCGCTCATGCACGTCGGGGTCCTCCGAGCTAAAAATGCCCAGATGAAAAATGATGGAGCGATGCTGGATTTTCAGGAAGGGCCTGGCATGTACTTCGTTTGCCAGCAGGGTGCGGAGAGGGTGATCTTTCTGTGAGTGTGAATCCATTTTCAACTTTAGTCGTGATGTCTTTTTTGATTGTTCTGGACGATTGGATGTGTGTAGGTATCAGAAGGTGTGGGGCAGATTATTGGGGGGCCGCTTCAACAGTCAGTTTGTATTAAGTTTCGTGATACTAAATATAAGAAGGTGTTGATGACAGGGGGTAAAAAATCGCACTGGTCTATCCTACTCAGGAGGCAAAAACCTACCGTTCTTGTGCGCAGCTTTTTCACATTTTTTTGTTTGCTAGTGGAGTAATCATGAACTCTGTTCCAAATATCCCGTACCCGAAAAACGACCCAGAACTTTCATTTAAGGCAGGTCTGCCCCAAACTGAAAAACTGAAAGACCAACTGGCAAATGCACCTGTAGTAGATATTCCAGCGGTGATTGGCGGGGTGAAGTATTACTCCGAAGACATCATCGAGGTTCGTCCTCCGCATGACCAGTCTCGTGTCATTGCCCGTATTCATCGCCCAACCAAAGAGATGATCGAAAAAGGCATCTCTGCCTGTGCCGATGCTGCAAAAGACTGGGCCAACACCTCTTTTGCCGACAAAGCAGCAATCCTGAATCGTACCGCAGAAATCATCGACAAGAAAAAGCGTATCGAGATTGATGCCGCAACCATGCTGGGTCAGAGTAAAACCATTGATCAGGCAGACCCTGATAGTGGCAATGAACTGATCGATTTCTTGCGCTTTAACGCCTACAACGCACAGCGCATTTATGCAGAACAGCCGCTGACCGTGCCAACCGCGCTGAACCGCATCGACTGGCGTCCGCTGGAGGGTTTTGTGTATGCCATCTCTCCATTCAACTTCACGGCAATCGGCGGCAATCTGACGACCGCGCCTGCCATGATGGGTAACACCGTTCTGTGGAAACCGGCCGAGAAGGCCTCGCTGGCCAACTACATTTTCTATCAGGCACTGGAAGAAGCAGGCCTGCCACCCGGCGTAATCAACTTCATGCCAGGTAAGGCTAGCGAAGTTTCAGCTGCTGCACTGGGCTCCAGAGATTTGGCCGGCATTCACTTCACCGGCTCTTCTGAAGTGTTCCAGGGTTTGTGGAAAGGCGTGGCGGATAACCTGTCTCGTTACAAGAGTATTCCGCGCATTGTGGGTGAAACTGGTGGTAAAGACTTTGTTTTGGCACATGCCTCTGCAGATGCCGATGTCGTTGCGATTTCGCTGATCCGCGGTGCATTTGAGTACCAAGGCCAGAAATGTAGCGCAGCCTCACGTGCTTATATCTCAGAGTCTCTGTGGCCATCTGTCAAAGACAAGATGCAGAGCATGCTAGCCACCCTGAAAGTGGGCGATGTGGCGGACTTGTCTACCTTCATGGGTGCCGTGATCAGCAAAGAATCTCACGAGAAGCTGACCGCTCGCATCCAGAGCGCCAAAGACGACAAAGAATGCCAGATTGTGTACGGCGGCAAGACCTGGCGTGAGCCCGGTTTCTTTGTTGAGCCGACCATCATCCAGGTTAGCAACCCTAAACACAACCTGATGGAAGAAGAGCTCTTTGGCCCGGTACTGACGGTATACGTTTTTAAAGACCAGGAATGGGACAACACGCTGCAACTGATTGATGCGACCAGCCCGTATGCCTTGACTGGCTCCATCTTCTGTACCGAGCGCTACAAACTGGTGCAGGCAGAAAAAGCGCTCGTGAATGCAGCGGGCAACCTGTACATCAATGACAAGCCAACTGGCGCGATGATCGGTCAGCAACCGTTTGGCGGCATGCGTGCCAGTGGTACCAATGACAAGGCCGGCTCATGGCTGAACCTGATGCGCTGGGTGTCTCCACGCACTGTCAAAGAGTCCTATTTCGTTGATCCGAACTGGGTATTTGGTCAATAACTGCCGGGTAAAGAAATGAATAATATCGTCTCGTTCAAAAGTGTCCAGAAGACTTACGACGGTGAAACACTGGTCGTCAAAAATCTGAATCTGGACATTAAACGAGGGGAATTTCTCACCATGCTTGGCCCTTCGGGGTCAGGCAAAACAACCTGTTTGATGATGCTGGCGGGGTTCGAGACCGCCACTCATGGTGAGATCCTCTTGGAAAACAGGCCTATCAACAAGATTCCGCCAGAAAAGCGGAATATCGGGATGGTGTTTCAGAGCTATGCCCTGTTTCCACATATGTCGATTGCAGAAAACCTGGCTTTTCCGCTCAAGCTGAGAAAAGTCTCAAGGTCTGACATCGAGAGCAAAGTAAAGCGCGCTTTGGCCATGGTGAACATGGAGCGTTTTGCCTCTCGCATGCCAGGGCAATTGTCTGGTGGTCAGCAGCAGCGGATTGCCGTTGCCCGTGCACTGGTGTTTGAACCTTCCATCGTGCTGATGGATGAACCGTTAGGCGCACTGGACAAACAACTGCGTGAGCAATTGCAGTTTGAAATCAAGCGAATCCACGAGGAAAGCGGCCTGACTGTGGTGTATGTCACCCATGATCAGAGTGAAGCCATGACCATGTCAGATCGGATTGCGGTTTTCAACAACGGGATCATCCAGCAGCTGGCTACACCTGCCAAATTGTACGACGCACCCGAGAACGCATTTGTCGCCAATTTCATTGGTGAGAACAATGATATTTCCGGGGTTATCAAGACAATTGAAAACGGCATCTGTCACGTAGAAACAGAGAGTGGCGATACCGTCTGCAGCAGCAATTTCCAATCGCTAGAGGTGGGTAACCGGGTATCTGTTTCGCTTCGGCCAGAGAAGGTCACGCTGGGTATCAGAGATGAAAACCATATGAATTGCTTCCAGGCCAAGATTACCGACCTGATTTATTACGGTGATCACACTCGGGTCATGATGAAGGCCTGTGGTAAAGAAAGCTTTGTTGCCAAAGTGACCAATAATGGCGCCATCTTCAATCACAAGATTGGAGACATGGTGAAGATTGGCTGGTCTGAAAAGGTTTGTTGCGCACTGCAATAGTTGTATTCGGGAGAAGAGTCGTGAAACTGAAAACCAAAACATATTTATCTGTACTGGCTGCATTTGCAGTGACCGGTGCACAAGCATCGTCCAGCCTATCATTTACCTCTTGGGGCGGGTCGTATCAGGAAGCACAGGAAAAAACCGCGGTGAAACCATTTGGTATCGCCAACAAGGTAGATATCAAAACTGACGCTTACAACGGCGGGATTGCTCAGGTCAGGGCGCAGGTTCAGACCAAGAACGTCACTTGGGATATCGTGGACATGCAATTAAGTGATGTCATCCGTGCCTGTGACGAAGGTCTGCTGGAGAAAATCAATCCGGATATCGACCTTGCCAAAGACAAGAGCGGCAAGCCGGCCAAGTCAGATTACTTGCCGGGGGCGATCAATAACTGCATGGCGGGCAATATCAGCTGGTCCACCATTCTTGTCTTTAACAAAGACAAGTTCAAGGGAAGCCAACCGAAAACAGTGGCAGATTTCTTTGACCTGAAGAAATTTCCGGGTAAACGCGCGTTAAGAAAGTCACCCGAAGGGGCGCTGGAGTGGGCGCTGATCGCGGATGGCGTACCTCCTGCCCAGGTATACAAAACGCTATCAACGCAAGCCGGTGTTGAACGCGCCTTCAAGAAGCTCGATACCGTCAAGTCTTCGATTGTCTGGTGGGAGGCGGGTGCACAGCCCCCCCAGCTGCTGGCTGACGGCGAGGTAACGATGGCCAGTGCGTACAACGCACGCATCTATACCGCCATCATGAATGACAAAAAGCCGTTTGAGTTCCTGTGGGATGGCCAGCTAAAGAACATAGAGGGTTATGTCATTGTGAAAGGCAGCAAGAATGTGGCGGCTGCCAAGGCATTCATCAAAGAAGCGACAAAACCGCAGGCATTGGCTGATCTGGCTACCAGCACTGCTTATGGTCCGTTGCGGAAATCGGCTGTTTCACTGGTCGATCCTAAAGTGGGCAAATATCTGCCGACTGCACCAGAACACCAAAAAGGATCACTCGATGTTGATCCTCTTTTCTGGGCCGATAACGCAGATGCGCTGAACCAGAAGTTTGCGGTTTGGCTAGGTCGCAAGTAACCGATAGACAGGGAGGGCGGTGCCTGCCGCAATGACCGATCATGACCAATAGTACATATACAGAAACATTAACTTCTGCTGAAGCCAAAGTGCTGAAGCGGAATTTAAGAAAGTCTGAACGTTTCGGATTGTATAAGGCACTGCTACTCATTTTGCCTTTGTTCGTTTTTCTGATGTTTACGTTCATTCTGCCGATTGGCAGTTTGCTGTTCAAGTCGGTAACGGATGATGTGATCCCGACCGAGTGGCCAGCACTGACTCAGTCGCTTGCCGCCTGGGACCCGGCCAAAAAGCAGTTGCCTGACAGCCAGACCTACTCAAATCTGGTTGTGGACTTGCAAAAGTCGATTGAAGACGATGGCAATAGCCGTGTGGCAACAAGACTGAATTTTCAGCAGTCGGGCATGCGTTCATTGATCATGAAAACCATGCGCCATCTGGACGGCATGGACCTGAAGGATGCAAAGCAGTCGCTGATCGACGCCGATGAACGATGGGGTCAGATTGGCACATGGACCATCATCAAGTTTTCGTCACAGCGACTGACGTTTGATTACTTCCTGAATGCATTTGATTACACAAGAGATGAGTTCGGCAATGTGGTCCATAACGCCCCTGCAGACAGTTTGTATCAGGATGTTTTCATCCGGACGATTGTGGTCAGTCTGACCGTTGCTGTGTTGTGTGTGCTGATTGCGTATCCGGTAGCGTCTTTTCTGGCTGCGCTGCCGAGCAAGTTCAGCAATCCGCTGATGATCCTGGTGTTGCTACCTTTCTGGACGTCGTTTCTGGTACGTACCACTTCCTGGATCGTGATGTTGCAAACCAACGGGCCGATCAATCAGTTCTTGCTGGAACTAGGGCTGATACTGAAGCCGCTGGAGCTGATCTACAACCGGTTTTCGGTGCTGGTTTCCATGACCCACATCTTGCTGCCGTATTCCATTCTGTCGCTGTATAGCGTGATGAAGGGTATCTCGCCGGTATATGTCAAAGCCGCACGTTCTCTGGGGGCCGGTCCCATCAAGGCCTTCTTTAACGCGTACTTCCCGCAGACCCTGCCTGGCGTGGTGGCGGCTGGCATCCTGAGTTTTATCCTGGCCATTGGCTATTACATCACCCCGGCGCTGGTGGGTGGGGCAGATGATCAGCTGGCCAGTTATTACATTGCGAATCACGTGAACACTACGCTCAACTGGGGCCTGGCGAGCGCTTTGTCCGTCTTGCTGTTGGGTGGCGTGATGGTTCTTTACATTGTGTTTGTCCGCATGACCGGCGGCAAAGGCATGAAATTAGGATAACAGTATGATGAATTTCCCGGCATATACCAATCTTTGGGGAAAGCTTGCCAAGTATCTGCATGTGATCTATTCGCTGTTGATACTGGTTTTCCTGATTATTCCGATCATTGTCATCATCCCTTTGTCATTTAACTCGGAGCCCTATTTCACTTATCCGATGCCGGGACTGAGTCTGAAGTGGTATGAGGCATTCTTTACCAGTCCTGTCTGGATCAGTTCGCTCAAGAATACCTTGCTGGTGGGCGTGATTTCGACACTGATTGCGACGGTGCTGGGCATCATGGCCTCGCTTGGGCTGATGCATCCCCGCTTGCAACGGCTGGCATGGCTAAAAGGGGTACTGATGTCCCCCATGATCGTGCCACTGATCATTACTGCGGTAGGTGTCTACTTTGCCTTTAGCCCGATTGGGTTATCAAACAGCCTGCTTGGCTTGATTTTGGCCCACTCGGCGCTAGGTGTTCCGTTTGTGATTGTGACCGTGACCGCGACACTGGCTGGCTTTAACGAGACCTTAACCCGGGCAGGTCGGATTCTCGGCGCCTCTCCGCTGCAATGTTTCTTTCAGGTGAAATTGCCGCTGATTGCCCCGGGCGTGATCTCCGGTGCGCTGTTTGCTTTTGCCACCTCGTTTGACGAAATCGTGGTGGCCATCTTCCTGACTAGCGCAGATCAGCGGACCGTGCCGCGGCAAATGTGGTCAGGCATCAGGGAGCAGCTGAGTCCAACGATTCTTGCCGTAGCGACAATCCTGATTGTCATGTCAACCATCATGCTGATTACGTTAGAGCTACTCAGAAGACGTACAGAAAGAATCAGATCAGGCAGCTTGTAATTTATTAAGGAATTATCATGACAATTTCAGCGATGAGTAACGGTGAAGAGCTTAACTTGCTCAAAGGAAAAATAGCATTCGACAATACCCAGGAAGAAGAACTGGTTATCAACCGGCTGATGCAAGAAGCAGAGTTCTCTGCAGATGAGATCACGGAAATTCAGTTACTCGCAACCAAGTTGGCCGAGGGGGTCCGGGAAGCACGTACTACAGCGGGTGGCATTGATCTGCTGACACAAGAGTTCTCTCTGGATAGTAAAGAAGGTATTGCCCTGATGTGTCTGGCGGAAGCCATGTTGCGCATCCCTGATACCGGCACCCGTAACAAGCTCATTCGAGACAAGATTGTCGATGGGGACTGGAAGTCCCATCTGGGGAAATCCCCATCGCTGTTTGTGAATGCCACCGCTTGGGGCTTGCTGGTGACCGGTAAGCTGCTCAAAAAGAATGATCACGCCAAACTGTCAGAAGCACTGACCAGCGTGATCCGGAAAGGCGGCGAAGCGGCCGTTCGTGCCGGTGTGGCCTATGCCATGAAGCTGCTGGGTAATCAGTTTGTTACTGGCCAGTCGATTGAGGAAGCCATCAAGGTAGCCAGCAAGCGCGAGGAGCGTGGCTATAAATATTCTTATGATATGCTGGGTGAAGCTGCGCTTACGGTAGAAGATGCCGACCGCTATTTCAAAGATTACTACCATGCGATCGAGGAAATCGGTAAAGCGGGGGGCGGGCAAGGTCCGATTGACGGGCCTGGTGTGTCGGTAAAAATCTCTGGTTTGCACCCTCGTTATGAAGTGATGCAGCATGAACGGGTCATTCAGGAAATGTACCCCAAGCTGCTGCAACTGGCCCAATTGGCCAAGCAATGCAATATCGGTTTCCATCTGGACCAGGAAGAAGTCGCACGTTTTGACCTGACGCTGGAAATGTTGGAACGACTGGCCAAAGAGCCGAGCCTGGCTGGCTGGGATGGTTTGGGCATTTCGTTACAGGCCTATCATAAGCGTGGCCGTGCCGTGGTGGACTTCATTATTGCATTGGCGCGGGAATCCAGACGCAAGATTCTGGTACGACTGGTGAAAGGTGCTTACTGGGACTCTGAAATCAAGCGTTGCCAGAGTGAAGGTACTACCAACTATCCGGTCTTTACCCGTAAAGTACACTCGGATGTCAGTTACATCGCGTGTGCCCGGGCGCTGCTGCAAGCACAAGACGCCGTGTTCCCGCAGTTTGCCACTCACAATGCATTCAGCATTGCCGCCGTCTATTGTCTGGGCAGCGGCAAACAGTTCGAGTTCCAGTGCTTGCACGGCATGGGCGAAAGCGTCTACGACCAGGTAGTAGGCAAAGACAAGCTTGGCAAGGCATGCCGCATCTATGCCCCTGTTGGCCCGCATGAAACACTCTTGGCGTATCTGGTCAGACGTTTGCTGGAAAATGGTGCCAACTCATCATTTGTAAACCAGATTGTGGACCCGGCGGTATCGATTGCAGAGATCGTTGCCGATCCGGTAGAGAAAGCCAAAAGAACCAAAGGCTATCCGCATCCAAAAATCGTGATGCCCCCCAATATCCTGCCTGGCCGGAAAAATGCCAATCCGCTGGACTTCTCGACCCAGGCATTTGCAGATGCATTGAAAAAGCTGACCAGCGAGACGCGTCGTTTGAGTGATGGTGGGAATCATGCGGCAAGCACAACCCTTGCTTTCCGTGCACCCAATGACTTCAATCAGCTTGCTTACCAAGTAGACATGGTCCCCGTGGAGGCTGTCGGCATCCGCCTTAACAGCTTCATTGCAGATGCCGGTTTTGAAAAAATGGCGCTGGCCACCAAAGCCGAGCTGATTGCCAAGCTGGCCGATGTGCTTGAATCTAATGCCGTATTCCTTGGCACCATACTGGTACATGACTTTGGCAGAACCCTCAGTGATGCAGCCATCGAGGTCAGGGAAGTCATCAACATTCTTCGTTTGCATGCGACTCAGGCGTCTACGGATGTGCAGCTTGCTGCAGAACAATCAAAAGATGCCGTGACGATCATCTGGTCTGAATTGTTCGAGGCAGGTGCACTGTTTGCAGATTTGATGCGCGCCTTCTTGTCCAATACCAAGGTGCTATTGCTCTCTGTGCCCCGCTTGATGCCATTGGTGAATCATCTCACGGCCGAGCTGTTTTCCTTGTCGCCTGCGGCACGTACCACCGTGGCGGTTGCTTGCGTCAATGAGGAGGATATCACCAAGGTCATTCAGACGCTCCGTACAGACGTGATTGTGGCCAATGCGCTTAGTAAAGTGGCGCTTTCCCGCCTGAGTGCGCAATTAGCGCAGAGCAATGGGCCAAAGCTGGTTCAAACCTTTGTTCCCGGCACCAATGCCATGATTGTGGACAGCACCGCACTGCCAGAACAAGTCATTTCGGATGTCATGGTTTCTGCCTTTGACTTTGCCGGTCAGCACCCGAATGCATTGAAGCTGCTGTGCATCCAGTCCGACACGGCAGACAGCATTATCTCCATGCTCAGCAGCATGCTGAATGAGCGTACCATTAATCATTCCGGAAAAGTGTCTACCGATATTGGTCCCGTAGCGCAGGCTGACCTGGCAGAAGAATATGACCGTTATATTGAGCATCTGAAAAAACTGCGCTTCAAGGTGTATCAGGCCAAACGTTTTGATAAGTCTTCACTCAATGGTAATTTCTGCAACCCGGGCATTGTCGATTTGGGGACCATGACTGACTTGAAGAATGCGGATCTCACGCTGCGTGCGCCGATCGTCCATGTAGTCCGGTGGGAGGCAGACCAGCTGGATCAGCTGCTAGCCGTGCTTGATACCTCCCTGCACGCGAACAGCATTTGTGTGCATACCAGGATCAACGAAACGGTAGGGCAGATCTTGTCCCGATCAACGGCTGGGTCGATCTTTGTCAATCGGAACATCTCCCGTCGTGTTTCCGGCATGCAGCTTAGCGGAGGGGCGGGCAGGTATTGCACCGGGCCAAGCTATAACGGCCCACTGGCTATCTCGACATTTGGACGTTTCAAGCGTTCCGAATGGGCTACGGATGCCTGCTTCCAGCGTCCTGCGCTGATCAACAATGATAAATACTACGAGATGCCGTTTGTGGATGAAAATGCCAAACTGACCGCTCGGCTGACCAAACTGCTGGACAATGCCGAGTCCCGCAAATCGCGGCTGAATGATCTGTACCAGTTCTCGTTGAAGTATATCGGCTTTAATAACGAGTTCCGCCAGTATTTGTCGCAATTGATTGCCAAGCTATACCATCTGGTGGACAGTTCCATGCCGATTGTTCTTCCATCGTTGACAGGGGAAGAAAATACGCTGGAATTTATGCCGCGGGGCAATGTGCTGGTGCTGGGTTCCAATGAGGCTAATCAGATGGGGCTTATCCTGTGTGCCTTTGCATTCGGGAACAAAGTATTTATCAAGAAAGGCTCGCTATCCGAATCTGTGGCCGGGGTGCTGAAGTCGTCTGATCTGGTACTGATTGATAATGTGAACGAAGCATCGGTTAACTACAGCAAAATAGATGCTGCACTCTATATGGCCAGCGACAAGGTTGACTCGGGTCTAGTCAGTAGCCTGAGAAACGAAGGTTGCCCGGTATTTGAATGTAGTAACGACTACTTCAATGTGCATCCGTATGTTAAAGAACGGGTGGTATCGATTAATGCGAGTGCATCGGGTGGCAACACCCAATTGATGATTTTGTCTGAGACCCTGTAAGGAGAGGGCCATGCCAAGCATGGCCTTTCCTTATGCTAAACTGGAGAATCACCCTTGATGCTGGTCTTGCAATGAATACATGTCCGCCACTTGATTTACTCCAGACCTGGGTTACGGTTGTCGAGCTAGAGTCGGTTTCTAAAGCTGCCATTCAGTTGCGGGTATCCCAGGCGGCTGTATCACAGCATGTGCGGGCGCTGGAAGAAATTATTGGCGTACCCCTGCTGGACCGGTCATTCCGTCCTGCCCGGCCAACGCCGGCGGGCATGCGTCTGTATCAGGATGCCGGTTTGCTGATCGAGCATGCCAGCCAGCTGATCAGCAATGCAAGAAACGTCATGCGTGCTAAAGGAACCACCGTCAAGATTGGCTGTGTAGATTCCTTTGCTGCGACCATTGGCCCGCAGCTCGTCAAAGGTCTATCGAATTCATCGCTCAAGATCACGCTCTGGTCGGGTATTACCCCGGTACTGGATGAGCAGATGAATAACCGCTTGCTGGATATTGCCATTACTACCGAAGGCTCAACCAAGCGAGCTGGTATCAGCCGCCAGAAATTATTCAGTGAATCTTATTTCGCCGTTTTTCCCAAAGATTTTCCGCTACAGCCGGTCGAGAACCTGATTCAACTATCCCATCGTTTGCAGTTTATTCGCTATAGCTCCCGTTCCGTGATTGGTGCACAGATTCAGGCATATCTGGACGGTCTGGGGGTAGAGATCGAGCGAAATTTTGAATTTGATGCGACCGACCCGTTGCTGAGTCTGGTAGCCGCCGGGTTGGGGTGGGCCATGATTACGCCACTATGCTTGTGGCAGTCCAGGCACCACTTGGAAAACGTCACCGTGATTCCTTTGAACCGGATTCGGTCACTGGGCAAGCCTTGCCCCCCGCTGGAGCGGAGTTTTTATATGCTTTGGCGGAAGGAAGAACTGCAGAAAATCCCGAGCTACGTCAAAGAAATCGTCTCTGAAGTCGCATCCCGACAAATTTCCAAAGAGATTGCCGGCATTCTGGGCATTGATGAGGACTCGCTATTTTCTTTTGGATAGCATGCTGTTACTGGTTGTGGTGCCTGTCGCTTTTTGGGACTGACGTACCAACCGTTATCTCTCCATGAAAAAGTGCCCGACAGTTAAACTGTGCGGGCACTTTTGGTTTGTCATGCATCACTGATGGATTTTTAGATTATAGTTCGAGCTGCACCAGCTGCCCGGATGGTTTGCTACAGCAGAGCAAACAGTACCCCTTGTCGATTTCCCGTTGACGGATACCACCTTGGTGCTTCATTTCTACTTGTCCGCTTACCACCCTGGTTTTGCAGGTTCCGCAGACTCCTTGACCGCAGGAAGAGGGGACAGGGACCCCTTGGGCTTTCAGGCTGGCCATCAGGTTTTCTGCCTGATTGACTTTGATCACCCTGCCAGATTTGATTAATTCGACAACACAGATATCTCCGCTGATGGCGGCTTCGGTCGGTACGGCACTCTCCAGTGAGAAACTCTCCTGATGATAGTGCGCTTCGGGAAAACCGTGCTCCAGGAGCAGTTTTTTGACGTAATCCATATAACCGGCCGGACCGCACACAAAGACTTCCCGCTCGGTAAAGTCCGGTATGTTTTTCTGTAGTACTTGCGCGTCCAGTCGCCCGGTCAGGCCTTGATATGCTGAATTGTTGCTCACGTTGTCACAGAGGGTGACGAGACGGAAATGGGGGTTCTCACCGGCCAACCTGGTCAGTTCCTGATGAAATATAATATCGTCAGGGCTCCGGGCATTATGTACAAACACGATATCTTGATGGATGCCCAGATCAGCATACGTTCTCGCCATCGACATGACCGGCGTGATGCCAGACCCTGCAGACAGAAATAGCATCTTCGCTGTCCGGTGACCCACTGGCGTAAATGCACCAGCCGGATCGAACGCCGTCAGTAGGCTATTTGGCTGGAGGTGATCATGCAACCAGTTGGAAACTCGCCCCCCGGGTACCCTTTTCACGGTAATAGCGATGGTATGTGGCTTGGTGGGAGGAGACGAAATGGTATAACACCTGGAAACCTTTTCTCCCTCCATATCCAGTTCCAGGGTCAGAAACTGCCCTGGTTCGAAATAGAACTTCTCATAATCGATGGTGCTGAATGTAAATGTTTTTACATCATGTGTTTCTGCTTTGACCGAACGGCAAATGAGCAACCTTTTGCCTGGATGACTGGATGAAGTTGCCTTCATTTCCCATGTTGCTGCCTGTGAAACCGGGTCAACCGACGTTGACCCGGTGGCAGCCAAGTGTGTATTCACTAGCTGGTTCATGTTCAATATCAAATGTTGTGCGCTTCCAGGCGCCCGGTATACCAGTTCACGAACCCATCTACATATTGTTCTGAAAACCTGGAGTAAGGGCCTGGTTCATAGCCAGGGTCCTGGGTACCACTGTGGTTGATGGCCACTAGCGCAGCATCTTGTGCATTGGTGGCCATCCAGACAGACGTCAAATTCTTGACATCGTAATCTACCCCTTCCACCGCATCGGCATGCACTAGCCATTTGGTTCTGACCAGGGTCTTGTCTGGTGTCAGCGGAATCAGGTATGAGACCACCGCATGATCACTCATGACATGGTTCCAGCCGCTATGCGTCCACAGATGGGTGTCGCCCTGGTCTTTGCGGGTGCCATTCCCCAGTAGTTTGGTACAGGCAACCTTGGTATCTGGTGTCTGGCTCTCCCCATGGCCCGCCATCACCAGCCGCTGGGTTCTGAACAAGGTTGCCACATCGGGCGTCAGTTTTTCGACTGGCTCACAGATCAAACCGTCTTTTTCCCAACTTGCCTGATAATCTGCATTCTTTTTGCGATAGTCGGCCAGGGACTTTTGTCCCTCTTCATTCAGTTCTTCTTCGCAGTAGCCAAAGTCTTCAGCCAGGAAGGTGGTGGTTAGCTCTGGATGAGTACCTGCGCAGTGATAACACTCGCGGTTATTTTCCATGACCAGTTTCCAGTTGCCGTTCTCGATAATCTCTGCTTCATACGCGATTTTGGTATTGTCGAGTTGGTAGGGGGCCAAGCGTGGCAACATGGTTTCTTCCAGTGCTGCAATATCGGCAGGTGCCTCATTGGCCAGACAGATAAAAATCAGACCTCCAACCACTTTGGTGTGAACGCTCTTTAACCCCTTGCACTTGTGATCAAAATCCTTGCCCATCTGAGTGGCGTGCAACAAGTCGCCCGTTAGCTCATAAGTCCATTGGTGGTAAGGACACACCAGTTTGCCAACCGTTGCTTTGCCAGCCTCTTTGATTCGGGCACCGCGATGCCGGCAGACATTTCGGAAGGTGCGGATTTCATTGTCATCGTCACGAACGATGATCACGGATGACTTGCCAATATCGACGGTACAGACATCACCGGGTTCTGGAACATCTGCACTGACACCAACCAGGATCCAGTGTTTGTGGAAAAAGACATCCACGTCATTTTCAAATACATCCTGACGGCTAAATAGCTCGCTTGGCATGCTGTGCCCTGGCACTCTGCTACGCAGCAACTCGGCATGGCTCTTCATCTTTGACATGTTCCTCTCTCCTAAGTAAATGCGAAAATGATGTGTTTCATCACGCAAACATTATTAGGATTGGGGAAATTTTCCGTCAACGCGCTTTATTTTCCAGTGGCATTCCTTGAAGTCATGCGAGAGCTAAATGAAGCCGTGTCATTCGTTTTTCAGCCAGCTCATGACATCATGAACCGCTTGTGTTATTTGCTGCCCGTTTGGCAGAACCAGATAGTAACTTTCATCCATTTTGGCCGTATGGGGAGTTACCCGCACCAGCTTGCCGGTCGACAGAAAATCCTCCAGCAAGCGGCCCCAGCCAAGCACCACGCCTTGTCCATGCAAGGCTGCCTGAATGGCATCCGTGTATAGGCTGCAGCGTAATGAATATCTCAGCTTTGGTGCCTGAAAGTGATTCAGTTCAAACCACTGATGCCAGCCCAGCCATCCTTCCAGTGTCGAGTCATATTCGATGAGCGCGGATTTTGATAATTGCTCAAGGCTGGTGATATGGGGGTGATTGTTTAACCAGGAAGGAGAGCAAACCGGAAAAACTTCCTCGTCAAATAAAAAGAATGACTTGCCATCTGGCCAGACGCCATCGCCATATCTGACAAACAGATTCACATCATCCGGGTGCAACTCGGACGTAAACATCTGGGTGGCAAGGCGCAGATTAATCTCGGGGTGCTCATTTTTTAGCTGGGATAATCTGGGCAACAGGTGAAAGTGAGAAAACGCAGCTGTCGTTCCAAGTACCACTTCTCCCTCATCAGGCTCCAAGGCAAGCTTGTCAAAGAAACCGGCAATTTTCTGAAGTGCTGACGTCACCACTTTGTTCAGTTCTTTGCCCGCTTCTGTGAGCTGAATGCTTCGATACTTCCGGTGAAAAAGATCTACCCCCAGCTGTTCTTCCAGTGTCTTGATCTGTCTACTGACAGCGCTCTGCGTCACACCCAGCTCGTGTCCTGCCTTTGTAAAGCTCGATAGCCTGGCTGCCGCCTCAAATTCTACCAGTGCCGTGAGTGAGGGCAGCAACCGCCGGTAACCTTTTGTATGCAAGGAGGGTTTCATGATGTATGCGGGCTTTTCCTGTGATGGTTAAACGGGAATCCTGATTGGCAGCATCTCAGGGCTGAAGGGTGCCTTCTTTAACATAACCAAGTCTGATGAAAAACATAAGAAAGTGTTGGCTTCTCCTGTTTGTTGCGCAAGTTGAACTACGCTCACTCCAACGTCTTGAAATGAATTTCAGGCCATAACGCCAGATCCAGCAAACTACCGCAGATATGGTGATGGCAAGACGAGAGTTTATTTCCAATGCTTTTCTGGTGCGTCCTTCATTCATAGTTTCATTTTATAGGAGAAGAGTCATGAAACTAAATAGAAGTACTATGTCGATCGCGTTGTCTGCCGGTTTGGTAGCGGCATGTGCAGCGCAAGCTGGTGAGCTAACTTTTACATCTTGGGGTGGTTCATACCAAGAAGCACAAGAAAAGCTGGCCGTAAAACCGTTTGCAGAAAAGACGGGTACCAAAATTAAGGTAGATACCTACAACGGCGGGATTGCGCAAATCCGTGGTCAGGTACAAACCAAGAATGTGACATGGGATGTTGTCGATATGCAGCTGAGCGACATCATTCGTGCATGTGATGAAGGCCTGCTGGAAAAGATCGACCCGGAAAAAGATCTGGCTGCAGGTCCAAAAGGGGTCAGTCCTAAAAATGATTTCTTGCCAGGCGGGTTGAATACGTGCATGGCCGGTAATATTTCCTGGTCCACCTCATTGGCATTTAACAAAAGCAAACTTGCCAAGGCACCTACAAAAGTGGCCGATTTCTTTGACCTGAAGAATTTTCCGGGCAAACGGGCCTTGAGAAAATCCCCTGAAGGCGCACTGGAATGGGCGCTGATTGCAGATGGCGTACCTGCCGGCCAGGTTTACAAAACACTGTCTACGTCTGCCGGTGTGGATCGTGCCTTCAAGAAGCTCGATACCATCAAGGCTTCCATTGTATGGTGGGAAGCCGGTGCACAACCGCCCCAGTTACTGTCAGATGGTGAAGTGGTCATGACCTCTGCCTACAATAACCGTATTTATTCTGCCATTACCAAAGACAACAAACCGTTTGAATTCATGTGGGATGGCCAATTGCAGAACGTAGAAGGTTTTGCGATTGTGAAAGGCTCCAAAAATGTGGCCGATGCAAAAGCCTTTATCAAGGCATCTACCACGCCAGAAGCACTGGCCATCTTTGCAAATGAAACCGCATACGGGCCAATCCGCAAGTCTTCCATTCCTTTGCTGGACAAAAAGATTGCCAAGTATTTGCCAACAGCACCACAGAATCAAAAAGGTGCATTGGCTGTTGATACCTTGTTCTGGGCAGACAATGGCGATGCCCTTAACCAGAAGTTTGCAGTTTGGTTAGGCCGTAAATAAGCTCTCTCCACTTGAGCCACCGACAATGGGTAAGGCCTCCCCTTACTGGTTGTCGGTTTTTTTATCTGTATTGCTGAAAAAGCACTTCAACTTCTTCGGCGTTTTTAGACAGGATAAAACAAGACATGCTGACGCTGGCTGTACATGAAGCGACGGTACTGTGTACCCGTGCGGCAATCGCCAGTGGCGCAGCTATTGCGATGGCCGAGTCACTCGCCAAAGCCATTATTGCAGCAGAGCTCAGGGGCAAGCACCCGGTCGGGATTGCGCATTTCTTTGATTATCTGGAGGCGATCCAACAGGGGCGTATCGATGGGTTTGCTGCGCCCGTGCTGAGTTACCCGACGCCAATGATTGTCATGTCTGATGCCAAAGGCGGCATCGCCCAGCTAGGTTTTGACCTGGCATTTGAACAACTCGTCACATCGGCCCGCCAATCGGGCATCACCATCTTTAGCCAGAAAAATGCGTACACCTGTGGCGAGCTAGGCTATTTTGCAGAACGTCTGGCCAAACAAGGTCTCATTGCGCTGGCGTTTGGTAATTCGCCTGCATTACTCGCGGCTGGAGGTGCCACCAAACCCGTATATGGGACAAACCCGTTTGCATTTGCAGCCCCACTGGACAATAACGAGATCGTGCTGATTGACCAGGCATCCAGTGCAACCGCATTTGTCAGTATTCGCGCGGCAGCTGCCAAAGGGGAGAATATACCCGCCGGCTGGGCAATGGATGACAAAGGGCAGGCAACCAATGACCCCGCCAAGGCATTGATGGGGTCATTACTGCCATTTGGCGGCATGAAAGGCGGCAATATTGCCTTGATGGTAGAAATACTGGCTGCCTTGTCGGGTGCCAACTGGTCACTGGATGCACCTGACTTTCTGTCCGGGAGAGCATCTCCGGGTGTCGGTCTCACGATTATTGGCATTTGTCCGGCTTTGTTTTCTCCAGATTTTTGTCATCGACTCACAGCGCATACCCAGCGGCTGAATGAAGATTTCAATGTTCATATTCCGGGCCAGCGCCAGCGGGCCGCCCAATAGGCTTCTGCAGAGAAGGATATTCAGGTATCGGAGGCTGACTACGTCAGGCTTTGTGCCATGGTAGGGGCTTAGCAGGGCACAAAAGATCAACAAAACCAATGCCTAGATTTAGGGTAGGCTCAGGTTATTGTGGCATTTTAAATGCTTTTTAAAAGCCACCCCATCCCGGATAACCAGTCTCTGCTGTGGACCTTGTTAGTGCGAAAACCCGGTAGCCGTTTCACTGAGACTCTTGCCCTTGGTTTCCGGGGCCAGCCATTGTGAGATGGCGGCGCCGATAGCGGCAATGCCGGCGGCGATGAGGATCGTTTGTGAACGCCCAAGATTGGTCATGCACCAAGGCATCAGGAATGTGCCGAGTCCTGCACCGATCCGGCTGAAAGCCGCGGCAAAGCCGGTCCCGATGCCACGGATTTCGGTGGGGAATACCTCCCCCGGGTAGATACAGGTCAGTGTGCCGCAACCGGCATTAAAGAATGAAAATACCAGGAACAGACCCAGCACGACCATCCCCGGCGCATTAGCCCATAGCCCCAGAATGGCGAGGATGATCGTGATGATCCACTGCGGAGGTACTGTAAGCACCCGACGACCCGCTTTGTCTATCAGCACTACCGTGAGCACGCTACCGGCCAGCGCAACTGCCGATAGCCCGACACCACCGGCGAGGCCTCCACCCAGTCCAAACGTCTGCAAAACACTATCGGCAAATGTAGCGATGGCAAAGTATGGTGTCACAACACAGAAAAAGAACAGTGATACAAACAGGGTAGAGCGCCAATACTGGCGGGAGAATAGCATCCGGAAGCTGCCGTTTGCTTGCGTAGTTTCCTTTTCCATGTCAGCCATGTCAGAAGCACTTTCCATATACCTGCGTGCTATGGTGCGGGCTTCCTTGGTCCGGCCTTTGCTCCACAGCCAGCGTGGTGACTCTGGCATGCCAAGTCGACCAAGGAATAACGCCACTGCGATAAACGTGCTGGTGCCAAGAATGTTTCGCCAGCTCATGCCCGTATAATGGTCCAACAGATAGCCTACCACGAAGGCAACCATGAACCCGGCGTACCAGGCAATCAGGGTCAGCCCCATGAGCTGCCCACGGATCCGGGCAGGGGCAAATTCTGACAGCATGGGCCAGCCTACCGAGTATTCGGCACCGATGGCGATACCCATCAGTAGTCGCACCACAAACAGCTCTAGCGGCGAATTGGTAAAAACCTGCATGACCGATGCAATCACAAACAACCCGATATCGAGCATGAACAAGGGTTTACGGCCAAACTTGTCGCCAGCCCAGCCGCCCAGCGGCGAGCCGATGAGAATGCCGAACAGCGCGCCAGCAGCGATCAGGCCTTCCCAGAACAGGGAGATGCCGAGTTCGGCCGTCATGTGGCTTGTTACCGGTCCGACAATCCCGAGGATATAGCCATCCAGAAATGTACCGCCGGTAAGTACAAGGATCATCCTGATCATAAAGCGTCGCTTGAACGCTGAGGATGTGTCGTTTCCCATTACATCGGCAGAAACAACGGCTTCATTTCCATACGGGGTCATGCCTCTCTCCTTTATTGCAGCCTGCTTTCAGAAAGCCGGGTCGTACTGGCTAACGGTGATGGTGGTCACCTGCTGCCAGTATTCTTGATAATTGTGCGATGCTGTGATTTTCTGCTGTAACCAGATGGGCTGCGTATTATTTTGATCAAACGAATCCCGATCTGTGGTTCTGAATGAGATTACTTGCGGTCGCAAGTGTATTAATCTGCAGAAATTCCCGAACTAACCCAGACGTCTGAAATCCGATCATAACCGACACCGAGGCGCGGGCTATGCGAGTTACGTCGTTTGGGTATGGATGAGTCGTACGGATTGACATCATTGTGAGGCTATTTAGGCTGCTAGGACACCTAGAGCGATTCTGAATCATCGGGACGCTATCGGTAAGTGTTGTTGCAATGACTAGCATTAACCTGCAATGTTGTGACAAGCGGTTTTTTTAAGGTACTGATTTTATTGGATTAAATTTATTTATTCCTGCATGGGGTGCAAGGGGTCGGAGGTTCGAATCCTCTCGCTCCGACCAAAATCATATCAAAGACTTACAATCGAAAGGTTGTAGGTCTTTTTTGTTTGGTAACGATCAAGGCAAAATACCCCTGCAATTTGTAAGGCGGCGAAATCTTTTGCATATACGTGCATCTCTCTGCCGATTCAGAAAAGCGACAAATTTTGCGAGACCCTGGCCGCTTTGGGCGATGCAAAGGCTGTCATTTTGTCGCCTGGATAGGCTCTCAAAAAGCTTCTGGCGGTTTCTGTGTTTTGGCAAGTTAGCCAGGCATCGTATTCTTCTGGCCGGACAATCACCAAAGACCGCTTTTCATCCTCGGGTTTGTGCATGCGTCTCATCAAGGGGTGATCATCTGCATTGATGGTGATCTGGGTGAAGGCGTGCGAGCGTTCTCCGGTGGCTGTTTGCCATGTCCGCCACAAGCCTGCGACGGCAAAGGGAGAGCCATCTGCCATGCCGATTTGCCAGCGTTCTGCTTTCCCGGATTCGTAGCAGGGTTCAAAAAAACCGAGCATCGGTACCAGGCAAAACTGGGTGTGCTGCCATGCATAGCGGTATGCTGGCCGCTCGCCCAGTGTTTCTGCCCGGGCATTCATGGTAGACAGTCTGGCACCTTCAGGCTGGTGCGCTTTGGGGATCATGCCGTAGCTGGCCGTTTTGGCGATGCCGTGTGGCAGGATGATGGGCGCGGCATAGTCTTGCCAGGCTTCTTCCGGCCAGTCTGCGTCATGATCAAACCGCGCGCTGAAGTGGCTCCGGAGCTGGTGTGGTGTGGGCGTAAGGTAGTTGATACACATCGTTGGCTCATCGTCCTGGCAATCGGGATGATTGTAACCATTACATGGCTGCTTTGGTACGGATAGAAACGCAGGTTTGCAAATCTGCACCTGTTTGTTCCAGGCTGGCCGGTGTGTTTCTGGCCATGCTGTGCGCAGATGGCGCAAGGGCAGGGACGGGGCAGCTATTGGAGATGGATGATGTCTTCGACATCGTTGTACCGCGGCAATACTGGAGGATGGGCACGCACGAACCAGAGCGTCCGGTTGTGCCTCTCAAAGGTATTCCAAAGACTCCCCGGCTTGTGTTTGTCTGCCAAATCTACTTGGTAATGTCTGTCCGGTTCATTTCCTCTCTGGCCTGCAAGATACTGGGCAGATGATGTTCGATCCAGTCTGCCAGTTCTTGCACTCGTACGCCCACGTCCTGCCCCAAAGGGGTCAGCGAGTATTCGACATGCGGCGGAACTACCGGGTAAGACTTGCGTAGCACAAAGCCGTCTCCTTCCAGCCATTGCAGGGTCTGGGCCAGCATTTTCTCGCTCACGCCACTGACCTTGCGGCGCAAATCACTGAACCGTAGCGTGCCGCCCAGCAAGGCCACCAGTACCAGGACGCCCCAGCGGCTGGTGACGTGCTTTAGCACCTCGCGGGAGGGACATTGTTCGGCAAACAGGTTGCCGCGCAGCAATTGGGCAGAGAGAGATTGGGTTTGCGGCTGCTGAACGCTCATGATACTAACCTTTAGGTGCGTACTTACAAAATGTAAGTAATGGCGTTATTCTGACATTTCTTCTACGCAACATACAAAGGAATTTTTAACCATGATCGCTGTTACCGGTGCTACCGGCCAATTGGGCCGCCTTGTTATCCAGTCCCTGCTGGCCAAAATGCCTGCTTCGCAGATTATTGCCGTAGTGCGCAATCCTGCGCGTGCAGCGGATCTGGCCCAGGCCGGCGTGCAGGTTCGCCAGGGGGACTATACACAACCCGATAGCCTGATTTCTGCTTTCCAGGGTGTCGAGAAGGTATTGCTGATTTCTTCCAGTGAACTCGGGCAGCGGACTGCGCAGCACAAGCATGTGATCCAGGCAGCCAAACAGGCGGGCGTGTCGCTGCTGGCGTATACCAGCTTGCTGCATGCAGACCGCTCGCCACTTGGTCTGGCCGCAGAGCATCAGGCCACAGAAGCCTTGCTTAAAGAATCAGGGGTACCGTTTGTGCTGCTGCGTAACGGTTGGTATACAGAGAATTACCTGGCCAGCATTCCGCCAGCTCTCCAGCATGGTGCGTTTATTGGTAGTGCGGCTGAAGGCCGGATTGCCTCTGCTGCCCGGGCTGACTATGCCGAGGCTGCTGCTGTCGTGCTGACACTGGATGACCAGGTGGGCAAGGTGTACGAACTGGCTGGTGATACGTCTTATACATTGGCTGAATTTGCCGCAGAACTGAGCAAGCAGGCGGGTAAAACCATCCCGTACGTGAACATGCCGGAGGCTGACTACAAAGCTGCGCTGGAAGGAGCTGGTTTGCCAGCGCCAATTGCGGACTTGCTGGCGGATTCGGATACCGGCGCCTCAAAAGGCGGGCTGTTTGACGACCAGCATCAGCTCAGCCAGCTGATCGGCCGTCCGACTACACCGTTGGCTGCGTCCATGAAGGCTGCTCTGGCATAACCGTGTGATGACCGTCTGCTGCATCCAGCGGCAGACGGTTTCTTATTGTTCTCTGCGGCACTAACTATCCGCCATACTCTGCTGATACTGGCTTAGCCAGTCCTGAAACACCCCGGATGCCATCGGGCGGGCAATCAAGTAGCCCTGCGCGATATCACATCCTAACTGGGCCAGGTGCTGCCAGTTTTCTTCTGTTTCGATACCTTCGGCCACCACTTTGTGTCCTAGCTCATGTACCAGGTCGATGGTAGAGCGGACAATCAGTTCGGCATCCTTGCTGGTGCCCATGTTGCGAATAAAGGACTGGTCGATCTTGATGTATTCAACCGGCAGTTTTTGCAAATAGCTGAGCGATGAATATCCGGTGCCAAAATCATCGATATACAGCGAAATGCCCTGATCTTTCAGGCGATGCAGTACCTGTAGCGCAAACTCTGCATCTTCCATGACCGTGCTTTCGGTCAGCTCTATCTCAAACAGCCCGGGGGCTATGCCAAGACGCGTGCGCAAGGCATAAATGTGGTCCAGCAACTTGCTGTCTCTCAGGTTGATGGCCGACAGGTTGACGGCAATCGGCAAGGCTTTATCCTCTTTTGACCAGGCCAGATTAAGGTTCATGGCCGTTTCGACCACCCATTCGGTCAGGGGCTTGATCAGGCCGGTATCTTCCGCCAGCCCGATAAATTCATAAGGGGGAATCAGGCCTTTTTGGGCATGCTGCCAGCGCACCAGCGCTTCTGCGCCACAGACTTGCCGGGTGCGCATGTCCACTTTGGGTTGCAGGTAGAGCCGCAGGTCCCCGTTCTCGATGGCGTGCCGCAGTTCGCTGGCAATGGTGAGCCTGCCGGTATTATCCGGGCTTTTGTCCGGGTCAAAAATGACATGCTTGCGGCCGGTTTTTTTGGCAAGATGCACCGCAATATCCATGTGCCGGTACAGGTCGTGCGGAGAGCGTCCGTGCTCCGGGCAAATGACGACGCCAATCCGGGCAGAGACATCAAATGAAATATCCTCTATCCCGAAGGGCCGCGACAGCGTGCTTTCCAGCTGGTGCAGCAGATGGGCCACCGAGGACTTGCTGCTATCGGGCAAGAGAATGGCAAATTCATCGCCCCTCAGGCGCGCCACGGTGGCGGTGGGGGGGACGGTATGCAATAGCCGGGTCGCAAATTCGCACAGCATCTGGTCTCCCTGGCTAAAACCCAGCGCATCGTTGATGTCGCTTAGCTTCTCGATATTGGCTTGCAGCAAGGCAAAAGACGGGTGTGGGACATCCAGCATGACCTGAATGATTTCGGTAAATTGTGTCTCGTTGGGTAACCCTGTCAGCGTATCAAAGTGAGTCAGGCGGTACAGGCTGCTCAGATGGTCTTGCTGCTCTGCCTTGACGCGCAAGGTGGCGATCCCGAAAGCCAGATCATCCGCAGATTCTGTCAGCAACAGGCTTTCATCCTGGCCAAACGTATCGGGGACCGTGCTGTAAATTGCCAGTGCCCCAATGATTTGTCCAGCAACCGTCAGCGGGCAGGCGATGGCGGAGGCGTAGTCATATAACCGGTTCTCCCAGACGGCGTAGTTGGGGTCATGCACGATATCCCGGGCAATGCAGGTTTGTCGGGTCCGAATGGCCCTTGCAACGGCTCCTTGGCCAAACGCATTGTCTGCCCAAGTAGTTTGTAGTGCATTCAGGCCGGCGAGGTCTCCGGGGTAACCGGCCACGGCCATGGCCCGGAGTGTTTTCTCCTTATCCTGCTGGGCGTACCAGACCACGGCCGTGTGGTAGCCACCGGCTTCGACAATCGCGGTGCACATGCTGTCCAGCAGGTTTCGCTCATCGGTGGCACGCAGCATGGCCCGGTTGCCGGCACTGAGGGTTTTCAACCCTTTGCCCAGATGCTCCAGGTCGTGCACGTGCTGTTCAAGCTGGGCATTCAGTGCCTGGATTTTCTCTTCTGCGTGTTTACGGGGGGTAATGTCAGTGCCCAGCACATAATACCCCGTTACGTTGCCGCTACTCCCCCGGGTGGGGGCGTAATGAATGACCTGCCAGACATCGGGGAACGGCTGCCAATCGTAGCTTTGAGGTTCGCCCTGCAGGGCATTGGTAATCAAGGGAGATGCAATGGCATAACGCTGCTCGCCCAGTATCTCCCTGACGGTACAGTTGGTCAGATTGTCCCGGTCTGGCGCAAAACGGGCCCGATATTGCTCATTGACATAGACATAGCGCTGGTTGGCATCTACATAAGCGATAAGCGCAGGTACATTGCTGACCACACTGCGCAGATGGCTTTCACTTTCCTGCAACTGTGAAGTACGTTCTCGGACGTGTTGTTCCAGCAGTTCATTCTGGGCAAGTAGCACCCGCTGTGCCTGGCGTTCCAGTGTGGTATCGCGGAAGACCAGTACCACCCCCCGCAATGTACCTCGGGTGTCGCAGATGGGGGATGCACTATCCGATATCGGGTACTCAGTGCCGTCACGGGCAATCAGGACCGTATCACCGGCCAGGGCATGGGCTTTGCCGGTGGTCAAGACCTCCTCTACCGGAATGAGCGCTGGCTGGCGCGTCTCTTCATGGATGATATTGAAAACGTCACTTATCGGACGACCTTTGGCGTCGGCAAATGGCCAGCCGGTGAGTCGCTCTGCCACCGGGTTCATGCGCGTAATGCAAGAGTGGGTGTCGGTTGCCAGAACGGCATCGCCAATCGAGTGCAATGTCGTGGACAGGTTTTCTTCGCTGTCTGCCAGGGCGCGCTGACTGGCCTCGGTGGCACGCAACTGCCTGCGCATGACCACAAAGGTGCTGGTCAGTACAAAGAAGACAAATAGTGCCACCAGCGTGGCAACCGTAATCAGGATGCGATGGTTATATTGCTGGAGCTGGTTCCGGTGATTAAGGAGCCGGCTTTCTTCGGCCGCCATGTCATGGAAGAGCCGGTAAAGACGCTCGCGCGTGGCCTTTAGCGGTGCGGTATTGGCATAGGCGGTGGCGGCGGCCAGACCTTGGGTTGCCCGTAACTGCTGCACGCGATTGGAAATGGCCAGCCGCTGGTCAATGACCAGGCGCAGTTGTTGCAGGCGTTGCTGCTGTTGCGGGCTATCTGCGGCTAACTGTTGCAGTTTGCGAAACGTGTCTTCCCGGTGGCGGATGTACAGGTCCCGCTCCTGAATAAAGGCGGGGTCGCCGGTAATGCGATAATTTTGGGTGCTGAGTTCGATTTGCAAAGAGCTTGCCCGTGCCTGGGCTATATGATTCAAGATTTCATGGGTATGCGCCACCATGACGCTTGCATCGACTGCATCTTCGGACAGCTTCCATGTGGTAGCGCACAATCCTGCAATGACAATGGCCGCTGTCGCGAAAATGGTCAGAACCTTGTTTTCTAAACTGTAAAAAAACGTCAAGTGCGTGCCTCACGGAGCCCATGCATGTCTGCAAAAAACTATTTAATGTCCTAATAATAGGTATAGACCAATAACCGTCAGCTGGCTGGCATTTTGGGGGCGTGAGGCAGAAAAAACAGGGATGGGAAGATCAAAAAAATAAACCCGCATGCAGAGAGGTCTGCATGCGGGGTAAGCAAAAACTAATAAAGGGCTTAGAGCGACTTCTTGAAGTGAGCCAGCAGGTCGTTCAGCTCCTGAGATGTGCTCTCCAGTCCATGCGCAGCCACGCTGATATGGGTGCCCGTCTGGATGTTGGTAGCTGACAAGTCGCTAATCCGGGTCATGCTGACGGCAATCTCGTTAGAGGTGCTGGACTGGTGTGCCAGCATGCTGGCAATTTCTTTGGCTTTGGTGCTTACCTGGTCACTGGCTACCGAGATGTGTTCCAGGCTCTCTTTGTTGCCATGGATCAGCGTGGTGCTGTTTTCTACCGCATTGACCACTTCGCCAATGTGAGTGATGGTATGGTGAATGCCATTCTGGATCTGGTTGATGGTGGCAGTGATTTCCACTGTGGTATTGGCGGTACGCTCTGCCAGTTTTCTGACTTCGTCAGCCACAACCGCAAAACCCCGGCCTTGTTCACCTGCGCGTGCGGCTTCAATGGCTGCATTGAGTGCCAGCAGGTTGGTCTGATCGGCAATTTCCTTGATGGTGGTGGTCAGCTGGTCAATCTGGTTGGCCGCTGTCTGCAAGGTTTCCATCTGATTGTGCGTGGTATTCACCACGCTGACCACTTCACTGACTGCCTTGATAGAGGCTTCAACCTGCTGGCGACCGTCATTGACAATGGTCTGCGTTTTTTCAGCTTCCATCGCACTGGACTGGGTGGCATCCGAGATCTCGGCAATCGAGCCGCTCAGTTCTTCCAGCGATGCCGTCATGTGGTTGATGCCTTCCAGGGCTACCTCGGTTTCGCGGTCCATTTTTTCAGCTTGTTCACGCAGTTGCTCTGCATCTTTCTGCACATTCTTGGCTGCATGCAATACATCGCAGAACGTTGCACGCAGGTTAATGCGCATGGTCTGCAATGAGGTCAGCAGCGCGGCCATTTCTCTGAAGCCGGAAATCTGGATGTTCTCGCGCAGGTCGTTTTCGCTAATCTTCTGCACGGCCAGTTGGGCCTGCTTGATCGGCTTGCTAATCAGCCCATAGAGCCATGCCATTAGCCCTGCAACCACCAGACCGCTGATGCCAGCTACCCCATAACGGATATTGTCAGATACCGGGAGGGCCATGGATGCAATGGCCAGCAGCATAATGACGGTGAAGATGACCATGTACAGTGACAGGGGCAGGCCTTGCTTGATCGGGGTGGCGCTCAGGCTGGCCTGACCGGCATTGACGGCTTTGTACAGGGCATCGGCCTGGCGGACATCTTCCGGTTTGGGCGTGTTACGCACAGATACGTAGCCAGTGGTTTTTCCGTTTTCGGTAATCGGGCTGACGTAGGCTTCTACCCAGTAAAAGTCCCCGTTTTTGGCGCGGTTCTTGACGATGCCGCGCCACGGACTGTTGGCTTTGGCGGTGACCCACAAGTCTGCAAAGGCAGAGGGGGGCATGTCAGGATGGCGCACAATATTGTGTGCCTGATGCAGCAATTCGTCTTTTGTGTAGCCGCTGATATCCAGAAAGGCCTGATTTACGTAGGTGATCCGTCCTTTCAAATCCGTTTTGGTTACAATCGGACTGCTTGGATCAACAAAACGTTCATGATCAGTGACGGGGAAATTTTTGCGCATGTGAGTGTCCGGCTATTGGTTTATTTTATGGGCTAGAGTGTAGCGAATCCCTGCTTTTTTTAATAGTTAATTGATGAAAAACGCAGGCGTATGATTGACGTTTTACTGCTTGTATGTATATGGCATTTTTATTCGGTTTTTTAAGGCGAATTTCAGTTTTACCATGATAGTGAGCCGACAAATGATCGGGAACGACGGCAAGCTGGTGATTATCGACGTACCGGGATGATGACGTTATCCGGATTTGGTAAGCAAATGGCCGGTGCACCGGCACACATTGGTAAGGGATGGTATGGCGACATGCTTGGATGGGGGCGTTGTTCGGCAGTTGATCGATGCAATGAGGCTGCTGGATCACCATGATGCCCGGCAAGTCGGACAGCGCTTTGTGCCATGGCGCCTCCACGGGCAACGGCACGGCTGGCTGCAACGGCGTTACCTGACGGAGCATGCAGAGCTTGCAGCATGCTTTACGACCCGGGGAGCAGAGAATGAGTTATCTCTGGAGATGGCGCCGCATGCATTGGCATCGGGGGACTTGTCTCGCTGTTTGCATCAGCTGTTTCGGCAGGGGGTGTTTATCGAATGGCGGGATGAAGCATTTCCGGTCCGGCCGGTGAGCGATGACTTTGCCGCAGCGCCTTTGCAGGATCTGGCGCTGGAGCGCGGGTGCTTCCGCTTGCTGGGCCTGACCAGCCGGGCTGTGCATGTCAATGTCTGGTGCGGCCCTGAGAACGACAGGCGAGTGTGGGTGGCACGGCGTAGTCTGAGCAAGCAGGTGGACCCGGGCAAACTGGATAACACCATTGCCGGGGGCATTGCGGCAGGCGAGTCGGTCATCGAGGCGCTATGTCGGGAGGCCTGGGAAGAAGCCGGCTTGTCTTTGACGGCTTCTGATGTCAGCCACAGGGCGATGTTGCCGGTCTTGTCGATGCGGCTCTTGCCGGAAGGTTTGCACCGGGAATGGCTGTTTATCGAAGATATCGAGGTGGATGACGCATTCCGGCCGCAGAATCAGGACGGGGAGGTGGCCGGTTTTGCCTTGCTGGATGTTCCAACGCTGGCAACCAGTATATTGGCCGGCCAGTTTACCCGCGATGCCGCCTTGACCCTGCTGTGCAGTATGTCGGCCCAAGGCGTCTTTGGTGCTTACAAGCCGTTGTTTGACGACTGGCTGGCCCAGCGGGAGATGCTGACGCTGTTTAGTGAAACCTGAGCTGGCATGTGATTTGCTTAATACAGACCATAGAGAATTTATAACCCCCATGGTCTGTTCATTAAAAGGAGTTCATCATGCCAGCTCAAATCGTACAAAATCTGACCCGTGAAGAACGTAATACCTTGAAATCTCGCGTACATGCGGTGGAAAAGGAACTGAAGTTCTGGAGTTCACAGCCGCTAAGCGCATTTACCCAACGCCGTGTGCATGATCTGGAAGAGTTGCTGATGCAGTTGCGCGGTGCTTTTCCGCATGGTGCGGCGCGTGCAGCCTGACTTGCGTGTCATGTTGTGGTGCATCATGCACAAGAATGAGGCGGTCATGACAGGCAGCTACAACAAAAAACCCGCTCAGGCGGGTTTTTTGTTTACTGCTTGATCAAGTGGATGGGGCTCAGGCACTGGCCTTGGCCACTTGGCGCCATTGGTGCAGCAACGGTTCAGTGTATCCGCTAGGTTGTGCGCAACCCTTGAAGATCAGGTCTGAAGCGGCTTTGAACGCAATCGAGTGTTCAAAGTCTGGCGCCATGGGCTTGTAAGCCGGGTCGCCCGCATTTTGCTGGTCCACAATGCTGGCCATGCGCTTCAGGGTTTCTTCTACCTGGGCGGCTGGTACCACGCCATGACGCAGCCAGTTGGCAATGTGCTGGCTGGAAATCCGCAAGGTGGCGCGGTCTTCCATCAGGCCGATATTATGGATGTCCGGCACTTTGGAGCACCCCACGCCTTGTTCTACCCAGCGCACCACATAACCCAGAATGCCCTGTGCGTTGTTGTCCAGCTCTTGTTGCCGTTCTTCTGCCGACCAGTTGGCGTTGTCTGCCACCGGAATGGTCAGCAAATCGTTCAGATAATCGACCTTGGACTGTTTTTCCAGCTGGGACTGGACGTCCTGCACGTTGATCTGGTGGTAGTGCAGTGCGTGCAAGACAGCCGCGGTTGGTGACGGTACCCAGGCGGTATTGGCACCGGCTTTCGGATGGGCGATTTTCTGCTGCAGCATGTCGGCCATCAGGTCCGGCATGGCCCACATGCCTTTGCCGATCTGGGCGTAGCCGCGCAGGCCGCATTCCAGGCCAATCTGCACGTTGTTCAGCTCATAAGAAGAAATCCACTTGGCTTTCTTCATGTCGCCTTTGCGAACCATCGGGCCTGCTTCCATGGAGGTATGCATTTCGTCGCCGGTACGGTCCAGGAAACCGGTGTTAATGAAGGCCACGCGCGAAGATGCTGCGGCGATACAGGCTTTCAGGTTCACGCTGGTACGGCGCTCTTCGTCCATGATGCCCATCTTGACGGTAAAGCGTGGCAAGCCCAGCAGGTCTTCAACCCGGCCAAACAGTTCGTTGGCAAAAGCGACTTCATCCGGGCCATGCATTTTCGGTTTCACGATATAAATGGAGCCAGTGCGCGAGTTGCCTTTGCGCTTTAGGTCATGCATGGCAATCAGGGTGGTCACAATGCCATCCATGATGCCTTCCGGCACTTCGGCGCCGTCTGCCAGCAGGATGGTCGGGTTGGTCATCAAATGCCCGACGTTACGCACAAACAGCAGCGAACGGCCATGCAGCACCAGGGTGTCGCCATTCGGGGTGGTATAGCGGCGGTCTTCATTCATCCGGCGGGTGAAGGTTTTGCTGCCTTTGCTGACTTCTTCAGTCAAATCACCTTTCATCAGGCCAAGCCAGTTGCGGTAAATCACCACTTTGTCGTCCGCATCCACTGCGGCAACAGAGTCTTCGCAATCCATGATGGTACTGACGGCCGCTTCCATTACGATGTCTTTGACGCCTGCCAGATCTTGCGCGCCAATCAGGTTGGATTTATCGATCTGCAAGTCGAAATGGAGAGCGTTCTGCTTGAACAGGATGCTGGTAGGAGCATCGGTAGTGCCGTTATAGCCGACAAACGCACTGGCGTCTTTCAGACCGGTCTTGCTGCCATCGACCAGCGTCACTTGCAGCTGGCCATTTGCCACCTGGTAAGCCGTGGCCTGATGGTGCGAGCCAGATGCCAGCGGTACGCTCTGGTCCAGAAAATCACGGCCAAACTTGATGACCTTGTCGCCACGGGCCGGGTTGTATGCGTTGCCTTTTTCTGCGCCACCGTCTTCAGAGATGGCGTCGGTGCCGTACAGCGCATCGTACAGGCTGCCCCAGCGTGCATTGGCCGCATTCAGGGCATAGCGCGCATTCATGACCGGTACCACCAGCTGCGGGCCGGCCTGCTGGGCGATTTCGGTATCGACATTCGGGGTATCAACCTTCACGTTGGCTGGCACGGGGCGCAGGTAGCCAATGCTTTCCAGAAAACCGCGATAGGCAGCCATGTCCCGGATCGGCCCCGGGTTAGCACGGTGCCATTGGTCAATCTCGGTTTGCAGGCGGTCACGCTCGGCCAGCAAGGCTTTGTTCTTGGGGGCCAGATCGTGGATCAGGGTATCCACACCCGCCCAGAAAGCGGCCGGGTTAATGCCGGTGCCGGGCAGGGCTTCTTGCTCGATGAACGCATGAAAATTGCTGGCCAGTTGCAAACGATGAAGATTGATCCGTTGTGTCATGTCGGTACTCGCTTTTAGAGGGATTTGGTTTTATTTTAGCTGCAATGCAACAAGTCTATGCGGGTATTCGCGCAAATAGAATAGCGATTTTTGTCAAATGATCTTTTACTTATGGTATTAAATGGAAACATGAAGAACCGGGAGTACCGACATGGATCCGTTTATCCAGATCACCTCGTTTGTCGGGGTGGCCACCAAAGGCAGTTTATCGGCCGTTGCACGGGATGAAGGCGTCACGCCGGCCATTATCGGACGGCGCATCGATGCGCTGGAAGCCAGGCTGGGCGTGAAACTGCTGCTGCGCACTACCCGAAAAACCACGCTCACGTTTGAAGGCGTTGCGTTTCTGGAAGACTGTCAGCGCATTCTGAACGATCTGGCCAATGCAGAAGCCGCGGTCACGCTGGGTGGTGCCAAGGCCAGCGGGCATTTGCGGGTATCGGCACCGGCTGGTTTTGGCCGCCGTTATATTGCCCCGCTGGTACAGCAATTTTCACGCATGCACCCCGAGGTTTCCGTGTCGCTGGAGCTGACTGACCGACTGGTGGATTTGGTGAATGAAGGTATCGACTGCGCCATTCGCATCGGGGGGTTGGCTGATTCCAGTCTGGTCAGCGTGAAACTGGCAGAAAATCGCCGCGTGGTGGTGGCCAGCCCGGACTATCTGGCGAAGTTCGGTTACCCGCAACACCCGCAAGAACTCATGCAGCATCAATGCCTGTTGCTGACAGGCAGCAGCCAGCACCGGGGGTGGATGTTCCAGATCAAAGACGAGATTCAGCTGGTCAAGGTGGCGGGACAACTAGAGTGTAATGATGGTGCCGTCTTGCATGAATGGGCGCTGGCCGGGCTGGGGCTGGCATGGCGCAGCTGGTGGGAAGTCGGGCAGGATATCGGGGCAGGGCGGCTGGTCACGGTGCTGGATGACTTTGCCGCACCGCCCAGCGGTATTCATGCCTTGTTCCCGCAGCGGCAACTGCCACTGCGGTTACGCCTCTTTGTGGACTATATCAAATCGTACTTTGGCCAGTCGCCGGCATGGGCTGGCTGATACAACCCTGCAGGCCTCAGGGCGCCAGCCGGCTGCGTTCCCATTCGCCGTTGTTTAGTTCATACAGCACACGGTCATGCAGGCGGCTAGGGCGGCCCTGCCAGAATTCGACGCGGTCTGGTGTGACACCATAGCCACCCCAGTGCGGCGGGCGCGGTACGTGGGTCAGGTATTTCATGCCAAACTCGGCCGCACGGGTCACCAGCACAGATTTGCCGCTGATCTTGGTACTTTGCTCGGATGCCCACGCACCTATGCGGCTGGTGTACGGGCGGCTGTTGAAATACTGGTCAGATGCTTCATCAGACAACTTCTCGATTTTGCCTTCGATGCGTACCTGGCGCTCCAGCTCCGGCCAGAAAAAGGTAATGGCCACATACGGAGTCGCAGCAATCTGCTGCCCTTTGCGGCTGAGATAGTTGGTAAAAAACTGGAACTGGCCGTTTTCTATCCCTTTTAGCAGCACAATGCGCGCGCTCGGGCGGCCATCTTCGCCCACGGTGGTCACGTGCATGGCTGTCGGTTCTGGTACTTCGGCCGTCATGGCTTCTTTCAGCCATTGCTCAAACTGGGTAATCGGGCTTTTTGCGCAGTCTTCCGGAGACAGCTCCTGCTTAGAGTAGTCTTTTCTGATATCCGCTAGATTTAGTGCCATGGTCTGTGGTGCTTTCAGGGAGGAAGCCGTATTGTCAGATGCTTTACCGGCGGGATCAACCCCGTTTTGCGGAATTTACGGTTGCAGCTAGTTATCTGCCTGTTAACAGCGCAAAGAGTCTCAGGATGATTTGGGGCCGCGACGAAAGCTGATCCGGCCACTCACCAGCGCGATAAAGATCAGTATGCAGCCAGCCAGCTGGATGCGGCTCATGGCATCATTCAGCCACCAGGCCGCCAGCAGGCTGGTCCAGACCGGTTCCAGCGTCATGATCAACGCCGCATGCTTGACCGGAGTCAGGCTCTGCGCCTTGATCTGCAGGAAAAACCGCAGGCTGGTGGCAATGAAAATACTCGCCAGCAGCCATCCCAATGTGGTCGTCCCAAACTGCGGTGGCCAGCTTTCTTGTGTCAGGCCGACCAGCAAGGAGACTGCGCCCGTCAGGCTTAACTGGATGGCGGTCAGACAGGCAATGGGGATGCCGGTCGAAAAACGGGAATTCAGGTTGAACTGAATGGCAAACCCGAAGGCGCTGGCCAGAAACAGGCTGTCTGCCATTGTCAGTTGCAGGCCATGTTCCAGAGACAGGCACGCCAGCCCGATGGTGGCCACTCCGGTGGCCAGCCAGTTTTGCAGCGGCAGATGAATCCGGAACATCAGCAAACCCATGATGGGCGCCAGGATCATGCCCAGGCTACTGATAAATGCGCCTACGCCCACATGGGTGGCATGGTGCAGACCTACCATCCAGCACATCATTGCCACCGTCATTACTGCCCCGGTCAGCAGAGACTTCTTGATCTGTCTGGCATTCAGTTGCCGGAAATCCGCCAGACCGAACAAACCCACAAACAGGCCGGCAATCAGAAAACGTACCCCCAGAAACAGCAGCGGCGGCATGACTTCCATGGTTTTCAGCGAAAATATCCAGCCTGCCGCCGCGATCAGGGTAACGATGATCATCAGCAGGTCGGCCTTGACATGGGTGGCGTGTTTCACGCGAGATTCCAGTTACAAATAGGCTTACAGCGTGGGGGCAAAGCAAGCGGGGTCATGGATGTCAGTAGCTCAAAAACAAAACCCCCAGCGTTTAGTCTGGGGGTTTTGTCATGTTACACAGGACACACCGCAAAGGCCAGCGTGCCAGACGAAAATCGTCTTAGTGGAACTGTTCTTCTTCGGTAGAACCGGTCAGTGCGGTCACGGAAGACGCGCCACCCTGGATAACGGTGGTGACATCGTCAAAGTAACCGGTGCCGACTTCCTGCTGGTGAGAAACAAACGTGTAACCGCGTTCGCGAGCGGCGAACTCAGGCTCTTGCACTTTCTCAACATAGGCTGACATGCCGCGTGCCACATAGTCTTGCGCCAAGTCGAACATGTTGTACCACATGTTGTGAATGCCGGCCAATGTGATGAACTGGTATTTGTAACCCATGGCACCCAGTTCACGCTGGAATTTGGCGATGGTGGCATCGTCCAGGTTTTTCTTCCAGTTAAAGGATGGCGAGCAGTTGTAAGCCAACAGTTTGCCTGGGTGTTTTGCATGTACGGCTTCTGCAAATTTGCGGGCAAATTCCAGATCTGGCGTACCGGTTTCACACCATACCAGGTCAGCGTAGTCTGCGTAGGCAACGGCGCGGGAGATGGCTTGTTCCAGACCTTTCTTGGTCTTGTAGAAGCCTTCAGCGGTACGCTCACCGGTCAGGAACGGTTTGTCATTGTCGTCGTAGTCAGACGTCAGCAAGTCAGCAGCTTCTGCATCGGTACGGGCAATCACCAGCGTTGGCACACCGTAAACGTCAGCAGCCATACGGGCAGCGATCAGTTTCTGGATGGCTTCTTGTGTTGGCACCAACACTTTACCGCCCATGTGGCCACATTTTTTCACGGAAGCCAGTTGGTCTTCCCAGTGAACGCCAGCTGCACCAGAGCGGATCATGGCTTTCATCAGTTCAAAGGCGTTCAGTACGCCACCAAAGCCGGCTTCAGCATCGGCTACGATAGGCGCGTGGTAATCGATGTACCCTTTGTCGCCTGGGTTCAGACCTTTGGACCACTGGATTTCATCTGCACGGGTAAACGCATTGTTGATGCGCTCTACGACCTTAGGCACAGAATCCACTGGATACAGGGATTGGTCAGGGTACATTGCTGCGTATTCGTTATTGTCGGCAGCTACTTGCCAGCCAGACAGATAGATTGCCTTGATACCGGCTTTGACCTGTTGCATGGCCTGACCACCGGTCAGCGCGCCAAGACAGTTCACATAAGGTTCGTTGTTGACCAGGTTCCACAGTTTTTCGGCGCCACGGCGAGCAAGGGTATGCTCAACTTGTACAGAGCCACGCAGACGAACAACGTCTGCTGCGCTATAACCGCGTTTGATGCCTTTCCAGCGTGGATTTTCTGCCCAGTCTTTTTCCAGAGCGGCGATTTGTTGTTCACGTGTAGTCATACTGAAACCCCTTTTTGGTTGCTATGTCTGTCTGTCATCGATGCAGGCCATTCAGAGAGGGGGCCTGACAATCGCCACGGTTGATGCAGAAAACCTGGCCATCGAAGAAGGGTATCCCGACAATCAGGCTGACCGAGTCAAACCGGTTGCAGCATTTGCTTATATTTCATGTCATCACCGGCGAAGTGTTTCTAAACAGCCCGGAGGTATCGGTTATCAAGGATTCATCCTGCAATGACGTCCCCTTGCGACAGATATTCCGTTAACGGCTTTCGTAGAAACAAACCACCCGTCATCACATCTGCGTGCACAAGCACTGCATTTACCTCCACGGGGGCCAGAGATCGAGTCTGGCGAACCAACTTACAAGTAACGTGTTATTGCGTTGTTACCTGTTTTACACATTGCCAGCATGTGGCCGGCAACTTGTGTACAAGTGGATGTTGGAACCCATTATTACACAAAAAAAGAAATTGTGTGCGCTGCAACATCATCATAGAGTTTGATGCTAAGTATTTGAAAAAGTTATCAAAATATCAGTGTGCTAAAGCTACGCAGGCTAAGTATGAGCGCAGGTTGCCGCAAGTTCTTATTCTGGTTGAAAAAATCAAAATTTGCATGCCTATGGCATGTTGCACTGCGGGCGGGTTTTGCCCGGCTTTGTTCAGAAAAACAGAATAAAGAATTGCGATGGATGAAATACAGAAAATGGCATTTTCAGCCCAAAAACCGGTGATTTTTTACCCCGGTACGGGTAAAGGCCGGTGATAAAAAGCAGATGCAGGGCTGGTGTGTGCCATTGGGCTGGGTGTGTCCCCGGATTGTCCGGTTTTGTCTGTGGGGCAGGCATGCGGGCGGCGTTGATTTCTGGTAGAATCTCCCCTTTTAAGAGATCGCCTCTTGGCGACATCTGATACGTGCTATGAGCATTGCATCCAATAAAAAAGCGTTTCACGACTATTTCATCGAAGAAAAGTTCGAAGCCGGGCTGGTGCTGGAGGGCTGGGAGGTCAAGGCCATCCGCGAGGGCAAGGTTCAACTGAAAGAGTCGTACGTCAAACTGCTGCGTGGGGCGTTTTATCTGGTCGGGGCCCATATTACCCCGCTAAAGACCGCCAGTACCCACATCGTTCCGGATTCTACCCGTAGCCGCAAACTGCTGCTCAATGCCCGCGAAATCGACAAGCTTATCGGCAAGGTCGAACGCGCTGGCTATACGCTGATTGCGCTGGACATGCACTTTGTACGCGGCCGCATCAAATTGCAGATTGGCCTGGGCAAAGGCAAGAAACAACACGACAAACGCGATGCAGAGCGAGACAAAGACGCCAAGCGCGAAGCGCAGCGCGTGATGAAGCATGCCAAGGGCGGCGCAGACTGAGCGTCGTCGCCTGCGCAACCCGGTTTAAAAGTTTTAAAGTACTAAACGTTTTCTCAACCCTGAGACCTGTGCTCAGTTGTCATTCGGATACCCGCCATGGACAAAATCCTTATCCTAGATTTCGGCTCTCAAGTTACCCAGCTGATTGCCCGCCGCGTTCGTGAAGCTCACGTCTACAGCGAAATTCACCCTTTTGATGTCACGATCGACTTCATCAAGGATTTTGCACCGAAGGCGATCATTTTGTCCGGCGGCCCGAACTCGGTGTACGAGAGCGACTATCAGGCCGACCCGAAGCTGTTTGAACTGGGCGTACCGGTACTGGGCATTTGCTACGGCATGCAATGGATGGCACAAGCACTGGGCGGCAAGGTAGAAAGCGGCAACGTGCGCGAGTTTGGCTATGCAGAAATCCGCGCCCGCGGCCACTCTGCACTGTTCCGCGATATTCAGGACAAAACCAACGACCAGGGCCACGGCCTGCTGGACGTGTGGATGAGCCATGGCGACAAAGTAACTGCCGTACCAGAAGGCTTCAAGGTCATTGCCAGCAACGACTCTTGCCCGATCGCCGCCATTGCCGACGAAGACCGCAAGTTCTACGCGGTACAGTTCCACCCGGAAGTCACCCATACCAAACAGGGTACTGCCATCATCAACCGCTTTGTGATCGAGATCGCCGGTGCGGCACCGTCATGGGTGATGAAAGACTACATCGAAACCGCCGTTGCCCGTATCCGCGAACAAGTTGGTTCTGACGAAGTGATTCTGGGCCTGTCTGGTGGTGTGGATTCTTCTGTCGCTGCTGCGCTGATTCACCGCGCCATTGGTGACCAGCTGACCTGCGTGTTTGTAGACCACGGCCTGCTGCGTTACAAAGAAGCAGAACAAGTGATGGAAATGTTTGCCGGCAATCTGGGTGTCAAAGTCATCCACGTTAACGCCGCAGACGAATTCATGAAGCACCTGGCTGGCGTGAGCGACCCGGAACAAAAGCGCAAGATCATCGGCCGCGAGTTTGTCGAGGTGTTCCAGCAAGAGTCTGCCAAGCTGCCTAGCGCAAAATGGCTGGCCCAGGGCACCATCTACCCGGATGTGATCGAATCTGCCGGTAGCAAAACCAAAAAAGCCCACACCATCAAGAGCCACCACAACGTGGGCGGCCTGCCAGAGACCCTGAAGCTGCAACTGCTGGAGCCACTGCGTGAACTGTTCAAGGACGAAGTTCGCGAGCTGGGCGTGGCGCTGGGTCTGCCTCCGCATATGGTGTACCGCCACCCGTTCCCGGGCCCTGGCTTGGGCGTGCGGATTCTGGGTGAAGTCAAATCCGAGTTTGTCGGCCTGCTGCAACGTGCAGACGCCATCTTCATCGAAGAACTGCGCAACTTCGGCTGGTACGACAAGACCAGCCAGGCGTTTGCCGTATTTTTGCCAGTGAAATCTGTGGGTGTGATGGGCGATGGCCGCACTTACGACTACGTGGTTGCACTCCGTGCCGTGGTCACCAGCGACTTCATGACTGCCCACTGGGCAGAACTGCCATACGAGCTGCTGGGCCGCGTGTCTAACCGCATCATCAACGAAGTACGCGGCATCAACCGTGTAGTTTACGATGTGAGCGGCAAGCCACCAGCAACGATTGAATGGGAATAAGAGGGGTTTTGTAACTGTCTGATTTACATAAAATGTAGACAATATTTGAAATCCGGAAGATCTTGAATGGCCAGCTAAACTGTTGTTTTAGTTGGCCGTTTGACTTTGTAGGGGGGCACAAAGTACCTTGACTCGAGACTTCCGGGCATTGCTGAGCGTGATGGGTAGCGGCTGGGAGCGTGCATATCGCCAAACGCGTCTGTCAGAGACATCCTGATAAGGTTTTTGGACAGGGATCTTACTGGACGTATTCTGCATCTGTAGTTTGTGTTCAAGACTTAAGCAAGCCGAGGTCATTACAGCGCTGTTCCCATCTCGGCAGCCAGTCGTTAAATGCTGACATGGGCATCGGCCGGGCGATGAAATAGCCCTGAGCGATGTCGCAACCGTGTGCGCGCAGAAAATGCCAGTCGTTGATGTCTTCTACGCCTTCCGCCACGCTACGCATATCCAGCTTCCGGGCGATATCGAGGCTGGCATCACAAATGGTGGCCAGTTGGGCATCGCTGTGGGCATTATGAATGAAAGACCGGTCAATTTTCAGTTCGTTGAAAGGCAGATCACGTAGCTGGGCGAGAGAGGAGTGTCCGGTACCGAAATCGTCAATGGACAGATCGACATGCCTTAGCCGCAGTCGCGCGAGGATGTCCAGTGGTGCGCGCATGTCCTTCATGAAACGGCTTTCTGTGATTTCCAGCACCAGGCGGGAAAGCGAGACATCCATTTCCTGTGCGGTCGAGATAACGAATTCGGGGAAATTCAGATTATCCAGATTGTCCATTGAGACATTCACAGCGACATGTATCTCATGACCGGCATCCGACCAGGCACGCATCTGACTCAGGGCACTGCGTAATACCAAACGGGTTAGATCATCAATCAGGCCATGTTCTTCCGCCACCGAGATGAAGTGGTCAGGAAATACCAGGTTGTCTCTGGCATGTTGCCAACGCACGAGAATTTCCACTCCTGTGACTTCGCCAGTACTCAAGCTCACCTTGGGCTGACAATGGCAAATCAACTCCTTTGCCGTTATTGCATTTTTCAGTTCGTCCGGGCCATAACTTTTACTGCTGGTAGATGATCTGGATACGTCCATGGTTTCTTGATGGCTTAGCACTGCAGCGAGTTGTTCGGGGCTGATGGGCTTTTTGAGCCAGCCTAGTACGCGCAAGCCATGGGCTCTTGCCAGTTGCTCTGCGGTTTTCAGGATGCGTTCATCCTCTCCACTCATGAAGACCAGCTCACCGTTGTAACCGCCTTGCATCAATGCGCGTACAAATTCGATGCCATCCATGCCTGGCATCTGCAAGTCTGTCAGGATGATATCGAAACGGTCGCCTTTTCCGATGAGTGCTAATCCATCAGAACCACCAGAGACGTGAGTTACATCCTGAAAACCCAGGTTGGCCAGTTGATGTGTCAGTAGCTTGAGCGCAAATGCATCGTCATCAATGAGTAAAATCTTCATGCTTCATTCTCCTTGGACAGCAACCAGACCAGCTCCTTCTGAACTTTAAGAAGCAGTACCTCTAGTTGCCCCATAATGTGCTCTACAGCTAAACCATCCTTATGTTTACCAGCGATTTCCAGTTCCTCACAAATGTCGCCGAGTGACAGGGCACCAACTGAACGGGATGATGACTTGAATTTGTGGGCTATCACCGCAAGCTGAGCATAATTCCAGGCCTTGGCCGCCATGCGCAATTCAACGGCGGTGGCTGCGGCAAAACTGGCGTAATCAGACAGAAAATCTTGCAGGGTGGCAGGGTCGTTGCCAACCAGTAGTTGCAAGACGGATACATCGAGCGCGCGTGATGATTCCGTCGCATGTGCATGGTCTTTTCTCGGTAGCCAAGCCTCAAGTACTTCCCTTAATCTGGCGAGCGCCACAGGTTTGGTCAGGTAATCATCCATGCCGCTTGCCTTGGCGCGGGCAACCTCTCCACGAAGTGCATTGGCGGTGAGTGCAATAATCGGAATCCGGTACCGGCCGATTTCCTGACGGCGGATCTCTGTTGCCAATTGGTAGCCATCCATGGTCGGCATGTGCAGATCGGTGAACAACAGTGCGAACCCGCCTTCGAGCCAGCGCGCCAGCGCTTTGGCGCCATTCTCTGTCACCTCGGCAGCGTAACCGAGCAATGCGAGCTGTTGCAGAATGACTTTCTGGTTTATCTGGTCATCCTCGGCGATCAGAATCAGGCGGTTTTCTGCCCGCGCCTGCGCCACGGTCGGAGGCGGGATGGATTCGCCCGGCAATGTTTCTGAAGTACGGTTCTCGAATACCTCTGGGGAGATTCGTCCTGCTGCGACGGCAATCGCACGCAGGAATGCCTGCCGACGCATGGCATCGCCATCAATCGATACACTGTCCGGGGTAATGAGTCGGGCGCGTCGACGTCGTCCCCGGCCTATACTGACGCAACGAAGGTGTGAGGGCAGGGTATGTCCACGTAAAGAATGATTATCCGCTTCTGCATGAAGGAGAACGGTAGGTGAATCCATTTCCATTGCTAAACGCACTACTTCCTCTAACGCATGGCAGGAACGAACCTCGGCCCCTGCGTATTCCAGATAGCAGGTCAATGCTTCGGCATCTATGTTCGTTGTATTGAGCAGCAGGCATAAGAGACCAGAAAGATCGAGCGACTCGTGATTTGTTTGTTCTGCGGCCAACGGGAAGGGCAATGTTGCAGTGAACTCACTGCCTTCGCCCGGGGTACTGGCCACAGTGATGTCTCCCCCCATCAGTTTCACTAGCCGCTGACAGATCGTCAGCCCGAGACCTGTCCCCCCAAAGCGGCGAGTTGTGGATGTTTCAGCCTGGGTAAATGGGGTAAAGAGACGCGCGAGCGCTGCTTTATCCATGCCGATCCCGTTATCTTTGATCGTGAAAGAAATGCGCAGTGGCTCTGAGCTGGCCAGGGTTGCGCGAACTTCAACCTGACCCGCCCGCTCCGGGTTTCCGGAGGAAAACTTGATGGCATTACTGACCAGATTGAAAAGCACCTGCCGCAAACGCGTATCATCTCCCTGTACCCGATCAGGCAATACGGGATCAACAAACATGCGTAGTGCGACACCATGCCGTTGCGCGACGCTGAGCAGGGACGTACATAACCCTTCCACCAGATCGCTCACACTCAACGGTAGCTGTTCAAACTCGATGCGGCTTGCCTCAATCTTTGAGAAATCAAGAATGTCATCAATCAGCGCCAACAGCGTGGCACCTGATTCACGCATGGTCTGAACCTGGTCGCGCTGGTGTTCTGTCAGCCTGCCGTGTTCCAGTACTTCCAGCATCCCCAGTACGCCGTTCATGGGAGTGCGTATTTCGTGGCTCATGGTGGCAAGGAAGGCCGATTTTGCCTGGCTTGCCTGCTCGGCATCTGCACGCGCTTTCGTCAGCTCGCCGATCAGCCGGTTTCGGTCGCGAAGGTCGTGCAATGTGCCGATGAAGTATTTTTCTCCATCGTGCAAGAACTCACTGATCGAGAGTTCAAGGGGAATGAGCGTGCCATTCTTGTGTTGGCCCACAACTTCTCGAGATGCGCCGATGATGCGTGCATCACCCGTACGCAGGTAGCGTTGTACATAGCTATCGTGTTCACTTTTCATGGGTTCTGGTATCAGCATGGAGACATGCTGTCCAAGGACCTCCTGGACTGAATACCCGAGTACCCGCTCAAGTGCCGGGTTGGTGCTAGATATCTTGCTATTAGCATCAATTGTCACGACCGGGTCGTGAAGGTTGCTGAGATAAGCCCTTTCTCTTGCGCTAAGTGACGCAAGCTGAACATATAGCTTGCCATTTTCCAGCAGCAATACGATCAGGACGAAGCTCGCCGCCATCAGGCCGTATACGCGCCCCATATACCAGCCTACATCGTAGCGGCCATGGTTAAGGACGGCTGCCAGCGCGACATCGAATATCCAGATCAGCATGATGACCATCAGCCACATATCAAGCAGCGAATGCTGTTTGCGAAACCAGAGTAACCCTAAGGCAGAGAAGCTGATGACCCAGACTACCAGCGCCACCAGAATTTTGGTGCTGGCATCCAGATTGCCATTCATGATTTCCGGGAGCAGCCAGGCGCCACGGGTGGCGAGCAGCATGAACGACGAGGCAAGCGCCAATACAATGATGAGCGAGAGCCACATTACCCATGCGAGCGGTATGCTGCGCTCAATGGAAGTAACGGCTTTGTTTTTAAGTGCGACATAGGCAATCACAAACAGTGGAAAAGACCCATGCCAGAAAAAATACACCCATGCAGTCGTTTGCGGCCCTGAATGCAAAAGGCCGGATGGTGCAAATAACCCAGGAAAGCTTAATGCATGAAAGGTCGCCATGGCGGCATTAAAAAGATAGCCGCAAGCAATCACCATTAACCCGCGCGAACGCAGAATATCGTACTGGCCCAGAAGAAGGATGAACGTAATGACATCCCCGATGATCACGGCAGACTGATAGGCAGGCAAGAAAGCGGGTACCGGCGTGAGGGGGGTCTTGGCAAAGGGCGCCGTGCAAAGAAAAGCCACCAATGATACTAGTAGTATGGCTAATGCCTTGTGTCTTTCAGACCGGTTGGGACGCATTTTCGAAATGAAAAGCGACGTATTTTGTCCGCCAGGCCCGAGACTTTGATCATGGGGATACGCATTCACTTAAATACCACCCTTTCCCGTCAAACTGCAGGAACAGCGGATGAATCGCGATAAGCAAGAATGGAGATTTAGCGCTTCATTTGTATGTCATATCATCACACAATACGATAATGTTGTCCATTGCATTAATACCCAAATCGGGTAGAGGCTGTGCTGTAAATCGTGGAACAACGGGGCGTAGATACCGGACCGCATGTGGTATCAGAGCGCATAAGTATTTGCGCTTGAATCAGCCACAGTATCATTTTCGACCCTAAATGAGAGGGGGTTGCGAAGGTTGATCAGGGTTTAGATACCGCAAGGATAAGCCCCATGGTCTGGCTCCCAAGGATGTATGTGGTTTTGTGAGTGACGTAAAAAGGCGGTAAATAAAAACCACAATGAAATACGCGCCTTCACACGTTCTTTTTGAAATATTGATCAAATACACCTTAGTCCTGTCAGCGTTGTCCGAATAGCCTCGTCCAGCGGGGTATGCGGCTCTTGCCCCAGTAACGACACCAGTTTGGCATTGCGCATTTGCAACGGGGTTTTCCATAAATAGCACAGCTTCAGCATTTATTTGATGGTAGGTTTGAACCGTGCCAGCGCGGGCATCAACACCATGAAAAAGCCTTGGCCTTGAGGAGGGACACGCGAGCGATGGTGGCGGCATCAACCGTGTGGTTTAAATAGAAATTAACTTGCGTTTTTTGCGAACTGATCAATACTGAATGCATATGCTAATGCATATGCTAATGCATTGGTATTTCGGGCATTTGTTAGCTTCAGCTACTTCAATACCCATTTTTCTGCCGCTGCTAACTACATTTAGCTCCGCCCTCCTGACCGAAAATCAGCGACAAGCCCCCAATTTTTTGCAACGCGCAGTTTTAGCCTATATTCATAATGAATGTGATTACAGGCCAAAAGGTTAACCATGATAAGAATTCGTAGTTACATGCAGTTCCAAATGGGTGGTTTGGTCCTGATAGTGGGGCTGTTGTTCAGCTTAGGAAGCTACGCTGTGCTGAGTAAAATGGCCGAGAATGATTCGGAGAGGGCGTTACAGCTGATTACCGCTGAATCTGGAAATGCCGTCAATCATTTGCTCCAGCCAGCGGCGACCTTGTTAAATCTATTGTCCAATGTACCTGACCTTAAAACGGGTAGCGAACAAGATTGGGTGTATCGCCTTCCTGCACAGGCGTCATTGCTGCGCGATAACAAAATGCTGAATAGTGTTTATGTGGGTGGGCCTCAAGGTCAATTTTTGCTTTTACGCACCCTCAGAAATCAAGAAGATAGAAATCGCTTTAATGCACCTCCCGAAGCGCGCTGGGAGTTACAAATTCAAAGAATCAATAAAGAAGAGGGTGAAGACCAGTACTGGGTGAGTCTGGATGAAAAGTTGAAGGTTCTGGGGCGGCAGCGTGCAACTTTTGGGAGTAAATTTGATTCTCGTACCCGCCCCTGGTATCAGGCAAGCAAAGAGCGTGATGGGGTACTGCGTACCAAAGTGTATCAGTTTTATTCAACTGGAAAGTATGGCGTTACCCTTGCCAAATCCATGGGGCAGGGTTGGGTAATAGCTATGGACATTATGCTCGACTCTATCGAGCCTGAGCTAACGAGATTGGCAAAAGCGTACACGGCTCGTATTTCCTTGCTCGAAGAAAATGGTGTGACCATTTCCACTGATCATGGTGATAAAGACGGGGTGGCGTTCTTTAAGTCACTTGTGGATACGAACCAGACAGGTGCAGACAGTACATTCAAGTGGATGGTTGACCCTAAGGGACAATCATGGTGGGTAGGCGAGGCAATCGTCCCGCTAGAACAATTTGCTGGCATCAAGTTGCATATTGCCGTGCTGCGTGACAAGTTGCTGGCCAAAGCTCTGTATTTACGCAATTTACTGTTGATTGCAACGTTGGTACTCACCGTTCTTACGCTATTGATTGCGCACCGAAATGCAAGCCGGTTCGCTTCGGTTTTCCAGGTGTTGGCAGAGCGGGCAAGTGCACTGATTAATTTCGACTTCAGGCATTTCAAATTTACAGGTACATCTATTAAAGAAATTGCTCAGTTGGAAGATGGTCTTGAACAGGCGCGTAAAACTTCATCGAACTTCTTGCATTTATTAGAAAAGGTATCCCGAGAGTCTAATATAGAGAAGTTATTGCCCTTGGTGCTGGAGGAGACCAGTGATGTTGCACAAGGGGAAAATGCATGGCTCTATATCTATGATGGCACAGAGTGGGTCTTGCGTGCCCAGCGCGGAGACGCTGTAGACAGAGATTGGCTGCCAGAGTGGTTAAAACTGCCAGCTAATATACGTAGCGATAATCCATCTACCGTCATCTCTGTTGAAGACCATTTTGCGATGATGATACCGCTTGCGGGACGACGAGGGCAAAAGCTTGGTCTTTTGATTATTGAGCGAACCTCTCCTTTCAGCGAGTTGCATCAAAATTTTGCTGTGGCGCTATCCGGCTTTGCTGCGCTAACCCTGGAATCCAGGGAGATGATTGCCCAGCAAAAGATGCTGTTCGAATCCTTCATCAAATTAATTGCGGAAGCCGTCGATGCCAAAAGCCCGCACACTGGTGGTCATTGCCACCGGGTGCCAATTTTGACCGAATGGCTGGTCGAACTGGCCTCTGTTAGTGAGGCACAGTGTGTTGCCAACTTCAAGCTGGACAGTGAGATGCGTGAAGCGGTGCACATTGCCGCGTGGTTGCATGATTGCGGGAAAGTGGTAACGCCGGAATATGTTGTGGATAAAGCCACTAAACTTGAGACGCTTTATGATCGAATTCATGAAATTCGGATGCGATTTGAGGTGTGTAAACGAGAGGAGGAACTGGCCGTTTGGAAATCAACATACCCTCAAGGACTGCCCGAATCGGCCACTGAACAACTCCTGGTCGAGTTAAAGACGCTGGATGATGACTTTGCTTTTATTGCGCAGTGCAACCTTGGGAGCGAGGTCGTCTCTGAAGAGGTACTTGATCGGATCAAAAAAGTGGCGGCGAGAACCTGGACGCGTACCCTCGATGATCGATTAGGGCTATCTCACGAAGAACTAAAACGCAGAGCAGGCAGAGGTTCAGACATCTTGCCGACGCAAGAATACCTGTTAAGTGATCAACCTGAACACAAGATAGCCCGGCCGCTTTCTCAGTCGTTTAGTGACGACAACCCATGGGGTTTTAAAATGCAAGTGCCGGAACTGCTATATGACCGCGGCGAGGTGAAGAATTTGTCAATTTCTAGAGGCACCCTGACAGATGAAGAGCGTTATAAAATCAATGAGCACATTGTTTTGACGATCAAAATGCTCGAAGCAATGCCATTTCCACGGCATCTCGCAAATGTCCCCGAAATAGCGGGCGGGCATCATGAACGTACTGATGGACGGGGTTACCCAAGAGCCGTACCTGCCAGTTCTCTCAGTATTCCTGCACGCATGATGGCTATTGCCGATGTTTTTGAAGCGCTCACCGCGACAGACCGTCCATACAAGGTCGGTAAAACGATTGAGGAATCATTGGAAATCATGCACAAGATGGCGCAAGGCGGACATCTGGATCTAGAGTTGTTTGAGTTGTTCGCTAAATCTGAATTGCCAGCCCGTTATAAGAGGGAATTTCTTGGCAATTAAATGATTAAGTAATTGATTAAAATCATGCTGCACTCGGCTTCTTTGCCATCGCAGGGCGGCAAACGATGATGCGCAATTCAGTCTGTACATTGTTGAGTTGCACTTCAAACTGCCCCCACGATGAAGAACATCAGTTTGTAGCGCTATTCATATATTTTCAGGCAGGTCGCCAGTCAAACTGGCTGGGAGGCATCTCTATTGACTTTGCTATTAGCAGGCATAGAATGAAACAAGAGAAATTTTATGATTTCTAACCAGAGTTATAGCGCATGGCCAGCATATCACTCTCTTCTGTTAGCGCGAATGCCATCCTTGCTGTAGCACAGCAGAGGGTGGCAACGGACAAGCTGAATCTGCGTGTTGATGAACGGCAGGTCAAGCTGGATCAAGACCGTTTGGATAAAGATTTGCAGCGCGTCTCGGCCGAGAAAAAATTAGCTCAACAGGCAGTAAAGTCCGATGCACCGCAGGCGCTATCTCAATCGCTCGCACCGCGTGTACAAGCGGCAAAATTGGGGCAACAAACCGGCGTTGCTAATGCATCCGGAGCCATGGATGAACCGGTGACTATCGGCGGCATTATTAACACGCATGCCTGAACAAGGTTTACAGGCATACAACGCGCTCCTGAATTCCTCTCTCTTGTTTACTACTCATAGTCTGCCATGCTCACCATTCTTGGAAAGCCTACCTCCATCAACGTTCGCAAAGTGCTATGGACTTGTGCGGAAATTGGTGTTTCTTATGAGTTGCAGCCGTGGGGAGACCCGGGGATGCCTACCAGCGCGCCTGAATTTTTGCGCTGGAACCCGCGAGGGCTCGTGCCGGTGCTCCGCGACGGAAACGAGACCTTGTGGGAGTCAAACACCATTTGCCGTTATCTGGCCGGAAAGCATGGCCGCACTGACTTGCTGCCTTCGGCGCCATTACCTCGTGCACATGTAGAGAAGTGGATGGACTGGCAAGCTACGGAGCTTAATAATGCGTGGCGCTATGCCTTCATGGGGCTGGTACGCAAGAGTGAGGCGCATACTGACCCAAAGGCAATAGCCGCCAGCGGTTTGGCGTGGAACCAAATGATGGGCATCCTTGACTCGCGTCTAGCCGAAACGGGTGCATTTGTGACGGGTGATGAGTTTACAGTGGCCGATATTGTGCTTGGCCTGTCAGTGCACCGCTGGGTATCGACACCGATAGAGCATGCCGAGCTGCCTGCTGTGAATGCATATTACGAGCGCCTAAGCGAACGTCCCGGTTTCGTTGAGTTTGGTCGTAACCATGCATCCTGAATCACGATCTTTTGGGGCATCGCCTTACTTTCGCCTGTGCTGGGCTGTTCTCAATTCAGGTTTGTGAAGCAAGGTTGTCATCGCCAAGTTATTTGTTTGGGCGCGATACCATGCAACGCCATATTGGGTCTTGTATGATGAGAGCGCCAGATTTTGCCGGTCGCGAAAGTCGGGGTGCTGACAACAACGTTGAGCTGATTATGATGGACTGCTACCACCCTGCGTTTTTCTGACGATGGTACCGATATCCACGCCGAGCGCTTTGGCCGCTTTTCTTTTCGAGCCAAATCTGGCAATGGCATCTTGAATGACTTTCAGTTCATATGAAGAAACGATAGATTTCAAGTCTCCGACCATCGGGTCGGTACCTTGTGTAGCAGATGCTTCTTTCAAGACGAAATCCGGCAGGTGTTTGAGCTCAGCAACAGGCCCGGCCATCACCGATAGTTGCTGCACAATATTCTGAAGCTCGCGGATATTGCCGGGGAAAGAATATTCCATTAGCCGCATGCGGCATTCACTTGAAATGCTCAATGGCTCATCTCTGCCTTTATTCACGACAGCAACAAAGTAATCAAGCAGCTCATTGATCATCTCTTTGGATTCCCGGAGCGAAGGGACATGCAAAGGTACAACTGCAAGACGGTAAAACAGGTCTCTTCTGAACCCTCCCTCCGACACCATGCTAAAGAGGTCACGATTGGTTGCCGTGATGATTCTGACTTTGACACTATGATCTGTGGCCCCACCAACCCGTTGAACGGTACCAGATTCAAGGAATTTCAGCAGTTTGGCCTGCATGACCAAAGGAATCTCGCCCACTTCATCCAGAAATAAGGTTCCGCCGTCTGCTGCCTCAATCAGCCCTTTTTTGCCGCTTTGCAATGCGCCGGTAAAAGAGCCCCGTTCGTAGCCGAACATCTCGGATTCAAAGAGAGAATCCGGGATGGCGCCGCAGTTAACATGTACAAAAGGGGCTGCTTCATCGGAGATATAGGTGTGAAGATAGCGGGCAATCTCGGTTTTGCCAGCCCCGGATTCGCCAAGCAAAAGAACGCGCGCGTTTTGTATCATGGCGCGCTCGCCTAAGGTTAGTAGCTGGTTTAGCTGAGGGGAGATCCGACGCTGATGTACTAGGTCTGGGCGTACCTTTTGCTGGGACAGAAATTTAAAGGCGGGCTTGCTGTTGGGGTCACCAACTCTTTTTCTTTCGTGGTCAATGACGGATAAGTCACGCAACACAACAATGGTGCCATTGTTGTGAATGGAGTCCTGACCAATCCGCCTGATCGACGCGAGAATAAAACGACTTTCGCCAAAATTTAAAAGCAGTTCGGCTTTTCGGCCTGCACTCACCCGGGCAACGAGGTCTTCGATGTTAATGGCGGTTTTTCTGGCAATACGTGAGAAATGCTGATTTTTTAATGTTGTACCATCGACATTCAGCAGGGCGGAAAATTGGGCATTGAGATAAACAACATCTCCACCCTGATCAAGTACGGCAATACCGTCGGGTAATGCGTCAAATGCTTCCTCCAGGTTGATCGGCATACTTGCGGCCACATTCATTGGGCAGTCTCTAAGTTTGACGTGGCGTGATATTGATTACCCCTTGGCAACCATAGGGTAATCACGCATCGCCCATGGTCCAGCTCGCTGGAAGTGGATGCAATGGTTGCCTGGCACTTTAACGTCGTGCCATCGCGGCGTATGGCCGTAGCCGGAACTGGTGTTGCAATTCTTGCCGGTTTTGCGGTTTTCATGGCGATATCAATTGGCATGTCGGTGTTCAGGATATTATTGATGCCAATTCCGAGTATGTGTTCAACCTTCCAGTCCAGGCACCATTCTACCGCCGAGTTGGCACCATCAATCCGGCCATTCCCGTCTACCACAAGGACAGGGTCTGGTATGGATCCCAAGATATCGAGTGCAGAATTTGCCTGGGATTTTAGCTCGATTTCGCGCCTTTTCCTGCTGTTTAAGTCGCGGACGGTGCCCCAGAAGCGATAAAGCTGATGATCCCGAATATCCGCGCGCACATCGTTTTCAACAAATACATCAACACCATCAAAGCGATGGTCACGTGCCAATGCTCCGTCTATATGGAAGTCATTTTCAATCAGTTCACGGACAAATGATTCGTTTTCCGGGTTACGGGCAAAGACTTCTCGCACGTCATGATTATTGAGGTCATCGCCAATCGGAAGCCGGTACAGGCGTGACATGGCTTCATTGCAATATCGCCAGATGCATTGATTCTGGAAAATTTGCCGGATGATTTCATGCTCCGGGGCGGTCATATCTACCGGCTCGGTAAATTCAACGCAGTAACTTGCATCTCTGGCGGTGGAGATGATACTGGACAACACCTCATTTTCGCGCTCAAGCCGCTCGACATCTGCCAGCGCATCGCCAAGCGCCATTTTCACTACACTTAAGCAGCGACCATGTTCCGGGTCATCAATAATAGCCATGCTGGCGGCCAGCGCATAAGTGACCCCGTTACTGCCTGTCACTTTCAGTCCCAGCATGTGAACCGGGCTTTTGTCTTGACCAGCGAGCAAACCTTTGAACATCTGGCGAACGTCGTCCGGATAAATAAGCTTCGCGCTTGCGCCTGACAATTCGCCTGTTTTAAAGCCTAGATAAGCTTCTTCTGCCTGGGTTGCGTACACGATCCGGTCATCCGATGAAATGACATCGAACAATACCGGCGCCGTACGCCAAAATCTGGCCTGCTGGTCCATTATGCTTATCTCCTTTTGCCCTATGACGAACCCCGGCTACGGCTTTTTCATTGTTTGAGCATCTACCGCTTTGCGACGATCTTCAACCATCATGACAATTTCTCCCGTTGCATTGGCAGTCTGAAGTGCCAGTTTCCCGACTTCCTCTGCAACCACCGCAAAGCCTCGTCCCGCCTCTCCAGCACGCGCCGACTCAATCCCGGCGTTGAGTGCCAGCAAGTTGGTTTGCTTTGAGATATCCTTGATCACAGCTGCAATATTGAGGATTTGCTTCATGCTGTCTTCTACTCTGCTGCGTTCGACCACCTGCAGTGCTTCGGCTTCCTTTTCATCGGAAATATCCCGTAATGAGCCAGCAGAACGCAATGCTTTTCCTGCCTTGTCACGTACAGTGGCTGCTCTGTCCCTAAACCAGATGTATCCACGATCTTTTGTCCGCATCCGGTATTCGGCAGAGAATTCTTTGTCCAGATCAAGATGGTTTTTAAAGGCGTCTACTGCAAATTTAAAATCATCCGGATGGATGCATTTAATCCAGCTTTCCCAGTCATCCGGAAACTCGTCATGACTAAACCCAAGCAGCGCCCGATACTGCGGAGAAAATTTTACCGTACTTTCCGGATGGTCTGCGTCACCATCTACCAGGGTGCAAATCCAAAGACCTTCTGTTAACACTTCCTCGGCGAGCTTTAACTCGGCCATTTCGTGGCTAAGCTTGTCATATTCTTTCTTTAGGCCTAAAAAGTCATGTTCAAATTGAGCAGCTTTATGTTGTGCTTCTAAAAGTTGTTTTTCTGCATCCGCGCGCAGTAACTCTTTGCTTTCAAATGATTGCAAAAGTGAGTTGTAATTTTTTTCGGCATTTTCCAGTTGGGCTATTCTAGCTTGCTGGCTGGTCACCATTTTCTGTAACTGAACAATTGATGCAGTTATGTCTTCTGGTATTTTATCCCCAATACTATCCGACAAATTGACGCAAGGGTCCTTTTGCAAGACATCAAGCAAGTCTGATATCTGTGTCATTTGCTTTTGGTATGCTGAGCGTCCGAACATGCTCCCCCCTAAAAAACAAGCATCGTCTGTTGATTGCTTTATGTTGATACAGCTGTCAACAGACGAGCATTCTGTATATCAATCATCAATAACACCCAAGCCCACATAAAAATGCTTGCCGGCGGGTCAGGCCGGCAAGCATCTTCACGCGATATGTCTACACAACCCAGTGCCATACAGATGTACAGCCTGGATATCAGACCTCAGAAGTGGCCAGCTCAGCCTCGACGCCCGTATCAGCATCAGTATTGGCATTTTGCCGGGCCTTGCGGGTGATATGCCATGCGTCACCAGCGGGCGCATTGCTGTTGCGATGAGGCTTCTCCAGGAACAGATACAACCCGCCCGACAGGACGACAATCACCAAGGTGAGCAGCATAGAGTAGTTCATATACCATGGCGCATCTGGCGCACGAGGCCAAAGGATGTTAATGGTAGCCGCAACGCCATACACCAGCGCCAGGATGTTTACCAGCCAGCCCCAATGCCCCAGTGAGAACTGGCCTGCAGGGCGCCAGCCACGTAAACGCGCATACAGTGCACCCAAGACCACCATTTGGAAGGCGACGTAAATCCCGACGGCTGCGAAACTGACAATGATCGTCAGCGCATCCTGTACAAAGAAGCCAATGCACACAATCACTGCCGATACGACACCAGCCATGATCAGAGCAGCCGATGGAACGTGGTTTTTTGGTGAAATGCGTGCCAGTGTGCTACTGAAGACAATCATTTTGTCACGTGCATAGGCATAGATCAGACGGCTTACAGCAGCTTGCAGACTCAGAATGCAAGAAACATGTGAAATCAGAATGATCCCGTACACAACGCGTGAGCCAATCTCTCCAAAGTTGCGTGTCAGAATGGTGTTGATTGGGTCTGTGTCTTTGCCAGAGATGACGGCTTGCAAGTCAGGTACCGCCAGGATGAGGCCCAGACAAGCATAGATTGTCACTGGAATACCGATGTAAATGGTCATGCGCATGGCTTTAGGAATAGCCTTGCTTGGATTCGGCGTTTCTTCTGCCATATCGCCGCAAGCCTCAAAACCGTAGCAGCAGAACATCCCCACCAGTGCGGCGGCCAGGAAGGCTGGCAGGTAAGAGCCACCAGCACCGAAGCTGAAGGTTTCAACGATGATATGGAGAGAATGCAGACGACCGTAGAGCAGCAGATAACCACTCACCATCAGCGCGCCTGCAATCTCGCAGATGAAGCCAAACATGGCTACTCGTGCCAACGCCTTTGTCCCCAACTGGTTGAAGAGTGTCGAGCCAAACAGAAGCGCGAGCGCGATGACGGTTGTGTTAAACGGCGTGACCTTAAAGCCGAGCAGATAGGCAAAGAACGGGGCTCCGCCAACCGGTACTGCTGCAACGGTTGTAATCAGTGCCCACATATACACCCATCCGCTCATCCACGCCCAACGCGGGCCGACAAGGCGCCGTGTCCACGGATAGAGGCCACCGGCAATTGGAAACTGTGAAACCACTTCACCGAAAACAAGACAAACAAACATTTGGCCAATGGCAGCAAGCAGGTATGACCAGATGAATGGAGGGCCGCCAGCGGTCATGCCAAACGTGAACAACGTATAAGCACCTACAACGGGTGACAGATACGTAAATCCAAGCGCAAAGCTTTCCCACAGGCTCATGGAACGGTCAAAGCTGGGCGTATAGCCCAGGGCCTTGAGCTGCTCGTCGTCATTTTTATACTGTTGTTCTTGCATTGATGTCTCCTCTGATCAATTAGCCCAAGTGAATCCACACGGATTTGGTCTGTGTGTGTGCCAGGACAGTCTCAAAACACTTGTCACGTCCCTGACCGGACTGTTTATAACCGCCCCATGGCTGGGTCATGTCGCCATGGTCATAACAGTTCACCCACACCATGCCGGCCTCGATTTCTTTGACCATGCGGTGTGCCGTGGTCAGATTGGACGTCCAGATACCTGCGCCCAAGCCGTAAATCGAATCATTGGCAATCTGGATCGCTTCATCTGCCGTTTTGAAAGGCATGATGGTGGCGACCGGCCCAAAGATTTCTTCCCGGGCGATACGCATTTGGGGCTTTGCATCGACGAATAGCGTCGGAGAAACAAAATAGCCGGCGCCCAACGCGGGTGATAGTGGCTCGGCAAGTGCCTGGCGAGCGCCTTCCTGCTGGCCGACTGCAATGTATTCCTGAACCCGGCGTTGCTGCTCGCGTGTGACCAGCGGACCCATGGTGGTTTGAGGGTCTAGCGGGTTGCCTACCTGATAAAGCTCTGGTGCCCGTTTGATGAATTTAGCGACAAACTGATCATAAATTTTTTCATGCACCAGAATGCGCGAGCTGGCAGAGCAAACTTCGCCCTGATTGGCATAAATGCCATGAATGGCATAGTCAACAGCCACGTCAATATCTGCAACATCATCCATGATGATTTGCGGGCTCTTGCCACCCAGTTCGGTGGTGACGCGCTTCATGTTGGACTGACCTGCATAAATCATCATCAGCCTGCCTACTTCGGTAGAGCCGGTGAAGCTGATCTTGTCGACATCCATGTGCGAAGCCAGTGCACGGCCTGCATCTTCACCATAGCCATTCACCACATTGAAGACCCCGTCCGGCCCACCGGCTTCGGTGAACAGACGCGCAAGAAGCAGAGCGCTCATGGGCGATTGTTCCGCAGGCTTGAGCACCACAGAATTACCGGCAGCCAGGGCTGGTGCCACTTTCCATGCAGCCATCATGAGCGGGTAGTTCCATGGGGTAATGCACCCAACTACCCCAAGCGGCTCGCGCACAATCATATGCAGCGCATCCGTGCTGGTATTGGTGACGGCACCTTCGATCTTGTCGATGGTTTCGCCAAAGTACCGGAAAGTCAGTGCAGCAAAAGGCACATCACCCGTCAGCAGACTTGTAATGGGCTTACCCATATCCAGACAGTCCAGCAGCGCAAGTTCATCGCTGTGTTGTTCAATCAGATCCGCTAGCCGGTACAGTACGTCCATTCTGTCTCGCGGAGCCATTTTGGACCAGACACCACTGCGATATGCGGCGCGGGCGGCACTCACCGCCAGGTCGATGTCTTTGGCTGTGCCTAGTGACATGTTGGCAATGGGGGCATCGGTAGCTGGGTTGATATTGGTAAACCGGCCTTCATCTTGTGCGTCTACAAACTTGCCCGCAATGTACAGCCGCGTTTCGGGTTTTAGATTGGCTGCACGCTCGCTCCAGCCGTTCAAATCCAGCGCTTCCGCGTTGATGTTGTTTTCACTCACCTTGACACTCTCCAATAAACTGAATTTTTACGCTCTTTGATCGACAGCCATGATGACCACCGGCTATCGGTTTGCTGCCATGACGACATCCACCGCTTCGCAAAAAAAGCAGGGAGGCACAGCAATACATGGCAAAAAGCATGCCAGACGATAAGTTATTGATTTATATAGGAGTGAGAAATCCTGCTTTATTGAAATGATGAATATTTGATGCATGTGATGCAAATATTCATCATTATCTGGCCGGGCAGGCTGGTAGATTTCTTCGCTTGGCAAGGCATGAAGCCCATAAGGGAAAATGGCTGCTGCTACACCAATTTGCCAGTAGCAACCTGGCGCAGGCGACTGATGGTCATCCTGTCAGAGACAACCCAATCCAGACAGCGTCGCACGGATGGCATCATCCAACGGGGTATGCGGCTCTTGCCCCAGTAACGACACCAGTTTGGCATTGCGCATTTGCAACGGGGTTTTCCATAAATAGCGCAGTTCCAGCATCTCTTTGATGGTCGGCTTGAACAGCGCCAGCACGGGCATCAGAAACCACGGGAAGGACTTTACCTTGAGTGCCGGGTTGCCGGTGACACGAGCAATGGCCGTTGCCAGCGCGGTACCGTCCGGGTCCCAGTGGCCTTGCATGTGGAAAGTATCAAAGTCTGCCAGCTGGTCGTGCCGCTCCATCAGTCTGACCATGGTTTCTGCCACATCCGGCAAGTACGCCCATTGGTGGCCGATGCCCGCTTGGCCCGGGTAGGTGAGGGCGCTAATCTTTTGCCCCGGCTTGATCAGCGCTTGCGAGAACCAGCTATTGGCAACGCGCGGGCCAAAGAAATCCCCCGCTCTGACCACTAGCGATTGCACCCCAAACGCCGTGGCGGCCTGCAGGCGTTGTTCCATCTGTACCCGTAGCTTGCCTTTTTTGGTTTGCGGCTGCTGGGGGGATTGCTCGTCCAGCAGCGGGAAGGCATCTGGCCCATAGTTGTACACCGTGCCCGGCAGCAGAATGCGGGCGCCGGTCTGGCGGGCGGCGGCAATGGTGTTGTCCAGCATGGGTAGTACCAGTTTCTCCCAGTCCCGGTAGCCGGGCGGGTTCACCGCGTGGACAATCCACGTTGCCCCGGCGGCGGCATCCAGCACGTTTTGCGGGTTCATGGCATCCCCGGTTTTCCAGCGTATCCCGTCTTGTGTGTCGCTGGCGGGTAGGCGCCTTGTCAGCGCCGTTACCGTCCACCCCTGTTTCACCAGCCGTCTGGCCACTTCTCCGCCAATGCCGCCTGTTGCGCCAAGGACAAGTACCTTGTTGTGACTGTGCATGTTTGTATCCTCCTGTTCATCAATCGATGGATGCATTTTCAGGGTGATACGGGTTAAATACAATTGACGAAAATTGTGTATCTGCTATACATTTTTGTATGGATAAACATCACGTTAACTGGGAACACTACCGGGTTGTGCTGGCGGTGCTGGAAGAGGGCTCTTTGTCGGCGGCAGCCAGGGCGTTGGGACTTACCCAGCCCACCGTCGGTCGTCAGGTAGAAGCACTGGAGAGGGCGCTGGGCGTGACGTTGTTTACGCGCTCGCAAACCGGCCTGACCCCCACTGTCTCTGCACTGGCCTTAAAGCCGTTTGCCGAAAACCTGAAGATGACCGCCGCGGCGCTGGAAAGAACCATCCCCGCAGAGGCCAATGATGTACGCGGCACGGTACGCCTGACTGCGTCCGAAGTGGTGGGGACGGAAATCCTGCCGCCCATTCTGGCGGACCTGAAGTACGCCCACCCGGGGCTAAAAATCGAGCTGGTGCTGTCAGACCAGAACCAGGACTTGCTCAACCGGGATGCCGACATCGCCATTCGCATGGCGCAACCCACGCAAGACGTGCTGGTGGCCAAGCGTATCGGCAACGTCACGCTGGGGCTGTACGCACACCAACGTTACCTGCAACAGCAGGGTACCCCACAAACAGTGGCAGACCTGACCCAGCACAGCCTGATTGGCTTTGACACCATACTCCCGTACATGCGGCCGATCTTGGCACAGTTTCCCTTTCTGCAACGGGAGAGCTTTAGCCTGAGAGTCGACAACAGCGTAGCGCAGCTGGCAGCCATTCGTGCCGGGTTTGGCATTGGTATTTGTCAGGACCACCTCGCCCGGCGAGAGCAGGCGCTGGTTCACTTGTTACCCGAAGCGTTTGCTGTTGAATTCCCCGTCTGGCTGGTGATGCACGAAGACCTGAAACGCATGGCGAGGTATAGGGCGGTGTTTGAGTTTGTGGCGGGGAGGTTGGGGGAGATGGTTGGGAAATGAATTTAAGTAGAATGAGACTGGAGAAATGAGCTGCACCTCAAAAGCTAGACATCCATCCAGCCTGTGGGGTGTTTTTCATGACCATTCTTAATGACATGCTCTCGCAACGATGTCTTGCCTGGCGGTTGATGGCATACGAGGCTCCAAGAGGTGTCAAGGTGTTGATCCTGTATAAAGTTTTTGCATTCAAGGCTTTACATAGGATTTGACGTGCTACGCGATCACGGCGAGATGATTGTCAGTGTCACTGCAAATCCTCATGAATACATCAGCCCTGTAGGTCTGCGTCGCTCTGCAGTATTTCCGTCAGCCAGTCGGCGAATACGCGCAAGCGTGGCGATGCCATGCGACCTTGAGGATAGAGTAGTGAGATGGGCATTGGAGTGGGTAATGTGCCGGGCAGCACCTCTACCAACGTGCCGTTTTCCAGGTATTCGCGTACCTGGTATCTGGCTGCTTGAGATAAACCCATCCCTTGCAACGCGCAGGCAACATTTGCTTCGGCATCGTTGACGGATATGCTGCTTTGTACCTCTACCCGCACCACACTACCATCCACCATATAATCCCAATCGTACGGTCTGCCCGTAAGGCCAGAGAAGTGTGATACGCCGCGATGCGCTCTGAGGTCTTCCAGCGTTTGGGGTACCCCGTATTTCTGCAGATAGGCAGGCGTAGCACAGGTCAGAAAGGCCATATTGCCTAGATGACGTGCAATCATGTTGGAATCCTGAAGGGTGCCTACTCGTACCGAACAGTCCAAGCCTTCCTCTATCAAATCCCGGACGCGCTCACTCAGACCGACGACCAGCTCAACTTCAGGGTATTTTTCGCAGAACCGGGCGATGTGTGGGATGACGATGTTGCGGCCCAGGGTGCCCGGAAGCTCTACCCGAAGGCGCCCGCGCGGCAGGCCAGCGTTCGGACCACGAAAAGTACCTTCAGCATCTTCCACGGCTTGCAGGATATCCAGGCATTTGTGGTAGTAATCTGTGCCATCTTGCGTAAGGGAGAGGCGGCGCGTAGTGCGCTGAAGCAGCTGCGTGCCTAGGTAGGCTTCCAGCTTTTTGATGGTGGCGGTGAGTGCAGCACGTGGTAGGTCCAGTGTCTCGGCCGCTTTGGTGTAGCTATTGGCTTCGACAATGCGGACAAAGGTCTGCATGGCTTTTAGTCTGTCCATTGTTCATATTAAGTGAAAATTGTATGTCTATTATGCACTAATTATCTTTGATCGCCATTTGTCTACACTTTGCTCATCGAAATCTCTCAAAGGAGTCAAATCATGAGCAAAGCAGAAGAAAAAGACATCAGCCCCGGCATGGTCAGCTTGCTGGCAACCTCAACCGGCCTGATCGTTGCAAGCCTGTATTACGCCCAGACGCTGGTTGGCCCAATCAGTGTGTCTACAGGTCTGTCGCCCGAAGCGGCTGGTCTTATCGTTACGCTGACTCAAATCGGTTACTGTATTGGACTGCTGTTCATTGTCCCTTTGGGCGACCTGCTGGAAAACCGCAGGCTGGTGTTCACCGGTTTGATTTTTACCTCGATCATGTTAGTGATGGCAGCTGTCAGCCGAAGTGCATGGATGTTCCTCACCGCTGCACTTGGCATCGGACTAGGCTCGGTTGCTGCGCAGGTCATAGTGCCGTTTGCGGCGCACATGTCGAAGGAATCAAGTCGTGGCGTCACCGTCGGTAAGGTGGTGAGTGGTCTGCTGCTGGGTATCATGCTGGCGCGTCCGGCGGCTAGCCTGATTGCCGATGTCACAAGCTGGCACGTTGTGTTTGGTGGTGCTGCGCTCGTGGTTCTGATGGTTGCATTTGTCCTGCGCGCTAAACTGCCAACACGTACGCCAACCGCTACCCTATCGTATCCTAAACTGATGGGCTCGCTGTGGCACTTGTTCCTGAATACGCCTGTCCTGCGCCGTCGCGCAGCCTACCATGCAGGCATGTTTGGTTCGTTCAGCCTGTTCTGGACCGTGACGCCGCTGATGTTGTCCAGCCCACAGTTCCATCTGTCGCAGACCGGTATTGCAATTTTTGCACTCGTTGGGATGGCGGGCGCTGTGGCCTCGCCAATCGCTGGCAAGCTTGCTGACAAAGGCTACACGCTCATGGCAACCGCTGCTGCACTGGCGCTAGGGGTGATTGGCTTCGTGCTGCCGATGATTGCACCGGAATCGCGCAACATCGCCTTGGGCATTCTGGTGATTGCCTCTATCGTTCTGGACATGGGGGTCGCTGCTAACCTGGTACTCGGCCAGCGTGCAATCTTCTCGCTGGGGGCGGAAATACGCAGCCGCCTGAACGGCGTGTACTTCGCGCTGTTCTTTGCTGGCGGTGCGCTGGGTTCCGCACTGGGTGGGTGGATCTTCGCTACTCACGGCTGGATTGCCGCCCTGATGACTGGTGCTGCATTCAATGGCCTGGCTCTGCTGTACTGGGTGACCGAATATTTAGGCCGCACTAGCTACCAATGCAAAACCGCCTAAGCCATCCAGGCTACTGCAGCCCAAACGGGCTGCAAGTGGCGTTATACGATGCCAAGGTAGCGGGCAGGTGGCCGAACCTGATTGAAGGTAAACCCGAAGACAGGGGAAGACTGACCGGGGGCCAATGTCGTTTAAAAGCAATTTGACTGGCATTCTGGGTAAGTTACCCAAGCGGCACAAAAATACTATCAAGGCTTCGAGCCTGGCAGAATGTGCGCGCTCTCTTTGAGGGGATTCAAATGCGAGGACCCGCTTTCCTCGGTGTGATTGCTGCGATTTTTGCGGCATTTTCCTGGTCGCTAAACTTTGTGGCCCCATATGTGCTTGGGCCATACTCGATTTACGACCTTGCCGTCTGTCGTTTCCTCATTTCTGGCCTGATGGGGCTGGTCATTTTATATGCGCTGCGTAAAACGGCGCCGCAACTGGGCCTGCTGGATTGGTTTGTGGCGGGCTGGCTGGGTTTTGTCGGGTATGTCGGCTACTTCTTGACCATCATGGGGGCGGTGCTTTTTGCCGGGCCGATTGTGCCGCCTGCATTCGTTGCGCTGGTACCGGTGGTGCTGGCCCTGACGAGCAACCGGGGCAAACATGCCATACCCTGGAGTGCCTTGATGTTGCCGATTGCGCTAACGTTTACAGGCTTGCTATTGGTAAACGCCAATGCCTTCATGCAGACGGCCCGCTTATCTGGCAGTGCGGTTATCGGGATCGGGTTTTCAGTTGGGGCCATCGGGCTGTGGACGCATTTTGCCATGGCCAACCGGGCGGCGCTGGCGAAGCGGCCGCAAATCAATGCCTGGAAGTGGACTGCCGCCATGATGGTGGCGGGGGCGGTGGAAATCCTGGCGTTTGTGCCGTTTGGTTATTACTTTCAGCTGCTGAATTTGCCGCAAGTTGGTTTCTCTTGGGCGTTGTTTGCGCCTATTTTCTATGCGTCTGTGGCCCTTGCGGCCATTGGGTCTATTGGCGGGTCTTGGGCATGGACGATGGCCTCCAAACGCCTGCCCATTGGCCTGGCCGGGCAACTGATCGTGACAGAAACCATTTTTGCCACGTCGTTTGGCCTGATGGCGCATCACCGCTGGCCTACCTGGCAGGAGGTATCAGGCGTTACCTTGCTGGTGATTGGTGTGGTCAGCGCGCTTCGGGCGTTTCATGGCAGCCTGCAGCAAAAAAACCTGCAACCCCTTGCCAGTACGCAGGTCTAGGGCGTTGCAGGGTAGTTGGCAGCAGGCTGGCCGGGTAGCCCTGCCAGCAGTTGTTCCAGCAGCTCTATGCGGTGCCGATGCGGCGTGGTAATGGCGTAGAAGTGCTCTTGCAGTTGCGGCGTTTGTCCAACGCTGACCAGTATGCCCTGGCGCAATTCATCCTGCACGACGACCTCTGGCAGGACGGTCAGCCAGCCGCTGTCTCGGGCAATCAGGCGGAGCATGGCCATGTCGTCTACTTCTGCGCGGATTCTTGGTTTGACACCGGCAGACATGCACAGGGCGTCAAAGCGCCCGCGTAGGGCATGCTGTGGCCCCGGCAGGGCCAGGTCTAGCCCGTTCAGGTCGTCTGGCACACGCAGGGTCTGGCCTTGCCAGATGTGGGCCGGGCCTACCAGAGAAATGGTCTGGCTGCCAAGAAAGCTGCAATGCAGCGGGCGGTCCGGGTCGGCAGGTGCAGGTTCATTGGCCAGTACAATATCCAGCTGGTGCTGCTGCAGCCGCTCCAGCAAGCCATCCAACTGGCCAGACTCTAACGAGAGGGTCACACTCTGGTCGCCCAGTAGCGGCCGAATCCAGTTTTCCTGATAATTTCGCGATAGCGTGGCAACGCTGCCCACCCGTAACCGGATCATGCCTTCACTACGGCCTTGCAGCCGGCCGAGCATTTCTTGCCCTAGTCCAAAAATATTCTCTGCGTAGGTGAACACCAGCTGACCTGTCTCGGTCATCACCAGCCGCCGTTTTTCACGCTCGAAAAGGGCTTCGCCCAGCCGGTCTTCCAGCTGCCGAATCTGCGCTGACAGGGCCGATTGCGAGGTATGCAGCTCGCCAGCGGCCTGGGTCAGATGCCCTGTTTTGGCGACGCGCCAGAAGTAGAACAGGTGATGAAAATTGAGTTGTTCCAGGTTCATTGTTCTGTTTTTGTGATGAATATTTTACTAATTATATATTTTACAGAACATTTTGCGGCAAATATGATTCGTTCCAGTGTTTTTACGGAATATTTGCCATGAATCCTGTCTACTACGCCGCACATGCGGTTGCATTGGCGCCTGCCGTCCTGATGTTCTCTTATATCGTTTTACGCATGTGCCGGCCGGGCGTGGATACGGCCGTCTGGGCACCGTTTCGCGTGCTGGCAGGGCTTGGGCTGATGTGTGCGCTGGTGCAGCCGTGCTTGCTGTGGTCCGCCAAAGGGCTGATGCCAGCCAGTGAGGTGGCAGGGTGGGGTGCCTGGTTTGCGCCCAACCCGTTGTCTGCATGGCTGGCCGTGCTGGTGCAGCTGCTGGGCACCGTGATTGGCGTGTTCTCTGCGCGCTACCTGCAGGGGGAGCCCGGCCAGCACCGCTACGCCATCGCGTTTGCTGGCGTACTGGGGTCTGTGCACCCGCTGCTGCTCGCCGGCCACTGGCTGGTGCTGATTACGGCGTGGGCGGCTGTCGGCCTATTTTTGCGCCACTTGCTGTGTTTTTATCAGGACCGCCCGTTTGCGCTGCTGGCTGCGCACAAAAAGCGCATTGCAGACCGGCTGGCAGACATGCTGATGCTGCTGGCGGCGGTACTTGCCTGGTCTACGGTGGGGAGCGGTTCTTTTGCCGGGCTGTGGGCATACCTTGCGCAGCACGGTGCCCCGGTTGCGCTGCAGGGGAGTGCCATCTGCCTGATGCTGGCCGTCATCTTGCGTACAGCACTTTTCCCTTTTCATGGCTGGCTGATTCAGGTGATGGAAGCACCTACACCTGTCTCTGCAATGCTGCACGCCGGGGTGGTCAATCTGGGTGGGTATTTGCTGATTCGCTTCTCGCCGCTTCTGGCGGTGGTGTCTGCGGCACGCTGGCTGCTGGTGGCATTTGGTCTGGGTACCGCGCTGCTGGCCGGGTTTGTCATGCTCACGCGCATCAGCATCAAGGTGCGTCTGGCGTGGTCTACGGTGGCGCAGATGGGGTTTATGGTGCTGGAGTGCGGCCTAGGCATGTATGAACTGGCCGCGCTGCATTTGATTGGCCATTCGCTGTACAAGGCGCATGCGTTTCTCTCTGCGTCTTCTGTGGTGCGCAACACACGGCTACAGATGATGCGCGGGCAGCAGCCGGTTGCCGTCTGGAGCCTGCTGCTGGCGCCGGTGGTTAGCCTGGCCATCGTAACGCTGGTGCAGATGCTTGCCCCGGCAGGCTGGCCATGGTGGTGGAGCGGCATTCTGGCCTTGGCCTGGAGCCCGTTGCTGTGGGCCCCGGCAGCCCAAGACGGCGTGGTAACAGTCGTGTGGCGGCGGGTGATGTTTGGCGCCTTGATGGTCGCGGTGCTAACCACCATGGCGGCCCTGGTGCACATGCTGCCGCTTCGCATTGCGGATGCACCGTTTCATGCCGCTGGCTGGGTGGCACTGGCTGGCATGGCGCTGCTGTACCTGGGCCTGGCCACGCTGCACCTGTACCCGCAAGGCTTTCTGGCCTGGCGGCGCTGGAGCTACGCCGGGTTTTATGTGGACGAGTTTTATACCCGCCTAGCTCTACGTCTGTGGCCAGCACGCTGGACGCCAGAGCCGGCAAGCCACACCCCACCACCGCTTGCAGGCACCATGCCTGTCATGACCAAAGACTAAACCCGACTACCGGAGGCTGACATGAACACAGATACGGTTGCAGAACGTAACAAGCACACGCCCGGTGTTGGCGCAGGTGGCGATGTCTCTGCCCAAGCTGCGTTGGGGACGGATGGCGCATTTGCATGGCAACGGATCAACGCGGCTTGCGAGGCAGCCTGCCAGGCGATTGCGCCGGCGTGGCCGCTAGACCGCGCCATTGCCGTTAACCCGCACTGGGAGCGGATCAACCGGCCCCTGCGGCAGGTGGCCGCCCGTATGGCCGTACTGGGGGATATTCAGGTGTTCCCGCCGCTCGATCAGGTGAGTGCAGCGTGGGCATCTGGCCGCATTACGCCTGCAGATTTGCATTACGCCCTTAAAACGCTGCCTGGGGCGGTGGAGGCAGGCTTGAGCGAGCGCACCTGCCTAGAGGCCCTGGTGAGCCAGCAAAAACCGCAGCGCCTGCCACTGCTGATCGACGTGCTGGACGATGACCCGCAGCGCCACGCCCGGCTGTCTTGGCGGCAGGCCATCACGCATCAGGTCAGCCAGACCTGCGCGGCGTACTTTGATGAACATCAGGCAGACTGGCAACCCGGCCGCGGGCAGGGGCTTTATGCCTTCTGGCGGGACTTGATCACCCACGATCATGGCATTGGCGTGCTGATGGGCTTGCCGCAACTGGGCAAATCGCTGGCGGCGCTACCCGCCACACGGCAGGATGCAGAATCCTGGGTGCTACAGCGCCTGGCGCTACCAGAGGCCGCCTGGGCAGACTATCTGGAAGCCGTGCTGCTCACGGTAAACGGCTGGGCATCCTGGTGTGCCTACCTGCGCTGGCAGGCAACACTGCGTGGCGGCTCTGACGAACACCTGCGGGACTTGCTGGCCATCCGGTTGGCCTGGGGTGCCATCTTGCTAGACTGCAAGGACGATATGGCGGCCCGTCATGCCTTTGCCGCCGTACAAGGCCACTGGCGCGATGCCGCAACGCTGCTGAAGCAGGCAGAAGCGCAGCTGCTGGTAGACGAGGTCTGGCAGGTCGCCTTTGAGGCAGGCTACCAGCGCACACTGGCCCAGAAGCTTGGCGCAACTGTACAGACGGCAATGCCTGCTGCCGCAACAGAGGTCGAGGTGCAGGCCGCGTTTTGTATTGATGTCCGCAGCGAGCCCATGCGCCGGGCGCTGGAGTCTGTCTGGCCAGCGGTTCAGACCATCGGCTTTGCCGGTTTCTTCGGCCTGCCGGTGGCCTATTCGCCGCTGGCCACCGCGGTAAACCGGCCGCAGTTGCCGGGTTTGCTGGCGCCCGCGTTCCACGTCACAGATGTCGTGGTACCCGCAAGCGGGCCAGATGCCCGCCTGTCGAGCGAGGTGGTCAGTGATGCACGCCGCACACGCTTTGCCTTGTCAGACCAGCTGCATGCGGCCAGCCGCTGGCCGGGGGCCTCTTTTTCTTATGTAGAAGCGGCAGGGCTGGGGTATCTGGGCAAGCTGTTCCAGTGGCTAAAACCCTCCCGCCGCGCACGTACGCGGGACGATCTGGCCGGTTTGCCCGGGCGCTATAAGGCGGTTTGCCGCCCCGTGTTGGACGGCATAGACAACCCGGCCAAGGCAGACCTGGCCGCGCGCGTGCTGCACGCCATGGGGATTGCGCACCACCTGGCACCGCTGGTGGTGCTGGTAGGGCATGGCAGCCAGAGTACCAATAACGCGCACGCCGCCGCACTAGACTGCGGCGCCTGCTGTGGCCAGACCGGGGAGGTGAATGCGCGCGTGCTGGCCCAGATGCTGAATGACCCGGCCGTGCGTACTGGCCTTAACCAGCGTGGCATCCATGTACCGGCAGAAACCGTCTTTGTGGCGGCGCTCCACAATACCACTACGGACGAGATAGAAGGCTTTGACCTTGATCTGCTTGGCCCTGCAGCCAAGGCACGCTGGGACCGGTTGCAAGGCACCTTTGCCCAAGCTGGCGACCAAGTGCGCCGGGAACGCGCCACCCGCCTGGGCCTGGACCCGACAACCCGCCACAACCAGCTGCTGACCCGCCTGCAAGCGCGCGCCAATGATGGCGCACAGACACGTCCCGAATGGGGGCTAACAGGCAATGCCGCGTTCATCATCGCGCCACGCCAGCGCACCCAGGGCACGGTGCTGGATGGCCGCTGCTTCCTGCACGACTATGATGCCACCAAGGATGCAGACGGCAGCCTGCTAGAACTGCTGATGACGGCGCCCATGCTGGTCACCCACTGGATCAACTGGCAATACCACGCCTCTACCTGCGACCAGACACACATGGGCTGCGGCAACAAGCTGCTCCACAACGTGGTGGGCGGGCATATCGGCGTGTTTGAAGGGAACGGCGGCGACCTGCGCATCGGCCTCGCCAAGCAGTCTGTACACGACGGCCAGCGCTGGATGCACGAACCCCTGCGCCTGACCGTGATCATAGACGCCCCGCAAGACGCAATAGAACGGGTAATCGCGCGGCACGCCACAGTCCGCCACCTGATCAACAACGGCTGGCTGCACCTGTGGCGTTTTGATGAGCCGGGTTTGCAGCGTTATGCAGATGGGCGGTGGCAGGTGTTAGGGCTGGATGTGGGTGTGTGAGTAGGGCTTATGCTGGGTTAGTAGATTGTTCTGTTGACCCGGTATGGCAAAGCGCAGTGTATTGCAGTTGTGCTGATTTAGTTGCGCCCGATGCATTTTCGATCGAATTCCTCGCCTGTATAGTGGTGCCCAAAGATCAGAAATGTATTGCCAAATATAAAACGATGTTTCCGTAAATTTGCTAAAGCGGTCATAAGCTCCATAGAGCTTTATCGAATGCCTCTTTTGGGCAAGCTGCCTGCTGCCTTATCGGACTATCCACTTGGATCGGGAAAGAGCACCACGAGTTCGGAGAAGGAGTAGCCGTTCATAATCGAACATGGCAGCTTTTTAGTCGTGCTGTAAAGCACTTAACAAAATAATCTAGTTGTAGAGATTCAAAAAGTTCCGTTCGCACAATCAACAAGGAAATGGCAAGAACAAGTTATTATTCAAAGAACTATTCGGTCAAAAGGTAAAATTCGCAACAAATAAAAGAGCATGTTGGTAATTAGCAGAATTTTGATGAGTCATTTGAAGACTAGAGTTGTTCGATGAACAATTCTCCGAGTTTTCGGTGAGAATCATTTGAGTGCCTAGCAGGGTAAATTTAGCGGCCGGTGGAGGATTTGAACCTCCGTCTACCCGACGAAAGGCGACCATTTTTGATCACCTTTCGTCGGGTGGCTGAGAGCAAGCTCTCAGCCCCGGGGTGCACTACCACTGTGCTAACCGGCCAACTTAAGCCATATTTACCAATTAAGCACAGTCATTATATCATTAACTTGGCTCGCTGAGTAAAGCAGCTCTAGCTTCATGAAATTCTTTGCTGCAACAGTACGACGATCCCCTTTAAGATTGCCGAAACGCTTTATCAAGATTGATTTCACCTCGTGCTCTCCTAGCATATGACCGCAAAACCATTTTGCTACATCTTGCCAGGCTTTAGAGCATAGTAGTGCGTCGTATGAAGTTAGTTTATCGACTAATGAGGGACTCATCTGATATTGCTTTTTGATCTTATCTAAAGGCAGCTTTCCCATTGCCTCCTCAGTTCTATTCCGATCTATATCTCCTGACGCATGAAGCTCCTCGTTACGAATGAGCCGATAGTAGTTTACGAGTGCAAAAGATGGTGTATTTTGCAATTGCTCTACTTTTGTATTAACTTTTTCCACACTCCGGTCATTGACAGGCATTGATGCAAGCACCGTCAGTGCGAGTGTCTTCGTCACAAAGTCCCCCTTGTCTATGTCGTGAAAAAACGCTGTTTCTCCTTTCAGTTTTTTTATAAATTGAGTTGAGCGGACACGTTCACATAACTGGTCACCAGCGCTGAATACGTAGGCAAGATGTGAATAAACAAGGTACATTTTTGCATCAACGAATGATGCATCTGGATATAGAGAGTGAAAACCCAATTTTTTTGCGCATTCACGGAGATATTTAGCCTCGTCCGATTGCTTAGCAAGAGTACCAGCGAAAATTTGGGCTGACATTTCCAATATATTCAGGTGTAAATTATGCCTGCCTAGTAAATGTCGGAATTCGAATTCAAGCAATCTAGGACACTGATCTTTGTCTAATATTGAACTTTGTAATGTCGTGGATGCCTTTAGAGGAGACCTCTTTAGCTGCTTCGATATCACGTTAGCTTACCTCTCATGGTAATGGAATGAAATAATTGCATTTTGGAGGGCTTGTCAGCTAGTTTGCACGTAGATAAGGGCGTCTTGCCTATCAGCCATCGATGCGCCCTGGCTTTGAAGGAAATTCAGATACTTGAATGTATAAAATACTTGCTCCCATTAAGGTCTCTTACCAAGCCGTGAGAAAAATTGGAAATTGTATGCAACTTCCGAACAAAAAGTACCATTCATATCATTGGCTGATAGATTTTTTAATACAAGTGATAATCTATGTGGGAATATGGCATTGTCTTTGTTGTCTTGGCTTGTAATCTGGAGAAAAAGTCAAATATGGGGGATTATCCAAGCGGCAGCTTCTTTGCTGAAGGTGGTTGTTTTGCCGTCGTGAAAGTGAAGTGTAGCAACAGATCCGAAATCTGCACACCCTGAAACAGGAAGTCGTTGTTTGGCGGGGGTGCAAGTGAAATGACCGGCATGTAGCCCTGAGCAAATGTTAAGGGCAGATAGTGTGGCAAACTGCTTCAGCAGAGGACAAGACTTAGGCCAAAGCGGACATCCATCATAAGTAGCGCATGTCCACTATGGACCATTAGTCGCCAGTCGCACGTCTTACTTAGTGGCTCCAGCTTTGCGGACTTTAGCTGGCACCTTGGCAGGGGGAGTTAGGGCAAGCGGAGCTGGTCATGGTATCCGCATGATTGAGTGGCATGCGGTCACGCACATGACCAAGCGCTTGAAAAATATGGTGTTCGGGTACGATAATACCTGCCTGAAATATCAATTTTTATGCGGGTGGCACGCATATACCATACGAGTATGCTCAACACTTTGACCAGCAATAATCAATACGATTAACTCAAAAAAAAGAATAGATCATGAACATTAATGAATTCGTTTCTCAATTTAAAAATCACCCAATATTATTTGTTGGCACAGGGTTCAGCCTTCGATATTTAAACTCATCGTTCACATGGGATGGACTGTTGCGATACATTGCAACCGAAGTTTCTGGAAGCCCAGAATATTATCTAGATATAAAATCAAAAAATATAAACAATGGAAAATACTCTTTTGATAGCATTGCTCAAATATTGGAGATGCATTTCACAGACGCACTTGAGAAAGATCGAAATGGGAAATTCAAAATCATAAATGACAAATTCTATGAAAATATGGAGAGTGGTAAACACATAAGTCGATTTAAGATTTATATTTCGGAGCTATTATCAAAATTAGAAATAAAAGAAGAAAAACAAGAAGAGATAGCCGAATTGAAAAAAGCCGCCAAAAATATCGGCTCAATCATCACTACAAATTATGATCAACTTATCGAAAAAATAGTAGACTTTAACCCACTAATTGGTAATGATATTCTCTTGAGCAATCCATATGGCGCAATTTATAAAATACATGGATGCACATCAAACGCAGAAAGAATAATAATAACAAATGAAGATTATGAACAATTCGACAAGAAGTACGAATTAATCAGAGCGCAACTTCTCTCCCTTTTTATCCATAATCCCATCGTATTTATTGGTTATAGCATTAATGACGATAATATAAAAAAGATTTTAAAAACAATATTTACTTATGTTGAGCCAAATTCAGAACAAGCGTTGAGAATAAGAAATAACTTTCTCCTTGTTGAATATACACAAGGGGAAGCATCAGAAACAACCTGCGAGCATGATATTGATCTTGAAGGGTTTTCAACAATAAGAATAAACAAAATAAAAACCGATAATTTTTCTTCAATTTACAAAGCACTTTCTTCGCTAAAACTCCCAGTTTCAGCAATGGATGTTCGAAAAGTACAAAACATTGTTCAGGAGTTGCAAGCTGGCGGTGAAATAAAGGTGCACATTACTGAAGACTTAGAGGAACTAAAAAATGGTGACCGAATTATTGCCATCGGCTCAAATAAATCCATTACTTACAAATACATGAACGTAGCAGAGACAATATCTAATTACTTCAAGATAATTGACGAAGATAATGAACAGCTTTTGCTACTTATCAACCAGTTTACGATTAGTAAGCAGCAATTTTTCCCCATCTTTGCATTCTCTAGTATGCAACCCAATCTGCATAAAGCTGCTGAACTTAAGACACAGCAACTTGCCAAAATTAAAGAAACACTAGAAAACACACCGGATACCTGTAAATCCTCACACAAAACTATTGAAGAAATTCTTGCCGATCAAAACATCGCTGAAAGTAACAAGAGAAAAGTTATATTCTGGTGCGCCATGAATAAAACAATTAGCATTGAATGCCTTGAGACTTACTTGAGAGACTTTTCTGAGTCAAAGACAACCGATTATCGTAAATTATTATGCGTATTTGATTATCTCAAATACGGCGGCAACTTGCTTCATTAAGACGAGGACATTCGAAGTGCCATACCTCTCTGCAGTGAAGTCTCACATAAAGCCAGGCAACGGCGTTCTCCCCAACTGGCTGTTAGCAGACATTACAGCGCATTGTCATGAAATCCCGCTTTGGTCGAACAACAGCCTACTCAATACTTCCCCCATAAAAACCCAATGCGCTGACTGCTTCATTGATCCATGAAACAGTCAGCGCATTCTGTGCACATCTTCAGCAGACGCCAACCCCGTCAGCGTCTACCAATAAACGATCAGCTCACAATCAAACTTCTCTCTGTCCATCTACTAACCGGCGCAGGCCAACCGGGTTGCCGTGTTGCAGGGCGGTGGGCAGCAGGCTGTCCGGGAAGTCCTGATAGCACACCGGGCGCAGGAAGCGGAAGATGGCGGCGGTGCCGACGGAGGTGGTGCGGGTGTCGGACGTGGCCGGGAACGGGCCGCCGTGGACCATGGCATCGCAGACTTCTACGCCGGTTGGCCAGCCGTTTACCAGCAGGCGGCCGGCTTTACGTTCTAGCGTTGGCAGCAGGCTGCGGGCAGCGGGCAGGTCTGCGTCATCCAGGTGCAGGGTGGCGGTGAGCTGGCCTTCCAGATGTTCTGCCACCTGGCGGATTTCTGCATCATCGGCACACTGGACGATGATTGACGCTGAGCCAAAGTTTTCTGCCTGCAGGGCTGGGTTGGCCAGGAACTCGCGGGCGGTGGTGGTAAACAGGTGGGCCTGGCACTGGTTAGGGCCGGTGGCTTCTACACCGCGGGCAACGGTTTGTGCGTGGGCGGCCATGTCTGTCACGCCGGCCTGATAGGCGGCAAAGATGCCCGGGGTGAGCATGGTCTGGGCGTTGGCTCGCTGTACAACTTCTGCGGCGGCGCTGATAAAGCGGTTCAGGTCTGGCCCTTGTTTAGCGATGACCAGACCGGGGTTGGTGCAGAACTGGCCAGAGCCCATGGTCAGAGAGGCAATGTAGCCTTGGGCGATGGCGTCTGCGCGTGCCTGCAAGGCGGCCGGGAACAGGAATACCGGGTTAATGGAGCTCATCTCTGCATAAACCGGGATAGGTTCCGGGCGGGCCTGGGCGGCCTGGCACAGGGCAATGCCGCCACTGCGAGAGCCGGTAAAGCCAACGGCTTTGATGCGCGGGTCGTTTACCAGAGAAATACCCACTTCACGGCCAGAGCCGAACAACAGCGAAAACACGCCGGCTGGCAGTTCGCATTTAGTCACGGCGCGGGTAATGGCCAGGCCGACCAGCTCGCTGGTGCCGGGGTGGGCGCTGTGTGCCTTGACCACCACCGGGCAACCGGCGGCAAAGGCAGAGGCGGTATCGCCACCCGCTACAGAGAAGGCCAGCGGGAAGTTGCTGGCGCCAAATACGGCCACCGGGCCGACGGGAATGTGGCGCTGGCGCAAGTCAGAACGCGGCAGCGGCTGGCGCTCTGGCAGGGCAGAATCTACCCGGACATCCAGCCATTCGCCAGCGCGTACCGTGCGGGCAAACGTGCGCAACTGGCCGCAGGTACGGCCGCGCTCGCCTTGTATACGCGCGCGCGGTAGGCCGCTCTCGGCCACAGTACGGTCGATCAGTTCGTCGCCCAGGGCTTCAATCTCATCCGCGATGGTTTCCAGAAACCGGGCGCGGGCTTCCAGCGTGGTTTCGCGGTAGCTGTCGAAGGCGGCCCAGGCCAGTGCGCAGGCCTGTTCTACGTGGGATTCATTGCCGCCCAGGTAGGCGGGGGCCAGCGTTTCGTTGGTGGCCGGGTTAATGGCGTGGATAGCGGCGCGGTCGCCGGTGATGGCGTGTCCGCCAATCAGCAGTTTGCCTGTCAGGTTCATGATGACTCCAGAAAAATAGCGTGCCCCAGCGTCTACGGGCGGGGCGGGATAAAAAAAGGGCGATGCAGCCTGCATCGCCCTGTATCAGCCAAGCCTGGATCAGGCGATGTTCTGTTCAGCTGACCAGTTTTTGTACCATTCACGGAACAGTGAATACTGGGCTTCTGCGTAACGACGCTGAGAATCAGTCAGTACGTCGGTTTCGTTGAAGTGCAGGGTGTACTCTTTGTCGCCGTTCAGTACCATCAGGTGTTTGTAGTACAGCACCAGATCGCAGCCTTCGTCGAAAGAAGACAGCACGGCCAGCGCGTTTTCCAGCTCACGGGCCTGGCGGCGGGCTTTGGCATCGCCTTGCGCTGCTTTTTTGCTCAGGGCAACCAGTTGCAGCACTTCGCGTGGCAGGGCGTTACCGATACCGGTAATGGCGCCAGTGGCGTTGCAGTTCACAAAGCCGTGTACTACCTGGGTATCAACACCTACCATCAGGGTCACTGCATCGTCTTTGGAGGTGATGTTTTCTGCGGCGTAGCGCATGTCTGCCGCGCCACCAAACTCTTTGAAGCCGATCAGGTTAGGGAACTGGCTGCGCAGTTCAAAGAACAGGTCTGCACGGGTAGCAAAGCCGTAGTATGGGCTGTTGTAAATTACGGAAGGCAGGTTTGGCGCTGCTTTCAGGATGGCAGAGAAGTGGGCTTTTTGTGCCGCTGGCGATGCACCGCGAGACAATACGCGCGGGATGACCATCAGGCCGTGTGCGCCCACTTTGGCGGCGTGTGCGGCGTGGGAGACGGCTTCGCGGGTGTTCACTGCACCGGTACCGACAATGGTAGGGATGCCGGCAGCAACCAGACGCGCTACACCTTCCTGGCGCTCTGCTTCGGTCAGCAGCGGCCAGTCACCCATAGAACCACAGTACACCACGGCGCTCATGCCGATGTCGATAAGCTCGCGGCCTTTTTTCACCAGTGCGTCAAAGTCTGGCTTGCGGTCTGGGGTGCATGGGGTCATCAGTGCTGGAATGCAACCGGTGAAGATATTGTCGCTCATTGTCTTGCTCCTTAAAGCACCCGTCAGGGTGATAGCGGTAAAGTGCAGCAGGGGGTGTTGTCTAACCAGTTACTTGCATCATGGCATGTGCAGGGTGGTTTTACCGGTCTGCTGCATGCTGCTGCAAGTAACTTTCTTAGCCGCTATCATAACCATGCAGAGGGCGGCAATCTTGATGGTTATCTTCATTCTTGATGACGAAATCGGCATAGTTTGTCATGATTGCATCTGTCTTGGGGCCCAACCGTGCAACAACCCCGCCTGGCAAGCAAGCAGTACCGCTTGCCGGACGCCATTGACGACTGAGTACGGCGAGGGCAGACCAGACAGGAGCTGATGACATGACACCAAACGCACTGGCACAACTGTTTAAAGGTGATGGCCCCCATTGCCCGGATACCATTGATGAACTGTTAACCGGCCTGGCACCGCTCTTGCCCATGCTGGACGTGATCCCCAATGCGGCGATCTTCATCAAGGATGCGGGCGCGCGATACCTGTATGCCAATCATACGCTGGTGCAGCGCTGCGGGTTAAAACAGTTAAAGCCGCTGCTGGGTAAAACCAGTGCAGAGATCTTCCCCGTACAGTTTGGCCCCGGGTATACCGAGCAAGACCGGCTGGTGCTGGAGCACGGGCAACTGCTGGAAAAACAGCTGGAGCTGCACCTGTACAAAAGCCGGGAGCCCGGCTGGTGCCTGACTTACAAATGGCCGCTGCAAGACCGCAAGGGCGGGATCATCGGCCTGATGGGGATTTCGGTCGATTTGCAATCTGCCAGCAATACCCACCCGGCCTACCAGCGGCTGGACGCGGTAGATGAATATATCCGCACCCATTTTAACCGCCCGATTGCCATTGCCGAGCTGACCAAGATTGCCGGTATCTCTGCCGCCCAGCTGGAACGCTACTGCAAGCGGGTGTTTCATCTGACCCCCCGGCAGATGATTCTGAAGGCGCGTCTGGAACACGCGCACCGCCTGCTGAATACCGATATGCTGATTACCGATGTGGCGCTGCAATGCGGCTATACCGACCACAGTGCATTCAGCCGGCAGTTCAAGGCGCTGACGGGCTTTACCCCAAGGCAGTACCGGCAGGCGACCGAACGCAGCCATGTGTAGGTGTCACCATACGGCATGGCGGCGGGCCGTGTAGTGTTCGCCCCGTCTGGATGTCCGTTCCGGGGGGCTGTGTCCATTTCATCTACAAAGCATGTCGCAACCAGACAATTTGCGGTTGGGTATTACCCCGATAATGGCCGCTCTTAAACCTGACCCTCTGGAGCTGACATGTCCGATTTCATCACTGTATTGCGTGAAACTTGCCCTATCCCGGTCGTGGATGCCACCAAGTGGAAGCGCATTGGCGGCGACCCGCACACCGTAAACCTGAATGCGTACCTGTCTAAAGACGGCAGCAAGATCATGGGGACCTGGATCTGCACCCCGGGCAAGTTCGAGGTAAATTACGAGAAATGGGAATACTGCCATTTTCTGGATGGCTATTGCATCATCACCCCGGAAGGCGAAGAGCCGGTGCACCTGAAGGCGGGGGACGTGTTTGTGATTGAGCCCGGCATGAAGGGCACCTGGGAAGTGGTAGAAACCGTGCGCAAGTATTTTGTATTTGCCTGATCGGTTAACACGGCATGCATAAGCCACCCGCCGGCACGCTAGCTACGGGTGGTTTGATGTACTGACAACGCGGGCCGGTACTGGCGGGTTGCCCGAAAGCCGGCGGCGTTGTGCTATGATTTTATCTCTGCAATGGATGTGAGGACGACCTCACATTGTCTTTTGGTTCGGGGACGACCCCTCTGTTGATGAGGTGCGTTTCATGAACTGGTCTATTTTGCTGGTCGCGGGGTTGCTGGAAGTCGGTTGGGCTATCGGGCTCAAATATACGGACGGCTTTTCGCAATTCTGGCCTTCTGTCTGGACGGTGCTGTCCATGATGCTCAGTGTCACCTTGCTTGGTGTGGCCATGAAGTCTTTGCCGGTAGGCACTGCCTATGCGGTTTGGGTGGGCATTGGCGCAATTGGCACCGCGGTGATGGGCATGCTGCTATTTAACGAACCGGCCACGCTGGTCCGCTTGTTAAGCCTGCTGCTGATTTTTGCCGGTATTGTCGGGCTAAAGGTTTCTGCTGGTTGAGCGGCAGACGTTTGATGCTTGGTTGCAGTGGTCTTCACTGCCGCTTGAATCGTCTGCCAGATGCCTGCAGGGTCTATCCGGCAAATGTTGGCTTGAGGTGCGCAGCCAGAAAATCAATAAAATGGGATATGCGCGGAGCAAGAAATCCTTGGCGATAAAATACCGCCCAGACGGGTTGCATCCATGGCAGCCTGATGTCTGCCAGCACGTCTACCAGCCGCCCCTGGCGGACATCTTCCCGCACCAGAAAATCGGACAAGCAGGCAATGCCAGACCCGGACAACGCCATGAAGCGAATGGTTTCTCCATTAGAAGAGGCAATATCGGGTGTCACGGTATAACCGGCATTGCCCTGATGCGCCAACGGCCAGATATTCAGTGAGGCGGGTTTGGTAAATCCGAGCAATTGATGCTGTTGCAGGTCTTCAACCATCACGGGTGTGCCGCAGCGCTTCAGGTAATCGGGCGATGCGACCAGTCTTAGCCTGTTTTCAAAGAGCAGGCGTGCATTCAGGGTGGAGTCTTCCAGCGGGCCTACGCGAATTGCCACATCTGCCCGTTCTTCGATCAGGTCAATGATGGCTTCTTCGCCGACCAGTTCCAGCCGGATATCCGGGTAGCGCTGCCGGAAAACCGGCAGGATGGGCGTAATCAGATGATTGAGTACCGGGGTGGCGGCATTGATGCGAACCAGCCCAGACGGCTGCCGTGCGGTGGATTGCAGGGTGAGGGTGGTTTCTGTCAGCCGGTTCAGAATGTCGTTGGCCCGCTGCAGAAACCATTGTCCTTCTTCGGTCAGATCCAGTCGCCGCGTGGTACGGGTGATCAAACGCACCCCCAGCTGTTTTTCCAGCCGGCTGATGCTGCGACTGATACCGGATGGTGTCAGGTTCAGCCGGTCTGCCGCCGCGGTAAAAGAACCCTCATGGACGACCGTCACGAAAATCTGCAGTGTGTCTGTGGCAATCATTATTGACTTTCAGTCACAAGATTTTGTCATTTATACCTGTTTTTCTGATGGATGCAAGCAAAGATAATCGCTGCATGTTCAATCAGCGGAGTCAATCATGCCATTAGCCTTGTGGGCACTTACCTTGAGTGCGTTTGCAATCGGAACCACGGAGTTTGTGATTGTGGGATTAATACCAACCATAGCGTCCAGTCTGCACGTGTCTTTGCCGTCTGCCGGCTTGCTGGTCAGCCTGTATGCGCTGGGGGTAGCCATTGGTGCGCCGTTGCTGACGGCCCTGACAGGGCGCATGCATCGGAAAACGCTGCTGCTGAGCCTGATGGCCCTATTTACGCTGGGGAATCTGGTGGCCTGGCAGGCACCCACTTACCAGGCGCTTATCCTGGCCAGGATTCTGACCGGGCTGGCGCATGGGGTGTTTTTCTCGATTGGTTCTACCATTGCCACCAGCCTGGTGCCCAAGGAAAAGGCCGCCAGCGCCATTGCATTGATGTTTTCCGGGCTGACGGTTGCGCTGGTCACGGGCGTACCCATGGGTACCTATATTGGTCAGGTGTTTGGCTGGCAAAGCACGTTCCTGGCGGTGTCGCTGCTGGGCGTTATCGCCTTTATGGGTAGCCTGATTCTGGTGCCTGGCAAGATGGAGAAACCGGTCGCCAGTTCGGTGCTGGCCCAGTTGGCCGTGCTGAAAAAACCGCGCCTGTTGCTGGTGTACGCCATGACGGCACTGGGTTATGGCGGTTCTTTTACCGCGTTTACCTATCTGGCCCCGATGCTGGAAGACGTGACCGGCTTCAGTGCTTCTTCTGTCGGGCTGGTCATGCTGGTGTATGGTGTTTCGGTGGCGCTGGGTAATATCTGGGGCGGCAAGCTGGCGGATAAAAAAGGAGCGGTTCGGGCCTTGCAGATCATTTTTGCCGGACTGGCAGGGGTACTGTTGCTGTTATCGCTGACGGCTGGTTCCAAGTGGTTGGTGGTGCTGACGGTGCTGCTCTGGGGGGGCGTCGCATTTGGTAACGTCGCCGGTTTGCAGCTGTATGTGGTCCAGCAGGCGGAGCGGGAAACCCCGCATGCGGTGGATGTAGCCTCCGGCTTGAATATCGCTGCTTTTAACGTAGGTATTGCGTTTGGTGCCTGGGCTGGCGGGCATATTGTCAGCCACATCGGCATCATGGCAACGCCGTGGATTGGTGCCCTGTTTGTGATGTCTGCCTGGCTGCTGACCACCTGGTCTGGCGTACTGGACCGTCGGGCAGGGTATCATCCGCTGACCAGGCCGGCAAAGGCGATTAGCTCGCATTAAGGTGTTGAGCGCGCGATGGTTGCGCTGGCGTGGGCAAGCGAAGTCTTGCCCACGAAAGGGTGAGACCTGGCCTCGGCTGACTGGGTTTGCAACAGGCATTCAGCCATGCAATCCATCGGTCAGTTGGCAGACCTGATTACGTCCGTTGGCTTTTGCCAGATACATGGCCTGATCAGCGCGCTCTAGCACGCTGTCAAAGTTCGTGTCCTGGGTCGCCAGGGCGGTAACACCAATACTGGCAGTGGGTTTTAATTCGGCCGCCTGGTCGGTCACAACGGAGATTTTATGGAAAGACTTGCATAAACGGTGTGCCAGCTTCACGGCTTCTTCCAGCCGGGTGTTGGGCATCAAAATGGCAAATTCTTCTCCACCCAGACGGCCAAGCGTATCGGATTCACGGATATTCTGCATGCAGTGGGTGGCCACGGCTTTCAGGAGCAGGTCACCGGTCTTGTGGCCATAGGTATCGTTAACGCGCTTGAAGTAGTCGATATCGATCATCATCACCGACAAGGGCTGCGCATAGCGTTGGGCTCTTGAAAACTCGCTTTCGGCCAGCATGAAAAACCGTCTCCGGTTGCTGACCCCTGTTAGCGAGTCATAATGTGCCTGACTTTCCAGTACTTCTTTCAGCTCATGAAGCTCAGTAATATCGGTTGAAAAACCGATTAAGCTATCGGGTTGGTCCGGCAAGTAGATGGGGGTCTTGATGGTCCAGTAATGGCGAAGAACGCCATTAGGGTCGGCAAAAGACTCCTCGCCGGATTGCTTGATACCTGAGTCAAACACCATTTTGTCCAGTGCCCAGAGCTTGTCGGCAATGTCTTTTGCCATTACTTCTTCATCACGCCGGCCAATGATCTCCTCGGCGGGTAAACCCAAGACCCGTGCTGTCTGATGGTTGACATACAGAAAGCGCCGGTCTTTGTTTTTCATGTAGACATAGGCTTCCACATTATTGAGGATGGTATCCAGCAATTGCTGTTTAACCAGCAGTTCACTTTCAAGGCGTTTGCGTTCGGTGATGTCGGTAGAAATGCCACCCATGCCGATGACTTCGCCGCTGGCATCACGGATTGGGGCTTTGACTGTCCAGTACACACGCGTTTCGCCAGATGGCTTGATGATATTCAGCTCTTCTTTTTCGATGACTTCCCCAAAGTCGAGCACGCGCCGGTCGTTGATTTGTAGTTCTCTGGAGATTTCCAGGTCGAAAAATTTGCTGTCATCCTGCCCGACGATCTCTTCCAGCGGCACGCCAAACAACTGGCAGACAAGCTCATTGGCAAAGGTGTAACGTCCTTGTTTGTCTTTGGTATAGACATAAGCACCCACGTTATTCAACACTGTTCGTAGGCCTAACAGCGCTTCCTGGAGTGCCTGTAGCAGTTCATCATCTTTGGGCATATTGATTACCCTCCAAGAAATCAGACACATTGCAATTGACGCTGGGCTTGTTTGGCAAGCAGGGTAGAAATGTGAAAACGGGAAACAACGATAATGACTGCTGAATTCACTATAGTTACATTTTTACGACCTGGCTACCGGTTTGGTGACGGTTAAATCATGTTGCTCTGGTCCGTTACGGTGTCAGTGCACACGTCTTTCAGGCACTGGCGTAGCCACTGGTGCACCGGGTCGGCATCTTGCCGCGGGTGCCAGATCATCGACAGCGTGATATCTGGGATGTTGACCGGCAGGGCAAAACTGAATAGCCCGGCCCGCAAGTAGCCGGTATGCCGTTCCGGCACGGTGGCAATCAGGTCGGTCTCTCGCACCAGCGCCAGCGCCGACGAAAATCCGCCCACAATGATGCTGACTTCCCGCGCGAGGCCTGACGCCTGCAAGGCATCGTCCACCGGGCCTTTGTCCAGATTGCGTCTGGATACCATGATATGCCGGCCAGCCGCAAAACGTGCTGCGGTGATCTCGCCCTGGCACAGCGGGTGGCCTTGCCGGACTACCCCGATAAAACGGTCCCGGAACAGGGCGCGCACCCGTAGCTCCGGACTGGTGTTTTCGCCAATCACCCCCGTATCCATATCCACCAGACCTTCCCGCAGGGGCGCGCTGTCCTTGTTGGTTTTGGGCATGAAGCTGAGTCGTATGCCGGGGGCGGCCTCGTTCACCCGGCTGACCAGGCGGGGGCCGAAGTTCTCTACAAATCCGTCGCTGGTCCGTAACGTGAATGTACGTTTGACGGTTTTCAGGTCGATGACCGTGGCAGGGCGCAGCACGGTTTCTGCATCTTGCACCAGCAGACTCACGCGTTCGCGCAGTTCCAGCGCGCGCGGGGTGGGCACCAGCCCTCTGCCGGCCCTGACCAGCAACGGGTCGCCAGTGGTTTCGCGCAGCCTGGCCAGCGCACGGCTCATGGCAGACGGGCTCAGCCGCAGCCGCTGGGCCGCGCGTGCCACACTGCCTTCTGTCAGCAGTACATCCAGGGTAATCAGTAAATTCAGGTCGGGCATGGTCATGTGCTTACCATAGCACAACCTGACATGGCGTTAAACACACTTATAAAGTGTCATCCATGCGTCTTCCGCCGTGTGATGCAGGGGCGTACGCTAGGGGCCATGAATCCACAGGAGTAAACCTCATGCATTGCAATGCCCCTTTTGCTGACAGCAACACCCAAACCACCCAGCCTGATACCGCGATGACGGCGGCCACCACTGCCAAATCCTTTTGCGCAGCGCCCTTGCTGGAGCGTGATTACTGGAACCAGCGCTACCAGACCAAGGCGTTCATCTGGACACAAACCGCCAACCAGTTTCTGATGGCGGAAGCCGCATCGCTGACACCGGGGCGTGCGCTGGACCTGGCCGCCGGGGAAGGGCGCAATGCCGTCTGGCTGGCAGAACAAGGCTGGTCGGTTGATGCCATTGATTTCTCTGATGTGGCCATCGACAAAGGCCGGCAACTGGCAGACGCGCGTCAAGTGTCCGGCCAAGTCCGTTTTGAGGTGGCGGATCTGAGGACGCATACCCCGGAAGAACAAGCATATGCATTGGTGGTGGTGATGTATCTGCAACTGCCGCTGGCAGAGCTGGCCCCCATCCTTGCCCGTGCCGTGCGGGCGGTGGCACCGGGCGGTACTTTTCTGCTGGTCGGGCACGACAGCGAGAATCTGGCCCGTGGCGTTGGTGGCCCCCGGCATCCGGACATGCTCTATACCGCTGCTCAGGTAACTGCCCTCATCGGCGATGCCCTCGACATCCGGCAGGCGTGCCAGGTGGAGCGTCTGGTTCGCTCGGACGATGGTGACAAGGTGGCGCTGGATTGTCTGGTTCGCGGGCAACGTGTGTAAACCATCTGCCCTGGTCGAGGCGCAAGTCGTTTGCACATGCATTCACGGTTTAAGGAGTACATCATGAAACACATTTTGAAGCACACGCCGGCCGAGCCCACATCGGCAGGCCGGTTTTCAGCGCCGGTACGTTGGGTATTGGTCAGTTTGTCTCTGTCCATGCTGATGTCGTCGCTGGGGACCAGTATCGCCAATGTGGCTTTGCCTACGCTGGTCGGCGTGTTTGGCGTCACATTCCAGCAAGTACAATGGGTGGTACTGGCGTACCTGCTGGCCATTACCACCCTGATTGTCAGCGTCGGCCGGCTGGGGGATTTGCTCGGGCATCGTCGCTTGTTGTTATGGGGCATCTCGCTGTTTACGGTTGCTTCTATCGTGGGCGGGTCGTTTTCTTATGGCGTGCTGATTGCCGCACGGGTCGTCCAGGGGGTAGGTGCCGCCATCATGATGGCGCTCAGCATGGCTTTTGTGGCCGATACCGTGCCCAAAGACCGCACCGGCCGCGCCATGGGGCTGTTGGGGACCATGTCTGCCATGGGTACTGCGCTTGGGCCATCACTGGGCGGTATGCTGATTGCCAGTCTCGGCTGGCGTGCCATTTTCTGGGTGAATGTCCCGTTGGGTATAGTGGCTTGGATACTGACCTTGCGTCACCTGCCTGCAGATAGCGAGCACGCCAAACCTCGGCTGACAGACTTTGATGGCATCGGCACCATGCTGCTGGCGGTCACGCTGGCCGCCTATGCCTTGGGGATGACGATGGGGCGCGGACATTGGGGTGCGCAGAATATCGTGCTCTTGCTGTTGGCAGGCGCCGGTTTGGCGGTATTCTTGCTTGCGGAAACCAGAGTCAACTCCCCTTTGATCCGCCTGGTGATGCTGCGTGACCCGGTGCTAAGCGCCGGGCTGGTGATGAGTGCGTTGGTATCTACTGTACTGATGGCAACGCTGGTCGTGGGGCCGTTTTATCTCTCGCATGCGCTGCTACTTGATACGGCGGTGGTCGGGCTGGTCATGTCGAGCGGGCCGATTGTATCGGCGCTGTCTGGCGTGCCCGCCGGGTATGTGGTCGATCGCTTTGGCGCAAAAAACATGGTGGCGCTTGGCCTGACGGGCATTCTGGCCGGCACCGGCATGCTGGCCCTGCTGCCGGTCTCGCTAGGCATTGCCGGGTATGTTTTGCCGATCATGGTAACCACGTATGGCTACGCGCTCTTTCAGGCGGCCAACAACACCATGGTCATGACCGGTATCCCGGCCGGCCAACGTGGCAGTATCTCCGGTTTGCTCAATCTGTTCCGTAATCTGGGGCTGATCACCGGGGCGTCGGTAATGGGGGCGATTTATGCGATTGCGGCCGGAGAGACGGGTACGTTAACCGTCCAGCCCGAGGCGGTTGCAGCCGGCTTGCACCTGACTTTTGGGGTTGCGGCAGTGCTGATGGTAGTCGCGCTGGTGGTAGCCCTATGGGGGCGAGGCATCATGCTGCAACCACGGGTAGAGCCCAAAGGCGAATAAGGGCTGGTAGCGGGCGGGCAGGTCAACACAGTGCAGATGCTAATTATTGCGCCGGAAAGACTGCACCCTATTGCGGCCGCCCGCCTTGGCGGCATACAGCGCAATGTCTGCCCGGTGCACCACCTCTTCCTCATTTTTGTCTTCGCCGTCAGCCATCGCCACCCCGATGCTGACGGTCACTTGTTTGACCACCGGCATCACGCGTACTTCGGCTGCATGCCGGATTTTTTCTGCAATGATCAGGGCATCCTCCAGACTGGTATCCGGGAGAATCACCAGAAACTCTTCTCCGCCAAAGCGGGCCACAAAGTCGGTTTCCCGCAAAGAGAGGTTCAGCATCTCGCCAAACTGTCGCAAGACCTGGTCCCCGGTTTCGTGACCATAGGTATCGTTAATATGCTTGAAATAATCTATATCCAGAAACAGCACGGCATACGGAATACCGATACGTTTTAGCCGCAAAAACTCCTGGCGCAAGCGTTCGTTGGCGGCGGTGCGGTTTTTCAGCCCGGTGAGAATGTCTTTGCGCGCCAGTTGTTCCAGCGCTGCATTGGCTTGCATCAGGGCTTCGGTGCGGTCTGCTACCTGTTGCTCCAACTGTTGCAAATGTGATTGCTGCTCGGCTTCTAGCGCCAGCTCGGCTTCTTTGCGCTGCGTAATATCCAGCACGCTGCCATGCAGTTCAGAGACATCGCCGTTGGCATCGCGGATGGTTTCGCACTTGAGATTCAGCCAAAGGGTCTTGCCGCTGGCATGGTTTGCCTGTAATTCCAGATCAAAGCCAATGCCGGTCTGCACTGCCGTTGCCATTGCCTCGTCCAGATGGTCCCATGACGCTGCTGGCAGCAAGGTATCGCGCAGCTGCGGAAAGGGCGGGACAGCCTGGCCAAAGATGTCTTCCAGAGAGTCCGATACGACCATCTTGCCGCTGTTGGGGTGCCATTGCCAAAAGCCAAAGCCGGCAACGCGGTGGGCTGCATAGAGTTCCGCCGCCCGTTTTTCCAGCAAGATGGCTGCCTGATGGATGGCCGTTGCAATCTCTGCGGATTCCTGGATTTCGATAAACGGAACATCGACCGGATTGTCTTTGCCCATGGCCTGTGCCGGTGCGCGCAGCGCATGTACGGAACGAGAAATTTTCCGCCCGGCCAGCAAGGCCAGCCCCAGGCCAATGACCAGCAGGACGACCATGCCAGCAATCAGCCAATACAGGGTGACATTCAATTCTTGTGCCAATATCTGGCGCGGAATCCCGATACCCACGCTCCAGTTGGTGCGCGGCGATCTGCTCCAGACCGAGGTGATCGGAATCCCTTCCAGCGTCGTTGTACTGATGACACCTTCGGAGGCTTCCTTGATGCGCCGGATATAATCGGTGGCGCCTTTACGGCCGACAAATTTTTCCGGGGAGTGGGTGCGGGCCACAATGGTGCCTTGATCATCAAATATGACGGCAATCCAGTCGGGCGGAAAATTCTGGGTGGTCAGAATGCTGTTGAACTGGCTTGGCACAATCCCCATGCTCAGCACATACATCACCTTGCCATGCTGCATGACCGGTACATCAATGCTCATCAAGGGCTTTTTCAACAGTTTGCCGATATAGATGGCAGACATTTCCGGTTGGCCGGTGGCAAAAATGCGTTTTATTGCCTGCAAATTGCCATGCAGCGGCAAAGGGGTGCCATACGGGCGCAAGGTATTGATCAACTGCTGGCCGCTTGCGTCACAGAGGACGACATTCATCCCGACTTTGGTCTGTGCAAGAACATTGGTTGCCCAGCGGTGAAAACCGGCCAGGTCATGCCGGTCTATCCCGCCAAACGTAGACAGGGTCTGGGCCGTGGCTTTGGCCCGGAACAATTGGCTATCCACCGACTGGACCATGGCGCGGGCGGTGGCCTTCATGTTGGATTCCAGCTGCGCGCGGTTATTCTGATACTCGCGGGAGAACAGAAAAGCCGTCCCCAGAATGCCAGGCAACAGGCTGGCAAGCACTAACCACAACAGAACCGTGCCGATTCGTCTGTGGCGGCGTGGTTGAGCATCATGCGTTTGGCTGGGTAACATACGTATATGAAGTACCCTTTCCCTGGGGGGATGCCGGCAGACAAGCCGGCTCACTGTAATCAGAACGCTACTGATTTTGTTATAGCTGCTTTTTGATACTGTATCTGGATAATTTCCAGGCAGCTTGCCAAGGCACGGGGTAATTGCTTCGCCAAACAATACGCAAGGCTTCTTTTGCGCCTGCCCGGTCAGGTTGTCCTGGTGTATCGTTTTTCGGTCCGGAACAGCAAGAATGCCGTTACCGGCATGGCAAAGCCGATCCAGGTGGTGATTTGCCAGCCATAACGGGCAAACGCCCATCCGCCAATGGCAGAGCCAAATGCGCCTCCCATAAAGAAGGTTGCCATGAAGATGCCGTTCAAGCGGCCGCGGTACTCTGCCCCTAGCGAGTAAATCACCCGCTGGCTGAGCGTCACATTACCGGCAGCCCCAAAATCCAGCACGATGGCAGATGCCACCAGCAGCGCCAGATCAAGCACCGAACTACCAGGTGCCAGATGGATCAGCAAAAAGGCCGATGCAACAGCCGCCATGGCAATGATGGTGGCCGGCTGAATCCAGCCCTTGTCTGCCACTCTGCCTGCAATGGGGGTGGCAACCGCACCCGCCACCCCGGCTAGGGCAAACAGCGCAATGCCCGCTTGCGACATATGAAACGCCGGCCCGGCCAGATACAACGGTACCGTGGTCCAGAACAGGCTAAACGCCGCAAACAGGAAAGCCTGGTACAGGGATCGCCGTTGCAGAATGGGGGTCGTCCGCGCCAGATGCAGCATGGACTTCATCAGGTCCTGATAGTGCAGGTTATTCTTGGGGGCTCTGGCTGGCAGTATCCGCCACAGTACAAAGCCAAGCACGAGCATCGATGCGGCCGACAACAGAAAAATCACATGCCACGAGCTGATCTGGGTGACAAAACTGGCGACGGGTCGGGCCATCATGATGCCCAGCATCAAACCGCTCATCACGTTACCAACCACCTGACCGCGGGTGGCTTCTGGTGCCAGGTGGGCGGCATATGGCACCAGCACCTGTACCGCCACAGAACCCAGCCCGATCAGTAAAGAAGACGCCAGAAACATCCACGCCTGCCCAGAGAGTGCAGCCATCAGCAGGGCAAAAATGCCCATCCCCATCAGGCACAGGACCAGGCGGCGGTTTTCAATCAGGTCCCCCAGCGGCACGATGAATAGCAAACCAATGCCGTAGCCAATCTGGGTCAAGGTCACAATCAGCCCTGCGGATTCTGCAGACATGCCGAGCGCGAGACGGATCGGGCCAACCAGCGGTTGTGCATAGTAAATGTTGGCCACAATCAGGCCGCAGGCGGTTGCCAGCAGCAGGGTCAGGCCAGCGGAAATAGTCGTTGAAGTCGTTGTGTGATTAGGCATCAAGACACCCGTGAAGTATTGACATCAAGAGAGCACATAAAACCCGAATGGTAAAAGATTCCCATTCCGCATCTCATTTTCTTCGACTATGCTGGAACATGGACGGTTATACAACCATTTTGTCCGCAATGTGTGGTGATTCACCAGGAATTACCAGATAACGCAGATGTTTTGGGGGGATGCTCGTGAACCAGTTTGCAGAAAAAATCGTGGTGGTGACCGGTAGTACGCAGGGGCTGGGCGCGGCCATTGCCTTGCTACATGCGCAGCGGGGTGCAAAAGGTATTGTCATTTGCGGCCGCTCTACCGCCAAAGGCGAGGCCAAAGCCGCAGAAATCAAGGCCCGTACCGAAGTTGAAGTGCGCTTTTTCCCGGCCGATTTATCCCGGGTAGAAGATTGCAGGCGGGTGATCGAGGTAGCGGACGAGACCTTTGGCCGGGTTGACATTCTGGTGAACGCGGCCGCCCTGACCGATCGGGGCACCATCCTGGATACTAGCCCCGAGCTGTTTGACAACATGTTTGCCACCAATGTCCGGGCACCGTTTTTCCTGATGCAAGAAGCTATCAAGCTGATGATTCGCGACCAGATTGCCGGGGCCATTGTGAACATCTGCTCCATGTCTGCCAAAGCCGGTCAGCCGTTCTTGTCTGCCTATTGTGCATCCAAAGGGGCGCTGGCGACGCTGACAGAGAATACCGCCTACGCAGTGCTCCGTAACCGGATTCGCGTGAACGGGCTCAACATCGGCTGGATGGCATCTGAAGGAGAAGACCAAATTCAGCGCAGGTTTCATGGTGCGCCGGCAGACTGGCTGGAAAAAGCCTCTGCCGCCCAGCCTTTCGGCCGGCTTATTCAACCGCAAGAAGTGGCCAGAGCCGTGGCGTTTCTGACCAGTGAGGAGTCCGGTTTGATGACCGGTTCCATGATCAATTTTGACCAGTCTATCTGGGGGGCGTATGACGAATCGCCGCACCCCAAAGGTCCCATGACACTCTAAACCCGCTATGTGAACTCGTGCTGCCAATGAAGCATTTGCATCTTTGCCAGGCTTGTTTTACAGTCCTTCATGACAATGGCAAACATGCCAGTGTCTTGGTGATGTTCAAACCGTATGACGTTCTGTGCAGTACCTACTCTCAGGAGCCTCATCATGCCGGATTCACTTCAAAACCCGTTTGCATTCATTGGCCGCTTGCTGATTGCCAGCCTGTTTTTGCCTGCCGGTATCGGCAAGATCACCGGATTTGCTGGCACCGTAGGCTACATTGCCTCCGCAGGGCTGCCCCTGCCAACGGTCGCTGCTGTGATCGCCATTATCGTGGAAGTATTGGGTAGTCTGGCCCTGATTGTGGGGTGTTGTACCCGGCTTGCCGCGCTGGCAATGGCCATTTTTACGCTGGCGGCCTGTTTTTCGTTTCATGCCTATTGGGCGGCGCCCGCGGCGCAGGTCATGTCGGCCAAGCTGATGTTCTTCAAGGATATTGCCATTGCCGGCGGCTTGCTGACTGTGGCAGCCTGGGGGGCAGGGGCGTGGAGCATGGATGCCCGTCGCCGCTAAGGGGTGAAACAGCGGAGATGACGATGGGTCATCTCCGCTTTGGGCCATGGGTTAACTGACAGCACTACAGACGAGACACCTGCAGGCTGGTACTCATCGTCTAACGATACCTGGCCAGAATCTTTTCCATGGTACTGGCCTTGAAAAGTTGTTGCTGGGCCTGATTGAGCGCCGCCAGGCTGACATGACTGTTTTTGGGACGGGCGCAATACAGGTCGAGCGTGCTGATGACCAGTGGTGACAGTGCCAAATCGCTCAGTTGCGCATCGGTTTTGTGCAAAAAGTCGAAATCAATGGTGCGGATGACCGCATAGTCTGTGCGACCCAAGATAAGCTTTTGAATCACCCCGGTCTCGCTGGGTGAATCGTCCCGGCGGATCGTACCACTGGCAAATAACGGGTCCAGCAACACAAACTGGTAGCCCAACACCGTGCCGATGGTTTTCCCTTTGAGTGCATCGACAGTCTGGATATGAGCATCTGCCTGCTTGCTGACCAGACGTTCTTCGATCCGGATAATGGGTTGAGGCCAGTCATAGCCGGATTTGAGGGCCGCCGGCAACCAGTCCGGGCTGATAAAGCAACGCAAGTCCGCCAGCCCTTTGCTGATCGCCAGTTCTTGCCGTTTGCGCGGGTAAAAGACATTGACCGGGGTACGCCCCAAGGCGCCTGCCAGCGCCGCTTGCCAGTCCTTGATGATGCCATCCACCAGCGCGGGTGTGCCATCGGGCGCCGTCATGATAAGGGCAAATGGCATTTCCCTGCCTTCCAGCACCAGAAACCGCACGGATGGTGCTGCCTGTGCAGGTTCACAAAGCAACAGGCTCAGACTGCCCAACATGACTAGCCAATACAGGAACCGTGCCATCTTGGTCACCATCTTTCTGTAGGGGTAGGGTACTTCGTCACTGACGCTGCTTTTTCTCCTCATACATTGCTATATCTGCATTCTTGATCATTTGATCAAGGTCAAGTGCATCGCCACTATGCACCTGATAACCCATGCTGGCAGAACAATTGACGGTCAGGTCATCCAGTACATAAGGCTGTGCCAGCAACGTTTTGAGATGCGTGACGAATTCCGCCACGCGAGCCAAGGCGGCTTCTTGGGGTAGCTGCAGGTTTTCCAGCAGCAAGACAAACTCATCTCCGCCAAGACGGGCCGCCATATCATGATGGCGAATGCTTTTTTTCAGCCGGTTGGCGACTTCTTGCAGTAGTTGGTCCCCGACCTGATGACCGTACTCATCATTGATTGGCTTGAACCGGTCCAGATCAATGAAAATGATGGCAAATGCAGTCTGCTGGCGAAGGCTGGTCAGCTGCGCTTCATGCAGTTTATCCAGCAGCAAACGGCGGTTGGCCAGATGGGTCAGCGGATCATGGAATGCCATTTCGGCCAGTTGTATCTCGGCACGACGATAATCCGTTACATCTCTGATGACCACCATGAACCCCGTCGGGTAGCGCAAGCCGTCATACAGGTTTTGCGCCGACGCTTCAAAATAGCGTGTACCTGAGTCGTACTGGATTTCACAGCTGGAAATCTGCAGGCTTTGTTTTTCAATGGCACCCAGTACGGCGTTTTCAATGGCCAGATTGAGGGGCAAGGGAAACACGGCACTCGGAGGCTGATGTTGCCAATCCGGGTTTTCCAATAACATCTGCATATTCGCGGGCAAATACAATTCGGACAGCGCACAAGAGGTATCCAGCGTCATCACGATATCCGGAATGGCACGGATCAGCGTATCCAGCCGGTTTTTCTCTGCCAGCAGCGCAATGGCGTCTTTTTTACGGGCACTGATATTGATGAAGGTGCCAATGATTCTGGTGCCGGCATGGATTGCCGTTTTGTCTTCCGGCTTGCCCAAAACCTGCATCCACACAAAGGCATTGCGTTTGTCACGCCAGCGGGTCTCGATGGACAGGAGCATCGACTCCCCGGCGCACACGGCTTCTCCAGCTGCCTTAAAGTTGGCCAGATCATCCGGATGGACCAGGGTTTCCATGCTCACAGGGTTGCTGGGTAATTCTGACGGACCGTATCCCAGGGCCTGGGCATAGCGCGGGTCAAGCGTGATCTGTCCAGTGGGTAAGTGCCATTCCCATAAGCCTTGTTGCGTGCCGGTCAGCGCCAGATGCAGCTCTTTGCCCAGTTTGGCACGCTCCAGGCAGTTCTTGATCCGCAAGCGGGCAATGATCAGGTTAATGGGCTTGGTCAGGTAGTCGTCCGCCCCCAGCGCCAACCCTTCCGATTCATGCTCGGCGGCATCCAGTGCTGTCAGGAAGATAATCGGGATGTCACGGGTAGTTACATCTGCTTTCAGTTGCCGGCAGACTTCATAGCCGTCCATGACTGGCATCATGATGTCCAGCAAAATCAGGTCTGGCGGTTCGTCTTCCCGGACACGTTGCAATGCTTGCAGGCCAGACAAGGCAAAGCGGATGTCGTAGTCGTTTTCCAGCGCCCCCATCAAAATCTCGATATTGGTGGCTGTGTCATCCACCACCAGTATCTTGGGCTTCCTAATCTGGGTTATGTATTGGGTAATCATGATGGTTAGGCGTTATCCAGTTGGTGCAACCAAGCGATGGCCGTATCAAATTCCAGTCTGGATACGGCTTGGGCGACTTCTTCAAAAGTAGCCGCCATCGGCGTACCTTCAAATTCGGGTTGCAGGTTTTGTACGTGCTTTCTGGCAATACTCATGTGTTTTCTCAAGGCATCTTCCAGTGCGGCCAGTCGCGGCCTTAACGCATTCAGGTCTACTTGCCGGACGATGGTAGCAGGCTGCATTGCCGGTTCGTTTGCGATGGGTGCAATGACCTCAATGACGGCAATCAGCTCACGGTTAAATGCCGCTATGTCTGCATTCTGGTCTGTTTGCAGGGCAACTTCAAGTTCACGCGAGACGACCTGCAAGCGGTCTGCGCCAATATTCTGGGCCAACCCTTTGACGGTATGCACCAGCCGGATGGCTTCTTTGGTCTGGTAGTGTCCCAGATAAGCAGAAAGCCGCTCGGGTGCAGTCGCAAAGTCATGATAAAAGCGCACCAGGATAGACCGCAGCAGACGCCAGTCATTCTCCAGTCGCATCACGGCCTGCTGCAGGTTAAGACCCGGCAGCGTGAATGGTGCCATCCGTGCCGTCGCCGTCTGGGTGACGGGCTGAGATTGCGTTTGCGCATTATCCGGTAGCCAGCGGTTCAGTACCGCCATCAGCTTGTCTGTTTCTACCGGTTTGGACAGATGGTCATTCATGCCGGCAGCTTCTGTGGCCAACTGGTCTTTCATCATGGCCGCTGCCGTAATGGCAATAATCGGCAAATGTTGCCCCTTGGGGGTCTTGCGGATCACTTGTGTTGCTTCAATGCCATCCATCTCCGGCATTTGCAAATCCATCAACACTAACTGGTAGTCGTGCTGGGCGACTTTCTGCACGCCCTCCAGCCCGTTATTGGCAATATCCACATCGACACCCAGTTTTTTGAGCTGGTTGGCCACAATCAGCTGATTGGTAGCGTTATCTTCTACCAGCAGAATACGGGCACCCGCAAATCTGCTTGCCACAATGGTTTGTCCCAAGCGTTGAACTAGCGTGCTGGCATCGGCTTGTTCTGTCTGGATGGTGAACCAGAATGTGCTGCCTTGCCCTGGCTGACTATGAACGCCAATCTCGCCGCCCATCAGCGCCACCAGGCGTTTACAGATGGACAAGCCAAGGCCGGTACCGCCAAATTTGCGTGTAATGGAAGTATCCGCCTGGGTAAACGGGCTAAAGAGTTTGTGGATGTGCTCGTCGGTCAGGCCAATGCCGGTATCGCGGATCTCGAACCTTAATGTCAGCGGCGCCTCGCTGGCTGGCAACGTACTGACATGCACGGTTACCTCTCCGGTGGTGGTGAACTTGATGGCATTGCCCACCAGGTTGTTGAGAATTTGTCCAAGACGTAATGGGTCTCCTTTGATGCAGGGGGGGACCTCATCCGCGATGGACATGGTCAGCGAAATCCCTTTGGACATGGCATCACGCACAAACAGGGCTTTGGCGGCATCCAGCACCCCGGGCAGCGAGAGGCTGGTGTTTTCCAGCGCAAGTTTATTGGCTTCGATCTTGGAGTAATCCAGAATGTCATTCAGGATACCCAACAGGTTTTTGGAGGATGACTGGATTTTCTGCAGGTAGTCGAGTTGCAGGGGATCCAGCGGTGTATCTGCCAGCAACTGGGACAAGCCGATCACCGCATTCATCGGGGTGCGGATTTCATGGCTCATATTGGCCAGAAAATCACTCTTGGCCTGGTTTGCCGCATCGGCCGCGTCTTTGGCTTCCTGCAAGCGGGTATTGAACTCCATCTCCTGCGTAATGTCCCGGTTTACCCCAACCATGCGGATGGCTTTACCCTGCGGATTTCGTTCAATGGTCGCGACTGATTGCAAATGACGGTGGCTACCATCGGGCAGGATAATGCGGAAATGCAAGTTAAAATCTGTGCCTTGCTCGATAGCCGATGTGATGGCGGCGTCTACCAGAGTGATATCGTCCGGATGAACCATCTTGTGCCACAAGTCATATACAAGGCCGCTCTGCTGTATATCTGGCGGTGTCTGGTATAGCTTGTGCATCTGTTCATCCCAGATCAGCGAATTATCCTCCAGGCTCCATTCCCAGATACCATTCTCTGCGGCCAGGTTGGCAACAGACAAGCGTTCGGAAAGCCGTTTCAGCGTATTTTCCTGTACCTTGCTTTCTGTGATGTCGGTGGCAATGCCCAGAAAACCGGTGATCTGATCATTGGCATCGCAAATGGCAGAGACACTTAACAATACTGGAATGTGATGGCCATCTTTGTGGACATAGGTCCATTCATGGATATTCGGCAGACCGCGTCTGGATTTGACCACAAACACCTCAAAACCCGGTTCCAGGGTAATGCCCAGTTGCTGACCAAACTCCTGTGCTCTGGAGACAACTTCTTCCCCCAGATGAAAATTCGCCGGGCTGTGCTGGTGAACCAGCTCGCTGGCCTGATAACCCAGCAGTTTTTCTGCCGCCGGGTTAAAAGAGGTGATGATGCCTTCCGGGTTGGTCGAGATAATCGCCGAGGCGGCATTTTCCAGTACGCCGGCGTTAAAGGCATACAGCTCGGCAAGTTCACGGTCGGCCCTGAGCTTGTCGGTCACGTCTTCGATAACGGCCAGGCTGCGTATGACCCGGCCTTGCGCGTCCCGCTCTGCAGTGGCAGACAGCAAGACATCGATGATCTCGCCGTTTTTCTTGACCATCTGGTAGCTGATACTGTTACACATACCGGACTGATAGAAGGCGGGTAATACGATGTCTTTGGCGTATTGCCGTGATGCAGGCGTCAGAAACTCAGAGGATGCATGATTGATGACCTCATCCCGCTGATATCCCATTTTTTCCAGCCACAAATTACTGGTATTGATGATGAGCCCTTGCGCGTCGATAGAGTGCATCATGGCGGGCGTAGATTCATAAAGCGTCCGGAACTGGTTTTCCTGTTCCTGCAACAGGGTATGTGCCTTGGTCAGATCTTCTGTTTTCACCCTGGCGAGATGTTCAGCCCGCTCCCGGGTAAAGGCCAGCGCCCGCACCATGGTAAAGAGCAGCAGACTGGTCAACGTGCCAGCGATAAAAAGGATCTGCGCTTTTTGTCGGTCAATCTGGGATTCGAACGCAGCATTGGTTGAAACCTTCAGTAACCAGGTTTGACCATACAGCGGGTGAATGACCTCGGTTCTGAGCGAATTTGAAGACAAACGTGCATCTGGCTGACCGAATAGTCGCTGCTCAGGGTCTGCACGACTGCCAGAGTACAGTTCGATGTTCATCTGGGTAAAGTGATCGCCCAGAATCCCTTGCATCAGATCATTCATGCGAAACGGGCTATACACATAACCGATAATCGCGCGCCTGCGCTCCGCTACCGTATCCGCAGGCATATCGGGGCGATACACCGGCAAAAACAGCAATACCCCGCTCTGGGCATTGGTCTGTGCATATTGCAGTAACTTCAGGCGTCCGGTTAGTGCCGGTTTGCCACTGTCTCTTGCCTGTATTAGCGCTGCACGGCGGACGGGTTCAGACATCAGGTCAAAACCAAACACGCGCTGGTTGCGTTCGTCAAACGGTTCCAGAAAGGTGATTGGCGCATATTCCTTGCGCTTGCCAGCCGGAAAGACCCGGAATTCCGGGAACCCTTCATGTCTGACGGATTGTTCCAGTGCTGCTAATGTATTTTCTGTAATGTGCGGCACAAAGCCGAGCCCTTGCACACCCGGAAACATCTTATTGAGTGCCAGGGCAGAGACATAGTCATGCCATTCCTGACGCGTGACATTTCTTTGGGAAACCAGTATGCCGCGCGCGCCATACAGGGAGTTCATGTAGATTTGCATGCGTTCATCAATTCGGTCTTCTACCTGATGCACAGCATTCTGGAAGTTGGTATTGGCCCGAAAATCGGTTTCTCTGGACACCCAGTGCCAGGCAAAGAAAACAACACACAAGGCTGCCAATAGTGCGCCCCATGGGGCGGCAATGTCCCGTATGCTGATACCAGCTTTTAGGCTGGCATGCTGCTGGCGTTCATGGATATCGGCCGTCAGTATCAGCGCCACACAGGCACAGAGAATCAGAAACACATCCAGCAGGATCAGCGAATCATTGAGGTTGGCGGAGGCAAAGGGCCCAGAACCCTTGATGGTGCCGGCAACGGCAAACATGCTGATGAGCAGTACGCCAAAGGTTACGCCGCGAGCGCCAAGCCAATATGCCATGACAGCCAGAATCGGCATAAACGCAAACAGACTGAATCGGAGTAACGGATAGCTGGCATTCTGACTCTGGAAAATGAATACCGCCATTGCAACCGGTAGCGCATAGACAACGAATGCACCAAAGCTGGATAACGCAGACGGGCGATTTTTCTGTTCGCGGCGGCACCAGGCCAGACACAGTGGTACGATCAGCAAAGCACCGCTGACATCCCCTAGCCACCAGGTCTGAAACACCACTGGCATGATGCTGATGGGGATCAGATGACTCGTCGTCAGGGATAACACACCCATGCCGGCGCTTAGCAGGCATGCGCCCAGAATGGCTGTAATCAGGATGAATGCCGCCTGCAGGCTACCGATGCGATGGGTGGTATGGGCGTATGTTTTGATGAACCAGGCAGCGAAGAGTGCCTCGGCCGTATTACCGGCCGCAATGCCGGCAGACGCCAGCCAATGGGCCAGCGTAAGGGTATGCGCATTGTCTTGAAAAGAGGCCAGGTTGGCCAGCAATGCCCCAATGGCAACAGCAGGCCAGTAACGGATGCCAAACGTCAGCAACATGGCCATGGCGACTCCGCTCGGTGGCCATACCGGAGAGGCATTGGTTTCTGCAAATGCCAGTAACAGGCTGCTGCGGGCAACCACAAAATAAAGCAGTATCAGTCCGAGCTGAATGAGAGGCGTTCGCTTGGTCTTCATCAGGATTTTCCCCTCATGTATTGCTGCATTATTATTGTTTGATGCCAGGTACGGTGGATATTTTTTATATTTTTGTCATAACGTAACCCGGGCAGCAAGATAACCGTCTTGTTACCAGCAAGCATAAGGCTTGAGGTTAGCGCATTGACTTGATAGTGGTCAATAAATGCCTTGTCTATAGCCGGTTTTTCGATATTTTGCTTGTCAGACTCTTGCTTGCTACTGGGGTTGGCGTATCAGCGATTGTGCCATTGGCAGACAGGCTGTCTGCTAAATGACTGTCCGGTTTTTATGTCGGGAAATAGCTGTGGCTGACCATGCCATTATTTGTCAGCCAGGCGGGGAAAAGCTGCATGCCACGCAAATCAATCGTTTTGAAACAAAGGGGGGAGTGTATGCCAGTCATCACCGGCTTTACGTCAGAAAGCATGTCATTTCGCCGGCGGGCCATGGTGCTCACGGGTCTGTTGCTGGCAGGGTTGTGCCATGCCGCACCATTAAACTACACCATACCCGACACCCAACCGGAAATTGCATCCGGCTACCAGGCAAAACCGGGCTGGCTGACTCAAAAATATGCAGTTGCGGCAGCTAACCCGCTGGCGACGGATGCCGGGCGGCAAGTGCTGGCCGCTGGCGGTACCGCCATGGATGCTGCCGTGGCTGTCCAAATGGTGCTGGGGCTGGTTGAACCCCAGAGTAGCGGTATTGGTGGCGGGGCTTTTCTGTTGTACGGCAAGGGACAGCAAGTCAGCGCGTATGACGGGCGAGAGGTGGCGCCCGCCCGCGTGAATGAACGCCTGTTTCTGACGGCAGATGGCAAACCCATGGCCTTTAATGACGCGGTGGTCGGTGGTCGGTCGGTTGGTGTGCCAGGCGTGGTGCCCATGCTGGAAATGGCGCACAAAGCCGAGGGGCGCCTGCCGTGGGCAGACTTGTTTAAACCGGCCATCATGCTGGCAGAGCATGGGTTTCCGGTCAGTCCGCGGCTGTATGCCTTGCTAAAGGCTGACCCCTTCCTGAAGCAAGACCCGGTCGCCGCTGCGTATTTTTATCAACCGGACGGCGATCCACACCCGGTTGGTTTCATCCTGAAAAACCAGCCGTATGCCGATGCGCTCCGCCTGATTGCAGCCAAAGGGCGTCTCGTCATGCAAACCGGACCGATTGCGAAGGCCATGGTGGCCAAAGTGCAAGGGCACCCGACCAACCCCGGCACCTTAAGCCTGAGTGACCTGGCCAATTACCGGCCAGTCAAGCGCGAAGCCTTTTGCAGTGACTATCAGGCAAAGGCGCATGAATACCGTATTTGCGGCTTTCCACCGCCCAGCAGCGGGGCCATTGCCATTGCCCAGATTCTGGGCATGCTGAGCCATACCCCCGCCCGGGACATCCCCTTGCCGCAGGCGGGGGCAGAAGCCGGGCTGCCGACTGCCGAATGGCTGCATGACTATACCGAAGCCTCACGCCTGGCTTTTGCCGACCGTGCCAAGTATCTGGGAGACCCGGATTTTGTCAGCCCGCCCGGTGGCAGCTGGTACGCGCTGGTTGCGCCGGATTATCTGGCGGCAAGGGCAAAACTGATTGGCGAGAACAGCATGAGCACTGCCTTGCCTGGCCAACTCGGGACAGAGACAGTGGCATTAGGCATCGCGGCTGCCCAGCCCGAATACGGTACCAGCCATATCAGCATCATCGATGCAGAAGGGCACGCGCTGAGCATGACCACGACGGTCGAGGCTCAGTTTGGTGCCCGGCAGATGGTGAATCCTTTTGGTAAAGGGGTAGGCGGCTTTTTACTGAATAACCAGCTGACCGATTTCAATTTTGTCCCCAATGATGATGCCGGTTTGCCAACCGCCAACCGGGTACAGCCGGGCAAGCGCCCCAGAAGCTCAATGAGCCCGACCTTGGTGTATGACAAGCAAAACGGCCAAGTGGTGGTGAATACCGGCAGCCCGGGCGGGGCGCTGATCATCCATTTCACGGCCAAAACCTTGTACGGCATGCTCAACTGGGGGCTGGATGCCCAGTCTGCCATCAACCTGCCCAACTTTGGGGCAACCGGTACCCCTGTACTGCTGGAGACGGGCAGGTTTCCGGTAGGGACGCTGGATTGGTTAAAGGCGCATGGACACGAGGTAAAAGAAATCGAGATGACCAGCGGCTTGCAGGCGATTGGCCGTACTGCTAATGGGTTGTCTGGCGGGGCCGACCCGAGGCGTGAAGGCGTGGTCATGGGGGAGTAGGGATGAACGGTTGCCAACGTTGACAAGACTGACCACTCATCGGCTAATGGCTATAAACGATTGCATTTTGCCCATGACCGGCCTAGACTGAAATCGTCATCTCAGTAGATGACATATGTAGACTTCTTGCAATTAGAAGCCAGTTTGTAACTGTTTTAAATGTAACTTGTAACCGTGTTATTGGTAATGTTTGAATGGTAATAAGCTGTAAAGGGCATTCTTCGGAATGCCCTTCGCTTTTTGTACTTCCCGTTTTGATGATCGGCATGGTGTATCGCTATTGGCCATGCTGCCATGTACACCTCATCGGCATGTCTGCTGATTTAATCCTGTACCAAATCCCTGTTACAAAATTGGCTCTATTGCATCAACCATTTTTGGCTCTATAAATGGTGCCATAAAGGCTTTACCATCCATGTCATGCCCGATAAAAATGGAGACAGACATGCAGATTCGAATGGTAACGTCACAAGACTTTGACCAATGGTTGCCTTTGTGGAAAGGCTATCAGACCTTTTATAAGGTGGATCTGGCCGATGAGGTCACACAGCAGACATGGCAACGCTTTCTGGACCCGGCAGAACCTATGCACTGTGCGGTAGCAGAAGTGAATGGCGAGCTGGTGGGCATGGTGCATTACATTTATCACCGTAGCTGCTGGACCATGGGTGACTACTGCTATTTGCAGGATTTGTTCGCCGTGCCGCAGCAACGCGGCAAAGGGGTTGGCCGCGCACTGATCGAACACGTCTATGCAGCCAGCAAGGCGGCCGGTGCGGCCCGGGTATGGTGGCTAACGCACGAAACCAATGAAGAGGCCATGAAGCTGTACGACCGGATTGCCGACAAGAGTGGTTTCATCCAGTACCGCAAGGTGCTGCCTTGAGCATATGTCTGGCTTGGCCGCAAAATGAACCTGATCGTATCTGAAATCGTACTTGAATGTATTTGAATACCTGGAAAAGCAACCATGAAACATCAGCTTAACGCATACGGGCAACCCATCGGACTGGATGTCCCCCACTGGACACCAAGACCATACCCGTCCGGTGATACCTTGCAAGGCCGCTATTGCCGGCTGGAACATGTAGACCTGGTTCGGCATGGAGATGACCTTTTTGCCGCCTACCAAGCGGCAACCGATGGCCGTGACTGGACGTATATCCCGGTAGGGCCGTTTACGGACAGAGCCTTGTTTGCGCAGCACCTGCAAACCATTCAGGCTTCCAAAGATCCGCTGCATTATGCCGTGATCGATCAGCAATCCGGCAAAGCGCTGGGTACCTTGTCCCTGATGCGGATAGACCCGCAGAACGGGGTGATCGAGGTAGGGTTTGTGGTGTATTCGCCAGCCCTGAAACACACGCGCATAGCCACCGAAGCCCAGTACCTGCTGATGGCATATGCGTTTGATACGCTAGGTTACCGTCGTTACGAGTGGAAGTGTGATGCGCTCAACGCGCCATCCCGTGTGGCGGCAGAACGTCTGGGCTTCCGGTTTGAAGGGGTATTCCGCAATGCGAGTATTTACAAGGGCCGCTCGCGCGATACCGCCTGGTATTCGATCACGGATGCGGAGTGGCCAGCGGTCAGACACGCTTTATGCCAATGGCTGGATGCGGCCAACTTTGATGCAACAGGCAAGCAGAAGCAGGGCTTGAGCCTGTTGATGTCGCAACGCGACGCCAGCGTTTAACGCTGTCTCTACTGCAAGCGGGAGGTGCCAGGTTAACCCGCCAAAGAAAGTGCTGCTGGTTTGCCGGACGGATTTTTCAGGCCAATCCGGCGATTCACCTGTACTGCAATCCCGAAAGTCTTGAGCGCCTTTTCCGGTTTGGGTTGTGCCTGGGGCAAAGGCTTTGCCTGTGGCAAAAAACAGAAGTAGCCATTCAGGCAGAGGGATTCTATGGCTTGTGTGCTGCGCAGGCAATCTGGCAGGCTGATATCCCGGATGTGACTTTCATAGACATAAGCAAGTTCGTCCAGATGAATGGACGCTTCTTGCGCCAGTATCGACCGGTCCAGACCTGGTCGGACAGCCACCATGAATGGCTGGTTGCTGGTACTGTGATAAAGCTGTATCCGCATGCTGTGCTCCAGACCAATGCCTTTTACTGTCTGCAACTTAAATGCTGATGATCAGTAAGGTACTGGTCATTGATTACCAATGACATGTGTCGGATGATACCGGGCGGATATTACAAGAGAGTGTCAGCACGAATTACCATCAATTCGTCTGCTGGCTGGCGGTGGCCGAAACGCATTAAGACGTGGCAAATAAAGACAACGGCGGTTAATTACCCTGGCCGTCTGGATGAACAACACCAGTAAACGCCACGCTATTTTGCGGCGCGTTTACTGGTGGGTATTGCACAATCAAATCACGATCAAATCATCTTATGCCATCACATGACATGCCATGCAGGCGCATGCGTGATATATCGGTGGCATGTCTCGATGTTAATGCGCTATTCAGATCGCCATATCTGATTCTTTTTTGCCGCTGGCAATGGCGGCTTCAAACCATTTCGGTTTTCTGCCTTTTCCGGTCCAGGTTTGAGAACGGTCAGCCGGGTTAGCGTATTTTGCAGCAGATACTTTGGCCGGTTTGCCTGCATTCTTCTTGTTCAGCAATGAGGAAATATCATCGACATTCATGCCAAGGCTCTCTGCCTTTTGCTTGATGGTATCCAGCAACGCACTGACTTCAGATTGTTTACGGTTTTTGACTTCCATATCAATTTGCTCGCGCAGGCTGGTCAGTTCATCAAAGCTGAGTGTGGCTAAATTAATGTTCATGTTTGTCTCGTTTCCATATTTTTGTGTGAGCGAAGCCGCTTGCCATTCTTCTAATGGGGGCCATCAAGCATATTTCAACCTTTTTGCCATTAGAAGGACGTGTCATTCATCGAATGCATGCAAACAGCACTTTACCGATGCGCAATTTGACCGGTCTCGGGAATTACCCATACAGGGGACCGGGTCAATTTCTTGTTATTAAGAATAGGTGTCTAAATCGCAAAGAAAGTTCATTTCCAGTTTACGCTTTTTAAAAATAAATTTCATTTCCCTGAAAGACAAATTTTTTCCGGCACTTGAATTACATCTTTCCCAGACCGCATAACGGGCCCATTTCTGCTTTTGCCCAAATACACACCATCATTATTCTGGACACTGATCGATAGAGGCATATCGCTCATGAAGTGCATCGCTACCTTGGTTGTTATCCGTTAGCAGGGTTAATCGAACCTCAATGGCCACAAGAAGGCACAACTGCACCACGGTGAAGCAATGCTGCACCGCAATGCAGCAAATGACCGCCGGCATGATCGGGCTGGCAAACGGGCGACGGGTTGCAAGTCAAGCCCTGACGCCTATATAGGGTTTTTTCATCGCTTTCTTATACAAGTGGCATGCAAATTGCTTTTTCAGGGATAAGGAATTCGGGTCAAAGGCGGCCCTTTGCAATAGAACAATGGCGTTCTCCGGGGATTTACCCCTGGCGAGCGCTTTTTTTTTTAGAGGATAGACAATATGGAATATACGGCCAATGTCTTGCCGCAAAGCGTGAGCCCGCTATGGGGTGCGCGCCATGTCCGTCCGCTTGTGCCGGACATGCCTGGCCAGCCTCCCTTGGCGGTTGTCTTGCAGGCCATGCAGGAAGAGGGGGGACGAGCGAAAGGCATGTTCCGTCATCTGCGCATGGATAGCGGGTTTCAGCCAATTTATAGCTTGCCGCATAGTCGCATTGTCGGGCACGAGGCATTGCTGCGGGCCACGCAAGCGGATGGGATGGCGGTCTCGCCAAAACTGGCGCTGGAAATGGCCCGTACGGATGCCGAACTGGTGTTTGCAGACCGTTTGTGCCGGGCTGTCCATCTGCGGAATTATCAGATACAGACCCAGCCGGTGCATGATCAGACCTGGCTGTTTCTGAATGTCTCGACCGGTGTGGTGGCCCAGCGTCGTGACTTTGGCTCTTTTTTTACCGATCTGCTCGCGCATGCCGGATTTCCTGCCAGGCGGGTGGTGGTGGAGATTCTGGAAGGCGCGGTGCCGGATTTGGGTCTGCTGGCAGATGCCATTGCCTGGTATCAGCACTTGGGGTGCCTGGTCGCGCTGGATGATTTTGGCGCAGAAGCCTCCAATATCGAGCGGATCTGGCGTACCGCGCCGGATATCGTCAAGCTCGACCGTGAACTGATTGCCTCGGCAGAGCGTTCGGCCAAGGCTCGCAGGGTGTTGCCGGGTATTGTCGATCTGATTCACGAGGCCGGTAGTCTGGCCTTGATTGAAGGGGTCGAAACGGTATCGCAAGCCGCCTTGGCGATTGATGCCGGGGCAGATCTGGCGCAGGGCTACCATTTTGCCCGGCCGGCGCCTAATCCGCTACGCGAGGGGGATGGCGGTATCCGTGCACTGGCGGTGCAAAAAGAAATCTCGGTCGCCAGACAGCGTAGTGAACTGGAGCCCTACATGGCTGCGGTACGTCAGTCGGCCAAATGCTTGCAAGCACAGATGCGTCTGACGGATGCGTGTGCAGAGTTGCTGCGCCAGCCTGGGGTGGACCGCTGTTATCTGATTAACGAAAAAGGGGTACAGGTAGGGGAAAGCATCCTGCCCGCCGGCCAAGAACCGGCCGCTTCCCGGTTTGCACCGCTGGAAAATGCCGCAGGCGCCAACTGGTCTTCCCGCTCTTATCACTACTGCGCCATTGCCCAGCCGGGCGAGGTGCAAGTCAGCCGTCCCTATCTGTCGGTGGCCAATTCATGCCTGTGCATTACCTTGTCGCTGGCTATCCGGGTCTCGGATACGTTGAGCGTTTTGTGTTGTGATCTTAACTGGGAGGAATGACATGACTCATCTGCTGATCCATCCTGCCATGGCCTTGCTGCATCGCCTGCGTCTGCGGGGCAAGTTTTTACTGGTAGGCACCTTGTTTGTATTGGCCATGTCCGGCATGGCGGTTGCCAGCCAGCTGACCAGTATCGGGGCATTCCGGCCATGGCTAGAGGCAACCTCGTGGACGCTGGCCATTCTGGGGCTTTATGCGTTTGCTGCACTGTATCGGGTGACCATCACGACTGTGCAAGAAGTCTTGCAGACAGTGCAACGGCTGGCCGAGGGGGATCTGGTCGCCCGTGCCGCGGTAGACGGCAAGGATGAAATGGCCAAGGTGGCGATACGCCTGAACGAAATGGCGCGCGAGAACGGCAGGCTGATTGCCGATGTGCGCGGCGCGGCAGAAGAGGTCGCCAGCGCAGCAACCGAGCTGGCGCTGGCGTCTGGCCGGGTGTTGAACGGGGCGGCCACCCAGAGCGAGCTATCCAGTGCCACGGCCACCGCCATGACGCAAATCCAGAGCAATGTCGAGCAGGTGGCGGCCAATGCCAGAGACACCCAACTGATTGCAGATCATTCCGAAGTGCTGGTGCAGGAAGGCGTGACGATGGTGAGCCAGGCAGAGGCCGAAATGGTGGGTATCCGGGATGCCGTCATGCAGCTCTCGCAGCTGATTGCATCGCTAGGGCTCCGGTCTGGCGAAATTGGCGGCATTGTCGGGGTCATTCGGGAGATTGCCGACCAGACCAATCTGCTGGCCCTGAACGCCGCTATCGAGGCGGCCAGGGCCGGTGAACAGGGCAGAGGGTTCTCGGTGGTGGCAGATGAAGTCCGAAAGCTGGCAGAACGTACCAGCGTAGCCACGCGTGAAATCAGCCAGTTGATTGGCACGATTCGGACGGAAATTGATTCGGCAGTGCTGCGCATGGATGAGGGGCGTTTGCGGGCAGACCGCGGGGTGCTGCTGGCGGATCAGGCCGCCCGCTCGCTGGAGGGCATGCGAGAAGGGGTGCATCGTACAAAAGACCAGGTCAGTGCCATTGCCATGTCTACCAAAGAGCAGAGCGAGGCCAGTCGTAGTGCGGTCGATAACATGACGCTGATTGCCGGCAAAGCGCAAGAAAACCATACCGCCAGCAGCGAGGCTACTTCGGTGGCACGGTATCTGGAGGAGTTGTCTGCCGGTTTGCGTGCGGTTGCCGTGCGTTTCCAGATTTAACCTCAATTACCCAGGAGTTCACATGGAAACGGTCTTGATCAGTATCGGTTTGTTGTCTGGTGTGTTTGTGCTGCTCCACTGGTTGCAACGCAAACTGGCGCAGATGAGCCAGTTGCGTCGTCAACGCGGTTTGGGCGCGGTCAAGGCCGGCGTTAATCTGATGACCTGTGTCCAGCAGCATCGCGGCATGTCTGCTGCCCTGTTAAGCGGTGATCACAGCTTCAAACCACGCTTGCTGGGTATGCAGGACAAGATTGCCCAGGCCCTGAATCAGGTATCCGATGCACTGACCAATGCGCCAGAGCAAGGCATGGCCAGACGGCGCTTCTTGCAAATCCAGCAGGCATGGTCACAATTGCAGCAGCAGGTACAAACCCTGAACCCGGAGCAAAGCTTTAAGCAGCATACGGGGCTGATCCGGCAGGTACTCTATCTGCTTGGGGACATGGGGGAGCGTGCCGGTCTGCTGGAAGGCCACCGGTTGGCGCAAACGCAGTTGGCAGAAGTCTTGCTGCAGCGTTTGCCGTTGCTGGCAGAAAGCATCGGCCAGGCACGTGCGCTGGGCAGCGCCAGTGCCGCCAAAGGGGCTTGTGGTGCCGTCGGGCGAATTCGACTGGCGTTTCTGCTGCAGCGCATCCGGACTTGCCAAACCCAAACGGACATTGCGTTTGATTATCCGGCGCTAACCGCCTTGGCTACCCGCTGTAGCGAGAAGGTAGATGCCTTGCAAATGGTCATCTCAACCCGCATTCTGGGCCCGGATACGATTGACCTGGCACCGGATGCATATTTCAAGATGGCCACAGACGCCATTGATGCCTGTCTGGCGCTTTGGCAAGCTGCGGCCGGGCTGGTTGCAGAAGGCGATGGCATGGCGATGCAAACTTAAGGCCTTGTTCTGCCAACGATCTTGCCCATGCTTTGGGCGCTGAACTGTCAGGGGCGGTCAAGCTGTAACATGACACGGCCGCTGTCATCAAAACATGCAATACTCCTGCTTGCATCCGTTGTGCAGAACTGTTCGCGCCGGGCCTCCTCCATGCTACCGATTTTGACTTGGGTTCCGAGCCGATCATTCAAAAAAGCTTCTGCCCCAGTCGCACTATAATCATACTTATGATCAGAAAACGGATGGCATGTATTCAGGGATTCACATTTGAAATCAATGTATCTGGTTTGTTTCCAGTCGTTCGTCTCGGCGTCACGACTTACAGAGACAAAGATTTCTTTCTGCCCGCTTTTACATGAGACTGCGTCTTTTTTAATATACATTTTTTCGCCGTTGACACCTTCGGCTACGTCTTCCGTTGCGCAGGTATACCCTGCCTTTTTCAGGTTTTTGAAAATTGTGCCAGGTTTCATGAATACATTTACACCAACGAGTGTAATTGGACTTGTGCCTGCCATGACAGTTGTGGATAACGCTGCCGCAATAAGGAATAGGGCTTTGTTCTTCTTCATGATTTTCTCCATTTAGAGCAGAGTAAATTGCTTCAGGTACGCATTTTAAATAATGCAGGTGTCAACATGGCATTCTAACCTGGCGTGTACATTCAACATGTCGCTGTTCAGCATAAAATGGATAGCAGTTGCCCAAAAGTAATCAATAAAACGCCATGACTACACATGAGGTGCTAATCAGTCGAGTGCCGAATGTGATATGGCCGGAAATAATGCACAGGCCAACGAGGCTAACGATGGTGTGACGTCCTGTGCTAAATTCTGTGTCCGGTAGCCATGACAGATAACTCATGTACACCAATACTTGCTCATTACCGGAAAAGCGTACTCTGGTATTCATTAATGCTTTGGGATTGTCATGTATAAATTCCTGATTTCCATTCAGCTGCAACCCGGTACGCGCGACAAGATTCTGGCGGCTGCTGCACCCGTCCAGGCATTGACCCGGGCAGAGCCAGGCTGTATCGCCTATGACTTTTTTACTTGTACCGATGACCCGGACCGGCTGGTGTTTGTGGAATGCTTCAAATCCAAAGCCGACCATGAATACCATTGCGAGCAGGATTACACCAAAACGTTTATTGCCTTGCATGAACCGTTTCATGTTTCGCTGAGTTTTGAAACCATCAATATTCATGCATGAGTTCCTGTGTTAGATTTGGCGTCTGCCCCCATTAACTGATGAAACATGCAAGTCACTGATCCACTATCTCCCGCCGATCTGCCGGTCTCAGCATCCAGCCCATGGATGCTGGCTGCCATTGAATGCGCCCAAAAAGCCGCTGAACTGGGTGAAGTACCGGTGGGGGCTGTGGTGGTGAAGGATGGCGAAATTATCGGCAGGGGGTACAACCAGCCCATCTCCCGGCATGATCCGACAGCGCATGCCGAGGTAATGGCCTTGCGGCAAGCAGCCAGGTTGCTGGGAAATTACCGGCTGGTGGGGTGTGAGCTGTATGTGACGCTAGAACCGTGTGCGATGTGCAGCGGGGCGATTCAGCATGCCAGATTGGCCAAGGTGGTCTATGGGGCATCCGACCCGAAAACCGGGGCGTGCGGGAGTGTGCTGGATCTGTTTGCCCACCCGCAGCTGAATCATCACACCACGGTAGAACGTGGCGTGATGGCTGACGAATGCGTGCAACTGCTGAAAGATTTTTTTGCCAGACGGCGTGCAGAGCAAAAAGCAGCCAAGGCGCCCTGATACCCTTGCGGGTCATCAAACTCTGGGCTTGCCACCCAGCTTGTCGATCAGGTCCAGCAGTTTGGGCGCAATTTCATTTTCCAGAATGGCCTGATTCAGGCGGAATGCCGGGCCGCTGCAGTTAAGCGACAAGTGTGACTGGCCTGGCTGGCTGCTGGCCAGTGGCGCGCCAATGGCATAGATGTCGGGTTCGTATTCGCCCAGCGAAATGGTAAAGCCGTGCTCGCTGTAATAATCCATGGCGGCATTCACCGGTTTTAGCATGGCCGGCCAGCGCGCGCCGTAGTGCTCTGCCAGTTGTTGTAACGTGGCCTGACGTTCCGGGTAAGATAAGCCTGCCAGCCAGGCACGTCCGATAGCGGTGGTGGCCAATGGCACACTCGACCCCACATCGTGTTTGACGCTAACCCGGGCCGCCGCGCGGCAAGCCTCGATATATATCATGTTGTGGCCAGAACGGGCCGCCAGCGTGACAGACAAGCCGGTATCCAGCGACAATTCGCGCATCAGGGGCAGGGCCACCTGACGGATATCCAGCGTAGACAAAGCCGCATAGCCCAGACCCAAAACAGCCACCCCGGGACGATAGCGACCGTTATCCGGGTCTTGCGTCAGGTAGCCCAGTTGAAGCAGGGTATAGGTCAGACGGGAAATGGTAGATTTGGGCAGGCCGGTACGTTGTGCAAGTTCCTGATTGCCCAGCCAGGTATCGCCCGGTTTAAAAGCGCGCAACACCATCAGGCCGCGGGCCAATGCAGTCACAAACAGCCGGTCTTTGCTTTCTGATTCGACAGCATCACTGCCGTCTTCTTGCGGGATTACATCTGTCATTTGCGGAATTCCGTTTTGTTATGCGGAATATTAACAGCCGCAGGGCTAACCTGTCGATAGATGATCCATCCCCCTCCAAAAAGAGTAGGCCCGACGTGTCTTCAGGGAGAATTCGACACGCCGAGCCCCTCAATACAGATCAAACACAGGGTTATTTCATGGCTGCTCTCAGCCTTGATCAGGCCCTTTGCCGTCACGGCCATGCATGCGCTCATGCATCGGCGCACGCAACATCCAGATGACTTTGTCACCCAGTTTCGCTTTTTGTTCCGGGGTCAGAATGGCCAGTGCAGCCAGCAAGTTGGTTTGCTCCTGTTTGGAGACGGTATCCATCAGGGCCAGACGGGCCTTGCGGTTTGCTTCCAGTTTAGCGGTGTCCAGTTTGGGTGCTGCCAGCAACTGGCGAAATTCGTCATGCTGTTTGCGCATCTGGTCACGCAGGCTGGCAGAAGACGTACGTGCATCATCGGCCAGTTTTTTCAGCTTGGCCTGCTGGTCTGCCGTCATGCCGGCAGATTGCATCAGGTTGTCCATGCCATGCTGGCGGCGATCCATTTTTCTGTCCATGTTGCGGCCCATCTGGTCTGGTCCGCCTTGCCCGTCCATCATCGGGCAGTTCGCAGCATCCCGGGGGGCGGCATAAGACACGGTATAAGCGGCAGCCAGGCCAAGGCCGGCAACCACAAGCAATTTAGCCAAGGGGGATTTTTTGAATGTCATGCCATTTACTCCTTATAAGAGAAGGGTGGTCCCTTCATTACCTACAAGGCTAAATGCCAAACGTAACCAGATGATGTCCGGTTTGTAAAAAGTTGTTCAGATTGTGTCAAGACTGTCGCTTGGGTTCGAACAGCACAATGATGATGCCAAGTACCATCACGGCAGAACCAGACCAGAAATACGCAGGGGGGATTTCATCAAAGAAGACATAGCCCAGAATGGGGGAGAACAGTAACAGGCTGAAACTGCCGGCTTCGACTGCGCTGGCATCCCCGATACGGTAAGCCTTGATGTAGCAGATAAAAATGCCAAGGGTGCCAATCCCGGCCAGAAAGAACCAGCCCCAGGCAGCAGCAGGGAGCGCTGGCAAATGAAACCGGGTCAATATGCCAAAGACCACAAAGTTAGATGTGTAACTCCAGAAGATCATGGCTGCGGAGCGTTCTTGCGCACTGACTTTTTTCAGCACAACCCCCAGCATGGCTTCCGACATGGCCGCGGTCAGCGCCAGAACCGCGGCAAACTGCAAGCCGCCAAAATCCGGCCGCAAAATCATCAGCACCCCGATAAATCCGATAAATACGCCTATCCAGCGCAGCATGTGCGATTTCTCGGCCAGAAACAGCCAGCCCAGCGGCAGCATGAATAGCGATGCACTCATCAGAAACGCATTGGCTTCTGCCAGACTCAGGTGCGTGACCGCATAGGCATTACAGTACGCAGAAATGGTGATGAACAAGCCCCGCAGCAAATGCAGTTTCACATTGTTGGTCGCCACAATCTTGCCTTTGGTCCGCAAGATCAAGGGGGACATCATCAGCAGCACCATCAATGCCCGCCCGAATACCAGTTGGTCTGCGGCAAGGTGGTAAGTCAGCAGGACTTTATTGCAGGCCCCAACCAGCGCCCATGCCAGCATGGCACCCACCACCCAGATAATGCCTTGGGTGTTATGACTGAATCTGGATGCATTAAACAGTTTGGACATGGTCAGGTGAGTATCCGGGTAACGGGTCGATAGTTGATCAAACAATGAAAAACGGAATAAGCCGTATTTGTATGTTGTATCCATTGTAATGGGTTCGCAGGGTCAACAGCGTATTCGCCCAGAGCTTTTCATGAAAAAAATGTCACTTTTCTTCATGAAAACCACAAAAGCCATTTGCTGCATGCCTGGTTCGAACCCGATTTCTAACCTGCTGGCAGCATATCGAAATCAGGTTGTACAAATGATTTGAGGTTCACACAATTGAGCCGTTATACTCGGCAACCTGATCTACCGCAAAACAATTACCGGACAAGCCATTTATGATCTTGTTATAGATGCTTGTAACGGGCTGTTTCCTGAATTCCGGTAGGCCAATAGCAGAACAGAAATCGTGTCATTTCAGGCGTGAATGAATGTTAACCAAAACCCGGCAAGTCGTAGACAGTATCTCGCAGTACACATGGGGCAAACTCCATGCAAGGATCTTGCGTCTGATCGGCATTACGTTGCTGCTGACGGTGACGACAGGCGCGCTGGTGTCATGGTGGATTCTGGATTACCGCTTCAAGGCACTGGAAACCCAGCAGATCATGGGACAGCTTTCTGCCGCAGACGCGCTGGTGCAAGACCGTATTTCCGGCCTCTCCCGTGCCGCGGCAGATTACGCGCTGTGGGACGATTCCTGGAACTACATGACGGCCGAGAACCCGACTTACGATACCTCGACCTTTACCCCTGAAGTTCTGAAAAATCTGGATATCGACCTTTTCATGATGATCCGGATGGATAAATCCGTCCGCGTCGCCGTGGGCACCCCCACCTTCTTTTTATGGTCAGACAAGCCCGTTACCATTTCCAAGACGTTTCACCATCTGACCACCCGCATGCTGGGGAAGATCAACTGGCAAGACATCCAGATGCAGCTTGACCAGAAGAAACACGCTGGTCAATGGCTGACTGTCGAGCACCAGCAAATGCTGGTGGGTATTTCCCCGATCATGCACAGCGATGGCAAAGGGCCGCAAAGAGGCTATTTGCTGATGCTCAAAGTCATTACCCCGGCGCGGCTGGCGGCCATGCAAAAGTTGACGAACAGCCCCTTCCGGATTGTGCCGGTGTCATCGGTGCAAACATCGGGCGTACGCTTTGGCGAGGATACTTTTAATGCCGTCATGAGCACCGCGATTGCGCGAAACAGTGGCTATGCGCTGACTTATGCGGGCGAACGACCCTCTAACAAAGAGCGCTGGATTGCGTTTTTCCTGCTGCTTGCCAATGTGATCCTGATTTTTGCCGTGGCGACCGTCGTCATCATGACGGGGTTATCCCGGCTGGTTGTCAAACGGTTGCAGCATTATTGTGTGCAGCTGGGGCGCTATGAATCTGAAGGGCGCTCTATGCGCTTGCAGCATGAGGAGGTCGATGAAGTAGACAGTCTCGGACACCACGTCAACGACCTGCTGGCCAAGGTGGAAGACCATCATCAGCAGCTATCTTATGATGCCACGCACGACCATCTGACCTTGCTGGAAAACCGTATTTTGTTGCAGCAACGAATCGAAGCCGTCTGCAACCGCGCAGAGACATCCGTTGCTGGCATAGCGCTGATCCTCATTGATCTGGATTTTTTCAAGAACATCAATGATATCCATGGGCATCCGGCTGGCGATGACCTGCTGAAAGAGCTGGCACAGCGTTTATTGGCACTGTCTGGCAAATCGCATGCTGTGTCCCGGCTGGGGGGCGACGAGTTTGCCATCTTCATGCCACATGTCTACCGCCAGGAAGACGCCATGCTGCTGGCCGAAGAGATCAAGCTCCATTTGCAGAATGGTGTCATGGTGGACCAGATAAGCTACCGCATGACTGCCAGTATCGGTGTGGTGTTTATTGAAGGCGCCCATGTGGCCGAAAATTCTGCTGCTATTTTGCTCAAGAAGGCAGATATCGCCATGTATCGCGCCAAACAACACGGCCGAAATACCGTCATTCTGTTCGCAGACTGGATGCAGGCCCTGCTGGAAGAAAACAACCGGCTGGAGCTTGAGCTGATAGAAGCCATACAGCAGCGGGCAATTGATTTTTACCTGCAGCCCATTGTTGACATTGCCCATCACTGTTTAAGCTCTGTCGAGGTACTGGCCCGGTGGCCACACCCACGTCTTGGCATGGTCATGCCGGGGACTTTCATCCCGATTGCAGAGCAAGGCAGACTCATGCAAAAACTGACCCTGAGCCTGTTGCACAAGGTTTGTCGCCAATGCAAGCCACTGGTTCAGCAAAACCCCGGTTTGCGCATTTCCATGAACGTCTCTACACAAGAGCTGCTGGAAGAAGGTTTTGTAGAAGAGCTGGCCCTGATTCTGCGACAGCACGAGTTTTCTGGCGAATGGCTGAATCTGGAAATCACCGAGTCCTTGCTGGAAACCAATGAAAAAAACCTGATCGGGCCGATGAAATATTGTGCCGACCTCGGGATTCATTTCCATCTGGATGATTTCGGCACCGGGTATTCATCACTTGCCAGGTTGCATACCTTGCCGTTTACCACGCTCAAGATCGACCGCGCCTTTGTGTCTCGGCTGGGCTTCGAGGGCGACAGCATAGTAGAGGCCATTGTGAAAATGGCGCATGCGCTCTCGCTGAAAGTGGTGTGCGAAGGCGTGGAAACGCAGAAACAATATCAGCTGGTGCAGGCACTCTCAGCGGACGAGGTACAAGGTTACCTGTTTGCCAGACCCATGCCGGCGCATGAACTTCCCGCCTGGCTGGAGAGCTTTCAGGCGGAGAACCTGAGCGTCTGAGGTGACGGCAATACAGCTCACTTTTGCTTTCTGATTTTCAGGGGATATTAAACCTGGGGCTCGGCAAACCTCTGCCGTGATAAGCAAGGGAATGAAATCATGCTTGATGCTGGTTATTCAATTTAGAATATTTTCTTGTATATATTCGATTATATAAACTCATATATTTTTTTAATATGCATATCTTTCTTATTGTAAAGATATCGTTAAGAAAAACTCCATTTTGTATCTATTTGTAAATATTGAATGATTTGGTAAAAAACACCTTCGTGCCATTTATTGGGAAATTATGTGCATCTATAATTTCTGCAAATAAACAGCAATACATCAGAAGGGTTATTATCATGTCAAATAGTGCAAGCACCATCAAGCCGGCAGTAAGCCCGGGTTTCCTGAAACGAAACGCCACCCAGCAAGTCATCCCGCTGTCCCTTATTGTGGCGGTCACGGGTGTGATGATGTTCTTTCATCTAGCGCAGGACAAAGTCTCGGCTTTGCACGAATGGCTGGGGCTGGCATTTGTGGTCGCCATGGTGCTGCATATCATGAAAAATTCAAAACCGTTTATCAATAGTGCCAATACACCAAGAACCCGGCTGTTTATCGGTTTGTTTCTGATAGTCTCTGCAAGCTTTGTTTTTTATCCAAAAGGCGAAGAAGATAATCCATTCCGTAAAGCCACTACTTTATTGATGAATGCCTCCATAGCAGATGCGGCACCAGTATTCGGTTTATCCGGTGAGGAAATGGTCAACAGACTGGCCAAAGCATCTCAACAAACCGTGACGACGACAGATTCCATCCAGTCCATTTCCGATAAAACGCACCAAAATCCGGTGGTGCTATTGCGTGCTGTGGCATCCAGGTAACTGGGTCATCTCTGCAAGTACCAACCTGGCGGTCAGGGCATGACATGTGGTCACCCGCCTCATTGCATAAAGCCTGTTACAGAGAGTGATCAGATAGCTAATCTATATTTGACATCAGGAATCCGCCGGCGTAAGACATCACATATTGCCTTGGTAGGCTGTTTCCAGTCAGGGGGATTCAGATGTCAAAAGATCTTGCCGAATCGGGCCGGTTACAAACCTTGCTGTCACGGCTGGGGGCCGGGCTGGACGAATACCTCAAGTTCAAGCATCCGGATGCACTGCATCCGGGCTATCACTGGCGCCAGTATCTGGATATTCCATTACCGAAGCAGGGTATCGGTATTGATGCGGTGACCGATGAGCTGTTGCAGCATGTCATCCCCAACGGTTCTGCCGTCCCAAGGCCTGGGTTCACGTCATTTATTACCACGGGCGGTACCACCGCCGCCATCCTTGCCGCCACCGCTGCCAGCGTGGCAGCCCCCCAGCGCTATACGCTAATGGCTTTTAACCTGCTGGAAGAACTCTCCTTGCAGTGGCTGGCCGACATGTTTGGCCTGCAGAGCATGAAAGGGGTGTATAGCAGTGGCGGTTCGGTTGCCAATCTGCTGGCACTAGGCGCCGCCCGCCAGTTTGCGTTTGAACAACAGGGGCGAGACCCCGGGCTGGACGGCGTAGACCGGCCGGTGCGTATTTATGCGACCGAAGAAGCACACCATACCGTTCAGCGATCTGCCGGCGTGCTGGGCCTCGGACGGCATGCGGTTTTTGCCGTTGCTTGTGATACAGAAGGGCGCATGTTGCCAGATGCGTTACGCCACGCCATCGCCAAAGACCGGCAAGCCGGTATCTTGCCGATGGCGATTGTCGGCAATGCAGGTACGACCAACCGGGGGGAGATTGACCCGTTGCGGGCGTTGGGCGAGATCGCCAAAGAAGAAAACATCTGGTTCCATGTGGACGGTGCTTACGGCCTGCCGGGTATGCTGGATGAACGTATCCGTCATCTTTACCAGGGGCTGGAACTTGCCGACTCTGTTATTACAGACCCGCACAAATGGCTAGGGGCATCTGTCGGTGTGGCCGCCACGTTTGTCCGGGACAGGGAGTTGCTCAAGCGGGCTTTCATGCAGGAACCCGCCCATTATCTGGAGGGCTCGGTCGAGTCGGTAGAGGGAGATGCACCGGTACCCGAGCATTCGCTGAACGACTTCGGCATACCGTACTTTGATTATGGGGTTGAACTGAGCTCCCCCAGCCGTGGCGTGGTGGTGTGGGCTCTGATCCGCGAAATCGGAGTGTCCGGCATGGCAGAGCGCATCCGCCGGCACAACGACATGGCCTCCAAGATTGCGCAGGTCGCCAGCGAACACCCTCATCTGGAACTGCTGCAAAAACCGACTCTGTCTATTTGCTGCTTCCGGTATGTGTCTGACAAGGTCACCGATCTGGATGGCCTGAACCGGCGCATCCATCGCCAGTTGTTGCAAGAGAACAAGAACATGCCCAGTACCACCATCGTGAATGGCAAGCTGGCCATTCGCCCGTGCTTTGTCGGGGCCAGGACCGAAATGTCACATGCAGATGCCCTGGTAGAGGATGTGCTGCGCATAGGCGCCGAGCTCTCCGGGTCTGCCTGACTTCACCCCTTGATGGCACTGATCATCTGTGCCATCAAGGGGAGTTGTTTTCCTCGTTGTGCCACCATCCATTTATTGCTGTAACCCACGGTTGAATGACGTCTGCCGAGCAACTTTCCCCGTACCTGAATATCCCTTCACTATATGCATGAATTGGCTGCCAGACGGGTCATTAAGACAGGTCTGTTTCAGGTTGTGTTTGGGACATTCAAGCCTGTTTTCTGTTTTTTGACCGATTGATCAATTTCTTGCAATTTCTGCTTTGCTTTTTTTTTCTGCTTGCGTTACCATTTTTGCATTGTGAAATTTAGTTCTGCAATGCGGAACTAAAACCCCAAAAAGCCAAGGAGACCAAAATGAGCAAATTCAATTTCCAATGGGATGATGCACTCTTGTTATCAGACCAGCTGACAGAAGAAGAACGCATGGTGCGTGAAGCTGCCTACAGCTACTGTCAGGAGCAATTGATGCCGCGCGTTCTGGAAGCGAACCGCCACGAAACATTCGATACCAGCATCATGAGAGAGATGGGCGAGCTGGGCTTTTTGGGTGCAACCATTCCTGAAGAATACGGTGGCGCTGGTCTGGGCCATGTTGCCTACGGCCTGATTGCCCGTGAAGTAGAGCGTGTTGACTCTGGTTATCGTTCTGCCATGAGCGTGCAGTCTTCTCTGGTGATGTACCCGATTTACGCCTACGGTTCTGAAGAACAGCGCAAGAAATACCTGCCACGTCTGGCCACCGGTGAAATCATCGGCTGTTTCGGCCTGACCGAACCTAACCATGGTTCTGACCCTGGCAGCATGATTACCCGCGCTCGTTCTGTAGACGGCGGTTACTCTCTGTCCGGTAGCAAAATGTGGATCACCAACTCGCCAGTAGCTGACGTGTTCATTGTCTGGGCAAAAGACGACGCAGGTGAAATCCGCGGCTTCATCCTGGAAAAAGGCATGAAGGGTCTGTCTGCACCAAAAATCGAAGGCAAGTTCTCCCTGCGTGCTTCTATCACCGGTGAAATCGTGATGGACGAAGTGTTCGTACCGACAGAAAACATGCTGCCAAACGTAAAAGGCCTGAAAGGTCCGTTCGGTTGTCTGAACAAAGCCCGCTTCGGTATCGCCTGGGGCGTGATGGGTGCTGCCGAATACTGCTGGCACGCTGCCCGCCAGTACACCATGGAACGCAAGCAGTTTGGTCGCCCACTGGCCGCCAACCAGCTGATCCAGCTGAAACTGGCCAACATGCAGACTGAAGTGACGCTGGGCCTGCAGGCTTGTCTGCAAGTGGCTCGTCTTCTGGATGCCGACAAATGGGCACCAGAAATGATTTCCCTGATCAAGCGTAACAACTGTGGCAAGGCACTGGATATCGCTCGCGTATCCCGTGACATGCACGGTGGTAACGGTATTGCGGATGAATACCATGTCATCCGTCACGTGATGAACCTGGAAGCCGTGAATACCTACGAAGGTACCCACGACGTTCACGCCCTGATTCTGGGCCGTGCACAGACCGGGATTGCCGCATTCAGCTAAGCGGCATCGTCACTGACGTTACGGAAACGCGATAAGGATAATTGCATGGGCGCACTCTCTCATTTACGAGTACTTGATTTGTCACGTGTACTGGCCGGCCCTTGGTGCAGCCAGAATCTGGCCGATCTGGGTGCGCAGGTTATCAAGGTAGAGCGTCCGGGTAACGGGGATGACACGCGCGGGTGGGGGCCTCCTTTCCTGAAAGACCAGGAAGGGCAGGATACCCGCGAAGCCGCCTATTACTTGTGCGCCAATCGCGGCAAGCAGTCCATCACGGTCGATTTTACCCAGCCGGCAGGGCAAGCCCTGCTGCATGAGCTGGTGAAGCATTGTGATGTGGTGCTGGAAAACTTCAAGGTCGGTGGCCTGAAAAAGTACAAGCTGGATTACGACAGCATCAAGGCAATCAAGCCGGATGTCGTGTATTGCTCGATTACCGGTTTTGGCCAGTCTGGTCCGTATGCTGAACGTGCCGGTTACGACTTCATGATCCAGGGCATGGGCGGATTGATGAGCATTACCGGTGCGCCGGAAGGCGAACCGCAGAAGGTTGGCGTTGCGGTAACCGATCTGTTTACCGGCATGTATGCGACAACCGCCATTCTGGCTGCTCTCAACCACCGTCAGGTGACGGGTATTGGCCAGCATATCGACATCGCCTTGCTGGACTGCCAGCTGGCCATGCTGGCCAATGTTGCCAGCAACCATCTGGTCGGCGGCATTACGCCACCGCGCCTTGGCAATGCCCACGCCAACATCGTGCCTTACCAGGTGTTCGAAGTGGCAGATGGTCACGTGATTGTGGCCGTTGGCAATGATACCCAGTTTGCCCGTTTTGCTGCGCTATGTGGCCATCCGGAATGGGCAGAAGACGAACGCTTTACGGCTAACAAGTCACGGGTACGCAACCGTCAGGTACTGGTGCCAATGATTGCCGAAGCCATGAAGTTGCGTCCGCGGCAAGACTGGCTGGAAATGCTAGAAGCAGAAACCATCCCTTGCGGACCGATCAACAATATTCCGCAAGCGTTTGCAGACAAGCATGTGCAATACCGTCAGGTCAAAGTGAACGTACCGCATCCGCAAGCGGGGAGTGTACCGCTGGTGGCAAGCCCGATGCGCTTGAGTGCTACGCCGATTACCTATGACGTTGCGCCGCCGCTACTGGGGCAGCATACCGATGAAGTACTGGCAGATTTGCTGGGTAAAGATACAGATACATTGAACGCATTGCGAAGCGCAGGCGTGATTTGAACGCATGAAGACAATCAGGGGTAACACAACACACATGTTGTCTTACCCCTGATTGTTGCAAAGATTGATTTCCTCTGCAGTCGTGGTGGGCCGTCCGGTTTTCCGGCGGCCCTTTTTTTGGCTTGTTACAACGCCTTACCAGCTACGACCATTGCCGCTGCCACCCAGCAAGGCTGGGGTCTGCTTTGGCTTGTTGCCTGGTGTCCGCGGTGCATGCTGCGGACGAGCCTGGGCTTGCTGGCCTTCTGGCTTGCGGTTGCCCTGGCCTTGAGGCGCGCGACGCTCTTGTGCCGGCTTGCCATCTGCCGCAGCAGCTGCAGGACGGCGGTCGCCGTGACGACTGTCGCCGTTACGACTGTCAGAAGGACGACCACCACCAGAACGAGGCTTGTTGCGATCGCCCTGGCTACCACCTGCACGGCGCGGGTTATGGCTTGGCGCAGGACGATCAGACGCGCTCCGCACTTCGACCGGTAGTTCGCTAACGTCGGCCTTGATGGCCGGGATTTCCCGTTTGATCATGCGCTCGATGTCGTGCAAGGCTTTGACTTCATCCGGGCTGACCAGTGACGTTGCTTCGCCAGTGGCACCCGCGCGGCCGGTACGGCCAATACGGTGCACATAGTCTTCAGAAACGGTTGGCAACTCGAAGTTCACCACGTGTGGCAGTTGGTCAATGTCCAGGCCACGGGCGGCGATATCGGTTGCTACCAGAACTTGCAGTTTGCCGGTCTTGAATTCTGCCAGCGCACGGGTACGTGCTCCCTGGCTCTTATTGCCGTGAATGGCCAGTGCCGGGATATCGGCCTTCACCAGCTTCTCGGCCAGCGCATTGGCGCCATGCTTGGTACGGGTAAACACCAGTACCTGAAACCAGTTGTGTTTGCGGATCAGGTCAATCAGCAATGCACGTTTGAATTCTTTCGGCACCAGATACACTTGCTGGCTAACAGACTCAGCCGCCGTATTGCGGCGAGCCACTTCAATGGTGTCCGGATTGGTCAGGAAGCTCTGGGCCAGACCTTTGATCTCGTCAGAGAAGGTGGCAGAGAACAACAGGTTCTGACGTTTCTTCGGCAGCAGGGCCAGAATCTTGCGAATGTCACGGATAAAGCCCATGTCCAGCATGCGGTCGGCTTCATCGAGCACCAGAATTTCTACCTGGGACAAATCCACGGTTTTCTGGTTAACGTGATCCAGCAGGCGGCCGGGGGTAGCAACCAGAATGTCCACACGGCTTTTAAGCGCCTTGATTTGCGGATTGATGCTCACGCCACCAAACATGGCCAGCGAGGTCAGTTTCAGGAACTGGCCGTAGGTTTTAACACTTTCTTCCACCTGGGCCGCCAGTTCGCGGGTCGGGGTCAGAATCAGTGCGCGCACTGGCGGGCGGCCTTCAGAAGGGCCCTTGGATGCGCGGTTGGACAGCTTGTGCAAGATAGGCAGGGTAAAACCAGCGGTTTTACCGGTACCGGTCTGGGCACCTGCCAGCAAATCTTTGCCTTCCAGTACCGCAGGGATGGCTTGCGCCTGGATAGGGGTAGGCGTGGTGTAGCCTTGCGCAGCAATAGCACGCAAGATTTCCTCGGACAGGCCGAGTTCTGTAAACAACATGGGGTGGTTCCTTGGGTTAGAGCCGCTCACCACAAGGGGATTCAGTCCGGGCTAAACCGATAGGTCAATAAGGATCTTACAAGAAAGCCGGTCAATGAACCGGCATCAAGGCAACCCGCGACTGAAAAGTGGGTTGAATAAGAGCCGCTATGGTAACAGATATTCACCGCTTTGAGTTTTTTACCTGTAAATCACTGAAAACCGGCATTTGCATATTGGCAGAAGACCCCATTTCATTGGAAAATCGAACTATTATTGACCTCGCGGCGTGAATAGCGCCGGTATAAGTTACTTATCCCATGAAAAGCGCAGAAATCCGTCAAAAATTCCTGGAGTTCTTTGCCAGCAAAAATCACCAGATTGTGGCCTCCAGCCCACTGGTCCCCGGCAATGATCCGACCCTGATGTTTACCGTAGCCGGCATGGTGCAGTTCAAAGACTGTTTCCTGGGCTTTGAAAAGCGTAGCTATACCCGTGCAGTGACCTCCCAGCGTTGCCTGCGTGCCGGTGGCAAGCACAATGACCTGGAAAACGTCGGTTATACCGCTCGTCACCATACCTTCTTCGAAATGCTGGGCAACTTCTCGTTTGGTGATTATTTCAAGCGCGAAGCCATTACCTACGCCTGGGAATTCCTGACCGGCAGCGCCTGGCTGAACCTGCCAAAAGACAAACTGCTGGTCACCGTATACGCCTCTGATGACGAAGCATTCGACATCTGGAACAAGGAAGTCGGCGTTCCTGCTGACCGTATCATCCGCATTGGCGATAACAAAGGCGCGCCTTATGCGTCTGACAACTTCTGGACCATGGGCGATACTGGTCCTTGTGGTCCGTGTACCGAGATTTTCTATGACCACGGCCCTGAGATAGCCGGCGGCCCTCCGGGCAGCCCGGATGAAGACGGTGACCGTTTCATCGAAATCTGGAACAACGTGTTCATGCAGTTCAACCGCGATGAAAGCGGCGTGCTGCATCCGCTGCCAAAACCATCTGTCGATACCGGCATGGGCTTGGAACGTTTGTCTGCCGTCTTGCAGCATGTGCATTCCAACTTCGAAATCGACCTGTTCGTGAACCTGCTGAAAGCAGCGGCACGCGAAACCGGTATCGAATACAGCCAGCAGCAGCCATCCCTGAAGGTGATTGCCGATCACATCCGCGCCTGTTCATTCCTGATTACCGACGGCGTGCTGCCAAGTAACGAAGGCCGTGGTTACGTCTTGCGTCGCATTATCCGCCGCGCCGTGCGTCATGGTTACAAGCTGGGGCAGAAACAAGCCTTCTTCCACAAAATGGTGCCAGATCTGGTACGCGAAATGGGCGAGGCTTATCCTGAGCTGAAAGAAGCGGAATCTCGCGTGATTGCCGCACTGAAAGCAGAAGAAGAGCAGTTTGCCAAAACACTGGAAAACGGCATGCAGGTGCTGGAAGACGCACTGGCAGCCAACAGCAAGGTGCTGGCAGGCGAGGTCATCTTCAAGCTTTACGATACCTTTGGCTTCCCGGTTGACATGACTGCCGATATTGGCCGCGAACGCGGGATTGAAGTGGATCTGGACGGCTTTGAACGTGAAATGGAAGCCCAGCGCGAACGTGCGCGTGCTGCATCCAGCTTCAAGTCGGTGGGTAATGTCGACTACAGCGGCGCGGCAACCACTTTTGAAGGGTATGTCGAAGCAAGTGTCGATGCGACCGTACTGGCCCTGTATAAGGATGGCCAGCCAGTCGAGCGTCTGGCCAAAGGGGATAGCGGCATTGTCGTGCTGGACTGCACTGCATTTTATGCAGAAGGTGGTGGCCAGGTTGGCGATACTGGCGAAATTTCTGCCACCGGCGGTGTTGACGCGCTGTTTGATGTGCAGGATACCCTGAAGATACAGGCAAACGTATTCGGCCATCACGGTGTGTTGAGCCGTGGTGCATTGTCTGTGGGTGACAGCGTGCAGGCGACCATTGATTTGCATCGCCGTCAGGCAACTGCCCGCAACCACTCTGCTACTCACTTGTTGCATGAGGCATTGCGTGAAGTGCTGGGTACGCATGTAAGCCAGAAGGGTTCTCTGGTCAACCATGAACGCACCCGTTTTGACTTTGCGCATGGGCAGCCAGTGACGGCTGCAGAAATTGCAAAGATCGAAGCCATCGTGAACCGTGTTGTCATGTCCAACCATGACGTGAGCGCCAGCCTGATGTCATTTGATGATGCCATCAAAACCGGTGCCATGGCACTCTTTGGCGAGAAATATGGCGATGTTGTCCGCGTATTGCAAATGGGCGATTTCTCTACCGAACTGTGCGGCGGTACGCACGTTCACCGTACCGGTGATATCGGTTTCTTCAAGATTGTTTCTGAAGGTGGGGTAGCTGCAGGTGTTCGCCGTATCGAGGCGGTCACAGGTGAGGCCGCAGTCCAGTGGGTACAGCAACAAGACCAGTTGCTGAAAGAAGCGGCTTCCATTCTCAAGGCACCGGTAACAGATCTGACCAGCCGTATTACCCAGACCCAGGATAACGTCAAGGCGCTGGAAAAAGAACTGCAACAGCTGAAATCCAGACTGGCCAGCAGCCAGAGTGGTGAGCTGGTTGAAAAGGCTGTGTCTGTGAATGGCGTCAAGCTATTGTCGGTTGAACTGGCTGGTGCTGATGTGCCGACCTTGCGTCAGACACTGGATACCCTGAAAGACAAACTGGGTAGTGCCGTGGTGGTGTTGGGGTCGCACGCCGATGGCAAAGTGTCTCTGATTGCCGGCGTAACGGCTGATCTGACCGGGCGTTTCAAGGCTGGCGAAGTGGTTAACTTTGTTGCCCAGCAAGTCGGTGGCAAAGGGGGCGGTCGTCCGGACATGGCACAAGCAGGGGGTACCCAGCCAGAAAATCTGGCGGCAGCCCTGGCCAGCGTCGCAGAATGGCTGGCCAGCAAGTAAGTAAGTCCTTTGCTGACCTGATACAAAAAAGCCACCTTCGGGTGGTTTTTTTGTACCGGTGGATCTGATCCGGCCTCGGGCACCGTAGTTTCACCCATTGCAGTGGTTGCCATTAGATTTTATTGTCATGATCCCCCAAGGATGAATCTGCCATGCAAAAGAACATGAACTACCAAACCATTCTGGAAGACATCGCCCGTGAAGTGGCGCCGCTGACCCATCAGGGAAAGGTGGCAGATTATATTCCTGCACTTGCTTCGGTGCCGCTTGGCAAGTTTGGCATGGCGATCCAGACCGTGGATGGACAATGTTTTAGCGTGGGTGATTCAACCGAACGGTTTTCCATCCAGAGCATGTCCAAGCTGTTTACGCTGACCATGGCGTTTCGTCTACTGGGTGAGGACTTGTGGCAGCGGGTAGGGCGTGAGCCTTCGGGTACGCCGTTTAACTCACTGGTGCAGCTGGAATACGAGCAAGGCAAGCCCAGAAACCCGTTTGTGAATGCAGGTGCACTGGTCGTGACCGATATCCTGAGCAGCCATTACGTTCAGGCAGAAATTGCATTTTTGCAATTCATGCGCAAGCTGACAGGCATTACCTCGATCAACTTTGATACGAACGTGGCCATTTCCGAGCTGGCTACATCATCCCGGAATGCGGCCATGGCCCATTTCATGAAGAGCTTCGGCAACCTGAAATCCCCGGTGGATATCGTGCTGAACAGCTACTGTCACCAGTGTGCGGTAGCCATGAGTTGTGAGGAGGTCGCCAAAGCGGCGCTGTTCCTGGCTAACCATGGAGAAGTACCGCTGACGGGTGAACGCTTGCTGACGGTCAGTGCATCCAAGCGCATGAGTGCTGTCATGCTGACTTGCGGTACTTATGATGCTGCCGGAGATTTTGCGTTTCGGGTTGGTTTGCCTGCCAAGAGTGGTGTGGGTGGCGGCATTGTTGCGGTGATTCCAGGTGAAGCGTCCGTGTGCGTCTGGTCGCCTGGCCTGGATGCAAACGGTAATTCGCTGGCGGGCGGCATGGCACTGGAGCTGCTGACCACCATGACCGGACGTTCGATTTTCTAAGCAACGGGCCGGTATATCACTTCATGATGAATCCTTGAGAGAAGAGGCTGCAAGGATTCATCACGCTGTTTGCTAGATGGCTTTACTAAGCTGATTGGCCCAGTCCAGAGCGGAGAGTTCGGCAGTTAGCAGGTCATCTGCCGTAAGTTGCGGCCAGGCTGAAAAGTCGATGACCTCGGTTTTTTGTTCGGTGTTTTCCATCAGTTGTAACAGCTGCCCGAGTTTGCCTTTTCTTTCCAGCAGTGCTGCATTCATGGTCTCGCCCAGATTCAGCGGCGTGATCACGTCATGGAGAGGTTGATTGAAAAGAGCATCCAGCAAAGAAAAAATCCCCACCATGAAGGCCTTGTCCTGCTCTTCGAGTGTAAATCCAAGCTTGGCGGACAGCAGTTCCATCTGTTTGCCGCGGACAATCGCCAATAGCATCAGCGGATTGTCTTCTTTCATGTCGCCGGTATCTTTGACCGCAAACATCAGAATCTGTAACCAGCGTTTCAAATGCTGGCGTCCCAGAACCACCAGTGCCTGATTCAGACTGTCAATCTGTCTGCCAACCCCGCTGCCAACCGAGTTCACCAGCTTCATCAGGTTAACGGCCAGGTTCGGGTTGCGCTTGAAAATCTGTTCGATCTCGGCAATGTCTGCATCACGTATCACCAGACCAAGCAGGCTGAGCAGGGCAATTTTGGAGGTATCCGTCCGCTTGCCTTCCAGCATGGTGGGCTTGGCAAAATAGTAGCCCTGAAAGAGGTCAAAGCCCAGCTTCATGCAAAGCGCATGCTGTTCTTCGTTATCTATTTTTTCGGCCAGCAATTTGACCGGCCAGCGCATGAGCGCCCTGACGGTTTTTTGCAAGTCGGGTACCGACATGGCCAGTACATCCAGTTTGACGATATCGATGTAAGGCAATATCGATTCGATTTGCGCATCCATGCCAATCACGTCATCTAGCGCCAGGGTGAATCCTTTGGCTTTCAGGTCAGCGCAACGCTGGATGATTTGCTCATCAATGGTGATGGTTTCAAGCAACTCCAGCACCACTTGCGTTTTGGGAAGCAGTTCAATCAGGTCAGAAAGCAGCAAATCTTTGGAAAGGTTGATAAACCCCTGGTAATTGCCCAGTACATGCTGAATGCCCAGTTCAGAAAAAGCATAGTGAATTACGCTAGAGGTCGCCCCGACATCATCATCAATGATGGCACCATTATGCTGGCTGGAGCGGAATAATAGCTCATAAGCCACTTGCCCGCCTGCGCGGTTAAGTATGGGTTGTCGTCCTAAAAAAAACGATTGCTGGTTCATGAGGGGATATCACTAAAGTTGCTTGGGCAAGGGTTACATTCAACACGAGTCAGTGTGAACAGGCAAGGCATTGTGCAGGGAGAATCATGCGTTTGCATCAGTTAAATGGTTAAAACTTGATAAATCCGGGTTTATCGATTTTACGCCAATCATTTGCCGGCATTACCTTGCAGTTGTCATGGTCTGTGCATGCCATCTACTTATGCTAAGCGTAAGGTCGCCATCCGGGAAGTAGCAGATGCACATTGCTTACTGACTGCCCGGATCAGATGCCATTTGGCTGTCGGATCAGGGCAGTCTAACCGGATTTGTTGGATCAGAACGGAAGTACCAGTGCAGGGTTGACTTTATGTAGTTCGGTACGGAATTCGTGCTGAATCCGGGCCAGGGCGGCATCGTCTTTACCTTCAAACCGGAATACGACCACCGGGGTGGTATTGGAGGCTCGGGCCAGGCCAAAACCATCCGCATATTCGACACGCAGGCCATCTATCCGGATCACTTCAGTTGCGCCCTTGAAGGTGGCAACCTTGCCCAACGTATCGATCAGCGCGTGCTGATCCCCCTCTTTTGCACACTGCAGGTGAAGCTCCGGGGTCGATGGACGAATCGGCAGTGCTTCTAGCAAGGTGGACGGGTCTTCCACCTTGGAGAGAATCTCCAGCAGACGTGCACCGGCATAAATGCCATCATCAAACCCGTACCAACGCTCTTTGAAGAAGATATGGCCGCTCATCTCGCCGGCGAGCGGTGCTCCGGTTTCTTTCAGCTTGGCCTTCATGAATGAATGCCCGGTGCGCCACATGAGGGGTTTGCCGCCGTATTCTTTGATCCATTCTGCCAGCAAACCGGTAGATTTCACGTCAAAGATGATTTCGGCACCAGGATTACGCTCCAGCACATCGGCTGCAAACAGCATCATTTGCCGGTCCGGGTAGATAATCTGGCCCGAGCGGGTTACCACACCAAGCCGGTCACCGTCACCGTCAAAGGCAAGCCCGAATTCTGCATCGGTTTTCTGGAGGGCATCAATCAGGTCCACCAGATTTTCCGGTTTGGCGGGGTCCGGGTGATGATTGGGGAAGTTGCCGTCCACATCACAAAACAGTTCACGCACCTTGCAACCGAGCCTGCGGTAGAGAACCGGGGCAAATGCGCCGGCCACGCCGTTGCCTGCATCGACAATGATGTTCATCGGACGGGCCAGTTCGATATCTTCGCAAATGCGGTTCAGATACGCCTCAACCACATTCTGCTGGCTATACTTGCCTTCCCCTGTCGGGAAATTGCCTGCATTGATGGCTTGCCACAGCGCCTGAATGCGCTCACCAGCCAGTGTCTCTCCTGCCATCATCATCTTCAGCCCGTTGTATTCCGGCGGATTATGGCTGCCGGTGATCATGACGGCCGAGCCGGTATCCAGATAATGGGCGGCAAAATAGGTAATCGGGGTGGCTACCTGGCCGACATCAATGACGTCGGTCCCGGTGGATTGAATACCTTGCGCAAGCGCATGCGCAAATGCAGGCCCCGAGTGACGGCCATCACGGCCAATGACAATGGCTTTTACGCCGAGTGTGCGTGCTTCAGCGCCCAATGCCTGACCAACCTGAAACACGACTTCGTCTGTCAGGTTTTTACCCACGATGCCGCGGATGTCATAGGCTTTGAAAATGTCTTTTGCAGGGATACTCATGCGTTGCTCCTGAAAGAGGGGTGGCTGCCGGCTATATGTCTAAAGCTGTTGCTGGCAGAAATGAAATATCTTCTGAGGTAATTTGCTGTTATACCTCATCCAGGGCCATGCATGAATAAAACCGGCATGGCCGCCGTGTGCGGGAAAATCCAGGGTAATGCTTGCGGACACTTGCTCCTGAGTCGGCAATGAATCTGCTGGGATGAACGGGTCGTTGCGCGCGTTCAAAACCAGTGTTGGGACCGTGACAAACTGCAGGTAGGGCAGGCTGCTGGCACGCTGCCAGTAATCATTGACGTCCCTGTACCCGTGCAATGGCGCGGTAAACAGATCGTCAAATGCACGGATGGTATCAATACGCGCCAGTTTTTCCATGCTGTACCGGTGTTGCAGGGCAGGATGGCGGATCAGCAATTGCTTGAGCTTCGGTTTCAGTGTCTTGAGAAAGGTCTGGCTGTAGAGGCGCCGATTCCAGCCTTTATCCAGGCTGTCTCCCGCCTTGGTCAGGTCCATGGGTGCAGAAATGCTCACCGCTGCCCGTACCCATTGGCGAGCTTTTTCCGGATACTCTCCCAGCCACTTCAGCATGGCATTGCCACCCAGAGAGATTCCTACCGCAAAGCGCGGATTATCCGGATACCGGTTGATTACCTGACTGATCATCCAGTCGATTTCCTGACTGTCTCCTGCATGGTACGCCCTGGCTTGCAGATTGCCCAGTCCGCCACATGTCCTGAAGTGGGGGACGACTGCATGCCAGCCCAGAGACTGGGCCTTGGCCAATAACTGACGGGCATAGTGACTCTGGCTACTGCCTTCCAGTCCGTGAAACAGGATCATGACCGGCGCCTGTGGTGATTGTCCGTTCAGTACATCAACGGCAATCTGGTCCTGGTCTGGGGTCTGCCAGACGTCTCGGTGCAATGGAACTTGGGGGCGGTAAGCCAGCGTTGCCGGGATAATCGTTTCTGCATGCGCCCGCAGGCGATCCAGCAGTTTAGTCATCAATGCAGGACCGGTGCCAGGTCATCATCAGCGAGCAAAGGCGAAGCGTGATGCGCCAGAATGCGCCAGCCGTGCTCGGTGAGTACATAGATATTGGTGGCGTTAACCCAGTGCTGCTGCGCGGTATCACCAATCACGTGCACCATTTCCGTGACGTGATGGATGGTGACGCCTTGCCCCTGAATCACGCGGCGATCCTGCACATGGATGTGCAGGTCGGGCATGTGTTCGAACAACGCTTCCCAGCCGGCCTGAATGGCGGGCAGGCCGAGCATGCGGTGCCCGGCCGGATGAACGCAGAAAGCGCGCTCGTCTTCGGCCCACAAGGCGATCATGGCACGCAGGTCGCGCCGCTCAAACGCTTCGTAAAAGGCAAGTTCCAGATCCAGGGGGGAGGCAAATGTATCAGGCATGTTGTTCTATGGATGGTTGAGAGGAACCTTTGGCAGAAGAGACAAACTCCATTTTCTGCCAGACATAGTCGGGGCTGAGGTCTTGCAGGCATTGCAAGTGACCAAGCGGGCACGTCCGCTGAAAACAGGGGCTGCATTCCAGTGCCAGATGGGCCAGACGGGCCTTGTCCGACAAGGGCGGCGTGAAGTCCGGGCTGCTGGAGCCATACAGCGCTACCATGGGGCGGTTAAGGGCTGCCGTCACATGCATCAGGCCGGAGTCGTTGCTGATCACCTGGCTGGCCATGGCAATCAGGTCAATTGCCTGGGTGAGGTGGGTTTTGCCACACAGGTTGATGGCTTCCGGACTGATTTGCCGGATGGCTTCTGCATCGGCATGATCTTTGGCGGACCCCAAGAGCCAGACTTGCATGCCGGCCTGCACGGCTTTTTGTGCAATCGTGCCAAAATGCGGTGTCGGCCAGCGTTTGGCCGGCCCAAACTCTGCACCCGGGCACAAGACCAGTATCGGGGATTGGTCATTCAGTTCCAGCGCAGACAAGGTTGCCAGTTGCTGTGCTCTGGTACTGGTAAGCGAGGGCTTGGCTATGTGTGTTGCAGGTATCGGGGCCGCATCTGCTGTCTCTGCCAGCCAGGCAAACCGTTCTGCCATGGTTGGCAGGCGTGTGGCATCCAGATGACGCAGGTCATTTAGCAGACCGTAGCGTTGTTCACCTTTAAAACCGGTGCGTTTGGGAATGCCGGCAAAAAAAGGTACAAGTGCCGATTTTAGCGAATTTGGCAGAACAATGGCCTGGTCATACTGCTGCAACGACATGGCCCGGCCCAGTTTGAAGCGGGCCCGAAGGCGGATGTCACCATGGGCAAACGGATTATCGAAGCTGGCATTTACTTCCGGCATGCGTGCCAGAAGAGGACGTGTCCATGACGGGGCCAGTACATCGAGCTGCAGACCAGTGCCTTGATGAATCTCGTGCAGACGTTTCATCATGGGTTGGGCCAGGACCGTGTCACCGACCCAGGCAGGCGCAACAATCAGGAGTTTATACACGTGCTGACTTCTTTACTTGCTGTATGTCAGAGGACAACATCAAGGGCTTAATGATGGCCACCTTTTGCAGGGCCACCTTTCAGCGTGTAGTGCGTACCGCAATACGGGCACAGTGCTTCACCGGTTTTCTCGATTTGCAGGAAAACGCGTGGGTGCGCATTCCATTTTTGCATGTTAGGCATCGGGCAATGCAGTGGCAGGTCTTCTGCGGATACTTCTACGGAACGCTTGGTGTTTTCAATCAGTCCAGACATGGTTTTACCTTTTAAAACAACGAAGTGCCCGGCATGGCTGCCGGGCATGATGATGCTTGAGTGCGATTACTTGACGTAAGTCAGCCAGTCGCTGTGTTTTTCGTCACGACCCTGAACAACGTCAAAGAACATTTTTTGCAATGCTTTGGTCACAGGTCCTGCCGTGCCTTCGCCGATCTGGCGGTCATCCAGTTCACGGATTGGCGTAATTTCTGCCGCAGTACCGGTAAAGAAGGCTTCGTCAGCCGTATAAACTTCGTCACGGGTAATGCGTTTTTCTACCACGGTCAGACCCATTTCGTGGGCCAGTTGTACCACCGTGTCACGGGTAATGCCTTCCAGCGCAGAGGTCAGGTCTGGCGTAAAGATTTTACCTTTGCGGATAATGAAGATGTTCTCACCGGAACCTTCTGCGACAAAACCGTCCACGTCGAGCAGCAGGGCTTCATCGTAACCAAGGCTGCTGGCTTCCTGGAAGGCCAGAATGGAGTTGACGTAGTTGCCTGAGGTTTTGGCTTTGCACATGGTCACGTTGACGTGGTGACGCGTGAAAGACGAGGTCTTGATGCGAATGCCTTTTTCCAGGGCTTCTGCGCCCAGATATGCACCCCATGTCCAGGCCGCAACGGCGACGTGTACGGACAGGGTTTTGGCTGAAATGCCCAAGGCTTCCGAGCCATAGAAAGCAAACGGGCGCAGATAGGCGGATTCGAGCTTATTGTCCCGGACCACGGCCACCTGAGCGTCCATCAGGGTTTGCATGTCGTAAGGCACTTTCATGCCCAGAATTTTGGCCGAATTCAGAAGACGTTCCGTGTGTTCTTTCAGACGGAAAATGGCCGGCCCGTTAGGGGTGTTGTACGCACGTACGCCTTCAAACACGCCCATGCCATAGTGCAGGGTGTGGGTGAGTACATGGGTAGTGGCATCGCGCCAAGGCACCATTGCGCCGTCATACCAGATCAATCCGTCACGGTCAGACATCGACATGCTGCGTCTCCTGAAGCTTTTCTTGTGGGGGCAAAATGCATTTGCCGGTTATATAAAAACAGCAAACCCTGATTGTAGCGCGTTTTCTCTGGCGAGGGTATGGGTCACCGCACAGGTGCATGACCTGCCACTTCCGGGCCTGCACCTGCTCGGCCCTGGCTGGTCAACCCATGATACCGGTAGGCGGCAGGGTGGACGTACGTGTCCCTGCCGGACCACAATCCCGATTACCGCGCTTGACCGAATACTTGTTGCCAGAGCGCGCGGATGGCCTGTTGTTCCTTTTTGCGTTCGTGTTCATCAATCCGGTTATTTTGCTGGCCGGACAGGCGCAGTACATGCTGCTGGTGGCGCAAGCTGCGGTAGGCATTGCTGGCGGCCAGCGCAATGTCTGGCGGCATGACGCCAAGTGCACCTGCGGCGTTAAGCAGGGCGATATTGCCGCTGTTTCGCGTCAGGTCCGGGTACTGAGGGGCCAATGCCAATACCAGATATTGAACACAGAATTCCACATCAATCAGCCCGCCGGCATCATGTTTGACATCGAATTCACCTGCATGCGGCGGATGCGCGTCGTGCATTTTCTGCCGCATGGCCATGACTTCATCCTTGAGTGCTTTCAAGTCACGTTTCTGACTGAGTACATTCATTTTGATGTCGTCAAACTGCTGGCCAACCAGTGCGTCGCCGGCCACAAAACGGGCGCGGGTCAGTGCCTGGTGTTCCCATATCCAGGCAGACTTTGACTGGTATTCTGCAAAGGCTTCAACACTGGAGACCAGTAAGCCGCTTTCGCCGTTCGGGCGCAAGCGGAGGTCCAGCTCATAGACAGTTCCGCCAGCGGTCGGGGTGGTCAGCCAAGAGGATAAGCGCTTGGCGAGCCGCGCGTAGTTCTCGGCCGCATCCGGATGGTTGTCATCGTAAAGGAAGATGATGTCCAGATCGGTGGCATAGCCTAGCTCCTTGCCGCCCAGCTTGCCATAACCGATGACGGCAAACTTGGGTGTCTCGATGTGCCGTTGCTTGATTTCTTTCCAGCAGCGGTACACGCAGGTATCCAGAATGACGTCTGCCAAATCTGAAAGATAGTCTCCCAGCGCTTCCACGCTGTGCATGCCGGCCAGATCTTGCGCCACCAGCCGGAACACTTGTGTGTGATGCACGTGCCGCAGGATGTGCATGATCTGTTCGGTATCCCCGGCTGCCTCGTCAAGGAGCTCGTTTAATTCCTGTCGCAGTCTTTCCTTGTCCGGATTCTGGTACAGGATGCGGCCATCCAGCAGCTCGTCCAGCAAGATCGGGTGACGTGTGAGGTATTCGGAGACCCATGGGCTTGCACTATAGAGCGTGGCCAGCTTTTGTAGCGTTTGCGGGTGTTCGACCAGCAAGGCCAGATAAGACTCCCGACGGCTGATGGCTTCCAGCAGGTTCATCAGCCGGTGGAGGGTGGTATCCGGCTGTGGCTGTCTGGCGGCAACGGCGAGCAGTGGCGGCACCAGCGTATCAAAGCGGCGTTTGCAGTTGGTGGGCAAGTTCAGGTAGCGGTGACTGTTTTTCATAGAAATCAGTAACTGCTGTGTGCCTTTGGGGTCACGGTAGCCTATGGTGGCCAGGGCATCCACCGTGGTTTCCTGATTGTCACAATCCAGCCAGACGGCATCCAGCGGGTGGCTGGCGTTATCCATCGGCGCAATGAAGACTTGTTCGAAGTGCCGGCTGACCAGGTGGCGGTGGGTATCCAGCTCAGCCAGCAAGGCGTTGTAACTTGGTGTGTCCATGGCCATCGCCAGACGGTGCTGGTCTTCGGGGTTTCTGGGCAAGGTCTGGGTTTGCTGGTCATCCAGGTACTGGATCCGGTGTTCCAGCCGGCGCAGAAACTCATAGGCTGCCAGCAGCTCATCCACTGCCTGTTCGGGCATCAGGCCCAGGGTGGCGATTTCTGCAAAGGCCTGGCGGGTGCTGCGCACTTGAAGTTTTGGGGTACGTCCGCCACGAATCAACTGAAAAATCTGGGCAATGAATTCGATCTCGCGAATTCCGCCCGGCCCCAGTTTGATGTCGTCGGATTTGTCACGGCGGGTCACTTCACGACGGATCTGGCTGTGAAGATCACGGATGGAACTGTAGGCGCCATAGTCCAGATATTTACGGAAGACAAACGGTTTGACCAGCTGCATCAGGCTGGTTTCATCGCCGGTGAGAACGCGGGCTTTCATCCAGGCGTAGCGTTCCCATTCCCGCCCTTGGGTAATCAGGTAGTTTTCCAGCATGGCGTGGCTGGCGACCAGCGGGCCTGAGTCGCCGTGCGGGCGCAGGCGCATGTCGACGCGGAACACAAATCCATCGGCTGTCGCATCGTTCAGCGCCTTGATAACGCGTTGCCCCAGACGGGTAAAAAACTCCGAGTTGCGGATCACCCGCGGGCCTTCGGTATCGCCATCTTCCGGGTAGACAAAAATCAGGTCGATATCGGAAGACACGTTCAGTTCTTCGCCTCCCAGTTTGCCCATGCCGACAATGGCCAGTGACTGGTGGGTACGTGTGTCTTCGCCTACCGGTTCGCCATGCACGCTAACGAGCATCTGATGGTGATAATCCAGCGCTGTTTCGATGACAAATTCGGCAAACCAGCTGACCGATTTGACGACTTCATCCAGCGGGGCCAGGTTGTTCACGTCCCGAATGATCAGGTGCATCATCATGCGCTGGCGCAACTGGCGGAGCTGCGCGGCCAGTTGTTCATCCGACGTGACGGCAGGCAATGCGCGCCACCATTGCTGAAACACCGCTTTGCTCATGGGCGTTTGTATGTCATTCATTACCTTTTCGACCATTTCCGGTTTGCTGCCAGAAAGGCGACTGATGTAATGACTGACGTTTTGGGCTTTTTCGAGTAAAGGGAATTGCAATGTCATCCTGGGTGCCTTGTGGAAATTTCCTGTCTGGTATTCTTTTTTTACCTGGTTTTACCAGAAACTTACGGTATGTATTAAAGTCTTACAAATACAACGCTACCGATCATAGGTAGAATGCATATATGTTGGGTAGGCCTTTGCAGCATAATTGCTGTTGGCCTAACGTTTGTCACAAGCATATCACCGTACAGGTTAATTTTTGTCCGAAACCATCAAATCCATTTCTGCTGCCAAAGTATTTCTTTCCAGATTGAAGGAAGCTTTGGTGCATTCTGCATTTTGGCATGCCCGCTGGTTTCGCCGGATTCTTTATGCGCTGATTTTTGCGGTTGCTGCGGTAGTGCTTGGCTTGCGCTACTGGATTTTGCCCAATATCGACGGTTATCGCCCGCAGATAGAAAGCATGCTGTCTTCTGCCATGGGCTCGAATATCCAGATAGCAAAGCTCGAAGCGGATTGGCAAGGACTACGGCCGCATCTGACCACCTACGGGCTAACGGTTTTTGACCCGCAAAAACGGCCGGCCATCTATCTGGAGCGCATTGACAGTACCTTGTCCTGGTGGTCGGTATTTACGGGCGAGATCCGGTTTGCCGAACTCGACTTTGACTCGCCGGTCCTTTATTTCCGCAGGAACAAGGCGGGCGTTATCGACCTGGCCGGTATTCCGCTGAACCAGTCTTCTGCCAGCACCGATACCAGCATGGCAGACTGGCTGCTACGACAGGGCCGGCTGGATATTCGCCAGGCGCGGCTGATCTGGCTGGATGAGCAGCGCAGCAATCAGCCGTTGATGCTGGAGCATGTTCAACTGGTATTGCAAAACAGTTTCTCCAGACACAAGTTTCTGCTGCAGGCCAAGCCGCCTGCAGAGCTGGCCTCCATGCTGGATATCCGCGGCAATCTCAAGGGCAAGCGTTTCTCTGAATGGGATCAATGGAAAGGGGAGGTCTTTACCCGCCTTGATTACACCAGCCTGCCAGCCTGGCGTACCTGGTTGCCTGAGTCCGTGACCCGTTCTGGCATTTATCCGGACAAGGGCAGGGGCGGTGTACGTGCATGGTTCGGGATTGCGGACGGACGGGTATCCAGTGCCACGGTCGATCTGGCGCTGGCTGATGTCCGGGCGCATTTGTCCAAAACGGTTCCTGTGCTGCCGTTAAAGCAGCTGACCGGCAGGGTGAGCTGGAGTTTGTCAGACAAAGATGTACAGGTTGCTACTGATAATCTGAAACTGTCGCTGGCCAATGGCGTGGCGTTGCCACCATTGTCGCTGTCGCTGCTGCTGAACCGTGGCAAAGGGACTGAGATAGTGGGCGGTAAACTGCAGGCAGATCATCTGCCGCTGGAGCCACTGACAAAAATCGCCCAGTTTCTGCCGTTGCCTGAAGGCGTAGAAGACCCGCTGATGACCATGTCGCCGAGCGGTAGCCTGGATCAGATGTCGTTTGAATGGGCTGGGCAGAAAACGCTATCCAGTTATAAACTGGACGGGCAATTTAACCGCCTGGCCAGCAAGCCCTGGAAAAAAATGCCCGGTATTACCGGTATCAGTGGCCGTGTCAACCTTGACCAGACCAAGGGGCAGATAACGCTTAATGGCAATAAGACTGTCCTGGACTGGCCGTCGATTTTTGCCGTGCCGTTATCGACGGACCGTTTGAGCAGCCAGCTACACTGGCAAAAAGAAAACGGTCAATGGCTGGTGACACTCGACAGGGTTGCCCTTGAAGGGCCGGAAGCAGAGGGTGAGTTTGCCGGGCGATACCGCACGGAAGCGACTGGCCCGGGCTGGATAGATTTGCGTGGCGGTTTGCGTCGTGGTGCTGCCAATGCCGTATGGAAATACCTGCCGCTGGTTGTCGATTCTGCGGCTAGGGAATGGCTGAAAACAGGCCTGATAGAAGGCGAGGGTACCAATGCCCGGCTGCAGCTGACCGGGCACCTGAACGAATTCCCGTTTGAGAACGGCAAAGGGCTGTTCCGCATTACGCTAGACGCCCATAAAGTCCGCATTCCTTATGCGCAGGGCTGGCCCGAGCTGAAAGATGTGGAAGGTTCTTTGCTGTTTCAAGGCGACCGGATGGAGGTTCATGCCACCAGTGGCAAGATCCTGAATACGCAGGTTGGCAAAACGGTGGTGACCATACCTACACTCAGTCACGCCAATCTACTGACTGTGGACGGAGAGGTAACCGGTGCCACGACGGATTTCATGCAGTTTGTCCAGCAAAGTCCGGTCAACAAAGTGGTCGACCAGTTGCTGGCAGGGTCGGCATTTAAAGGTAATGCCTCCCTGAAGCTAAAGTTAGGCATTCCGCTTAGCCATGCTGCAGATACCCATGTAGATGGCGTGCTGCAATTTGCAGACAACCAGATTCAGCTTAACGACCTGCCTGCGCTGGATAAAGCGACCGGCACGCTCAGGTTTACCGAAAAATCCATCCGTCTGGACAATGCCCGGGCCAACTTGTTGGGTAACCCGGCAAAATTTGGTGCAAGCACAGACACTGCGGGTGTGGTACAGATTACCGGTAGTGGCCGGATGTCTGCCCAGCAACTCAAGCAGCAACTGGGGGATTCGGTCGGGAATATGGTTCAGGGGGATACCGACTGGCAGGTGCTGGTTACGCTGAACAAGCAAAAAGCGAATGTGGTGCTGTCCAGCACGCTGAAGGGCATGTCGCTGGATCTGCCGGCCCCGCTCAGAAAGTCTGCGGGTGACACCTGGCCGCTCAAGATTGAAAAACAAGCTGCTGCGGACGGTTTCTCTGCCTGGAACGGCAAGCTAGGTAATATTGTGTCGGCTGTACTTCGATTCCAGCAAAATGCCAAAACAGGGGAGCAAGGACTGGAGCGGGGTGTTATCCAGTTGGGTAATACGGCTGCGCCGCTGACACTACCTCTGGCTGCCGGGCTGGTGGTACAAGGCAATGTCCCGAGACTTAACCTGGATGCATGGCAAGACTGGGCAGATAATCAGCAAGCAACCAGCGGTAACGGCCTGCCGCTCAATACGATCCGGCTAAACGTACCCGAGCTGACCGTGGCCAACCGGGTTTGGCACGATGTATCTGTGGTGGCGAACCGTTCCCGTTATGGCGACAAGCTGGATCAGACACGCTGGAGCAGCCAGACGAGTGCACAAGAATTTGAAGGTCGGGTGGACTGGCTGAGCGAGCGTGGCGGTCTGATTGTGGCCAAACTCAAGCGTCTGACCTTGCCCAAACAGCAAGATACCACCACCAAAGGCCTGACTGATCCCAAGCAGGCCAGCCGTCCGCCGGCACTGGATATCGAGGTAGGCCAGTTCCAGTATGGTGACAAAAAACTGGGCGAACTCAAGGTGCTTGCCAAACCGGATGGGGCTGACTGGCGTCTGCAGCAGGTCAAATTGACGACCCCCGAGGGCGCGCTCAATATGGACGGCCTCTGGCAGGATAATGAACCCAACTCCGTGTTGAAGGTGAATGTGCATATTGATGCGCAGGATACCGGCAAACTGCTGGACCGGCTCGGATTCCAGGATGCACTTCGGCGCGGAAAAACCACACTGGACGGGCAACTGGCCTGGGTGGGCAGTCCGTTTGAGCCGAATATCCCTACCTTGACCGGCAAGCTGACCCTGAGCGCCAAGAATGGCCAGTTTGTGAAGCTGGACCCAGGGGCTGGCCGTTTGTTGGGGGTGATGAGCTTGCAGTCATTGCCACGACGGATTACGCTGGATTTCCGTGATGTATTTTCCGAGGGGTTGGCGTTTGATGAAATATCCGCTACTGCCAAGGTGCAGCAGGGCGTGATGCATACCGAAGACCTGAAACTGGTCGGCCCGGCTGTGGCCGTACTGATGAAGGGGGATGTGGACATGGTGCGCGAGACGCAAAACCTGCACGTCCGGGTGGTGCCTGTGGTCGGTGATTCGGTCTCGGTGGCCGCCGGCCTGGCGATGGCCAACCCGGTCGTTGGTCTGGGGACGTTCTTGCTGCAGAAGCTCTTTAGGGACCCGCTCGGGCAAATGATCGCTTTTGAATATGATGTAACGGGGGGGTGGAGCAACCCGACCGTGGTGAAAACCGGGGACGGCAAAACTGTCGAACCCCAAAAGCCAGCTCCCTGAACCTGAATGGCAACGTGGATTTGAGCAGAGACAAAACATGACATTACCGACAGCAATTAAAGTGGCGACCATCCAGATGGTCTCCGGCACAGACTGGCAAGCCAATCTGGATGAAGCCGAAAAGCTGGTTCTTGAAGCTGCGGCTCAAGGTGCCAGACTGGCCGTATTGCCTGAATACTTTGTATTGATGGGCCAGCAGGATGGCGACAAGGTCAAACTGGCCGAACCGGCGGGCGACGGGCCGATCCAGCGCTTTTTGAGCAATCTTGCCAAGAAGGCTGGCATCTGGCTGTTTGCCGGCACCATTCCCCTGGCGTGTGATACCCCGGGGAAAATCCGGAATACCTTTCTGGTGTTTGATGACCAGGGAGTGCAACAGGCCCGCTATGACAAAATCCATTTGTTCGGTTTCAAGAAGGGAACCGAGCAATACGAAGAAGCCAGAACCATCGAGGCGGGTGACAAGATAGTGGTCATTGACACCCCGTTTGGCAGGATTGGCTTGTCGATCTGTTACGACATCCGCTTTCCGGAGCTGTTCCGCCAGATGGGGGCTGTCGATGTGCTGATGGTGGTGGCAGCCTTCACCAAAACCACCGGCAAAGCGCACTGGGAAACCATCCTCAAGACGCGTGCCATCGAAAACCAGTGTTTCCTGATTGCCTCCGGTCAAGGCGGGCACCACCAGAACGGGCGTGATACCTTTGGCCATAGCATGGTGATCGACCCATGGGGTGAAGTACTGGGTCTGAAAGCGGAAGGTGCCGGTGTGGTGACTGCCGTGCTAGACCCGCATGTGCTGGCGACCGTGCGGGAAAACCTGCCCGCCTTGCAGCACAAGGTGCTGTAGCTGCATCAAGACACATCCATCCGGCTGGCCAGCATTTGGCCAGGCCGGTTTTATGGTATAAATGTATCCATACCCGTGCATCTGCATGTCAGTTGCACCTCCAGAATCCAGCAATACAGAAAAGAAATACACTGAATGACAACTGCTTCCATGTTCGACCAGGCGCAACACCACCTGCTGACCACCAACCAGATTGATGAAACCAGTCTGGATCAGGTGTTCGGCCGCATCATGCAGCACAATGCTGATTATGCGGACCTGTACTTCCAGTATTGCCGCAATGAAGGCTGGTCGCTGGATGAGGGGATCGTCAAGGCAGGCAGTTTCAGCATCGACCAAGGGGTAGGTGTGCGTGTGGTGAGCGGCGAGAAAACGGCGTTTGCCTATTCGGATGAAATCAGTCTGCCCGCCTTGCAACAAGCTGCGGATGCAACCCGCGCCATTGCGCCGACTGGTGCCGGTAAAGTGGGTAACCGTCAACCGGTAGATGGGCGTGGCCTGTATTTGCCTGAGGACCCGATTGCCAGCCTGGCCGCCGCCGAGAAAGTCGCCTTGCTGGAAAAACTGGAACAGATGGCACGCGCCATGGACCCGCGCATCAAGCAGGTTATGGCCAGCATGGCCGCGCAATATGAGGTGGTGTTTGTAGCGCGTGCCGATGGTGTGCGTGCGGCAGACATCCGCCCGCTGGTGCGTGTGAACGTGCAGGTCATTGTGGAACAGAATGGTCGTCGCGAGCAGGCAGGTGCCGGTGGCGGTGGCCGGTTTGATTTTTCGTATTTTACCGATGCGGTGCTGAAGTCTTATGCAGAACGCGCTGTCAAGGAAGCGCTGACCAATCTGGAGGCGCGTCCGGCGCCTGCAGGGCAGATGACCGTGGTCCTTGGGCCAGGCTGGCCTGGCGTGTTGCTGCACGAGGCCGTTGGCCATGGTCTGGAAGGTGACTTTAACCGCAAGGGAAGTTCTGCGTTCTCTGGCAAGATCGGCCAGCAAGTCGCTGCCAAAGGTGTGACTGTTGTCGATGACGGTACCCTGGCCAGCCGTCGCGGTTCGCTGTCTGTAGACGATGAAGGGACGCCAACCCAATGCACGACCCTGATCGAAGACGGCATCCTGAAAGGCTATATGCAAGACACCATGAATGCCCGGTTGATGGGCATGGCGCCTACCGGTAACGGTCGCCGCGAGTCTTATGCCCATTTGCCCATGCCGCGCATGACCAATACCTATATGCTACCGGGCGCCCATGACCCGCAAGAAATCATTGCGTCGGTGAAAGATGGCTTGTATGCCGTCAATTTTGGTGGCGGCCAGGTAGACATTACCAGTGGCAAGTTTGTGTTCTCGGCCTCGGAAGCCTGGAAGATCGAAGACGGCAAGCTGGTGTACCCGGTCAAAGGGGCGACGCTCATCGGTAACGGTCCGGAAGCCATGAACCGCATTTCCATGATCGGGAACGACATGCAGCTGGATACCGGCGTCGGGGTCTGCGGCAAAGACGGCCAGAGCGTGCCAGTGGGCGTTGGCCAGCCGACACTCCGGATTGATGGCTTGACTGTGGGAGGGACAGCCTGACACGCTGGCACCTTAGCGGACAGCCACGGGTTTGCCCGGATGGCAGGCCATAAAAAGCACTTGTGCCTGAATAGGGCCAGGTGCTTTTTTCATGCCGCTAAAAGAAGTGATTTGGTCAAAGTGGACCGTAGTATCCCACTCGGCCTGAGCGTATAATCCCACCTTTGATTCATCCGCCAAGAAGTTCGATATGACCAATATGCAACCCCCGTTTGCGATGCAGTCTGATCCTCAGATTGCTCAGCTGAAGTTACCGCCGCATTCGATCGAAGCCGAGCAAAGCGTGCTGGGTGGCTTGATGCTCGATAACGAGGCATGGTCCAGAATTTCTGATCTGGTGAATGATGCCGAGTTTTATCATAGCGGCCACAAGCAGGTGTACTACGCCATTGGCCGTTTGATCGAGCGTAACCGCCCGGCCGACGTGATTACCGTGGCCGAAGAGCTGGACCGTCTGGGCAAGCTCGAAGACGTGGGCGGCTTGGGGTATCTGGGCCAGCTGGTAGAAACCACGCCGTCCGCTGCCAATATTCGCCGCTATGCCGAAATCGTGCACGAGCGTTATGTATTGCGCGAACTGGCCAGGGTGGGTAACGAGATTGCCGAATCCGCCTATTCGCCCGAAGGGCGGGATGCTGAAGAGCTGCTGGATAGTGCCGAGACGGCCGTGTTTAAAATTGCCGAATCCGGTAACAACCAGAAGCAAGGGTTTCTGGATACCCAGACCCTGCTGACCCAGGTAGTGGAGCGTATTGACGAACTTTACCACCGCGACTCTGACAGCGATGTGACGGGTATTGCGACCGGGTTTGTGGACCTGGACAGCAAAACCTCTGGCTTGCAGCCCGGTGACCTGATCATTGTGGCGGGTCGTCCTTCGATGGGTAAAACCGCTTTTGCCGTGAACGTAGCCGAAAACGTCGCCATCAAGGTGGGCGCGCCGGTGGCCATTTTCTCGATGGAGATGGGCGGCGCCCAGCTGGTCATGCGGATGATCGGTTCTGTGGGGAGTCTGGACCAGCACAAACTGCGTACCGGTAAATTGGACGATGATGACTGGCCGCGGTTGACCCATGCGGTGGGCAAGCTGCACGAGGCGCCCATTTATATTGATGAAACCGGCGGTTTGTCGTCTACCGAACTGCGCGCCAGATGCCGCCGCCTGATGCGTGATCTGGCCATGAAAGGCATCAACAACGGCAAGCTCGGCCTGGTGGTCATTGACTACCTGCAGTTGATGAAAGGCAGCAGCAAAAGCGCGGGTGAAAACCGTGCTACCGAAATTTCCGAGATCTCCCGCTCGCTGAAAAGCCTGGCCAAAGAACTGGAAGTACCGGTTGTGGCCCTGTCACAGTTATCGCGGGCGGTAGAACAACGTCCGGACAAACGTCCGATGATGTCGGATTTGCGTGAATCCGGTGCTATCGAACAGGATGCCGACGTGATTCTGTTCATGTATCGCGAGGAGTATTACTTCCCGGACAAAGAGGAAGTCAAAGGCACGGGCGAAGTGATCATCGGTAAGCAGCGTAACGGCCCGGTGGGGCGTGTCCGGTTGACCTGGCTGGGCAAATACACCCGTTTCGAGAGTTATGCAGGCGGCGGCTTTATTGCTGACGATAATTAACAAAGTTCAGTTCACAGTAAGGTGGGTACGGATGCTGTTCCGTATCCATGCGTTTCTTTTCCAGACGGCTTGACCATGACCACATTTTGCATTCAGATTCAACCAGACCGGGCGCCCGGCCTGGACCTTGCCACCCTCAAGCAATTCTGCGAAACGCTTGCTGCTGAACAGCCGGCCATTGAGCGGTTTGGCTTGATCGAAGGGGATGATGAAGGCCCCTTCATCAACCTGATGTTTGAAACCGACGATGAGTTTGCACTCTGGAAACTGGTTAAAAAGCAGTTGTTCAAGCATCCGGTATTTGGCAAGGTGCTGAAACAGGCCTGTATGGTGTTATGCAGTGGCGAAGAGGGCTGGGATGATTATCTGCTGCTGCATCATTACGATGAAACCATCGAGTGCGATGCTTTAGACGATCTCGATCTTGAATAGGGAACAGGTTGCTCCCATGATGAAACTTGCTGTTTTCTGCGGTTCCCACGCCGGACATGATGCCGTGTTTACCGATGCGGCCATTGCCCTTGGCAAGGCCTTGGCCGATCAGGACATCGAGCTGGTGTATGGTGGTGGCAAGGTCGGACTGATGGGAGAAATTGCCAACGCTGTCATGCAACATGGCGGCGTGGTGACGGGGGTGATCCCTGAGGCCTTGAAGCAAAAAGAACTGGCCCATACCGGGATTACCCGATTGCATGTGGTAGATGACATGCATCAGCGCAAGAACATGATGGCCAGTTTGTCAGACGGGTTTATTGCCATGCCCGGGGCAGCCGGTACGCTGGAAGAGTTTTTCGAGGTCTGGACCTGGGCGCAACTGGGTTACCACCAGAAGCCTTGTGCCATCCTGAATGTGAACGGGTTTTTTGATCCGTTGATCGAGATGATGCAGAAGGTGGTTGCGCATGGTTTCATGCGCGATGCCCATCTGGACATGATCATCATCAGCCAGGACCCGGCAGAGATTCTCCGGCAGATGAAGGAATACAAGGCACCGGGTACCAAGTGGAGCTAGCCCCAGCCGATCATTAGATCAAACCCTGATGACCACACAAGAGATTACCATGCAAATCCGGGATGTGCAGCCAGACGATGCAATTGCCATTGAAGCCTTGCTGACCTCGCTAGGTTACCCGGGGACGTCCTCTTTCATCGCAGATAAACTTCAGCAGCAGCTTGCGCATCCGGATGCAAAACTGCTGGTGGCTGTAGAAGACAGCCAGGTTCTCGGGTTTGTATCACTGCATTTCATCCCACAAATTGCCCTGCCGGGCGACTTTTGTCGCATCAGCTATTTTTGTGTGGCAGAAGCCGCAAGAAGCAGCGGCATTGGCCAGGCACTGGAGCTGGAAATCGTGAATCAGGCCAAGGCACGCGGCTGTGACCGCATTGAAGTACATTGCCATAGCCGCCGAGAAAAGGCGCACCGGTTTTATGCACGGCAAGGCTATCTGGAGTCTCCCAAATATCTGGTCAAGTCACTGTTGGCGTAGGCGTATCGGTTTAGTTCCGGGCATGGGATAACTGATATTCTTCTATCCCTTCCAGTTGCTCCAGTTCATCAGCGATGTGCTGAATGGACGGGGTTCTCATGTTATGGATGTCGATCACTACAAAGCGCCACTCGATGTGGTTACCCTGCTTGGCTACCGACAGAGAGCCTTCCGCAAAGTTGAATCCCAAGGTGTGAATCCAGCTGCGCAAGAAATCGATAGTGGGTTTGTAACCTGCTTTGTAGCGGATATGCACCGCGACTGCCTGACGGCTGGGCAGCAGGTTTTCCAGTTTTGGTCCCCACATCATGCAGATGGCAGACAGTAGCCCCAGTGTGATGGAGGCGGCATAAAACCCCAGCCCGACCAGCACTCCGATGGCGGATGAGGCCCAGATAGAGGCCGCTGATGTCAGCCCGCTGATGGTAAAGCCGTCTTTCATGATGATGCCGGCCCCCAGAAAACCAACCCCGGTGACAATGCCCTGTATGACCTGGGTAGGCTGAGAGGTGATCGCAACCCCAGTGTGTCCGCCAAACCAGAACTCGGGGTATCCCACCACGACAGTAAGCGCAGTCGAGGCCATGGCCACCAGGCCATAGGTACGCATGCCTGCTGCACGGCCGTGATACGACCGCTCGTAACCCACCAGCATCCCAAGCAGCAAGGCGCCAAAAATGTTCAGCGCAATGGTGACATTGGCGGCCAGAAAGGTCGTTGACCAATAGGCGGTCAGGGCGTCAATCGACAAAGTGTTCATGCATACCTCAGGTAAGGGGCCATATTTTTTGGCATGGCCATGATTTGGGAATATCGCGCCTGCAAGGGTATCTGTCAATTACTGTATACCGCTATTGAAGTGGATATTGCTAGAGTGACGGCCATTTTTTGGGCTGATCTTGCGAAAGATCTATGACTAAGCCGGAAGATGCATATTGGTGAAAAGGAACTCAAATAAACCAGCGGACGTTTAATCATTAAGTCACGTAACCATCGGTATTCAATACGTTGGGTTGTTGATTTATCCGGACAGGGATTTATTTGAATTATTTTGAGTAAATTCGCCTTTGCCATTACTGGTGATCTATTATACTTGATAAATTAATCTTGACTGGATAACCGGGCGATATGCCTAAAATCTGACGCGATATGGATAAAAAGAATGTGACGGGTCTGGTATTGGCGAGCGTGTGTTATTTTCTGCTCGCAAAATTCGGAATGCTGATGTTTGCCATCCAGCCCAGCAATATTACACTGCTATGGCTGCCTTCCGGTATATCCCTCATCATGTGTCTTCAGTGGGGTGTCCGGTCTTTTCCGTTTATTGTTGCGGCCAGCTTTTTAGCCAACTATGCCGGCATGCATACTCAGGAGGCGGGTTCCTATGTCTATTTGCTGGTAGCGGCCTGTATTGACGGTTTTTCCGGGGTGTTGTCCGCGACCTTGTTAAAGCGGTTTCTGCCCAATGGCTTGGTCAAAACACAGCATCTGTTTCCCTTTGTCGCGTGGGTGTGTCTGGCGTCTCCGTTAATTACCAGCCTGATGCTGACAGCAAATTTGCTGATTGGGCATTATATCTCGCTGGCTGATGCTCCCGGGTTTGTGGGAATGCTGATTCTGGCTGACAGTTTAGGTATTTTGCTGGTGTATCCGGTGTATGCAGCCATGCAGGTTTCGTCTGAGCCGATGACAATGATCCAGAAGAAGTGGCTGACTGGCGCGGCAATTGTGCTACCTGTATTGTTGTTCTTTAGCACACTGGGTCCGGATTGGCTTACCTTTTTTATGCTGCCAACGTTAGTCATCTTGTCATTTAGCGTGGGTATTTTCTGGACGGTGCTAATGAGTTCGCTGTCCATGGTGTTGACGGTGGCAGGGACGGCGCAGAAGCTTGGCCCGTTTGTCGGCGCTTCTGATCAGGAATCCCGCTTTGGACTGATGGCCTTTGCGTTTTCCAGTGCGCTTACCATTCTGGGGATCGCCTTGCAGAACCGCCAGTTGAAGATGGCCGAGTTCGGGCAAGAAAGATGGAAGTCCGAAGCCGAGACGGACGTGATGACCGGACTCTTTAACCGGCGAGCCTTTTTCCCGCTGCTTAACCGCATGCACCAGCAAGCCATTGTCTCGCAAAGCACTTATGCGGTTGCGGTGATTGATCTGGATAACTTCAAGCAAATCAATGATCGTTTTGGGCATGCCGTAGGGGATGAAGTGCTGGTATCACTGGCGCATGTGCTGGTACACCATTGTCGTGCCGGTGACATTGCAGCACGTCTGGGCGGGGATGAGTTTGCGATGCTGATCCCGTTGGGTTCCGGCAAGGATGCCTTGTCTCTTTTACAGCGTGTACGCAGTGAAATTCTCGAGACAAAAGCAGTGGTTGGCGTCAATGATGAAGTCGCATTTGATGTCAGTATTGGTGTGGCGTTATTCGAGTCTGCCGCAGAGAGCGAAAATGATTTATTAAGGCGTGCCGATAAAGCTTTATACAAAGCCAAAACAACCGGCCGAGGTCGTGTTGTATTGGCAGATGCTTATCAATAAACCATATAGGCATTCCATATCAATATGCCTATTGTGTTTTTTCCGGATTTTCTAATTTGAGGTTGCTCAATGACCTGTATTGACTATAAATCGAGTACAGGTATTAAGCTATTTTAAGTATTTAAACCCTCAATTAATCCCGGTAACGCATGACGCATATGAAAAACACCCTTGGCTGGCAAAGATTACAGAAAAGATGTGCTGTCGGCTTGCTGGCATGGGGAATGGTATTGCCTTTGCTTGCAGCCCCCCGGATTATCCCGTTTTATACCTACAATGAAGACCCTCCCTTTAACACCAGCCAGACCGAGGATAGCATCACCACCCTGTATGCCCGGCTATTGTCCGAGCACTCCAAGGGGCAGTATCTGTTCAAACCCATGCAGATTCCTCGTTTGCGGCTTGATCGCATGCTGGAAAGGCCCAATTGGGATGGCGTAATTGCCTGGGAGAATCCCAGATGGTTCTTTGACAATGCCAAGCGGAAGTTCTTCTGGAGCCTGCCCATTATTCAGGATCTGGATCTGGTGATCTCCAATGTCAGGCGGCCGGTGGTCTATGATAAGTCGCTCTTGCCGATAAACCACCTGACCCTGGGGGCAATTAACGGCTACGTATTTGATGATGTGGATAGCGCAATTGGTGCCGGCAAAATCACCATCAAGCGCGACGATGTGACCAGCCATGAAAAGAACCTGGAGAAACTGAAACTCCAGCGCATTGATGTAACATTTGTAGCAAGAAGTTCTTTCATATACTATTTGAAAAAATATCCGCAAGACCGGAAATTTTTTTCAATTTCTGAAATTGATCGTGGAAGTTATTTTCGTTATCTGTTCACCAGTTTGAAAAATCAAAAACTGATGGATTATATAAATGAAAGCATTCCGGTTCTTGACAAGAATCTGACCTGGCAGATGATGCGTAATACGTATTTTTTGCCCATGACTGATTAGATATCTACAGAAAAGAGCGAGACAATGGCCAGACAATCTTCCATCAGCAAAAAACTGCTAATCAGTGTCACCACCATCCTGCTGTTGTCGTTATGTTGTGTGGGATTTGTCTCCATTTATATCTTTAAATCTACCCTGACCGAGCGGGCCGAAAAGGTCGAGTTGCCACAAACCGTACAGGCTATTCGCAATGACCTGGATAAAACCATTTCGGTGCCGCTTTACCAGGCATTGCAAGTGGCTAACAATACCTTTCTGGTGGACTGGCTGAATAACGGGGAGCCGGAAGACGGGATTCCTGCCTGGCAGAAGTATGCCAACAAAGTGCAACAGACGGCCGGGGTACTTGGGGTGAATCTGGAGTCTGAAAAAACGCTGAACTACTATGATGGCCAAAAAGGTATTGCCAGAAAGCTGGAGCCTAATGGTAATGATGGCTGGTTCAAGCGTTTTCTCGATAGCGGCAAACCTTACGAATTCAATCTGGGTACCGAACCCGGCAAACCAGGCGTGATGATGTTTATCAATGCCAGGATCAAAGACAGCCAGGCAACGCGGGCGAATGCCAGTATTGCGCTGGATGTGACCGCCATGGCGGACAAGATCAGAAATGTGTCGATTGGCAAAACCGGTCAGGTGTATGTGGTGGATGCCAGTGGCGGTATCCAGATTCACCGTAATCCGGATCTGGTAAAAGTGGCAGAGAAGGTGAATCTGGCTTCCTTGCCGGGCATGGCAGATGTGGCCAAATCGCTGCTGGTCAAAGCACCTTTTAACCTGGCCCATTACAATAATGGCAAAGGCGAGATCATGGTGGCATCCAGTTATCTGGAAACGGCCAACTGGTTTGTGATTGTGGAGGTACCGGAGGCAGAGGTATATGCGGCCGTTACCAAGAGTCTCGAGCTGACCATTACCATTGTGGTCGCTGCCCTGATTGTGTCGCTGTTACTGATGGTGACGCTGCTAAAAACCATTACCCGTCCGCTCAGCAAACTGCGCAAAGCCATGCTCGACCTGACCAGCGGGGAAGGGGACCTGACCCGTCGGCTGCAGATCGAGAGCCATGACGAAATCGGTGAAATTGCCCAGTATTTCAATTCGTTCATGGAACAGCTGCATGTCATGTTCAAGCGCGTTCATGAACAGACCGTGACCCTGAATGACAGCGTGAAACAACTGGGTGACATGACCGACAACCTGCAGCGCGATGCCCAGGAGAACGCCGGCATTGCTGAAGCAACGGCCGCAACGGTAGAAGAAGTGACTGTGAGTGTGGCCCACATTGCCGACAATACGCGAGATGCCGCGCAGATCGTCAAGGATGCGGGCAGCCTGTGTGCCGACAGTTCGACATCGGTCACCAGTGTTTCTCATGAGATCCAGAACGTGGCCCAGTCCATTCACGGCCTCACCCAGGTCATTAGCGACCTGGAGTCCGGCTCCGGCAAAATCGGCTCTGTGGCGAACGTGATCAAGGAAATTGCCGAGCAGACCAACCTGCTGGCGCTCAATGCGGCCATTGAGGCTGCGCGAGCCGGCGAACAGGGACGCGGTTTTGCAGTGGTAGCGGACGAGGTAAGGAAACTGGCGGCCCGAACCAGTACCGCAACCATCGAGATTGACCAGCTTGTTTCCTATATGCGACAAGCCACCATTCAGGCAATTTCCAGCGTGCAACATACGGACGGCTCTGTGAAAACCGGTGTTGAACTGATGAACGTGGCCTTGAAACAGATGGAAAACATCCAGTCCAGCATGGCGCTGGTGGTGGACAAGACCAATGAAATTCGTGATGCGGCAGAAGAACAGACCCGAGCGACGGAAGACCTGGCCAGTTCTGCCGAGAATATGTCGCGCAGGGTGCAGGATGAAGAACATGAAATCATGCGTACCAATCATGTGATTGATGCGCTGGAGAACCTGTCGGTAGAACTTAACCATATTGTCAGTCGCTTCAAGATTTGATCATTCCCTACTGCTGTTGTGACCCCTCATGAAACCCCGGGTAATTGCCCGGGGTTTTTCTTTTCCGTTGATCTCCGGAATGTTTGGGAGGACCCGGGTGTGTGGCTGATAACCTAAACACCACTTGTTTGATCAAATTATTGAATTTCAGGCAAATTAATGTTCTAATTCTTTGAAAATTTGATCAAATAACAATGGGTTTTCGGCGAGGCCAGAAGTTCTGAGGCCTGTATCTACCAGATGCAGGCAGCGGACGCTGACTGCACCGGAAACCACAGGAGAGAGACATGCACGCTTTGTTCAACCTGCAAGGCCAGGTGGCGCTGATAACGGGCGCTGGCAGTGCCGAAGGCATCGGGTTTGCCTGTGCCAGGCTGCTGGCAGAGTTAGGGGCAAGAGTGGCCATTACGGCCACCGGGCCACGGATTCACGAACGGGCCAAAGAGCTGCAGACGGCCGGGCATCAGTCCAAGGGTTATATCGCGGACCTGACCGATCGGCAGCAAACCCGGGACTTGCTGTCCAGTATTCATGAGGATTTCGGTCGGGTGGATATTCTGGTCAACAATGCGGGCATGTCCAAAGAAGGTTCTCCCGAGGTTTATCAGCTGTTTCATGAAAGTGACGACGATGAATGGGACATTGCCATCGAGCGGAACCTGACGACCTGTTACAACGTGACACGGCAAGTCATTGCCGGCATGGTAGAGCGCAAGTACGGACGCATTGTGAATGTGTCTTCAGTCACGGGGCCACTGGTCAGCGGCCGTGGTCTGGCGGCTTACAGTGCGGCCAAGGCCGCCATGATCGGCATGAGTCGCAGCATTGCACTGGATGTGGCATCCGACGGCATCACTATCAACAACGTGGCGCCTGGCTGGGTGGCGACGGCTTCTCAGACGTCAGATGAAAAAGTGGCATCTGGCTATACCCCGCTGGGGCGAGCGGGTACGCCGGCAGAGATGGCCAGCATGGTCGCGTTTCTGGCCAGCCCTGGTGCCAGTTACATTACCGGACAAATGATGGTGGTAGATGGGGGTAATTGTTTGCAGGAGCATAAAGGCGCATGAATACGATATTTTCCAGCCAGCTGTTTGAAGGCAAAGTCATTCTGATTACCGGCGCTGGCGGTGGTGTGGGCCGTGCCACGGCAGCCTTGCTGAGCAGTCTGGGCGCATCGGTAGTGCTGGCCGATAGCAAGCCGGACCCGCTCTGTGCGGTGGCGGCGCAGGTGGGTGGTTTTCCGATTCTGGCGGATTTGCGCCGTGCCAGCGAGTGCGAGCGCATTGTTGCAATGACGCTGGAGCATTATGGCCAGCTGGACGGGTTGGTGAATTGTGCGGGGGTCTGGGTAGAGGGCGACAGCAGTCTGGCCACCGAAGAAGACTGGGCGCGCTGCATGGACGTGAACCTGAAAGGCAGCTTTTTCATGTGTTCACGTGCCATTCCGGCCTTGAAGGAAACCCGCGGGGCGATTGTGAATATCAGCTCTGACGCGGGCGTGACCGGCAACGCTGGTGCGGCCATTTATTGTGCCAGCAAAGGCGGTGTTACCATCATGAGCAAGTCTCTGGCAATCGAACTGGCCCCGTTTGGCATTCGCGTCAATGCCTTGTGTCCGTCCGACATCATGAGCCCGATGCTGACCTTTCAGGCGGAAAAATTTGGGGAAGGTGACCCGGGCAGTTACTTTCGCAAACTGTTATCCAACTATCCGCAAGGGGAGCAGGCCCGCTTTATCGAGCCGGCAGAAGTTGCCCAGTATATTGCCTATCTGTTGTCGCCTGCCGGGCACGCCATTACCGGTGCCAGTGTCATGATGGATTTTGGCGTGACTTCCGGGTATTGAGAGGGCCATGCCGCATGGCAGAGGTCAGCTGTAAGCGCAGCTCTGGTTTCTGCCATTGGATTTGGCCTGGTACAGCGCCACATCTGCTGCGGCCATTAGCATCGGCGGGTCTGCCGGGTGCAGGTCGGTACTGCAGGCATACCCGACGCTGACGGTAATGATGTGTTCCGGGCTAGCGATATGCTCGATCTGAAGTGCCCGGATACAGGCTATGATTTTTTCGGCTACGCGATGCGCACCGTCCTTGCCGGTTTCTGGCAGCACCACCACAAATTCTTCCCCGCCAAACCGGGCCAGGATGTCTGCTGGCCGCTGGACGCAGCTGGCAATCCCTCTGGCGACCGCAATCAGGGCTTCGTCACCGGTGTGGTGGCCGTAGGTATCGTTATAGCGTTTGAACCAGTCGATATCGATAAACAAGATGGATAAAGGCTGATGGTTCCGTTGTACCCGTTGCCATTCCTGCGGCAGGCGCTCGTCCAGCATGCGCCGGTTATGAATGCCGGTAAGACCGTCTTCTCGCGAGAGCAGAAACAGGTCTTTTTCTACCGTCAGCCGGCGCTTGAATTCTTGGGTCAGGAACCAGGTGGTGATCAGCAGTGCCAGTACCAGCACCCCGGATAAAATACCGATATAGAGCGCGTGCCGGCGCCACTCTGCCAGCATGTCGCGCGTGCTGGTGCCGACATTGACGGTAAAGGGAAGATTATCGAACGCTTTGAAGGTTAACAGGCGTTCTTCGCCGTCAAATGACGAGACGCCGATAAAGTAGGGTTCACGCAGTTGCAGATAGCGCTTGAAATTGGGGTTGTGACTGATGTCGCTACCGATGAGTTTTTCCCGATAGGGTATCCGCATCACGATGGTGCCATTGTTCTGGATAAGCACAACAGAGCTGTGCTCGCCCAGCTTTAACCCGGAGAGCAATTGCCTGAAATAGTCCAGCTCGATACCGCCTACCACCACGCCGGCAAAGCTGCCATCAATATGGCTGACCCTGCGGCTGAGCAGCAGAATCAGCTTGTTGTCCCAGTCATGGGCTACTTTTGGGGGGCTGATATAAAGCCCGCTCACCGGATTGTTCTTGTGGGCGGTAAACCAGCTTTGTTCTTTGTAATTGCCGGCAAAGGGGGAGTAGTTGAGCGAGTTGACCACGTTATTGCCATTTGCATCAATAAACGCCACGCCACCCATGAAATGGCTCTCTGTCACCGCCCTGTCAAAGAGGATGCTGCGGCGATAATTGCCAGGCATCTGCATCACGGCCGGGTCGTTGACGCCATTTACAACCGCTTGTAGCGAATTGTCGAACAGTTCCAGATTCCGGCTGATGTCCCGCTCGACTATCAGGCTGAGATTGCCTGCATTTTCTGCTGCATGTGCAAGAATCTCGCGGCGCTCATATTGCAGTTCCAGTGTGACCATCGAAATCATGATGATGGCCGTTAGCAATGGGCCGATAAAGATAAAGTTCGGATTTTTGGCCCATAGCTGGCCAAACCATTTGCGGATAGCAATCAGGTGCGGATTAGTCAGTAAGCGTTGAGGCATCCGTTTTTAATCCCCGGACTGGCGCATGTGAAATAAGTGGCGATTCATCTTCTATCTGGCTGGCGATGACGCATTCCTGGATGGATTATAGACGCAGTCTTTCATATGACATGCTGGTTTGGTGCAAAAAAACAGCTTAAGTTCAGCGGATGCCGCCAGTTTGGAGTTGTGTGCTGGTTGCATGGGGGAATCGCCACCAGCCACAGTAGCTGCCACTACCTGGCAGATTTATTGAGACCCAGCCAGAAAACCCGTTAGACTCCGTTCTGCCACGGCGGTGTGAGATCCGGCGAAGGCATGGCTGCACGAATTCAAGTATAGGGTATCCGGCATGAACCTCAAGCATCTGTATTATTTCTGGAAAGTGGCCAAGCATGGCGGGGTGATCCGTGCCGGCGAGGCCATACACATTACCCCGCAGACGCTCAGCGGGCAGATCAAGTTGCTGGAAGACAGCCTGGGCACGCCCTTGTTCTCGCGAGAAGGCCGGTCAATGGTACTGACGGATGCCGGTCGGCTGGCGCTTGAGTATGCAGATGAGCTGTTTGCCCTGGGGGCAGAGCTTGAGCAGGTGATCCGGCATTATCCCAAGGGGCGCCCTACCGAGTTTCGGGTAGGGGTGTCGGATGTGGTGCCCAAGTCACTGGCCTACCGGTTGCTAAGACCGGCGATGAAGGTTCCGGAACCGGTGCGCATTGTCTGCCGGGAGTGGCAGCTGGAAAGGCTGCTGGCCGAGCTGGCGGTGCACCGTCTGGACCTGGTGATTTCTGATGCACCCATCCCTGCATCGGTAGACGTTCGGGCCTATAGCCATCGTCTGGTGGAGTCCGGGCTCAGTTTTATCGCCCATCAGGATCTGGCGGCGCAAACCGGCTTGCCGTTCCCGCAATGTCTGGCGGCGTTGCCATTGCTGGTGCCGAGCGACGATTCGGCCGTCGGGCGCAAACTCAAGGAGTGGCTGGACAAGCAGCGTTTGCGTCCGAATATTGTGGGCGAGTTTGATGACAGTGCGTTGATGACCGCTTTTGGTCTGGAAGGGAATGGGGTATTCCCGGTACCGAGCGTGCTGGAGGCCGAATACGTCAAAGACAACAGTACGGTAGTCTTGGGCCGAGCCAGTGACTTGCAGCTGGAATACTATGCCTTGTCGGTCGAGCGCAAGCTAAGCCACCCCTGTGTGGTGGCGATTGCTGACTCTGCCCGTACCGAGCTCAGCAACCGCTTGTAACCACACTCATGGGGTTCAGGTCTCTGCCGCCATGCCGGCAAAGGGATGCATGACTATTGCGCCGGTGTCTCGTCCAGCATGGTTTCAAAATCTGCAATGGGAACGGGACGGCCAAACAGATACCCTTGATAGATATGGCAGTCCACCCGCTCCAGAAACGCTTTCTGACTGGCGGTTTCCACACCCTCGGCAATGACTGACATGCCCAGGCTTTTGCCCAGCGCAATGATGGTACGGGCAATGGCGGCGTCGTTCGGGTCTACCAGGATATCCCGCACAAAAGACCGGTCGATCTTGAGTTGATCCAGCGGCAAGACACTCAGGTAAGACAGGGACGAAAATCCGGTGCCAAAGTCATCCAGAGACAGCATCACCTGCATGGATTTGATGGCAAACATCTTGGAGATGGTTGCTTCGGTATTTTCCAGCAATACGCTTTCGGTCAGCTCGATTTTTAACTTGTGCTGATTTCCCGCCGTTTTTTGCAGGTGTTCGCGCAGCTCGTTCTCGAAGCCCGGCATGCCGAACTGTCTGGCACTGACGTTTACCGACAGGGCCAGATTGGCTGTGTTGGGCTGGTTGGCCCAGCGAGCCAGCTGCAAACACGCCTGGTCCAGAACCCAATGCCCGATCGGAACAATGAGGCCGGTTTCTTCGGCCAGCGGGATGAAGTCCAGCGGCGAAATCATGCCTCTGACCGGATGTTGCCAGCGAATCAGCACTTCTGCACCAATGATCTGGTGCTGGCTGTTGACCTGCGGCTGGAAATGCAGAATGAACTGGTTTTCTTCGATGGCGCGACGCAGCTCGTCTTCCAGCGCTACACGGGCCAGGATGCGGGCCTGCATGTCCGGGTCAAAAAAGCGGAAGGCATCCCGACCGGATTCTTTGGCCCGGTACATGGCGGTGTCGGCACGTTGCAGCAGTTCTTCAGCCGTGACAGCGGTGCCGCGGAAGAGGGCAATGCCCATACTGGCGGAGCAGAAGTGGGTCGCGCTTGTTTCCTGGGTGTCTGAGTGCTCGACCAGCAGGTACGGCGCCCCCAGCGCTTTTAAGAGGTTTTCGGCAATCCGCTCGGTTTCGATGTCTGCGTGATCATCCGGGCTCAGATTGCGCAGAATGATGACAAATTCGTCACCGCCAAGCCGGGCCACGGTATCGCCATCGCGCACATTTTTCAGTAGCCGCTGTGATACCTCGATCAGCAGTTTATCGCCCAGATCATGCCCGCGGGTGTCGTTCAGCGTCTTGAAGTTATCCAGATCAATCAGCAGCAATGCCCCTTGTTTGCCGGAACGCGCGCTGTCCAGCATCGATTGTCTCAGCCGGTCCAGCATCAGCCGCCGGTTGGGCAAGCCGGTAAGCGAATCATGAAACGCCAGGGTTTCAATTTCTTTTTCATACCGTTTCCGGTCGGTGATATCCAGCAGGGCAAATAACAGAATCTGCTTGCCCTTGTATTCGATCAGCATCAGATGCACCTGGGCATCCCAGATCTCGCCGTCTGGCCGACGGTGCCGCCATTCAAAGAGATGGCTTTTTTTCTTGCGGGCAATCCGGATGTGTCTTTCTGCTGCCACGGAGGAGGGACTGCCATCGTACTGGGTTTCATCCGATACGTCGGCAGGTGTCAGGCCCAGTACCTTGTCACGACTTGGCAGATGATAGATTTCCTGTGCGGCGGCATTGCAGTCGATAAACCGGTAGGTGTCGGCATCCATGACGACCATGGGCATTTGGGACGAGGCAAACAGGGCCTTGTTGTAGGCCTCGCTATCTTCCAGCGCCGCCATGGCCTGCGAGAGGGCCGCAGTCCGGGAGTCTACCTGACGCTTGAGAAACCGGCTCCAGGCCAGCATGCCCAGTAGCGCCGCAATGACTGCGGCAAAGCCATAGGCGCCATAGATCACCCAATCGGACATCTCTTTATCGGGCATGCCTTCACCGTACCAGTGTTTTTCAATGGCGGTACGTTCGGCCGGGGTGATACTGGCAAACCCTTTGGCAATCAACGCTTTCAGCGCTGGTTGTCCTTTGGCGATGGCCCAGTGAAACTCGCCAGAGTAGAGCGGCTCGGTATAGCGAAACGAATTGATAGCGCCTTCTTGCGCAAAAAAGTAAAAAGCAGGCGGGCCGTCGATGCAGATCACGCTAATCGAGCGCTGGACTGCGGCTTTGACCAGTGCCTGATAACTGGGGTAAGGCTTCAGGTCGCTGATGCCCTTGGCCTGCAGATATTCGATACAGGCATCGCCCGCTTTGACACCCACCACAAACCCTTTGGCGGATTCTGCATTGGTAATGCCAGCGATACTCTTATGGAAAAAAATGTAGGTGTTGATCTTGGCGTGAGGGGCAGAGAAATCGTAAAACTTTTTGCGCTCTGGGGTTTCGAACATGGTGTCAATGGCATCTGCCTGACGGGTTTTCATCATGTTCTGGGCGATGCCCCAATCTGTTGCGATAAAGTCTACCGGGATACCGGTTTTTTGCTGCCACAGACGCCAGACATCTCTCAGGATGCCTTGGGGTTTGCCGTCTGCACTCTTGAAGGTATAGGGCGGGTAGTTGTCATCAATGACAACGCGCAGCTTCCGGGGGGCTTCTTCTGCGTTGGCAGGGCCAAGGCACACGGCGCCGATGACGCTTAACCAGCAGATAAGTGCTGCACCAATCCTCATGCGTTCGCTTTCCGTAAAAGCAATGTACCCGTCAGGTTGGTCGGGTACGTGGCTGATTGAGGTATTGCGCTTGTGGACCGTGATGTTGCAGTCTGGCTGCCTTCATCCCCAAGCGATCATGATCATTTCATGATCAAGCCACAAACTGGCAGGCGGGTCAATATGTGCTGGTCATGAAAAGGGGCAAGCAGTCATGGCAAGGCCGTCTTCCCGTGATGGCACTGGCGGGTCAGTTACCGGGCATGCATGAACGTCTTGCATGATCCGGCCGGCAAATCGATGGAGGGCCAATGGCTGGCAGGATGGCTAGCCATAAAAAAAACGGTAGCCAACCTGGGGCTGGCTACCGTTGCTACTGCTTGACGTGCGTGTTAGTTGGCTTGCTGGATACCGGCCAACAACCAGCCGCAATTGCCGGCACGCGGTTTGACCAGATGCCAGATTTCGTTGATCGGCTCTGCCGGGCTATGCTTGTCTTCCCGGATCAGGCCGGTAAAACGCACGCTGGCCACCTGGCGAGAAGACTCATCAATTACCTCGATCACTTCTGCATCGATGTTGACCACGTCGGTTTCCTGATGGGCACCTTTGCGGTCGGAGATATCCATCTTGATCTCGGCAAACATCTCTGGCGTTGTAAACTCGCGGATATCATCCAGGTTGCCGCTATCGTTGGCGGCCTGCAAGCGGATGAAGTGAACCTTGGCACTGCGTACAAAGCCTTCTACATCAAAGCCGGCCGGGATAGCGCTTGGGGCGGCGTTATACGACGCGCTGCCGCCAATCGGCGTGGTGCTGTTGTAGTCTTGGTTGTATGATTTCTGCGCTGCAGGCATGTATTCCACATTGGAAGACATGTTCTGGTAGCGGTTCATCCCGGCCATGGCCGGTTGCTGCGCCGCTGCGCGACGTCGCATGATGAAGCCGATGACCATTAGCACCGCCATCACCAGCAAGCCGATCATCATCATCGAGGCCAGTTCTTGCCCGAACCCGAAGTGGGATGCCAGTGCCGCCAGACCAATACCCGCTGCAAGACCAGCCAATGGGCCGAGCCATGAGCGTTTGGGCTGGGCTTGAGGTACCGCCGCAGGTTGCCTGGTATTGGGGTTGGTGGCAAAGGGCGTTTGCGCCTGCTGGTTAGGTGTGGTCATTTGCCGCTGCATGCCGCTGGAGCGGCCACCACCAAGGCGTTTGGCTTCTGCATCGACGCTAGCCAGTGTCATGCCCAGCGTCAGTACGATAGCCAGCATGGATAAGAATTTCATGATTGTCTCCTGTTAAAAATAGGACATTGCATACAGGAGCATATAGAGCTTATTGATGAAATAAAAACAGTATTATTTTTATGTATTGTTCGTAAAAAACTGATAAATACACAAGAAGCATCTCTAGCCTTTGCCAGACTCCCCGAGGAGATGTGTTGAGGTGAGAGATTGATGACGGTGGGAGTCGCCTCGGCGCATGCCGGCATGGCATACGCCGAAACGTTCGGGGCTTACAGCGCCGTGCGTAAACGCCAAAGTTCCGGGAACAACACCACGTCCAGCATTTTCTTCAGGTAGCTGGCGCCTTCTGTGCCGCCGGTACCGCGCTTGAAGCCGATGACGCGTTCAACGGTGGTCAGGTGACGGAAGCGCCACAGTCGGAAAGCGTCTTCCAGATCGACAAATTTTTCGCCCAGCTGATACAGCGCCCAGTGCTTTTGCGGGTCTCGGTAGACTTCCAGCCAGGCAGCCTCTACCGATTCGTTGTACTGGGTCGGCTGCGTCCAGTCGCGTTCCAGACGGTCTGCATCAATGGTGAAGCCTTGTTTGGCCATCAGCTTGATGGCTTCGTCGTAGAGGGACGGGGCGACCAGCGCTTCTTCCACACGCTTGAGCAGTTCGTCACGGTGGGCGTGCGGCTTGAGCATGGCCGGGTTTTTGTTGCCCAGGATGAATTCGATCTCGCGGTACTGGTAAGACTGAAAGCCGGAGGACTTGCCCAGATAAGGGCGCATGGCGGTGTATTCCGGTGGCGTCATGGTGGCCAGTACGCTCCACGCCTGGACCAGTTGCTCCATGATGCGCGAAACGCGTGCCAGCATCTTGAAGGCCTCCGGCAGGCGTTCTTCCTTGACGCAAATGCGCGATGCGTGCAGCTCGTGCAGCATCAGCTTCATCCATAGTTCGCTGGTTTGATGCTGGATGATGAACAGCATTTCATTGTGGTCTGGCGACAGGGGGCTCTGCGCATTCAGGATTTTGTCCAGCGACAGATAGTCGCCATAGCTCATTTCTTTGCTGAAGTTAAGCTCGGCACCGTGCCAGCTGCTGTCTTTCGGGGTTTGTTCTGTTGTCATGTCGTGCTCCTGGTCGTTGGGGCCGGTGCTTGTTCTGGCCCGTCTTATCGTTATGTGTCCGTGGATGGGTCTGGCCGGGGTATCAGGTTACCGCGCCACGGCGATGGAACTGTGGCTGATCCCATGACTTGCTATCCAGTATGTCCTTGAGAATCGCCACTGCGTGCCAGACATCTTCAAAGCTGGTGTAAAGCGGGGTAAAGCCAAAGCGCATGATGCGGGGTTCGCGGTAATCCGGAATCACGCCACGGTCGATCAGTGCTTGTACCACGGCAAACCCTTGCGGGTGCTCATAGCTGACCTGGCTGCCGCGAATGGCGGGGTCAGTCGGGGTGATCAGGGTCAGTGGATGGTCACTGCATTCCTGCTGTACCAGTTCCATAAAGAGGGTGGTCAGGCCGAGGGATTTTTCGCGCAATGCAGTCATGCTGGTCTGGCCGAACGTATCCAGGCCGCATTCCACCATGGCCAGCGAGGTAATCGGCTGGGTGCCGCACAGGTAGCGGGAAATACCCTGATGCGGCTGATAACCGGGCTCCATGGCAAACGGGCGGGCATGACCCCACCAGCCTGAAAGCGGCTGCCAGAAGGCATCCTGATGTTTGGCGTTGACCCACAGAAAGGCCGGTGAACCAGGGCCGCCGTTCAGGTATTTGTAGGTACAACCAACCGCGTAATCCGCATTGGCATCGTTGAGCGCAACGGGGACAGCACCGGCTGAATGGGCGAGGTCCCACACGGTTAGCGCTCCGTGCTGATGCACCGCGCGGGTGGTATCTGCCATGTTGTACATATAGCCGGTCTGGTAGTTCACATGCGTCAGCATCACCACGGCGACATCGTCACCCAGTGCACCGTGCAGTTCTTCAGGCGAATCGATCAACCGCAGTTGGTAGGCGGGGGCGCCATGGGCGTGCAATTGTTCGATCAGGCCCTGGGCAATGTAGAGGTCAGTCGGGAAGTTACGGCGTTCTGACACGATCACGCGTTTAGTCGGGGCCTTGGCCTCTTGCTGGCGTAGCGCCGCAGCCAGTACCTTGAACAGGTTAATGGAGGTGGTGTCGGTCACAACCACCTCGCCATCGTTAGCACCAATCAGTTTGGCGAGTTTGTTGCCAAGACGTTGTGGCAGGTCGAACCAGCCGGCAGTATTCCAGCTACGGATAAGTCCGACACCCCATTCTTCTGTGATGACTTGCTGCGCACGGGCTGGTGCCGCTTTGGGCTGGGCGCCCAGCGAGTTGCCATCCAGGTAGATGACGCCTTCGGGCAGGGAGAATTGATCCCGCAGCGGGGCGAGTGTGTCTTGCTGGTCCAGTGCCTGGCAATGTGCTTGGGTGATGTGCATGGCGGTGTCCTCTTGGTGACGTTGCTTGGTGGATATCGCTTTGCTTTATCCACCCTACGGGTTTACTGCTTTATTGTTGGTATTTGGCGGCGCGTTACAAACGCCTTATAACGTCCTCAGCACGGCGCGGACCGGGCTGGCGTCGAGACCGGCCAGCTTGAGCGGCAGGGCGATCAGCTCAAAATCGCCTTCTGGCACCTGGTCCAGCACCAGGCCTTCCAGAATGGCCATGCGGTGCTGGCGTATCTGGTGATGTGCGTCCATGGTTTTAGACGTTTCCGGGTCGAGTGAAGGGGTATCGATGCCGATCAGCCGCACGCCTTTGCTGGCCAATAGCGCGATGGTCTCTGGCGCGACAGCACAGAAGGCGCTGTCCCATGTGGTTTGGGGGGCGGTCTGGCAGGTGCGGATCAGTACCCGGGGCGGCAGGTTGTCCAGCGCGTGCTGAATGTGTTGCGGCAGAACCAGCGGCAGGGTGCCGATGCAATAAATGACCCGGCAGTTACCGATGTAGGTATCCAGCGGTACATCTGCTACCGAGAGCCCGTCTGCGTCGTAATGCAAGGGGGCATCGGCATGCGCGCCGGTATGGGGAGACATGGTCATCCGGCCGACATTGACCGGGCAGCCGGGGCTGATTTCCCAGACTTTTTCCAGCTTGACCGGGGTATCTCCTGGCCAGACCGGTGTCTGGTTGTGTACCAGCGGGCTGATGTCGATGATGGTGCGCATGGTGTGTTTTCCTTGCGATGGTTGAGGTGTTGTTGAGGTGTATCTTATGCAATTAACTGCGAAATAGGCTGTCTTTTTTTGTGCCTGTATGTATGTATAATGAAATTTATAGACACAATTCATCTATATCTTGGAATTATCTGCACATGATGTCACTAGACGTAATCGACCTGAAAATTTTGGCCCTGTTGCAAGAAGATGGCCGGATGAGTAATCAGCTGCTGGCCGAGAAAGTGGCCTTGTCGCCGTCGGCGTGTTTGCGGCGGGTAAGGTTGCTGGAAGAGGGCGGTGCCATTTCCGGTTACCGGGCGGTACTGGATGCGTCACGCCTGGGGCTGGAGCTGGAAGCGATTGTCCAGGTGTCGATGCGGCAGGATGTAGAAGGCTGGCACGAGCTGTTTAGCGCCGCGCTCAAGGGGTGGGCAGAAGTCACATCTGCTTATATCGTGACCGGCGAATGCAATTATATTCTGCGGGTACGGGCGCGCAATCTGCACGAGTACTCCGAGTTTGTGATCAACCAGCTGTACAAAACCAAGGGTGTTCAGGATATTCGCAGCAATATCATCATGCAGCGGCTGAAAGAAGAAGAAGGGAAAATCTCGCCGGATTTACTCGCCAGCAGCCATAAAAAACCCTGAGTACCACACCTCCAAAAAAAAGCCCTCTGACCATGCTGGCCAGAGGGTAATGCCCACAACATCCGGGATATGTCTTGCTGGCAAGTGCCGCAGGCGGATCCCCCCAATCCTGCTGCTCTTGTCTGCGCCCCATACCCCTGTTGCAATCAGTTCACTGCATATTTTGTACTTAGATAAAGTACGCCATCACATAGGTCATGATGCCGACAAACGTGCAGAAGATCAGACTGTGCTTCACGGTAAAGCGCAGCAGGTCGGACTCTTTGCCCACCAGCCCCACCGCTGCACATGCCACGGCAATGGATTGCGGAGAGATCATCTTGCCGGTCACGCCGCCAGTGGTGTTGGCCGCTACCAGCAGGGTGTCGGATACGCCAATCTGATGCGCTGTCGTGGCCTGCAATGAGCCAAATAAAGCGTTAGACGATGTATCAGAACCGGTCAGGAACACGCCCAGCCACCCAAGGAACGGGGAGAAGAACGGGAACGCAGCGCCCGTGCCGGCCAGCAGCAAGGCCAGCGTGGCAGACATGCCGGAGTAGTTGGCCACAAAGGCGAACGCCAGCACCATGCCGATCGACAGGATAGGGCGCTTCAGTTCAAATAGGGTTTCCTTGAAGGTGCGTGCAGCTTCAGCCGGTTTCATCTTCAGGATGACCATGGTAATCAGCGCCGCGAAGAAAATGGCGGTACCCACGGCAGAGAACCAGTCAAATTTCAGGATGGCATCGTATGGCTTGGCAGCGGTCACGATTGGCGGCATCTTGATGACCAGATTATCCAGGTGCGGGATATGGAACTTGATGACCCAGTTTTCCAGACTGCCGCCTTTGGCAAACAGTGCCTTGAACGGTTTGATACTCCAGATGGTGACCATGGCGGTCAGGATCATGAACGGAGACCAGGCCTTGAACACCTGACCACTGGTGTATTGCAGGTTGTTGGCCTTGGTCTGGCGAGTCTGTCCGTCAAAGGTAAAGATGTTCTTTGGCTGCCAGAATTTCAGGAACACGGTCAGGCAGATCAGGCTGACCAGCGCAGAGGTAATGTCTGGCAGTTCCGGCCCAACGTGGTTAGAGGTGAAATACTGGGTAATGGCAAAGGACGCACCGGCAACCAGTACGGCTGGCCAGGTTTCTTTCACACCCTTGACGCCATCCATCATCATCACCAGCCAGAAAGGCACGATAACGGACAGTATAGGCAGTTGATGACCGGCAACGGCGCCGATATGGAACGGGTCCAGCCCGGTTACCTGGCCGGCAATGATGATGGGAATCCCCATCGCGCCAAAGGCGACCGGTGCGGTGTTGGCAATCAGACACAGGCCGGCGGCGTACAGCGGGTTAAAGCCCAGACCCACCAGCAAGGCAGCGGTAATGGCCACGGGCGCCCCAAAACCGGCAGCACCTTCCAGGAACGCACCAAACGAGAAACCCACCAGCAGCATTTGCAGGCGCTGGTCTTCGGTCACGGAAATGACGGACGCGCGGATGATGTCAAACTGGCCGGTCTTGACGGTGATCTTGTACAGAAACACGGCGGTAATGATGATCCAGGCAATAGGCCACAAGCCATAAGCAAAGCCGTAAGCCGCAGAGGCAAACGCCATGTCGACCGGCATGCGGTACACAAAAATGGCAATTACCAGCGCAATCAGCACGGTCAGGGTACCGGCGACGTGGCCTTTCAGGCGCAGGACGGCCAGCGCGGTGAAAAAGAAAATGATCGGGATGGCAGCAAACAGGGCCGATAGGCCAAGGCTGCCCAAAGGTGCATAGACTTGTGTCCATGTTGGCATGAGAGGTTCCTCCAGGCACTGAACGCCATCATCTGTGTGTGGCTTTTCAGGTGCGGTTTTGCGGTTTGGTCGTGTGCCATCGGGTGGCACTTGGTGTTATCTGGTTGTGAAGTCCGGCGCTAACCGGTCAGAAAAACTGTCGTCATGCAGAGGTCTCCTCGGTGGATATAAAGTCCGGCTTATCTGGTGTGCCGGTTGTGGTACAGGCATCAAGCAAGGCTTCGATGCTCTGGTATTCGATGCCGGTATGGCTGGTGAGGCCGATCTGGCAGGTGCGGCTCATCGATACGCCGTGCTGGCAGGTCGATGGCAGGCTGGATTTGAGTTTGCGCAGGCCGTTGGCGTTGAGCGCCGGCAGGCTGAACCCCTTGTTGCCGGCAAAGCCGCAACAGGCAATATCCGGCACGTTCACCTGCGTGGCACAACGGCTGGCCAGTGCTACCAGCTGTTTGCCGGTACCCATCTGGGTGGTGCTGCACGGTACGTGGACGGTCAGTTCCGGCAAGGAGCGGTCAAACTTCAGCTGCGGTGCAATGTGCTGGTGCAGGAAGCTGGCGGCATCAAACAGTTGCAGACGGGCGTCTAGCTTGCCTTCCAGCTGCGCCTGCTTGACCCGATGGGCGCACGGGCTGTTATCCAGATACACCGGAACAGCGCCATTGTTCGAGGCCTGCAACAGGGATTCATTCAGCGACAGCGCAGCAATGTCTGCGGCATCTATGGCATTGGCAGACGCAAATGGCTGTCCACAGCACAGGCTGTTCATCTGTGGCGGGAATACCGGCTGATATCCGGCTTTTTGCATCAGGCTGACGGTATGTTCGGCCAGGCTACGGGTGCTTTCTGTACCCTCGGCCACGGTGCGGTTAACGCAGCTGACAAAGTACACTACCGGTTTGCCCGATGGTTGTACCGGGGCGGCCAACGGGGCGGCAGCCTTGGGCATGCGTACCGGCAACACCGGGATGATCGGGAAGCGCTTGTGCAGCGACTGGCTAATGGTTGCGCTACGTTCACGGCCAATGACATGGCTCAGTTTGATGGCCAGCCGGGCGCCTGCCGTCATCCAGCGCAAGTGTCTGGCGGCAAAGCGGGCTGCGGCCGGCTTGCGGCTATTGCCCTTGAGCTGCTTCATCAGCGTGCCGGTATTGATGCCGACCGGGCAGCGTGTAGCGCACATGCCGGTGGCGGCACAGCTGTCGATGCCGGCGTAACGGTAGTGGGCGCGGTGGTATGCCAGCTCTGCCGGTGCTTCTCCGGTACGGGACAAATGCTGCATGCGGCGCCACAAAACAATCCGCTGTCTTGGGGTGAGCGTGAGGCCGTTGGACGGACAGGCGGGCTCGCAGAAGCCGCATTCGATGCATTTATCGACAATCGGGTCGGCTACCGGCATCTGTTTGATGTTTTCCAGATGCAGGTTGGGGTTTCCGCTGATGATCACATCCGGGTTCAGCAAGCCGTCCGGATCAAACAGGCGCTTGATTTCGCACATGATGATATAGGCATCGTCACCCCATTCCTGACGCACAAACGGAGCCACATTCCGGCCGGTACCATGTTCTGCCTTTAGCGAGCCACCGTATTTGCCGGCAACCAGCCCGGCCACGGCCTGCATGAAACCATCGTAACGCTGGATTTCCGCTGCGTCTTCCAGATTGGGAGCAAATACAAAGTGCAGGTTGCCTTCCAGTGCATGGCCAAACAGCAAGGCTTCGTGGTAGCCAAAGCGGTCAAACAGGTCGGTCAGGCCACGGACGCCATCGGCCAGGTTTTCGATCGGAAAGGCAACGTCTTCGATGATGACGGTCGTGCCTTGGGCACGGGTGGCGCCTACGGCCGGGAACAAGCCTTTGCGGACCACCCAGTAGGTTTCGCATACTTGCGGGTCGGTCGAAAAACCGCTGTAGGCACTGGGCTGGAATGCTGCCAGCACATCGCCAATTTTCTGGATTTGCTCCTGCAAGGCGGCCGGGTTGGCGCCATGGGTTTCGATCAGCAGGCAAGCCGTCTGGTCGCTGATGTTCTGGTACAGAAAGTCCGGCAAGCCTTTTTTGCCTTGTACGGCGCGAATGCTGCGGCTGTCGATCAGTTCCACCGCTTCGACCGGCGCTCCTTCACGTAGTGCCGTAACAGAACGGCAGCAGTTGTCCAGTTCGTCGAACAGCACCAGGCAAGAGGCCTTGTGCGGGTGATCGACCACCGTGTTGAAGGTGATCTCACTGATAAACCCTAACGTACCTTCTGAGCCCACCATCAGATGGGTCAGCATGTCGACCGGATCGGTAAAGTCCAGCAGCGCATTGATGCCATAGCCGGTGGTGTTTTTCAGCCGGTATTTGTGGCGTACTTTTTCTGCCAGGGCCGGGTCGGACTGGATGCGGGCAGACAGCTGCAACAATTGATGCAGCAACGCGCCGTGGCTGTCCCGAAACGCTGCTACCGATTGCTCGTCTGACGTATCCAGCACGGTGCCATCCACCAGCATGACCCGCATGTGACCCAGGGTATGGTAGGTGTTGTGATGCGTGCCACAGCACATGCCGGACGAATTATTGGCAACAATGCCGCCAATTTTGGCCGCACCGATCGAGGCCGGGTCCGGTCCGATCTTCATGCCAAATGGTGCCAGCAAGGCATTCGCCCGTGCACCGATCATCCCGGGCTGTACTTTGAGCTGCGTGCCCTGGTTCAAGACTTGTGCCTGATCAAACCCGTCCCCCAACACCACCAGAATCGAATCCGTCACTGCCTGGCCGGACAAGCTGGTGCCGCCGGCGCGGAATGTTACCGGCAGACGGTACAGGTTGGCGGTTTTCAGAATGTGGCTGACTTCCATCTCGGTATCGACCCGGACCACAATCTTGGGCACCAGCCGATAAAAGCTGGCATCGGTACCGTACGCCAGGGTAGACAGCGGGTCGGTAAAAATGCGGCTTTCCGGCACCTGCGCGCAGATGTCGTGATAAAACGCCTGGTAGTTAGAGGGCAAAGTGGGGGTCATGACCGTTTCGCTTCGCGTTCTTTAATGAGTTGATGCAGGGTTTTAGCCGCTGGCTTCATCGGCACATGGTTCTGGGTCCAGCCCGGCTGGTTGACCGGGGTCAGTGCCCGCAAATGGCTGGCCGTCCAGCCAAACAGCTTGTAATGGCTGGCCTTGCCGACCACGCCTTTCCAGACGCGCCAGGCGATAGATTCTTTACCGGTTCTGCCGGCCCCTTGACCGCGCAACGGGTGGGCCACGTGTTCGTTTGCCGGCCGCTGGCTTTCTTCGCGCAGGCGCATCAGCATTTCCGGGATGGGAATGCGTACCGGGCAAACCTCGCCACAGGCACCGCACAGGCTGGACGCCGTGGGCAGGTCGCTGGTGTTTTCCAGACCCAGCAGGTGCGGAGAAATGATTTCGCCGATCGGACCCGGGTAGGTGGTGCCGTAAGCGTGGCCGCCAATGCGGGTATATACCGGGCAATGGTTCATGCAGGCGCCACAGCGGATGCATTGCAATGTCTTGCGCAACTGGGTATCGGCGTACGCCTGGCTGCGGCCATTGTCCAGCAGCACCAGATGCACTTCACGCGGGCCGTCCAGTTCACCTTCCTTGCGGGGTGACGAAATCATGTTGAAATAGGTGGTTATCGGCTGGCCAATGGCAGAGCGTGTCAGCAGGCTATAGAGCGGTACGACATCGCTCAGTTTTTCGACCACTTTTTCGATGCCGGTAATGGCAATGTGCATATCCGGCACCGTGGTGCACATGCGGCCATTGCCCTCGTTCTCGACCAGACACAGGGTACCGGTCTCGGCCACGGCAAAGTTTACGCCAGAGATGCCGACATCGGCCTTCATGTACAGGTGGCGCAATGCCTTGCGGCCAATCTGGATCAGCTCGTCCACGTCTTCGGTGTAGGGTGTATCGGGAATATTCTCGCTGAACAGCTTGGCAATCTGTGCCTTGGTCTTGTGGATGGCCGGCATGATGATGTGGGTTGGTTTTTCACCCGCCATCTGCACAATGTATTCGCCCATGTCACTTTCCACCGCGGTGACGCCGTGCGCTTCCAGATGGTGGTTCAGCTCGGTTTCTTCACTGACCATCGACTTGCCCTTGACGGCCAGCTTGCCGTTGCGGCGGTCGATCAAACCCTGAATGATCTGGTTGGCTTCAGCCGGGGTTTCTGCCCAGTGCACCTGAATGCCGTTGGCGGTCAGCTTGGCTTCCAGCTGTTCCAATAACGTTGGCAATTTGGCCAGGCAACGCTGGCGGATGGTCTCACCCAGCGTGCGCAAGGTTTCCAGCTCGTTTTCGTCCGGGAAGGCCGACAAACGCTTGGCCATCAGAAAATCCATGGCAGTGCGCAGGCTGTGGCGCAGTTCGGTATCACCCAGGGCAGATCGCGCGTTGTCCTTGAACTGGCGGGACGGGTAGAGCGTGACGGTATGCTGGCTCATGCTGCATCCTCCAGTAGCGTCGGGTTGACTCCTTCTGGCAGGCAGGCCAGCACGATGACCTCACGCGGTCCGTGTGCGCCATAGGCCAGGGTCAGCTGGATATCGGCCGTCTTGGACGGGCCAGAAACCAGCACCGCATTGGTTGGCATGCCGGCAGACCACTGTTGCGCGTCCATGGCGGTAAAGAAGTTCGGGTACAGGGTCTGGGTGTCGAACAGCACAAAATGCACGGGCGGAACCAGACTCATGGTGCGTGGTTCTTTGCTATCTGGCCACAGGACCAGCGTGCCGGTCTGGGCAATGCCGCACAGGCAGCGGGTCAGGCTGGCGCTGACGTCGTTAAACAGGGATTCTTTCCATTCATCTACCGGACGGTCGAAGACCTTCACAGTCACATCGCTATTCGCCAGTGCGGCACGGGCTTTCGTGCCGTGTGGGGTATCAGAAACCAGCAAGTCTGGCAGATTGGTGGCGGTGACGCGGGCGGCCAGTTTGTCGGCCCAGTTGGACTCTGTCACCCAGATGATCTCGGTTTTGACCGAGCGCATCGCTGCTGCCCAGTGTTTGAGCAATTCCAGCTTGCTGGCAGTAGAGGCAAAGCGGGCAAAGTGGGCAGCGGTATCAGGTTCGATCACCGGGGTGACGGGCGCAGCTTTCAGCTTGCCCAGAATGTTGTCGCGTGCGCTCATGATTTGCCTCCGGTGCGTTCCAGCAAGAAGGTGGCAAGGTGCTTGCCGGCAAATCGGGTATTTCCGTCTTTGGCCAGCTTGCCGTTGATGTTCATCAGGCAGCCGCTGTCGGCACTGACAAATTCGACGGCACCACTGTTTTGTAGCGAATTGGCTTTGTCCGCGACCATGGCACCGGAAATGTCCGGATGCTTGACCGAGAACGTCCCGCCAAAACCGCAGCATTCGGACTCATGGTCGTGGACGACGCGTTCGACGTGTTGCAGACGGTCTACCAGCGCCCAGCTGGTTTTATGCACGTTCATTTCTCGGCGGGCGCTACAAGAGGTGTGTACCGCCACTTTGGCGGGTTGGCCCTGGTCCTGCGGCTGCCAGTCCAGGGTATTCAGTAAAAAGTCAGAAAATTCCACCACCCGTGCTGCCAATGCATTTGCCAGGGCTTCTTCCGGTTCGCCGGCAAACAGCGTTGGCCAGTGATGCTTCATCATGCCGCCGCAAGAGCCGGAGGGCACTACAATCGGCCAGGCTTCGGGAAACAGTCCCAGTTGGGCACGGGCTACATCACGTGCCTCTTTGGGGTGGCCGCTGGTATAGGCCGGCTGGCCGCAGCAGCTTTGGTCCATGGGGAAATGCACACGAATGCCTTCGCGTTCTAGCAGCGTGATGGCATCCATGCCTGCATCAGGCATGAAGATATCCAGCAGACAGGTTCCGAACAGATAGACATCTGTAGGGTAACCGGGTTTGCCCGACACAGTAGAGTCAGGGGTGTTGGCTGTCATCTCTTTGTCCTTTGTAAATTGGTATTACCAATATTTGTTATTGGTTGATAATTTATTATGAAAATAAACCGAAGTCAATCCACGATTTTTGTTTGCGAACATCAATTATTCTGATTAGAATTTAAAATTGGTAAGACCAAATTATCGGTTTAAGCCCCGTGGCGGGATAGCGGCCAGACCGCATCAGAAAATGACAGTCCGGTGTGTTTAACCGCCGTTCATCCGGTGTATCGGGTGAACAACACGGCTGGCTCAGGTAAAATGGCGGTTCAGGAATCAGAAAGCAGGATATGGTGTACCAAAAAGTCAATGTGCCGCGGCTGGCCGATGCCATCATGGAGCAGCTGGAAAGCCAGATTATCGAGGGCGTATTAAAGCCGGGCGCGCGTTTACCGGCAGAGCGGGTGTTGGCAGAGCAGTTGGGGGTGTCGCGGCCATCGCTGCGGGAAGCCATCCAGAAACTGGTGGCCAAAGGACGCATCATCAGCCGGCAGGGTGGGGGTAACTATGTCTCCGACCAGCTGGAGACGGCATTTTCAGACCCGTGGGAGCAACTAATCCGGCAAAATACCGCATTGCATGGTGATGTATTGGAGTTCCGGCGTGCCATTGAAGGTGTGGTGGCCAGCATGGCGGCCGAGCGGGCGACCGATGCCGACCTGGCGCATCTGAAAGACCTGATCGGCAAGTTGCGCCGTGCGTACGAAGGGGAAGACCTGGCCGCACAGTCGGCCGCAGATGTGGCGTTTCACCAGGCAGTGGCGGAAGCATCGCACAACGTGCTGTTTGCGCATCTGGTCAGCAGCCTGCTGCACATGCTGCACAAAAACATTGAAGACAACATTGCCAACCTGTTTGCCAGTGGTCCGGTAGCCGGTACCTTGCTGGAACAGCACGAAGCTGTCTGGCAGGCTATCGAAAACCGGGACCCGGTCGCCGCAAGGGCGGCATCCGAGGCGCACATCGACTTTGTGGCCAAAACCATGGCGCATTTCCGTGACGAACGTGAGCGCCGGGACCGCGCACAGCGCCGGCTGGCAGGGGTCTGATCCCTACAGCCTGCATGTTTATTTCAAGTAAGACCTGAGAATACCGACCACCTCGTCCAGCTCGGCAGTGCGTTGCTGGACATCCGTCACATTCGGCCCCAGGTGGTCTCTCAGGTGGCCTTCCAGTACTTCTGCCATCAGCCCGTTTACGGCGCCCCTTATTGCTGCAATCTGCTGTAAGACAGCTGTGCAGTCCGTCTCCTGCTCCAGCGCCCGTTCAATGCCTTCGGCCTGACCCTTGATGCGCCGTACCCGCGTCAGCAGTTTCTTCTTGTCTTTGATGGTATGAGCCATATCGTTCCGGTCAGAAAAGTCACATCCAGTCATGGATAATATACTGGGGTATAGTATACTGCACCCCATCCAATGCGCTTGTCGCAGTCAACCATTATAGCCGAAAGCCCAGACATGCCGCCGATTGCAGAACTGATCCAGCAAGGAACCACCAACCTGTGGGTGTTTATCCCGACCGCCATCCTGCTGGGTATTCTCCACGGGCTGGAACCTGGTCACTCCAAGACCATGATGGCGTCCTTTATCATTGCCATTCGCGGGTCGGTAGCCCAGGCTGCGTTGCTGGGCTTGTGCGCGGCGCTCTCGCATTCACTGATCGTCTGGCTGCTGGCCGCTGTGGCGCTCAAATTTGGTAACCACCTGATTGCCGAGCAAGCCGAGCCATATTTCATGGTGGTATCGGCGGTCATCGTGGTCGGGGTTGCGCTGTGGATGTTTTTCCGCACCCGCTGGGATAACCGGGCGGCCGCAGCGCACCAGCAAGCCCCGCATGGCGGACAGGTCATCAATACCGGACATGGCCTGCTGGAAGTGGAAATTGCCGAAACCGGCATGCCGCCAAAATTCCGCCTGCATCGTCTGGACCACCACCTGACATCCCTGCCGGTGGATTCCCATGCACACCTGACGCTGGAAACCGTTCGGCCAGATGGTAGCCATCAGCAATTTACCCTGCTGGACAAAGGTGATTATCTGGAGTCGGCAGAAGAGATTGCTGAGCCCCATGCATTCATCGTCAATGTCGCGATTGGGCACCATGATCATCAGCATGTGTTCGAGGTGGTATTTTCTGAAGATGATCACGACCATGCGCACCACCATCACCACCATGAGGATCATGCGCATCACGGTCATGACCATCATGACCACGATCACAGTCATCATCACGGCTTTGCCCTGAGCGCCGAGTATCAGGACGCCCACGAACGTGCACACGCCGAAGACATCAAGCGCCGTTTTGAAGGGCGTACCGTCAGCACTGGTCAGATCGCGCTGTTTGGTTTGTCGGGCGGGCTGATACCGTGCCCGGCTTCTGTCACCATTCTCATCATCTGCCTGCACCTGAAGCGGTTTACTCTGGGGGCTGCCATGGTGGCGTCGTTCAGCCTGGGGCTGGCGATTTCCATGGTCAGCGTAGGCGTGATTGCCGCATGGGGCGCTAATCAGGTCAGCAAGCGGTTTGGCAACCTGAGCAGCGTGGCACGCAAGATGCCGTATCTGTCCAGCCTGCTGATGATGGTCGTGGGTACGATCATGGGAGTACAGGGGCTGATGCAGATTCTGCATTGACGATAATCTGGGGAGAAATGCCGTTGTACACCCCGGTGCGAACGGTTATTTCAAAAAATTTTCTCAATGTAACAAAACCATAACATTCACTCGTTAAAGTGCAGGCTTCAACACTTAAACATTATTGAGGTTCTGCATGTCTATCAAGAGTCGTTCATTCCAGCTGGTGATCGCAGGTGCTGCTGTAGCTTCTGCCTTGTGCAATGTTGCATTCGCTGCCGACATCACTGGCGCTGGTGCTACCTTCCCGTATCCAATCTACGCCAAATGGGCTGACGCCTACAAGACCAAAACTGCAGTGGGTCTGAACTACCAGGCCATCGGCTCTGGTGGCGGCATCAAGCAGATTACGGCTAAAACCGTGGACTTTGGCGCATCCGACATGCCAATGACCCTGGAAGAACAAACCAAGAACGGCCTGACCCAGTTCCCG
>NZ_AQXU01000020.1 GCF_000376945.1 Leeia oryzae DSM 17879
CACTACCACCACATAGGTGTTGTTTGTATTCGAATCACCCGGGGTTTCATAATCTGGCGCGGTCTTGAAGCTCAGGTTGCCACTCGCGTCGATGTCGAACAGGCTGGCATCCGTGCCACCCTGAAGGCTCCAGGTCACGCTTTCGCTGGCCGTGACTTGTGTCACTGCCGTGGTGTTTTCCGCTACGCTCTTGCTGGCAGTGGCATCGCCAGCACTACCGGATGGGCCAGTGATGGCAGGAGGCGTTGTATCTACCCCGCCGGTTCTGAAGTTGAGCGTGGTGGCGTCAGAAATACCTGCATAGGTATTACCGACACTGTCCATGATCGCGGAAGTATCGATTTTCAGATAATAGTCTGTTGCATCTTGCAGATTGGCAAAGGGATTTAGCGTCACCCCTGTTGTACCGTTAAAGGTGAGGCTACCGCCCGCATCACCCACGCCCGTAGCCACATTAAAGCTTTCAATCAGCGTCCCGTCAGCTTTATACAGGCCGATAAATCCGGACCCGGCACCAATATCCTTGCTGAACGTCAGCGTCAGGTCGTTACTGATACTGATACCGCTTGCATTGTCTGCAGGGGTGCTGCTGACAAGTGTTGGAGCTGTTGCATCCACAATGGTCAGGGCATGACTGACGGTAGTCCCGCCAACGGTTGCTTCAATGGTGTAACTTCCTGCGACCAAGGCACTGGTGTCAGTGGTAGACCAGGCGCCAGTCGAGGCATTTGCGGTCACGCTAAAATTGGCTACCACACTATTGGAAGCATTCTTGACGACAACACCAACCGTTGCGCCAGGTGTTGCCGTGCCATAAATGGCAACCGTACTATCTTTGGTCGTAAAGTCGGCCAGCACACCGGTATCCTGACTGATGCTATCAATCGCCACCGTGGCCGACTTGTCATGTTGTACCGTTGCTCTGGCGGTGTAATCATTGCCACCGCTGTCGGTATAGGTTGCGGTGACATAAATGGTGCCGTTTTTCAGGGCAGACAGGTTACTACTGCCAAGTGCCCAGGTATGGTTAGAGACAGTCGCCGTATCCTGAATCGATGTTGTGCCATCACTGATGATGACCACAATCGTTTGACCATCTGCAACACCGGCAATGTCACCCTTGATGATGACTGCATCATCTTCCGTCGCAGACAGAATGTTATTGCTATCCCCGTTGTTCCAGTCTAGCGGGCTCTGGATGGATATCACCGGTGCAGTTGTATCAACAACGAGGGGCTTGTTTGCTTCTGTCGCATTGCCTGCGGCATCTGTGCCAGTCGCTTTCAACTGCAGGGTTGTGCCAGAAACATACGTTACCACCGGGCCAGTGCCGCCATTGGCCGTCGGGTTGCCGGTATCTACCGACCAGGAGCCATCGGCCTGAACGACGGCTGTGTATGTATTGGTACCATCAATTACCAAGGTAATCGTGCTGCCTGCGGGCAGGTCAGTGGTTCCCGTAATCAGCGGCGTCGTATCAGCAGTTTTGGCCGACGTGCTGAAAGCAATTTCAGGTGGCGTAACATCCACAACCAGTGTCTGGATATCAGTACCGTGATTACCAGCCGAATCAGCAACCGAGGCATGCACAACCACGGTGCCATTCAGCCCCGTACCGGGTAGCAAGCCAGAGGTTGGCGCCAGTGTTGCGGTATTGATGCTCCAGTTACCTGACCCGTCGCTGGTCGTAGTGTAAGTGACATCCACCGAGCCATTATTATCCGTATCCAGCCCGACAGTGACGATACTGCCGGCAGGTACATCGGCGACCGTACCAGAAATGACGGGAGTCGCGATTTTTGTGAGGACGTTATCTCCGCCACTGATGACTACGCTTGCATGGGTGTCGACCACCAGTTCAAACGTCGTAACATCCACTTTTGAACTACCGCCACGGGTTGTCGTCGCCACCACCTGGTGACTACCGTCTGAGGTGGTGGGTGCAGTGAAGGACCAGGTATTACCGGAAACATGCAGGGTATGGGTTGGGTCGCTAGTGGTATAGGTAATACCATCCATCACGACAGACAAACTGTCGCCCGACACGTTTGTCCAGTACCCCGTCACCGTTGGCGTAGGACTATTGGTCAGTTGTTGTGTCACCGTCGGAATATTCAACCCGACTACACTGGTGCTGTTGCCATAGGCATTGGTGGCTGTTGCGGTCACTTTTGCATACACGGGTATGCCGTCAGATGGCAGGGTGCCGGAAACGGGCGTTGCAGAGCCCACATCCAGCGACCATGTTCCCCCGGTTTGTACAATGGCACTGTAAGTCAGCGTCGAGCCATTACCCAGATCAATGGTCACCACAATCGGTGCCCCGGCCGCTAGCGAGCTCGTACCAGTAATCAGGGGGGTATTGTCCGTTGCAAGGGCATCGGTATCAATCGTGACCGATGGTGCTGCGGCAGCACCGGTCGTGTTATAGGCCTGGGCATCCGTTGCACCGATGATATTGCGGCCAGAGTTGGCGCCTTTGGCCGTTCCATCCGCGACTGCAACGGTCAAGGTTCCACTTGTTGAGGCTGGCGGTGTCACCAGCAGTGTATAGGTGGTTGCATTTACTTGGGTCAGGGTTCCAAGCGTTGGTGTTCCGCCATTGCTATCAGTCACCGTGATATCTGCCAGTGTAAAGCTGGTGCCTACATCCTCGCTGAAGGTAAAGGTAAAGGTTACCGCGCCTGACGCCGTCCCAGGGACAGAATCCGTAATGGCCAATGTCGGGCTTTGCAGGTTGACAGTCGCAATCTCAGTGTCATACACCACCACGCTTTTTGTCGTATCAGTGACTTGTGCGGTGACTGTTAATTGCCCATTTTTCAGTGCTTGCACTTCCGCAGGAGTCAAGCTCAAAGACCAGTTATTGGTACCTGCAGAGTAAGTAGCGCCGCTGGTCGCTGTCTTGGTATAGCTGGTTGTACCATCCGAAATGGCAACAGTTACCGTTGCACTGGTAACACTGGATTCACCAGTGATGGTCAGGTTAGTAGAGCTTGTACCATTGTATATGTCACTCAGCGTAATCAGGTTATCCCCGGTCACGGCCTTGACATTGATGGTGGCATTGGAGTTACCGGTACTTTGGCTGACGGTTCTGGAATCAAGAACGGACTGAACAATATTGCCAGCCGCATCAACGGTCGTCACGGATGGTGCAATCTTGATGTATACCGTTGAGATATTCGAAATATTGCTAGCAGGCGAAGCTGACCAAGACCCATCAGCCTGTACAGTCGCCGTAAATGTTGCCTGATCAAGCGTGCTGTAACCACTATTGGTGTAAAGGGAAATGTTAAGCACTGTCCCGGCAGGCAGCTCAGATACCCCCTTGATTACGCAAGATGAGGCTGTCTTGGCAATGGTAGACTGAGTAGTATTAAAGATTCTGGGGGCCAGCGTATCATGCGTCACGCTAGTATCTGTGGCCGAAATGGCAGTACCGCTAAGAGTCGCTTTTACGGTGAGTGTCGTACTGTCCAGCGATGACAAATCCAGCCCGGTTTTTGACCATGTTCCGCTTGATACCGTAATTCCACTGTAACTGAGTGAGTGTCCATTCGCATCGCTGATAACCAGATTGACAGTAAAGCCGTTGGTTGCAGTGCCCGAAATGGTCACGGCATTATCTTCGGTCATGTTCAGGTAGGTCAGACCCGACCCCGTATTGTTGATCTGTCCATTCGCATCTGCAGTGGCGGTGCTGGTAATGCTGCCTATAGTCACTGTTGGCGTAGCAATAGTCAGAACCTGGGTATCGGTAACTGCCCCGGTACTGTCTGTCGCCCGCAAACCAACGCTACCAACATATCCGCCACTGGGCACGGAGCCAGAAATGGGTTGTGCTGACGAAGTATTCAGTGACCAGTTGCCACTGCCATCCGTTACCACGGAATAAGTCACGGCATCAGACAGGTTACCGTCGTTATTCGGATCAATCTGGATAATCACAAAGCCACCAGCATTGGCCGATGTACCCGTGATGGTTGGATAGGTATTACTGCCAGATGCCGTTGCTCCACCAGCAATATCAATGGCTTTCACCGGTGTACTGGTGATGACCAGCTCGGAATGGGTTGTGTCAGATACATTGTCCCCACTGCGCGTTACGGTCGCGGTAACATCATAGGTTTGTCCTGCAACAAGCGCGGTCTTGGTACCTGAAGTTGGTGTCGCAGTAGACAGATCCAGACTCCAGGTGTTACCGGCAGGTGACAATGTATAAGTGGCATTATTCACCGTCACGGTCAACACATCACCAGCAATACTGGTCCAGGTGCCCGTAATCACAGGGGCTGTCAGATTGGTAGACTGGGTGTTAACGGTTGGCGGGTTCAGCTCGACGGCAGTAGCAGAATTGCCTGCGGCATCTGTCGCCGTGGCAGTCACCTTGGTGTAACTGGTCAACCCGCTGGAAGACATGGTGCCAGAAGCGGGTAATGCAGTCGCCGTATTCAGGGACCATACCCCCCCATTAACCATGACCTGATAGACAAGGTCCGCCGTGCCGTTGTTATCCGTATCCAGCGCGACAGAAATCATGGACCCGTCTGACAAATTGCTGTGACCGGTCAGCGTAGGCGTACCTGATAATGCTGTTGCAGGCGTATCGATGGAAACAGTCGGCGCAAGCGTATCGTATGCCTGGTTTGCAGAGGCTGAAGAGGTTGGCAAACCGCCATTGCTGGTTGCCGCACCGGCAGATACGCTTACATCAATGGTCCCGTTATCCGTTCCGGCTGCCGGATGCACAACCAGGGTATAGGTATCTGCACTGACCTGGGTAAAGGTACCTTTGGTCCCGCCGGAGATCGTGATGTCATTGATGTCGAAGCCGGTTACGCCATCCGTAAACTTGAACGTAAAGGTGACATCGCCGTTGGCAATGCCCGGGACATTATCGGTAATGGTTAGCCCGGTAGATGCAGGCACGGGGTTACTGGCCGACATGGGGTCAGTAAATGCACCCAACTGTGCAAACGTGGCATTCTTGTCATAACTGGCCCCTACCCCGTTCAAGTCACCGTTAATCGGGCCAGGCTGGGTTTGGGTAAAACTGACGTATTTGACCACCGTGTCTTTGTTAAAGCCTTGTATGCCGGTGCTGCCCCTTGGGCCGTATACACCGCTTTTGTCGACAAGTGATGGCTGCGCCAAAACAGCTGCCAGATCGGCCAGGGGTATGCGCCAGCTAATAAAGACATCTGTCGCCGCATCTCCAGTTAGGTTGGATGCTGTTCCTGTAGTCGGATTAACTGAGGATGGTCCCCAGTTCGGGTCATTCAAGGCAGAGACGGCATTTACCGAATAATTACTGCTGTTAAACGCATACACGCCATTATTCGGCAGCCAGCCGCTGGGTAACGGCTGGGTGGTAGTGGTATTCGGGGAAATGTTCAGGCCAGTACCCGGGTCCAGCAGTTTGACCGCCTGGCTGTTATTCCGCCCGTCCACCGACATAAAGAGATCAACACGCCCATCGCCATTGGCATCGATACCAACAATCGCTACACCAGAGAAATTGGTAGGGCTAGTCGGGTTATCAATCCGCATCCGGAAATACAGATAATCGTCTGCAGTCGAGGTAGTGCCGCTATCGCTATAAGCGGTATAGAGCGAACCGTGGGTCGCATCACCAATGATATCCGTATCAGCAGCGCCTGCCTGGCTATCATTATTCGGATCTTTGCTTGCACCAAACATGATCGGCACCCAACCTGCAGAACCCGACAGCGAAACGGTTGTCAGTCGGTCGGCATAGGTTTGTATACCGGTATCGGTCAGAAATACCGACGTATCGATCTGCCCGGTACGGAACTCCAGCTGCCAGTTACCCCCGGTACTTGCTGCACCGGTGGTGTCGGTAGAAGCATTCACGTCTGCCGACGTTAAGCTTGCCATGCTATTGATCAGCATCTGGCCATCATTGCCGGCGGCAATATCACAGCCGTACACCAAAATGTCGCCATCTGCGCTCAGGCTCTTCCCGATGCTTTGCAGCGTTGCACTGAACTGGGTGATATTGGCCGCATCCAGCGTCAATGTACCCAATGAAATGGCGGCTTCGCTACCGTGCGTGACAATGTGAATGGCCGAGATATCCTGCTGCCCCTGGAGGATATCGCTGATCTGCAACAAACCGTCCCGCGTATGGTCCAGCACATAAACCTGCACACCAGCACGGGCATTGCTCACCAATTGGGTAAAGTCCGGTACATCGTCCTCGATAAACATGACTTCGCGTGCCGTAGAGACCGGCACGCTGGCAACAGACGTATCCACCACTGTCTTGGTGTCGGTTGTTACGGGTTCCAGCGTCGTGCGGGTTGCATCCAGACTGGTGGTATCGGTAGCAGTTGTGGAATCCGATAGATGACTGTCAAACACGGTCACCGTCGTATCGACAGCAGCCGCATCAAACATGAACCGCTGCTCCAGCGCCAATGGTTTTGGAACCCGCTTGTACAGGACAGGCTGCGCGTTTGCACCAGACAGGCTGTTAGCAAGCAGACGTTTCAAAAGCGCCGGTAAGCTGCGACGATTCCACATATTTGATACTCCAATCACAATTCTGGACAGATCACTGTCCGGCAGGTGGTGTCATCATGACCCGCCCGCTCATCCCTGCTATCAATTCTTTGAACTTGCCGTCGATCGCCGCGGTCAATTTCACGGTCTGGCTCACCGGGTCTACCCTGGCGCCAATGCGCTGCACCTTGGCCGGATACGACTTGCCTGTTTCATCCACCCTGACCTGAAAGCCATATCCCGGTTTAACCCAGGCCAGCCACTTGGAAGGCACGATAAACACCAGCTCCAGCACAGAATCATCGATGATTTCCAGCATCACCTGCCCTGGCTGGACAAATTGCTGCTCCCTGACTTTTTGCTCTGCCACACGGCCGGCAAACGGCGCACTGACCGTGCACTTTCTCAACACGGCCGCGTTGGTCGTCACCTCGGCGCGCGCCTTGCTGACTTCAGACTCCGACACATCCAGTTCCACTTTGCCCACGGCATTGAGTTCTTCCAGGCGTTTGTTGGCCTGCCAGGTTTTTTCAGATGCTTTCAGGGCTGCATTGGCTTTACCAAGCTGCGCTTGCTGGATCGAACAATCAAACGTCACCAGCGTAGCCCCTGCCTTGAAGGCATCCCCTTCCTGAAACGGCAGGCGCAACACCTTGGCCCCCACCTCTGCCGCCAGGGTGGTGTAACGCTTTGGTGTCAGCTGTGCACGAATTTCCGGAGCCGGTTTGGTGGCAGGCGTCTCGGCAAAACTGTGGGCGCAGGCCAGCAAAACCAGGGATACAGACAAACGACGTACTGTCATCTGGATACCTCGTTCAGCAACACTTTTTCTGTTGATGCGTTATCTGTAACTGCTGGCAAATCGGTATACCAGGCAGCCAGCGCCTTGTTGACGGCCTGAGTAAGGTCGGCCAGCGACATATTGCCGCTCCCGATCACGACAGGCTCCATACCCAGCGTTGCACGCAATTTGCTGGCGGACGCATTGGCCACCGCCAACGCCTGATAACGGCGCAGCTGGCTCAAAATGGCAGCGGTCTGATTGGCGACGCTATCGAGCTGGGACTGCTTTTGCACTTGTGCCTGCTTGGCAAACTGGTCAGCAATTTTTGCATCGACTTGCCAGATGGCATCGGCGCGCAGGTACTGACGATAGGTATGCTGGTATTGCAGTCTGGCAATATGGACCTGTGCCAGAATCGCCATCAGCGTCGCCTGACGACGCTGATCTGCCAGTTTGACGCCAGCGTCTGCCAGACGATTTTGTGCAGGTGCAGACAACAAGCCCAACAGGTTATAGGAAACCTGCAGGCCCGCCTCTTGCCAGTTCTGGTAAATCTGGTAGCTGTCATCCGTGGATTTCAGCGCAGCGGTAAAGGAAATGCCCGGGAACAGTTTTAGCATGGTGCGACGCGTTTCTTCGGTCGCAATCCGGGTGTTGTAAAACGATTCACGAAAATCCGGATTATTGGCAATCGCCAAGGCTTCCATTTTTTCGACAGGTGTTTCCAGCCATTTGTCGCTCACCGCCTGCGCCGGCTCTACCACCTCAAAATTGGCCGTTAACGGCAACCCGATCAGTGCTGCCAGCTCCGTCCGGGACGTAGATAGTTCGTGATCAATGGTTTCTAATAGTCTCAGGTTTTCCAGCACCTGGCGCTGGTAACGCAGCGCCTCCAGCGGCGGACGCAGGCGCTCTGCTTCTACCTTGCGCGCATCTTCCAGCGCCGCTTCGGCATTGACAATGGCGGTTTTGACTTCGGCTTTCAGTTTCTGGGCACTTGCCGCTTTCCAGAACGCGGTGCTCACATCCTGCACCAGGTTTTGTAAGGCTTTACGACGCCGTTCACCGGCAATCAGCACCCGGTCAGCATTCTGTTTGGCAGCGTAATAGCTCTGGCCAAAATCCAGCAGGCTCCAGGTAAAACTCAAGTCAGCCGTCGTGGTGTTTCTGTCACTGGAGATATAAGGATTCGACGTCGAGAGGTCGCCGGTAATCGAATCCCGGCTTTTGGAGATCAGGTCCTTGTCACGCCCATGGTATCCGGCAGAAGCGACCAGTTTAGGTAACATGTCATAGTTGCCTACTTCATACTGCCCCATGGTAATTGCCTGTTCCATCAGTTTGACACGACGGTCCAGGTTGTACTTCATGGCGCGGGCAATAGCCTCTTCCAGACTCAACGGGCCGCCAAGTGGCTGAATCGCTGCATTAATCTGGTTTAAATCTGCAGATGCAACAGAGGTGATTTCAGTGGAAGACACTGGTGATAGCTGCTGTGTTGCACAGCCAGCCAATAGCGCGCTTGACGCGATGAAGCCGATCATCACCGGCTTCTTGAATTTGTGATGCATGAAATACCCTCGATGCCTTATTCTTCATGACATTACCATATGATGGTGATGCAAACCTTTATACCGGAGTCAGTAAACCTGATCTGTAATCTATCGTTTTAGACCAAGATCAAACAAATGCAAAATTTAACATACAAAATAAGCATTTATTTTCATCAACAGCCAGAAACACCGAAAAGACCTGATATACCGCTGATTCTGTTGGGTTTTAATGACAGCACAGCATTGGCAATACTTGTATGTGTCACCACACAGGGAAGAATGACGAGGTTGATTCTCTGTAAGACTATCAACAAGCAGACAAAAATTAGACCCTGCGGTCATTTCTGACAGAACAGCTTGGCAAATGCATTACTCTGATGCACAGTCAGGAAACTGATGATCGTCATCAAGGTATCGAAAACTTGTTTAATAAACCAAGCGACCGTTTACAAAGTAAATATCCGCCATGCAGACATTCACTTTGTAAGGACAAATTGTCCATGGTCAGAATGCAGGTGATAACGCTACGACATTAAGGTGCAAGAAGTAATTTAAGGGCATTACATGAGAAATTGACGTTTCAATTTCTCCCAACGGTCATCAGGCGTGTTTCTGGGGTAACCGAATCCTCCTTCAGACTGGCAAACCTGCGCAGCATAGGCCAGCCCGGCATTCAGCGCCTTATTGATTGACTGATATTGCAACCAAGACACCAGAAACCCGGCAATAAAACCGTCACCTGCGCCCAAGGTATCTACCACGGCGACAGGCAGACTTTCCGCTTGATACATATTCACGCCATCAAACACAACGACACCGGCCTTGCCCAGGGTGGCGACAGCGATTTTTGTGCCCAAGCCAGTCAACCGAGCCAACACGGACTGAACCTCAGCCTCACTTTTATCTGCCATGGATACAAACCCGATATCAAGAAAAGGAGCCACCTGATTTAGCAGGTCGCTTGTCCAGTCATCAGAAAAATCAAAAGACAGGTACTTGGCTGCCAGGCGTATCTGCGGCAATTGATGGACGAGATGGCTATAGATACTGGTATGTACCAGATTGTATGCGGCAAGCTGTTCAACATCCTCTTCTGCCAATACAAGCTGTGCAGACGCGCCCTGCTCACTCCCCAGAAACAGGCGATCTCCCTCCTGATGGGTCACGCATGCCCATGCGGTTGCATGCGTCTCATCCACCTGTAGCCGGGAGACATCTACAGACTCTAATGCTAGACAATGACGGAGGTAATCCCCTTCGGCATCACACCCCACCCTGCCCAAGTACGCCGCTCGGCATCCCAGCCGAGCGGCAAATACGGCCACATTGACCGCATTACCGCCAGGATATTCAAGCCCCTTGTCCAGATATACATCAAACGTGTTATCGCCCAGCCCCAGTATAGAAAGCATGTTTAATACTCCGTCTTCCACATATAACGCCGGGTGGTCAGTGGCTGTTCGTGCCATACGGCCAGATGTGCAGCAATTCGCTCTGCTGCAATGCCGACAATATAGGGCGCGACAATCGGCCGGATTTCTGGCGCAATGCCGGTCATGACAAAGTCTTTGGCATCATAAATCATGGTTCTTTCCGTATAGCGCTGGCAAAAGCGTACTACCCGTTCCATTTGTGGCCTGCTGGGGTCTTCCCCCAGAAACAGGATCAAAGGCGTCGTGTGGTCGACAATTTCGAAGGGGCCGTGGAAGAACTCGGCAGCCTCAAGGGCATGACTGTGCATCCACTGGCTTTCTGCCAGAATACAGGTTCCCAATACATAGGCTGCTGTAAACATCGGGCCGGAAGCCAGATGGTAAAGAATCCGGTCATCCTTGTATAAGCGCGCCTCTGCGGCTGCGCGCGCGTCATTGCCTATCACCGCTTCTGCCAATGCCAGCGGTAAAGCCTTGAGCGATGACAGCAGCTGCGCGCGATACGGCCATTGATCGCGTGAAGCCAGAATGCCGCCTATGACGGCTTGCAATAGCATGAAACAGCCAAAATAGGCTTCGTCTGTTTTTCCGGTCAAAAATACCTTTTGTACACTTTGTGCAAGCGGCAGTTCTGCAGTTTGCGTCACCGCCAGTGTTTTGCAGGGCAGATTTTGCAAAAACCGGGCTGCTGCAACGGTCTCTGTAGTAGTACCAGACTTGGATGCCAGAACCACCAGTGTACGACTGTCCAGTCGTGGTGGCTGCATATCCATAAATTCAGCCGGAAAATAGCGCCGTACTTCCAGCGTCGGGCTGAATTTTTCGATCCAGTACTGCAACCCCAGCATCACCCGGTTTGGCGCACCGCAACTTACAAAGTATATGCGGTCGATTTCATGGGCAATCTGCTCTCCGTATCTGGCGGCCTCATCAACAGATGCTGCTGCCTGCAGCAATGAACCTACAAATTTGTCCTGATAAAAACCCTGTATCATGCCGCCCCCTTGATAGACCATAAAATGTACCACGAACAATTTGTACCACTTTATAGACCACAAAAACAAGGAACCGGATTAAAATCCATTTTTTGAGTCGGTCATGGTCTAGCAAAAAATACCTGAACTGCCCCCAAGAGAGTCACCTATACATTTGAAAAACAATGGGTTAGCAAAATCATTTACCTAACGATATTTCACCCGGCAAGATAGACCATGAATAACACCAAAACGCAGCCACTAAGACGACAAGACAAGCTGGTGCATCATAAAGCCAGGCAAGCCATCCTGAGCATGCTGGAAGCACCCGAGTTTGCTGAGGGCAAGCAGATACCCGCAGAAAGGGACCTGGCGACGCACCTTGGCATCAGCCGAATGACCTTGCGTAAAGCGATAGAACAGTTAATTAGCGAAGGCATTCTGGAACGCAGAGGCAATCGGGGCACATTTGTCAAAGCACCCGATGTACAACGCCCCATGAGCCGCCCCCAAAGCCTGTCCAACCTGCTAGAAACCCATGGTACTCAGGCTGGCAGTACCCTGCTGCATTTTCAGACAATTCCAGCCAGCACCAGCATGGCCAGACAGTTACAGATACCTGAAGGAGATGCCCTGGTTGTCATCCGCAGACTGCGCAGCATTGATGATGTGCCATTTTGTATTGAAACCAGCTACATTCCGCTGAACTTTGTGCCGCAGCTCACCGCCAGTGATCTGATTGACGGACAATCGCTATACCAATTGCTATACACGCGCTATGGTCTGGTCATGGGCAGTGATGAAGGCGAAGTCAGGGTGGTACTACTGACGGATGAAGAATCAGAATTGCTCAAACTACCTTCTGGTAGCCCCGCGCTCGCTTACAAAGGGGTTATTCTGGATACCAAACGCCGTCCGGTTGAATACCTCGTGTCGTTAAACCACCCGCAGAGAGTGTCGTTTAAACTTAGCAACCCTGATATTCAATGGCAAAAGAATGATGACTAAATGAAGGTTGTCTGGGCAAAGCAGTTTCAAGTCATTAAATGCCATGTATAACAGCACAATGTACTTTTTATTCCTGAAAACGAACCCAATCAACCCTTATGCTCGTTAAGCAAGTTCTAAAATGAATGCTTTACGGGTAATTTTTGATTTGTAACAAAATACAACAGGACAGGGGCCGATAGAATTGCCGCACCTATCTGACCCCGCATGCTTATTTACAGTGGATCTGCACATGCTGCGGAGTGGTCAAGAATACAAGCAACCCCGAAAGCCCCCACCATGAAACGCATTGTCCTGAGCATTCTGGCTGCAACCAGCCTCCTGAGTCTGCCGGCCGTCCAAGCTGGACACATGGAAAAGATCCGAGATGCAAATGAATTGAAGGTCTGTATCTGGCCGGACTATTACGGTATCTCCTATCGCAATCCGAAAACCCTGCAGCTTTCTGGCATTGATATTGATATGGCCATCGCACTTGGCCAGGAATTACGTGTGCCTGTGCGTTTCATTGATAGTTCGTTTGCCACCCTCATCAACGACATCGAGCAAGACAAGTGCGACATAGCAATGTTTGCAATTGGCATTACGCCGCAACGTAGCGAACGCCTTCGTTTTACACGGCCGCATCTGGTCAGTGATATCTACGCCATCACGACACGCAGTAACCGTCGTATCCAGACTTGGGCCGACATCGATAAACCTGGAACAGTGGTAGCGGTTGCCAAGGGAACGCTGCATGAGACCGTCATGCGGGACAAACTCAAACAAGCCACGCTGCTAGTCACCGATACTCCGCAAGGGCGTGAGCAGGAAGTAGAAGCTGGCCGTGCAGATGTATTCATGACCGACTACCCTTTCAGCCGTCGTATGCTGGAAACCACGGACTGGGCTCGCCTGGTGTCCCCGCCTAGCACCTACCACCTGACGCATTACGCCTATGCCATGCAGAAGAATGATGACGCCTGGTATCAGCGTGTTTCCGCTTTCCTGAACAAGGTCCGTGCCGATGGTCGTCTGATGGCCGCCATCAAGCGCAACAAACTCGATCTGATCGCAGAAAACTGATACTGGCTAACATTTTGGACAGTTCTGGATTCCACCGCTCATCGGCTTCACGAAGAACCCATCGCACCGTCTTTCTGACAGCAGTGCTACTTGTGCTGACCACCGTTATTACCGCTACAGGTTCGATCTTGTGGCGGTTGCACAATGACACGCTTGAGCGGCAGGTTGCACTGGCGAATCTAACCACACGTGCGATAGAAGACCACCTGACGCAAAGCCTCACCGTCGTAGAGAGAACCCTCACCCTGGCAGCTAGTGACCCAATCGCCGCCGTGCGCCTGCCATTCTACTTGCAACAAGCACCCTATCTACGTTCGATTTCCTTTGCCGACCCCGGCGACCGCATCTACCAAAGCTCCAATGCTGAAAACATTGGCATAAAGCTGGATCGGCGTGTCTTCATACCCCAAAGCACAACGCCGGTGTCTGTTCTACGCAGTGGGCCACTGTTCACAGGACGAGACTTTGCCGATCACAAAACCCAAACACACCCTGCAAATAGTGATCTGAATTTTATTCCCCTGTTACTGGATAGCCCTCAGAAAGATGGCAGCTGGCACACAGTAGTAGCGGCACTTAACACGGATTACTTTCTGAACTTTTACAACACTCACCTGACAGCCGATCAAGGGCAGGTAGATCTGCTGCGTTACGATGGCGGCCTCTTGATCCGTAATGGCAGTCAGCCAGCAGGCATTGTGTACAACCCAATGCTGCGTAACAGCCTGCTGCAAAGTGAAACGGGTAGCTATTTTGAAACGCAACCCGAAGGGATGCAGCTCCTGATTGCTTACCGCGCCTCTCGCAATTACCCGTTCATCATTGTCGTGAGACAGGACCGTCAGCAAATATTGGCCAACTGGCAACGCGAAGCCAAATTAGTGGTGTTGGTGGTCGGCAGTATTTTGCTACTGCTGATCAGCCTCTCCAGCGTGTACTACCTGCGCTTTGAGAAACTTGAAATCATCCGCCAGCGGGATGCAGAGCAGCTACGCATTGCCGCTGCCGCATTTGAATCACAAGAAGGCATTTTCGTGACGGATGCCGATAATACGATCCTTCGTGTCAACCAGGCATTCTGCAAGATCACCGGTTACAGTGAGGATGAAGCAATCGGTCAAACACCGCACCTGTTAAGTTCAGGCAAGCATCCGCCTGAGTTCTATCAAGAAATGTGGCAGCAACTACATCGTTGCAACAATTGGAGTGGTGAAATCTGGAACCGCCGCAAGAATGGCGACATTTATCCAGAATGGCTCACCATCACAGCGGTTAAAAACGCACAGAATCACATCAGCCACTATGTGGCAACGTTAACCGACATCACGCAACGTAAACATGATGAGGATGAAATCCGCAATCTGGCTTTTTACGATCCTTTAACCCGATTGCCAAATCGGCGTCTGTTGCTGGAACATTTGGAAAAAGCAACGAGAAGCGCCGGGCGCAGAGGCAATGAAGGTGCATTATTGTTCATCGACCTGGACAACTTCAAAACACTCAACGATACGCTTGGCCATGACATGGGGGACTTGCTGCTGCAGGAGGTTGCAAAGCGGCTAAACCAATGTGTCCGTGAAATTGATACCGTCGCTCGTCTCGGGGGGGATGAGTTTGTGGTGCTGTTACCCAAACTGAGCAAATATCGTGATGAAGCTGCATCACTTGCGCAGCGTTTGGGAGAACGCATTCGCCTGTCTCTGAATATTCCTTATGACTTGGCAGGCCATAATTACCATGCCACACCCAGCATAGGTATTACCATGTTTGCCGATGGACAGCATAACAGTGAAGAGCTCATGAAGCGTGCGGATCTTGCGCTATACAGCGCCAAGTCTGCCGGAAGAAATACCGTCCATTTCTTTGATCCGCAAATGCAAAAGTCACTAAGTGAGCGAGCCAGCCTGGAAGCGGCACTTCGACAGGCGATTTCGGATGAGCAACTGGTTTTAATGTATCAGCCACAGGTAGATCACGCAGGAAACATCTACGGTGCGGAAGTTCTGCTCAGGTGGCAGCACCCTACCTTGGGGCTGATGCCGCCTGACCAGTTCATCCCGCTGGCTGAAGAAACCGGTTTGATTCTGCCCATAGGAAACTGGGTGCTGCTACAGAGCTGCAAACTCCTGAAAAAGTTTAGCCAACAACCCGGCATGCCTTCCTTTAGCCTGTCGGTCAATGTAAGCGCCAAGCAATTACGTCAGCCTGACTTTACCCAACAAGTACAAGACATACTCGACGCAACTGATGCGCCACCACATCGTCTGTTATTAGAGCTTACTGAAAGCGGATTATTAGACGATATAGAAAGCAGTAGCACGAAAATGCTGCCCTTACGCCATCACGGTGTGCGCTTTGCACTGGATGATTTTGGTACGGGTTATTCTTCCCTTGCGTACCTGAAAAAACTCCCAATAGACCAACTGAAAATTGATAAATCGTTTGTTCAGGGCGTCATGAGTGACCAGAACGATGCAGCCATTGTCCGTTCGGTCCTGGCGCTAGGTAACGCATTAAATCTGAATGTACTTGCAGAAGGGGTAGAAACAGAAGATCAACTGCAATTTCTGAATCTTCATGGCTGCCGTAGTTATCAGGGATATCTGTTTGGCCGACCTTTGCCATTGCAAGAATTACTCTCTATGTGCATGAAACAGGCTGCTGTTCAACGCAGCTATAACCTAATTGAAGCAAAATTGATTTGCTCAGAGTAATGCTCACAGACTAGTCATCAGCCACCTGATCACGCTCAGGCAAGGCATCGCGAAAATCATCGAAAGTCTTCCAGGCGGGCACAGGCGGCGAGTAGTTTGCCTGGGGTACATAGACGGAAAGCTCGGCCAAATGCATTTTGTGAATATATCGCGGGCAAGCCGGAAAGATCTTATCTACTGTCATTCGTACGATAAAGACCGAACCAGGATATTCTGAACGCACAGGATCATCGTCACTGATCACGGCAGTTCCGTTAACCCGAAGACGGCTCTGATGTTCAAAATCAATGAAGAGCAGTCCGATATGCGGGTTTACAACAAGGTTTCCCCAAGACCGGTACATGCCATTGCCGTCATAATCGGGCAGCACAAGGGTCTTGTCATCCAGCACACGCACAAACCCGGGCAAGCCCCCTTTATAAGAGCAATCCGGCTTACCCTCTGCGTCCGCAGTTGCGACAAACACCATGGGACACTTATGGATGAATTCACGATCGCTCTCGGTGAAAGTGCCATGCACAATCACTTGTTCCAGCCGGTCTGCGATGCGGCGAGTGTCACGTATGTCCTGAAGCTTCCGCATCCCGGCGTGATACATCGAATCATTACTCATTTATCTGTACCTCCAACGGTGGGAAGTTCAAGACAAACTGCATTCGTTGAGTATAGTAGCCCATTCCTCCAGAGTAAATCAGTGACACCATTGTGTCCGGGTGGGGTTATGCCCAAAGCCCCTAAGGACTAGTCATCAAGAACAATATTCTCGTCCCTACCATCGCTGCGGTAAAAATGATGGCCCTAAATTCCAGGCTTGTCAGACTATCAGGGTAAAAATCATCTATTTGACGGCTCAACAAACGCCCGATACAACGCCTGTAATCTGATCAGCCCTGGATGGATCAGGTCGGCATGAATACTGCTGTAGCCCATCACGAAGCCGGCGCAATCTGTGGTCTGATGCTGGGTAAACAAGCCAGATACCGGATAGATGCCGACACTGTGGCTGCGCAAATAGGCTACAAATCCGGCTTCGTCCCGTTTGGGAATCCGGTTAAACCACACCACAATGTGCAGCCCCGCGGCGGAGCCGGAAATGCGGATGTCGTTACCCAGTACGTCTGTCAACCCGCTGAGCAGACGACGCCGGATATCTGCAAAATGCTTGCGGGACTGCCGGATATGCCGCTCATAATGGCCATTCGATATAAAGTGGCTCAAGGCAATTTGTTCAAAGACCCCGCTCTGCCGGTCCAGCAATGCCTTGGCCTTTCTGGCAACATCCACCAGCCCTTTGGGTACCACCATAAAACCCAGCCGGATGACGGGCGCCAGAATTTTGGACACCGAGCTGATATACATCACATTGTCGGCATCACTGAAGTTAAACAATGGCGAGATCGGCTTCATGTCGTACCGGTATTCGCCATCGTAGTCATCTTCGATGATCAGGCTGCCATGCTGTCTGGCCCAGTCGATCAGTTTCATCCGTCGCTCAATCGGCAGCGTTCCCCCCAGCGGAAACTGATGCGAGGGGGTGACATACACGAGATCTGCCTTGATGGTGTCCAGGTGATCCACCATCAGACCCTGTTCATCCACCGGGATATGGATCAGCTCTGCCATGGAAGCGGCAAACAGATTTTTTGCCATCTTGTAGCAAGGATCTTCAAGTGCAACCCTGCGCTGCCGGTCCAAAAACAGCCGCGCCACAATATCCAGTGCTTGCTGAGTCCCTGACGTGATGATGATCTGGTCAGGGTCACAATTGACGCCTCTGGCGCGCCACAAATACCCTTGAAGCGCATTCCTTAACACGGCCAAGCCGGCAGGGTCCTGATAATCATATGTGAAGGGCGAAGATGACATCGCAGCATGCAGCGACTGTCGCCAGTGCCTAGTCGGGAAATTCGCCTTGGCAATATCGCCGTAAGAAAAGTCATACAGGACAGGCTCAAGCCGGTATTTCATGTCCATGGACAACTGACTGAGCTGTTCACCCATCCCGGACAAACGGGGTAAGCGGTCAACGGATGGTATTGAGGCCACCCCGCCCCGCTTGTCATCCGGCTTTAGGGAAAACTCTCCGGCCACTTTTGCGCGCGCGCCTTGTTTTAGCTCGATGTACCCTTCTGCAGCCAGTTGTTCAAAGACCAGCGACACCGTCGTTCTGGATACCCCCAGCTCCCCCGCCAGATAACGCGTGGATGGCAAATGTACCGGATAAACCCCGTTCAGTATCTGAGTCTTGAGCACGCTATGGATATCTTTAAATTTCATGGTGTTGCCTTTTGGGTAGACAGGCGCTTGCCTACCACGCCTCTGTCCATACCGTGACTTTTACACGGTCTTTGCGCTGCAAAGCGGTCCCAAACTGGACCAGTAATATTTCATAAAACCGGCACTTCTACAAACCAGTCAAACACAAGATACTACACAGACACCAACCTTTCCTATCTGCCAGAGAGAAAATATGTATTGTCCCGCCTCTTTCCGTCAGGATGACCCTGACACTCTCCGCTCCCTGATCAGTCACTTCCCCTTGGGGACGATTTTTACCTCGGTCAACGGACTTGAAGCAAACGCCGTCCCCTTTTTACTGGTTCAGCATGAGTCCGGGCAAACGCTGCAGGCACATATCGCCAGGGCGAACCCGCAGCTGGCCGCGTTCCGGACCGGCTGTGAAGTACTGGTGGTCTTCTACGGGCCAGACGCCTATGTCACCCCCGGCTGGTACCCCAGCAAAAAGGAAAATGGCAAACAAGTGCCAACCTGGAACTACACCATGATTCAGGTAAAAGGAAAAATCCGGGTGGTGGATGACCAAGACTGGGTGTACCAGCAAATCGGGCGACTGAGCAACCAGCAGGAATCTGGCCGTGCCGACCCCTGGCACATTACAGATGCGCCAGTGGATTACATCGAGACACAAATGAAGGCCATCATCGGCATTGAAATTGCCATTGACGAGATCAAGGGCAAGTTCAAACTCAGCCAGAACCGCAGCCAGCAAGACTTTCAGGGGGTAGAAAACGGGCTCAGGTCAGAGGGCAAGATCGAGATAGCGGACTACATGCAAACGGCCAAAGGCAGCACGGCAGCCAAATGACTTCACCCGCTGCGCTCCCGTTGCCGGATACGCAAATAACAAGAGTGCATAGCCCGCGATGTTTGATTACATTCGGATTTGCCATCATAATTCCGCTATTCGGCCTTGGGGGAGCAACCCCAGATCGCATTCGAGCAACGCCAATCAGCGCTTAGCGCTTTACCCGGTGTCGTAGAAGGCCGGGGAAGTCAATTATTTTTAGCGCTATTTTGGAGTTCTCTCATGGAAATCAAGGTCAACTTTCTCGACAAGCTTCGTCTGGAAGCCAAGTTCGACGATTTCACGGTCATTGCCGATCAGCCCATCCGTTACAAGGGCGATGGCTCTGCACCAGGACCGTTTGATTACTTTCTGGCCTCGTCAGCCCTGTGTGCAGCTTACTTCGTGAAGTTGTATTGCAGCACCCGCAATATCCCGACCGAGAACATACGCCTGTCGCAGAACAATATTGTCGATCCGGAAAACCGCTACAAACAGATTTTCAAGATTCAGGTCGAGCTGCCGGAAGACATCTCCGCCAAAGACCGTGAAGGCATTCTGCGTTCTATCGACCGTTGCACGGTGAAAAAGGTAGTGCAGACCGGGCCGGAATTCATCATTGAAGAAGTTGAAAACCTGGATGCAGACGCCCAGGCACTATTGACGGTGAATCCGGATACCCACACCAGCACCTTTATCCCGGGCAAGGATCTGCCGCTGGAGCAAACCATTGCCAATATGTCGGCGGTGCTGGCTGCGCTGGGCATCAAGATCGAAATCGCCTCCTGGCGCAACCTGGTGCCCAATGTCTGGTCACTGCACATCCGCGATGCGCACTCCCCGATGTGCTTTACCAACGGCAAGGGCTCCACCAAGGAAAGCGCGCTGGCATCGGCACTGGGCGAATATATCGAACGCCTGAGCTGCAATCACTTCTACAACGACCAGTATTGGGGAGAGGACATCGGCAACGCACCGTTCGTGCACTACCCGGAAGAGCGCTGGTTCAAGCCGGGCCGAAAAGACGCACTGCCTGCCGGACTTCTGGACGAATATTGTCTGGAGATTTACAACCCGGATGGCGAGCTGCGTGCCTCCCATTTGTTTGATACCAACTCCGGCAATACCGAACGCGGCATCTGTGCACTACCGTATGTGCGCCAGTCAGACGGCGAGGTGGTGTACTTCCCCACCAATCTGATCGATAACCTGTACCTGAGCAACGGCATGAGCGCCGGCAATACGCTGGCAGAAGCACAGGTGCAATGTCTGTCAGAAATTTTCGAGCGTGCGGTCAAGCGCGAAATCCTGGAGGGCGAAATTGCATTGCCGGATGTACCGGCAGAAGTCCTGGCCAAATACCCTGGCATTGTCGCCGGCATTCAGGGGCTGGAAGAGCAAGGCTTTCCGGTGCTGGTCAAGGATGCATCGCTGGGTGGTGAATTTCCGGTCATGTGCGTTACGCTGATGAACCCGCGTACCGGCGGTGTGTTTGCCTCGTTTGGCGCACACCCAAGCCTGGAAGTCGCACTAGAACGCAGCCTGACCGAGTTGCTGCAAGGTCGCAGTTTTGAAGGCCTGAACGACTTGCCTCGCCCTACCTTCGAGAGTAATGCCGTTACAGAGCCGAACAACTTTGTCGAACACTTCATCGACTCTAGCGGTGTGGTGTCATGGCGCTTCTTTAGTGCCAAAGCAGATTACGAATTTGTGGAATGGGATTTCTCCGGTCAGGGTGAAAACTCTAACGCGGATGAAGCCGCCACGCTGTTAGGCATTCTCGAAGGCATGGGCAAAGAAGTGTACATGGCCGTGTACGACCAGCTGGGGGCAACAGCCTGCCGCATTCTGGTACCGGACTATTCGGAAGTCTATCCGGTGGAAGATCTGGTCTGGGATAACACGAACAAAGCACTGCAATTCCGTGAGGACATCCTGAACCTGCATCGCCTGGATGACGACGCGCTGGCTGCCCTGCTGGAACGTCTGGAAGACAGCGAAGAGGACGACTACACCAACATCATCACCCTGATCGGCATCGAGTTTGATGAAAATACCGTCTGGGGTCAGCTGACCATTCTGGAATTGAAACTGCTGATCAACCTCGCCCTGCGGCAATTCGAAGAGGCGAAAGAACGGGTAGAAGCCTTCCTGCAATACAACGACAACACGGTTGATCGTGTCTTGTTCTATCAGGCCATGGATGTGGTGCTGGAAGTGTTGCTGGACGACGAGCTGGAACTGGAACACTACGAGACCAATTTCCGTCGCATGTTTGGCAATGAGCGCATGGATGCCGTGATCGGTTCTGTTGAAGGCAGTGTCCGATTCTTTGGTCTGACCCCCACCAGCATGAAGCTGGAAGGTCTGGACAGACATCAGCGCCTGATCGACAGCTACAAAAAACTGCACATAGCCCGCGCCCGGGTAGCCGGTATCTCCGGTTAAACGCTGGCACAAAAGGCAAGCCCTGAAACATCCGGATCACAGTCGTTTGTTTTTAAGTGCTTGCCTCTTTCTGCGCCCTCGGCCTTCCGCCCTGATGCATCGCTGCGTCAGGGCGTTGGTTTATTGGCTGCCGCACAAAAGATGGCCGCCTTGAATACGGGCATTTTGCACTCGCCAGCTGGACTCAACTGCTTTTTCATCTCCGGTCATGCATTCACAAAGTCCGTGATGGGTAGCTTGTTGGTCATTTTCATTTCCCGCAGCGAGATATTGGTGCGGATGCTTAACACACCCGGCAACTTGCGCAGCACTTTCTCGACAAACCGGCTATAGTCATCCAGATCCCGGGCTACCACCTGCAATAAAAAGTCAGCTTCTCCTGTGGTGTTGTGGCAGGCCAATACGTTGGGACACACCTGTATGATCTTCTCAAAGGCTGCGGTGACCTCTTCGCTATGTTGTGTACAGACAATCTGCACAAACGCCATGACCCCGATCCCGAGCTTGCGGCGGTTCAGCACCGCCTGATATCCCTCTATCACCCCAGACTCTTCCAGGCGTTTTTGACGCCGCCAGCAAGAGGCTTCACTCATGGAGAGTTGCTCTGCGAGTTTGGCATTGGATAAGCGTCCATCCTGTTGCAAACGGTCTGCGATTGCAATGTCTACCTTATCAATTGCATCCATCCTGAAAGATTCCTTCAAATATACGTGGCAAACGAAAGCTTAAGCCGTATTACTTGCCTCTACAAGATAAAATAGAAAGGTAATTTCATAGGGATTCTGCATAATAAAAGCATCATTCAACGAGGGAGCCCAAGATGAAAGCAGTTGTCTATGAGTCATTTTCTACCGCCCCGCAACTCATGCAGGTACCAGACCCGACACCTACTGATCACGGGGTAGTCATCAAAGTAAAAGCCACCGGTGTATGCAGAAGCGACTGGCACGGCTGGGTAGGACATGACCCGGATATCCGACTTCCGCATGTGCCGGGGCATGAATTCTCTGGCACGGTAGAAGCCGTAGGCAAACAAGTCACCAAATGGCGCGTGGGCGACCGGGTAACGGTGCCGTTTGTAGCGGGGTGTGGCCACTGCCCCGAGTGCCACTCTGGCAACCAGCAAGTCTGTGATCATCAATTCCAGCCGGGTTTTACGCACTGGGGTTCATTTGCCGAGTATGTAGAAGTACATCTGGCGGATCTCAATCTGGTCGCCTTGCCAGAGACACTAGACTTTACGACCGCCGCCAGCCTCGGATGCCGGTTTGTCACGTCGTTCCGTGCCGTTGTGGATCAGGGCAAAACATCAGCCGGTCAGTGGGTAGCCGTGCACGGGTGTGGCGGTGTCGGGCTCTCTGCCATCATGATCGCCAATGCGGTGGGCGCCAATGTCATTGCCATTGATATTTCGGATGACAAACTAAGCCTCGCCCGTTCACTGGGAGCGGTTGCCACTATTAATGCCAGCAACGTCGCCAACGTGGTGGAAGCCGTCCAGGAAATTACCAAAGGGGGAGCACACGTCTCTCTGGATGCACTGGGGCACCCGATCACATGTTTTAATTCCATCAGCAACCTGCGCAAACGCGGTAAGCATGTCCAGATCGGGCTGATGCTGGGCGAGCACAGCACACCGGCTATCCCCATGAGCAAGGTCATTGCCAATGAGCTGGAAATTCTGGGCAGCCATGGCATGCAAGCCCACCGCTACGATGCCATGTTCGCCATGCTGGCCTCTGGCAAGCTGCAACCGGAAAAACTGATAGGCCGGACCATTAACCTTGAGCAATCCATTGAGGTGCTGATGAACATGGACAAATTCGAAGTGGCAGGCGTGACCGTGGTGACGGAATTCTAGGCAAGCAACGCACCAAACTGGTATCGCACTTGTTGAGCGTCCCCACACTTGCCGTGGGGCGCTTGATCAACATTGTCCATGACAAAGTTGATGCGGGCATTTAGCGTGAGAACACTTGTCCTGGAATGCAATTGCATGCTATCTGGCATTTCAGCGCTACGTCGAACCCATGTCCTGTCTGGTTAAACCCTGAATGGCTGAAGGAGCCAATCTGCGACTTTCATGCAAAATACCTGCGGTCTGGATGCTAACGGCTAGAACGAGGGTGGCGTCACCGCGCTAATGATGGAGCTTTCTCCCTCAAACACGTTTTTGAAACTGTGTGGCAGCCGGCTGTCAAAATAATAGGCATCACCCGGTTTCAGAATTTCGCTTTGAGACCCAACCGTAACCTCTACCGCGCCAGTAACGACGACCCCAGCTTCTTGCGCGTCATACTAACTAATTTTCGGGATATCTGGATGGGGAAGGTCAAGACAGCTACTTTATAAAAGTGCTATTTTTTTGCTGAAAATTGCCTTACATAGCACCGTGGTTTCTTTAGAGAATATGTTTCTAAAACTTTGATGTATGTCAGGAGTGAGGAAGCATGAAAACGAAAGTTGCCATCATTGGTGCAGGCCCTTCGGGGTTATTGCTTGGCCAACTGTTAACCAAGGCAGGCATTGACAATATTATTCTGGAAAGACAGACACCCGAATATGTACTCGGCCGTATCCGGGCAGGGGTTCTTGAACAGGGTATGGTCGACATGCTTCGGGAGGCTGGTGTGTCATTACGAATGGAAAATGAAGGCCTCATTCATGAAGGCGTTGAGCTGATTTATAACGGGCGCAGAGAACGTATTGACCTTAAGCAGCTGTCGGGGGGGAAAACGGTCATGGTTTATGGGCAAACGGAAGTCACTCGTGATTTGATGGATGCGCGAAGCCAGTCTGGTGCACTAACGGTTTATTCTGCAAGCCATGTTCAACTCCATGAACTCAAGGGCGAGAAGCCTTTTATTACCTTTGAGCAAGAAGGCAAGCATTTAAGACTAGACTGTGACTATATTGCGGGCTGTGATGGCTTTCATGGTGTGTCCCGTCAAAGCATCCCCTCAGACATTCTCACGCATTATGAAAGAATCTACCCGTTTGGTTGGCTTGGCTTATTGTCAGACACTCCACCAGTGAGTGATGAGCTGATTTATGCCCAGCATGAGCGCGGATTTGTACTCTGCAGCCAACGCTCTCACACTCGTAGCCGCTATTACTTACAAGTCCCTTTGTCTGACAAAGTAGAGGATTGGTCTGATGACAGATTCTGGCAAGAACTCAAGACGCGTCTACCGGCAGATGTAGCTTCCAGACTGGCGACGGGACCTTCCATTGAAAAGAGCATTGCGCCGCTGCGCAGCTATGTAGTTGAACCGATGCAATACGGGAATCTATTTCTGGTGGGTGATGCAGCGCATATTGTCCCGCCAACAGGTGCTAAGGGGCTTAATCTGGCTGCGTCGGATGTCAGCTACCTCTTCCGCATTCTGGTGAAAGTTTATCGGGAAGGCAGAACCGATCTGCTGCCTAAATATTCTGAACTGGCGCTTCGCCGTATCTGGAAGGCAGAGCGATTCTCCTGGTTCATGACCAAATTACTGCATACGTTTCCTGATGCCGATAACTTTGACCAGCGCATGCAGCAAAGTGATTTTGATTATTACACCGGCTCGCTTGCCGGTCGGCAAACCATTGCCGAGAACTATGTCGGACTACCGTTTGAAAGCATTTGAGCAGTGTAAAGCTTGAATCTTGAACCTTGTACCAACCATTCTGCTGCTGATGGAGAATTGAGGGGCAAGGTTCAAGAGCCAGTCACCTAATAATCCAGAATCAATTCCCCCACCCCCCTTGATACACAGGGCAAAAAGCAGCCATTGCCTTTTTCTTCCTCGCTCAGGTAGGCGTCAAGATGTATGGGGGTTCCACCTTCCAGCTGGACCATGCACGTGCCGCAAACGCCTTGCTCGCAGGAAGTTGGAATATCAATACCGGACTGTGCTAGGGCATGAATGACAGTCTGCTCTGCAGATATCGGAATCACTTGCCCAGACCGGGTTAATCTGACAGAGAACTTGGCGGAAAGCAGTACTGGGTTTGCGGGTTTAAAATGTTCCTGATGAAGTTTGTCTGTATCCCAACCCGCAGACACCGCGCTTGAGATGACCATCTCGATAAAACCTGCTGGTCCGCATACATAAAGGTGAGCGTCTTTGGGCTGATCCTTGAGTACTTTGTGAATGTCAAATCGATCGCCCTCTGGTTGATCACTAAAATAGTAGTTGGAATAAGATGCCAGGTGAGTAGTCATCAAGCGTGGTAAAAACGCAGCTCGGCTTTGGTTACGACTCACATAGTGAAGTTCAAAAGAGCCGTTCTCTGCAGATAATTGCTCTGCCATGCTAAGTATCGGGGTAATGCCGATGCCACCCGCAATCAAGATGGAATGGGATGCACCATCTGACATTGGAAATAGATTGCGGGGTTCACTGATGGATAGCGCATCACCAACCTTTAATGCATGCGCTTTAATTGAACCACCTCTTGATGCTTTATCTCGTAGCACTGCTATCTGATAAGTTTGGTGTCTGGATGGCGGGTTACACAACGAATATTGCCTGCACAGATTCGGGCCAAGAAAAACATCAATATGGGCGCCAGCGCTGAAGGCAGGTAATGGCTTACCGTCTGCGCTGGCCAAGGTCAGACATACGATATCTTCAGCGGCACAGTATTTATCTACAATCACGACGTCCATGGCGTCCTCACTTAGTCTCAGCTGCAATCAGACGGTCAATGACCTTCCTCGCCTGGACACCACCACTGTCGATGTTCAGTTTCAGCAATTTCCTTTCGGGATTTGCCAGTAAATTCCGCTGCTGAGACTCCAGCATTTCCTGGTCTTCCGCAAAAATCCGGCCTTGTCCTTCGCGGATGGTGGCCGTGAGCGCTGCATCATTTACTTTAAATTTTCTCGCCATTCCCCAGAAATACCAGATCGACGAGTCTGTTTCAGGGGTAATAAAGTCTACCACCACACTACTGGCTTTAATAGCGTCATCAGCTTCGTAGCCACCTCTTCCTGCATAGGCTACCCCCACCTCAATCATGACGTGACTGGGAGGCGTAAAGCGGCAAATTTGCCAACGGTCACATAATGCAGTTGGATCAAGCTCATTGAGCCTCAATGCATTAGCCCAAAATGGCGGCGGTGCAATGTTGTGCATGTGTCTGCTGGTAACCACCATATCGCCTTCAACTACGGTTTGGGGCGGTGCGTCCTCTATTTCCGGCTGACCGATGCTGCTGGAATGTACATAGGTTTCGTGAGTCAAATCCATCAGATTATCAATCATGAGTCGATAATCACATCCAATATGATAAAGCCCACCACCATAGGCCCAGTTATCGCTGTCTGCCCATGTCAGTACTGGCAATTTGGACACATCAGCAGTCTCGGCATCTGCAGCCCAAAGCCAGATAAATCCATATTTTTCCTCAACGGCAAAGCGTTTGATGGATGGAAAGCCCCCTACTCGCTGACCTGGCATCCCGGCACACTTACCCTGATCACTGATTGCCAGACCGTGATAACCACAGACGATATTGCCATCTCTGACAAAACCCAGTGATAGCGGCGCACCGCGATGGGGACAAAAATCCTCCAGTGCGGTAACCTTCCCTGCTACATTTCTAAAAAATACTAGCTTCTGATTGCAAACCGTTCTTGCAAGCGGCTTTTCGGCAATCTCTTCGCTGGTTGCTGCGACATACCAAGCATTTTTGATGAACATTCACGTCTCCTCACTTTATGGGTGGTCATATTTTTAATCCATTATGTCAGGTAGCCTGATATTATTAAAATTTATTCGCGTGATATCAGACATAAACGGAGTGAATAAGCCATGCAGGAAAACAGACTGGATCTGAATCTGATTCGAATGTTCATTGCGCTATTTGAAACCGGCAGTGTCACACTGGCAGCCGAGAGATTTCACATCACACAGCCCGCAATGAGTAATGGTCTCTCAAGGCTAAGATTACTGCTAGATGACCCACTATTTGTGCAAACCCGCCAAGGGATGACACCAACTGCATACGCTTCAAAAATTTATCCTGACCTGAGCCAAGCCATGCATTTGGTGCTAAGCACGCTAGGAAGAAACACCGCACGCCCTGCTTTCACACCAGAGGCCAGTACCTTCAGTTTGAAACTGCATATGACAGATTTTGCACAAGTGGCATTTCTGCCAAGGCTGATATCGGAAATGCAGCATCATGCCCCCCATTGCAGCTTGAAGGTAGTGTCCCTATCAAACGAAAGCATCCTTGGTGCACTTGAAAATAATGAGCTGGATTTTGTATTTGGGCGGATGCCGGAGAAAATGCCGCACAAGATTGATCATGTGACTCTGTTCAGAGAACAGTATGTTGTATTGATGAGAAAAGAACATCCGTTGTCGAAACGGCAGCTTACAAAAGCAGACTATTTGGGCGCAGGACATGCACTTGTGTCAGCAGGATCGCATCAAGCCATTGAACGACTCTTGAAACGGAAGAAAGCCAGCGTTCTGCTGACAACCCAGAACTTTCTGGTCGTAGCTCAAATCCTTCAGGCATCAGACCTGATAGCCACCGTCCCTAGTCGCCTGGCCGTGCAGTTGTGCCTCTCAGGCAGCTTTGTACAGACAGCCATTCCGTTTGATCTGCCGCACTTCGATGTCAACATGATGTGGGATAAAACCAGGGCCAATGAACCTGAACAGGCATGGGCGCGAGGATTGTTTGAGACTATTCTTGCAGAATAGCCCATTGTGAATGAAATGTGCTGAGCCTCTTCTGACATCCAGTGTCAGAAGAGGTACCCATTACGACTCCGTATCTATTTCCGATTGTGTCGATTCGTTATAGCGATTGCCATGAATGGGGTAACTTGCACAAAGCTGCGCTATCGCTTGCATGTCAGTTTCCGAAAGTTGCAAGGACAACGCCCCCAAGTTTTCCTGCAAATGATGGACAGACGTTGTACCAGGAATGGGAATAATGTGCGGACAACGATGCAGCAACCAGGCCAACGCCAGTTGTGCCGGTGTACACCGCTTCTCCAGGCTCATGGACACCCAGGCTCTGCGAAATGATTCATTGGCCAAGAAGTTATCTGGGGCAAAGCGTGGCATTGCATGGCGAATATCATTGTCTGGCAGTGCCGCCAGGTGGGCCACCGATGAAAGGCCATTCGCCAAATAGCCACGCCCCAAGGGGCTGAAGGCGACAAAAGCGGCACCAATTTCTTGGCAGGTTGCCAATACACTGATTTCCGCATTTCTCGTCCAGACAGAATACTCCGTCTGCACAGCGGCAATCGGATGAATGGCATGTGCCCGGCGAATTGTGGCACTAGAAACTTCGGACAAACCGATTGCCCGGATTTTGCCCGCCTCCACCAAACGGGATAATGCGCCTACACTCTCTTCAATGGGAACTTTACGATCCCACCGGTGCAAGTAATAGAGATCAATCGTATCGGTATTCAATCGCTTGAGGGCTTGATCACAGGTTTGAGTGAGTACAGCAGGCCTACCGTCAATCACGCGTCGGCCATCCACCCCCGTCATGCCGCACTTGCTGGCCAGTACAATCTGATGGCGATATGGGGACAGCACCTTCCCCAGTAGTGTTTCATTCGCACCAAACCCATAGAGTGCAGCGGTATCAAACAGGGTAACCCCTGCCTCCAGCGCAGAGAGCAGCAAATTCGCTGCAGTAGCAGGATCGAGGGGCGTACCATAGGCATGGCTCAGATTCATACACCCCAGCCCCAAAGGGGGTACCAGGAAGGGGCCGATAGATCTGGTCACACTACCCGCCGCATGGGCATGAGGGCTAATCATGTAGTTGCTGCTCCAGCTGATGCAAAACCTGATAACAAGGTAGCACGCTAGCTACTGACGCATTCGGCTGTCGACCTTCCCGAATGGCGGAGATGAATTCCCGGTCTTGAAGCTCAATCCCGTTCATGGACACATCAATACCTGAGACATCAATACTTTCATCCTTACCAGTCACCAGATCATCATAGCGGGCAATATAGGTAGCACTATCACCGATGTATCGGAAGAATGTCCCTAATGGACCGTCATTGTTAAATGAGAGGCTCAGCGTACAAATGGCGCCATTCTCCGCCTTGAGCTGAATGGAGAGATCCATCGCAATGCCAAGTTCCGGGTGAATCGGGCCTTGAAGCGCATTAGCTTTGATGATGCGGCTATTTGCCTGGTAGGCAAACAAGTCAACGGTATGTGCGGCATGATGCCACAAGAGATGATCAGTCCAGCTTCTGGGCTGCCCTAGGGCATTCATGTTGGTCCGACGGAAAAAGTAGGTCTGTACATCCATTTGCTGGATATTGAAAGTGCCAGCCTGGATTTTCCGATGCACATACTGATGGCTGGGGTTAAACCGGCGCGTATGACCTACCATAGCAACCAGGCCCATCTTCTGTTGTAACTCGACAATGGCTTCTGCATCTTTCAGATTGTCAGCCAGCGGGATTTCCACCTGAACATGCTTGCCAGCCGCCAGACACTGCAGTGTTTGTGCGGCATGCAACTGAGTAGGCGTACATAAGATAACAGCATCCAATCCGGGCAACGCCAATGCATCTTCCAGACGGGTGGTTACATGAGGAATACCATATTTCTCGGCCACGGCTTGGGTTGCATCCAGCCGACGGCCAACCACAGAAATGACTTCAACACCATCGATCAGTTTTAAAGCATCCAGATGCTTTAAGCCAAAAGCCCCAGTACCGGCCAATGCGACCTTGATGGTTTTACTCATGATGGTTCTCCAGAATCAGGTGCCCTACTGCGGTATTGGAGGCCGGTACGTGATAAAACCGATGCGTTAACAAAGGTTTCTTCCCGCCAGCAACATCCTGCATCGCGCCACGGGCTATCAGCCACATGACCAGTTCAATACCTTCAGAGCCGGCTTCACGCACGTAATCAATATGCGGCATCGCCGCCAAAGCGGCTGGGTCCTCAATCAGTTGATCGAGAAACGCGTTATCCCAGGCCGCATTGATCAAGCCGGCTCTTGGCCCTTGCAGCTGGTGGCTCATGCCACCTGTTCCCCAAATTTGAACATTCAGGTCCTGGTCGAATGATTCAACAGCTCGCCGTATTGCCTGCCCGAGTTGGAAGCAGCGCCGGCCAGATGGCACAGGGTATTGCACCACATTGACCGCAAAAGGAATCACTTTGCATGGCCAGGCGTCCTTCTGGGGGTCCAAGGCGCCAAACATTAGAGATAACGGCACCGTTAAACCATGATCAACCACCATACGATTAGCGATGGTCAGATCAAAGTCTTCCTGGATAACACTTTGGGCAATATGCGCCGCAAGCTCGGGATGCCCTTGCACCACGGGAACGGGGCGTGGTCCCCACCCTTCATCTGCCGGTTCAAAACTGGCTGCGGTACCAATAGCAAACGTCGGGATCAAATCCAGACTAAACGCAGTGGCATGATCGTTATACACAAGAAAGATCACATCAGGCTTTTGAGCCTTTATCCAGTCTTTACTCTTTTCATAGCCTGAAAATACGGGGCTCCAATATGGGTCTTGATGCTTTCCGTGATCCAGGGCTGCACCAATTGCAGGAACATGTGACGTATATACAGAAGAGGTAATGCGAGCCATCAGCGCGATTCTCCGTCCATTGGTTTATCAGAAGCATCGTCTAACTTGCCATTGTGCTTTTCATCCAGATAACGGTTACCGTCTGGTGAGCGGCCACCCGCCAACATCATTTTCCGGTATTCGGCTTCTGTCATACCGGTCATGCTGCCGGCTATTTGCTGAAAGCTCAAACCATCAGTTGCCCCGATTCTGGCAAGAAAGTAAATATTCCCCCCTAATGCAATACATTGATTCAGGTCTCTGGCAAGAACCGCTTCTTTTTGTGCTTCGGACATCGGCCATTCATCCAGATAGGCACGCTCATCGGCTTTGAAGCGCGCACGATTTTCAGCTTGCATGAGTGAATAACAAAACTGGTTGAGCCAGTAGCCTATACGAGACTGCTCGGCATCAAAAATGACTGTCCCGGGGATGTCTTTATAGGGTTTTTCTAGCGGCATGGTGAAGCTCCCGTCTCTTCTGGCCAGTACAACCTTAGTGGATTATCTACCAGCAGTTTTTGTTGTAACGCCGGTGTGGTCGCAATCCAGGGAATAAAATCCACTAGCAGACCATCATCAGGCATATGCCCTTTCAAGTTTGGATGCGGCCAGTCGGTGCCCCACAGTACCCGGTCGGGAAATTGCGAGATTACTTCACGTGCAAAAGGAATGACATCCCTGTAGGCGGCCCGTTCGCCATTCACGGCATTCGGCCCGGTCACCGACAATCTTTCCGGACAGCTGACCTTGCTCCAGACATTGGGGTTTTCACGCATGAAACGCAGGAATAACTGGAACTCGGGGCCATCAACCGCTTTTGAAACATCTGGCCGTCCCATATGATCTACCACAATGATGGTGGGCAAGTCTGTGAAAAAGTCCCAAAGCTCTGGCAAGTCTGCTGCTTCGAAATACACCACCACATGCCAGCCAAACTTGGCAATCCGTTCGGAAATGCGCTTGAGCTCATCTCGTGGTGTAAAATCTACCAGCCGTTTAACAAAGTTAAACCGCACCCCGCGCACACCTGCCTCGTGCAGCACCTGCAACTCATCATCGCTTATATCATGCCGGACCGTCGCAACGCCTCTTGCACGCCCCTCACTATGTATCAAGGCATCCACCAGTGCGCGATTATCAGATCCATGGCACGTTGCTTGCACAATGACATTTCGTGCAAAACCTAAATGATCACGCAGTGCAAACAGTTGCTCCCAACTTGCATCGCAAGGGGTGTATTTTCTCTCGTGTGCGAAAGGAAACTTGTCCCCAGGGCCAAACACGTGACAATGTGCATCGACCGCATTGGGTGGGAGCTTGAAGTCGGGTTTGACTGGTGAAGCACACCAATCGAGCCAGCCAGATGTTTTGGTAAAATGCATATTTATCTTTCTCTCAGGCTCTGCAAGATGTTGTCTGCTGCATGACGCCAATTCGCGTTTTGTTCTGGGCCGCCGGTATGTTGGGATACAAAGATGCCTTTATCAGCAAGCTCCGCCATCCACGCTTGTCGCTCAGCAGTACCGCTGGCCAGATGAGAATTCAGCCCAACATCCCTGACCGTGATCGCAGCCTCCCTTACTTCTTCGCTTCTGCGACGCCCATGCTGAATCACCCGCTGGAAAAAATAGGTAGACTCTTTCTCCCAATCAACCCCGGGGAAAGTTTCATAAAGCGACTCGATAACGCTTTCTTCAACACCATAGTGGCGTGCGCTTACCAACGCTTCAATCATCAGCGCTTCCATGCCCTTAATAATGATGCTTCGGCACATCTTTGTTGCTGAGGCAACGCCAAGTCTGTCAGAAGCGACCCGACAGGAGAATCCAAGCACGCCCAACTTCTGTCGCGCGATTTCGGCTAACAGCCCCCCCAGTAGCATGGGCACACGAATCCGGTAAGGGGGCACACTGGTCATCACGGATGCCTCAATAAACGATGCCCCTGCCGATTCAAGCAAAACGGCAGATTTTGCTTTGGTGGATGGAGAAACCGAATTGATATCCATATAGGCACAACCCTGCAAATCATGACTGGCACATGCACTTGCAACCTCCAATGCTTGATGCGCTGTCACTGCGCTAATCAAAAAGTTGGCCGTTTTACAAAGACTGGCAAGATCAGGCAAAAGTGTCACGCCATGCTGCGCCGCATGCATCAACATTGCCTGGCTTTGCTCACTCCCCAGCAATGCAATATCAAATGCAGAGACAGCTATGCCTTGGCTGACAAGATCTTCTGAAAGAATCTTGCCGACTTCTCCATAGCCGATAATGCCAAAGTGAAGATCATCCGTGATCCAGTGTCGAGACATATCATCACCTCAGTCTATATACTGCAAACCGGCAGTGGCCAATGGTTCGCGCATCTTGTACATATCCAGCCCCAGTACGCCTGCTGCCAGTTTCTGCCTTTTATGGGTCTCATTATTCTCTCTGACTTCTGCAGCATCGGCCACTTGACCAGCGATGGCAGCAGGTACTACCACTACGCCATCCCTGTCGGCTATCACCACATCTCCCGGATTCACCAGCGCACCCGCACAAATCACAGGAATATTGACGGATCCCAATGTGGCTTTAATCGTCCCTTTGGCGCTGATGGCCCTGCTAAAGACTGGGAAGCCCATCCGTTCAAGCTCCTCCACATCTCTCACCCCACCATCAATAATCAGCCCCTTGGCGCCACGCGCCATAAAACTGGTTGCCAGTAAGTCGCCAAAAAAGCCATCTTCACTATCTGTTGTACAGGCGGCAACGGCAATATCACCTGGCTGCAGTTGTTCTGCAGCCACGTGCATCATCCAGTTGTCCCCGGGCTGGAGCAAAATAGTGACCGCCGTTCCACAGAGTTTGGCATCGCCATACACCGGGCGTAGATAGGGTTTCATCAATCCAACCCGACCCATGGCCTCGTGAATGGTCGCCACCCCAAACCGGGAGAGCTTGGCAACCGCAGCAGGGTCTGCTCTCACGATGTTACGTTTGACGATACCCAATTGATTCAATGATGTAGTCATGGTGTGCTCCTCTTCAGCGGCCTTTGGCCTTTAGGGCGGCATCAAGGCGTGGATACACACGTCTGGCATTTCCCTCATAGATCAGATGACGTTCTTCTGTACTTAAATCGGCAGCCTCGATATAGCGTTTTGTATCATCAAAGTAATGCCCGGTTTCCGGGTCGATCCCTTTGACGGCGCCAATCATTTCAGAGGCAAACAGAACGTTCTTGATCGGGATGACGCGGGTCAGCAGATCAATTCCGGGTTGATGATAGACACAGGTATCAAAGTAAATATTGTTGAGCAGGTGTTCAGTCAGTAATGGCTTTTTGAGTTCCTGCGCCAGTCCACGGAATCGGCCCCAGTGATAGGGCACTGCACCGCCCCCATGCGGAATCACAAACCTTAATGTAGGGAAATCCTTGAACAGATCACTGGTCAGACATTGCATGAAGGCCGTTGTATCTGCATTCAGGTAATGCGCACCTGTCGTATGAAATGCACAGTTACAACTTGTCGAGACATGAATCATGGCCGGGATATCGTATTCGACCATTTTTTCGTAAAATGGATACCAGCTTCGGTCTGATAATGGCGGATGTGTCCAATGGCCACCGGATGGATCCGGGTTCAGGTTGATACCGACAAAACCGAAATGCTTGACGCAATTTTCCAACTCAGGAATACAAGTGGCAGGATGGACACCCGGGCTTTGCGGCAACATGGCCGCGCCAATAAAGTTATCCGGAAATAACTGGCTAACGCGGTAGCACAGCTCATTACAAATGGCTGCCCAGGTTGCACTGGTATTAAAGTCGCCAATGTGATGCGCCATAAAACTTGCGCGCGGGCTGAAGATAGTCAGGTCGGCCCCACGCTCTTTCATCAAGCGGAGCTGGTTTGTCTGGATGGTTTCATACAGCTCATCATCGCTAATCTTCAAATCAGATGCTTTGGGGCCCAATGATGGCGTTGCCAGGTTATCTATCTGTTGCTGCCGCCATACCTCCAACTGCTTGGGTGCCGTGGTGTAATGCCCATGAATATCAATAATCACTTTGCGCTCCTGACTTTGGTGTACTCGTTGCCACTGCTTTGCCCGACTGACCATCCCAAATGCTTTGTGGAATCAGGACTGTACCTTGCATGATTAAACGAGCGGTTCTTATCAGCGCAGCCCGGGTGACCCGCTGCGAATCTTGAGAATCAATGGCCAGTTCGACAGAAAATTCGCCACTAGGGTGTTCAACAGAAACCGTTTTGACTAGCCCTGCCGGCAGATTGGCAACGCCCTCTGCGATGCTGCCTTTCAGTACACACGCAGTGCCAACGGTGACTGCAGCCAACACGCCAATCGCATCGTGACAAACATGCGGAATAAAGCTGCGCGTTGAGATACTGCCCTCGCCTTTTGGTGGTGCAATCAGGGTCATTTTCGGATAGGTTTTATCCTGCACGTCCCCGAGCCCCATCAAATGCCCGCACGCCAAGCGCAGAGATTCAAGCCTGGTTTTGAGTTCCGGATCGGCATTTAACTCAGTCACGGTTTCATAGCCGGATTTGCCAAGGTCGCAGGCTTTGAGAATCACCAGCGGCATGCCGTTATCAATGCAGGTCACCTCAATCTCGCCGATACCGTCCAGCCAGACGCTGTCTTTCAGGTTGCCTGTGGGCAACAAACCACGGCATACAGACCCGGCTGTATCCAGAAAATTGATGGTGATCGGCGCAGCAGTACCGGGTACGCCATCAATATGGGTATTACCTTCATAACTGAGACTTTTGCCGGGGGTTTCCACCGTAATTTCGCAGACCATCCCCGTATTCTGAGTAAAAACCCGATAGGTGCTGGTTTCGCCTTGTGCTTTTAGCATCCCGGTTTCCAGCGCAAAAGGCACAACTGCCGCCAGCATGTTGCCGCAGTTAGGGGTGGTATCCACCAGGCTTTTTGCGGGGGTAATCTGCGCAAACAAGAAGTCCAGATCAATGCCTGCGGCTGAGCCGGGCGACACAATCCCGACTTTACTGGTCAATGGGTTCGCGCCACCCAAGCCATCAATCTGCCGGGCATCCGGAGACCCCATGACCGCTAGCAATACCTTATCTCTTAGGATAGGGTCCGAAGGAAGGTCATTTGCGTTAAAGAACGGCCCCCGGGAGGTGCCGCCACGCATCAATAGTGTGGGTAATTTTGTTTGCATGGACACAGTATCTTCCAGAGGCAAAGATGTCCGATACCCTGCGTTTCCACTAGCTGATATCTCAAAATGAGATAGTCACAACCAGAAAACGGTTATTCTAGGCTGGCGGCAAGCTCTGTATGGGTAAACGGGATATGTTCTTTAAGGACTTCCAGCAAAATGCGGGCTGCTGCTCTGTGGGTATTTGTTTGCGGGCGATGGCGACACACACCAAGCGTCAACAGGCTAAACATACCGGTTTCCCCGATGGGGCTTATCCTTAACTTTTCGCGCTGGCGATAGTTAGCCACAGCCAATTCTGACAAGACGGCCGCACCAAATTCCTCGACTACCAGATCAAGAATGGCAGGCACACTGTCAACTTCCATTTTGATTCTGGGAACCAGCCCTCTGGACGCCATGGCAGATTCAATGATCATCCGGATAGCATGGGGTTTGGTCGGCATCAGCAGGCCAATGCTGGAAAGGGATTCTAACGAGACGGGCGCCTGCTGCTGGTCATGCGACTTATGTTGCACCAGAAACAGCGGCTGCCGGCACACCATTGTCACGTCAATATCTGTTGCTGAAGACGGGTTATACATCAAGGCCAGATCCATCTGCCCATTACGCAACTGTTCTTGCAGCGTGTGTGACAAGCCCTCACAAATCGCCAGTGTTGCCTCTGGCAAGCGTTGTTGAAATACTCGGGTCAACGGCACAGCCATGGATCTAGACAAACTGGGCGGTAAACCGATACACACTCGTCCAGCCAGTCCCCCCCTCACCTGATCCAGCTCTTCCTTTGTGCGCTGGAGCTGATATAACACTCCTCGCCCATGTTCTAGCAAAACTTGCCCAGCCTCAGTCAGCGTCACCCCTCGTCCATTTCTGTTTAGCAGGGTTTGACGGGCCTCTACCTCAAGCAGGCGAATTTGCCGGCTAAGTGCAGACTGCGCTACATCGAGTACCAGCGCCGCTTTGCTAAAGCTACCCAGCTCTGCCACCCGCACAAAGTATTCTATTTGCCGTATGTCCATGCCTCATCTTTCACTGCGTATCCAGATCATGTAGGCCCTTGATCAGCAGCCTGAGCAGCCGCTGCATCTGCTCTTTGTCTTGTGGTTCAAAGTGAGACAGCATCTTCGCCTCAAGTTCTGACACCAGCTCATCGCAATCTTCCAGCAAGCCTGTGCCGGTTTCCGTCAAAGCCAGGTTGATGATGCGGCCATGGCTTTGGTCTGGCGCTCTTTGAATCCAGCCTTCTGCTTCCATGTTTTTGACCTGCTCATTGGCAGATTGGGGCGTCATTAGCGAGCGTTCGGCCAGTTTGGCGTTCGAGGTTTGGCCGTGCGTGTTCAGTATAGAAAGCATGGTGTACTGACTGGTCGTCAGTCTTTTGCTTTTTAGCCGATTACGCAAGATGCGGCTTAGCATGTGGTCTGCCCGGCCGATCAGATAGGCTATCCCTTGCGGTTTTTGCCCTTTCATAAATTTTTCCTTTCCTCTTCAAAAGGGTATTGCACTTTTTGAAGAAAGCGAATTAGAATAAAAAACATATCAGGTTGCCTGATATTAACAGAATATGAGGAAGTCAGTATGTCAAATTATCAAGATCGCTGGAAGACAGTCGCAGTTGAAGTGAACAACGGAATTGCCTGGGTTGTGCTCAACCGCCCCGAGAAGCGTAACGCCATGAGCCCGACCTTGAATCGGGAGATGATTGACGTGCTTCAAACCCTGGAACTGGACCACGATGCAGAAGTCGTCGTACTGACCGGAGCGGGGGAATCCTGGACGGCAGGGATGGATCTGAAAGAATATTTCCGAGAAACCGATGGTCAGCCAGAAATTGTTCAGGAACGCATGCGTCGTGATGCGTGTGACTGGCAATGGAAACTGCTTCGCTTCTATAACAAGCCCACCATCGCCATGGTGAACGGTTGGTGCTTTGGGGGTGCCTTTACCCCGCTAGTGGCATGTGACCTTGCCGTTGCAGCGGATGAAGCGATCTTTGGTCTGTCTGAAATTAACTGGGGGATTCCGCCAGGTAATCTGGTCAGCAAAGCAGTTGCAGACACCATGGGTCATCGTGCGGCCCTGCATTACATCATGACGGGTGATCCGTTCAATGGCGTTGAAGCCACCCAGATGGGCTTGGTCAACAAGAGCGTTCCGCGTGCGCAATTGCGGGATGAAGTGATCAAACTCGCAGAAAAACTAAAAGAAAAGAACCCGGTCGTTCTGCGTTATGCCAAAAACGGTTTCAAACGCTGCCGCGAACTGACTTGGGAGCAAAACGAGGATTACCTCTATGCCAAACTGGATCAGTGCATTGGTCGTGATCAGGAAAAAGGCCGGGCAGAAGGGCTAAAACAATTCCTGGATGACAAAACCCTGAAACCGGGCTTGCAATCTTACAAACGAAACAAATAAACACAGACAACGTTGAACACTCTCTGGACATACCGCCAGCATAGACAGTTCATCAAAAGAACATAACAACAGCAGTAATTACCGATACCAGGACGACTCCAAGCGCTTGGGAAGGAGACACTTATGTTTACAGCTCCATTGCTGATCAATGGCATTCAGACCAATGCTGAGGCCACTTTCGTGCGCCGTAGCCCCGTAAATAACGAAATCGCGACGACGGCTGCAGCAGCAAGCCTGTCAGATGTAGACACCGCCATTGCCGCCGCAAGCCAGGCTTTTCCAGCGTGGGCTGCCATGCCTCCCGCGCAGCGTCGCAGCTTACTGCTGAAAGCGGCAGACTTGCTTGATAGCAGAACGCCAGACTTTATTGCGCTTGGCGTAGCGGAAGCAGGCGGGAAACCAATGTGGTACGGTTTTAATGCAATGCTCGCCGGTAATATCTTGCGTGAAGCTGCAAGCATGGTGACTCAGATCTGTGGTGAAATCATTCCGTCGAATGTACCAGGGAACATGGCAATGGGCGTCAGACAAGCCTGTGGCGTGGTGGTTGGCATTGCCCCCTGGAATGCGCCCGTCATTTTGGGTGTGCGGGCCATTGCCATGCCTTTGGCGTGCGGCAACACGGTCATCCTGAAAAGCTCTGAACTATGCCCTGCCCTGCATTTGCTGATTGGTGAAGTATTGAATGATGCAGGCTTTCCGCCAGGTGTCGTCAATGTCATCAGCAACGCCCCTGAAGATGCCGCCGCCATTGTCGAACGCCTCATTGCCGCGCCCAGTGTCAAACGGATTAATTTTACCGGATCAACACGGGTGGGCAAGGTCGTGGCAGCGTTGGGTGCCAAGTATCTTAAGCCTGTACTACTGGAGCTGGGCGGTAAAAACCCGCTGGTGATTCTTGATGATGCAAATCTTGAAGAAGCGGTGAACGCGGCTGTTTTTGGTTCATTCTTTAACCAAGGACAAATTTGCATGTCGACCGAAAGAATTATCGTTCAGGAAAAGATCGCAGATGATTTTGTCGCCGCTTTCGCCAAACGAACGGCTGCTATCCGAGCCGGCCTGCCACAAGATGAGCAAAGCCAGTTAGGATTACTGATTGATGCAAGTGCTGGCGACCGCGCAAAAGCACTGGCAGCAGATGCAGTGCAGCAAGGAGGCAAGCTGGTTACCGGACCTCTTGCGTGTGAAAACACGCTCATGCAGCCAGCGATTGTGGATGGCGTCACATCCAGTATGCGCATCTATCACGACGAATCTTTTGCCCCGATTGTCGGTATAGTCCGAGTAAAGAGTGATGAAGAAGCCATTGCTTGTGCAAACGATACCGAATACGGTCTGAGTGCGGCAGTATTTAGCCAGGATGTCTCCCGCGCAATGAATATTGCCCGTCAGATCGAGTCTGGCATTTGTCACATTAATGGCCCGACAGTACATGACGAAGCACAAATGCCGTTTGGTGGAGTTAAATCTAGCGGATACGGGCGTTTTGGCGGAAAAGCAGCCATTAATGAATTCACTGACCTTCGCTGGATTACCCTCCAGAGTGGCTCACGGCACTACCCGATCTGAGGAGGCATGATGTCTGTCAAGTCAGCCCAAAGTCATGCGAACGAATACCGACCCGTTTCTATTGGCTCGTATTCGATGAAGCATGAGCAAGATGCGGCCGGGAACTGGATACTGACATCTGAAGAGCCGCTGGGGGACTATCCCCAGCGTCTTTTTGACTGTCTGATTTCTGGAGCCAGCGCATACCCTGATCGTATTTTTATGGCCGAACGCGGATCAGAAAGTGAATGGATACACCTCAGTTATGCTGAAATGTACGCGCGAGTTCGCTGCATTGGCCAAGCCCTGCTAGATAGAGGGCTTTCGCCTGACCGGCCCGTGCTGATCATGTCCGGAAATGACCTTGCCCATATTCAGCTGGCACTGGCCTCCATGCTGGCAGGTGCCGCCTACTGTCCTTTGTCCCCGGCTTACTCGCTTCATACCAGTAATCCAGAGAAGCTGGTCCATATGGTGCAATTACTTACCCCTGGGTTGGTTTTTGCAAGTGATGGTGACGCGTTTGAGCAGGCTATCCGAACCGTCATCCCTGCCAAGACCGAGGTTGTCTTGCTGCGAGGGTCCCTCAAGGACAGAAAAGTAACCTACTTTGACGAACTGTTAAGGACCCCGCCATCCACTATTGATCAGCAGAGCGAAACCATTGCACCTGATGCAATTGCCAAATTCCTGTTTACATCGGGCTCAACCAAACTGCCCAAAGCAGTACCCTGTACCCATCGCATGCTGTGTAGCAATCAGCAGATGCTCCGGCAAGCAATGCCCGTGTTTGCAGAAGAGCCACCAGTCATCGTAGATTGGCTCCCATGGAACCACACTTTTGGCGGCAGCCACAATGTTGGCATTGCCTTATACAACGGGGGCAGCTATTACATTGATGATGGAAAGCCAACGTCAAAAGACTTTGTGAAGACCATTCGGAATCTGAAGTCGGTCGCGCCCACCGTGCTGTTTAATGTCCCCAAAGGCTGGGAACTCCTGACAGAAGCGTTAGAGTCAGAGCCCGACTTGCGAGACAGCTTTTTCTCGAAGATAAAACTATTCTTCTTTGCTGGTGCAGGGTTATCTCAGGCCGCCTGGGACAGGCTGGAAAGCGTGACGAAGACGTATTGCGGTCAAAAAATACGCATCATGGCAGGATTGGGCATGACTGAAACGGCCCCCTCATGTACGTTCACCACATCAGCCATCATGCAAGCCGGCTATGTTGGCATCCCGGCTCCTGGGGTCACTGTCAAACTAACACCCAAAAACGGCAAACTTGAAGCCCGTTTTCGCGGCCCCAATGTCATGCCTGCCTATTGGCGTAACCCGGAGCAAACAGCAGAAGCGTTTGATGAAGACGGCTTCTATTGCAGTGGCGATGCGGTGTGTTTTGTAGATGCGGCCAATCCATCTCTCGGCTTAATGTTTGATGGACGAATTACAGAAGACTTCAAGTTGTCCACCGGTACATTCGTGAGCGTTGGCCCGATGCGTGCCCGGATCATCAGCTCAGGTGCACCCTATGTACAAGATGTGGTAGTCACTGGGCTTAACAGAGACGATATTGGCATCATGATTTTCCCGCGTCTTGAAAGCTGTCAAAAACTGGCGCAGTTAGCTCACTATGACCACCCTTCCCAAGTGCTGAACCACCCTGCAGTACAACGCTACTTTAGCCACTTGCTTACAGAATTAAACCAAGCGGCAACAGGGTCCGCCTCCCGTATCGCACGGATGTGCCTGCTAGAAGAACCCCCATCAATTGATCATGCAGAAATCACGGACAAAGGCTCAATCAATCAGCGCGCAGTCCTGGATCGTCGTGCCCAAATTGTGGATGCACTACACAACAGCACGCTACCGGTCATGTTTCTAGCAGGATAAATCTGCCCTTGCCCGTCCTTGTAATGGCTCGGGCAAGGGCCTTGGGAGTATGCAAGTGGCGTCACAACACGGAATTTTTGCATCTTACGATGACATCTGGCTGCTAGATGCCATCAGAACACCATTCGCTGATTACAACGGCGCCCTTGGCGTAAACTCGCCAACGGATATGGGTATTGCTGTTGCAAAAACTTTACTGGCACGGCAACCCGGCATCAAGCCATCAGTTGGACACGTATTTGCAGGCAATATGGCACAAGCCAGCTTCGATGCCTACATGCTGCCGCGTCATATCACTCTGTATGCAGGTTTACCGCTGCATGTACCATCCACACTGACACAGAGAATATGCGGTACCGGTATTGAGCTGTTGATGCAAGCCGCAGATCAGGTGTCGCTAGGAAGAATGAATGCGGGTTTATGTGTCGGGACAGAATCCATGTCCCGCAACCCGATGGTAGCCTATACCCATCGTACCGGATTCAAGCTTGGAAAAGTCGAGTTTGGTGACTTCCTATGGGAGGCATTAACAGACCCAGCGATAGGATGCTCCATGGGGCAAACCGCTGAAACGCTAGCCCGCCAGTACAGGATTTCTCGAGATGAAGCAGATCAGTTCGCCGTCAGGAGCTTTGAGCGAGCCCTATCAGCCAGAGAGGCTGGCCACCTGAAAAACGAGGTTATCTCGCTACAAACTGTCAGGTTTGATATGCCTGGTTATCAACCGAGAGAACTGAGTATACGGCACCATGATGCCACACCATTAATGCATGACTCACACCCTCGCCCCACTACGAAAAGCACTTTGACAGCCCTCCCCGCCGTATTTGGCGGTGTACAGACAGCAGGTAATAGTGCAGCCATAGTCGATGGCGCTTCTGCCGCCCTCATCGGTAATCGCAAAACCTTACTCGAATGTAACACGCAACCGCTAGCAAAGATCAGGGCCATCAGCGTTGTCGGCGTCCCCCCGGAAATAATGGGGATGGGTCCTGCAGCAGCTATTCGTCTGTTAATTGAGAAAACAGGACTCAGCCTTCAAGAGATTGGCTGCTTTGAGATAAATGAAGCGTTTGCAGCACAATGCCTGGCAGTCATGCGAGAACTCTCATTAGATGAAGGCATCGTTAATCTCAGCGGAGGGGCCATTGCCATCGGTCATCCACTCGCCGCAACAGGCCTCCGACAAGTACAAACCTTGGCCAGGCAAATGGTCAGAGACCATCTCCAGTATGGCATTGCTTCCGCCTGCATAGGTGGTGGTCAAGGTATTGCGATACTGCTTGAACATCCAAACAATCGCAAATGAATAAAACTCGCTTGCAATAGCCAGAAGTTTTTGCCGCTTACAAAAGACTGGATTATGAAACATAACAGCAACTTGATATTTCCCACCGTGTTAGTGCTCACCAGCTTTGTATTGACCCATTGGTTAGCCCGGTTTGACATGTGGTGGTTTTCAATGGCGCCAGGGATGATATGCCTGATAATCATTTATCGTTATCATGCAAAACTGACCAAGGTGCTGCGAGCCCAGGCCTTACTGCCACAGCAATCTCACAGCCAGCCTGCCGCTCCATCGATTGCGACACAAGCCCTGCCTGAAAATGCGCAGGTCAGAGAAGAAATACTTCATCACAAGACCATTCCGGCAGATAATTCTAAAGTGCTTAACGATATGGCAAGCACGTTGCAAGCATTGGAAAAAATGATTGCCGATCAGGTCTCACACGCCCGTCATGCTGGCACGATTGCCCTCAAGTCACAGGAAAACACACTGGACAACGCGAAGTCAGCAAGCGAAACCGCACGTATCATGCAACAATTATTTGGTAGTGCGCACCACTTCTCTGACGTACTGGCACAATTGACCAGCCAATCAGAAGAGATTAGTGGATTGGTGAGTGATATTCAGGGCATCGCGAGGCAAACCAATCTGCTAGCCTTGAATGCAGCCATTGAAGCAGCCAGAGCAGGTGAAGCGGGCAGAGGTTTTGCCGTCGTTGCCGATGAAGTCCGAAGACTGGCAGAAAGAGTGGACCGCTCCAGCCTGGATATCGGGGTCATCGCGGCCAGATTCAAGGACAATGCCGAAACCGCCAGTTTACATGTGTCTGTCGCGTGTGAAAGTGCATCAGACGGCGTGCTGCGTGTTGAACAGATAGAAAATGAAATGAAGGAAATGCATGCTGCCGCCATCCGGCGTGTCGGCATCACAAAAATGGCTGTCGAAAACGGAGAGCACCAAATTTCGCTGTGTCTGAATATCCTTCAATCGCTGCAAGGACTACACGCCAATGCTGCCTGCCAATAAGTTATCTCGGGTTCATGCGCTTAAGCCAGCCGTACCTGCTTTTACTGAGGCTGTGTATATCGGCAACGACTGGCTATTATATGCGACGGATCATGGCTCACATGATGCCGCAGAAATGATTGCCCCCTGTCTCATCTTGAGTCAATGCAATGATAAATTCACCATTCATTGTGATTCGGCATCATTATCAGTCAATAGCCATGTCATCCTGCATGGCTCAGGCTTGTCTACCCATGGAGAAGGGAATCTCGCTCTTTTCATCTATTTTGACCCCCTGTCACCTGCCGGCTTGCGTTTGCAGCATCTGGCAGCATCAGCCGGCGGTCTTATGGACTTTCACCAGGCAAGCGAGCATTTAAGCGATGCAACTGCGCTGGAAGACATCGTACAAGGGGGCATGTCCTGTAACAGTATGCAAGCGTTTGTTAACGATATGTCGCAAATACTTTCGCCCTTGGAAGCCGTTGGCAAAATTGACCAACGCTTGCAAAAGGTCACCCGGGTTATCAGGGACAAACCCGACGGACGTCCAGATCTGGACCGGCTGGGTGAAATGGTACACATGTCAGGAGATAATTTACGCAGACTATTCTGCCAAACGACAGGGACAACCTTGTCCCGTTATCAAATGTGGCAACGGTTAAGGCATATGGTTCTTTGTGCCTGTGAGAGGCAGCAATCTGGCAAACAGCCGACCATGGAAGAAATGGTGTTTGCGGCCGGATTTTACGATATGCCGCATGCGGCAAAGACTATTAAAAAATTCCTGGCCAGAAAGACATCCTCAATTGTCTCACCCGTTTTGTTCAAAAACTGTTGCACCCCAAACTGCTAAGTCGGGGCCTGAAATTGGTCAATGATTTTCCGCCATGATGTTCCTCTCTAAAGTGATAAGGCGTTTCACCTGCATTGCGCTTAAAAAAGCGAATAAAGTATGAACTCTCTTCAAAACCCAAATTGTTTGCAATGCGGTTAACGGTATCGTTTGAATAGATAAGTTGCCTTTTAGCTTCCAGCATGATTCGCTGATGCAGCAAAGACAAGGGCGGAAGCCCTGTCTGTTGACGACAAATGTGATTCAAATGCACGGTCGTCATGCATAGCTGATCAGCATATTTCTGAATAGGCCATCGCTCATGGAAGTGATGCTCAACCAATGCCAGAAACTCAGCCAGAACCTCGGCATTATTACGATGTCGCTTCTGTCGGGTTCGCATGGTGCAAGACGGATGCCCCCTTACTAACTGCACCAGCAGTTGCTGTAGCAAAGCCGCTTGCATCACATGCCGACCGAGCATGTCACCGTTGAACTCATGCAGAATGGCACTAAAGATTGCTTCAACATGGGAAAGCTGTCCATCAAGCGGCAATAATTGCGGGTGAGACAGCAAATCGCAGTGCTGCCCCAGAACACCCTGAAATTCATCTAACCAGGTTTGAGACAATGTGAGCACAACCCCTTCTGTCCCTTGATCAAATAGAAAACCATGGATTGTATTTTTTGGTACTACCTGCAAGGCTGGCCCGGTGACAGTCACCTTATCTCCGTCAATATCAATCAAAGCCCTGCCTTTGCGAAGATACAACAACTGACAAAGGTCGGCATGACGGTGCGACTTGATTTCACCGTTATGCGCCTGGCTACGGATACTTATTGTTTCACAATGCATGCCATCAAATTCAGACCAGTCATACGCCTCTCCATACAGTTTAAACACAGGGATAATCACGATAATGTCCCCTCATTGTGCATTTTCTACGGCTGCATGGGCTGCCTGCCAAGACTTATCTGTATGCACCAAGTCTTCCAGACTGTCGGATGCCAAAGGCGAGTTAATTTCAATCAGATACTTCCGGATGGTGCTTATTGCACTCTTTGGACCTGCTCCTGCTTTATTACGTAAAAAGAACGGATGTATCCCATAAAACTTATATGCATTCAGTATTGAAATCGCATCCAGCTCCGTAAAGTTCTGCCCTGGCTCTGAAGCAACACTGCGGATGACTGGAAATAGCGCTTTCCAGGTCGCATCATGATTAATCCAGTTAACCGCCTGTAACCAGCCCTGATAAAACTGACCTAATGCCACAGGAGATATGCGCTGTTCAAAATCCGGTTGCGCCAAGATACCCTCACTGGCCGGTATACTGGCGCTATCTGCAACCTCTTCGCCATTACCCTGACGTTTCGCATCCTGTGCATATGGATCATATGTCACAATTAAAGGGTACTTTTTCTCTACGAATTTGCGTGTCAGTGTTTCTGCAGAAACCTCTTCCAATTTTATATCCGTACTTTTCAACCCTTGGGTAGCAAGAAATCGGGATAGAAAAGCCCCTACACCATACTCCTTGAGATATACACCAACGGTCGCGCCTTGAAGATCTGCGACCCTTACGCCATTTCGCTTGATGATCTTGTCTGAGCCTATGGCTAGACCTGTCTCGGCCAGAATATTGAGTGGGGCACCACGCTCTCGAAATGCGTATACCAATCCCAAATTAGTGACAACCAAATCAACTCGACGATTTTTTACGGCATCGAGAATGCTTTTGTTATCCGTCAGTTTGATGATCTGTACATCCAGGTTCGGGGTTTTCCAGTATCCATGAGCGGATGCCACTGCAACCGGGAGAGACCCGATCCAGGGGATGAGCCCAACCCTGATTGTCTCGGCATTGCCATGGACTGAAATACATACAAGACACAAGGTCATGAGGCATCTTGCGATCATCATGGGCATCACAAAAATGCCTTTTGTTCTCTGACTCAACATATGCATGTCATTTGGCCAGATACAGCCCGATCTTGACCATGTCTGCGGACGGGTAGATCACACGTCCATAAAACATACTGGATTCCAGCCACTGATACTTGCCAATCGCGACCTGAAATACGGGGCGACAATAGCATTGGTAAGTTGACTCCGGGATGGGCCAAATACCGGATTTTTCCAGCGCTTTTCCCTCTTCGTTCAAGGTCAGCACCCCTGTATTCTGAATATTAATCAGCACCCCATCATCTGTAAGCAGACTATATCTTGCATCCAGCACCCCCACCCCATCACCACGTTCCAGATAAAAATCTGCCCCGCCAGGTAATACTTGACCGTGGAGTTGGGCTCCGTAAAATTGCCCACCCGTAATCGCATAATTAAATCGCCCGCCAGCGCTGGTCATGCCCAGCGCCAACGGCGGGCCAATCGATACGTCAAGCGTTAGCACCAAAGAAAGGTCAAGCTGGGTAGGAAGACTCATCACAATGCAAGCTCCAGAAATACGAATATTCACGTCAGAATAGCGTGGCAACCAAAGCAGGTCTTGTATAGAACGTGCATTCTCCAATAAAAAAACCGGACGCTTCGTCCGGTTGATTTATGAGATAAGACTTGAAGTCAAACATATCTATCGGTGATGCCTGCCATCTCCAGCCAGACATTTTGCCAAGCAAATTTACATCCGCAGATACACCCGCTCGCCTTTAAAATAGGTGGCGTTTACCTTGATACTGCCTAGCTGGTGCAGGTCCGCATGAAATGGATTCTGGTCTGTAATCAGAAAGGTTGCATCCTTGCCCACGGCAAGCGACCCCGCAAACCCATCAAAGCGCAGCGCATACGCGGCATTATGTGTATGTGCTTCCATCATCGACTGCAAATCCAGAATTTCAGCGGCATTCCAGGGATCATCATTGGCATCTAGCTGACGTGTTGTCGCACATTGCATGATGGCAAAGGGATTCATAGTCGTAATGGGCCAGTCCGAACCACCGGCCAATAATGCACCTGCATTCTTCAAACTTCGGAGCGGATAGCTCTTCTCTGCCCGTTCCGCACCCAATAGACTAGCATAGAATGCTTTCTGCTCTGGTGGAGCGGCACACCACAATCCCTGCACACTGGCTATCGCACCCAACTCACGGAAGCGAGGCTTGTCCTGATCAGCAACAAGCTGCAAATGTGCTAGCTGAATGCGTCTTTCCCGTTTGGGATTACGATGCTTGGCATACTCTATCGCATTAAGCGCCATATGCGCCGCACGGTCACCCAATGTATGAAAGTGCAGATCAAATCCTGCATTATCAGCCAGCTCACAAACTTCATTCAGCTCAGCTTGTGACCAGTGGGGCTCGCCAGCATCGGTTAGCCCGGCATATGGAGCCAATAGACTGGCAGTTCTAGATTCCGTCACACCGTCAATGAAAACTTTTACGGTATGCACCTTGAGCAGTTCCCCTTCATACTGGGTTTTCCATCTTGAAAACTCGGCAATCTGCTCAGCCAGATTTCTATGGTTGACCGCCAGCAAGCCTGCGCTGACATAGGTCTTCAATTCGCCATCTATTTCTGCTTGATGATAGGCTTTGAGCATGTTCAAGTCGACACGTGCTTCAAACCAGCCAGTTACACCAATTTCATGCCCCATGCTGGTCGCCTGCCTGATAGCCGCGGGGAAACGTGCCGGGCTCATTTGTTTTAGCTGGGGGAAAATTTTGTAAAGCCCTGCTTCATGAACAACACCAGTGGGTTCACCGCTTGCATCACGTTCATATACCCCGCCAGCAGGCGCTTCTGTGCTGCGCGAAATTCCCGCCTTTTCGAGCCCTTTTGAATTCAGTGCTGCACTGTGTACATCAAAGTTAACGACCAGCAAAGGTTGGTCAGGAACCAACTGATCGAGCAACTCTCTGGTTGGATAAGCACCAAACAATGGCAGGTTTGCCCCAGAAACAAATACCCATTCCCCGGCTTCAGTATTAGCGGCAACTTCGCGAATTCCGTCACAAATTTCTGTCACAGACTGTCGGCTTGACATGTCACCCGGTCCAACCCACAACTGCCCATCAAGTGCATGTGCATGGGCATCCGTAAAGCCAGGCAAAACAAATGCACACTTCAGATCCACCTTCTGGTAACTATCATCAGAAAAAATATCTGAATGCTCAAAACCAATAAAACTGATGCGACCATTTTCAACTGCAAATGCCTCAGCATATGGCAAAGCAGGATTTGCAGTATAAACATGTGCATTAAAATATAAGGTTTTATTCATCAGGAGATACCTAAAAAAACGTCTGACCATCGAAGCCCATGATCAGACGTAAGAGCAGAGAGATTACTTGCTGGTTTTAAAAGCGTTAAATGCACTCATCAACTTGCGTTGACGATTCGGTTCTAAAGTTTTGGTTAGCGAGAACCGACTAATCTCATCATTGGATGGAAAAACCGATGGATTCTTCTGTATTCTTGGCAAAACCAAACTTTTGGCAGCAAGATTGGCCGTGGAGTAATAGCGGAAATTGGTAAGTTTGGCAATCACATCAGGGCGCAAGATGAAATTGATAAATTTCAATGCATTAGATGGATGTTTGGCATCGCGTGGAATTGCCATCAAATCAATGGTAAAAGGAATTTTACCTTTGGGATAAAAAAATGAAATCTTGACATTATTTTTAGCGGCCTGAGCAAAATCATTAGCACCATTCGTTGAACCTGAATAATCCATGGCCAGACAGAACTCGCCACTTGAAAGTTCATTCAGTGGAATACCAACAAACTTCCTGACATAAGGACGTACTTTTTTCATCATTTCCGTGGCTTTGTCAATATCTGCATCTGTAGCACTACTAAGGTCTTTGCCCATATATGACAGTGCAAATCCGTATACTTCACTGGCACTATCAAAGAACGAAATACCACAAGATGACAGTTTGCCTGCATACTTCGGATCAAATATCAGATCCAGTGGATTGCTTGGCATATCATTACCAAGTATTTTCTTCACTTTTTCAGGGTTATAAGAAATTAATGATGTTCCCTGTGCATAGGGCACAGTATATTCATTACCCGGATCCATACTTGAAAGAAGTGTCATGATCTTTGGATCAAGATTTTTCAAATTGGGTAATTGTGTTTTATCAAGCTTGTAATAGACATTTGCCTGAATTTGTTTCTGAACAAAGGCTGCAGCAGGAAATACCACATCATACCCGCTATGCCCGGTCAGAATCTTCGCTTGAAATGATTCGTTGCTATCGAACTGATCCCATTTCACTTTGATACCGGTTTCTTTGGTAAATTGCTCCAAGGTCCCAGGCGCAAAGTAATCCTGCCAGTTAAATACGTTTAACACCGGTTCCTCGGCAGCAAATACGGAGCCAGAAACCAGCATTGTCAGTGTTAGGAATAGCTTTTTCATGATGAAATTCTCTCTAGTATCAAAAGTTAATTGATCTGTCCTAAGCCTTGCAAAGTGACTGGCACTCAACGGTATGCCAGTCACTTGAACCGTATTTGCGAATTAGAAGAAATGTGCCAAACCGATAGTTAGCAAGTTTGAGCGCGTTGCACCGACAGAGTTTTCTTTACTAGAAATATATTCAGCATAGGCCAATGTCCGCTTACTTAATTCATAGCGGCCATATACACCATATAATTTATTCTTTAGCCCATCTGTAAAACCAACATTCGTGGCACGGCCAACTTCCCCACCAATTGTCCATTTACCCATCGGATAATTGACATACATTGTGGTTTCTTTTTTGGCCGGGCCGGCATCAGATTTGGTGTGCTCATACTCAAGAGCCAATTCCAGACCATTGATAAAACGGTAGGCACCCGTCAGGTTGTACTGATGCAACTTCCCTGTGGTACTTTCAAAGGCACCCATTGGAGAAGCATAACCATCCTGGACGGCATATGCAGCACCAACATCCCAGCTGTCGGTATTGTAATCAGCACGAATTGACACACCGTTCTTGGCTGCGGTACTAGAGGTTTTGTTTTCGCCAAGATTAAGGCGAATAGATGCATCCAGATTACCAATTGTCGGCATGTCATAGCGTACGACATTATTATTGTCTTTATATATTGGGTTAGTCACACTCCCAAAATACTCACCACCATTGACCATAAACCAGTTATGTTTACCATCACCATAGTTATCCATACCATGGCCGAAACGGATCTGGCCAAAATTGCCTTTCAAACCAATAAAAGACTCTAAGCTACCCAGCTTACCGCCATTATTGATTGCACCAAACTTGCCAAATTCATCACTGCCCGTACCATCCAAGCTTGAACGTGTCGCAACAGACCACACGGTTGCAAGACCATTGCCCAAATCCTCTGTCCCTGCAAAAGTCAAATCTACACGCCCATCTAGCTGATTTTGCGATGCACTTGAATCCTGGCCCAAATAAAAAGTACTATTCCCATGTCCAACATGCTGAAAACTGCTTCTCACCATGCCAGATATCGTAACGTTTCCACTATCTGCCATGGCAGCATGACTACAAGCTGCTACAACTAATGCATAAATCATTTTTTGTTTCATGTCTCTCTCCTGATATGACGATTCAGCACGTAAGTAACGGTTTGCTAACCGCGGTATGTCTACTTTGCTGTCTTAAGCTTATATAAGTGACTGCACCCCAGTCTTGTACAAAACGTGCAAAGCTAAGCGCCAAATCTTATGAGAAGAAGAATGCGATATTGACTACCAAATTGGTTTGCTAAAGATGAATTGATACTTTAGGAAATTCTGAACCTCAAAATATACAAATTCGTATGATTTTTCGAAGGTTGGCGACAGCTGTAGATGCGTAGAGAAACTGCCTACAAATTGGTTTGAGATCAGCAGGATGATGGAGTTGGCGGCAGAGGTTATGACCTCCTATGTCCGTAATTCTCAGCCCAAGAACATGGGCTATAAACTTGAGTTTATTGAGGTCTTGCGTATGGTTCTGGAGGAGAAATTCCGTCACCCTACGGTCATCCGTAGTACACACAAAGAGTATCAAAAGAGATAAAAACGGGACAAATAATTGATTTAAATGGATTTTATTGGTGCCGGTAAGAGGAGTCGAACCTCCGACCTTCGCATTACGAATGCGCTGCTCTACCAACTGAGCTATACCGGCATCCACGGCAGATTGAACATCCGCGCGAAGAATGCGAATTCTACCAGTGATTTTCTGGCTTGCAAACCACCTGCATACCCATTTACCCGAGTCAAAAGCGCAACATATTGCTCTGCACAATAAAAATTGGTCAAATGGTCGAGCCTTGTCGTTTTTCAGCGTAAAATAGCGGGGATGTAACCCCTCCCCGCCGGGTTGCCACAAGGCGCCTGGTCACTTTGTGATTAGATAAGGTGATTTACAAATGACTGATATCCGTCAGCAGGATTTTATCGACAGCATTGCCGATAGCCTGCAATTCATTTCTTACTACCATCCCGTAGATTACATTCAGGCACTGGCCAAAGCTTACGAAAAAGAACAAAGCCCTGCCGCCAAAGATGCCATTGCCCAGATTCTGACCAATAGCCGCATGTGTGCAGAAGGCCATCGTCCTATCTGTCAGGATACCGGTATCGTCTGTGCATTTGTCAAAGTCGGGATGAATGTACGTTTCCCGGATGCCACCATGGGCATTCAGGAAATGGTGAATGAAGGGGTACGCAAAGCGTACAACCATCCGGATAACAAGTTGCGTGCGTCAGTTCTATCTGACCCTGCCGGTGCGCGTAAAAACACCAAAGACAACGCGCCTGCCGTAGTACATTTTGAGCTGGTGCCCGGTGATACCGTAGATGTCCGCATTGCGGCCAAAGGCGGTGGCTCTGAGAACAAATCCAAGTTTGCCATGCTGAACCCGTCTGATTCGATTGTTGACTGGGTACTGAAAACCGTACCGCAGATGGGTGCCGGCTGGTGTCCGCCAGGCATGCTGGGGATCGGTATTGGCGGCACGGCAGAAAAAGCCATGCTGCTGGCCAAAGAATCCCTGATGGAACACATCGACATTCAGGAACTGATCGCACGTGGCCCGCAAAACCGTGTAGAAGAGTTGCGTATCGAGTTGTTCGAAAAAGTCAACGCGCTAGGTATTGGCGCACAGGGTCTGGGTGGTCTGGCGACCGTGCTGGACGTGAAGATTCTGGATTACCCGACCCACGCTGCCAGCCTGCCGATCGCCATGATCCCGAACTGTGCCGCAACCCGCCATACCCACTTTACGCTGGATGGTTCTGGCCCGGCCGTACTGACACCACCATCTCTGGACGACTGGCCAGACGTATCCTGGACACCGTCTGCCAGCGCCAAACGGGTGGATCTGAACACCGTAACGCCAGCCGAAGTGGCCAGCTGGCAGCCAGGCGATACCCTGTTGCTGAACGGCAAGCTACTGACAGGCCGCGATGCAGCCCACAAGCGCATGGTGGATATGCTGAACAAAGGCGAAAAACTACCCGTCGATTTCACCAACCGCTTTATCTACTACGTTGGCCCGGTTGACCCGGTACGTGACGAAGTGGTTGGCCCGGCTGGCCCGACGACTGCAACCCGCATGGACAAGTTTACCCGCCAGATGCTGGAACAGACCGGCCTGCTGGGCATGGTTGGCAAAGCAGAGCGTGGTCCGGTAGCCATTGATGCCATCCGTGACAACAAAGCAGTTTATCTGATGGCTGTGGGTGGTGCTGCGTATCTGGTCTCCAAAGCCATTAAAGGCAGCAAGGTTGTGGCCTTTGGCGATCTGGGCATGGAAGCCATTTACGAATTTGATGTCGTAGACATGCCGGTAACGGTTGCTGTCGATAGTCTGGGTACATCAGTACACCAAACCGGCCCTGCAGAATGGCAGGCCAAGATCGGCAAGATTCCGGTCAAAACCAGCTAACTAGTCGTATCAAAATCCTGACTCATTGACAGGATGCAGGCCGGTGTAATGCAGGGGTCTATTCACACCCTGGCATTAGCGCCGGCCTGATTCTTTGTGGCCGATTCGACCGTCATGCCTGCGGCTCGTCGCGCACCAAGTCTGCCATGCCTTGTTGTGGTATGGCATCAATGTTTTTTGCAGGAATTGCAATCAAAGTCTAAGATTCAAAGTAATACTTCAGGGGTGCATATGCGGGTTGTCATAGTCGATGATACAAACATCAATCTGGTATTGATGTCACATTTGGTGAAGAAACTGGATGATGTAGAAGCCATCACGTTTCAGAGCGCTTCAGAAGCGCTGACTTGGTGTGCTGGTAACGTCTATGACCTTCTCATTCTTGATTACATGATGCCAGAGCTGAACGGGCTGGATTTCATGTCACGGTTGCTTGCCAGTGCACCTCCTGACACCGCAGCGCCACCCATTCTGATGGTCACCGCCAGCCACGATATTGAAATCCGCCATCAGGCGCTGGAGTCTGGTGCAACAGACTTTCTGACCAAGCCGATCGACAAAGTCGAATTCCTGGCCAGAACCCGCAATATGCTGCAGCTACGCAAAGCCAATGTCACGCTGCAGAATCAGGCCTCTTGGCTCACCGAAGAGGTAAAAAAAGCCACGGCAGCCATTCTTGCCCGGGAACAGGAAACCATCTGGCTGCTGTGTAAGGCATCAGAATACCGTGACCCGGAAACCGGTGCCCACATTCTGCGCATGGCGCACTACTCCCGTCTGATTGCCAAGATCATGGGCTTGCCGGAAGAAGAGCAAGAGCTGATCTTCAAAGCAGCACCCATGCATGATATTGGCAAGGTGGCCACGCCCGATAACATTCTCCTGAAGCCAGGCAGGCTGACAGATGAAGAAATGGCCATCATGAAACAGCACGCAGAAGTCGGTTACCAGATTCTGTCGCAAAGCAATGCACCACTACTGAAGGTAGGCGCTGAAATTGCCCGCAATCATCACGAAAGATTTGATGGCCAAGGGTACCCCCACCAGTTGCGGGGCAAAGATATCCCGCTGGTTGGACGTATTGTCGCCGTGGCCGATGTCTTTGATGCCCTGACCAGTGAACGGCCCTACAAAAAGGCCTGGTCACTGGAAGATGCCAGACAGCATTTGCTTAACAACAGCGGCACACATTTTGACCCGGACTGTGTTAACGCCTTTTTGAGTGACTGGAGCGAGATTACTCGTATCCGCAATGCATTCCAGGACGAACCGTTGGCCGAGTGATCAGCAGCCCCATTACCATCTATGTTGATAGGTATTGCCATGTTGGTGAAGCAAAAGGTATAGACTGCGCACACTATTTCAAGGATGCCGCAAACAATGCGCGTGGTAATGGCAGGCAAAAAGCTGGCCACATAAAACAGGTTATACGTCAGACAACAAGCACTTGAGCACTTTCTCCGGGATTAAACTGGCCCTTTTATGCTGCATCACTTGTTAAAACAACAATTACAAGCCGTATTTGGCGATGACCCGCATGTGTCCATTGCTAGCAGTCTGGCAAACCCCGATACTGCAGACTGGTCCAGACAGCTTAACGAACTGCTGATGCTGGTGAGCCAGAGCTACCAGCACCACGAGCAACAACTGGCAAACGCCGGCCTGTCGTCTTCGCCTGAGGCAGATCCGTCAAAAACCCTGCAACACATCCAAACCACCCGTTTACGCCTGTCTGCAGAAGACACACCCAGCGCCGTTCCTGAGCTGATGCAGCCACTTGACGCCCAAGGGTCAAGAGAGCACATGCCCGGTACGCTAGACGAGCGTGAAACGCAAATTACCCGGCTTCTGGATAACCTGCGGGAAATCGTGTTCCAGACGGACCTGGCCGGGCACTGTACGTTTGTAAATGCCGCATGGACGGAACTTACCGGGCAACCGCTGGCAGACATGATGGGCCAGGCTGTACATGAATGCATTCATGCCGATGACCAAGCCGCCTTTAAACGCGTTTGCCAGCAGTTAATCCAGAAGCAAAGTGTTCAGGGCCATCTGGAAGCACGGCTTCATAACGGCATCTGGGTAGATATTTACATGCGTCCGTTAATGGATGCCCAGCAGCGCGTGACCGGCATTACCGGTACGCTCATTGATGTCAGCGACAGCAAGTCAGCGGCGCAGGCTGTCAAACAGCAACAGCTCCTGACAAGCCTGATCATGGACCGGCTGCCCATTGCCATCTTCCTGCAAAACCAGTCTGGCGAGTTTTTGCACTGGAACAACCAGTTCGAGCTGTATGCCAATGAGTGGGGGCCCAAAGAAAGCAGGTTTGGCTGGGCACGCAATGCGCAGGATGAAGCCAGAGCATGGCACAGTGGCCAGATCATCATGTCAGAGGCGTATCTGGATCACCTGGCCCTGCCGGTACACGTGCAGATTAACCGCATGATTGTCCGCAGCCCGGGGCAAGAAGCCTTTTTACTGAGTTTTGCCAACGACATTACAGACCAGCTGGTGGCTGAAGAAGCCATGCTGCGTGCCAAAGAGGCCGCAGAAAACTCCAACCGTGCCAAAAGCGAATTTCTGGCCAATATGAGCCATGAAATCCGTACCCCGATGAACGGGATCATGGGCATGACAGAGCTGGCGCTCGACACAGACCTCAACAAAGACCAGCGCGAATACCTGTCGCTGGTCAAGGCCTCCGCCGACTCCCTGCTCAACATCATTAACGATATCCTGGATTTCTCGAAAATCGAGGCAGGCAAACTGGATATCGAAATCATCAGCTTTGATCTTCACAAACTGATTAACGAAACTGCCAAGACACTGGCCATCCGGGCGCACCAGAAAGATCTGGAACTCATCTGTGAAATCGCGCCCAATGTGCCACGGTTCATGAAAGGTGACCCGGGGCGTTTGCGCCAGGTACTGGTCAACCTCCTTGGCAATGCCGTCAAGTTCACCCATGAAGGTGAAGTCTTGCTGTCTGTCAGACAGCTGGAAGAAAACACTCAGGAAAGCCTGCTGGACTTTTCCATCAAGGATACCGGCATCGGCATTCCGCCTGAAAAACAGGCACACATTTTTGGTGCCTTCACCCAGGCAGACAGTTCGACTACCCGCCAGTATGGTGGCACCGGACTCGGGCTCACCATTTGCAACCGGCTGGTGGCACTCATGCGAGGCGATATCCTGGTAGACAGCCTGCCGGGCCTAGGCAGCACCTTCAAAGTCATATTGCCACTGCAACACACGGCAGAAGACATACCGCGCGAGATAACCCAGTTTAACCTGCAGAACCTGCACGTACTGGTGGTAGACGACAACGAAACCAATCGCCGGGTCGTCGAGGGCATGCTGCAGGTCACCGGCGCGCGCGTCAGCCACGCAGCCAGTGGCACTGCTGCGCTGGACTGGCTAAAGGCACACCCCATGCCTTCCTTGATCCTGCTCGACGGGATGATGCCGGTCATGGATGGCTTTGAAACAGCAAGTCATATCACCAGTTTGCCGCATCACCCGCCAATTATCATGCTGACCTCTACCGACCGCAGCGAAGACCGCTTGCAGGCCAGGCAGCTTGGTGTTGCCGCTTATCTGCTCAAGCCGATCAACGGCACTGACCTGCTCAATTGCATTGTGCAGACCATCAAACCGGCGCATGCCATCCAGCCAGGGGCGGCACTGTCACCCCGCCCCTTGTCAGCACCCGGCAGTACGCATTCACTACAAATCCTGCTGGCAGAAGATAACCCAGTGAATCAGCACCTGGCCATCCGTCTGTTTGAAAAACTCGGCCACCAGCTGGAGGTAGTCGATAACGGGCTGGCCGCACTGGATGCCATTGCCCGACAACCGTTTGACATTGTTTTCATGGACATCCAGATGCCGGAGCTGGATGGACTGGAAGCCACCAGACGACTTCGTGCCAGAGAGCATGCGTCTGGCCGGCACACGCCTGTGATTGCCATGACAGCCCATGCCATGCAAGGCGACAGAGAGCGCTGCCTGGATGCGGGAATGGATAACTACCTCGCCAAGCCGATACGCATAGAAGAATTAAAAACTATCCTGATGGAGTACACGCCCATGCAAACCACACAACACGATTATCCGCTGGATTGGGAGTCCGCTATTCAGCGGCTGGACGGTGAAGAAGAACTGTTGCTGGAACTGGTCAGCATGTTCCTGCTGGATGGCCCGCAGCAGTTCAGCCGCTTGCAAGCCGCCATTGCCAATAACGACCTGAGCACCGCCATGCGGGAAGCACACAGCATTAAAGGCTCGCTGCTAAACTTCGGCGCAGACGACGCCGCCAGACAGGCTGCAGCACTGGAAAGCCAGTGCAAAGCCCCGGATGCAAACCTGAATACACTGGATTTGCTGATGACGCTGGATGAAGCGCTTCAGATCACATACGACAGGCTCAAGGCCAAGCAACAAAGATAAGCATCCATCTCCCACATCGCCATACAGTGACGGGGTACTAACTGCTGCACTCGGATACCGGAAGACTCAAGGAGTGACAGGGAGCCCTGTCGGTAGCATCTGCGCCAGCACCTCAGTGCTGGCACCATGCTCAAGCATGTAGATGAACGCAAGTACCTCTGCCACCGCCCGATACAGCTCAGGGGGAATTTGCTGGTCCAGATCTACCTGCATCAAAAGTGCCACCAGGTCTTTGGATTCGTGCACGTACACACCTGCGGCCTTGGCCTGCGCAATGATGGCCTCGGCAATCAGGCCTTTTCCTTTGGCAACGACCTGTGGTGCCGCAGATTCACCCGCAGCATAAGAAATGGCCACTGCCAAAGGGTTTACCCCCGGCCGCTTGTTTTCCTGCCCCTGTACAGTCCCAGGGTCGCCCTGATCGGTTTTCTTTTCAATCATGACCGAAACACACTCGCTTGCTGCAAGTGCAAGCCAGCACTTTCCATCTGCGCATTCAGTTTCTGCTTGGCCTCGTTCAATTGAGACACCGTTGCCTCATTTTGCGAGGAGAACTGCACGCTCACCTGATTACCGGTAAGACGTACTCCCACTGTCAGATTCCCCAACTGGGGCAACGACAGTTTCAGCTGCGAAAACCAGCTCCGGTCTTCTTCCTGATCCGCTTGTGCATGCCGGCCTTCATCCTTGACCAGCCACTCCATGTCCTGCTTTGGCCATACCTGGCCTTGCCAGACCAACTGCCGCTCATCCAGCACATGCAGTTGTTGTCGCATCAGGTTTTGCAGTTGCTGGGCGCTATCCGTCAGTTTGTTAGCGTCGTTGGTGAGAGATGCCATGTCTGGCATGGCAGGCTTGAGTTCCGGGGTCGCGTCCTGCGGTGATTTTTGCAGCGTCAGGGCTTTGCCGATCTCTGCCTGAGGTTCCTGCTTCAGGCTTTGCAAGCTGCGTTCGCCAGACACCCAGGCCTTCTGGTGAGACTCGTAAAATAATCCGCTGTTTTCCAGCCTGGCCTGCAGCTGACTGGAAAGATGGCCGGTATCCAGGGTATCCAGATGATCCCCTATCAATTGCGGCGCAATGGGCTTGCCAGACACCCCTTCCGGCGCACCATCAGCCTGGTTCTGGTTAAGCAGTGCATTAATCAGTTTGCCGGGTTCGGAAAGATTTACCTGCTGCGAGCTGGTCGCAGTTGAAGCGGGTGTTGCCTGGGCTGCAGCCTGAGCGGCATTCTGGGCAAACGTCAGCACCAGCTTACCCTTGCTCTCCACCACTTCCATGTCCAGCTGTTCACCCGGCTGGGTATTACGCGGCAGGTTCAAATCCAGAATCTGGTCTTTGATGGATACCTGAAACCGGCCATTCGGCAAATAGGCCAGCACATGGGCCTGTACCTTCTCTCCTGGCACAAACTGGCTGGTCTCAAGCGAGGTATCGCTAATATCTATCAGAGGCGGGTTATACGTTTTAACCAGCGACTGGAGCGAACTCACCATATCATTACCGAGCATATCTGTTCCTAGCCAGCGTTAGACTTGTATAAAGAAATGATCAGATCGGCCTCGCCTCTGGAAATACCGCATTGGGAAGCCAGCGTTTCTGCTCCGTACCCCTGATGTGCCAGTTCGATAGCCAAGGCATAAGGCGAGCGTACAGCGGCCTCATGGACATCCCCATGCTTTACCGGGTGGCGCTGTGGGGCAACCGTATTGTCAGACCAGTCTTCGGCTTGCAGCTGCTCTCTTAGCTGCCGGACCTCCACATCCAGAAACATCAAGCGCCCTGAGAGCTTCTTGACGGTTTTTCCAAGCATGAAGACCACCACTGCCATGCTGACTACCAGCAACAGTAAGACACCCGACGCAATCGCAAGAAAAGGCAACCACTGCTCAAACATAATAACCCCTACCTACACCCGAGACTGACTGTATAAACAGAATATATAAACAGGGGACAATAATCAGCCCCATCATAGTTTCATCGTACAACCCCTTTGCCCGTTTGGCAAAACCAATATCGGCCACCCGCCGTAAATTTTAGGATTATTTTCACAAAACGTTTGACATGCCCGGCTGAAAGCCTTATAGTACGCGCCTTGCCACGATTCATCGGCAAAACAAAAGCAGCAAAAAGTTGTCTAAAGGTCCCCATCGTCTAGAGGCCTAGGACACCGCCCTTTCACGGCGATAACCGGGGTTCGAATCCCCGTGGGGACGCCACACTTTATGTGTGTCTATGGTGGATGTAGCTCAGTTGGTAGAGTCCAGGATTGTGATTCCTGTTGTCGTGGGTTCGAGTCCCATCATCCACCCCATAGAATTCCTTGCATCAGTGATTTTTCAGTCACTGACCATTCCCAGATTTAAATTCCAGGTAATTTCCGCCAGATAACATGATTTGGCGGATTTGGCGTTTCTGTCCGAAACGCGCAAACCCTCCCCTTGCTACCCTCTCGGCCAAGTTGGGTGCCAGCTACCCTTCCACATGAATCACCTTCTCGATACGCCTGTCTGGCACCAGCCACATCAACGCCACCACCACGTAGCATAGCTGAGCAATGCTTTGCCAGTAACAAGCCAGCAACATGCCTAGAATGTAGAGGCCAATAGAGGCCTTGCCCTTGATGTCCGACCCGACAGCCAGGGCCAGCGGCGCATTTTCTCCTTCGATGGCGATGATGCACCTTTGCAAGATGGTGTAACTGATGGCGGCCATGAGCAGCACAAAACCATAAAACGCCGTTGGGATTGCGGCAAAGTGATTCTCGCCCATCCAGCCTGTCGCAAAGGGCATCAAAGATAGCCAGAACAGCAGGTGCAAATTGGCCCACAGCACGCCGCCACTGATCTTCTTGGTGGCATGCAGCATATGGTGATGGTTATTCCAGTAAATGCCTACATAGACAAAGCTCAGGATATAGCTCAGAAAAACCGGCAATAGGGCCAGCAAGTCGTTAATGGTTTCTCCATGCGGTACTTTCAGCTCCAGGACCATGATGGTCAACACGATGGCCAGTACGCCATCACTGAATGCTTCCAGCCGGTTCTTGCCCATATTGCTCCCCTGCGTCTACTGATACATAGATGAAACAAGCCACCAGACTGGCCTGCCGTACATATGGTACACAATGCAGGTGCCGGTGGCTTGGGAGAAATGCGAAAAATTGGTTGGAGGTACGGGTAGCGGCTTAATCCAGTTTGAAGAAGGAAATATGCTCATCCAGTGTTTCGGCCTGGTCAGCCAGCAGGGATGACGTAGCGGACAGTTCTTCAGACGCAGATGCATTGGCAGCTGTAGAGACCGTAATCTGGCCGATAGCCTGGTTCACCTGCGATACCCCGGCTGCCTGCTCTTGGGAGGCAGCAGAAATTTCCTCGATCAGGCTGGCAGTCTTCTTGATAGAAGGGACCATTTTATCCAACAGTTCGCCAGCATGATTCGCCAGCGCCAGGCTATTAGCGGCCAGTGCACCGATTTCATGCGAGGCCTCCTGGCTTCTGCCAGCCAGCCGTCGTACTTCGGCAGCGACCACCGCAAACCCTTTGCCATGCTCGCCGGCACGCGCGGCCTCAATGGCGGCGTTAAGTGCAAGCAGGTTGGTCTGATAGGCGATTTCATCAACAATGCCGATCTTCTTGGCAATTTCACGCATGGCCACTTCTGTATCTTTGGCGGCCTTGCCGCTTTGCTGTACATAGTCTGCAGCTTCTGTGGCAATCTGCCGTGTGGTCTGGGCGTTCTCATTGTTGGAGTTTACCGATGCCGAAATCTGCTCCAGCGAGGCGCTGGTCTGCTCGACACTGGCTGCCTGGGTACTGGCAGAGGCACTCAGGGCGTGAGCAGACGAATTGACCTCTTTGGAGGCATGCGAAATTTCCTCACTCGCCGTTTTGATTTGCCGCATGGTTGCAGACAGGCGGGTTGCCATGCGTTGCATGGCATCTTGCAGGGTATGAATTTCTCCCGCTTTGGCGGTTACCTGGATTTCATGGGTCAGGTCACCATCTGCCAGCCGGTCCAGCGAGTTGGCCACGATACCAATCGGCCCGGCAATACGGCGTGCAATCCAGATCATCAGCATGAGCCCTGCCAGGCCCATAAGCGCCATCAGGACAATCATTTTCAGCAGCAATTGCTGCACCGGCCCGATAATCTCGGACTCAGGCAATTCGACAACCACAAAACTGTTTAGGGTAGGTACAAAGGATGACGCCACAATGCGAATACCGTCTGCAGCCTTGTAACGGTCGATATTGAAGTCACCCCGCTTCAATAGCCCAGCGGCAACCACGTCCATGCCGGGCAGATCGGCCAGTTTTTTCTTGGCAATCAGTGAGCTGTCGCGATGCACCAGTATCTGGCCATCTGCCTTGACCAGCATGGCCTGACCCTGCTGCCCGACCTGAACCTTGCGAATCTGCTCGGCCATGCGGGATGCCTTCAGCCCGAGCCCGCCCGCTGCTTCGTGACCCAATGCATCTTTGCCCCGGGTATTGATATACAGCATCATTTCATTGGGATTATGTTCATCGGCATCCAGATTCAGCTCGAAATCGGCACCGCGGTTCAGAAACCCGTAGAACCAGCCATCGGCAGGGTTATTGGCCTGAAGGGTTTTCAGCAGCCCGGTCTGGCTATAGTAATGGCCGGTCGCCAGCGGGATGAAGGTCACCGAGTCGGCATTGTTCAGTCGCATCAGCGCTTGTGCGTAGGTTTTCCATAATTCGATTTTTTCGGGCGGTTCGCCGGATGCGGCCCATTCATGCAGCAGCGGGTCATTAACCAGTACACGAGATGCCGCCAGAGGCCCGGCAATCTGCTGCTCGATCTGATTGCGAATACTGCCGAGCGTGGCCGGCATTTCTGAGGTTTCGATACGACGATTGATAAAGTCGCTGGCATTGGTATAAAACACAAACGAAGAAATGCCCAGCGTCAGGATGAGAACCAGTGAAATGGCCAGAATCAGCTGGGTTTTGATGGAGTGAATCCTTAGCATCCCTCTTGCCTCCCTTTATCGTTCTTTTCGCTTGGCGTGTTGCAGATGACCAAGGCGTGTCGAATCTGGCCTTACTTTAGCAGCAAGGTTTCAAAATCTTCTTTCGAGATCGGCCGGCTAAAATAGTAACCTTGAACCTCGTCACAATCGTGTTCCAGCAAGAAATCCCATTGCTCTTTCAGCTCTACCCCTTCCGCGGTCACCTTCATGCCAAGGTTGCGTGCCAGCATGATGATGGTGTGAACGATGGAGGCATCACTCTTGCTCAGGTGCACCGTATCAATAAAGGATTTGTCGATTTTCAGGATATCGATCGGGAATTTTTTCAGGTAACTCAAGCTTGAATAACCGGTGCCAAAGTCATCCAGCGAAATCTGGATGCCTGTTTCCTTGAAGGCCATCATGGTATGAATGGCCATTTCCGGATTTTCCATCAGCACACTCTCGGTTAGTTCAAGAATCAGCTGATCTGGCGATACGCCATTGCTTTCACAGGTCTTGAGCAGGCTTTGCAGCAGGTTTTTTTGCCGGAACTGATGGGCAGAGAGGTTGACCGAGATTTTGATGTTACCAGCGCCCATGTCTTTCAATTGGCGCATTTCTTTGCAAGCGGTGTCGATAATCCATTGCCCGATGGCATAGATCAGCCCGGTTTCTTCGGCCAGTGGAATAAACTCGCCAGGGGAAACAAACCCGAGTACCGGGTTTTTCCAGCGAATCAATGCTTCTGCCCCGACAATCTTGCCTGTCTGCATGGAAACCTTGGGCTGATACACCAGATGCAGCTCGTTAGATGACAGGGCATGCCGTAGCTGCGTTTCCATGGTCATCTTGCGCTGGGTAAGGGCATTAAGTTCAGCAGTAAAAAGCTGGCTGGTGTTGCCGCCTTCCTGTTTGGCCTGGTACAAGGCGATTTCTGCGTTGCGGATGGACTCGCTCAGGTCATTGTCCGCCACCGTGCACACATAAACACCAATACTGGTCGTGACAGATAGCCGATGAGAATAAATCTGCAACTCGTGGGCCACGCTTCTGACAATCTCGGCTGCGAGGTTGACGATTTCTTCTTCCCCGCCATTGGCAAGTGCCATGATCAGAAATTCATCGCCGCCGTTTCGGGAGACCAGACAGTTGTCCGAGGCATATTTTTGCAGCCGGTCGGCCAGTACCTTGAGCGTCTGATCGCCCACGACATGGCCGAGGGAATCATTGATGACCTTGAAGCGGTCCAGGTCCAGGCACAGTACGCCCAAGACGGTATTCGGGTTCCAGGCAACGTGCTGCAATTGCTTGTCAAAATAGGATCTGGCGATCATGCGGTTCGGCAGGCCGGTCAGTGCATCGTGGTAGGCCAGAAAATCAATCAGGATCTGCGTATCTTTGCTCTCGGAGATATCCAGATACAAGGCAACATAGTGGGAAACCTTGCCTTGGCCACCACGAATGGCCGTGATGCTGACCTTCATGGAGACCACGTTACCGTCTTTGCAGCGGTTAAGAATCTCGCCAGACCAGTGCCCCTGCTCGGTCATGGATTGCCACATTTCCTGATAGAAGGCCGGACTTTGCTTGTCGGATTTCAGAATGCTGGGGTTGCGTCCCAGTACCTCTTCTTCCGTGTAGCCAGTCAGTCGGGAAAATGCCGGGTTGACCCGTACGATGCGGCCTTGTGCATCGGTAATCATGACCGCTTCAAAGTTGAGTTCGACCACTTTGTTGGCCAGTTCGACACTGGAACTGGCGTCTGATTCGAGGATGGATGACTTGATGCTGGCGTTGAGTTTGGATTTGACCTGTTGCAGACCATGTTCAAGACTTTGCTCATGCCGGTAATGGGCAACATGGCTCTTGACCCGGAGCATGAATTCGGCCGGGTTATAAGGCTGCACGATAACATCCACCGCACCGTATTCAAAACAGCGAGAGGTATGCTCAATGTCATGCAGCATGGTCACAAAGATAACCGGTATTGCCTTTGTTTCTGGCCTTAGCTTCAGCCACTGGCAGATTTCATACGCCTGCTCGACATTACTGGCGTTGACATCCATGACCACCAGTTCCGGCTGGGCGGTTTCCATGGCCATCATGACCATGTTGGCACTTTGTGCCTGCCGAACCGAACAGGCGGACCGGGAAAGAACGTCCGCAATATGCTGGACGGACAAGGCATTGTGACCAACCACCAAAATATCTGCAGGGTATGTTACTTGAGATAAAACCGGCATTTATCAATCTTCCAATAGGTTGTTCAGCACATTGCCATGCATGATGGCCAAATAGTCCATGTCAGAATTTTAGTATAGCGCCCGGGATTTCATTGAGAGAAATCACCTTTTCTGCCGCGTTGCGTTTGATGGCTTCTTTGGGCATGCCAAAGACCACGCAGGAGGCTTCATCTTGGGCAATCGTGCGGGCATTGGCTTGTCGCATCTCCAGAAGGCCAGCGGCGCCATCGTCGCCCATGCCAGTCATGATCACGCCCAGTGCATTCTTGCCAGCCACTTTGGCAACCGAACGGAACAGTACATCCACCGACGGGATATGCCGGTTCACCAGCGGGCCAGCGACGACTTCGACAAAATATTGGGCTCCGCTACGCTTGAGCAGCATGTGTTTCCCGCCAGGGGCAATCAAGGCACGGCCAGGCATCACCCGGTCATTGTTCTGCGCTTCTTTTACTTCGATCTGACACAAGCCGTTTAACCGGGATGCAAAAGCTGCCGTGAATTTTTCTGGCATGTGCTGGACAATGACAATACCCGGACAGACACGCGGCAAGGCAGTCAAGACGGCTTCCAGCGCTTGTGTACCGCCAGTGGATGTACCCAGCGCAACAATGCGCTCGGTGGTTTGCGCCATGGCGTGTCCGGCTACCGGTGCAAGAATGGCGTCGGCCGTCAACTTCGGAGCAGGCGCCTGGGAAGAGGCTTCTTTATGCACCAACCGTTTCAGATTGGCCTTGGCGGCGATCTTGACGGCTTCGACAATATCGCTGGTAGAGTCTTCCAGAAACTGTTTGAGACCTGCCTTGGGTTTGGTCACAATGCTGACGGCACCGGCAGACAGCGCCTGCATGGTGGTCTCGGCTCCCGCCTCGGTCAGCGTCGAGCAAATCACCACTGGCGTGGGTCTTTCTGCCATGATTTTACGCAAGAAGCTGATGCCATCCATGCGCGGCATTTCCACGTCCAGCACGATGACATCGGGCCACTGCTGCCGCATACGCTCCATGGCAAAAATCGGGTCAGATGCCACCCCCTGAACCGTGATGGCAGGGTCTGACTCCAGTCTATGGGTCAGCACCTGCCTGACCACGGCAGAATCATCGACAATCAATACGTTTATTTTTTTCATGATTGTTACTTTCCAAATTTGGAGGCATCAAAGACCGGGTGCTGCTTCACCCATGTATAGCCGCTCCAAACATCAAAAATCACTTGCCGGTGCCCTACCCCGCCCAGATGGTGTGCGACGACATTCAGATGGTATTCGTTTGCGAGATGAAGCGCCACATGGCTGTTAAGACAGCCAAGCGTACAATCGCTACCGGCGCAGTTCTCGCATCCAGCCGGGCGAATATGCAGGTCTTTGCCAACGGGCCGCTTACCAGACAGGTTCACAGGCCTTTTCTGCCATTGCTGATTGGCAACCGAGCTAGGAAACATGCTCCCGCCGCCAAACAGCTTGACTTCATAATCCCCCGGGTCAGAACCATAAGACGCAATCGACTGCAACAGAAGCGTCATCGCCTCATCCGCATAGCGGCCATCCAGCACCAGCTCTCTTGCATCCGTCTTTTTGCGACGTTGCGGCAGCATGAAGTGACACATGCCGCCCACATGCCACTTGGGATGCCACATCACAATCGAAACACATGACCCTAAAATTGTCCGGATACGGGTATTCCGGTCGCCAAAGTAGTAATCCCCTGGCTGCAAGAATACATCAAACGCATTTGGTGGCAGTTCATCCATCGCGTTTTATTAACTCTTCTTGTAGATGGCGGGGGCAACAGCCTCCAGCTCATCGTAAATGCCATTCAGGCTTTCCGAATGGCCAATAAACAGATAGCCGCCGGGCCGCAGTTGCTTGTCCAGACGCTTGATGACCTCCCGCTTGGTCGGCAGGTCAAAGTAAATCATGACATTTCTCAGGAAAATCACATCAAACTCACCCACATCCGGCAGCGGATTGGTCAGGTTGATCATCTCGAAACGGGTACGTTTGCGTACATCACTCGCAATCAGGAAGGTCCCTTCCTGTGCGCCTGTCCCCTTGAGGCAAAACTCTGTCAGGTAGTGCTTGGGGATATGTTGCGTCTGCTCGATGGGGTAGTGTCCGGTACACGCTTTTTCCAGTACGCGTGAACTGATGTCAGACCCGAAAACCTCCCATGGGCGTCCGCCCAGACGGTCAGCCAGTACCATGGCAATGGAGTAGGCTTCCTGCCCGTAGGAACTGGCCGCACTCCAGACCCGGAAAGGCTTGCCGGGTACCAGTTCCTTTAAAGCCTGCTGGCTTAAAAACTGGAAATGCTTTGGCTCGCGGAAGAAGTAGGTTTCATTGGTGGTCAGCAGATCAACCGCAATCTGAGGCTCATGCGGGTAGGAACCCGACATCAGTAATTTGAAATAGTCGGTATAGTTGGTGAGATGATAATGGTTCAGCCGCCGGGTCAGGCGACTGCAGACCAGGGCTTTTTTTTCTTTGGAGAGTGAAATACCCGCTTGCTGGTAAATCCAGTTCTTGAGTTGTGTAAACTCCTGATCGGTAATCACGGCACCATGCATTATTCAACTGCCTTTTTTATCGTTTGATGCACAACATCCGGTGATGCGCTATTGGTAGCAGACAGCAACAAGGGTGCGCAGGCACCCTTGTATCATGCAGTTGCAACATCCATGCCTTGCCCCAAGGCGGCCATTTCTTCTACCGACAGTACATTTTCTACACTGAGTATAATCACAAACTGGCCATTCACCTTGCCCATGCCCTGAATAAAGTCGGTGCGGATGTGGGCGCCAAAGGCAGGTGGAGGCTCGATATCTTGCGTAGCAATTTCCAGCACCTCGGAAACCGAATCCACCACCACACCGATATCCTGGGTAGTACCTTCATCTTCGGCGCCACCCGCAACCTGTACTTCGATAATCACAATGCAAGTGCGTTTGGTGACTTCGGTAGACGGCTTGCCGAATCGGGATCGCAAATCGATGACCGGCACCACCCTGCCGCGCAGGTTAATTACCCCGCGAATGAACGCCGGCATCATGGGCACCTCGGTCAGATGCCCGTATTCGATGATTTCCTTGATGTTCAGGATACCAATGGCAAACATTTCACCCCCCAGGATGAACGTCAGATACTGACTTTCATCCTGGGGGACGGCAACAGACGTCCCTTGTTCAGCTTTCACCAGAGAGCTCATGACTCATCCCCCTTAGAAGCGCACAAAATCTGATTCGGCTACCGGTTTGCCTGGCTGGTTTCTGACCGGTGCCATTTTGGCGGGCTTGTTGCTCTTGTTACCCGCACCAAATGCCTGATGTACAGAACCACCTGCTGACTCAACCTTAAAGAAGGCGACCAGTTGCTGCAACTGCTCGGCCTGACCGCTCATTTCTTCGGCTGTGGCAGCCAGTTCTTCAGAGGCCGTCGCGTTCTGCTGGGTGATCTGGTTCATCTGCGTCATGGCCGTATTCACCTGAGACAAACCGGTAGATTGCTCTTCAGAGGCAGCGGTAATTTCCTGCACCAGGTCAGAGGTACGGTTAATGGCGGGTACCATTTCGTCCAGCAAATGACCTGCACGTTCGGCCAGTTCCACACTGCTGCCAGCCACTTCGCCAATTTCCTGCGCGGCGACCTGGCTGCGTTCTGCCAGTTTGCGCACCTCGGCGGCCACCACAGCAAAACCTTTACCGTGTTCACCGGCACGGGCTGCCTCAATGGCAGCGTTCAGCGCCAACAGGTTAGTCTGGTAAGCGATATCATCAATAATGCCGATCTTAGCCGCAATCTGCTTCATGGCAGCCACGGTTGCTTTTACGGACTCGCCACCCTGGGTTGCCTGGGTAGCAGCCTGGGTTGCCATGCTGTCGGTGACTTTGGCATTCTCTGCGTTCTGGTGAACGGAGGCAGACATCTGTTCGACAGCAGAACTGGTCTCTTCCACACTGGCAGCCTGCTCGCTGGTGGCTTGGCTCAGACTCTGTGCCGTTTCTGCTACCTGCTCGGAAGAGCTGGACAAACCATCTGCAGAACTGCGCACTTCACCAATTACATTGGCCAGCTTGGCAGCCATTTCCCTGATGGCAGCCAGCATGCTGGTGGTGTCATTGGCACGGGTTTTCACCTCGACACTCAAATCACCGGCAGCAATATGTTTCACGACTTCGGCAGCGTACGCTGGCTCGCCACCCAGCTGGCGGCTAATCATGCGGGCAATCAGAATACCGATGGCAATCGACAAGATCACGCTGATGGCAATCAGTACAATCAGCATTTTATTGATATTACTGACAATCCCGTCAGCATCGGTATTTGCCTGTGCCGCAAATTTGACGTTGAAATCGACAATGGTAGATAACGCATCATCTACTTTGGTTACCAAAGGCTTGGCGGTTTCCGTGTTCAGTTTCATTGCCAGGGCCATGTCACCCTGGTCTACCGCTGCGCGTATCTGCTTGGCAACATTCAGGTACTGGGGCCAGAACTCGTCATACACCTTCATGGCTTCGACTTCTGTAGGTTGCAAGACCGAACTGCGGTATTTTTTGATCTGGTCGTCCATGATCCCCAGCGTCGCATTCATGTCCTGATTCAGCTTCTCGCGTGACTGGGCATCGGTAGACAGCATGTAGCGCAGCATGTCACGGTTGTAGTAAATCAGTTCTTCGTTGGCTTGCATGGCCTGGTTTATTGGCATCAGCATGTTGACATAGACGTTGGTCATCATGTCATTGACCTGATTGGTTGAGCGCAGCCCCATCAACCCGATAAAGCCGCCAATCAGCGCAACCAGAATAAAAGACAATACCAGCTTGGTCGCCAGTTTAAGATTGTTAAACCATGTCATGCTCTTCTCCTTTTGACCCAAATTCAGGGCACCGAGATTTTTACGTTGCAATACGTGTCACCAGCCACCGATATGATCAGTGCCTGACTTGTAACCTGCTTGATTCGTGATGGTCCTTGCGCACCACCTGCTGCACCAGATTCGGTATATCCAGAATCAAGGCCACTTCACCCGTCCCCAGAATGGTAGAACCGCCAATACCCTTGATACGTTCAAACAGTTTGCCCAAGGGTTTGATGACAGTCTGGAACTCGCCAAGCAAGGTATCTACAACCAGGCCGGCACGGGTATTACCGTACTTCACGATCACTACACTCTCTCTGCGCCCACTCTCCCCATCAATCTCAAAGGTGTCACGCAGCCGCATGTACGGCAGCACTTCCCCTCTCAGACTAAAATAGTTACTGCCTTTGCTACTGTTCAGATTCTCTTCCGGCAAATCCACACACTCGATCACCATATCCAGCGGAATCACATAATGTGACTGCCCCACCCGCACCAGGAAACCGTCAATGATGGCCAGGGTTAACGGCAGGCGGATACGGATGGTAGTACCAACGGTATATTTGCTCTGGATTTCGATATTGCCGCGCAAGGCCTCGATGTTGCGGCGAACCACATCCATCCCCACCCCGCGGCCAGAAATATTGCTGACCGTATCTGCCGTAGAAAAACCGGCTTCAAAAATCAGCTGGAACACGTCACTGTCCGACATCTCGTGCACGGACTCTACCAGCCCTTTTTCCAGCGCCTTGGCCAGAATCTTGTCACGGTTCAGCCCGCCTCCGTCATCCTGCACCTCGATCACGATACTGCCAGAGTCGTGATAGGCATTCAGATGCACCTTGCCTTGTGCAGGTTTGCCTCGTGCAGCGCGGATATCTGCAGTCTCAATGCCATGGTCGATGGAGTTGCGCACCAGATGCGTTAACGGATCGCCAATTTTCTCGACCACGGTTTTGTCCAGCTCTGTGTCGCCCCCGCTGATCAGCAGTTCGATCTCTTTGCCCAGATCCTTGGCCACATCGTGAACCACACGCTGGAAGCGGTTGAACGTTTCCCCGATCTGCACCATGCGCAGATTGAGCGCACCATCGCGGACCTCTTCTACCAGTCGTGACAAGGTCGATGCGGCTTCCAGCATGTCGGCCCGGCCACTGCGCTGGGCAACAATGTTGACACCGGCGCCGGCAATCACCAGTTCGCCGATCAGGTTGATCAGCATGTCGAGCTTCTCGGCATCGACACGAATCGACTGTTGCTGGCGTGCCTTGGTTTTTTTCTGTTGGGATTGCTTTTGCAGCGCAGCCTCCACGACAGCGGGCTGCACAAACCCGGCCTGCACCACCATTTCACCCAAAGGTTGTTTGGTGCCTGCTTCCGTACTGTTCTGACCGGATTCCTGCGCCGCCTGATACGCCAGTACGGCAGCCAGTTCACGCTCGGTCAGCGTGCCGCACTGGACCAGCATCTCGCCAATGCGCAAATCGTGTTGCGGCAAGCCCTTGATCACGGACACAAAATCGGCAATGCGACTATGCGGCGGCAGAATGTTGATCTTGCAATCTTCCTGCACAAATTCGAACGCAGATTCGATGGTGGTTTTGTCTGCCTCACTGCTGAAGTTGATCAGGTAAGACATGTAGCAGGTCTCGGGGTCCATCTCTGACAAGCCGGGCAAGCGGTCAAAGAACGTACCTACCTGCACGATGGTGCCCATCGTGCCCAGATAGCGGAAGATGGACAGCGGGTCCATGCCGTTTCGCAGCACATCCGGGCCAAACTCGATGGAAATGTGCCAATTGTCATTATCCACCACACCGCCACCGGCACTTTCCAGCGCTAACGGGTCCAGATGCGGATACGTGATCGCAGGATGCGTCTTTTCTTCATGAACCGTGTTCGTTTGCGGCGCCTGCAGATAAGCAGACAGTTGTGCGACCAGCGCCTGGCCGGTGGCTTGATCACTGCCCTGCAAGACACCGCCACTTTCTTCCAGCCCTACCAGCAGGCTGACATGGTCCTTGCACTTGAGGAACAGGCTGATCATGTCGGCATCCATCACCAGCTGGGATGACCGGACCTTGTCGAGCACACTCTCCAGCACATGGGTAAACTCGACGATTCCGTCCAGACCAAAGAGACCCGCAGAGCCCTTGATGGTATGTGCAGCCCGGAAAATCGCGTTGATCGCCTCGATACGATCCTCATCCACCACCAGCCCCTGTATGGCCAGCAAGCGGTCTTCCATTTCCTGCAGCAGCTCATGGCTCTCCACAAAAAATGTCTGTAGTGCTTCTTCCATGCCCATGCTAGATACCCTCAGATACAGTTCAACAGTGGAACGAACTAATTGGATGAAATCACAACCGGATCACCAAATATGGTGGTCAGGTTGCAAAGATCCAGCACATCCAGCACCTGGATGCTGTGGTGAACCAGCGTCAAATCACCACCTTTGGCCTGGCATTCTTTTTTGGTGGCAAGCAGTAGCTGGACACCTGCCGTGTCAATTTCATTGACGCCCGACAAATCGATTTCCAGCCTGGAGGAAGCCGACAGCAAAGCAGCCAGCTTTTCTTTGATGCTTGCCGCAGTGAAAATGGTCATTTCCCCTTCCACCTGCCATTTGCCAGGCACCTGATCCGTGTTATCCATGCAACGCTCCCGTTTGCTGGGTTATCAAGGCAAAATCAGCTTGGATACTGCCGTAATCATCTGATCCGGTTTGAACGGCTTCACCACCCAGGCCTTGACACCCGCGGCCTGCCCTTGCGACTTTTTGTCTTCGCCAGATTCCGTGGTCAGCATGATGACCGGCGTAAACTTGTACTCCGGTTTCTTTTTCAGCTCTTGTACAAAGGTGATGCCATCCATATTGGGCATGTTCACGTCACTGATGATCAGATGCACTTTCTGACCCGTCAGCTTGGATAGCGCATCCTTGCCATCCACACCTTCAATCACGTCATACCCTGAACTTTTGAGTGCAATAGATACCACTTGCCTTAACGACGCAGAGTCATCAACGATCATGATAGTTTTAGCCATGTGCCCGTCTCCTAAAAGAAAGTAATTTCGTTGGTATCAGCCGCTTTGGACCGGTCAACCGCTTTGCCGTGATTAATATGTTCTTCTACGGTGGCATACGATTCTTCAAGCTGATGTATCAAGCCAGACCAGTCAATCGCCTGCAGCTTGCCTTCCTGATCAAAGGCCTGTTCACCCTTGGCCAGATACTCAGGAAAGCTGTCAATGTTGTCGCGGACGTGGCAAAGAATCTGGCTCACCCGGTCCTGGAACTGCAGGCCAACCAGCAACTCGGAAATCTGGTGCTGAATTTGCTGGCTGTTATCACGCAGCATGTCCGTTGCCCCCAGCAAACTGGTCGTCACGCCTTCAAAATCTGCCAGCACATCATGAATGGATGCTTCGGATGCCTGTATCGATGAAGAGGCGTTGGCTGCAGACAGCTCTGCCGATGCAAAGGTGGCATTAATCGCCTTGCTGATTACCTCGGTGGTTTCGGTAATACTGCGCCCAGTGTCACCCGACAGGTTAGACAGTTTGCGGACTTCATCGGCCACCACGGCAAACCCTCTGCCGGCTTCCCCTGCCCTGGCCGCCTCAATGGCGGCGTTTAGCGCCAGCAAATTGGTCTGGTCTGCAATATTGGCCACCGAAGCGGCCATTTCTTTTAGCTTGTCGATGTACTGCACCAGTGTCTTCACTTCGCCCAGCATGACTTCGCTCTGGCTAAATGAGCTTCTTAACAGCTCCAGCACCGATTTCAGCTTGTTTTCACTGCGCATGAACAGTTCGGACAAGTCACTGCCCGAGTTGGTGTTAATCAGGGAGGAAGAATTCACCTCGCTCAATTTTTGTACCACTTCACTGAAGTGAGTGGTCAGGTCAATAATGGCGGCCTCACTCATGTGACGGGCAGACTCGATCTGCTTGACCCAAATATTGGTAACACCATCCTCAACCTGGCCCAGGCCGTTCAGAAAGTCTTTGACTTCGTGCACGTGCACGCCTTGGATATCCTTCACACACTGGGCCAGCTGTTGTGTTTCTCTGGCGTCAAACTGCCGCTTGATCAACCAGCCACAGACGCACCCACCAACAATAAGACCCAAGCTAACCAGTCCAAATACCAGGTCAATTGGTGTCAATAACGCCAGGCAGATCACGGCTGCAATGGAGGGAAGTACCGCCAATAAATACACAGCAGTCTTTCGGGGTTTATTTTCCAACTGCGCCTCCTTTAAAAACAGGTAAACCGGTTGTTTTAGTTTGATTCATTCTTTTTAAGTTTAGCCTGAAATACAGCTTTTTAAAGGTGAAAGAATATTTTAAATATAGACAAAAAAGTTCTTATAAATCAGTTCACTACAATATATAAACTTTTGGATACTTTATTTATCCTGCTAACAAATCAAGGGGATCTCGTTTATTCTCAGCAGCCTGAATCGGTTTGGACATCAATACCACGTCTGGCAAGCAAACATACGTCTGTACACAAATACGCCACTTTCATGTCGTGACAAAAGCACTTGGGAAAACTTTTCATCCGTGACTGTCATCTGATTCTAGTCAATTAACGTATGCATTTTTCATTAAACATGACTATCAAGTCACTAACGGGCCATTTGCCCTGACAATACAATATTTGATCAAATAAATCCAACTGTTTATCTTTTCGCAACCATCATCCATGTGTTTTATTTGTGACAGATGTACAACCCGGACAACCAGTCTGTGGCAGCCTTTGCGGCGATTAATCGTGCCAGCTACTTGAAAATACGATGATTTCAGTCATGAAACATACCACATGTTAGTTCCTAGAACGAACAAAATTGATTCTAGCAGATAGATCGCGAAAAAAGTACATGTGATACGAGCAGACATAAAAAAACCACAACTTAATTGTGGTTTTTTGTCAAACAAATACAGCTTTATGAATATGGTATAGGCTTACCGGGCAACGCGCGGCGGACGGCCTTCAATAAACCGGTACATGACGCGGCCTTTGCTCAGGTCATAAGGAGACAGTTCAACCGTCACCTTGTCACCTGCCAGAATCCGGATGTGATGCTTACGCATCTTGCCTGATGTATATGCAATCAGCTGGTGGTTGTTTTCCAGCGTGACACGAAAACGGGAATCAGGCAGCACTTCGTCTACCACACCATTCATTTCAATCAGTTCTTCTTTAGCCATAACACCTCAATCTCTGCACTACCCGATCTGCTAGATCAGGCAGGCATTTTTAACCAGCAACATTCCCTGCGACACAGTTGGCACAGGTTGTAATACGACAAACGCAATTCAGATTTCAATGTGTGCTTCTGCAAACAGTCGGCAGGCCCGGGCGATAACTGGCATAACCAGACAGGCTGAAAAAGGTTCAGTCCATTTTGCAACACAAGCGGTTGATGAAAACAGCGCCTGACAGGGCCGAAGCTCAAGGCAACAGAAGGATGATGAGGGGAAAAATACCGTTAGAAAACGTGGTACAGAACCTGACAGCAACGTTACATTAATTTCGGGCTTTTACTATGCACTTTATTAGCAGAATAAGCAATGTATTTATTGGTTTTTCATGGACTTGGGCGGCAAACCGGGCCACTCAAGTCCATAACGGGAGACGCTCCCCTGCCACTCAGAAACGGTTGATGGCATATGGAGCATAATCAAACCCTGCCGGATTGCCAGCCATCAGGTTTGCCACCAGTTGCCCTGTCGTCGCCCCTAAGGTCAGACCCAGATGACCGTGTCCAAACGCAAATGTCACATTGGGGTGACGCGGTGCAGCCGAAATGACCGGCAGCGTATCCGGCAAGGCAGGACGGTTGCCCATCCAGAATTCAGCCCCTTCCGTATTAAAGTCACCAATCAGCTGGCGCGCTTTGCCGATCAGCACCTTGGCACGTGCCCAGGTTTCCGGCGCATGCTTGCTGGCCAGTTCTACCGTACCGGCAATACGGATTGCCCCATTGCCCATGGGCAAAATGACAAACCCGCCAGCGGCTGAAATCAAAAATTTGTCCAGCCTGACGCCTGCATTGGGTAATGTCACATGGTACCCGCGCTCGCTTTCCAGTGGCACGTTGTACCCCAGTGACTTGGCCAGCTCCCCTGACCAGACCCCTGTCGCCACAACCACCTGATCTGCATGCATGACGCTACCACTCGCCAGACGTACCCCGACAACCCGCCCCTCTTTCTGCAGAAAACCACTGACCTCGCTCTGTATCCAGGACACCCCCTCCCGGAATGCCTGCTCGGCAATCCCTTTGCTAAACAGGTAGGGGTCATCCACAAAAGACCAGGCAGGCGTATGCACTGCATGCGTGATCTGGCCATTCAACATGGGCGCACAAGCATGCAGGGCCTCTGGCGTCAGCGTCTCGCAAGCCCAGCCATGCTGCCGCTTGCGTTGCCATTTGGCGTTATCTGCATCCAGCGCCTTTTGGCTGTCATACAGGGTTAGCGCCCCATGTTTATGCCATTGCGACAACAGAGCCGGCGTCTGGACCAGCGTCAGCAAGTCGGTTTCTGCGCGTGCCAGCAGGGCATGCATACCTTGGGTAATCTGCTGCACTTTTGCCGGACGACCTGCCGCCAGAAAGCGTAGCAGCCATGGCATCAGGCCCGGCAGATATCGCCATTTGATAGCGAGCGGACCAAGCGGGTCCAGCAACCAGCCCGGGACTTTTTTCAGAATGCCTGGCTCAGACAAGGGCAGGATTTCCGTTACCGCAAATGCGCCCGCGTTACCAAACGAGGTTGATTTTGCCGGCAAACCCTTATCCACCAGCGTGACATGATGTCCGTCCCGCCGCAGGCTGGCGGCGCAACAGATCCCGACAACACCTGCACCCACCACGATGATGTCTTGTTTCTTGCTCATGATGATTTACCCATGCCATTAAATGAATACCGGCGCGCACGTGCCCTGCCCCTTGCACGCAACCGAAAAGAAAGCCCAAATCCGGGCAGATGCCAGACTTGGGCTAACGAGGAGACAGGTTACGCAATCTCCGGATTACACGAGACCACGCTTAGTGAACAACCGACTTGGCAAACCACTGGCCGGCTTTGACTTCATAAATGGTAATGGGCGCTGCTTTCAGATCCCCTTTGGCATCAAAAGCGTAGTCGGTCACCGCACCTTTGTACTGCACGTTGCGCAATGCGCCGATCAGCTTGTTGGCATCGGTTGAGCCTGACTTCTTGATGGCCTCGCCAATCATCATCACGGCATCGTAATGCTGCGGGCCATACGCCAATGGCTCGGCGTTATATTTCGCTTTATATTTTTGCAAGAAGGTACGGCCTTCCGCACGCTGGGTCAGCACGCCACCCGCCACACCCGACATAAAACCTTCACCATTGTTCTCTGCCAGTTTCAGGAACTGGTCTGTCTGGAACATATCACCGCCGATGATCTTGGCTTTCAGGCCCAATTGCTTGTACTGACGGGCGAAGGTGGCGGCCTGTGCATCTGCAAGCCCTACAAAAATGGCATCGGGTTTAGAGGCACGCAACGATGTCAGAATCGGCAGCATGTCGGTGGATTTCTGGTCTGTGTATTCACGGCGAACCACTTTCAGACCCAGCTTCTTGGCAGCGGCTTCAAACTGGTCGACCAGACCTTGGGAATAGGCTGTGCGGTCATCAATCAGCGCGACCGTCTTGGCGCCCAGCTGTTTTTTGGTGAATTCGGCCAATGCCGGACCTACCTTGGTGTCGACTGCGCTCAGACGGAATACGTTGTTGAAACCCTGGTTGGTATAGGCAGAGTTCACTGCCACTGAAAACTGCGGCACATTGGCTTCGTGATAGACGCGAGAAGCCGGAATCGTCACGCCGGAAGTGAAATGCCCGACCATGGCCACAATCTTGCTATCCACCAGACGCTGGGCTACCACCGTCCCCTGGCGCGGATCTCCGGCATCATCTTCGGACTGCAAAGAAAAATGCAGTTTCTGCCCGCCAGCCACCAGACCTTTTTTGTTCAGTTCTTCGATCGCCATTTTGGCCGAGTTCTCGTTATCTTTGCCCCAGTTGGCTTCTGCGCCCGTCATCGGAGAGGCAAAACCGATCTTGACTTCCTGATCAGCCAATACCACGCCACAAGACAAGGCAGCCACTGCGACGGCTGCTACTTTCAACCCAAAACCAAAATCACTTATCCGCTTGTTAGCCACTGTTCTCTCCTGTTATAGCTAATGAAGTATGCAAATTGTCGATATGAACGCCATGTTTACTGCCTACAACATCCCCAACTGCTGACAAGCCACCCGGCCAGCGGCCAGGTCCCATGCAGCACAGCCCACCGTTTTCAGAAAGATGGGGCTTTCTGAAGACAATGGACGGGAATCCACACTCGCTAGTGATTGCACCGCAGACCAGTCCACTCCGGCCCGGATCAGATCACCCGCCTCATGCTTTGCACCTGCCAGATCATCCACCACCAGTTGGCAGGCATGTACAACGTCTGGCGCGACCTCGGCTGACGTTGGCTGGAAAGCCCCTACGCCGACCACCAGTTGACCGGCCTTTACCGGTCCTGAGAAAACCGGTTCTGTGCTGGTTGTCAGGGTCAGAATGACATCTGCAACCGGTTGTGGCTGCTCTTTTAACACGGGCTTGCAACGACCTGGCTCACCCAGACGTTCTACAAACGCCCGCGATGAGGCATCGCTGGAGCCTTGTAGATACAAGGTTGCCATCGGGTACAAAAACAATAGCAACTGCGCATGCGCCATCGCCTGCTTGCCCGATCCGATAACCCAGAAGGAAGATGGTGTCCCTTTGAACAGCTTCTGGATGCCCAGCATGCTGACAGCTGCTGTGCGCAAACCAGTCACGGTCCCGCCATCCAGCCCGACCAGCGGCTTGCCGGTGTGAGCGTCATAGACCATCACCACACCGTGAATGGTCGGCAGTTCCGTCCCCCGGTTTTCCGGAGTGACGTTGACCAGTTTGTGGATCGCAATATCCCCGGCACTGGCCGGCATGGACAACATGACGCCACCGGTCAGCGGCACGACCTGACGTTCCGGACAATGCACGCGTCCCTGCTCGTATTCGCGCATGACATCCGACAGTGCAACCATCAGCTTTTCGACGGGGATGCAGCGCTCGGTTTCTTCGGCACCAAGCATTGCCAGCGCTTTACTGTTCATCGTTATCGCTCCAAATTGGTTCTGTTTTTTTCCGGATTACCAGAAACTGGTTTAATAATAACCAATAAATGGTCAATTTCACAACCGGTTTGTGCAAAAATAAAACCAATCTGGTCTGATTGGCCAAAAAACAGGGGGTAAGTTACAATCAACTGGTCAAATTCATGAGCACTTCAGCCATGCCGATTGAAAGCATTCCGGATAATTTCAAACCCAAACAGATCTACGAACAGGTCGCGGCCAGAATCCGCACGGAAATACAGAGCGGACGTTTTGCGCCGGAAAGCCGCCTACCCTCAGAGCGCGAGCTATCCTCCCGCTTCAAGGTCAGCCGGCCTGCGGTCAGAGAAGCGCTTGGCGCCCTGCAGAATGAAGGTCTGGTCATTACCAAACCCGGCTCGGGCACGTATGTGGCGGCGCAAGCCCAAGACCTGCTGCTGTATGGTAACGGGACAGAGGAAACCAGTGGCAAGGAGGCTGACTTTAGCCCTTCCAGCATGCTCGATACCCGCCTGATACTGGAACCCGGCATCGCCAGACTGGCCGCCCGACAAGGCCGACGCGATGCCACAGCTGAGCATTACCTGAAACTGATGGGGAAAATCGTCGATATCAACGACCCGGAACAACGGGCGCTGTGGAATGAATGTGACCGCATGTTTCATCGGCAGCTGGCCGTCATGACGGGAGACGCGCTACTGGTAAAGATTGCTGACGAAATTGCCAAAGGGATGGATCAGGCACTATGGCAGCGCCTGAAAAACGATAGTATTTACGACCTGACCGAAATTCAGCTCTACATTGCCGAACACCGCCTGATCTATGAAGCTGTGACCCGCGGGGATGAAAATGCAGCCGCGTTTTATCTGGAACAGCACATACAACGGGTACGAAGAGATATTGCCCCCAGCTGACCTTCTCCACCTGGATCCATCATAAAAAATGCCCCGCAATCGAAATTGCGGGGCATTTTTTATGGGTAGTGGCTAACGGGTATCCAACGTTAAACGTCAATACCCGCCTGCCACACATCCGGAACCGGCTTACACCTTGACGGTATCTGCCACGTCCTGGAAGTCACTGATTTCATTGAAGTTCAGGTACTTGTAAACTTCAGCAGTGCTCTTGTTCAGAATACCCATGTTTTGCTGGTACTCTTCCAGCGTCGGGATTTTACCCAGTTTGGAACAAATGGCGGCCAGCTCTGCAGACCCCAGGAACACATTCGAGTTTTTGCCCAAACGGTTCGGGAAGTTACGGGTAGAGGTCGACATGACGGTAGCGCCTTCGCGAACCTGCGCCTGGTTACCCATACACAGAGAACAGCCAGGCATTTCCGTACGGGCACCCGCGGTACCAAATACGCCGTAATGGCCTTCTTTGGTCAGTTGCTGGGCATCCATTTTAGTCGGTGGCGCAACCCACAGTTTCACAGGCAGGTCACGTTTGCCTTCCAGCAGCTTGGACGCGGCACGGAAATGACCAATGTTGGTCATGCAAGAACCGATGAACACTTCGTCAATCACGGTGCCAGCCACTTCAGACATGAATTTCACGTCATCCGGGTCGTTCGGACAGGCAACGATTGGCTCTTTCACGTCAGCCAGATCAATTTCGATCACGGCTGCGTAATCGGCATCGGCATCGCCTTTCAGCAGTTCACCGTTGGCAATCCAGTCTTCCATGGCCTTGATACGGCGTTCCAGGGTGCGAGCATCCTGGTAACCTTCAGCAATCATCACTTTCATCAGGGTGATGTTGGACTTCATGTACTCAACGATCGGCTCTTTGTTCAGGTGCACGGTACAACCGGCAGCAGAACGCTCTGCAGATGCATCAGACAATTCGAATGCCTGTTCAACCTTCAGGTCTGGCAAGCCTTCGATTTCCAGAATACGGCCAGAGAAGATGTTCTTCTTGCCGGCTTTGGCCACGGTCAACAGACCTTGCTTGATAGCGTACAGCGGAATCGCGTTGACCAGATCACGCAGGGTAACGCCTGGTTGCAGTTCGCCTTTGAAGCGCACCAGTACAGACTCAGGCATGTCAAGCGGCATCACGCCAGTGGCGGCGGCAAATGCCACCAGACCGGAACCCGCAGGGAAAGAAATACCAATCGGGAAACGGGTATGGGAGTCACCACCGGTACCTACGGTATCAGGCAGCAACAGACGGTTCAGCCAAGAGTGGATTACGCCGTCGCCCGGACGCAGCGCTACACCGCCACGGGTTGAAATGAAGGCTGGCAGTTCTTTGTGCATCTTCACGTCAACAGGCTTAGGATACGCCGCTGTGTGACAGAAAGACTGCATGACCAGATCGGCAGAGAAGCCCAGGCAAGCCAGATCTTTCAGCTCGTCACGGGTCATCGGGCCGGTGGTATCCTGAGAACCCACGGTGGTCATCTTAGGCTCGCAGTAGGTACCTGGACGAACGCCCTGGCCTTCTGGCAAACCACATGCACGACCGACCATTTTCTGCGCCAGGGAGAAGCCCTTGCCAGAGTTGACCGGGTCTTTTGGCAGACGGAAAACGGTAGCAGCTGGCAGACCCAAGGCTTCACGTGCCTTGGCGGTCAGGCCACGACCAATGATCAGGTTGATACGGCCACCGGCACGCACTTCATCCAGAATCACTTCAGATTTCAGGGCAAATTTCTCGACCACTTCGCCATTTTTGACGATTTTGCCTTCGTACGGGTAAACGTCAATCACGTCACCCATTTCCAGTTTGGAAACGTCTACTTCGATTGGCAGTGAGCCAGAATCTTCTTGGGTATTGAAGAAGATCGGGGCGATCTTGCCACCCAGGGTCACGCCGCCAAAACGCTTGTTCGGTACAAACGGGATATCCTGGCCAGTCGCCCAGACAACCGAGTTGGTTGCTGACTTGCGAGAAGAACCGGTACCCACCACGTCACCCACGTAAGCCACCAGATGACCTTTTTTCTTCAGGTCGTCGATGAATTGCATCGGACCACGTTTGCCGTCTTCTTCCGGAACAAACGCAGCACCCGGGCGGGTGTTTTTCAGCATGGCCAGGTAGTGCAGCGGAATATCCGGACGGCTCCAGGCATCTGGCGCAGGAGACAGGTCATCGGTGTTGGTTTCACCCGGTACTTTAAATACGGTAACGGTAATTTTCTGTTCGACTTCCGGACGGCTGGTGAACCATTCGGCATCGGCCCAGCTTTGAATCACGGCTTTGGCGTTGGCATTGCCCGCATCGGCCAGGACTTTCACATCATGGAAATAGTCGAATACCAGCAGGGTCTTTTTCAGGCCCTCTGCGGCAATTGCGCCAACCTTGGCATCGGCCAATAAGTCGATCATTGGCTTGACGTTGTAACCACCCAGCATGGTGCCCAGCAGTTCTGTTGCTTTTTCGCGGGAGATCAGCGGAGAAGACACAGAACCTTCTGCAACAGCAGCCAGGAAAGATGCTTTGACTTTGGCAGCATCATCAACGCCAGGCGGTACACGGTGAGTAATCAGGTCGACCAGGAATGCTTCTTCCCCTTTTGGCGGGTTTTTCAGCAGTTCAACCAGGTTTTCTGTCTGCGCAGCAGACAACGGGAGCGGTGGGATACCAAGCGCGGCGCGCTCGGCCACATGTTGACGGTAAGCTTCTAACACGGCTGCAATCCTTGTTATGTAGGCACTTATTTTGTTAGCCAGATGCTAAGGGGTTATACGACAGCTAGTAGGCGTAGCTCCGTCCCCCGGGTGAACACCCGACGCGTACGATCACGCCCGGCCAGCATGGTCTCGTACCCGCAAAACACTCGCGGCACACGCAAAGCGCTCTTTAAAGTACGGTCTGGAAAAGGACATAATTCGCCCTTTGATTTTACGCCGGATGCTTCGGTATGTGAAGCAATTTCACTGCAACGCAGCAAGCGGTTTCTGCCAGCAAAAATATCCAGTATCATGGGCCATCTGACGTCGGGTTCTGAACCCAGAAACTCCGCTGGACGAGATGTTCTCCGACACGCGAATGAGGATGAAAAGCACGCGTTTTCTCCTCAGGAATCACCTCTATATTCCCTATGGTTCTATACATATCAGTAATGATTCTATTTTTGATTTCTAAGGGTTTGCTATAATCGCGCGTTCCAAGTCCATACAAAGCATTCTTGCAGCAGATAGTCAGTTCCACGCCAGCAACACTGCGGTAAACGCCATCTGATGCAGTCACCCGCCTGAATTACAGGAAATAGCATGTATATTTATGATGAAATCGACCAGCGTCTGATAGATGACCGGGTACGTCAGTTCCGGGATCAGACCCGCCGTTATCTGGCAGGCGAACTGTCTGAAGATGACTTCCGCCCGCTGCGTCTGCAAAATGGTCTGTATGTCCAGCGTCACGCACCAATGCTGCGTGTCGCCATCCCTTATGGCCTGCTGTCCAGCAAGCAGTTGCGCAAGCTGGCGCACATTGCCCGTACCTATGACCGTGGTTATGGCCACTTCTCTACCCGTCAGAACATCCAGTTCAACTGGCCAACGCTGGAATCCGTACCGGATATCCTGGAAGAACTGGCCACTGTGCAGATGCATGCCATCCAGACCTCTGGCAACTGCGTGCGCAACTTTACCTCTGACCAGTTTGCCGGTGTGGCCGCCGATGAAATCATCGACCCGCGCCCTTACGCTGAAATCATGCGCCAGTGGTTTACCTTCCACCCGGAATTTGCCTACCTGCCGCGCAAATTCAAGATGGCCCTGAACGGCGCAACCCATGACCGTGCCGCCATCTATGTACACGATATCGGTATTGAGCTGGTACCCGGTGACAATGGTCAGGTACTGGCCAACGTGATTGTGGGTGGCGGCCTGGGCCGTACCCCGATTATCGGCAGCATGATCAAGAAAGGTCTGCCATGGCAGGACCTGCTGACCTATTGTGATGCCGTTTTGCGTGTGTACAACCGTTTTGGCCGTCGTGATAACAAATACAAGGCACGTATCAAGATTCTGGTAAAAGCCCTGGGCCCGGAAACTTTCGCCGACATGGTGGAAGAAGAATGGAAATACCTCAAGGATGGTCCGGGTCGCATTACCCAGGAAGAATTCGATCGCGTTAATGCTTACTTCCAGCCGCGTGACTACGAGCAATTCAGTGGTAACGATGCGGGCTTTGAACAGCAAAAGACAGAAAACCCTGCTTTTGCACGCTGGGTGTCCCGCAATGTACACCCGCACAAACGTGCCGGCTATGCATCGGTGACACTGTCACTGAAAGGTGTAGGGTTTGCACCAGGCGACGCAACCGATGCACAAATGGATGCGGTTGCAGATCTGGCAGACAAATACAGCTATGGTGAAATCCGCGTATCACACGAACAGAACCTGATTCTGGCCGATGTTCGCCAGTCTGACCTGTTTGCCGTATGGGAAGCTGCCAAAGCCAACAAGGTAGCCAACCCGAACATCGGTATGCTGACCAACATGATTGCCTGCCCGGGCGGTGACTTCTGCTCGCTGGCCAATGCCAAATCCATCCCGATTGCGGAAGGCATTGCACAGCGCTTTGACAATCTGGATTACCTGTTTGATATCGGTGAACTGGACCTGAACATTTCCGGTTGCATGAACTCTTGCGGCCACCACCATATTGGTCACATCGGCATTCTGGGTGTGGACAAGAACGGTAGCGAGTGGTACCAGATTTCGCTGGGTGGCAATCAGGGTACCGACCCGCTGGGTACCAAAGCCAGCCTGGGCAAGGTGATTGGCCCGTCTTTTGCACAAGATGAAGTGCCAGACGTGATCGAGAAGATCATCAAGGTCTATCTGGACCTGCGCCAGGACGACGAACGGTTTATTGATTCTGTACAACGGCTCGGCATTGAGCCCTTCAAGGAGCGTGTCTATGCCAAAGCTAATTAAAAACGGGCAGATTCTGGACGATACCAGCGTTATCCTGACGGATAGCGAAGGCAATGAAGTACATGAAGATGGCGATGCCATTGTACCGCTGGCCTGCTGGCTGGATGAACGCCATCACCTGAAGGCACGCCACACGTCAGTCGGCGTCTTGCTGGAAGGTGATGCAGAGCCATCTGAACTGAAAGATGACCTGGATTATTTGAAGCTGATCGCCATTAACTTCCCGTCGTTTGTAGACGGCCGCGGGTATTCGATTGCCCGCTTGCTGCGCGAACGATATGGCTTTAAAGGCGAGCTGCGTGCCGTGGGTGACATCCAGCGTGACCAGTTGTATTACCTGGCGCGCTGCGGCTTTGACAGTTTTGTGATTCCGGATGGTCGTGATGCTGAAGCCGCACTGGCCAGCTTTAATGACTTTTCTGATTCTTATCAGGCAACGGTGGACCGCCCTGTTCCGCTGTTCCGTCGCCGCAAATAATCCGTGCAAGTCTGACGGATGCAAACACAAGCCGAAAGCCCGCTTTCGGCTTGTGTGCTTTTAGGGCCCGGATTTCTATTGTCTGACCCTAATCCTAACCTGCACCAGCCATATCCCCTCGATACGCTCAGGCGAACTGTTTCCAGTAGCTGTCCAGCGCGTCTTGCGCCTTGGACAAACCGGCATTGTCCAGCCCGGCCCAAAACTTGAGGCATGCAGCAATGACGGTGGCCTGTTCTCGGTTGAATGCGGCAAAGCGCTTTTTCTGTGCATCGACCAGATCCCAGCGGGTAGGCATCACCAGCGCATCCAGCAGGCTGGCCAACAGCTTGTGCTTGATGGCACGGTCGTGGTTTTTCAGACACCAGGTCAGGATAGCGGGCATATAGTAGACAAAGGCTTTGTCATCCAGATGCGGGAACGGGTTAATGCTTTTGTCGAACGAGGCATCGGAAATCTGCCACCAGCGCTTGTCGTTATCCAGCGCCCGGGCATTTTCACGACGGCTATTGGCCGGACCATACTGACGGATGACATCGGCCTCGCGCAGGGTTGGTCCGCCACCACGCTCGGTGACATGATGGAATGCTAAACGGATGGCTGTGATTTGTGCTGCTGCGTCGCTCATTCGCCTTCCTTTCGGCTATGGATGCGTAGACGGTATCACACCGCAGTCATGATTTGGGTTTTTCCAGCTGTTGTCTTGCGCGTTCCATGGCAGCAAGAATCGCGGCTTGCCTCGCATTGGCAGGAGAAGTCGGCTCGCTGGCAGCGGCGGCGGGTATCGGTGCGGCATTGGCCAGTCTGGCGGCACGTTCTTGCTTGTCTCTGGCAATGCGAAACAAATGGAACTGGTGATGCGTTCTGGCCTTAGCCGCACGCACCGGCCCCAGTGGCATCGGGAACTCGGTGGTGATGTCTGCGGCCGGCAGCAGGTCGATACATTCGGTCGGGCAAGGCGGCAAACAGAGTTCGCACCCGGTACAGCGGTCTGCCAGTACCGTGTGCATATGTTTGGCTGCCCCGACAATGGCATCCACCGGGCACGCCTGAATGCACAAGGTACAACCGATACAGTTGGCTTCGTCTACCTTGGCGACCAGTAACGGCTTGGTGATGCCACACGTCTCGTCCAGCGGCTTGGCAGCATGTCCGGTCAGGGCGGCAAGTGCGGTAATACCGGCGTCTCCGCCGGGCGGACAGCGGTTGATGTCTGCGGTGCCCGCCGCGATTGCCTCTGCATACGGCAGACAGCCTTGATAGCCACATTGCCGGCATTGGGTTTGCGGCAAGATGGCATCGATTTGAGCGGCAGAAACGGGCGTGGTCGCAGTCATGCTGAAATGTCTTTTACCGTTGTTTGGAGCGGGTGTAGGCCAGTGACGCTTCGACCGCTTCCTTGACGAGCGTCGGTCCGCGATACACCAGACCGCTATACAGCTGGATCAGGCTGGCTCCCGCCGCCAGTTTTTCTTCTACGTCATCCGCCCCGAAAATGCCGCCAACGCCAATAATCGGCAACTCGCCAGCCAGCAGTTTGGACAGCTCGCGGATTACCTGGGTGGATTTGCGGCGTACCGGCGCACCCGACAAACCACCGGCTTCAGCACCGTGCTTCAGGTGCTCTACCCCGATGCGCGACAGCGTGGTATTGGTGGCGATCACGGCATCCATCTGATGACGTTTGAGCAAGTCGGCCATCTCGATCAACTGTGGCAGCTCCAGATCCGGTGCAATCTTGATGGCCAGCGGCACATAGCGGCCGTGCTGGTCTGCCAGCTGGCGCTGGGTAGCCTTTAGCGTAGACAGTAACGCACCAAATTCATCGGCTTGCTGCAACTGGCGCAAGTTTTTGGTGTTGGGTGATGAAATGTTGACCGTAACATAACTGGCGTATTGATAGACCTTGGTCAGGCCGATCACGTAATCGTCCGTGGCTTTCTCGATAGGGGTATCGGCATTCTTGCCGATGTTGATCCCCAGAATGCCGCCGTAGTGACTGTGTTTGACGTTTTCGATCAGGGCATCGACGCCGTCGTTGTTAAAACCCATCCGGTTAATGATGCCTTCTGCACTGGGCAGACGGAACAGGCGCGGCTTGGGATTGCCGCTCTGCGGGCGTGGCGTGACGGTACCGATTTCCAGAAAGCCGAATCCTAGCGCGGCGAGCCCATCAATATGATCCCCATTCTTGTCCAGACCGGCAGCCAGGCCGACCGGATTGGGAAAATCCAGCCCCATGACCCTGACCGGGTTGGCGGGTGAATGGCCGGAGAGTACACGGCCAAAGCCCATGGCTTCGAGAGAATCCAACATGCCCAGACTGAGACGATGGGCCGTCTCGGCGGGTAACGTAAACATCAGTGTGCGCAACAGTGGGTACACCAAAACCTCGGCTTGCTAGTCATATAAAATAACTGGCAATTATACCCTGAAATTCTGGTGCAATGCGGAATGACGTTTCAAGCGGTGTGCGGACCGGTGCACGGGCAATCAGATTGCCTGCACGGACGGATAAGCGAATGATTAGCGACCACGCACAATGCGTTTTTGCAGTCGCATGGACAAACCGCCCACGCCGCCGCCGTTAACAACCTGCTGGTAGCCAGCAGACGCCAGGGCTTGCCGTGCCACAGAAGAACGCATGCCTGACTGGCAATACACTATCACTGGGGTGTTTTTGTCTGTGACAACGCTACCGATTTTCTGGCTGATGTTATCCAGCGGGATACTGATGGCGCCTTCAATATGACCAGACTCAAACTCGCCCTGAGACCGAACGTCAATCAGGATGGCGTTGTCGGGCAAGGGAGCGTCAGATTGTCCTGTGAGCATGTTCAATACTTTCTTTAACCAGTTCATGAATTTCCTTGGGGTGGATGCAGCAATGCCTAGAGCGCATTGACGGGAATTTTCAGATACGACACGCCATTGGACTCTGGCGCTGGAAGTTCACCGGCACGTATGTTGATCTGGATGGCAGGCAAGATCAGCACCGGCATATCCAGGGTTTTGTCTCTCCCACGGCGCAGCTCGACAAACTCTGCCTCGCTGGTGTGGCCGGCCAGATGCTGATTGGCTGATTTCTGTGCTTGCACGGTCACCAGGTACAGCGGCCCGCGTGTGGCCGGTGGGTAGTCATGACACATGTACAACCGGGTCTCCGGCGGCATCTGGTAGAACTTCTGGATAGAGTGGTACAGCTCGCTTGCAGAGCCACCGGGAAAATCACAACGCGCCGTGCCGATATCCGGCATGAACAGGGTATCTCCGACAAATATGGCATCTTCTACCTGATAGGCCACATCCGCCGGTGTATGACCCGGCACGGACAGTGCCTTCATGGTCAGTTTACCCACCGGGAATGTCTCGCCGTCTTCAAACAGGTGATCAAAATGATGGCCGTCTGCGACAAAGTCGTCACCCAGGTGAAATAGCTGCTTGAAAGTTTGCTGTATAAGGGTGATTTTTGCGCCAATCCCCGTTTGGCCGCCCAGTTGTTTTTTGAGCCAGGCGGCAGCACTGATGTGATCGGCGTGGGCGTGGGTTTCCAATATCCAGTCTAGGGTGAGTTTGCGCTCGCGGATGAAATCCACCAGCTTTTGCGCACTGGCGGTATCTGTTCTGCCGGACTTGGGATCATACCCCAGCACGCTATCGATAATGGCTGCATGGCCGCCCAGCGCATCGTACACCACATAACTATAGGTAGAGGTTGGCTTATCATAGAATGCCTGGATTTGCGGCTGCATGATGAATCTCCATTAATATACTTTTTTATATATTATTTTTGAGTATATACTAAACGATATAAAATACAATCCCGAAGCCATGTATGATGATAAATGCACACGGGCTTTTACAATGTATTGTAGGCCACATAAAAGATAAAAACAGACGTTATATCAAACAGATAGATCACACACCGACACTCTCTCTGCCTATATAACCGTTATTTGCCGGAATCTTGCCGATGGAATGCGCACCAGACCTCCCTGCCCTCAAGCATGCTGCCAATGAGGCCGTGGCACTATTGAAAACCCTGGGCAACCCGGACCGACTGCTCTTGCTATGCCAGATGGCCGCGCAAGAATGCAGCGTCAGCGAACTGGAAGAGCTGCTGGATATTCACCAGCCGACCTTGTCCCAGCAACTGGGCATTCTGCGCCGCGCCGGGCTGGTCAGCACCCGCAAAGAAGGTAAACAGATTTTTTACCGTCTGAGCAGTGACAAGGCAACGGAAGTGATCGCAACACTATACGGCTTGTATTGCCAGCCACCCGGACCCACCCCATGAAGTGGCCCCTGCCCGGCTGGATACGGCACTATCATGCCCGCCACCTGCCGCATGATGCGATTGCCAGCATCACCTTGATGGTTTTGCTGATCCCCCAGGGGTTAGCCTATGCATTGCTGGCCGGCATGCCGCCCCAGGCAGGGCTCTATGCCAGCATTTTTCCGGCACTTCTGTATGCACTGGCGGGCTCCAGCGCCACCTTGTCTGTGGGGCCGGCCGCTTTGCCGGCCATGATGACGGTAATCACCGTCAGTGCAGTTGCCACACCTTTCACACCGGCCTACTTTGGACTGGCCGCAGCCGTTGCCTTGCTGTCTGGCCTCTTGCGACTGGTGCTAGGCGTGTTGCGATTCGGCTTTATGGCCAATCTGCTGTCTCAGCCCGTGGTGGGAGGGTTCATTGCCGGTTCGGCATTCATGATCATCCTGACACAAGTCCCCAATCTGTTGGGCATTCCAGCCCATGGCGATACGGCCTGGTTATTATTGCTGGATATTGCACGCCGGTTGCCGATGCTCTCGCGGGATAGCCTGCTGCTATCTCTGGGTGCGTTTGTCATGGTCTTGCTGATCCGCTACGGTTTGCAAGCCCTGCTACATGCGCTGAAAACGCCTGCCAGTCTTGGCCAATTGCTGGTCAAAACCGCGCCGGTCATCGTGATGATCCTGGCGACACTGGTGGTGCGCTTTGGGCATCTCTCGGTCAAGACCATCGGCCCCTTGCCGCAAGGCTGGCAGGGCATGGCGCTACCTGATGCGGACTGGGGGTTGGTACTGCACATGTGGCCGGCCATTCTGGCCATTGCCCTGCTGGGGTTTGTCGACAGTTTTTCGATTGCCCAGACACTGGCCATCAAGCGCCGGGAAAATGTCTCGCCGGACCGTGAACTGATGGCCCTGGGGCTGGCCAATATGGGGGCAGGCCTGACGGGTGGCTTCCCGGTATCAGCCAGTTTCGGGCGCTCTGCCGCCAATGAAATGGCCGGGGCAAAAACCCAGCTGGCGGGTGTGCTGGCTGCCTTTGGCATGCTGGCCATATTGCTGGCGGGGGGGAATCTGTTTGTTTACCTGCCGGTATGCGTGCTGGGGGTGACCATCGTGATGGCAGTGAGCCAAATGCTGGATGGCTCGCTGCTGAAGCTTTCGTTCCGCTATGACCGCCGCGATGCATTCGTCTATCTGGCAACCTTGCTGATGGTACTGTTCATCGGGGTAGTGCAGGCAATTCTGGCCGGGGTGGTTTTGTCGCTGGCCCTGTTCATCTGGCGCACCAGCCAGCCGCATCTGGCCAGACTGGGGAGAATCCCCGGCACAGAGCATTACCGCAACGTGCTGCGTTACCAGACGGAAACCCGTCCGGATATCCTGATCATCCGCGTGGACGAGAATCTGTACTTTGCCAATATCCGCTTTGTGCAGGCGTCGGTTATCCATTTTTTGCGGCAACACCCGAAAACCCGGTCGCTCTTGCTGGTGCTCAGTTCTGTCAACATGCTGGATGTCTCTGCCTTGCAGGGGTTGCAGACATTGCAAGCGGAATTGCAAGCACAGGGCGTGTCGTTACATCTGGCCGAAGTCAAAGGACCAGTCATGGACAAGCTCCAGCAAAGCGGTTTTCTGGACAAGCTCACGGGGAGTGTTCATTTATCCATTCATGCGGCAGTGCAGGCACTAAGCCATGCCGAGGCACCTGACTTCATGATCTAGGCAAAGGCGCCAGCCCGAGTTCTGCCCGGGTGGGCAAGCCATCCGAATCCCCCGGGAACTGCACGACTCGGGCGCCGATCCGATTACCACGCGCCGCGGCGGCCGGCAGCGTCTCTTGTTCCAGCAAGCTGCTGATCACGCCGACGGCAAAACCGTCCCCTGCCCCGACGGTATCAACCACGGAGGGGACTGGCACACCGGGTACATAGGTAGCTTGCAGTGCAGTTGCCACATACGCCCCCTCCGGCCCCAGCTTGACGACAACGGCCTTGCACCCCATGTCCAGATAAAAACGGGCGATGGCTTCCGGCTGGCTGGACCCGGCCAGGATACGGCCCTCAGCAATGCCGGGCAGGATGATATCGGCCCGGGCGGCCAGCGCATTCAAGGTTTCCACCATTAGCGTCTCTGACGGCCAGAGCACCGGGCGCAGATTGGGGTCAAAGGTCACGGTCACCATGTCCTGCCTGGCTTTGTCCAGCATGGCCTGCACCAGTTGGTGGCAGCCCGTCGATAAAGCCGGACTGATACCAGTGACATGCAGCAGCCGTGCCTGATACCAGTCTGGCGGCAAATCATCCGCCGTCATCTGGCTGGCGGCAGAGCCCTTACGGTGGTATTCCACCTGCGGATCCTTCCCCTTTGCAGCCCGGGTTTTCAGCATGAAGCCGGTAGGCAGGCCTGGCGACGTCTTGATGAACCGGCGATCTACGCCATCCGCCACCATCACCTGTAGCAGATAATCGCCAAAGGCATCCTGCCCCAGCCGGCTCAGATACCCCACCCGATGACCAAGCCTGGCCAAGCCGATGGCAACATTCAGCTCGGCACCGGCAGCATGGCGGGCAAAGTGAGCGACGGATGACAGCGAGCCTTCCTCTTGTGCGGCAAACAGCACCATGGCTTCGCCAACGGTAATCACATCCAGTGCATCCATTTACATCACCGCCCCGAGTTGCCACGGTACAAATTCGTTATCCCCCAACCCGTTCTGCTCGCTCATGGTTGGCTGGCCGGACGCCGTTGCCAGTATCAACGCCAGCAGATCCTGCCCAGCCTGCGCCAGCGTCAGTCCACCGGTCAATAGGTCACCAGCGTTGAAATCCATATCAAGCCGCATGCGTTCGAACAATGTGGAGTTGGTGGCCAGTTTAAGAGAAGGCACCGGTTTGCAACCGTAGGTTGACCCTCGCCCGGTAGTAAAACAGATCAGGTTTGCGCCACTGGCAACCTGACCGGTTGCGGATACCGGGTCATACCCCGGGGAGTCCATGAACACCAGACCGGATGTAGTCACCGGCTCGGCATATTCGTAGACAGCCATCAAACCAGTCGACCCCGCTTTGGCCACGGCACCCAAAGATTTTTCCAGAATGGTGGTTATTCCACCGGCCTTGTTGCCAGGGGACGGGTTATTGTTCATGTCTCCCTGATGCATGCGGGTGTAGGCTTCCCACCAGGCGATGCGGGACAACAGTTTGTCACCTACCGCCTGACTGGCCGCTCGGGACGTCAGCAAATGCTCGGCACCATAGATTTCTGGTGTTTCCGACAGGATGGCCGTTCCCCCTTGCTGCACCAGCAGATCAACCGCCGTGCCTAGCACCGGGTTTGCCGTAATGCCGGAATAAGCATCCGACCCGCCACACTGCAGCCCGATCACCAGCTTTGATAGCGGGACGGGCGATCGCTTTGCCAGGTTGGCAATCGGCAACATGGCTTCTATGCGGGCAATACCTTCTGCAATGCTTTCTCTCGTTCCGCCCTGATCCTGGATGATCAAGGTAGAAAACAAACCGGCCTGGCGCGCGGGCAGCTGTTCGACCAACCGGGCGACCTGATTCACCTCGCAGCCCAGACCAATCACCAATACTCCGACAAAATTGGGATGGCGAGCATAACCCTGCAAGGTACGGCGCAGGATATCGATACCCTCCCCGGTGCTACCCATGCCGCATCCTGCACCATGGGTAATAGAAACAACCCCATCCACCGAAGGAAAACCGGCCAGCGCGGCCGCATTAAAATGTTCTGCAATTTTCTTGCTGACGGTCGCCGAGCAATTTACGCTGGCGATGACGCCAATATAATTCCGGGTACCCACTTGACCCGTTTGGCGTACATACCCCATGAAATGGGCTGTCTCCGGCTCACGAGGGGTCGGCTGATACCCGCTGCCGATCTCATGTGTCAATGTCCCGTGCTCAGACAGCACATTATGAACATGGACATGCGCGCCGGCCTCTACAGACTCGGAGGCAATGCCGATGATCTGCCCGTATTTCCGGACAGGCTGCCCCGCCGCGATATCTACCAGCGCAATTTTATGCCCTGCCGGTACTGGCTGGGTAACGACCACGTTCAGGCCATCATCGGTCTGCCATTCGCTACCTGGTGTTAAAGATTCCAGTGCAACGGCCACATTATCGGCCGGGCTCAGGCGCAACAAGCGCTTTGGTGCATTCATGTACTTCCCCGTCTTATCAAGGGGTTAATCCATATGGAAAACCAGATCCATCATGGCCCAGTGTTCCCCCGCCGCCCTGCTGGCCAGTGGCCGCTGACAGGGGCCGCACAAGGCCCACCAGCGCCGGGTCACTTCCTGATCCGCAATGGACTGCATGTCGGCTTCAAAATCATGCCCGTGGTATTCCCAGTAGCCAAACAGCAGGTTCTCCGGCTCCCGCAGGAAAATGCTGTAATTCCGGACATTTGCCTTGCTAAGGCCAGCCAGAATCTCCGGCCAGACACTGGCATGCAACCGTTTGTATTCTTCGATATGCTCAGGCGCGATACCGATCACCATACCCATACGCTGCATGTCAGACTCCCCGATGTGCCAGACGATAAAATTCGCTGGCGGTCCCGCCAAATACGGCCTGCTTTTCTGTGGACGTCAGCTGCGCCAACAACGCCTCGCTCTGATCAACCCAGCCTGCGTACTGCCCGGCCAGATTCAGCACGGGCCAGTCGCTTCCCCACATGACCCGGTGCGCACCAAATTGCTGCAGCACCAGATCCACATATGGTGCCAGATGGCGAGTATCGGTATAGATGCCAGCTTCGGTCAGCAAGCCAGATAGTTTGCAAAACACATTCGGGCAGGCAGCAAGGGCTGTCATGTCTGCGGCCCATTCATCCCATTGCTGCAAGGCGATTTCCGGCTTGGCAGCATGGTCTATCACGATTGGCAACGCTGGATATTCGCGAGCAAACCGCAACAGACCCGGTAACTGTCGAGGCAGCACCAGTGCATCAAAACTCAGCTTTGATTCCATCAGGGCATTGATGGCGGGTGCCAAACCAGGCTGGCAAATCCAGTGATCATCGGCTTCTGACTGCAGCATCGGACGTACGCCCTTGAATGCCGGGTGACCGGCAAACTGGCGGATGCGTGCTGGTGCATCAGCATGTGTCAGGTCTACCCAGCCCACGACGCCAAGGATGAAATCATGCTGACTGGCCAGGGTCAGTAGATAGTCGGTATCTGCCTCCACGGGGAGCGACTGCACCACCACGGTACCGTCTATTCCAGTCTGCTTGAGCAGTGGCATCAGGTCTTGTGGCTGGAAATCACGGTAAATGGCCGCAAGCGATGCGGGCGGCCACTGCCCTTCTCTTGCGCTCATCAACCAGAAATGCTGATGTGCATCGATCCTCATCATGCTGCTCCCCCTGGGGTAGGTGCATCCGGGTGCAGCAATTCTTTGTCTTTCAGGGCTTGCCAGAAGGCCGTTGGCAATGGGGTATTCATCCATGCCAGATTCTGGGTAAGCTGGGTTGCATTTCTGGCTCCCGCCAGACAACTAACGACTGCGGGATGTGCCAGCGGAAACTGCAAGGCAGCGGCCTGAACCGGTACCTCAAACGCATCACACACCGCCGTCAGACGCGCGACCTTTGCCACCACCTCAGCAGGTGCATCGGCATAATTGAACTTCCCGGACCCTGCCAGAATGCCGGAGTTGAATGGCCCACCGGCAATGATGGAATGCCCGCTGGCCGCACATCTGGACAACAGCGGTTCCAGACTTTCCTGCTCCAGCAAGGTATAACGCCCCGCGAGCAATGAGCAGTCCAGTGTGACTTCCTGCATAGCTTCCACAATGATCTGCCATTCGTTTACACCAAGGCCGATGGCTCTTGTCTGCCCTTGGGTTCGCAGTTCTTCCAGCGCCCGGAATCCGCCACCTTGCGTCAGCTGCGCCCAGTAGTGTGCATGCATTTCCTGATGGGTATAGGCACCAATGTCATGTACAAACAGGATATCGATATGCGTCAACCCCAAACGCTGCAGGCTATCCTCGAAAGAACGCATGATGCCACTATAGGTGTAATCGTAATGCGGCCTGAAGGGTAATGGCTCTGCCCAGCCATCCTCACCGGGCTTTACACTGGTATCGGCTTTCATCAGCCGGCCCACTTTGCTGCTCAGGATGAATTCGGCACGTGGTTTTTCCCGCAATACCGCACCGACCCGGTGCTCTGACAAGGTGTAGCCATAAAAGGGGGCCGTATCGAAATAGCGAAGCCCCATGTCCCAGGCTGTCTGCAAGGTATGGGTGGCTTCTTCATTGGAAGATGGCCGGTACAGCCCCCCCATCTGGGCGCATCCCAATCCAAGCTGACTGAGTGCAAATGTTTGATTCAACATCATCTTGGCAGTTACTGCGGTCATCATCGCCTCTTTTTAGATTGTATTTTTATAAATAAAAATCTACCACATGCAAACAAAGCCCGGCACAAGTCGCTCAGACTCAGGATGCCAGATGCTCTGTTTTCGTTCTGATCGCATGCATCAGGGTTGCCCGTGACGTTTTCAGATGCTGACGCATGCTGTCCAGTGCATGGCGGATATCCCGCTTTGCCAATGCCTTGAGAATTTCCAGATGCTCGTCAATCGCAAAACTGTTACGGGCCATTTCATCGCGCTTGTCCCACTGGTAATGATAATGGAACACAAACGATACGATGTCATAAAAACCCTGTGCAAACCGGTTGCGCAAAATGCCGATCAGCAAAGTATGGAAGTCCCTGTCCAGTGCGGGAAACTCGCTATACTTTGTACTGACTTTGGCCTTGAGCTTCTCATGCCGGACAATCAGCTTGTCCAGTTGTTTCCAGACATCATCCTTATCATCCAGACTGGCAAATTTCTCAATCGCGGCAATCTCGAAAAGCTGGCGCATCTCGGCCAGTTCTTCGGCAAAACTAAGATCAAAAGCACACAACCGCCAGCCCCCGTTGGGCTTCTTTTCGATCAGGCCATAGCGCGAAAACCCGATCAGGAACTCCCGTACACTCACCGTACTGGCGCCGGCCTCCCGCGCCAGTTCTGACTCCGAAAACTCGGCACCTGGCGGCAGGTCTTTCTGGAATACTCGCTCCAGTAAAACCTGCTGGATTTTTTCGGTGCCTGTCTGCAGTTCGGCAAGATCAAAATAATCCTCCGGCACCGGCATCCGCAGTAAACGCCGGTCATGAATGCCGTTAATCACTTGCAACTGATGCAAATGCGTAATGGCACTGCGGATGGTTGTCCGGCTGACACCGCACAGCACGGCCAATTGCTGCTCTGGCGGCAGTACCGCATCCACCTTCATCTTGTCGGCAATGTAACTTAACAATTGATTTGTGGTTTTCTTTGCAACCGTAGAGGGTTTTGGCATGGTCTGCTTCCGGTAGTCCTGATACTGGTAACAACAATAAATCTATGTCGACTATAAATATTATACATTGTATCCAACAGAATCACCTGCCCGAATCAACACCTTTCATGCCATTTTCCTATACTGTGACAACCTCCAGCGCACGTTGCAAACGGCTGTTTGTCAGGACCACGCCATACTGGCCTGCCAGATCCATCAGGGGCTGAAAGCGTCTTCTTTTCTTTTCGGCATGGTTTTGAGCAATATCTGCCAGCCGGTGACGCAGAAACGGATTACCAAAACGTTCTTCTACCGATTGCATGTACATCCGTGCCTGCTCGCCTTGCCCCATCGCATCGAAAACGGGCAGCACCTCTTCCTGCCACACGGCACGCAGGGTACGCACAATCCCGTCGGTTTGCATGGCCTCATGCACAGTCATGTCCGGTGCCCGGTCGGCCATGGATTGCCATGTTTCTACCATGCAGCTGTGCCCGAGATTCAGAAAGAGCAGCTTGAGCCGTTCATAACTGGCCAGCTCATCCGTAACAATCACTTGCGGGTGCAGGCATGGCAAGACCATGCCGGGCGTGCGTTCAATTGCCCACAGGGCGTATGGCTCGGCCACTGCGCCAACGGGTTTGATGGCCTCGGACACAATCCGGTCCACCAGCGAATTGACCCAGATACAGTCATTCTTGAGGTAATCCTGAAAATCTGCCGGCAGAGACCATTGCGATGCCAGTTGCAGCAATACCCCTTTTAACACATCGCCATTTCTGGAAATCAGCTCGCATGGATAAAGCGTGATTGGCGCCCCCCCTTGCAAAAAGCGATACCAAAGCAGCAGCAGCAAACGCGCCGGGAAACTCTCCGGCACGGAATCCACTCGTTGTCTGAACAAACGGTCAGCCAGCGGAATCTCATAACCTTTGTCACCGGTATTGGAAATAACCACCTGTGATTCCGAACTGGCCACTATATCCTGTAGCGCGATCCAGTCTTTGGTCGCCACCAGCCCCTTGCGCACCGAATTCACCCAGTACGTTTCATCCACCAACGCACCCTGCTGCAAACCGCGTAGATGAACCGGATAACCTTTGGCATCGCTGAAAGCAGCAATCCGTCCGGCGCTCTCGGGATTATTGGTCCCCTGAACAATGGTGATTCCACCCAGCGCTTCGCCGGCTTCCATGGCCTGGCTGACAAACAGATCCACATGGGCCTGCAAGAAGCGGCTAGTACCAAACTGCAGAATCGGGCTTGTCATGGCTTAGCATTCCACGATGGCTTTGATGACCCCATGATCGGGGTTCATCCAGTCGCCAAGCACCGCCGGGAAGTCTTCCAGGCTGGCACGATGGGTGTTCAATAATGCAGTCGGAATCCGCCCGGCACGCATGGTATCCAGCACAAATTCGAAGTCGGCAATGGTTGCATTACGGCTTCCGAGCAAGGAGGTTTCCCGTTTATGGAATTCAGGATCAAAAAAGCTGATTGTGTCCTGAACGATGGAAACCAGCACGTAATTACCACCTTGTGCCACAAACTCCAGCCCACGCTTCATGGCATGAATGTTGCCGGTGGCATCAAAAACTACATCAAAAAATTCATCGTCTGAATACACCGCCAGCAAGGCCTTGTCATCTTCACCAACTGCCACCACATGATTGACACCCAGTACAGATGAGCATACTTCAAGACGGTCTTCCCGCATGTCCAGTGCGGTCACATCAGCTCCTGCAAGCCGCGAAAACAGCATCACCGCCATGCCGATGGGACCAGCGCCCACTACCAGAATCCGTTGCCCTGCCTTTACATCGCCCCGTTTGACCGCGTGCGCACCAATGGCCAGAAACTCGATCATGGCGGCCTGATCCAGGGTAATGCCTTCTGCCCGGAACACATAGCCGGCTGGCAAAGACAGATACTCGGCCATGCCGCCATCGCAATGCACCCCCAGGACCTGGATATTGGAACAGCAATTGGTCTTGCCCTTGCGGCAGGCAATGCATTTGCCACAAGACAGATATGGCATGACAAAGACAGCATCGCCCGGTACCAGTCCAGAATCGGCAGGGGCTTCCACTACCTCGCCCGCCAGTTCATGCCCCATGACGCGCGGATAGCTCAGGAAAGGCTGCGTCCCCTTGTAGATATGCATGTCCGTCCCGCAAACGCCTACCCGGCGAATACGCAGCAAGACATTGCCGGGCTTGTTTTCCGGTATGGGCAATTCGACAACCCGAAGCTGTCCTGGATGGTCACAGACGATGGCTTTCATCATGAGTACGAATTCCTTTTACTGGTTATTGTTTTTGTTAAACACTAAAGCACTGGACTTGCTTGTGGAACGAATCTGCCAGATCAGACAAGCGCCGCGACACTGCCGTAGTGGCTTGCGCCGTCTGCCGGTTACCTTCGCTAGAAGTCGCAATCGCTTCCATCTGTGCAGCAACGGCGTGCACCGTGGCATCCTGCTCTAGCAAGGCATGGGAAATCTCGCTCATGGCAATGCTGACCTTGCTGGAACTATCCACAATGCCCTGAATGTGTTGCGAGACATGGTCGGACGTCTGACGCCCGTCAGTCACCCGCGACACAACCGTTTTCATGTCCTCTACCGCCCGGATCGAGTACTGATCAATGGCCTCGATCAACTGATTAATCTCCTGAGTGGAGCGTGCTGTCCGTTCGGCCAGTTTTCGAACCTCATCCGCGACCACCGCAAACCCCCTGCCCGCCTCCCCTGCCCGTGCGGCCTCGATGGCGGCATTCAGCGCCAGCAAGTTGGTCTGATCGGCCACTTCCTTGATCACCTGCATCACGGGGCCAATCAGCACGGCTTGCGACCGTACCCTGGAGACCGTGTCATTGGCTTTTTCCAGGTCGGTTTCAATTGCCAGCAATTGCGCCAGACTCCCCTGAATAGCCCGGGTTCCCGCTTCGGCAACCTCGGTGGCCTGGCTGGCATGTGCGGTTGCTTCCCGCGCGTTATCGGCAATCAGTGAAACTGATACAGTCATTTGTTCGACCGAGGCCGCTACGGCACTGGCAGAATCACTTTGCATGTCCGACGCTTCTCCAACCGCCTGCGCGGCCTGATCCGTCTGGGCCACCAGCTGATGTAACTGTTCGGCATCCGACCGGATCTGTTTGAGTGCACGTTGCAACTGTGTCGCCAGATGATTGAACGCCGTGGCGATATCGCCAACCTCGTCTTGCCTCAGGACGGCTGCCCTCAAGGTAAAATCCGAATCTGTCGCCGTTGCCAGCATGGTGGTTCTCAGCATCGCCAGTGGTCTGGTCACGCTGCGGATCAACAACCATGAACCAGCCCCCAGCAGCACCAGCAACCCGGCCAGAGATGCCCCTATCCACAGCATGGCCCGACGCTTTAGCCCGGCAGCCTCTGCCCTGGCCTCTTCAGACGATTGCTGTGCCTGTCTGGCCAGTAACTCCAGAGATGCATCCACTGGCTCTTTGGCCGCTACCCATGGTGCAATCTGCTGAAAATACGCATCAAACAGGGGTTTCATGGCTTCTGGATCATCCGCTTCAGCCATCTGCTGTATGACTTTGCCAATGGCCCGGTCACGGCTGGCAAACAGTTGCCATTGCGGCTGAAGTCTTGACCAGATTTCTGTCAGCCCTGGATGCCTCTTCAGGGATTCAAATGCATGCCTGGCCTCTTGCAAGCGCGACAGGCTCTGTTTTCTTCTGGCCAGAATCTCGCCGTATTGCTGCTGGGCAAAATTCACGTTCTGCCAGGTAGTTGTGCTGTACGTCTGTGCGACCAGATTCAACTGTGCCGCCTGCATGACCGACAATGCCTTTAACGCTGGCACGTCACTTTCAACAATGTCATTGAGAACCAGCGTTGCCTGATGCACGCTGAACAACCCCGCCATGCCGATCAGCACCATCCCGACACTGGATATCAGGCTTAATGCAAACAGCCTCGCCCTGATCGATAACCTCATTGCCTTCACCTTTGTCCCGTATATCCGGCAGCAGGAGAAAAAATGGCGCCATTCCAGTCCCCCATCAAAATGGCGCCCAGCCTCTCATGCTGTCACTTGGTTTCTTGAAAACGGATCAATACAGAACGTTCTTGGCTTCAGGCAGTTCGATGTTGGACTTTTTCACCATCACCACACCGGTATTCAGGAACTTGGGCACAGGCTTGCCTTCCAGAATCTTGGCGACGGTTTTCAGACCCAGATAGCCCATCTGGTAAGAGCCTTGCACTGCAGTGGCAGACAAGGTGCCGTCTTTCACAAACTGTTGCAGATCCTGATTACCGTCAAAGCCGACGGCCACCACCTTGCCCGCCTTGCCGGATTGCACCAGCGCACGCCCCATGCCGACGGCGGTTGGCTCGTTGGCGCCAAAAATGCCTTTCAGGTCCGGATTCGATGCCAGCACGTCGGTGGTCTGGTTAAGCGCGGTCGCCATTTGGGACTGTGAATAGAACGGGCCGACAATTTTCAGCTTGGAGTGCGTCTCGATATATTTCTTGAAGCCCCCGACACGGCCGACTTCAGAGCCAGCCCCTGCAACATAAGACATGATGGCGATCTTGCCGGTGGTACCCACCTTGCTGATCAGTTCTTGTGCACACAGTTCACCGGCTTTCTCATTGTCGGTTGCCAGGAAAGACTGGTAGTAACTCTTGCCGCTGTCAGAAATCATGGAGTCGATCAGTACCACCGGGATTTTGGCTTCCCAGGCTTTTTTCAGAGATGGAATCAACGCATCCGGGTCTGACGGCGCCAGCACAATGCCTGCCACTTTGCGGTTGATCGCGTTCTCGACCATATTGACCTGATCCGCAATGGCAGATTCGGCAGCGGGCCCCTGGAAGGTCATGCTATAGCCTTTGACTTCTTTATTACCGGCAGTTGCTCCCTTCTGAACGTTCTGCCAGAAAGTCGAGTTGGTGGTTTTAACGATCACGGCAATCTCGCCACCGGCAAACGCATGGCTGACAGACAAAGCGATAACAGATGCAAATACAGCGGATAACTTTTTGTTCATGGTGAATCTCCTCTTTATGATTTATGTTCACTGCAAGTTACTGCTTGATGTCGGGAATGCCCCGATATTGCTATCTCCGGTTACGCATCTGGTCCACCCAGACCGTCAGCAAAATAACCAGACCGATAATGATTTGCTGTATGAAACTGGACACGCCGTTCATGTTGAGCCCGTTGCGGAGGATGCCGATCACAAAGGCACCGATGGCGGTACCGGAAATCGACCCCACGCCCCCCATCAGGGAAGTCCCGCCGATAACTGCACTGGCAATGGCATCCAGTTCATACATCACGCCTTCGTTAGGCTGGGCGGTCACGAGGCGCGACATCAGCACGCACCCGGTTAGCCCGGCCAGCGTCCCGGACAACACATACGTAAACATGGTGACCCTGGTCACATGCACGCCAGACAGACGCGCAGCTTCGCTGTTGGAGCCTACTGCATAGATATGCCGACCCAGGGTCGTACGGCTGAGCATGATGGCAACGACCACCGCCAGAATCACCATCAGGATGACCGGGTAAGGAATGCCGGGAAACACTACATCCGGAAACCCGTTTGCAGTAGTCTTGACGACCCGAAACAGTGAGCCGTTACCCAGCTCGCCAAAAGCATCTCCCAGGCCAGAGATGGCTTGCGCCCCGGTAATCTGTAATGCAACACCACGAGCCACCAGCATCATGCCCAGTGTGGCAATAAAAGGCGGTAGCTTGAGTCTGGTCACGCAGAAACCATTCAGGAATCCGCAAAATGCCCCCACCACCAGTCCGAGAAACATACCTACCGGGACGGAATAACCCGCTTTTACTACCATGGCAGCCACCACGCCGGACAAGGCCAGCACGGAGCCCACAGACAGGTCGATCCCCCCGGCAATGATCACGCAGGTGGCTGCAATCCCAAGGTAGGCAATCGAGGTGACCTGCAGGGCGACGGTCATGCCGTTACCCATGCTGAAAAAGGCGTCACTGGTCAGTGAAAATACAAGAATCAGGGCCAGCAAGCCTGCCAGGGCGGCAAACTTCTGGATCAGATCTTTTTGATGTTCAGTCATTGAAATGTCTCCGTTATCTTTCTTGTCAGGCCTGCAGTGGATGACGGCCTGATGCGTATTGCATGATTTCTTCCTGGGATGTCTCGCGGGTGTTCAATATCTGTTCGAGCTTGCCTTCATGGAATACCGCGACCCGGTCCGTCATGCCCAGAATCTCCGGCAGCTCGGATGAAATCACGACAACCCCGATCCCTTTGGCCGACAGTTCATCAATCAGCTTGTAAATGGCGTATTTGGCACCCACGTCGATCCCGCGGGTAGGCTCGTCAAAGAACATGATTCTGGACTCACGGAACAGCCACTTGCTGATGACGATTTTCTGCTGGTTACCGCCAGACAGCAGGCGCACGATCTTGTGAATGGAAGGCGTGCGGATATCCATCGCTTTCACGTATTCGGCGGCGGCACGTGCCTCGGCCGAAAAACTGATGTGCCCCATCCAGCCGGAAACCGCCTGCATGTTGGCCATGGTAATGTTTTCGGCCACATTCATTTTCAGGGCCAGACCGTTACTTTTGCGGTCTTCCGAGAGATACGCAATGCCATGGCGGATCGCATCTCGCGGGCTGCGGATAGTCACCTTCTGGCCACCCAGCATAATGTCGCCATCATCGATCAGGTCCGCCCCGAATATGGCGCGAGCCACTTCTGTACGACCTGCCCCCATCAGCCCGGCAAACCCCAGTATCTCGCCACGCTTCAGGTCAAAACTGACAGGCCCGAACACATTCTTGCGGCTGAGGTTTCTGACCGACAGCAAGACGTCCTCTGAAGGGACTGCCGTTTTAGGCGGAAAAACATCCTGTAATGATCGCCCAACCATACGAGCCACAATCTGGTCGACAGACGTATCGGCGAAAGCATCGGTAGCAATATGCTTGCCGTCTCGCATCACCGTCACCCGGTCCACAATCTGGGCCAGTTCGTCCAGACGATGCGAGATATACACAATAGCTACGCCTTCTTGCCGAAGCTCACGGATAATCTTGAACAATTTCTCGGTTTCGGCGTCAGTCAGAGATGAAGTCGGTTCGTCCATAATCAGCACTTCGGCTTTTAACGACAGTGCTTTCGCGATTTCCACCATTTGCTGCTGTGCGACAGACAGGTTTTTCACCATGGCATCCGGAGAAATTTCAACGCCAAGACGATTCAGATAAAACCGGGCATCCTCCACCAGTTTAGGTTTGTGGATGAACAGCCCTTTGCGCGGCTCTCGCGCCAGAAAGATGTTTTCAGCCACCGTCAGATGCGGAATCAGGTTCAGTTCCTGATGGATAATGGCAATCCCGGCTGCCTCGGCCTCCCGGGTAGAGCGAAAACGGCTCTCGTTGCCCTTGTAGAGGTAACGGCCACCATCTGGTTGATATTGACCGCTGATGACTTTCATCATGGTCGATTTGCCCGCGCCGTTTTCTCCGCACAGGGCATGTACTTCTCCACGACGCAAATCGAAACTGACAGCATCCAGGGCCAGTACGCTAGGGAATCTTTTGGTAATTCCTTCCAGCGATAGCAGCGCCCCGGCGTCAGCCTGCTTGCCATCAAGGGCAGCTGGCTGCATACGGCTGACAGTGTCTTGCGATGAGTTTCTCATCTTTGTGTATCTCCTCTGTTGCAGACAGCTTATTATGACATTGCTGCTTAACAGTTTTTTATTTATACAAAACACACAACTTTAAAAAAATGAACAGGTTGTGCCGGATAGAAAAGCTATTTTCCACACGTCCCGTTTATGTTTTTTATTTATATAACACACATTACATCTGTGTCAATAAATAACCGCATAAACCTGCTGACAATCTCCATCCGTATCCAATGCGCCACCTGGCTGGCCATGCGCAGCTACCCTTCATAACGGTATTGCAGCAAAGTTTCTGGTTTGATCTCAATCGAAAACCCGGCCATCGATGGCGGCATGTAGGCTGCATTGCGCACCACACACGGGTCTACAAAGTGCTCATGCAAATGGTCCACGTACTCGGTCACTCGTCCCTCGTAACTACCAGAGAAACACAGGTAATCAATCATCGACAAATGCTGCACGTACTCGCACAGGCCCACACCACCCGCATGCGGGCATACCGGCAACCGGTATTTGGCAGCCATTAGCAGCACCGCCAGCACTTCGTTCACCCCACCAATCCGGCAAGCATCAATCTGGACGACATCAATCGCTCCCCGCATGATGAACTGCTTGAACATCACCCGGTTCTGGCACATTTCACCAGTCGCCACCTTGATCGGGCTAACCCCTTCGCGAATCTTGCGGTGCCCTTCCACATCATCAGGGCAAGTCGGCTCTTCAATAAACCAGGGCTTGGCAAATGCCAGCTGCCTGACCCAGTCAATCGCCCGGTCTACTTCCCACACCTGATTGGCATCGATCATCAATTGCCGCTGCTCGCCGATAATCTGGCGGGCAATCCCGACACGGCGGATATCATCCTCCAGCTTACCGCCTACCTTCAGCTTGATATGGTTAAAGCCTTCATCAATGGCTTCCTGACACAGTCTGGCCAGTTTTTCATCGCTATAGCCAAGCCAGCCGGCTGAGGTGGTGTAACACGGATAACCGGTCTCTTTAAGTTGCGCCACTCGCGCCGACTTCCCCTCTGACGCGTGTTGCAGCAAGGTCAGCGCCTCTTCAGGGGTAATGCAATCCGTCAGGTAGGTAAAATCAATACACTTGACCAACTCCTCTGGCGACATATCTGCCACCAGCTGCCACACAGGTTTGCCGACTGATTTTGCCCACAAGTCCCAGACCGCGTTAACCACTGCGCCGACTGCCAGGTGCATCGCACCCTTGTCTGGCCCAATCCACCGCAACTGGCTATCACCGGTAATATAACGCCAGAACCGCGCGGGATCTTCCTGCACCCAGCCAAGCGACAAGCCTTTTATCCGGTGAGACAGCGCTCGAATGGCTGCACAGCAAATATCGTTGCCTCGACCAATGGTAAACGTCAGTCCATGCCCGGTCAGGTCTGCCCGGTTGGTTTTCAGGATGACATAGGCGGCCGAGTAATCCGGGTCAGGGTTCATGGCATCAGAGCCATCCAGCTTCTGCGATGTCGGGAACCGCAGATCAATCACTTCCAGATCGGTAATCGTGATAGTCATCGTGCCCCCTTATGCCTGAACCGTTTTCTGGGTTTGCACACCTAGGCCGTCAATACCCAGGGTCATGACCTGACCCGCCTTCAGGTATACAGGGTCGGGTTTCTGCCCAAGACCAACGCCGGGCGGCGTACCGGTAGAAATGACATCCCCGGGCTGCAAGCTCATGAAGCGGCTCAGATATGCAATCAGGGTCGGTACCTTGAAAATCATGGTCGAGGTATTGCCGTTCTGGTAACGCTTGCCATCCACTTCCAGCCACATGTTCAGGCGGTTCGGATCGGCAACTTCATCGGCGGTGACCAGCCAAGGCCCCATGGGGCCAAACGTATCGCACCCCTTCCCCTTGTCCCATGTACCGCCAAGCTCCAGCTGATACTCGCGTTCAGACACATCATTGATGACGCAGTAACCAGCCACATGCGACATGGCATCTGCTTCATCGATATAACGCCCGCCCTTGCCAATCACGACCCCCAGTTCCACTTCCCAATCGGTCTTGTTGGAACCGCGCGGAATCTCGACATCATCATTCGGGCCGACAATGGCACTGGTCCATTTACCAAACACCACCGGTTCGGCCGGCACAGCCATACCCGATTCCGCCGCGTGATCGGAGTAATTCAGACCGATGCAGATAAATTTGCCCACATTCCCCACACACGCTCCCAGCCGGGGAGAACCGCTTACCACCGGCAACTGTTTGACATCCAGTGCCGCCAGTGCTGCCAAACCGGCAGGGGTCAATACCTCTCCCGCAATATCCTTGACGACAGCGGACAGGTCGCGCAGCTGGCCGTCTGCATCCAGCATGCCCGGTTTCTCTTCACCCTTATTTCCATAACGTAACAATTTCATGCGTATTCCCCGTTTTTGTTCTTGCCCCCTCCAGCGGAAAGGGTTTCCACATTACCCTGCTTGTGCCATCACACATCAATTAGACCAGCCACCATCAATTACCTGGGCCGTACCTGTCGTAAAGGCAGACTCATCCGACGCCAGATACAACGCCAACGCCGCAATTTCTTCATCAGTCCCGACCCGGCCCATCGGTTGCCGGGCAACAAAAGCAGCCCTGACTTCTTCAACAGTTTTGTGTTCTGCTGCTGCCTGAGCCTCGATCCGCTGAGCCAGTGAAGGAGACGCCACCGTCCCCGGGCAAATGGCATTACAGCGTATGCCTTTGGTCACAAAGTCTGCTGCAATTGCCTTGGTCAAGCCAATAACAGCCGCCTTGGTCGTGCCATAGACAAACCGGTTTGGTGCCCCTTTCACGCTAGACGCCACTGACGACATATTGATGATCGACCCTTGGCCCTTGGCCAGCATACCGGGCAAGAAAGCGCGGACCATGCGGTACATGGAGGTGACATTCAGATCATAAGCAAATGCCCACTGTTGCTCGTCGCACTCCAGAATGGAGCCCTGATGGACAAAACCTGCACAATTAAAGAGCACGTCGATGGATGGGTACTTTGCAGCCAGTGACTGGATGGCAACAGGATCGGTCACATCGAGACAGCACGCCACAATGGCTGGGTGAGAGGCGGCTACTTCAGCCAGCGCATCTGCATTGATGTCTGTTGCAATCACGGTGGCACCCTCTTTGGCCCACATCAATGCTGTTGCCCTGCCAATCCCTTGCCCTGCGGCTGTTAACAGACACGTTTTTCCTGCCAGTCTCATCTTGCACTCCTGTGATTCGTTTCAAGTTGAACTCATTAAATCACAAAATTGGCCGGACCAATAGTCCAATAGACCAATTTTTTGCAGATTTTTTGTTTTTCTCCTAAAATGAAGCACATACAGTCATGAGATAATCCTGCCCGTGCAGATAAAAAGGACAAGAAATGCCACTACAAGCGGTTGAAAGCAAAAGGATTTATCAGAAAATTGCCGAGCAGATCCGGGCGCTGATCGAATCCGGCGAGTTTGCGGCAGGGACGGCGCTACCACCTGAAAGGACACTGGCACAGGAAATGGGTGTCAGTCGTGCCTCTGTGCGTGAAGCCATTATTGCCCTGGAAGTATCCGGACTGGTCGAAGTACGGGTTGGTAGCGGCATCTATGTATGTAATAGCGCCCCCTCAACCCCGGATGCTCATCAGTGGGAATTCGATCCGGAACTTGGATTGAACCTGGAAATGAATGAAGAACTGTCACCGTTCTCCATTCTCAAAGCGCGATTACTGATTGAACCGGAAGCTGCGGCACTGGCCGCTGAACATGCAGATGCCGAGCAACGCCAGCTGATCCGGGACGCCTATGCACAAAACGTTCAGGATAACCAGGCGGCGTCGACCACCCACCCGGGAGATCGCCTGTTCCATATCCGCATTGCAGAAGCCAGCGGTAATGAGGCTTTCGCCTTCTTCATCAAGCACATGCTGGCTCACCGCTACGGTGTACTTTTCAAGCGCTTGCAGACCTTGTACACCCCAAACGACATGCCGCTACGCTCGCAGATGGAGCACGAGGCCATTCTGAATGCCATCGACGCCCGAGACCCACAGCAGGCACGGCAAGCCATGCATAAGCACATTACCTCGGTAATCGATATCTTTTTGCGCGGCCAATAAGCATTCACCACCATTCCCAAATCAAAAGCCCCATGCAGTCAACTGCATGGGGCTTTTGATTTCAGGAGGCGCAAAGCATTATTCACATATGTCGTACAGTACGTCAGCTACCTGTTCCATAGCAGCCGGTACCCAGCCTGATAAGGAATATTGCTTTCGATATCTGACGTAGAAAACTGCTTTAAGAATGCAGCAGTCACCAGAATGGGCTCCGTCACATACCCGCTCGGCCCTTCACCGTTAAATGCCCGGTTCAGTTCATCCACCAGTTGCCACCCCTGAATATTGAGGGGCTCGGCAACCGTAGCGATCTGCTGGGAGCGCCCGCTTCGAATACGACTAAGCGCGACATTGGAACCGTCACCCGCCGAAATGCTCTGGATGTCTTGCCGGTGCAGGCGCGCCAACGGGAAGTTGATCTCGTCAAAATACAAATCATTGATCGCCAGCGAATGCGTCCATTGCTTGCCAAACCGCTTGTTCAGACGGATAACGGCCTTTTCCATATCCGCTGCCACCCGATTTAACGGCAAATTTTCTACCGCCAACACTTTGCAGTGCGCACACTTTTCCAGCGCGGTCTTCATGGCAAATACCTTGGCATTGGCCACCTCAAAACGGTCATCATTAAAAATGACGACTCCCATCGACTGCTTGCGGCTACCAATCAAATACGTTGCTGCCAAGTTCCCCACCTGAAAAGGGTTGGTACTGACATTGGTAAAGAGTAGTTTGTCTGGCCCGGGCAACGCGCTGGCATGCCAGCCAACGACCGGGATTCTCTGCATGTGTGCTGTCACCAGACTGTCCGACATCTGCTCGGCAGAGAAGCCGCCCAGTACAATGCCATCAATCTTGTCGACACTTACCCGCACAAGTGCCTGGCGAATCAGATTGGCATCCCCTTTACCATCCACCAGCATCACACGCCAGCCGACTTCGGCAGATGCACCGGCAAAGGCCCGGTAAACTGCACTGATTCCCCCGTTTTGCAGATTTTCAGCAACAAACAGGATGTTTCTTGACCCGGGTTGCACCGGGGAGGAAGTTTTAGGGCCGTTCCAGACCGCGGGCGCCGCCATGACCTGCAGCGTAACCAGCAAGAACATCAGGAAAAAACGCCTTATCCCGCTCCGCATTCCAGCCCCGATTCACGTGATCACTTCAAGAGGTTGCCTGCAACAGCCATGACACCATGACTGCATGATCATAGACAGTCAGTTCAACCTACCCCCCCCAATCGCCAATTTGCTGCCGGAGATGTCAGCTGACACACGTATCTAATACATACAGTCTAAGACAAACAAAAAGCCCCATGCAACCTGCATGGGGCTTTTTGTTACTTCTTGCCTTGGCGGCCGTGGGCTGTTTAGCCCGGCTCAACCACCATCAGCAAATCATGGGCATTCACCGACTGACCAGGTTTGGCCAGCACCTCCTTGATGGTGCCCCCCTGCTCTGCACGAATCGCCGTTTCCATCTTCATCGCTTCTATCGATACCAGCGGGTCGCCTTGCGCTACCTTCTGCCCCGGTTGTACCGATACCGTCACCACCATGCCCGGCATCGGGGCTCCGATGTGTGCCGCGTTACCGGTCTCGGCCTTGCGCGATTCGGCTTTCTTGCCGGCACCGGCTTTCGGCACGCGGATCACCCGCGGCTGGCCGTTCAGCTCGAAGAACAGCTTCACTTCGCCGTCTTCTGGCAGGTCGGCCTGGCCTTGCAGGCGAATCTGCAAGGTCTTGCCCGGTTCCAGATCCACGGCGATTTCCTGCTGGTCCGCCAGACCGTAGAAGAAGGTCTGCGTCGGCAGCTTTGAGACATCCCCATAGTGGGCCTGGTGCAGGGCGAAGTCCTTGAACACTTTCGGGTACATCAGGCTGGAGGCCAGGTCGGTATCGCTCACCTGCCGGTGAATGCTCTTCTCCAGCTCGGCCTTGGCTTGTGCCAGGTCGACAGACGGTAGCGTTTCGCCCGGGCGGCCTTGCAAGGGCTTGGCACCGCGCAGAATGCGGGCTTGCAGGTCTTTAGGGAAGCCGTCTTGCGGGAAGCCGAGTTCGCCCTTGAACAGCGAGATCACCGATTCGGGGAACACCAGTTCGCGGTTGGGGTTCTGGACATCCTCGGGAGTGATTTCGTTGGCCACCATGAAGATGGCCATGTCGCCCACCACTTTGGAGGTGGGGGTGACCTTGACGATATCGCCAAACAGGCGGTTAACGTCGGCGTAGGCTCTGGAGATGTCCGGCCAGCGGTGTTCCAGCCCCATGGCACGGGCCTGTTCGCGCAGGTTGGTGTATTGGCCGCCGGGCATTTCGTGGCGGTACACGTCCGAGGTACCGGAGCGGATGTCGGCTTCGAACGGGCTGTAGGCGTGGCGTACCCCTTCCCAGTAGTGGGACAGGGTCTGCATGGCGTCCAGGTCCAGCCCGGTATCGCGGTCGCTGCCCGCCAGGGCGGCGGCAATGGCACCGAGGTTGGGTTGCGAGGTCAGTCCGCTCATGGCGTCCATGGCGCCGTCAACCGCATCAACACCGGCATCGATGGCGGCCAGTACGCTGGCGGCGGAAATGCCGCTGGTGTCATGGGTATGGAAGTGGATCGGCAGGCCGACTTCTTCCTTCAGTGCCTTGACCAGTGCCGAGGCGGCACGCGGACGGCAGATGCCGGCCATGTCCTTGATGCCGAGGATGTGGGCGCCGGCTTTCTCCAGCTGCTTGGCCATGTCAACGTAGTACTTGAGGTTGTACTTGCTGCGGCTCGGGTCGAACAGGTCGCCGGTATAGCAGATGGCGGCTTCACACAGGGCACCGCTGTCGCGCACGGCGTCCATGGCCACGCGCATGTTGTCGACAGCGTTCAGCGAATCAAACACACGGAACACATCGATACCGTTCTTCGCGGCTTGCTCTACAAAGTAGCGCACCACGTTGTCCGGGTAGTTGGTGTAGCCAACGGCGTTGGAGGCTCTCAAGAGCATCTGGAACAGGATGTTGGGCGTGGCACTGCGCAACTGGTGCAGGCGATCCCACGGGTCTTCCTTGAGGAAGCGCATCGACACGTCAAAGGTGGCGCCGCCCCAGCATTCCATCGAGAACAGTTGCGGCAGCAGGCGCGCGTAGTGCGGCGCGATCTGTACCATGTCGCGGGTCCGCATGCGGGTGGCAAACAGCGACTGGTGCGCATCACGCATGGTGGTGTCGGTCAGCAGTACGCGCTTCTGCGCTTTCATCCACTCGGCAAACTTGTCTGCGCCAAGTTCCTGCAGCAGGTCACGGGTGCCTTTGGGCAGCTCATGGGCCAGCGCCAGTTTAGGGCGTGGCGCCTCGGCAATCGGCAGCGCCGGGGCTTTGCGGCCTTTCATTTCCGGGTTGCCGTTCACCACTACATCGCCGATGAACTTCAGCAGTTTGGTGGCGCGGTCACGGCGTTTGCTGAACTTGAACAGCTCCGGGGTGGTATCGATAAAGCGGGTGGTGCATTCACCGGAGATGAACTGCGGATGGAAGATGATGTTTTCCAGGAACGGCAGGTTGGACGTCACCCCGCGAATGCGGAACTCGCGCAAGGCGCGGTCCATGCGGCGGATGGCTTCTTCGGCGGTCGGCGCCCAGGCGGTGACCTTCACCAGCAGGGAATCATAATACGGCGTAATCACCGCGCCAGCGTAGGCGGTACCGCCATCCAGACGGATACCGAAGCCGGAAGCACTACGGTACGCGGTGAGGCGGCCGTAGTCGGGGGTGAAGTTGTTCTCTGGGTCTTCGGTAGTGACCCGGCATTGCAGGGCGTGGCCGTTCAGCACGATGTGCTCTTGTGCCGGAACCCCACAGCTGCCGTCGCCAATCCGTCCGCCTTCAGAGACACGGATCTGTGCCTTGATGATGTCGATGCCGGTCACTTCTTCGGTCACCGTATGTTCTACCTGCACCCGCGGATTGACCTCGATGAAGTAGAACTTGCCGGTGTCAGCGTCCATCAGGAATTCGACGGTACCGGCGTGGGTGTAATTGACGGCACGGGCCAGCTTCAGCGCGGCCTCGCACAGTCCTTGGCGGGTGGCTTCGTCCAGATACGGTGCCGGGGCGCGTTCCACCACTTTCTGGTTGCGGCGCTGTACCGAGCAGTCGCGTTCGAACAGGTGCACCACGTTGCCATGGGTATCGCCAAGAATCTGTACTTCCACGTGACGGGCACGGCGAACCAGTTTCTCCAGATACACTTCGTCGTTGCCAAACGCCGCCAGCGCTTCGCGGCGCGCCACTTCCATCATCGGGGCCAGGTCGGCTTCGGTTTCGATCACGCGCATGCCACGGCCACCGCCACCCCAGCTGGCCTTGAGCATCAGCGGGTAACCCACTTCAGCCGCCAGTTGCTGGCAGGTGGCCAGATCGGTTGGCAGCGGGCCGGTAGCCGGCATCACCGGCACGCCAGCCGCTACGGCCGCATTACGGGCGGCGACCTTGTTTCCGAGGGTACGCATCACCTCCGGTTTCGGGCCGATGAACAGAATGCCTTCGCGGGCACAAGCATCGGCAAAGTCCGGGTTCTCGGACAGAAACCCATAGCCCGGGTGGATCGCATCCACACCCGCTTCTTTGGCAATGCGCAGGATGTCTTCAATATCCAGATAGGCGCCAATCGGTTTTTTACCTTCGCCAACCAGATAACTCTCGTCGGCCTTGAAACGGTGTAGCGCAAAGCGGTCTTCGTTGGCGTAGATGGCCACGGTACGGATGCCGAGTTCAGACGCGCCGCGCATCACGCGGATGGCGATTTCCGAACGGTTGGCAACCAGGAGTTTGTGGATTTTCTTCATGACGCCCTCCCCGACTGGTCGCCATGCCAGCAACGGTCAAGATGAAGCGTCTTTCCAAGATTGTGTGCGTGCATCATTTCCCCCGAAACAAGATCAATTTCAATTATTATTAAAATGGTAATACCAATATACCAAAACTACGAATTCGTTAAGATACTACTTGAAAGTCATCGTCTGCATCAACCACTCTTCTGATCTTTTCTCGGTGGCGGCATGGTCGTCTGCCAGGTTCACCTCCGGTAATTAAACAAGTGAAATTGGCAGGTAAACAAAAGCATACACAAACATAGGGGAGACATTCATTTGCATTTTTTATACTGGCATTAAATCCGCAGAACGCGGTGAGATGTTGCACGATAACGGCTTGATAGATACTGGAGACGACATCCTGAATTCAAAACCGCACCAGAGCGGAAGGCCTCGGAAAACAGGAAGATAATGAAACGGAAATACGCCTGCACCGGAACGTCCACCCGGGGTATGGCACCCCGGTGGCCGGCACATCCAGATGTTGATCAGAGTTTGTACTGTTTCAGGATGTTAATCTGCACACTGGCCAGTTCGTCCAGCGTCATGGCAGTCACCGCTGTCTGGCTGGCAGCGGCACTGGCTTCTTCGGTCATCTGGGCAATTTTTTCTATCTGGAGCGAAATATTCTGACTGGCAATGCTTTGCTCCTTGATGGAACCAGAAATATCCTGCACCTTTTGGGCGGTATTGTCAGAAGACTGGCTAATCAGCTGGATGGCCTGATCTGCTTCATCGGCACGGTTAACGCTGTGGTTGACGATACCGACCGCGGTTTCCATATGCTGCGTGGCATCCTGGGAGGATTGCCGCATGATCTCGATGGTAGAAGTAATTTCCTGGGTAGAATTGGAGGTACGCTCAGCCAGCTTGCGTACCTCGTCCGCCACCACCGAGAACCCCCTGCCGTGCTCGCCAGCCCGGGCGGCCTCAATCGCCGCATTCAGCGCCAGCAAATTGGTCTGGTCGGCTACTTCCTTGATCACCGCCACCACATTGCTGATTTGGGTGCTCTGATTTTCCAGTTCCCGGATTTTGTTGGCGGTTTGCGTCACGGAAGCGGCAATCTGGCGGATATCCGTGATGGTGGTGGCAATGGTCTGGGAGCCATCCAGCGCCAATTGTCCGGATGACTGGGCCAACTCCAGCGTTTCCCCGGTCTGGGCCGCCACATGGTGAATGCTCGTGGTCATCTGCTCGATGGTCGCCGCCACATTGGCCGATGCCTCACTCTGGGCATTGGACGCAGAAGAGACCTGCTGTGCATTGTCCGCCATCTGGCGCGCATTCTCGGCCACCTCGTTGGCACCATGCAAAATGTGCTGCATGTTCTTTTGCATGTGCCCGATCAAGGTATTGAAAGCCGCAATGGTATCGCCAACTTCGTCGTCATGGTCCGACTTCGCACGTTGGGTAAAGTCCAGTGTCTTCACCACCCGGTCTACCGTTTCGCGAAGCGAATTCAAACCGCGGGTAATCACCCGGTACAGCTTCCAGGCAAAATAACTGGACAATAACAAGGCCACAATAATCAGCGTAACGGTCGTTAGCGTCGCCTGCTGCTGAATGGCATTCGCGTGCGTGTGCCCCTGTTTTGCCAGCGCCATGTTGTAATCCAGATGTTTGGCCAGAGCGCCCAACGCGGCCTTGATCTTGAGCGGGCCTTCCGTGGATGCCAGTTTTTGGGCACCGGCATTGTCTCCCGTATTGGAAATGGCCAACACCCTGTGCCACAGCCCGGTATATGCCTGAATAGCGGCCAGATCTTGCGCCAACAAGGTCTTGTCTGTGGCATCTACCAGCAACGTAGCCTGATACGTTGCCAGCTTGCTGGCCAGGTCCTCATTGGCGGCGATGATATCCGTTTCGTACTTCTTTTTTATTGCTGCATCTGTATTGATGACATGGTTCAGAACATTGGTCCGTATCTTGTACAAATCCGTCTGGGCCGCATTGATCATGGTCAGGCTGGGAATCAGGTTTTCAAATGAATTGTCTAGCTCCAGACTTAGCAGCCGTATCTGGGTAATGCCCGTCATGCCAACGGCCACTAGCGCCCCCAAGGTGATGATGAACGATACCGCCGTCCTTTTTGCAATATTCATGTATCTCTCTCCGTTTTTACATCTTTCTAATAGGTCTTCTTTTTTACGACTGCAAAATGTCCCGGCAGGTCACCTTCATCTACACAGACGGCTTTATGGCCAAGGATATTCCAGAGCCCACTTCCTGACACCGGATCGTTTTAGTTATTCATCACCCTTGATATATTTAATCTGCTAAATTTATTTTCTGATGCTTATTCACAGTAAGAAATGGATCAAGTCATTCTCTCGTTTCGAAAAACGAATCAGAATGCCCCCATGGTTAACATAATTTAACCTATCGTCCATTCATTTGATCAAACTTTTTGTAAAACAGACTGGCCATTCCAAAAAATATCCCGAAAAATGCTGCTCATATTTGAATCAAGTTAGCAACGAGCAGAAATCAGGATAAGCATCATTTTTATTAGCACATGAAATATTAACAGGCAAATATATATAGAACATATTTTCTGATTTTGAGAAAACAGCATCAAACACAATCTAAAATGATTGGCTATGTTATTTATTGGGTTAGAAAGTCTTGCCGCATTCTGATGAAATAAACCAGAAGCAAGAATCGAGGTACTTGTGTTCACCATGCCAGACATGCAGTTAGGGAGTGATGGGGTTCTGAGGGTAGATTATGGCTATAACCCGGTCCTAACAACCGCAGGTTTTGTCCATATTCTCGATGAGCGGGAAAAAATCGTCTCGGCACCAGTTCCTGTATTGGTAAAAATGTCGGGCCGTCCAAAAGTACAGGTAAATCAAACAGGTATCATGCACACGAGCCGCTACCTGTCTCTCACCACTGCCGTCGCGTATGTGACCAAAGAGTGGTATATCAAACACCTGATCGACAAGCACATCACACTCAATAAACCACCGTTGCCGATTTTTGTCTTCGAAACTGACCAGGAAGCCATCAATTGGTTAAAACGATATCTCCCAACAACAGAATCCTTTAAATCAGGCTTTAGCTGTCTCTAAAACTCAATACACTATTAATGACATATATATAAAAATATCAGGGGAAATCGTTTATACATTCACTATGACAGGAGATGAAACGCTTTATGCTACCGAATTGTGTATACAGCAAAGCATGCAATGCTGGCGAGGCATATGCTTTGGGAAATACCAAACAGATACTTAACGTAAGCCTATTCTGGCCAAGACAAACAAGCCGCATACCACCTTGAAACGTCAACGGAGAATGGCTTTTCCATAGAATACAATATTCATATATCCGTATCAGCACCTGATGTGTGCGGAAGAAATTCATCAGCTAATTATTTATTTTGCGATGACCGAATATGCCGATAGTGTGGCACTCAGGATGAAGACGGAATTAAAGACGAAAATTTTTTCTGGGCAGCTAATGGTCAAAGAGACCCATTTCTGAGGATTGGTGCCGGATGTGCCTGATATTACGGGCTCCCCAAATAAATTTGTCATGCAATAAAACCACAGTTTCAATCAGGTATTGAGAATGGATCATCACCTGCCAGCAAACCGCACCTGGCCTGCCAAAAACATCCATCCGGCCTGATTAGTGCCGCTGCCCACTCAATAAACAGCCAGGATTGCCAACCCCCTCATGGTCAATTGGCCATTCATCACTCCCCCAATTCAAATAAATCGCCTATATTGAACCTACAACGATAGATTTACTTGTGATATGTTGTTGCAAGCCAAACCACCTTTGGGAAACTGGCGGGCAAAAGAAGCACCGGGTCAATATCTGCTAAGGCATCAGGCATACCGCCTGAAAGCACCATCGGATGCATGCCGGATCATTGCGACAAATGTTTACACAGCCGCCCGTTTCTCTGAATGCACTGCCCCCTACACAATGCAGTTGCTTTATGATGACAAACGGCTGGTGCAAGCTTATGCACTGATGCCGAATGCGTGATCGCAGGGAACGGCCACACAAATCGCTGGGTAAAGGATAAAAGCGATGCAAACGTATTATCAGGGTTCAGAACTTCAAAAAGCGCAGATGACCACCTTATGGATCTGTCTGCCGGCGCTGGTCATTCAAATCATCGTCATGAACCTGCCATCTTTTACCCTGTTCAACGATCGGCATAGCGACCTGTTATCCGTGCATCTGCTGCTGGAAATGTTTTCGGTATCCGTGTCTATTCTGGTAGCCACGATTGCCTGGCATGTTTTAACCAATTCAGAATCCACCCATATCGCCAATCCGATCATTTTCGGGTTTACCGTGCTGGCGATGTCCGACATGATGCATGCCATCACCTATGCGGGCATGCCCGGGCTGATGACAGACAGCTCCACCCCGGAAGCCATCTTTTTCTGGCTGGTGGGCAGAACCTTTGCCGCACTGGTATTGCTGGCCATTGCACTCAATCTCAGATTACCCGGCCACAAGAGCCTGTGGCTCATCGCAGCCATTCTGTGTGGCAGCTTTATCACCTGGCTAGGCACCTATCATTTATCAGCCTTTCCAACATTGTTTGTCGCTGGACAAGGTGTCACCAAGTTCAAGGCGCATTACGAAATCGGTTTGTGTACCATTTACCTCGTCATTGCCTTCTGGCTGTTTTATAAAGGCAAGAAGCAGCAAAGACCGTTATCGCTGTGGCTAGGGACAGCCTGTTTTGTCATGGGTGTCGGCGAACTGGATTTCACCACCTACCTGACACCGTCAGATTTCCTGAATACCTTTGGGCATATCTACAAGATTGTCTCTTACGGCCTCATTTACAAAGCACTGTTCATCAGTGCCGTCAGAGCCCCGTTCCAACTGCTGAAAATGTCCGAAGACCGGTTACAGCAACACCAGACCAACCTGTTATCCATTTTGAACAAAATCCCGCACGGGGTTATCCGGCTAGACCCGCAACTGAACTGCACCTATGTAAACCAGGTGCAGGCCAAGCGGTTTGGCCATGCCGAAGCGGAGATTCAGGGCAAACCCCTTAGCCAATTTGCAACGGCCGGGGACATGGCCAATGTCAAAACCTATCTTGCAGAAGCCTTTACGGGCAATGCCGGCCAGTTAACCGGGTGGTTCTGGACGGCTCAGAACATTCCTAAATATTCCATTGTGAACTTCGTGCCAGAATTCAACGAAGCAGGCTACGTCAGTAGCGTGCTGGTGTTCCTGACCGACCAGACCGAACAGGAACAAGCCAAACAGAATCTGTTAAGTTCGCTCAAAGAAACAGAAGACCTGAAAACCGCGCTGGATGCCCACGCCATTGTAGTCAAGACCGATGCCAACGGAGTGATCACCAGCGTCAACGACAAATTCTGCGACATCTCCAAATATACGCGTGAAGAACTCGTTGGGCAGACACACCGGCTGATCAACTCTGGCCGCCATCCCAAAACTTTCTTCAAGGAACTCTGGGACACCATTTCCAGCGGCACTATCTGGAACGGTGAAATTTGCAATCGCGCCAAGGATGGCTCTCTGTATTGGGTTCAAACCACCATCGTGCCTTACATGGGGCCGGATGGAAAACCGTTGCAATACATGGCTATCCGTGCGGATATTACCGCCCGGAAAAATGCAGAGGAAGAAATCGAGCACCTGGCCTTTTATGACTACCTGACGGGCCTGCCTAACCGGCGACTGATGATTGAACGTCTGGCGCAAGCGTTACTGGATTCGGAACACACCCTTTGCAATGGTGCCCTGCTGTTCATGGATCTGGACAACTTCAAGGAAGTCAACGATACGCTTGGGCATACCCAAGGGGACCAACTACTCAAAGAAACGGCCAACCGCCTGCTGGCAGCAGTGGCGGAGCACGATACGGCAGCCCGTATTGGGGGTGACGAATTTGTCGTGATTCTGAATCATCTGGATGCCGACATGTCCGTCGCGCAAGTTCAGGCACGCGAGATTGCAGAAAACATCCGTCTGGGCCTTGGGGTAGTGGTAGACCTGAATGGTTATCAGGCGGTGTCGCCACCAAGTATCGGGGTGGTGATGTTCCAGGGGGTAGAAAAAACCGCCAGCGAGCTTTTAAAACAGGCTGACATGGCGCTTTACCGCGCCAAATCAGCAGGCAAGAATCAAGTCTGTTTCTTCGACCCGCAACTGCAGGCAGCCATCAATGCCAGGGCCAGTCTGCTGGCCGATTTGCGTCAGGCGCTGCCCCATCAGGAATTTGTCCTGCATTACCAGCCCATTATGGATGCAGAAAAAACCGTTCTCGGCTATGAAGCCCTGATCCGCTGGCAACAACCTCAGCGCGGCATGGTACCGCCGTTCCACTTTATCGATCTGGCAGAACAGACCGGGCTGATTATTCCGATTGGGCAATGGGTACTGGAAACCGCCTGCCAGCAACTGGTGGAATGGCAAAAGGATGAACAGTCAGCGCACTGGTCAATCGCGGTAAACGTCAGCGCCAAACAGTTTGGTGAAGCCGATTACCCGCAGCAAGTACTGGCAACCCTGCAGCGCACGGGGGCAAAACCGGAAAACCTTCGGCTGGAACTCACCGAAAGCATGCTGCTGGAAGACGTCAACGAAGCCATTCGCAAAATGATCGAGTTGCGCCGTCATGGCATCCGCTTCTCGCTGGATGACTTTGGCACCGGCTATTCGTCATTAAGCTACCTCAAGCGCCTGCCGTTTGACTACCTGAAGATCGATCGTTCATTTGTCACCGATATCTTTAACGACAGTAATGCCGCCGCCGTTGTGCGTACCATTATCTTGCTGGCAGTCAGCCTGGAAATGAAAGTGATCGCCGAAGGGGTGGAAACCGTGGAGCAGTACAAAGTACTGGACGATTACGGCTGCCATGGCTTCCAGGGTTATTACTTCGGACGGCCAGGCCCGCTTGCTGTCATCCCGAGCCCGCTGGAAAAAGTCTAACCCCCGCTACCTACGCATCAACAAGGCACAGATCAGCAAATGATGGTCTGTGCCTTGTCATTCTCCCTCGCCCACCCCGCCACATCGCCGCGGGCCGCCCGGCCGACTTCCCTAGGTTTTACCCTAGGATCAATCTAGCCACCCTGCATGGATAATATGTCCCTGAAAGAATGAGGGTTAATTCCGGTTATCCGGGCAACCAAGCACACCGCTCAGCGGGTTGATTTGCCTTTAGCCCCTGTGAGAATGCTTGCAGGTACGCTTATCTGGCTCATACCGGCAGCTCATTTGCACCAGATGTCATACATGCAGCCTTGAAGGTACCTGATGCAGACAAGGGACGTCTCCAGAACATTTTAGATGTGAGTTTTACCTGTGCAAAAAAAGAAAATTCTGGTGGTCGATGATGAGCGGATTAATTTGCATCTGCTGGCCAGGGTATTATCCGAACAATATGAAGTCATTACCGTGCAATCCGGACTGGATGCACTGGTCGAGGCCGAGTATTTTCTGCCAGATCTGATTCTGCTGGATGTCATGATGCCGGAGCTGGATGGTTTCCAGACATTCAGGCTGCTCAAGGCACATCCGGTACTGTCACAGAAGCCCGTTATTTTTCTCACAGGTCATACCGATATCGAAAGCCAGTACAAAGGGCTGGATCTTGGTGCCGTCGACTACATGCTCAAACCGTTCAATATCTCCCTGATCAGGCTGCGGGTCAGGAATATTCTGGAAAGAGAATCCCTGCGTGAGGTCATCAAAGTTAAACAGGCAGAACTGGAAGCCATCCTCAACACTATCCCGGATCTGATGTTCAAGCTGGACAGGCAAGGCACCTATCTGGAAATTTTTGCCAGACAGCCCGAATTACTGGCCCAACAACGCATTGATCTCCTCGGCCGACGGATCTGTGACATGCTGCCACCAGAGGCAGCCGTCCAGGCCATGACAGCCATTGCAGAAGCCCATGAAACCGGTACATCGTATGGCATGCAAATGAAGCTGCCACTGGCAGGCAAGATGCACTGGTTTGAATTAAGCGTCGCAAAAAATGAGTCCAGCAATCCGGATAACCCGCATTTTGTCATGTTGTCCCGGAACATTACCGATCGTAAACAGGCGGAAGAACACTTGAATTACCTAGCCCAACACGACAACCTCACAGGCTTGGCCAACCGCGCCCTCTTTGGAGAAATCGTTGACCGCATACTGGGACTGGCCGAACGCACCAGACTCTTGTTTGCGCTCGTCTTCATTGATCTCGACAAATTCAAACACATCAACGATACCTTTGGTCATGCCATTGGTGACTTTGTCCTGCAACAAGCGGCCAATCGCATTAGCAATACCGTCCGGACTACCGACACGGTGGGCCGCATTGGCGGGGATGAATTTGTGGTCTTGTTACCGAATATTGCCAGCAGGCAAGAAGCCATCCAGATCATGGAAAGGGTTCGAATGGTGCTGGCAGAACCCATCATTGCGCAAGGCAAAGCGTTCTCGATTTCATCCAGCATCGGGATGGCCTTCTATCCGGACCACGGTCAGACGATGATCGAGCTGACCAAGCGTGCAGATGATGCCATGTATGAAGCAAAATCCAGCGGTCGAAATCGCGTGTGCGTATTTTCCGAATCCGCCATGGATTGTGTCGTCAATGGCTAACCCCCTGTTGCACGCAAGTCTGGCCAAGCAGACACTTCCCGTTAAACTCACCAAACATGGTCTATGATTCAGGCAAAGCACCGTAAATAACGGTTTCAGCAAGACAGTAAAAAGAGAATAACAAGGCCTGAACATATCATGCAGCCGGACCCACATGCCCAAATACCCGCAGATTCACGCCGGATATATACCGTCCTGATTGCAGACGACCATTTGCTGGTACGCATCGGCATCAAATCGCTCTTGCAGCACATGGGTAATTTTCATGTCGTCGCAGAAGCAGAGAATGGCCGAACCGCCCTTGCCTGTCAGCAGCAATTCAAACCCGACATCATTCTGGTCGACATTGCCATGCCAGAATTATCCGGTATCGAAGCTGCCCAGCAAATGCGGCAGGTCGATCCGGAGGTCAAAATCCTGATCTTGTCGGCATACGATACCGAAGACATTGTTCGGCAGGCGCTAGCGGCCGGCGTACAAGGTTATCTGCTTAAAGACTTTGCACTCAATGAATTGTCCGATGCCCTGCACCAGGTCTTGCAGGGAGAAACCTACATCAGCCCCCGTCTGGCCCCTTTGCTCAGCCAGGATGTCACAACCTTACGCCTGGCCGGCAAACCCAGACTAACCGCCCGCCAGCTGGAAATCTTGAGACTGGTGGCGACTGGCGCCTCTACCAAAGAAATTGCAAAGCAATTACAGGTAAGCCCCAAAACCATCGAATACCATAGGGCACAGGTCATGCAAAGGCTGGGCTTGCACGATATCGCCAGCCTGACACTGTATGCCTCAAGGCACGGCTTGCTGCCAACCTGAGCACACGCTGCTTACTTAAGGCTAATCCAACCATGACGTCCACTCCCCTCTGCCATCTCACAGAGACCCTGCAAAGCCTGCACGGTGACAAAGAAACCTTGCATTTGCTGATTCGCGAGTTTCTGAGAACTTATCCGGAGCAGGTACTTCACATGGCGCAGGCCTACCAGACAGACGACTTAAGCGCACTCGCCAATTGCCTGCATAGCGCCAGGAGCACGGTCAGCATTTTTTGCGCCGTCGCGGTCAGAGATCAGATCATCGCGCTGGAACATGGCCTGCGAATGCAAAGTGCCCTTGCCCGACCAGCATTTTACCGCTTTCTCAATGACTATATGCGAATAGGTCTGGAGCTGGCTGAGTACCAGGGTTGACCCGTTCAACTCCCGGCCTTCAAGCCCAAACGTCGTCAAAACGTATTTAATGGTTTATCCACCGGCAACTTCACATTGGCGGCAGCATCCATGTGGACTTCGCACTCCCCGCAAATGATGTCTGTCCCCGGGCTCACCCAGGCTTTTGCACCACATTCCGGACACATCAGCTTCTCGCGAGTGGGTGGCGCTTTTGGCGGCGGCATGTAAACGGTTGGCTTGTCTTCTTCTATCTTTGGCAGCACGGCAACCGGGGGAGGAGAGCTCTCATACTCAACCCCTGCGGCTTTGAGGGCCTCTTGCTTCTGTTCCTGCACCTCTGGCGTAGACGGCAAATGACGGTCAAACCACGGCAGCTCAAAACCGCCAGCCACAAACGACTGACACGCCTGCATGAACTTGCCTTCCGGCAAGATGTAATGGCTCATGGAGCGGCCGGTTTTCTTGCCCCCCGGTAATGAGGTGTGCGAAGGCATCAGGCCAATCGCCTCCATCTGGTCTGCCCACTCCTGATTATGTGCATTGGTCGGTGTCGGTGTTCCAAAATGGTGCTGCCAGTGGTGAACCATCTCATGCACCAGCGTAGACATTACCGCCTCAATCGGCCGTAGCGTAAAAAAACCAGGGTGAAGCCCCAACTCATCCAGTTGCTGCCCGTCTTTGGAGATAAACCGGTCTGCATGATGATACCCGTACACCCGGCTGGATGACCGAAGCGTGATCAGGCAAGGCGGCAGCCTGGCATCAAACAGCGCCGTATTAAAGTAATCAAAAGCTTGCTGAAGCGCAGCATAGAACGCAAGCGTTGGCGCTTGTTGGCTGGTCATGGAGGAATCCTGTTGCTTGAATGAGTCTTGAAGGCATCCCTGCCCGTCATGAATGACAAGCCGGTGCAGGCGCAATTTTACAGGCTAGCGGCCACCAAAGCTAACCTGTGCAAAGAATTTTTAACGTATCAACAAGCTTGGCCAAGTTTCCGCAGCGCACACGACAAGTGCTCTGGACGTTTGCACATTAGCTTCTATAATGACAATGTCAAAGAAAGGAAGCACATGAAAACAGCATTTGGCATGCTTGCATGCATGCTCTTGTCCAGTGTCCCAGCCGTCCACGCAGAAATGTATAAATGCATCAATGAACAGAAAAAAATCATTTATACCGATATGCCCTGCACCAAATTCAAGGCCACGACACAAAAGATCGTATCACCCACCTTGTCACAGGGCCTGGTAGACCAGGAGGCCATCTACAAATCACAAAAATATTACAAGGCCGCCAAGCCAGCCCCTGCCAGCGTCACCAGAACCACCGTCACCGAAACAACCATCGTCAATGGTATCCCTGTCATCAGCCAGACAGGCGCGCACAATGCCATGTGCAAGTCTTACAGACAGCAGTTGGAAGCCATCGAGAATAAACTAAGACACGGATACACCGCCGCAGAAGACCAGTACCTGCATGATCAGCAAAAATACTGGCAAAAAATGGTCTTTGATAACTGCGCCACCAACGAGGGATTTTGATTGCAGACTATATTCGCGCCACTCATCATAGAGTCAAGTCAGATGCAACAAAAATGCCAATTTCAGCAACACATTTGAAAGTGAAAAATGTGTATGTTAAATCGGGGTAAAACCAGTGCCTCCAAGCATCAACCCGCCAAGTTCTTCGCAAATCGAAGCACCGAAGACTTGATTAACGAACTTTAAGTTCTCCAAATTTGGATACCTTCACTCCGGTAGAGAGCATTGTTGTGAAGGGTAAAGTGCAAGGTAGCTACATCTGCCATGTGAATCAGCCCATCGTTCCACCCGAAGGTTATCCGTACGCTCGACCATCTGATCATTGAAGGCATTACAGTCGCAGACCACAGCATGAATTAACAGGGGTTGCGGAGACAGAGTGTGCAAAACCCCACAGGGTATGCATCTGGTAACTACATGTGGTAAATTGAAAAGGCCAGAATTTCGTAACCCATTGACTGAGAAAGAAATTCTGGCCTTTATTTGTCTGGCGGAGAAGGGGGGATTCGAACCCCCGTTAGGCTATGAACCTAAACACGCTTTCCAGGCGTGCGACTTAAACCACTCATCCACCTCTCCGTGAGCCGTGCATAATACGGGTTTCCGTCTATGCTGACAAGCATTTTTTGAGTGATTTATTACTTTGGCAGCGCCATCACAGCCTGTTTGGTACGCTCGGTCAAACCTTCGCCACCATTGGCAACATATTCCAGCAATTGCTTGCGCATCTGCGGCGCCCAGAACTTGATCAGGTGCTGGCGGATTTCCTCCACCGCCAGCTCATGGTCCGGGTCTGCATCAAAGAACTGGCCAATCTGGTTGGCCATTTTTAGCAGGTTTTCAATATGCATTGTTCACTCTCTATCTACTGAACATCGCGGGTGACTACCGTCACCCGCGACTGTTAAATATGGATATCCGGGCCGTTAAACACCGCTAACGCATGTTTAGCGGGTTGGTATCTCACCAGCGTGATACCGCATGTCTTGGCAATCTGCACCGCAAGCGATGTCGGGGCGGACAGGGTAATCACGGTCTTCATGCCCATGACGGCCGCTTTCTGCACCATCTCCACGCTGGCTCTGCTGGTCAACAGCAAAAACCCCGTGGCACAGTCCCAGGCTGGTTCACGGGCAGCAAAACAGCGACCAATCAGCTTGTCTAGCGCATTATGCCGGCCAACATCTTCGCACACGGCCAGCAGGCCCTGCTCCGGTTGCCACCAGCCAGCGGCATGGGTAGCACCCGTCTGCTCAAAGAGGGGTTGCCGCTGGCGCATCTGCGCAAAGGCCTGGGCAATGTCATCCAGCAACGGAACGGCCGCGGTCGCTTGTACTGCTGTCGTTGTCGGCAATTGTCGCCAGACTTCATCCAGAGACTCAGTCCCGCACAAGCCACAGCCGGTTCTGCCAGTCATGTTTCTGCGCCGCTCTTTCAAACGGCCAAAGGCCGCAGCACTGATCTCGATGTTCACGGTGATCCCGTTATCCACCGTTTCCACCTCGATATCAAACAGCTCTGCACGCTTGTCGATGATCTGCTCTGTCAGGCTAAAGCCAATGGCCAGCTCTGCCAGATGAACTGGCGAAGCCATCAGTACCACATGACTGATACCGTTATAGACCAGTGCAACCGGTACTTCTGCTGCCAGCGTGTCGGTTTCAAGGGTCTGACCGGACGCATGACTGCGTCCGACCATCACCTCTGCTGTCAGCGAAATGCCGTTTGCCATCGGATCATGCAGTTTGGACATTCCGTGCTTTCCGTGCGGCCAACAATTCTGCCTGCTGCTCGGAGAACTCGCGGTAACGTTTCTGCCATTCTGACGGCTGGTTTACCTTGATCAGCTCGACCGCAGTCACTTTGTACTCCGGACAGTTGGTCGCCCAGTCAGAATTATCGGTGGTAATCACGTTAGCGCCAGATTCCGGGAAGTGGAACGTCGTGTAAACAATACCCGGTTGCATGCGCTCGGTCACATGTGCGCGCATGACGGTCTCCCCTGCCCGGCTGGCCACGCCCACCCAGTCGCCATCCACAATACCGCGCTCTTCTGCATCTACCGGGTGTAACTCCATCCGGTCTTCAGAATGCCAGGCATTGTTTTCTGTACGGCGGGTTTGTGCACCCACGTTGTACTGGCTCAGGATACGGCCAGTCGTCAGCAACAGCGGGAAGCGCTTGCTGGTCTTCTCGTCGGTTGGCTGGTAACGGGAGATCATGAAGCGGCCCTTGCCACGCACAAACTCATCAATGTGCATGGTAGGCGTACCTTCTGGCGCATGTTCATTACATGGCCACTGGATACTGCCCAGTTTGTCGATCTTGTCGTAAGACACGCCATGGAAAGTCGGCGTCAGACGCGCAATTTCATCCATGATTTCAGATGGATGATTGTAATGCATGTCATACCCCAGCGCTTTTGCCAACGCAATGGTAACTTCCCAATCGGCCTTGCCCCCCAGTGGCGGCATGACTTTGCGCACGCGGGAAATACGGCGCTCTGCGTTGGTAAAGGTGCCGTCTTTTTCCAGGAAAGAACTACCCGGCAAGAACACGTGTGCAAACTTGGCAGTTTCGTTGAGGAAGATATCCTGTACCACGATACACTCCATGGACGACAGCGCGGCCGTTACATGCTGGGTATTCGGGTCACTCTGGGCGATATCTTCACCTTCGCAGTACAGCCCCTTGAAGCTGCCATCCAGCGCGGCTTCAAACATGTTCGGGATCCGCAGGCCAGGCTCGGACTGCAGCGTCACCCCCCAGGCATCTTCAAACAGCTGGCGGGTAGCCAGATCGCTGACATGGCGATAGCCAGGGAACTCGTGCGGGAAGGAACCCATGTCACAAGAACCCTGCACATTGTTCTGACCACGCAGCGGGTTAACGCCCACGCCTTCACGGCCGATGTTGCCAGTTGCCATTGCCAGGTTGGCAATCGCCATCACGGTAGTGGAACCCTGACTGTGTTCGGTTACGCCCAGGCCATAGTAGATGGCACCGTTACCGGCTGTAGCGTACAAACGGGCTGCTGCACGGATGTCTTCGGCAGAAACCCCTGTCACCACTTCCATCGCCTCTGGCGAATTCTCTGGCATGGCCACAAACTCGCGCCACTTGTTGAACGACACCATATCGCAACGTTCAGTAACAAAATCTTCTGCTACCAGACCTTCGGTGACAATCACATGCGCCAGCGCATTCAGCATGGCGACGTTAGTCCCCGGACGTAGCGGCAAATGATACTGCGCACGGCCATGATGGGTATCGATCAGGTCAATCCGGCGCGGATCAATCACGATCAGTTTGGCGCCCTGGCGCAGACGACGTTTCAGGATGGATGCAAAGACCGGGTGTCCATCGGTCGGGTTGGCCCCCATCACGATCACCACATCCGCCTTCATCACAGAATCAAAGGTTTGCGTACCGGCAGATTCGCCCAGTGTCTGTTTCAGGCCATAACCGGTGGGTGAATGGCACACACGGGCACACGTATCCACGTTGTTATTGCCAAAGGCTGCACGGATCAGTTTTTGGACCAGATAGGTTTCTTCGTTGGTACAGCGGGAAGAAGTAATACCGCCAATCGAGTCCCGGCCATATTTGGCCTGAATGCGACGGAACTCAGATGCTGCATAAGACAGCGCCTCGTCCCAGCTGACTTCCTGCCATGGGTCCGTGATGTTCTTGCGAATCATCGGCTTGGTCATGCGGTCCGGATGGGTCGCATAGCCCCAGGCAAAACGGCCTTTAACACAAGAGTGGCCGTGGTTTGCCTGGCCATTCTTGCTCGGTGTCATGCGCACCAGTTCATTACCGCGCATTTCCGCCTTGAAGCCACAACCCACACCGCAGTATGCACAGGTGGTTTCAATAGCATGCTCTGCCTGACCAATCTTGATCACGCTCTTTTCGATCAGCGTCGCGGTCGGGCACGCTTCTACGCAGGCGCCACAAGACACGCATTCTGAATCCAGAAAATCCTTGCCACCGGCCGGTGCAACACGGGATGCAAACCCGCGACCATCAATGGTCAGCGCAAATGTGCCCTGGGTTTCTTCACAAGCGCGCACGCAACGGTTACAGACAATGCATTTGGCCGGATCATAACTGAAGTACGGGTTGGATTCGTCCTTCTCTGACTTGAGGTGGTTGGCACCCTCGTAGCCGTAACGGACTTCCCGCAGGCCGACTTCCCCCGCAGTATCTTGTAGTTCGCAATTACCGTTAGCAGCACAAGTCAGGCAATCCAGCGGGTGGTCAGAGATGTACAGTTCCATCACGCCACGGCGCAGATCAGCCAGTTTTGGTGATTGCGTCTTGACCTTGAGGCCGGCAGCAACCGGGGTGGTACAGGAGGCCGGATAACCGCGACGGCCTTCGATCTCTACCAGACACATACGGCAAGAACCAAACGGCTCCAGGCTGTCTGTCGCGCACAGTTTAGGGATCTTGGTGCCCATTTCCATGGCGGCACGCATGATAGAGGTACCTTCAGGCACGGTCACCAGCTCGCCATCAATTTCCAGCGTGATCATGGTCTCGCTCTCGCGCAGTGGCGTACCGCGGTCGAGATCTTCAATATGTTGGCAGCTCATGACTGACCCTCCTTGCTACCCAGACCAAAGTCCTGGGGGAAATGACGAAGTGCACTCAATACAGGGAATGGTGTCATCCCGCCCAAGGCACACAAGGAACCATGCAGCATGGTCTCGCACAGGTCTTCCAGCAAAGCCACGTTCTCGTCGCGCTGCTGGTTCAGACGGATTTTCTGGATCACCTCTACCCCGCGGGTAGAGCCGATACGGCATGGCGTACATTTGCCGCAAGACTCTTCGGCACAGAACTGCATGGCAAACTGGGCCATCTTGGCCAAGTCCACCGAATCATCTACCACCACGCAGCCGCCATGACCCAGCATGGCCTGCTTGGCGGCAAAAGCTTCGTAGTCGACTTCCATGTCAAAGTGCGCCGGTGGCACCCAGGCCCCCAGCGGCCCGCCCACCTGTACGGCACGAATCGGCTTGCCGTTTGCCGTCCCGCCGCCGTAGCCTTCCAGCAGTTCACGCAAGGTCAGGCCAAAGGCTTTTTCTACCAGCCCGCCAAACTTGATGTTACCGGCCAACTGGAACGCCATGGTGCCACGGGAGCGGCCCATGCCAAAGTTGTGATAATACGCGCCGCCTTTATCGGCAATCACCGGCACAGATGCCAGCGTCAGCACGTTATGTACCAGCGTCGGCTTGCCAAACAAGCCTTGTAGCGCAGGCAACGGCGGCTTGGCACGGACCAGACCACGATTACCTTCCAGCGATTCCAGCAGGGAGGTTTCTTCACCGCAAATATAAGCGCCCGCCCCTTTGCGGACATGCAAGTTAAATGCTTTGCCGCTGCCCGCCACATTGCTGCCCAGAAAACCAGCCGCGACGGCAGTTTTGATGGCTTGCTCCAGATGGCTGATGGCTTGCGGATATTCAGATCGAACGTAGATGTAGCCTTCCGGTGCACCAACGGTCAGGCCGGCAATTGCCATGCCTTCGATCAGCAGGAACGGATCCCCTTCCATCAACATACGGTCAGCAAAGGTACCGGAATCGCCTTCATCGGCGTTGCAGACAATGTATTTCTGGTCGGCAACGGCTTCTTTTACGGTATTCCACTTGATGCCCGCCGGAAAAGCTGCGCCACCGCGGCCGCGCAGGCCAGAAGCCTGAACCTCTGCCAGGGTTTTGTCTGCCCCAATGGCAACCGCACGTTGCAAACCGGCAAAACCACCGTTGGCCACATAGTCATCCAGAGACAGCGGATCTGTCTTGCCGGCACGGGCAAACAACAAGCGCTCCTGGGATTTCAGATAGACGTGAGCTTCAACCTCGCCAATACAGGCCGCATGCGTGGTCGCCCCGGTATGAAACCCCGCGTCAAACAGTGCAGCAACCTGAGCGACACTCACCGGACCAAAGCCGATGCGACCAGCAGATGTAGACACTTCTACCAGTGGCTCCAGCCAGAACATGCCGCGCGAGCTGTTTCTGACCACATCCACTGTGATCTGGCGTTTGGCGGCTTCTGCCACAATCGCGGCAGCCACCTGGTCGGCCCCTACAGCACGGGCAATCGAATCGCACGGAACAAAAATCTGATAGCGCATACTCATGCTGCACCTCCTGTGGTTTTATTCAGGATAGGCTGCAACACGGCATCCAGCGCTTCTTTGGTCACACGGGCATGCAACTGACCATCTACCAGCATAGCTGGGGATGTCGCACAGGCGCCCAGGCAATACACAGGACGAACCGCCAGCTGGCCATCCGCCGTCTGGCCATGCTCGTCAATGCCGGTACAGGCATGCACATGCGCAGCCAGCGCATCGCTCCCCATGGACTGGCAAGCCTCCGCCCGGCACAGGCGCAACTCATGCGCAGCAGGGGGCGACATCTTGAAGTCATGATAAAAACTGATCACGCCATGAATCTCTGCTTTGGAGCGGTTCATGGCAAAGGCGATATCCGCAATCGCGGTTTCAGGGATGTAACCCAGCTGATCCTGAATGTCGTGAAGAATGGGCAGAAGAGCGCCCGGCTCCTGCTGTCTGGCAGACAGTATGCGAGCCACTACAGCGTGCTGGTCTGGTGTCATTTTCTTTCCTCCGGGCGATGTCAGTCGCTCGTATGCGTCCGCCAGGCATGCTGGCAAACAGGCTTGTGCGTGGTGTTATTATTGTCGGCTTGGCAGATTATATATACAAGTTGTATATACATTTAATGTTACACGAAAAAAAGCGGCTTTTATATAGCCCTTAAGGGTAATAATCGCCCCGTATGCCAGACTGGCACACGAGGCGAGGCATTTCTAGCGCTGCTTGGTTTCCCATTGCGGGTGAATCCATACCGGCGCGTTGCTGGCAGGCAAAGGCTGTTTACCACGAATCTTGTCTGCCATTTTCTCGGCCATCATGATGGTCGGCGCATTCAGGTTGCCACTTACCACATCCGGCATGATCGATGCATCCACCACCCGGATACCCTGCAAGCCATAGACACGCCCTGCCCCGTCCACCACGGCCATCGGGTCATCCTTGCTACCCATGGCGCAGGTACAGGATGGATGCAACGCACTTTCGGCCTTCTCGCGGATAAATGCATCAATATCGGCATCCGACGTTGCTGCCTTGCCTGGCGCCAGCTCTTCAGCGCGGAACTCATCCATTGCTTTCTGGGCAAAAATCTCGCGGGTCAGGCGGATACCTGCGCGCATCTCTTTGCGGTCCTGCTCGGTCATCATGTAATTAAACAGGATTTTCGGTTTGTCTTTCGGACTGGCGGTACGCAACTTGACATACCCCTTGCTGGTCGGTCGCATCGGGCCCACATGGGCCTGAAAACCGTGCTCAGATGCAGCAGAGTGGCCATCATAACTCACGGCCATCGGCAAGAAGTGGTACTGCAAATCCGGATGCTTCACGCCGGCTTCGCTACGGATAAAACCGCCAGATTCAAAATGGTTGGTTGCCCCCAGCCCTGTGCCGGTCAATAGCCACTGCACGCCAATCTTCAGCATTGCCAGCGGGTTCTGGGCCGAATACAGGGTAATCGGTTTCTTGCAAGATACCTGCACATACGCCTCAATGTGATCTTGCAGGTTCTGGCCAACGCCCGGCAGATCATGCACCACCGGGATCCCCAGTTTTTTCAGGTCTTCCGCAGGGCCTACGCCTGACAGCAACAGGGTTTGTGGCGAATTAATGGCACCGCCGGACAAGATCACTTCCCTCGCGGCATTCACACGGTGCAGCTTGCCATCCTGACTGTATTCCACGCCAACTGCACGTTTGCCGTCAAACAGCACACGGGTTACCAGTGCACGAGACTCGACCTTCAGGTTAGGACGCTTCATGGCCGGACGCAGGTAAGCCATGGCAGTACTCCAGCGACGACCCTTGTGCACGGTCATGTCCATGGGCCCCAAGCCTTCCTGCTGGTAGCCGTTCATGTCTGCGGTATACGGGTAGCCTGCCTGCTTGCCAGCTTCAATGAATGCGTTGTACAGCGGGTTCTTGCAAGCGCCCGTGCTGACAAACAGCGGGCCGCTGTCACCCCGGTAGGCGTCGCCCCCTTTGTGGCGAGTTTCTGCCTTGCGGAAGTAAGGCAGGCAGTGTGCATAATCCCAGTCTTCCAGACCGGCACGCTTGGCCCAGCCATCGTAATCCAGCGCATGGCCACGGATGTACACCATCCCGTTAATCGAAGAAGACCCGCCCAATACACGGCCGCGCGGGCAATACATGCGACGGTTGTTCATGTAGGGTTCGGGTTCGGATTCGTAGTACCAGTTGTACTTGTCATCTTTTAGCGGCCAGGCAAAAGCAGACGGCATGTGAATAAAGATGCTCCAGTCGCGCGGGCCAGCTTCCAGCAGCAACACCTTGGCGTCTCCGTCTTCTGTCAGGCGGTTCGCCAAAACACATCCAGCCGATCCGGCGCCTACGATGATGTAATCAAATTCGTTAGCCATACTTACTCCCACCCCATTCAAAACAACCTGCACTTGCTGCAAATGTAAAACCCGTTTTATCAAAGGCCCGCTGCAAGTCGGGCCTCATTCACCATGCTTATTCGTACGGGCAAGCAACCTCGCCCAGTTCTACATACACGCTCTTGATCTGTGTGTAATGGTCAATGGCGGCATGACTGTTTTCAGACCCGATACCAGACTCTTTCAGACCACCAAACGGCATCTCGATCGGTGTAATGTTGTAATTGTTGATCCAGCACACCCCTGCTTGCAGCTTGGCGATGACACGGTGAGCCCGGGCCAGGTCTTTGGTAAAGATACCGCCTGCAAGTGCCAAACGGGTATTGTTGGCGCGCAGAATCACTTCTTCTTCATCACGGAAAGGCAACACGGACATCACCGGCCCAAAGATTTCTTCGCGTACAATGGTCATGGTATCTACGCAGTCGGCAAAAATGGTCGGCTGGATAAAGCTGCCAGCTTCACAACCTTTAACCGTTACCTTTTTGCCGCCATACACCAAGCGTGCACCTTCCTGCAAACCGCGCTCGATGTAAGACATCACGGTATTTGCATGGTCGTTAGAGACCATGGCACCGACCTGGGTATCCGGGTCCATCGGGTCACCAATCTTCAGCTTGGCCGTACGCTCGGCCAGCTGCGCCAGAAAAGCGTCATAAATGTCTTCATGTACGAAAACACGGGTACCGTTGGTGCAAATCTCGCCCTGGGTATAAAAGTTGGCCAGCATCGCGGCAGAAGTTGCCTGCTTCAGGTCTGCATCCGGGAAAATGATCAGCGGCGATTTCCCACCCAGCTCCATGGTCACGCGCTTCAGCGTTTTGGCAGCATCCGCCATGATCGCCTTGCCGGTTTCGGTAGAACCGGTAATGGACACTTTCGCCACATCCGGATGGGCAATCAGCTTGCGAGCCACGTCAGACGAGCCCTGCATCACGTTAAACACGCCATCCGGCACGCCGGCTTCAGAGTAAATTTCAGCCAGTTTGGCAGCCGTCATCGGCGTAATGCTGGCAGGCTTAAAAATCATGGCATTGCCACAGGCCAGTGCTGGCGCTGATTTCCAGCAAGCAATCTGGATCGGGTAATTCCAGGCGCCAATCCCCAGGCAAATCCCCAGTGGTTCACGGCGCGTATAGGCAAACGCATTTTTCAGCGGATACTGGTCACCATGAATCCCGGCGGCCAGACCGGCAAAGTATTCCACGCAATCTGCGCCAGACAACACATCCACCGCAGCCGCTTCCTGAATCGGCTTGCCGTTGTCTCGCACTTCCAGCTCTGCCAACTCCTGATTACGCTCGCGCAACAATTGCGCAGCCTTGTTCAGAATGCGGCCACGCTCGGCTCCGGTCATGGCAGACCAGATGGCAAAACCTTCCTTGGCCTTGGCAATGACCAGATCCACCTCGTCATCACCTGCCTTGTCCACCTTGCACAACACTTCACCAGTCGCCGGGTTGAAATTGTCTACCAATTCGCCACGGGTGCTTTCCACATACTGGCCGCCAATATAACTGCGCAAGATGTAATCAGACACGGTAATTCCTTTCAGATAATGCTCGCCCAACGGTGGGCAAAAATACAACTTTTGTTAGTCTGGCAATTTGACTTGAGTGGGCGCTTACGATGGTGACAGATTTCGACATGAAACATAATGGGTACGACATGCAGCCCGGACGGGCGGCAAAAAAGCCGGTTTCCAGATCAGGAAAGGCAGATCAAAGCTCTAACACCAGACCAGTTGATCAACTCTTGGCCGTTTGCTGCCCCTTTTGTACATTCACTTTGGCCATCAGGGGTAAATGATCAGACAATCGCGCCCAAAGCTTGTCCTTGCCGACGCTGGCCTGTTCAATCTTCACATGTTTGACATAGATGCGGTCCAGTGGCAGCAATGGCCACCGCGCCGGAAAACTGCGCGCCAGGTGGCCATGCAGATGCTGAAATACCTCAGTCAGTCCCAGGTCATGAGACAAGACATACGATGCCTCATTCCGCCAGTCATTAAAGTCACCCGCCATGATCAAAGGTTCACCGCTTGGAACATGATGCTGAATTTCCTCAACCAGCCTTGCCACCTGTTTTCTCCGGTCATGCGCCAGCAGATTCAAATGGACGCAAATGGCATGCAAGCGTATCTTGCTAACCGGTAATTCATACACACAGTGCAGCATACCCCGCTTTTCCAGCCGGTTTTCAGAGATATCAATATTTCTCCAGCTGATCAGCCTGAAACCGCAAATCAGGGCATTTCCGTGGTGCCCGTAAGGATAAAAAGCATTCCCGCCGTATATGCCTTCTTTGGCAAGGCATTCGGCAAGATAGGCTGCATGTCCGGCGGCAGGCCAATTCTCAAACTTGCTGGCACGGCGATGATGCAACCCTTGTACTTCCTGCAAAAACACAATATCCGAATTGTGCTGCTGCAGCATGTCCCCTAATTGATGCACCGTCAAACGACGGTTTAACGGCGTCATGCCTTTATGCATGTTCAGCGAAAGCACGCTTATATGGTCCGTCATTTGCCTTTACCCCTGTTGCAACAGTCCGCGCCTGCATCCTTTTGATGATAGATGCCAAATGGCTCAAAAGACAGTTTGCATCATCCGGATTCGCCAAAACCCGACTTAACGCAAACCTTGGGTAAAAAGTCCGGTCTTTTACTTGCAAATATGCAGCACTAAAAAGCACAGATAAATGCCAAATGATAAATGACTGTTAATAACAGTTAATCTCCCAATTTCACAAATCAATTACAAATTTAAAAATTGTGATACTATTAAATGACAAGCATAAATATAATATTCAAAGTTTTGATTACGGAAATCCAAAGGCACGCAATCAAAACCGGATTAACCAGATTACGGGAATCAACACCATGGGTATCAATCTATCTGATTTGTCATTTGATCAACTGGCTCAACTCCGCCTGGATGTTGAAAAAGAGATTCGTGCACGCAAATCTCAAGAAGCCTCTGCTTTGGCCAATCTGGTACAAGAGCGCGCACAACAACTGGATGTATCTGTAGACGAATTGCTTGCCCTGCTGGGCAAGAAAAACACCGGCAAAAAAGCACCTCTGGCTGCAAAATTTGCCAACCCAGCCAATCCGTCAGACACCTGGTCTGGCAAAGGCCGTAAACCGGGCTGGTTCCTGGCTGCTATTGCTGCGGGCAAATCCGAAGCCGATTTGCTGATCAAGTAATCGCATACGTCAGATAGCCCATTAAAAAGCCGCTTTAAGCGGCTTTTTTAATGTTCCCACGATTTGGTGCATCAAAGCACAGGCGAAGGGTGCATTGTCACATAGCAATCTGCATCCTGATGCACGCCGACGTCCTCAGGGCTGAATCTGCACCTGCCCTGACACCAGCACGCCAACCTTGCTTTCGCCTGGCGACACCTCAGCCAGCCCGTCGGCCGCTACCGACGCTCTGGCCAGTTTCTGCATATACGGTTGTGGCCCCATCGACTCACTACCCACCTGCAAAGAAACGATCCGGTATGCTTTGCCATTTGCCAGTGTATTCGTCACCAGCGATGCTTTCTGCTTAAACGCCTTTAATGCCTCTACCGTCAGGTCAGACTCCGCGCGCTCACGTTTCTTGTCTGACACAATAAAATTGATGCCGCCGATTTGCAAAGCCGGTTGCAATTTGCCAATTAGCTGACTCGCGCTGGAAAAATCCTCGCTGACAACTTTAATATCCAGTCGCCCACGCCAGCCCTGCAATTTGTTATTTGTCCCGTACACCGGATAAGTCTGCTGAGATTGCAAAGTTACTTTCACCGCAGGATACGATTTCGCGATTTGCACCGCATCTTCCAGGCGCTTGTTCAATAATACGCCCAAGCGCTGCGGGTCAGCCTGATTGTCTTCGACAAACATATTGGCGATCAGGGTATCATTCGAAACTTCTGCCATTGCATTTGCCTGCAGTTGAATTACGTCATAATTCAACGGCTCTGCAACAACACTTTCCACACTTGCCAAAGACAAGAAAAACAGCGGCCATACACACAGGCTTTGTTTCATCAGAGACTCCACTTAACGCACCAATTAATCATCATGGCGCAATCAGGATAAAAACACAGCGGGCATTCATCAGCTTTAACATATTGTCACAATGATTCAGCATATTAATGCAGATGAATTTCATTAAATTCGACATCCGGCATTAATGCCTCAACCACGTGCCCATGCCGATCAACATAGGCAGGCGTATCATAACTACCATCTTCAAGCGCAGAGAACACATCAACCGGGTAATGCACCTGGCCCAATTCCAGCTGTTTCAGTTCTTCGCTTATGACCGACATCTGGGCAGCAAGTTCCTCGCCCCATAGCGGCCAGATCAAACCGTACTGAATCCCTTCCAGGCTCTGACGGGCAAATCCGATCCGGACCTCCTCCAGTCCCTCATGCTCGAATACCGCTACCGTCGCATCCAGCTCACTCACCGGACACTCCAGCATCATCGACAAGAAGGTGGCAGCAGCCTTGATGGCAAAGGCTCGAGAGGCGATATCGGCAGCCTTCCATGCAGAGAAGAACGCATCAGGCATTAAAACGCGCGTAACGCACCCAGGCAGCGCGGCAGACAAGACCGTAGACAGGGCAGCCTCCAGCCGCGCCAGCGCCTCCTGGCGGGTTCCTTGCACGGCAGGCGTCTGCCATTGGTAAATTACCCCATTACGCGGCAATGTCACGGCCATCAGCAGATATCGGGTATCCGACAAAAAAACCTCAGGCACATCAAAATCTCCATCAGAGACATCATGCGTGTGTCGGGTTGCCGGAAACTGGCGCAGCAGTTTGTGCGCAACACCAAAGGTCTGGGGAATCTGTTCCGGAGAAAACCACTTGTTCGCAACACAAATAGCCGCATGATCAGAAAAGACTTCCGACAACAATATCTGCCGGATCTGCTCCACTTCGGATGGCTGCAACACGCGATCTGGAATATTAAAACGAGACCATGCCAACACGGGAAGGGCGATCAGTTGTGTTGTCTTCTTGGCACGAGCATGCTCAATTTTGGTCGCAGTTGCTTCAACCCATGGCAGCAAAACCTCATGCATGCCTGGCGCATCTTTCGTCAGTTTGGTCAGCACACTACCTATCAGGTCATCATCCTGACGCAACAGCACACAGGTCAGCAGCTCCGTCAACAGTACAGCCCAACCCCGTGCTTCCGTTTGAGAAGTCGCCTCAGACAGCCCCTGCACCAGGTGACAGATATGCTGCCCCTCTTCCGGCAAGTCTTCCCACATCGCGGCCAACACCATTCAAGCACCTTCCCCGTTCAGACAGGCCATCTCAGCTGCTGTCTTGTAAATAAAGACCTCATGTGCAAGCATGCCTCACCAGCACGCAGAAGTCATCGCTTCTCCGCCCGGATAATGCATGTGGCACCTCTGCATCCCGTAACTGATTGATCGCCTCATCAGGCAAGTCAACCATCAGCGCTATCATCAGCATCCCAAGGCATCTCCAATGATGAAATGACACCCCAAAAAATAAAAAAACAGGCCGCAAAAGCGGCCTGTTTTTTTATTGCATGATAATAATGCTGATCAGACAGCAGAATTATTCGCCAACAACAGCAACAGTGATGTCAGCAACAACGTCGGTATGCAACTCAACAACAATCGGGAATTCACCGATAGTTTTCAGTTGACCGTTAGGCATGCGGATTTCAGCACGTACGGTTGGGTGACCAGCAGCTGTCAATGCTTCAGCAATGTCAACGTTGGTTACAGAACCGAACAGTTTGCCGTCAACGCCAGCTTTCTGAGCGATTGTCACTGTAAAGCCTTGCAGCTTTTCAGCACGAGCTTGCGCCTCAGCCAGTTTTTCAGCTTGCACTTTTTCGAACTCAGCACGACGTGCTTCGAATTCTTTCAGGCTAGCTTCAGTTGCACGACGAGCTTTACCAGTCGGGATCAGGAAGTTACGTGCGTAACCATCTTTCACCTTGACCACGTCACCCAATTGGCCGAGGTTGGCCACTTTTTCCATCAGAATAATTTGCATGGTGGAATCGCCTCAGTCTTAGTGGTTGTCAGTATATTGCAGCAGCGCCAGGAAACGGGCACGTTTGATCGCAACAGACAGCTGACGCTGGTAGCGAGCTTTAGTACCAGTGATACGTGCTGGAATAATCTTGCCGTTTTCGCTGATGAAATCTTTCAACAGATCTACATCTTTGTAGTCAACTTGTTTGATACCTTCAGCCGTAAAGCGGCAGAATTTCTTGCGTTTGAACAGATTACGAGACATTTCTCGCTCCTTGTCAGATTCGTTTACTAAGTATTCTTATCAATCGCCAAGTCGGTTACATGCAGTACCAAACGCGGGTGCTTCAGGTTTTTCGCAGCCAGAAAACCATGTAGTTGCACAAGAGTATCTTGCGGGATGCTACCCAGTTTTTTAGCCAGCTCGCCAAGTGCAATCGCTTCAATCTCGCACATTACTTTTCTTGGCAAACCTGCTTCAGTTTCTTCTGATTGGTGTTTTAACCAGAATCTCGTTACCGCTGTGCCAGCCGGTGTATAGGCAAGAGGCTCTTGCTTGAAAATCACACCGTCAATGGCAATTTTGTTCATGTACTACAGTTTTCACCTACTCGGGGCACTTATCCAATCAGGCTTCAGCTGACTCAGCTTTGGCTTCGCCGCCTTCCAGCAGGGATTTGGATTTTTCTTCTTTCATCATTGGAGAAGCGGTCGTAACAGCTTCGTCCATTTTGACGGTCAGATGACGCAGTACCGCATCGTTGAATTTGAATGCGTGTTCCAGCTCGTCCAGGGTTTCCTGGTTAACTTCAATGTTCATCAGAACATAATGAGCTTTGTGGATTTTCTGGATTGGGTAAGCCAGTTGACGACGGCCCCAGTCTTCCAGACGGTGAATTTGACCACCGTTACCTGTAATCAAAGATTTGTAACGCGTAACCATTGCTGGCACTTGTTCGCTTTGATCAGGATGCACGATAAAAACGATTTCGTAATGGCGCATATTTGCTCCTTTTGGTTAAAGCCTGTCGTATGCGTATCGATCAGGCAAGGTTTGGTAAACGTTGGATTATAAAGGAATCATGACGAACTACGCAATAGCTGAATGGCGCAACGCCACATTTTGTATGGGCATTACGCAAGATCATCCGGGAGACTGGGTGGTTCAGGCTGTGTGCCCGTACCAGCTGATCTGGTTTCTGCCTGACTTCTTGGCCGCATACAGCGCTGCATCCGCCCGATGCAGCAGATCACTCGCACCCATCGACCGGTCCGGATGAGCACTAACGCCTCCGATACTGACGGTCAGGATGTCTGACACACCCGATTGCGCATGTGGTACGTTCAGATCCTGCACCATCTGGCAGACCTTGCTGCAAAGCTGGATCGCATTCTCTTCATGCATGCCAGGCAGAATCATGACAAATTCTTCCCCGCCATATCTCGCCACAAAACCGGAAGAAATCGGAACGGACACCCGCATGCACCGGGCCACCAGCTTCAGGACTTCATCACCCTTGCCATGACCATAGCAATCATTAAACGATTTGAAGTAATCGACATCCAGCATGGCCAGAGAAATCGGTGCCTCCCAGGTTGCGCAGCGGTGACACTCTTCCAGCAATATTTCGTCAAACCGGCGACGATTCAACACTTCCGTCAACCCGTCCAGGCTTGCCATTTTTTCCAGCAACACCCGTTGGCGTTCCATGCGCAGGATATTTGAAATACGGGCCTTGACCACGGCGAGATGAAACGGCTTGGTGATGTAATCGTAGGCACCAAGAGAAATGCCGTAGGCTTCATCGTCGGCAGAGTCCTGGCTGGTGATAAAGGCGACCGCCAGATGGCGTGTACGGGGCCCCTCTCTCAAGCGACGCTGCACTTCATAACCACTGATGTCCGGCAAAACCACGTCCAGCAAAATCAAATCGGGCAGATATTTGGCGGCCTTTAGCAAGGCCTGTTCCCCATCTTTCGCCAGAATGAGCCGGTAATCGTCTTTGAGCAGCTCGGTCAGGATGGAGCGGTCCATCCACTCATCATCCACAATCAGTATGGTTTGTTGTTCAAACACAGCCGTCACTTTATCCGTTAAAAGCACTATGCGTTGACCTGAACAGGCGAGAGCCCCAAACCGGTAAGCGTATCATATTATCCATGTACATGACTGCCGAAGAAAGCGCAGGCCGATAGAAATATCTGCACGAGATACCAGCCATGCTGACCTCCGGCAATCATCTCACCGCCAGCATGGTACCGGTCATGCCATGACACGCTGCCTTCTGCTTTCGGCCAGCACCATTCCTGTCGCTACAGAAACATTAAAACTTTCTACCTGACCAAACATCGGGATACTGACCAGTTCATCACACAGCTCACGGGTCAGACGGCGCATGCCCTGACCTTCGTTACCCAGTACCCAGGCCAGAGGACCGGTGTGCTTGAAGTGGAACAAATCAGTATCCGCATCACCCGCCGTGCCGGCAATCCAGATACCTTGCTCGCGAATCTCGCGTAGGGTTCTGGCCAGATTGGTCACGGTAAGGTACGGAATACTCTCGGCAGCACCACATGCGACCTTGGCTGCGGTTGCATTTAACCCGACGGCCTTGTCTTTAGGTGCAATCACCGCGTGAACGCCCATGCCATCTGCCGTTCTAAGGCACGCGCCCAGATTATGCGGGTCCTGAATGCCATCCAGCACCAGCAACAATGGCGGCTCGGACAATTCCGCCAGGACATCATCCAGATGCTTGGCCAGCGGTGCCATTTCAACCTTGGCAACAATCCCCTGGTGGATCACATCCCCCACCCGCTCAGCCAGCTGAGATGGGCTGGCACGGCGAACCGGCACGCCCCGCTCAGCGGCCAGCTTCAATACCGCGTGCATGCGCCCGTCGTCACGCCCTTCCTGACAGAGCAATTCAAAAAACCGGTGGCGTGACTGGCGCAATGCGGCATGCACCGCATGCAAACCGTACAAATGGCGAACTGAAGACATGTTCAATAGACTCTTTACAATGAAATTTAAAATAATGCAGCAGGAAGGCCCAATGACCTGCCCCAGATGTATGTATCCCTAAAACCTGTGCCAAACCTATCGTTTAGCTTGCCAGTTTTGAGTATTGCCCTGACAATCCGTTCATTCAGAGTGCAAACCGGTGGATAACCCAGCTTATGCAAGAAAATCAGCCTACCCCTAATGACGACATAAAACAACAGGCGGTACGACGGGTCTTGATTGCAATCGCCCTGATCATGGCGGCCATTGTCGTACTCAATGCCATTAGCCGGCTAAAAGAGAGTCAGCAAAAGGAACTGGTAGCATCAACGGCTACCGTGGCTGAAGCCGTTCCCACCGCCCCTGTGGCCCCACCGGCAAAAAAAGAAGCACCCGCCTCCATAGAACAACCGGCATCAGCGGTCAGTAGCGAGATACCGGCGTCGGCGCCGTTAGAGGCCAGTGCCAGCAGTCTTCGCCCAGCCCCACCTGTCGTGATCAACGATAATGGCGTCCATCCTGTTGCCCCGCAAAAACCTGCGCCAGTGCCGCTACGTCAAGATAACTTGCCGGGCACACCCTTGGCCGTTGCGCCAGCAACCGCTACGCCTGTGATTATTAAACCGCAGCCCGCCGTAAAACCGGCAGGGCCACTGGCACAACCGACCGCAGCCCCCGCCAGTCCCCCTGCCACCAAACCAACTGCCACGGCCCCCGCCACCCCGCAGACCGTACCGGCGACCAAAGCACCGGCGCTACAAGGCTCGGTTATCCAGTCTTACACGGTTCAAGCAGGCGTATTTGGCCAATATGACAATGCGGCCATGCTGTACCAAAAACTGCGTGACCAAGGCATCCCGGCCAAGCTGGAATCCCGGGTAATTATCGGTCCGTTCAAGGACAAAGCCGCTGCCGCAGCAGCGGTAAGAGAGTTGCAGGCATTAGGCATTAAGCCGGTTGTCATCCCGAATGTGGCCAACGGCCACTAACCCCGCCACCTAATGAGGCAGGCGGCTTCAGACGAGGCCGTCCTGCCATTCAAATACCCACCCCTCTTCATCAGCATCGGCGCGCCAGTCACTGGCATAACCCACACCGGGTATCCAGGCAAGCTGCTCACCCACATACAGCAATGGTCGCGTCTGACGTAACCAAGGGGCAACACCATGTTCCTGCCAATGCTGCTTTAGCGACTTGGAGGGGGTCTTCGGCCCGAGTTTCAGCTTTTCGCCCCCCGTCCTGGGTCGCCAGGACAATTGCGCTTGCTCGATACGGGGCGATAATCCTTCACCCGGCCGGCGAGAAAGCACATAGCGCCCGGACCAGGCATGAACTGGCGTGACACCAGGCACCAGAGAAGAGACTATCAGAACAACCTCGTTACACACCGGTAATCTGGGCATCAAGGACGCCATGTGCCGATACACCCCGATAAAGAAACGGTCTTGCGGCAAATTGATCTGGATCTCTGCATCCATCCGCACAACCGACAGTTGCATCAGCAAATTCTCAAACCATGCAGAGGACGGCGGCTGCAACCCCGAAATTCGGGTCACCCAATACCGCAACAGGTTCTTGGCCCGGTGTGCAGACAATAGCCGGAACGGCTGCAAATCCAGTGAGGCCCCCTTACCGCATTGCTGCCAGTCCAGCTGCGCCAGTTCTTCTGACAACAGCCAAGCCTCATGCGTCAGGCCTTGCGTGCGACTCACCGCCTGACGGTAAGCCGGATAACGGCTTTCAAGCATCGGCAACAGGGTCTGTCGCCAGAAGTTGCGATCAAAACGAGTGTCCTGATTACTGTCATCCTCGACCCATTGCCACCCCTGATCCAGCACCACCTCGGTCAACTCTGCGCGTGGCACATTCAGCCATGGGCGGATCCAGACATGCCCATCAGCCTGCTTCACGACGGGCATGGCAATCAGACCTGCCGGGCCGCTCCCCCGCATCAGTTGCATGAAACAGGTTTCCATCTGGTCATCCAGATGCTGAGCCAACAGAAACACATCCGTCTTGTGCGCCGCCAACGCAGCGTACCGCGCCTCTCTGGCGCATGCCTCCAGGCTTTCTCCCCCTTTGCGTTCCAGTGTCAAACGGGTTGAGGTGAAATCAACATCCAGTTGCTGGCATAGCGAGGCACAGAAATCCAGCCATGCATCGGCTTTTGGATTAAGGCCATGATGTACATGGTGCGCCGCCAGACGGACACCATGCTGACGCGCCCATTGATGTGCCACATGCAGCAGACAGACGGAATCCAGCCCCCCGGACAATGCCACTGTCACGTGAGCGGGCTTGAAAGACAAACTGGCCAGTACCTTGTCGATACTGGCCAGTAATTTTTGTAACACTGACGACATGCTAGTTTGTCCGGCGTAACATCAAGCAGCCTCGATGTTATATTTGCCGTAGCTCATCAGACGCTGGTAACGATTTTCCAGCAATTCGTCGACCGGTTTATCCTGCAATGCCTTCAGGGCATCTTGCAACGATTTTTTCATGGTCTGCATCATCAGGCGATGGTCGCGGTGCGCACCACCGACAGGCTCATTCACCACTTTATCAATCAGACCCAGTGTTTTCAGCCGGTTTGCGGTAATACCCAAGGCTTCAGCAGCATCGGATGCACGCTCTGCCGTTTTCCACAGAATTGATGCACAACCTTCCGGTGAAATTACCGAGTAGGTTGAATACTGCAGCATCATGGTGACATCGCCCACGGCAATCGCCAGCGCACCACCAGAGCCGCCTTCCCCAATCACGGTACAGATCACTGGTACTTTCAGGGTGGTCATCTCGAACAGGTTACGGCCAATCGCCTCTGACTGACCACGCTCTTCGGCACCAATACCCGGATAGGCTCCCGGTGTATCAATGAAGGTAAAGATCGGCAAGCCGAAACGCTCGGCCAGTTTCATCAGCCGCAGGGCCTTGCGGTAACCTTCCGGCTTTGGCATACCGAAGTTGCGCAGGATTTTCTCTTTGGTATCACGACCCTTTTGATGGCCGATAACCATCACGGGCTGTCCGTTAAAACGTGCCAGCCCGCCCACAATCGCCCGGTCATCCGCAAAGCTGCGGTCACCGTGCAGTTCGTGAAAGTCGGTAAAAATGCCGTCGATGTAATCCAGGGTATAAGGACGCTGAGGATGACGTGCGACCTGGGAAATCTGCCATGAAGTCATCTTGGCATAGATGGACTTGGTCAGTTCCTGGCTCTTTTTCTGAAGACGGTCAATCTCTTCGGAAATGTCTACGGCAGAGTCATCCTGAACAAAACGAAGCTCTTCGATTTTGGCTTCTAGTTCTGCGATAGGTTGTTCAAATTCTAAAAAGGTGGTTTTCATCCGCTGCGGAATCCACTACAAAATGGGCGATATCATACTACCAAGATGGCGAAACACCAACTCACCTTCTTGATTTAGTATGAATATCACCCGGTTAAAAGGGCTACGCGAAATGGTCAGATATTACGGAAAACCAGCTCACAGCTTGTTGCCTGCTTTTGCAGACCAGTCTGTTTATTCAAATTGATTAAAATGGGAAATTTTGCTTTTGGCTCTACATGACCGTCTTCCAGAGACCTGCCAAGCAGCATCAGCACCACAATCTGGTCGCCTTGTTCGTAAGAAAGCGTGGCTACTTCCTCATCGTTTAACGTCAGTTCGTAACGTACACCAAAAATGGAAGGGTCAACTACGCTGAATAATACTTCAGCCTGTTCCACCGATTGCAACCAGCGGACGAGCGGTTGTGATTTCTCGATATCATGCAATAACTTGAACTTTGTACATTGCTCAAAACCGGGCAACCCCACCGGAAAAGTCAATGTAGTTGCCGGGTCAATCTCTACCGGGCCGAACCATTCTGTCATGATTTGCATATGAAGATATCTCCGTTTTCAACCATAATAGGCGTGAGCATAAGTGGCTTGGGCCAAAAATGCCAGCGCAAACTATGTATGCGCATGAATTTAAACACCTTGAATTGATCTTTTATGGGCCAGAAAACCAGGCAGTGGGACATTTTTTGTAAGGTCGTCGATAACTTTGGCGATATTGGCGTGTGCTGGCGACTGGCCAAGCAACTAAGCCATGACGAACATCAGCAGGTGCGCTTGTGGGTTGATGACCTGCACAGTTTGCACCAGATCGAACCGGCGATTGACCCAAGCTTGCAGCAACAGCATCTGCAACAGATCAGCATTTGTCATTGGGATGCGCAGAGCACTTTTGAAACGATTGCAGAGGTGGTGGTGGAGGCGTTTGCCTGCGGCCTGCCTGATGCATACCTGGCCCGGTTGCAGCAAAGGCATGCGCCCTTTTGCTGGATAAACCTGGAATACCTGACGGCAGAAACATGGGCAGAAGACTGCCATGCCATGATATCGCCACACCCCAGGCTGGGTATCCCGCAATATTTTTACTTCCCCGGTTTTACCGATAAAACCGGAGGATTGTTCAGGGAACAGGATTTACTGGCCAGGGTACGGTTGTTCCAGTCAAACCCTGCGATGATTGATGACTTCTGGCAGCGCATCGGGGTTAACCCGCCAGCACCGGGCGAAAAGATCATCAGCCTGTTTGCCTATGAAAATGAATCGGTCATGGCGCTGGTTGATGCGCTGTCACACCAAAGCGCTCCAACCCGTCTGATGGTCACCAACAGCAAGATACGCAACAGTCTGCAAACCGGGCTTGAAACTCGGGGCTTTCCGCAAAACTGCCTACAAACGGGTCAGTCGCTACAGATCGGCGCACTGACCATTACGTTTTTACCCTTCTTGCATCAGGATGAGTACGATCAGTTATTGTGGGCTTGTGACCTGAACTTTGTCCGTGGCGAGGATTCTTTCCTGAGGGCGCAATGGGCGGGCAAACCGTTTGTCTGGCATATCTATGCGCAAGATGAAAACGCACACCTGGTAAAACTGGATGCTTTTCTGACGCGATATACACATCAGTTGCCATCCGATTTGCAACAGGTGTTGCGCAAATGCATGCACGAGTGGAATGAGCACCAGCTCGCAGCGGAAACCATCAGCACGTTGCTCGGCCGCTATGCAGAATATTTGACCCATGCGGTATTTTGGCAAAAAACACTGGAAAAACAACCGCCACTTGCCAGACAGCTGGCGCAATTTAGTGAAAACAGGTTAAAATGATACGTTTGGCGAAACTCATTTTGCCCGTATAACTCAGTTCAAACAGGATAGTTTAACAATGAAAACCGCTCAGGAACTCCGCTCTGGCAACGTGTTTATGCTTGGCAATGAGCCAATGGTTGTGCAAAAAGCTGAATACAACAAGTCTGGCCGTAACGCAGCTGTTGTAAAAATGAAAATGAAAAACTTGCTGACCGGTTCTGCCTCTGAAGCCGTTTATAAAGCGGATGAAAAATTCGATGTCGTGATTCTGGACAAGAAAGAATGTACCTATTCTTACTTTGCTGATCCAATGTATGTATTCATGGACAACGAATTCAACCAGTACGAAGTTGAAAAAGACAACATGAGCGATGTACTGCCATACCTGCAAGACGGCATGGAAGACATCTGCGAAGTGACTTTCTACAATGGCAAAGCCATTTCTGTAGAACTGCCAACCACCATCGTTCGTGAAGTTGCTTACACAGAACCAGCCGTTCGTGGCGATACCTCTGGTAAAGTCATGAAGCCAGCTACACTGACCAACGGTGGCGAAATTCAGGTTGCAGCATTCGTCGAGATCGGTGACAAGATCGAGATCGATACCCGCACCAACGAATTCAAGCGTCGCGCGTAATTTGCTTTTACCCTGTTGATTCAGGGTGTTAGCCAACAAAAAGCCAGACTTTTGAGTCTGGCTTTTTGCTTTTAGGCGATGCACATCAAGCCCGTCTTGCCGTAACAGCTGCATATGAAAAAACCCGCCAAACTGGCGGGTTTTCACTTGGCACGCACCGTACCCGGTACACCAAATTACTTCATGGTTGGCATGACAAATTCTGCACCAGCACGGATACCAGTTGGCCAGCGAGTGGTCACAGCTTTCATCTTGGTGTAGAAACGTACGCCTTCAGGGCCGTGCATATGGTGATCACCAAACAGGGAAGCTTTCCAGCCACCAAAGCTATGGAAGGCCATCGGCACAGGGATAGGCACGTTGATACCCACCATACCCACTTGCACCCGATGGGCGAAGTTGCGTGCAGCATCACCATCACGAGTAAAGATGGAGGTGCCGTTACCGAACTCGTGATCGTTGATCAGTTTCAGTGCGCTTTCAAAATCAGGCACACGGACGATTGCCAGTACTGGCCCGAAGATTTCTTCTTTGTAGATGGTCATCTCTGGTGTCACGTTATCGAACAGAGTACCACCCAGGAAGTAACCGTTTTCATAACCGGCAACTTTATGACCACGACCATCAACCACCAGTTTGGCGCCCTCTTCCACACCTTTGTTGATATAGCCCGTGACTTTTTCCAGATGCTGTTTGGTTACCAAAGGGCCCATTTCTGCATGTGGATCGGTACCGACATTGATCTTCAGGGTGCGCGCACGGTCGGCCATTTTTTCGACCAGTTTGTCAGCCACATCACCCACCGCCAACGCAACAGAGATTGCCATGCAACGCTCACCGGCTGAACCGTAAGCTGCACCGGTCAACGCGTCTACAACCTGCTCCAGATCAGCATCCGGCATCACGATCATGTGGTTCTTGGCGCCGCCCAATGCTTGAACACGTTTGCCGTGGTGTGCGCCAGTTTCATAGATGTATTTGGCGATAGGTGTTGAACCTACAAAGCTAATGGCATGCACGTCCGGATGGGTCAGCAGACCATCTACGGCCACTTTGTCACCGTGCAATACGGTAAATACGCCATCAGGCAAGCCTGCTTCTTTCAGCAAATCGGCAAGCAGCAATGCGGTAGACGGATCGCGCTCGGAAGGCTTCAGAATGAAACTGTTACCGCAAGCAATGGCCACCGGGAACATCCACATTGGCACCATGGCCGGGAAGTTAAACGGAGTAATACCTGCAACGACACCCAAGGCCTGACGAGTAGTGTATGCGTCAATACCGCTACCTACCTGCTCGGTATATTCCCCTTTCAGCAATTGTGGAATGCCACAGGCAAACTCAACCACTTCCAGACCACGGGTGACTTCACCCATTGCATCAGACACTACCTTGCCGTGTTCGCTGGAAATCAGTTCCGCGATTTTCTTCATGTTTTGCTCAAGCAGTTCTTTGAACTTGAACATCACACGTGAACGGCGTAGCGGGCTGGTGGCAGACCAGGAGGTAAACGCCGCCTTGGCAGATGCAACCGCAGCATTCACGTCGGCCTGGTCAGCCAGACGAACCTTGGCAACCGCTTCACCCAAGGCAGGATTAAAGACATCCGATGTACGGGTACCGGAACCAGCAACACGCTGGCCATCAATATAGTGCAGAATTTCAGACATTTAACTTCCCCTCGTTATGGCTAGCAGACGTCCGGGTCACCCCGTTCATCCATTCACTTACCTGATTGCTGACTTGGCATCAGGTTGTTTTTCAGACACAAACCACCTGTATTTCACTGCGGGCAGCCGGCAATAACCCTCCGGCTGCCTTGCTTGCAATTGACGGTTTATTCAACCGTCCTCAGTACATCGGCCAGCACATTGAATATCTGGTCGATGTGAGATTTCTCGATAATCAAAGGAGGCGACAAGGCAATGATGTCGCCGGTGGTGCGAATCAGCACCCCTTTGTCCCAGGCTTTCAGATAGGTTTCGAAAGCACGTTTAGCCACTTTGCCAGGCATGGACTCCAGCTCGATACCGGCAACCAGACCCATATTGCGCACGTCTTTGACGTGTGGCAGACCACGCAACGAATGCACACCCTCTTGCCAGTAGCTTTCCAGCTCGCCAGCGCGCTGGAACAGTTTTTCGTCGTTATACACATCCAGTGTGGCACTCGCTGCGGCAGCGGCAACCGGATGACCGGAGTAGGTATAGCCATGTGGCAGTTCGATAGCGCCTTCTGCACTGGCCGCCATAAAGGCATCATAAATACCGTCTTTGACAATCACGGCCCCCATCGGAATCACCCCGTTGGACAAGCCTTTGGCACAGGTGATGATGTCTGGAATCACATCAAACTTGTCTGCACCCCAAGCGGTACCCAAGCGACCGAAACCGGTAATGACTTCATCAAAAATCAACAGGATGCCGTGCTTGGTACAAATTTCGCGCAGGCGTTTCAAATAGCCTTTTGGTGGCAGAATCACGCCGGTAGAACCCGCAATCGGCTCAACGATGATGGCAGCAATCGTGGCAGGATCATGCAATGTCGTGATGCGTGCCTCTACCGCATTGGCCATCTCTTCGCCACCGTGCAGTGGTTCACCTTTGGAGAAGGCATTGCGGGACAAATCATGGGTATGACCAACGTGGTCTACACCTGTAACCGCGTTACCGAACAGTTTGCGGTTACCGGCAATGCCGCCAACAGAAATACCACCAAAGTTCACGCCATGGTAGCCGCGCTCACGGCCAATCAGTTTGGTACGCAGGGTATCGCCGCGCATGCGGTGATACGCCAGTGCAATTTTTAGTGCTGTGTCGGCAGACTCTGAGCCCGAGTTGGTAAAGAACACACGGTTCAAGCCTTCTGGCGCCATTTTGGCCAGTTTGTCTGCCGCAATAAATGCTTCAGGATGACCCATCTGGAAAGGAGGCGCATAATCCAGTGTCGCAATCTGACGCTGGACCGCTTCTGTAATCGGTTTACGGTTATGCCCTGCGTTCACGCACCACAGACCGGCCGTGCCATCCAGAATCTGGCGGCCATCGATATCGGTAAAGTGCATGTCTTGCGCGGCAACCAGCATGCGAGGCGCAGCCTTGAATTGCCGGTTGGCAGTAAATGGCATCCAGTAAGCGTCCATTGGCAGTGGACTACCGTTCCATTGAATTGTCATCTGTATCTCCTTGAGCGACGGTGGCAAGGGTTGGTGAGGGATGTGCTAACTGTATTGGCTTTACCAATACAGTCACATATACAGTTACAAAATTGTGTACACTAGCTGTATTGGAAAAAACACCTCAACGGTTATGCTGCAATGAACAAAAACACCCAGATACAGATAGAACTCGACCCCGGCTCCAGTGAATCACTGGTCACGCAGATTGTGAATGGCCTGACCCAGCGCATTACTACCAAGCAGATGAGACCGGGCAGCAAAGCCCCGTCCATCCGCCAGTTTGCCCTGGCGCATGAAGTATCGACATTTACCGTCGTCGAAGCCTATGACCGCCTGGTAGCCAAGGGTTACCTTCAGCCAAGGCGTGGCGCGGGTTTCTTCGTGGCAGACTCGCAGAGCAAAGCAGAGCCGGTGAAGCAGCGGCTGACCGAAACCGCCGTAGACAGTTACTGGTTGCTGCGCAATGTCTACGAAAATGCAGATTCAGGCATTCACGCTGGCTGTGGCTGGCTGCCTACCACCTGGCTGGATGAAGAAGCATTGCAAAAAGGACTGCGGCAGGTCGCCAAGTCACCCGACAGGATTGTGCGTTATGGCCACCCTAAAGGGTATGCACCGCTGCGCGAGACCATTGCACGACAACTCAACGAGCAGGAAATCCAGGCCAGCAGCGAACAAATCCTGCTGACACTGGGGGCCAGCCAGGCGCTCGACCTGATTACACGCAGGCTCACCGTCACGGGCGATACCGTGCTGGTAGATGACCCTGGTTATAGCAATCTGATGTCCGCGCTTCGTCTGCGGGGGCTGAATCTGGTTGGCGTCCCCATGACCCCGACCGGGCCGGATACACAAGCATTGACGCAACTGCTGGCGACACACCGTCCCAAGCTGTATTTCACCAATACCCAGCTGCAAAACCCGACTGGCGCCAGTTACAGCCCGGCCACCGCCTACCGCGTACTGCAGCTCGCGGCACAATATGACTTCAAGCTGGTAGAAGACAACGTGTCCAGTGACCTGGTCCCCGGCCGGCAACAGACACTGGCCAGCATGGACCAACTCAAACAAGTGATTTATATCGGCAGCTTTTCAAAATCCATCGCACCGGGTCTGCGGGTTGGCTATATTGCGGCGGAAAAAGGCCTGCTGGAAGAACTGGTGTATCACAAAATGGTATCCGGCATGGCCACCCCGGAACTGAACGAAACGCTGGTACATTACATCCTGACCGAAGGTCACCACCGGAAACACCTTGAACAGCTGAAAGAAAGACTGGAACGCGCCCAGGAAAAAACAGCGCGCCGGCTGGAAGAAGCCGGTTTCGACCTGTTTCACGAACCGGGTGCCGGGATGTTCTTGTGGGCTAAATGCAAGAAAACTGTCATCGATCCTCTGATACTATCGCAGCAGGCCGTCTCCAAAGACATTTTACTGGCACCCGGGTATCTGTTCCGTCCCGACCAGTCCAGCAGCCCATGGCTGCGGTTTAATGTGGCCTATTGCGACAATGACCGACTGTTCCGCTTCTTTAACGATATATTCGCGCGTGACTTTGTGATTACCTGACCACACAGTATGAAATGCGCAACACCCGCAAAGGATAAGCAACTAGCGCGACGCTAGGAGATTACCACTGACAGAATAGTTAGCATGCATACAATATCTGTCACAGGTTTCACCTAATATGGCCATCATCACCTATAATGTGACTAACCACGATTTCTAGCCTTTTGGACGCTCCATGAAACTGATTATTTCACTGACCAGCCCGTTTGCGCGTAAAGCCAGGATTGTTGCGCAGGAAAAACAGCTCACGCTCGAGAATGTGATCGACATTCCATGGAATGCAGATACCAATGTACCGAACCTGAACCCGTTGGGCAAAATTCCGGTATTGGTGCTGGATGATGGCGATACCCTGTATGATTCACGCGTCATTGTCGAATACATGGATCGCCTGTCCCCTGTTGGCAAGCTGCTGCCACAAGAAACACGTCCGCAAACACGCGTAAAACGCTGGGAAGCACTGGCAGACGGCATTTGCGACGCAGCAGTGACCATCTTTCTGGAAAAAACCAAACGCGCAGCAGACAAGCAGGATCAGGACTGGATCGCTCGCCAGCACGACAAGATCAGCCGTGCGCTACAAGCCATGTCCGAGCAACTGGCCGACAAAACCTGGTGTGTTGGTGAAGGCTTTACACTGGCCGATATTGCGACCGGGTGCGCCTTGGGCTATCTGGACCTGCGCTTTCAGGATATCGACTGGAAGACTACCTACCCCAACCTGGCCCGGCATTATGCCAAACTGTCAGAGCGTGCCAGTTTCATTGAAACCCAGCCACCCGTTTGATCTATACAGCAACGTTACCCAATAAAAAACCCGGTTGAAAAACCGGGTTTTTTATTGGGTGTTGCGGTTAGCAACAGTAAGCACTACCCTTTTGCAGCTTCAGACGGGCTATCTGCTTCCGTAACACTATCACCGAGTTCATCGATGAGGGTACGGCAATCAACCACCTTCAGGTCGTTATCCTTGGCAAAAGCCATGATAAAGGCAAATACTCTCGGGTTGATTTCTTCCAGCTGCCGATCTACCGCGACACAACGTACACCTTCGAGTGTCATCGGACGAACATATGGCGAATAAGACATCTTCTGATCCCATCCAAACGTCGATAGGATCCCGGATAAACGCTCAGCCCAGTCACTAGGACGGAACTGGCGGCCATTCGAGGTCAAGCCTTGAATGATAATTTCATAAGGGTTACAGATCATGCGGGCACGTATACTCTGAAAGTTTTTAACGTTATTCTTGTTATTGTCTTTTTATCTATTTTTTTATTATAGCGCAACCGTTCTTCCCTCAATTCACAATTGCGCAAAACAGGATTACCTTGCAGCGGTAATCACCATTTCAATTTTATAGCCGGGGTCTGCCAGTTCTGCCTTCACACAAGCACGTGACGGTGCGGAGCCTTCTGGCAGCCATGCGTCCCATAGCTCGTTCATTTCAGCGATATAGCGCATATCGGTCAGGTAGATTACAACCTGAAGCAAGCGGGATTTATCGCTGCCAAAACCTGACAAACGGCGTTCAATACTCGTCAGCACTTCGCGGGTCTGTGTCTGGATATCTGCATGCAAGGTATCTGGCACTTCGACAAAGTAGGCGGTCTGGCCATGCAATACCACGTCGGACCATCGCTTGGTGGTACCAATACGTTCAATCTGGCTCATATCACTGCTCCTGATATTAGGTCTAGTCTACAAAAACGTAACGGGCAAAAAAACGGCGTGGTCATGAACCCCGCCGTTTTTTCGTTACCCGCTACACGGCGCGAATCAATCTGCAGAACGAACCGCGCGACGACGCTCGTTTTCTGACAGATAGCGTTTACGGATACGGATGCTGACCGGGGTAATTTCTACCAGTTCATCATCATCAATAAACTCAACAGCAGATTCCAGCGTCAGTTTGATCGGGGTGGTCAAACGCACGGCTTCATCCGTACCGGAGGCACGAACGTTGGTCAGTTTTTTACCCTTGATCGGGTTAACTACCAAGTCATTGTCACGGCTATGGATACCGATGATCATGCCTTCATACAGTTTGTCGCCTGGGCTCACAAACATGCGGCCACGGTCTTCCAGGTTCCACAGCGCGTACGCCACTGCTTCGCCAGCTTCCTGAGAGATCAGTACACCATTGTGACGACCTGGCAAGTCAGCCTTGACAGGACCATAGTCATCAAACACGTGAGACATCAGGCCAGTACCACGGGTCATGGTCATGAAGTCAGACTGGAAGCCAATCAGGCCACGTGCAGGAATGTGGTATTCCAGACGGGTACGGCCCATGCCGTCAGATTCCATGTTGGTCAGCTCGCCACGGCGGCGACCGATTTCTTCCATCACGGCACCCTGGTTTGCATCTTCCAGGTCAATGGTCAGGTTTTCGTACGGTTCGCACTTCTGACCGTCGATTTCCTTGTACACCACGCGTGGCTTGGCCACGGCCATTTCAAAGCCTTCACGACGCATGCTTTCCAGCAGAATGGTCAGGTGCAATTCACCACGGCCAGACACACGGAATACGTCAGAGTCTTCGGTATCTTCAACGCGCAACGCAACGTTGGTCAGCAACTCTTTGGTCAGGCGGTCACGAATCTGACGGCTGGTCACAAACTTGCCTTCGGTACCGGCCAATGGTGAAGAGTTCACCATAAAGTCCATGGTCAGGGTTGGCTCATCCACAGCCAGCACTGGCAGACCAACAGGATTGTCTTTGTCGGCAATGGTCACACCGATACCGATGTCTTCAATACCGGAGATAATGATGATGTCGCCAGCTTCTGCACTTTCAACAGGCACACGGTCCAGACCCTGGAAGCCCAATACCTGGTTGATACGGCCTTGCGCAACCTGATCTTCATGATTCATGACCACAACAGCCTGACCAGGCTTGATGCGACCGTTCAGCACACGGCCAACCCCAAGGCGGCCGGTATAGGTAGAGTAATCCAGCGCAGCAATCTGCAACTGCAATGGTGCTTCGCTGTCGCCTGGAGGTGTTGGTACGTGCTTCAATACGGTCTCGAACAACGGACGCATATCGCTGGACTCATCAGCTAATTCCAGCTTTGCAAAACCATTCAGGCCGGATGCGTAAATGATCGGGAAGTCCAGCTGCTCGTTGGTCGCACCCAGTTTGTCAAACAGGTCGAATGTCTGGTCCACAACCCAGTCAGGACGCGCACCCGGGCGGTCAACCTTGTTGATCACCACGATCGGGCGCAGGCCCAGTGCCAGTGCTTTTTTGGTCACGAAACGGGTTTGAGGCATCGGGCCTTCAACCGCATCCACCAGCAGCAGCACGCCATCCACCATGCCCAACACGCGTTCCACTTCGCCACCAAAGTCGGCGTGGCCCGGGGTATCTACGATGTTGATGTGGGTACCTTCGTAATCGATAGCAGTGTTCTTGGCAAGAATGGTAATACCACGTTCTTTTTCCAAGTCATTGCTATCCATGACGCGTTCGTCAACCTGCTGGTTTTCACGGAAGGTGCCGCTTTGACGCAGCAATTGGTCAACCAGGGTCGTTTTGCCGTGGTCAACGTGGGCGATGATAGCAATATTGCGGAGTGCGCGAGACATGGAAATTTCCGGTGATATCAAAACCGTAGATTATAACATGTCTTTGTGTTGAATATACTACTACCGCAATATGTTGCACATAAGAAACAAAGCCAAGTCTCTGATTCCTTAGCAGTTTACGGCCAAAAAGCCTTGATTTGTCCTGTATGAGCGCCAATGACGGCCTGCCAGACAAAAAAGGTACCTCGCGGTACCTTTTTTGGATGAACTGACGAACGGCTATCAGTGTACGACTTGCACTGCATTCCAGTTACCGTCACGGAACTGCTTTACCGTCACGGCGGCCTTCAGGATATCGCCTTTGGCATCAAACGCAATCGGGCCAATGACGCCAGTGGTCTTGATCGCGGCCAGCTTTGGCAGATATTTGGCGGGATCAGATGAGTTGGCCGCCTGCATGGCCTGTGCCACGGTCATCACAGCGTCGTACACATACGGTGCATACACCTGAACGTCTTGACCAAACCGTTGTTTGAAACGCGGGAAGAATGCCTTGCCTTGTGGCATCTGGTCACGCGGAATACCAGCTTCTGTACAGTACACGTCTGGTGACATGGCTGAACCCGCCAGTTTGATCATGTTGGCAGAGCAACCACCATCAGACACCACGTATTTCGCGGTAATGCCCAGACGACGCAATTGTTGCAATTGGGGTGCAGCTGTCACGTCCATGCCGCCATACAGAACGACATCCGGCTTTTTACCCTTAATGGAGGTCAGAACCGCCATCCAGTCGGTGGTTTTATCGGTACCGTATTCGCGGGTCAGTACTTTGCCGCCATTGGCTTTTACCGATTTTTCAATCTCGTCGGCCAGACCCTGGCCATACGCAGTACGGTCATCCAGAATCACGACCGTTTTGGCTTTGAGGCTTTTTACCGCAAACGAACCCATGGCACCGCCCTGCTGGATATCATTGGCCACCATGCGGAACGTGGTCTTGAAACCTTGCTGCGTAAACTTAGGGTTGGTAGACGAAGGGGTAATTTGGGGAATACCGGCGTCCGAATACAAACGCGCTGCCGGAATGGATGTACCCGAGGTCAAGTGACCAATGACAGCAGACACTTTCATGTCTACCAGTTTTTGGGCTACAACTGTTGCCAGTTTAGGATCTCCGGCATCATCTTCAGAGACCAGTTCAAATTTGGCGACCTGGCCACCAATCTTGATTTTCTTGCTGTTCAGCTCTTCAATCGCCAGACGGGCACCGAACTCATTATCCTTGCCAAGGTGGGCAATCGGCCCGGTCAGGGCGGATGCATGGCCAATTTTGATGACAACGTCCGCATGGGCTGTAGCCATGCTGATAGAAGCTGCAATCATGGAAATCTTTAATACCGATTTTGAAACGATGGACGACATATAGGTGTTCCTTGCACGATTACAAAGTGCGCTGAGTATCACCAATGAAAAAAACATATTCGATTCAGGGTCTTGTTTGGCAAGACAAAAGGGATACAACGGCGCATGGGGCCAGAGGAAACAATTGGCATGCGACGGTAGCGCAATCAATGTCCCAGGAAGGTCTGCGAGGGTGGGCAAACGCAATATCACAGTTTTTTGCACTGCAATATTGCGTATTCTCCAACAAATTTAGCCCGCTAAGCAATTGGATTGCGTCAATTAACAGTGCTTTCAGTAGTTGTACTTAGACAAGAATGCCAGCCAGACATTTACACGCCACACGTACTTAGACCTACACCCAAAAGCTTGTTAAGACGTTGACAGCAGGTAATCCGCAGGCTTTACTGCATAGCGCCATGACAATGGCACAGCCCTGACAGAATTGCGCAACATGCCATCAGCCAGCAGGCGGGGTTTGTGTTGGCAAATATGAACCCATCACCAACCCTCCTCACCGCCCATACGGATGCAGTCAGTCCCCAATAAAGTCTGATTTGCCTACCGGGACACCGTTATGGCGTAGCAGGGCATAAGTCGTCGTGATATGGAAATAGAAGTTTGGCAGCACAAAATTGAGCAGGTAATCCTGCCCGGTAAAGTTCAACGTCCTGCCTGGCCATTTCAGCACGATTTCCTTGTTTTCACTGCCATCAATCTGTGCTGGCGAGAAGCCCGACAGGAATGCCAATGCCTTGTCTACCCTAGCCTGCAATTGCTCCAGCGTCGCTTCATCATCTGGCCAGGAGGGTGGTGTCTCACCCGCCAGCCGTGCCGCGCCGCCTTTTACCATATCAGTGGCAATCTGCACCTGCTTGGTCAAAGGATACATATTCGGATACAGACGGACATTGGGAAGCACAGATGGATCAAATTTATGGGTTTCTGCATGCTGCACGGCCAAATCCAGCAAGTGCTTGAGGTTGTTCAGCATACGGATAAACACAGGAATGGATGCCTGATACATGGAAAGTGACATGGTGACCCTCGGCAATCTGATTGATATAGAGAATCAATAGTACGCGCACATGGGCGCCGGTGGGAAGTGGCCAAACCACAAGGGCATGGGGGAACTCAAAACAAAACAGCCATGACATTCGTCATGGCTGTTTTGGGGAAAACATGGCTATAACTATCAGGCCTTGTAGCGCTCAACCCCTGCCAGGATTTCGGCTTTAGCTGCGTCGATATCTGCCCAGCCCTGCACCTTCACCCATTTGCCTTTTTCCAGATCTTTGTAATGTTCAAAGAAATGGGAAATCTGTTGCAACAGCAGTTCAGGCAGGTCAGAAGTGCTCTGAATGTTCTTGTACATCGGGCACAGTTTTTCAACCGGCACAGCGATCAGTTTGGCATCAATGCCGGATTCGTCTTCCATTTTCAGCATGCCCAGGGCACGGCAGCGAACCACTACGCCAATCTGCAGCGGGAACGGGGTAACAACCAGCACATCGACAGGATCCCCATCTTCAGACAGGGTGTTAGGAATATAACCGTAGTTACATGGGTAGAACATGGCAGTGCCCATGAAACGATCGACGAACATCGCGCCAGTGTCTTTGTCCAGCTCATACTTGATAGGCGCTGCATTGGCTGGAATTTCGATAATCACGTTGAAGTCGTTTGGTACATCTTTACCAGCTGGTACGCGATCCAGAATCATGGGGTAGTCCTCTTTTGTCGTGTAGATACGTTTAAAGATGCGCCGTGAACATTGGCTTTTTGCCTGCTTTGCCAACTGCCCCGACACATCCCCGTGCAAATAAACCGTCAGATTATAGCATGCTGCAATGCATTATATTCTTTCGGCCCACAAGTCATACTCATCTGATTCGATGATTTTTGCAGTGACTTTGTCACCGACTTGCAGTCGGGTTTCACCGTTCAGATACACCAGGCCGTCAATCTCTGGTGCATCCGCATAACTGCGGCCGATTGCGCCTTCCTCATCGACTTCATCGATCAGGATTTCAAGTGAACGCCCGACTTTGGCAGCCAGACGCCTTGCACTGATTTCTGCCTGCTTCTCCATGAAACGGGCTTTGCGCTCTTCTGCCAATTCGGCTGGTACATGATCCGGCAAGGCATTGGCTGTCGCACCTTCCACCGGCGAGTACGTAAAGCACCCTACCCGGTCCAGTTCTGCTTCATCCAGAAAGTCCAGCAATTGCTGGAAATCATCTTCGGTTTCACCAGGGAAGCCAACAATAAAGGTAGAACGGATTGCAAGATCCGGACACATGGCGCGCCAGTTCTGTACACGCTGCAAGACTTTGTCGCTATCACCCGGGCGCTTCATGGCTTTAAGGATGCGCGGACTGGCGTGCTGGAACGGGATATCCAGGTACGGCAAAATCTTGCCTTCCGCCATCAGCGGAATCACTTCGTCCACATGCGGATATGGGTATACGTAGTGCAAACGCACCCAGATATCCAGTTTGGCCAACTCGGTGGCCAACTCAGTCATGCGGGTCCGCACCGGGCGGCCGTTATAAAAGCCAGTCTTGTATTTGACATCGACACCATAGGCGCTGGTATCTTGAGAGATGACCAGCAATTCTTTGACGCCGGCCTTGGCCAAACCCTCTGCTTCTCGCAACACTTCATGCACAGGCCGGCTCACCAGATCCCCGCGCATGGATGGAATAATGCAGAAGGTACAACGGTGATTGCACCCTTCCGAAATCTTCAGATAAGCATAGTGTTTTGGCGTCAGCTTGATCCCTTGTGGCGGAATCAGGTCGATGAACGGATCATGCGGCTTAGGCAGATACTGGTGCACCGCACTGACCACATCGTCCGTCGCATGCGGTCCGGTAACGGCCAGTACTTTGGGATGGGTTTGCTGGACGATATCGCCTTTGGCACCCAGGCACCCGGTCACGATCACCTTGCCGTTTTCATGCAGGGCCTCGCCAATGGCATCCAGTGATTCTTGTACGGCACTGTCGATAAAACCACAGGTATTTACAATCACCAGATCAGCATCATTGTAAGAACCCGAAATTTCATAACCTTCGGCACGTAACTGGGTCAGAAACTGCTCCGAATCGACAAGCGCTTTCGGACATCCTAACGACACGACCCCAATTTTTTGCTGGCCGGACAACTGTTGATCACTCATGGATAGAATACTCTTATGGCGGTGCCAATCTACACCGGGGTAGTAAAACACTAAGACAAAGAGGCGAGCACATTGCCCGCCTCAAGTCAGAAATAAACTGTATAAACAATGCGTTAAGCGATTATACCCTATTCTTTGGGTTTCTCGTCAGTCCCGCCCGGAAAACCCAGGCCGGTAAACAGGTTGCGGGTGCGCTCCTGCATTTGCTGCTGCATGTCGACAAACATGTTGGTGCTTTGTTCCAGATAGCTAGACATCATGCCCTGCATGGCCGGCCCCTGAAATTTCAGGAACTCGTTCCATAGCCCGGGAGTGACTGTTGGCGTTTCACCATAAATCTGCTTGGTTTGCTCTTTAAGACGGTCTTGCATCTGGGCAAACATCTGCATGTTCTTCTCCAGATAAGAACCCATCATGCCCTGCATGGCGTTGCCATAGAAACGGATAATCTGGGTCAGCACGTCGTAGGTAAACATCGGCATGCCACCAGACTCTTCTTCCAGAATGATCTGCAGCAATACGCTGCGGGTCAGATCATCACCGGATTTCGCATCCTGAACCTGAATATCAACATTTTCCAGCACCAGCTTTTTTACATCTTCCAGCGTGATATAGCAGCTCGTTGCCGTGTCGTAGAGACGGCGGTTCGGGTATTTCTTGATGATGCGTTTATCTTGGGACATGCGGACAGTTTCCATTCGGTTATTTGGCATCGTAATACGATTTTAACACCAATTATTTCAGATTGCTCCAACTGCAGATTATTTTTGTGCAGTGCACAAAAATAATCATTGACATGCATGACCTACATAGCTAAGATGAAATTGTGCAATGCAACAAATCACCCTAGGAGGTTACATCATGTCATTGAATGAATCCATTAAAGAATACGGTCTGAAACAAGCAGAATCAGCTCTTCAACTCGCCCAGATCTCTATTGGCAGCGCAGAAAAACTGATCAAGCTGCAACTGGATACTGCAAAAGCAGTTCTGGAAGAACAAGCGCGTCAGGCTCAAACCCTGGCCTCTATCAAAAACGTACAGCAAGCTAACGAAACCCGTCAAAGCCTGGCTGAAAGCAATCTGGACAACCTGGTTGCCCTGTCACGCAGCGTGTACGAATTCGCCAACCAGACTCAGGCCGAACTGACCAAGTTTGCTGAAGCGCGTATTACCGAGCTGAACAAAGACGTCATCAGCCTGCTGGATCAAACTGCTAAACTGGCACCAGCCGGTTCCGAACCTGCTGTTGCTGCCGTTAAACAGACCGTGCAAGCTACCGTGTCTGCAGTCGACAGCCTGAGCAAAGCCGCTAAACAGGTTTCTGACTTCACAGAAACCAGCGTTAAGTCAGCAACAACCGCGACCGTGGATGCCATCAAACAAGCATCTAACAACGTCAAAGTCTGATTGACCTGACAACGTAACCTGCTTGAACAAAAAGCCCTGCCTTGGCGGGGCTTTTTGTTTTTGCTTCACGCACAAAAACAAATCAATCCGGATGGCTCCATGATCAGGAGCCATCCGTCACGACATTGATTATGCGCGCTCTACAGCCAATGCGACACCCATGCCACCACCGATACACAGTGTTGCCAGACCTTTTTTGGCATCACGGCGAATCATTTCGTGAATCAGGGAAACCAGTACACGGGCACCTGACGCACCGATAGGGTGACCCAGGGCAATCGCGCCACCGTTAACGTTGACCTTGGAGGTATCCCAGCCCAGCTCTTTGTTCACGCCAAGGGCTTGTGCTGCAAACGCTTCGTTTGCTTCCACCAGATCCAGGTCATCCAGTGTCCAGCCAGCTTTTGCCAGCGCTTTACGCGTTGCAGATACAGGCCCCAGCCCCATGACTGAAGGCTCCAGACCAGAAGAGGCATAGCCCTTGATGGTAACCAGCGGGGTCAGACCCAGTTCTTTTGCCTTGTCAGCTGTCATCAGGATCACAGCAGCAGCGCCGTCGTTCACGCCAGAGGCGTTACCAGCGGTCACGGTACCATCCTTTTTAAAGGCAGGACGCAGTTTGCCCAAACCTTCAGCAGTAGAACCCATTTTGATAAATTCATCTTTATCAAATACGACCGGGTCGCCTTTTTTCTGCGGGATAACCACCGGAATGATTTCCGCATCAAAACGACCGGCTTTCTGGGCAGCTTCTGCCTTGTTTTGCGAAGCAGCAGAAAAAGCATCTTGCTCTTCACGGGTGATGCCGTGTTTTTCTGCAATATTCTCTGCGGTAATACCCATGTGGTACTGGTTGTAAACGTCGGTCAAACCGTCGTACACCATGCTGTCGATCAGTGAGGCAGTACCCATGCGGAAACCGTCACGGCTCCCTGGCAATACATGCGGAGACTGGCTCATGTTTTCCTGACCACCGGCAATCACAATCTCGTTGTCACCAGCCAGAATGGATTGAACGGCCAGATGGGTGGTTTTCAGGCCAGAGCCACATACCTGGTTAATGGTAAGCGCTGGCACTTCCACTGGCAGGCCAGCTTTGATCAATGCCTGACGGGCCGGGTTTTGGCCCAGGCCAGCAGTCAGTACGTTACCCAAAATGACTTCACTGATTTGTTCTGGCTTGATACCGGTCTTTTCAAGTAGTGCCTTGATCACGGTAGCGCCCAGATCCGGTGCAGAAACCTTTGCCAGGCTTCCACCGAAATTACCAATAGCCGTACGGCCTGCAGCAACAATAACCACGTCTGACATTTGTGACTCCTTATGAATTTTTATGGACTACACAAGGCGATGCCCTGTTTACAGACTAGCCAGCCAAACATACCAGCCGGCCAGTCAGGGGGTTTTACTCTGCTCTGGTTTTTACATAACGTCCAGGCGCAGCTTCAATGGCTTTATAGGTACGATTGCCAGCCGATTTAGGGGCCTTGGTTTTTTCACCAGACAACTTGCCCAGCCAGTTTGAGTAATCTGGCCACCAGCTGCCAGGATTGCTCTGAGCGCCTTGCAGCCACAGGTCAGAAGACGTTGGCAGCTGATCGTTTACCCAATAATTACGCTTGTTGGTGGTCACCGGGTTGATCGTACCGGCAATATGACCTGAAGCTCCCAATACAAAGCGTTGCGGCCCGGTCAGGTACTGTGTGCTCAGGTACGCTGTTTTCCACGGTACGATATGGTCTTCCTGCGCGGCAAACAGATAGACAGGAATGTCGATCTTGCGCACATCAATCTTCACGCCACACAACTCCATCTTGCCGGGTTTGGTCAGATTGTTTTCGATATACATATTACGCAGGTAATAGGTATGCATCGGCAGCGGCAGATTGGTGCCGTCCGAGTTCCAGTACAGCAGATCAAATGGAGGTGGTGTCTTGCCTTTGAGGTAATTGTTCACCACATAGTTCCAGATCAGGTCATTGGCACGCAGGCTGGAGAATGTTGCCGCCAGCTCTTTGCCCTTGACCAGACCACCTTCTGATAGCTTGATTTCTTTCAGGCGTACCAGGTTTTCGTCCAGATACACCTTGATCGGACCCGGCTCGCTGTGATCAATCATGGAGGTCAGGTAAGTTGCAGAATTAATGCTCTTGTCGCCCTTGGCACGCAACACGGCCAGCGCGGTGGTCAGGATCGTACCGCCAATGCAGAAACCCATGGCGTTCATGTCATCTTTGCCAGTGACCGACTTGACGACTTCCATTGCCTTGAATACGCCCTTGGTCAGATAGTCTTCCCAGGTATAGTGCTTCATGTCTTCGGTCGCGCTGCGCCATGACATCAGGAAGGTGGTATAACCTTGCGACACAATGTAGCGAATCAGAGAATTCTCTGGCTGCATGTCCATCAGGTAGTACTTGTTGATGCAAGGTGGCACGATCAGCAGCGGCCGCTCGAATACTTCATCGGTTGACGGTGTGTATTGGATCAGCTGGAACAGTTCGTTTTCGAAGATCACCTGACCCGGGGTAATCGCCATGTTCTTGCCGACTTCAAACTTGGATTCGTCGGTCATGGTGATGTAGCCCTTTTGCATGTCTTCCAGCATGTTTTTCATGCCTTCAACCAGGCTTTCACCTTTGGTATCTGCTGCCAGCTTCAGGACTTCCGGGTTGGTCAACGCAAAATTGCTGGGGCTCATGGCATCCAGGAACTGCTTGGTGAAAAAGCGCATGCGCTCTTTCTGCTCGTCCTCTGCCTGGGTCTTGTCGACCATGTCCATCAGCCATTTGGAAGTACTCAGATAACTCTGGCGGACATAGTTGAAAAACGGGAACTGTTCCCACTCCGGCGCAGCAAAACGCTTGTCCTTGACCGGCATGTCGGCTGGTTGCCCCATCACGCCTTGCCATGCTTGCATCTGCTGTTGATACAACTGGTTTTGTAACTGGCTTAACTGGCTGGCATTTTGCCAGAAACCCGAAAACAGGCTGGCATATGGATTGGTTGCAGATTCCGGGGATTGTGGCGGTACGGCTTTGGCAAACTGTTCTACAAACTGCTGATTGGCCTTGGTAATTTGCTCGAAAAACTCGGCCAACCCCTGGCCAGGTTTGGATTCAGACATTCGTGAAGCTCCCTCTGCATAATCCGGTACAGCATTTGCTAACTGGATATTTCATATTAAATACGGCACTTTTATCAGGCACCATCAGCAGAACCAACAGCCGCCCTCTTTTTACCCGCTACCAGACAAAATCATCAGTCGTTAAACTGATCAAAGTAACATATTAGCTCTTTTTTGCTGCAAAGCAACATAAACTCGTCAGAATTTGAGGAAGATCGAAAAAAACCAATGCGAACACACGTATCAGGCGGGTTTCGGCCCAGAAAAATGCATATGCCGGTGCCTGTATCATCATACGAAATGACGCTTAGCACAAGATATTTTCCGGAGAATATTCAGGACGCGGCATCCACACATGCCAAGGGAGATGAGAGCTGTTAAGATGCAGCCCTGCCTGATTATGGACCAAACCTCAAGAACACCAAGATGAAACATATTATTCTCATTGCCTGGCTGTATATCGTGATACTCATGGCTGCCAGCAGCGGCAGCATTGCGCGTGCCGTGAATGTCGTGCTGTTTCTGGGCGTGATTCCTGTAGGCTTGGCGCTATGGACATCGTTGCGAAAGGTCCACATGCGCCAGCAGGCATTGAAAGAAGCACAAGCCGAGCGTCTTGCCAGCGAGGCAGCCGCAGAAGCTACGGATGCGCCGGAAGAATCTCGCTAATCCAGCCAGACCAGGCTAGCCTGCCGGCCGGTTTGCTGATCCCGTCGGTAAGAGAAAAAGCGCTGGCGGTCGGTATAGGTGCACAAGTCCCCGCCAAAAATATGCTGCCTACCCACGCCAGCCTGCTGCAAGCGCAGGCGTGCCAACTGGTAAATATCTGCCAGCCATTTACCAGGCTTGCCGGCCACAAAAGCCTGTGCCGCCGCCGGGTCAACCGCCATAAAAGCAGCCCGTACCTCATCCCCGACTTCAAATGCGTCAGGGCCAATTGCCGCCCCCAGCCAGACAACCACATCGGCCGGATCAACCGCCATGGCTGACAGGGTGGCTTCCAGTACACCATGACACAAACCACGCCAGCCTGCATGCGCGGCCCCCACCACGGTGCCGTGCACATCCGCAAACAAGACGGGTAGACAATCTGCCGTCTGAACGGCGCAAACCTGCCCTTTTCGACGACTGATCACGGCATCTGCTACCGGTACGTCTGCATGCGCACTGTCCAGATCCACCACCGCAATGCCGTGCACCTGTTGCAGCCACACCGGGCTGGCAGGCAGAAAGGCATCCAGCAAATGGCGGTTTTGTGTGACATCGTCGATCCGGTCGTTGACATGCGAACCCAGATTCAGCGCATCAAACGGCGCCTGACTAACACCGCCCAACCGGGTTGTTGCCAGCGCCTTGACACCGTTGGGTGCTTGCCATTGCGGCACAATCAGGTGCTCAGTAGTCAGCATCTGCATCTCCTAGGCTGTCAATCAGGTCTTGCATATCCTCCGGAATATCGGCCTCCCACTGCATGCGCATGCCGGTTCTCGGGTGAATCAGCCCCAGCCGCCGCGCATGCAAAGCCTGGCGCGGAAACAGCTCGGACGTTGCCCGGTGACCATACAGCGGGTCCCCCACCAGCGGGTGGCCGATATATTGCATATGCACCCGAATCTGGTGTGTTCGCCCGGTTTCCAGCCTGCACGTCACCAGGGTAAAACCAGGCCAGTTCATCTGTGGCTCAAAGTGCGTCACGGCTGGTTTACCGGCTGACAGACCCACGGGCAAAACCGCCATTTTCAGGCGATCTTTCTGATGCCTACCAATCGGTGCATCAATCGTGCCGCCCACACTGATATGCCCGCGCGCCACCGCCATGTATTCCCGTTTGACAGTTCTGGCCTGCAACTGTCTCACCAGCTCAGTCTGTGCGGGGATGTTTCTGGCCACGACCATCAAACCACTGGTGTCCTTATCCAGGCGGTGCACAATGCCGGCCCTTGGTACGCTAAACAGCTGCTCATCAAACGCCAGCAAGCCATTCAGCAGTGTGCCAGACCAGTTACCATGCCCCGGGTGAACCACCAGGCCTGCGGGCTTGTTGATCACCAGAATGTCTTCATCCGCATAAACAATGGGCAAGTCCATCGGTTCGGCACGGAAAGCCAGTTGCTCCGGCGCCATTTCCGGCAAGACATAGACCTCTTCACCACCATAAACTTTGGTTTTCTGGGTCGCCAGCTCCCCGTTCAGGAGAACGCGTTCATTTTTTATCCATTGCTGCAAACGGCTTCTGGAGTAGGCTGGCAACAGCTTTGCAAGGGCCTGATCAAGCCTTAAACCGCTGAAATCGTCAGGTAAAATCCATTCTTGCGCGTCCTCCCCGTTTTCAGATGGCATGTTTGCGCTATAATCATTGGACTCGACTTTGGATTCGGACATGAAGAAACTTCTCTATATTGCACTGGCAACCGCCCTGCTGGCTGGCTGTGGTAGTTCTGAAAAAAAGGACCCGACAACAAAATGGTCCGCAAATAAACTGTATTCTGAAGCAAAGTTTGCATTAGACGACAAGAATTATACGCAAGCTATAGAGTATTTTGAGAAACTTGAAGCGCGCTACCCCTATGGGCAGTACGCCTTGTCTGCTCAGTTGAACCAGGCATACGCAAACTATAAGGATGATGAACCCGCCGCCGCCATTGCCGCGTGTGATCGCTTCATCAAGCTACACCCAACGCATCCGAATGTCGACTACGCCTATTATTTGAAAGGCTTGGCCAGCTTTAACGAAGACACCGGCTTTTTTGCCAGTATCGCCAACCAGGACATGACCGAGCGTGACCCGAAAGCGGCACGCGAATCGTTCGAGGCATTCAAGCAACTCACCACACTGTTCCCGAAAAGCAAATACACGCCTGACGCACTGGGCAGAATGCGTTATCTGGTGAACTCGCTGGCCTCTCACGAGGTTGGTGTTGCCAAATATTACATGAAGCGCCAGGCCTATGTGGCAGCTGTTAACCGGGCCAAATACGCCATCGAGCAATACCCGCAAGCACCGGCCGTTGAAGAAGCGCTGGTGGTCTTGACGGCCGCCTATGACAAACTGGGCATGAACGACCTGCGTGATGACAGCAAACGCGTCCTGGACCGTACCTTCCCGAACAGTAAATACCTGAACGGTGAAATCCAGAAGGACAAACCTTGGTGGCAAATCTGGTAATTCGTTCGTCAGCATTTCTGCACCAAATAAAACAGCCGGTTATCCGGCTGTTTTATTTGGTGCTATCGCACTAGCAATCGAACGGATTACAGCACCAATAAACGCCTGATACTCGCCACAGCCGCATTTAGCCGGTCAGCCCCCGCCCCGCCGATACGCTCGTATCGACAGCCATATTTTTGCAACCAGCTTTCAGCATGGTCAGACCCGAACTCCCGCCGATCCGGATACTTGCGCTGATGATCCGGCACAAACGGCAAATCATCATCCAGCAGCAAATAAACCACACCTTCTTGCGTCTCCGCCATCACATGCCCGGCATCTGGCAAGGCCCCGAAATACCACGTATACCACATGATTGATGAAAGTACATTGGTATCACAGACAATCCATGGGCTCTCGGTCATACCGGCATATGCCTGATTCAATGCCTGCTGCACAAGCATGATGGTGTTGGCGTCTTGTTCATCACACTGATTGTGAAACACATCAAACCACAGGCGGACATATTCATCCAGATAAGGCACCTGAAAATGCACGGCCAATTGCTTCGCCAGCGTACTTTTGCCGACCGACTCCGGACCAAACAACACAAGCTGCTGCGCTGGGGTTGCTTCCGCCCTTGCCAAGGCATAGTTACTGGTAGTAATCGCTGGCAAAGGCAAAAACGGGAATCCCGTATTCTGGCAGTAGGCGATCGCTTCTGGACCATACGCGCACAGCAATCGTGCAGGATTATCTGTCAGCCGGGTTTGCTCATCGACGCTTAATGCAGACAGCAGTGCCAAATCCATAAAAGCCGGCTTTTCTACGCGTGGCAACACCAGCTGCAAGACACGTGTCAGAAAACGATATTCCGCCTCTGATAACCTGGATGTCAGTATCAGTGCACCAGAAAAAGAATTGCCCACCAGTTTGGCGGGCAATGCATTCATGCCTTGTAGCGGGTTACTGCTCATGCACCGTTACGGTCCAGATACTGCAATTTGTCTTTGACCGAAGACCAGTCCGCATGATCCGGCAATGGGTCTTTTTTCTCGACAATTGGCGTCCAGTTTGGATGCTTTGACAATACGGCATTCAGCTCCGTGTACACTTCCTGCCCGGCAGGGACATCGTCCTCTGCATAGATGGCCTCAACAGGGCACTCTGCCACGCACAGTGTGCAGTCAATACACTCATCCGGATCAATCACGAGAAAGTTGGGACCTTCACGGAAACAATCCACCGGGCAAACATCAACACAGTCGGTATATTTGCACTTCACACAGGCTTCGGTTACAACGTAAGTCATCTGGCGCAAACCTCAAGTTCAGGATTCTTGTAAAAGTAGACTATAATACTCTGGTATTCTAACAGATCAATATACGGTTTTTGCAGTAGTTTATGCCAGAAATACCGGCGTTTTACCGCAACCTACCCTGTTTTCTGTCTCTGGCACAATTCATGGCGAACCGCCTATTGATTTTTTCTCCATCAATCCCATCTATGAATTCTGACGGGAAAAGAACAGCAGAAATTTCAGGTAATTCACTTGCCTGACGGCTTTCTTTACGATGCTAAACAATATATTCTTTCCACTGTTAGACTTTTTTGCTGACCGGTCAGCACGTACTTTCGCACCAACAAGGACCCAATCATGAGCGAACATATTATTCATACCACTGACGATTCATTCCAGGCCGATGTACTGCAATCCGGTACGCCTGTATTGCTGGACTTCTGGGCAGAATGGTGTGGTCCTTGCAAAATGATTGCGCCAGTACTGGACGAAGTGGCCAAAGACTACGCAGGCAAACTGACCGTGGTTAAGCTGAACATTGATGAAAACCCGGGCACTCCGCCAAAATTTGGCGTGCGCGGCATCCCTACCCTGATGCTGTTTAAAGACGGTAATGTAGCCGCCACCAAAGTGGGTGCGCTTTCCAAATCCCAATTGGTTGCTTTTATTGACAGCAACCTCTGAACCAGATAGCATCGCCGGAAATTTACAAAATTTTCGCTAGTCACCTGACTCATTAAGCTGAATCAGGTGACTCTCCAAAGTCTAGTCTTCACAATTCTGTCGTCTTCACGCTTATCTTTTGTTTCCTTTTTCGTTACCGCAATCACTCGCGAATAGAACATGCATCTATCAGACCTGAAACACCTACACGTATCCGAACTGGTTGAAATGGCCGTAGCCAATGAAATCGACGGTGCTAACCGACTCCGCAAGCAAGATCTCATTTTTGCACTGCTCAAAAATCAGGCGAAAAAGGGAGAAAGCATTTACGGTGAAGGCACACTCGAAGTACTACCGGATGGCTTTGGCTTTCTTCGCAGCCCGGATACGTCCTACCTGGCAGGCCCGGATGACATCTATGTCAGCCCTAGCCAGATCCGCCGCTTTAACCTGCATACAGGTGACTCGATTGAGGGTGAAATCCGCACCCCTAAAGATGGCGAGCGCTACTTTGCCCTTGTAAAGGTTGACCGCGTTAACGGTGAATCTCCTGAAGCCGCCAAACACAAAATCCTGTTTGAAAACCTGACCCCGCTCTTCCCTACCCAGCCATTGCGCCTGGAACGGGAAATCAGTGCAGAAGAAAATGCCACAGGCCGCATGATTGACATCATCGCCCCGATTGGCAAAGGTCAGCGCGGTTTGCTGGTTGCACCGCCAAAATCAGGTAAAACCGTGATGCTGCAGCACTTGGCACACGCCATCAAGGCAAACCATCCGGATGTTATCCTGATTGTGTTGCTGATTGACGAGCGCCCGGAAGAAGTGACCGAGATGACCCGTACCGTCAAAGGCGAAGTCGTGGCATCTACCTTTGATGAGCCGGCCACCCGTCACGTACAGGTCGCCGAGATGGTCATCGAAAAAGCCAAGCGCCTGGTTGAACATAAAAAAGACGTGGTGATCCTGCTGGACTCCATCACCCGTCTGGCCCGTGCCTATAACACGGTTGTGCCGACTTCCGGCAAGGTCCTGACTGGTGGTGTGGATGCCAATGCGCTGCAACGTCCTAAACGCTTCTTTGGTGCCGCACGTAATATTGAAGAAGGCGGCTCTTTGACCATTATCGCCACGGCCCTGATTGATACCGGTAGCCGGATGGATGATGTGATTTATGAAGAATTCAAGGGTACCGGCAACATGGAGATCCACCTGGATCGCCGTATGGCCGAAAAACGCCTGTACCCGGCCATTAACGTTAACCGCTCCGGTACGCGTCGTGAAGAACTGCTGATCGAAAAAGATACCCTGCAGAAAATCTGGGTGCTTCGCAAACTGCTGTACCCGATGGACGACCTGGAAGCAACCGAGTTCTTGCTGGACAAATTGAAAGCCACCAAAAACAACGCTGGTTTCTTTGACTCCATGCGCCGTGGCTAATTGCATCAGAGGCTTGCCTCTGATGCCGGTTTAGTTCATAATCCCGCTTTTAAAGTGTCGGCACAATCCCGGCACGCTTTATTCTAAGGAAGAATCATGAAAGACGTACATCCAGAGTACAACGAAATTGAAGTTACCTGCAGCTGCGGTAACAAGTTCAACACCCGCTCTACCATGAGCAAAAACCTGCACATTGAAGTTTGTTCTCAGTGCCATCCATTCTACACTGGCAAACAGAAAGTTATGGATACAGCAGGTCGTATCGAGAAGTTCAAGAACAAATACGGCACCATGGTTCGCTAATCGAATCGTGTTTCCTGAAAAAGGCAGCGTATGCTGCCTTTTTTTATGCCGCTAGCAAATCGATGTATACTGCCGTATATCAAGATATTTGAATCGTACCGACACTGACACATCTTGTCTGACGGTACGCCATTTGGCTTATTCACTCCCCCTGTCCAGGCATGCTTACCTACCGCCCTCCCAGTATTGATCCTAATCCACAGCCCAAAGACCACTCCTGGCTGTTATTACTGTTGTGTACCGTCTGGCTGATACCGGGCATGTTTGGTCACGCCCCCTGGCGCAACGAGGAAGTAGAAGTGATCGCAGTGGTCAGCCGCATGCTGGACACCCGGCAATGGCTGCTACCTTATCTGGGCACAACCCCTTTTCTGGACAACCCGCCTCTGAGTTACTGGCTGGGTGCACTCACCGCCAAGGTTTTCTCCCCTTGGCTTCTGAGCATTCATGAAGCAGCGCGGCTGGCCGCCGTTCTGATGATGGCCATGACCTTCCTGCTGATGGGGATGGCCGGACGACAGATTTGGGGTGAAAAGCAAGGGCGCATGACCGTGCTGCTGCTGATGGGGTCATTCGGATTGATCGCCCGAGCGCATTTGATCATGCCCGAACAAGGCAACCTGCTGGGACATGCCTTGGTACTGTATGGATTATCCATCCGGAACCGGCAGATTTTCTACAGCGGGCTTGTCACCGGCATCGGCCTGGCATGTGCGTTCATGGGGGGGGGCAGTGTCGTATTGCTACCGTTGCTGCTGACCATTGTATTGGTACCCGTCTGGGAGAAATCTGGCCTAGGGACACTGATACAGTGGCTGATGATCTCCCTGCTGACCGCATTGCCGCTGGCACTTTGCTGGCCACTCTCCCTGCAGGCGGCCCATCCGGACATCTTCCGCTACTGGCTGGCAACCGAATTCTCAGCCCATGCCCTGTTAACAATCCATACGCTAGGATATTTTGGCGGTATTTTTGCCTGGTTCGCCTGGCCAATCTGGCCACTGGCCGCCAGTCAGTTGATACGCAAGCGCAAAGACGCGGAAGCCACACTAAGCCACCTGAAATGGCTGTGCGTGACGCTGCTATGGTTGCTCGAATGTTCGCTGCACGTGCAAGAGCATGATGTGACTGCCATTATTGTCTTGTTGCCACTGGCCATTCTGGCCACACCGGCAGCCAGCCAGTTAAAACGCGGCTGGACAGCGGCTTTTAACTGGTTTGGGCGGTTCACGTTTGGTGGTTTTATCATTCTGGCCTGGGTTGGCTGGCTCGCATTGGCCACCGGATGGCCTGCGCATATTGCCCTGCGGATGCATCGTGCCAGCCCGACCTACGTTCACGTCAGCCACTGGTATTGGCTTGTCTTCTCCATCCTGATCACGCTGGTCTGGATGTGGATGTCCTGGCGTCCCAAAACCACCAGTCGTATCGCGGTGGCTAACTGGGCAACCGGCATGACAACCGCTTGGGGGTTGTTGATGACACTCTGGCTGCCTTGGGTGGTTGCCGCGAAAGATTACCGGCCCATGCTGGTCGAACTGACACAACACCTGCCAAAAAATGCATGTGTATCAGGCGTTTACGCCCCCAATACCGTGGTAGGTCTGCTTGAATACTACTACCATATCCGCCTTGAGACTAGCAGCCAGGCCAGAGAGTGCCAATGGTCGCTGCACATCAGCGCAAAGGATGCCGCGATTCTGCCAGCTGATGGCACCCTGATCTGGGAGGGGGGCAGGCCCAATGACCGCAGGGAGCGTTACCGCTTATTCTTTAAGCCGTGATGTAGCATAAAAAAAGAGGGGTATACCCCTCTTTTTTTATGCTACGCCGACCTGACGTGGCTGGACGCAATTCAACAAACCTAGAGCAAAATTTTCATCCCATCTTTCATCATGCTTTCTTCGAGAACATCCGCTTGGCCCAGTCGCCCAGATCATCCAGATAGGTATACACCACGGGTACGACCACCAGTGTCAGCAAGGTAGAGGTAATCACCCCGCCGATCACGGCATCCCCCATCGGTGCCTGCTGCTCGCCCCCCTCGCCCAAACCAAGCGCTAATGGCAGCATGCCAAACACCATGGCGAAGGTCGTCATCAGAATCGGTCTTAGCCGCACCCGTCCGGCTTCAATAATGGCATGATGCCGGTCAACCCCTTGATGAACAGCCTGTTCGATAAAGTCGACCAGCAGGATGGCATTCTTGGTTACGAGGCCCATCAGCATGATGACCCCGATGATCGAGAAGATGTTCAGGGTTTGTCCGCCCACCAGCAAGCCGAGGAATACCCCGATCAGCGACAACGGGAGCGAGGTCATGATGGCCAGGGGATGCAGGAAGCTGCCAAACTGGGATGCCAGAATCATGTAGATGAAAATCACCGCCAGCGCGAGCGCTTTCACGGCATAACCAAATGATTCTTGCATGTCCTTGTTGGCACCAGCCACTTCAAAACGGTAACCGTTTGGCAGCTTGAAGTTATCCAGTACCTTTTGCAGATCTGCACCTACGTTACCTGCCGGCCGGCCGTCCACGTTGGCCGTGAGCTTGATTTCCCGCTGCAGTGCGCGACGGTTGATCTGGGTAGGGCTACCCGCATCCCTGAACGCAACCACTTCACTCAACGGTACCAGCAGCGGTTTGCCTGTTTGTGCATCGGTTTTGGAGCTGACCAGTTTCAGTGTTTCCAGATCGCCACGGATTTGCCTTCCTTCTTCCGGCAAACGGACGAACACATCATAGTTCTGGCCATCTGGTGCTTCCCAGGTAGACGCGGTTTCACCGGCAACCAACGGTCGCAAGGTATTGCCAATCTGTGCCAGACCGATCCCGAGATCGCTGGCCTGATCCCGCTTGATATCGAGCGAGATCATGGGTTTCTGCTCGCTCATGCTGGATTCGATATCCACCATGCCCGGAATACGTTGCATCCTGGCTTCCAGTTGCGCGGCTATCTGTTTCAGCTGCTCGATATCACCGCCCTGGATACTGACAAAAATGGGTTTCTCGCCACCGCCCGGGGCATCGGCGACGCCGAGGCTTTTGAGTTCGATACCGCCGATTTGCTGCACCCTGGCCCGCAGCAGCGGGACCAAGGCTTTTTGGCTGAGCGCCCGTGACTTGCGTGGCACCAGACTCACCCGGATGGAGAACTGGTTTTTACCCAGTACAAACCCGCTATTGATGGTGGCGTAGGTTCGTCTTACCTGCGGGAAAGCACGTAATGCCTGCTCGACTTGCAGTACTTTGCGCTGGGTATAGTCCAGACTGGAGCCCACCGGCGTCTTGGCTGTGAGCAACAGCTCGGACATGTCTGCCTCGGGCACAAACTCGGCCCCCAGGTGGCTGGCGATCATAAAACTGCCAAGCAAAATCGCCAGCGCAAAGGCGAGCACCCGTTTCCTGCGTTGCAGGCACCAGGCGATCAGCACAGCATAAAGCTCCGCCAGGCTGTCCAGTGCGCCATGCACCTTGTCCAGCAAGGTCCCCAGTACGGGCCAGTTCAATTTTTGATGCTGTTTGGCCTGGGGATCATTCCATACCGATGACAGCATCGGGTCGAGGGTAAAACTCACGAACATGGAGATCAGGACCGCCCCTGCGACAGTGATACCGAACTGGTAAAAGAACTTGCCGATAATCCCGCCCATAAAGCCGACCGGGAGGAACACCGCCACAATGGAAAGCGTAGTCGCCAGCACGGCCAGTCCGATTTCCTTGGTGCCTTCCAGCGCGGCCTCTTGCGGGGATTTGCCCATGGCCAGATGCCGGGTAATGTTTTCCCTGACTACGATCGAATCATCAATCAACAGGCCGATACACAACGACAACGCCATCATGGTCATCATGTTGAGCGAGAAGCCGAATACCTGCAGCAGAAACACCGTACCCAACAGGGCGATCGGCAGTGTCATCCCGGTAATCACCGTGCTCCGCCACGACCCGAGAAACAGAAACACCACCAGAATGGTCAGCAGTGCGCCTTCGAACATGGTTTTATTGACGTCATCCAGCGAGTTTTTGATGGCGACCGAGCCGTCGTACACCACGCCAAGCGTCATACCCGCTGGCAAGATCTTTTGAAGTGACTCCATTTTGGCGCGTATGTCTTTGGCTACCTGCACGGTATTGCTGTTGCTCACCTTGCTGATGTCAATGGCCAGACCGGGTTGGCCGTTAATCAGCGCGACCGATGACAGCTCTTCCTGCGTATCCGACAAGGTAGCCACATCCCCCAGGCGCACGATGGCATCCCCTTGGCGCGAGACAATCAACTGGGCAAACTGGGCAGGGTCCTTGATTTTCCCCTGAACCTGCACCACGACCTCGTTACGGGTATTGCTGAGGGTGCCGACGGGTAACTGGGCATTTTCCTGCTGCAATACGGCCATGACCTGATCTACGCCAACGCGGGCGGCTTCCAGTTTTTGCGGATTCAGACGCACCTGAATCTGCCGTTTGACACCGCCAACCAGATTGACCTGACCAACACCTCGGATGGTCTGAAACTGCTTGACCAATTGCTGGTCGGCCAGCGTAGTCAATTGCCTTGGGGTATGAACGGCAGACGAGAGGGACAAGGACATGATCGGGCGTTCATCCGGTCCGGCACGACCAATGGAAGGCTCTTTGACCTCTTTCCGCAACAGGGGTCTCACCCCGGACAATTTGTCGCGCACGTCCTGCATGGCCAGATCCACATTGGTCGACAATGTGAACTCGACAATGACCACGCTCAGGCCTTCGTAAGAGTTGGAGTAAATATTATTGACGCCGCCGATGGTGTTCATCGCTTCTTCGATCTTGCGGGTCACATCGTTTTCGACCACTTCAGGGGTCGCACCCGGGTATTGGGTGCTGATGACCGCAATCGGAAACTTGATGTCCGGAAACTGCTCTACGGCGAGGTTATTGTAAGAAAACAGCCCCAGTACCAACAGAGCCAGCATCATCATGCTGGCGAATACCGGATTTTTGACACTGATACGGGTTAACCACATACAAAGACTTTCCTTTTCAAGGGTCTAAGCACCACGCTCATGATTTGATGCTGCTGATGCTGACCGCCATCCCGGCGCGAGCATCCGGCAAGCGAACGCGCACGATCAGGTCGCCGGCGTTTAGCCCCTGCTGGATGGCCACCATGCCCGTTGACGCATCTCGTGCGCCCAATACCACGTCTTGCAGTACCAGCCGCCCGGCGCGGATCATCCAGACTTGGGGACGTCCGGCATCGGTCATGATGGCCGTCGCGGGTACTGTCAGTGCAGAACTGGTGGCCGTGTCAATGTCGCCACTGGCAAAAATACCAGCACGCAATAACGGGCTATGCGTGGTGATTTGCAGGTATATCGGTACTGATCGGGTGCCTGCCTGCGTGATGGGGCTGATTCTGGCCAGCTGCGCTTGCATGATCTGATTATCCGCCCCCTCCACCCGGAAAGAGGACGGCATGCCGACCGACAAGGCGGCGACCTGATCTGCCGGTACGGCCGCTTCAATTTCCAGATGCTGCAAATCCACCAGCGTAAACATCTTGATACGGGCACCAACCTCCTGCCCGACCGTCACATCCCGGGTACCGATAACGCCATCAAATGGCGCCAGAATAGCCCCTTCCGCCAGACTCTTTTGGGCAATCTTTAGCTCGGTCAGTTGCGCAGCAACCGCCGCCTGCCGGTCCGCCAAAGAACCGCCGCTTTCGTCCAAAGCATTCTTGGAGATAAAGTTCTGCCGGAACAGGGCCTCTTTGCTGGCCTGATTTTTTTCTGCCACCGCCAGCTGGGCTTTGGCACTGTCCAGCGCGGCACGCCGGGCATCCACACGTGCAGAGAGATCACGCAAATCAAAATGTGCCAGTGGCTGGCCTTTGCGAACCGTATCCCCGGGGCGAACCAGAATGTCGGTAATCTTGCCATCCACGGGAGCCGAAATGATGGTCTGGTTCAAGGCATTGACTGTCCCGGTATAACTGACACGGCGGGTGAGTTTGCCATTGGTGACGGTATGTATATCTGCTTGCAGCAGTTCTATCGTCTGGTTTTTCCCCGCAGTTGCACTGGCAGCCCCTTCTGCAGGAGCAGCTTGCTTGCCTTTCCACACCAAGCCGGCAATCACCAGCACGACAACGGTCAAACCTGTGGCTATTTTCTTTCCGGAGATTTTCATCATGACGTTCCACCAGCATCTGAAGCTTGTTTAATCGAAGGTTGCTGTTCTTGTTGTAACGGGCAGGACTCGACACCTTTCCATAGCCAGGCAATCATTTCTGGCACCATCTCAGCCCAGTTGTAGTGCGTCGGGTTAGCCTGCATGGCCATCATCAAGCCGTCTATCAGCGCATGCCAGAACAGAGCCTGCATCTCAGCATGTTTCTGGACGTCAGGCTCGGCCAGTCCACCCGTAATCAGCGCTGCGGTTCTGGCATAGCTTTGCCGGTATTGCTCGCCAAGTTTTTCCCGGATATCAGGGGACCGTGTCTGGCCGAAAAACTCCAGCAGCAACAAAGGCAACTGGTTCGGATTATTGCTCAGCTGCTGCAGCACGTTCCAGATCAGTTGCTGCAAGCCAGGCAACTGCACCTGATCAGGCAGACTGTTTTCAAATTGTCTCGGCAAATCTTCTGCCTGGGCCTGGCAATGCTTATCCAGCAAGGCAAAGAAGAGGTCATTTTTGCTGGCGAAGTGCCAGTACACAGCCCCTTTGGTGAGTCCGGCATCGGCGGCAACTTTGTCCAGCGATGCCGCGTGAAATCCGTGAGCGGCAAACACCCTGGCTGCACTCGCCAGGATTTTCTCCCGGTTATCCGGTGGAAACAGCGTCTCATCAGGCCATGTTTCATTTACCAGCACGGCGAACTGCTTACGACTCCCCAAGAGGCGGCGCACACTTTGCCATGGCATGCCAGCAGCATTGGCCAGTTCTGCATAGGTAACCGACTCGGGCAGGCGCTGTACTGCAAGCGCTTTAAGCAGCTGGATCAAGCGCTTGCGTTGCAGTTCACCTGTAGAAATGACGGCTTGTGACACATCTGCTCCAGATAACATACCATACAGTATTCTATTGAAATACTGACAGGTATTCAAATATATCCGTGCGCCTGATTATCCGGATGATTGGCAAACCATCCAGTTCAGCTATACTGGTGATTCATTTAGCCTGTGACAGCCATGCAACCACATAATCCGTTCTCATCACATGCCATCGGCAACGAGGTTGTTGATCTGGTATCGACCCCGATTCTGGTATGCCAGCCGCTTACCGGAGAAATCATTTATCGTAATGCGGCAGCCAGGCAGCAATTGGCTGATATCGAAACAACGCAGATGGAAAAATGGTTTGAACGGCCTACGGATTGGCGGGAACTGCTATTGCGGCTGAAAAACCAGGGACAGCTGAAGCATTTTGAGGCACGCTTTAAGGGTACGCATGGCCGGGTTGTCTGGATGGTAGTCTCGGCCAAAACCCTTGTGCATGACCAGCAGACGTTGATCATGCTAACGCTGTTTGACATGACCGAATATCGCAAGCGCGAGTACAAGCACCAGACGGATGAAGCGCTGCATTTGCAGATTCTCCGTTGCAGCAGCGAAGGCTACCTGCAGTTTGATACCGACTCCAACCGCATTATCGATGCCAACCCGGCGATGTGCGAATTGCTGAAATGCCCGCATCACCATCTGGTAGGCACTTCGCTGACCGATTTTCTGGATACAGACAGTCGTGATGCCCTGCTGGCACAAACAGACTGGGCCAGTCGACAGGGCACACTCCAGGAAGAACTGCATCTGGTGCGTAAAGACGGATCTCGGCTCATCGTCCAGGCCAATGCCAACGCCCTCAAGGACGAAAATGACGAGGTAATTACCGCCTTCGCCTTGCTAACTGACATTACAGAACGCAAAAAAACCGAAGAGCGCATGCTCTATCTGGCGTTTTATGATCCGCTCACCGCCTTGCCAAACCGCTTGCTGTTCCAGGAGCGCCTGCAGCAAGCTCTCTTCCAGCAATCCCGTTATGGCGCGCCCTTTTCGCTCTTGTTTCTGGATCTGGACAACTTCAAACAGATCAATGACACCCTGGGTCATGATGTAGGGGATGCCCTGCTCAAGCAGATCGCCAAACGGCTCTTTAATGCCGTACGGGAAAGCGATACTGTCTCGCGCATTGGCGGGGATGAGTTCCTGATCATCCTGCACGGCATCAGTAGCAGCAAAGAGGCCGAGATCGCGGCGCAGAAACTGCTGGACGCACTGAAAACACCGATCAATATCGGCCAGCATGCCCTGCAGGCATCGGTCAGTATTGGTGTGACGCTGGTGCCGCAAGACGGTACGGATGCCACGACACTCCGCAAAAAAGCCGACCTGGCCATGTACCAGGCCAAAGCAGCCGGCAAGAACACTTATAGTCTCTATTCTGAAGCAGACTCTTCTTTATAATTGTTGGTTATTAGATATTAAGATAATAATCTAATGGTTTTACGTACTCCCCTGATACCATTGCAACCTTAATGACTATCAGCAGTAAAGTAAAAACCATGGATTATATTCAGGCAATTTCAGGTTTTGTGGTGGGCATCATCGTCGGTATCACCGGCGTAGGTGGTGGCTCGCTCATGACACCTATTTTACTGATGCTGGGTGTACCCACCGCAAAAGCTGTTGGTACTGACTTGTTGTATGCAGCCATTACCAAGGCTGCCGGGGTTGCTGTCCATCAAAAGCAAAAGAACATTCACTGGGCCATGACTGGCTGGCTGGCGTTGGGCAGTATTCCTGCCACGCTGCTGACGCTCTATGCCTTGCACAGCTGGCAACTGCCGGCAAAAACCATCGACTCGGTCATCAAGCACGCGCTGGGTTTTGCGCTGGTCCTGACATCTGTCGCCATTCTGGCCAAGCCCTGGATTCTGAAAAAACTGCGTCACAATACAGCTGTTCACTATGAAGTCATGACTAGCCGCCAAAAAGGGGCGACGGTACTGACCGGGCTACTGCTAGGCGTGCTCGTCACACTGAGTTCTGTCGGTGCAGGCGCTGTGGGTACGGTCTTGCTGTTTATTCTTTTCCCTGCCTTGCCAACCGTCAAGCTGGTAGGCACCGAAATTGCACACGCAGTTCCGCTGACCCTGATTGCAGGCCTGGGGCATGCTGGACTTGGCAACCTGAACTGGCCATTGCTGTTTACCTTGCTGAGCGGGTCCATCCCTGGGATTTTGATTGGTAGTCGTCTCTCGGGCAAAATGCCTGATCACATTATTCGCCCATTTCTGGCGGTCATTCTGGGCATCGTTGGTTACCGCTTTATCATGTAAGCGGATGCCACCAGCGATTCACTCACCGTCACAGGAGCCAACACATGAATTTCGAACAAAAACTGTCAGAAACCATCGACTTGCTGAAAAAAATCGCAGCAGAGTACCAACCTGCCGTTTTCGCCAATAGTTTTGGCGCAGAAGACATGGTGATAACCGATTTGATCGCCAAGCATGGCCTGAACATCAAGAGCTTCAGCCTGGATACCGGGCGCTTGCCGGCAGAAACCTATGACCTGATGCAGAAAGTGGAAGAAACCTATACCACGCATCCTGTGCAGGTGTTTTTCCCGAATACCGCCGCGACGGAAGCCTGGGTAAAAGAGAACGGCATCAACGGTTTTTACAACAGCGTGGAACAGCGCAAAGCCTGTTGTGGCATTCGCAAGATGGAACCGCTGCGCCGTGCCCTGACCGGCCAGAAAGCCTGGATTACCGGCCTGCGCCGCGAACAGTCGCCTACCCGTAAAGACCTTGGTTATCAGGAGTTTGACAAGGACAACGGGCTGGAGAAATTCAATCCGCTGATTGAATGGACCGAGAAAGAAGTCTGGGCTTATATCAAGGAAAACAATGTTCCTTATAATGCCCTGCATGACAAATTCTATCCGTCCATTGGCTGCGCACCTTGCACCCGGTCAATTGCCATGGGCGAAGACATCCGCGCCGGTCGCTGGTGGTGGGAAAACCCTGAAAACAAAGAGTGCGGACTGCACGTCAAGAAAATCTGATTTTTGCGTGGCCAGCCTAGGCTGGCAGCTCACAACCCTTTGATTTTTATTGCAAAGCCGCTCATGCAAACTATCTGGCTGAGCTAGGTAGTTTGTATGATTGTATTGCAACACCTATAGTGGTATTGTCCCGCCCAAGCTGGATTTTCCATTCATAAGGTCGCCGCATGATCAAAACCACCCGCCTGCGCCTCTACTTTCTCGCTTTGGCGGCATGGTTGCTTCTTGGCATGACAGCTGGCGGGCTGATGCTGACCGCCCAATACCTGCAGATTTCCGATCGCTTTGATCAGGACTCGCGCATGCTCACCCGGCTGGTGACACAGCGCCTGGAACAACACGACGCCATTCTGGCCGCCATTGCAGCCATGCAGAATATGGCCCCCACCCCCTCCTCCTTTGAACTCACCCGTTTTGCCGAACAAATTCGTGTGCGCTACCCGCATGTGGAAGGGATTGGCAGCTGGCAGCGCCTGAACCTCAAGCGGCCTGTACAAACCGTGTGGCGGACAGGTGCGCCGCCCATTGACTGGCCGGTACCCAGAGACATGCTGGAAGCCGCTTTGGGCGGACACGCCATTGGCGAGCTGGTCGTTGTTGCGGCACCAGAAGAACGATTTACCCTGGTTACGCAAGAAAAGACGTACGACGACTCTTCGGTGATTACGGCATTGCTGGTGGACCCGGAGAAGATGATTCGCGGCGATGAATTGCCGTCCCGACTGCTCGGGTTCCGTTTACTGTCTACCGATGGCAAACATGCGCTGCTGCAACACGAGCCGGGTGCAAGCCCTTCTCCCGTGATTAGCTGGCTGACTCCGCCGCGGGTGAGCTTTCTGCTCAACATTACCAGCCAGCCTTTCCTGCTGGAAGTCTGGCGGCCGATTCATTTCCGGGAAATGATGCTGGACCGTATCGCGGTTGTCATTATCCTGCTGGGCATTTTCATTTTTATTCTCGCGCGCATGCAAGAGCAGCGCCACGATGCACGCATCATGGCAAAACGCCACACCAGCCAACTGGCCAGAGAGCGGATGCGCGCCTCGGCAACGGTGGAAGCCACCGCAGACGCCCTGGTCACGTTTGACCGCCATGGCCGGATCACCCTGGCCAATCCGGCAGCCCGGACGCTGGGTCAGCTATCCGAGCAGATCATTGGCCGGAATATCCGCCAGGTACTGCACTTTTCGGTTGACGGTGTGCAAGGGGTGCCATTCCATCCGGTAGATGCACTCAAACAGAACCCGACAGCACAGGAGCTGCCGGATGACATGCTACTGACTCTGCCAGATGGCGACCAGAGCATGATCGAAGGCGTACTCTCCCCCCTGGTTGACGATGCCGGGCGGATGAATGGCGGCGTACTTGCGTTCCGCGATATCGGCTCATTCAAGCGTCGGACACTGGAAGCCCTGCAAGGGGCTGAACGCCAGTTGCGGGAAAATGAGGCGCTGCTGGCACGAGTCACCCAGGAAAGCTCGCTGGCCGAAATGGCGTCCGGCATTGCCCACGAACTGAACCAGCCACTGACGGCCATTCTCAGCCGGACACAAGCAGCATTGCATTTGCTGCGCGAAGCACCGGAAGAAAAAGAAAGCCTTGGCGTAACGCTGGAGGCCACGGTCAAACACGCCAAGCGCGCTGGCGATATCGTCAAGCGGCTGAAAAGCCTGGCCATGCGCCAGTGTTTTGACGAAGAGCCGTTTGACCTGAACCAGGCTTGCCGGCATGCCCTGGCGCTCATGAATGAAGACCTGGAAATGTCAGGGATCGAGATTGTGGAAGACCTGATGGCCTCGCGCGCCATCATTTGTGGTGATGCCATCCAGGTGGAGCAGGTAGTCTTGAATATTGTCCGTAATGCCATGGAAGCTTTGCAGCGGGCCAACACGCCGTCACCGGTCATTCGACTGACCAGCGTGCAGGAGGGTGATTTCATCAAACTGACCATCAAAGACAACGGCAAAGGCATTTCGGACGAACATTTGCCCAAACTCTTTGACCCATTTTTTACCACACGCAAAGATGGTATGGGCTTAGGCCTTGCGATCTGTCAGAATATCATCAGTGCCCATGGTGGCAATTTAACGGCAGCCAACAACCCGGATGGTGGCGCTTGCTTTACAATAACATTACCGGGATCTGAGGAACACAACACGTGATGGACTTACAATCTCCGCTTATTTATCTGGTCGATGACGATGATGATGTACGTGAAGCCCTGGCGCTGCTATTGCGCACCATGGGCATGCGCGTAGAAACCTTTTCAGACCCGCAGACCTTTCTGGCCCAGTTTGACCGCATGGCCATCGGTTGCCTGATTGTGGATATCCGCATGCCAGGCATGACGGGGCTCCAGCTGCAACAACGCATGATTGATGAACAATGCACACTGCCGGTGATTGTCATTACCGGTCATGGTGATTTGAACCTGTGCCGTCGTGCCTTCAAAGCCGGTGCGGTCGAATTCCTGGTAAAGCCGGTCGATGAAGAAGCACTGCTGGAGGCGGTTCAGAAAGCCGTGTCGCAGCACATTCACGAACAGCAGCAGCAAAGCCTGACCCGCGAAGCGCAAATGCGCCTAGGCAAGCTCACGGATCGTGAACGCGAAATCCTTACCCATATTGCAGAAGGCCTGTCCAACAAGCACATCGCCCGCGTACTGGATTTATCCCCTCGTACCGTCGAAACGCATCGGGCCAATATTTTTGCCAAGCTGGAAACGCCATCTCTGGCAGAGCTGGTGCGCCTGTATCTGACAGGGTCAGATACCAAAGCCGGTTAGTACCGGTTTATGACGTCACCGTATTCGTACGTAGTGAAACACGTAAGGATGCGAATAGAAACAGAAAGTGCTGCAAGATAGGATGGTGGCATCCTCAGCTGAGTCAAATCAGCTGCTCGAATCAGAGATCATACCCTCCGATAAGGATACCTTTGTCTGTGGCACGTGAATGCACTGCTCCCCATGGCAGTGCATTTTTTTTGGCGACTGCAAGCGCGCATGCCTGAATCGCCGAGGATGAAATTTTCCGGACATCAGACATGCACAGTCAAGTAGCCGATCAGTTTGGCTGCACCGCTGTTGTCGCATCAACGGCCAGAAATAGCGGCGCACCTTCTGCATTACGGTCCGGCAAAATCTGCTCTGCCACCGTGACATCCGTCACCTGACATTCTTCAAAGAAAATCTGCATCATGTGCAGCACCGACTCGATCTGGTCCAGATCATCCAGCGGCCAGACAAAGCGCTCGGCCACATCAGGCTGCAAACGTGACCCGATGGTGACGCGAATCTCTGCATTGTCGTGAATGGACACTACCGCAGCCGGATCACCCACCCCTTCTCGTGCCCGACGAATGATCGCACTAGCAAACAACTGGAAAGCTACTTCCAGACAGGTGAAACGGGCATCACGCTGACCAGCCACCACGCCTGTCAGCGCACGAGGCATCACAAACAGGGTCAGGCCTTCGGTTTGCCATTGCTGCTGCAGCAGTTGGCTCAATGCCATGCCCCACTTGCCGACTGGCGCACCGACCATGGCACGCTGACGGCTGGCATCCTCTACCACAATCCCCACAATAAACCGCAACTGCACACGCTCACGACTATCCACAGCCACCGGTGATGCAGGCAGTTCAAACGGGAAGCCCTGCGTCGCCAAAGTGGTTGCCAAGGCAGCCTGATACCATTTAGACATCGGGATGGCAGACAGCCCGGCCAGATCCACCAGCTCGCCCGACATCCAGACATGGTTACTGGAATCCATCACGCCATGTTCGACCAGCAAGGCACGCATTTCCAGCGGATTAGGAATCAGGGCAGGAATGGTATGGGGTTGTCTTGCGCCCGCCACAATCACCAGCGGAATGGCAAACAAGCGCACCAGCTTGCCGTCCTCACGCTCGCGGCTGTTTGTACCGTCAGCCAGGCCTGCCACCGCTTTCCAGACATCCCGACGGGTAGCGACAGGTAATGCAGTCAGAAGCTGTTGCAGCTGCTCGTCGTGCCCTGCAAACAGCATGTCTTCAATGGCATCTGCGGGTACGGTTTGTGCTGCCGGGTTGGCAAGCCAGGACTGCAAACTGGCAGGAAGTGCGTCAACGTTGGTCAGTGGCTGGCTAGTACGAGGATCTGGGAGGTACATGGAAGTCCTGATTACATCTGATTGATATAGAAGCCGAATTATACCAAGCATCAGCTCATCACCCGATGGTTTTTTGCCATCGTCAGACGACTGCCAGGTGACTTTTTATAAAATGCTTGATGCTGGCAAATTTCTGACACAAATTATTTGTATATTGTATACATATTGCTAGAATATAAAACATGACCCGCCGGGAGATACAGGCGATGACATCCAAGACCAAGCCAGGTATTTCCTGACCGTCAGCCGATGAATGATCCATGATGGCCTGCAACCTGCCAGCACGCATGATAGGCCGAGACCGTTGATGCATATCACCGAATTTCGGCTGGCGGCATGACCGGGCCAGTCAGCGCATTTGCGCCCGGCGCTAGACTTTTTCTGCGTGGAGTGTTAAAAGCAAGTCACGTTTCTTTTTTGAAAATATTATGAGCAAGACACCCATCATTTCCCGTCAAACCCTGACCGGTGCCGTGACCGAGGCGCTCCGTACCCGCATCCTGAATGGCGAACTGCCAGATGGTAGCCAGTTGCGTCAGGAAGCCTTGTCACTTGAGTTTGGTGTCAGCCGGGTTCCCGTCCGGGAAGCCTTGCGTCAGCTAGAAGCCGAGGGTCTGATCCAGATTTTTGATCACAAGGGTGCCATCGTTACCCAGTTTTCGCTCTCGGACATCAAAGAGCTTCTGGATATCCGGGTCATGGTGGAGTGCGACCTGATCAGCCGTGCTACACAGGCAAAACAGCCCGGTGCATTTGATGAGGCAGAAAAACTGCTGCAACAATTTGAAGAAGCGCTCAAAAAGCAGGATATAGGACTGTGGGGCCGACTGAATGCCCAGTTCCACATGGCACTGTACAGACCGGCGGGCCGTCCGCACAGCATGGCACTGGTCGAATCTCTATTGAACAAGACCGAACGCTATACCCGCATGCAGATCCTGTATGCAGACTTCAGCGAACAGGCCTTGCAAGAGCACCGCAATCTGCTGGCATTCTGCAAGCAAGGCGATGCAGCCAAGGCGACCAGTTACCTGAAAGAACACATTCTGGACGCAGAGAAAGCGCTGGAATCGTTTTTCGAACAACGCCAGCATAGCTGATCCGGCAAATGCATCGGGCCTCATCACTCCGTCAGATGAGGCCTCCTCCCTTCCCCTGTTCCACTAATTCCCCCTAAAGCACACAGTATTGCTGTTGGTTGCGCGGTATCACGCCCAACGTTTGTCTGCTGGCGCTGGTTTCCGGCCTTCCCATACCTGATGCATGACCGTCTATCGTTTCTGCAGGATCATACTTTTATTTCTGACAGATTGCGTTTAGAATAAACTAAACAATTGCTAAACAAATTATCAAAGGGATGCTTGTGTCTGTAACGGTCAGAGATATTGCCAGAGCTACCGGGGTATCCATCGGAACTGTCTCGCGTGCGCTAAAACAACAACCCGGCCTGACTGAGGCAACGCGCCAATTGATTCTGGAGGCGGCAGAGCAACTGGGTTATGACTTTAGTAAACTGAAAACCGGCAAGTTGCGGCGCGTGTGTTTTCTGCTGCATCGTCAGCACAATACGCTGGCCAGCTCACCCTTTTTCTCGCCGGTGTTGCATGGCGCAGAATCCGCCTGTCGGGAAATGGACATTGTGCTGAGTTTTTTATCCCTCGGGCCGGCAGACCCGGTGTTATCCCAGCTCAAGCGGCATGATCCGGATGCCATTGTGTGTGCCGGTTTCTTTGAACCGGAAGTATTGGCGCTGATCAAAAGCCTGGGCAAACCGGTTGCCCTGATTGACGCCATGGCGACCGGTTTACATACCGTTAACCCGGACAATATGCGCGGCGCCTATCTGGCCACACAGCACCTCATCCAACAGGGCAGGCAGCGCATCGCCTACCTGTCTGGCTCGCAGGCCCATTACAGTATTCGTGAACGTGCGCATGGCTACCGCAAAGCCCTGTTTGATGCGCGCCAACTGTCAGACCCGGATCTGGAAGTAACCCTGAACCCGGACATGCCGCTGGAAGAAGCCGCACGTGAAGCCACGTTGCAATTGCTGTCACTACCGCAGCGACCAGATGCCATTTTTGGCTTTAATGACTCCGTCGCCCTGGCAGCCATGAGAGTCTGTCTGGCAGAAGGTTTGCGCGTGCCGGCAGACATCGCCATTGTCGGCTTTGATGACATTGATGCCGCCCAGCAATCCATTCCGTCGCTGACCACCATCCATGTCAACAAAGAAGCGTTGGGCCGGGAAGGCATACAACTACTGCAGTTGCATGAGCAAGACACGATGGAACAGCGAATTCAGCCAGTAGAACTCGTGATCCGGCAAAGCTCGGCCAGTGCCTGAATCACCTTGCCCACCCGATCATCTTACGTCTCCATTTTTGAAGGAACTTACCGTGAGCTACCCAGACTTCCGCTCGGCCAAAACGCTCCGTACCCATATTTTGCAAACCATGGCGTTTTACTACCCGCGCTGCGTGGACCCGAGTGGCGGCTTTTATCACTTCTTCAAAGATGACGGCACGGTGTATGACAAACATACCCGGCATCTGGTCAGCAGCACCCGCTATGTGTTCACGTTTGGCATGGCGTATCGCCAGTTTGGCAACCCGGAATATCTGGAAGCCGTGCACCATGCGCTCCGCTTTTTGCGCGAGGCGCATCGCAACCCGGCTACCGGCGGCTATGCATGGCAGTTGTCGTGGCATGATGGCCAATGCCGTATTGAGGATGGCACCAATCACTGTTACGGACTGGCGTTTGTCTTGCTGGCGTATTCTCACGCCATCATGGCAGGAGTAGCAGAAGCCAGAGCCTGGCTGAATGAAACCTGGGAACTGATGGAGAAGCGCTTCTGGGAGCCTCAGTACGGTCTGTATGCAGATGAAGCCACGGCAGACTGGCAGATCAAGCCGTACCGGGGACAAAACGCCAACATGCATGCCTGCGAAGCCTTGATCGCGGCATTTGAAGCAACCGGGGAGATTCGCTTTCTGCACCGTGCAGAATTGCTGGCACACAATATCAGCATCCGTCAGGCGGCCTTGGCCAACAACATGATGTGGGAGCACTACACACAAGACTGGCAAGTCGACTGGGAATACAACAAGGATGACAAGACCAATATTTTCCGCCCATGGGGTTATCAGCCGGGCCATTTGACAGAGTGGGCCAAACTGCTGCTGATTCTGGAACGCCATCAAGACCATCTGCAAGGTCACTCAGACTGGCTGCTGCCTCGCGCCATCAACCTGTTTGATACCGCCATGGAAAAAGCCTGGGACCACGAACACGGCGGCATTTTTTACGGGTTCGGGCCACAGAACGAAATCTGCGATGGCGACAAATACTTCTGGGTGCAGGCAGAAAGCCTGGCTACGGCGGCCTTGCTGGCCCACAGAACGGGTAAAGAAGGCTATTGGGACTGGTACGAGAAAATCTGGGCATACAGCTGGGATCACATGATTGATCATCAGCATGGTGCCTGGTACCGGATCCTGACGGCAGATAACCGCGCTTACAGCGATGAAAAGAGCCCGGCTGGCAAAGTGGACTATCACACCATGGGTGCCTGCTACGAAGCACTGAACGTACTGCCCGCCGCCAATTAACATCTCGTCATGACACAGGAACAGAACATGAGTACAACCCTGCCCCGCTTTGTCGCCGCTGGCGAAGCACTCACCGATATTATCCGCACTGGTGAAGACACCTGGGTCACCAAAACCGGTGGCGCCACCTGGAATGTGGCGCGCGTCATGGCCAAACTGGGGGTGCCCAGCGCCTTTGCCGGTGCTGTCAGCCGCGACATCTTTGGCCAGGCCTTGCGCCAGGCAACCGAAGACGCACAGCTCGACATGCGTTTTTTACAGCAGCCGGACAAATCTCCGTTGCTCGCCATCGTGCATGAAACACAACCGCCCAAGTATTTCTTTATCGGGGATGACAGTGCAGACCTGCACTTTGACCCCTCCCTGCTGCCAACGGGCTGGGAAGGTGCTGTGGAATGGGTACATTTCTGCGGGGTAAGCCTGGCAAGACAACCACTGGCCGGCAAACTGGTGGCATTGGCAGAAAAGCTCAAGGCGGCCGGGGTCAAAATCAGTTATGACCCGAACTTCCGGGTGCTCATGGATGAACATTATGATCCGATCCTGAACGCCATGACCCGACTTGCCGATATCGTCAAGGTGTCGGATGAGGATCTGGCGGGCTTGTTCCGCACGCACGATATTGACACCGCATTCGATACCCTGCGCAGCTGGAACCCGAACGCCGCCTTTCTGTACACCCGGGGAGAAGAAGGTGCTTCTATCCATATTGGCGAACAATCCTGGTCGGCCAAACCGCCAAAAATTGAGGTTATCGATAGCGTAGGGGCCGGCGATGCCAGCATTGGCGGCTTTCTGTATAGCCTGATGTACCACACCGACCACACGTGGGCAGAACACTTGCGATACTCGGTGGCTGCCGGCGCCGGTGCCTGCCTGTCAGCAGGGGCCAAGCCACCAAGCGTAGAACAAATTGAAGCGCTGTATCAGCAAACTACGGCACTTTAAGCAGGCCTTGGGTGTAGGGGGATTGGGTAAGGGAATTTGGTGGATGGAGTAATGCGATATCCACCACCCCATCACCAAGCCATCCACAGATCACACGTCTTATCTTGGGGTCGGTCAGCCTAAGCCGTCCAGATACGCAGCCACCTCTGCCAACTGATGCTGGTTAAACACCACAATCCCATTGGCAACCAATAATGCAGCAGTGACGCCCTGCCCGTCTCTTAATTGTCGCTGAAAGGTACCATCATAAATTTGCGCATTCCCGCAAGAAGGACTTTTGGCGGTCAGAATCGCAACAGCACATTCATGTCGCAACGCCAATTCAAGTGCCGTATGCGCGCCCTGTACAAATGCACCCGATACGTCCTCGTCTCCTTGGGTCGTCACCTTGGCCAGACCATGCAATACCTGCTGACCAGCCCCATGCCGGATTTCGGCTGCCGGACGTGGCACTGGCAAGCCGCCCGCCAGCTCCGGACACACCGGCACCACTCGTCCCTCCGTTTGCCACTGCTGTAAATGCGTATCCAGAACTGACAGCGCCTTGCCGTCATAACGAACCGGCTGCCCTAACAGACAAGCACTGACCAAGATTTTATGTGGTTTGCCCGGCACGTCAGATATCCCCCAGGCACACGCCCAGTTGTCTGGCCATTTGCAATACAGGGTGATCTACCGGGATCACTTTTCGGGGCGCTAAAGCATCCGTAATCGGTACCGTGACCACCTCGGCGCCTTTCAGTGACACCATCACTCCGGTTTTGCCAGTACAGGCGCACGCCGCGGCCAACGTCCCGAAACGGATCGACAGCACCCGGTCAAAACTGGTGGGCGAACCGCCTCGCTGCAAATGCCCCAAGACGGTGACACGCGCCTCAAGCCCGGTACGCGCCTCGATTTCTCTGGCGACAACACTGCCAATCCCGCCCAAGCGGACCGGGTCGGTCAGTCGCTCGTCCCGAATCAGAATCTGCTCACCCTTCCCGGGCAATTTGGCCCCTTCTGCCACACAGAGCAGCGAATAGCGCATGCCCTCTTCATGGCGGGCTTTCACCTTGTCACACACGGGCGCCCAGTCCCAGTCGACCTCCGGCAACAAGATCACATCGGCAGCCCCTGCCAGGCCACCCCACAAAGCAATCCAGCCTGCGCTCCGCCCCATGACTTCCACCACCATGACCCGGTGATGTGACGATGCGGTTGTTGCCAGCTTGTCCAGCGCCTCGCACACTGCGGCAGTCGCCGTATCAAACCCGAACGTCTGGTCTGTGGCGGCCAGATCGTTATCAATGGTTTTAGGCACCCCTACAATCGGGATCCCCATCTCGGCAAATTTGCCGGCCAGCTGCATGGTACCGTCTCCACCCACCACAATCAGGCAATCCAGCCCCCAGGCGCGCGCATTGGCCAGCATCCGGTCAGCACAATTCACCAGAACGACACTGCCATCCGCTTGCGTCTGATGATAATGCCACGGGTCCCCTTTGTTGGACGTCCCCAGGATGGTGCCGCCATCCGGCAAAATCCCTTCCGTATTGGATAGGGTCAGCTCCCGCATCCGCCCTTCTACCAAGCCTTCGAAACCATCTTCAATCCCCAAGACCCTGGCACCATAGTGGCGTACCGCCGTCTGGACAACCGACCGGATGACCGCATTAAGACCGGGGCAGTCCCCCCCGCCCGTCAGAATACCGATACAGGCTGGCTGATTCATATGAAGCTCTCATTCACAAAGTAAATACCATGCCAATACGCTATCACTTACCGGATGGTTACACAAACACCATCGCCAGAATCACCACCCCCAGCAACCCGAGATAACCATACGCATGCCATTTATCCGGCAGCCTCGGTAAAAGCCGAATAGCCACTTGCATACCCAGACCTGCACTACACATGAGGATAATGGCGGCGGGCCAGTAGATAGCCCCGGCAATAAAGCCGCTCGACCCTGCTCGTCCTGCAGGGGCCATTTGCAGATATACCATGCTACCGGCCATGGCAACAGGCAAACTGAGCAGGTTCGCCATGGCGGTTGCTTGCTGCATGGCATACCCCTGCCGGCGTAGCCACGGTGTTGTCATGACGCTTCCGCCCACCCCTAGCATGGCGGCGATACTCCCCACCGCCAGTCCAATCGGTAACTGCAGCCAACACGCGGCAAACAAACCCTCATTTTGCAATTCACGCTTGCGATGCAAGAATCCCGGCCGGCATACGGCGTCCAGCCAGGAAAATGCCAGATACACCAGAAATGCCACCTTCAGGTAACGGGCGCTCAACTGCATGCCAGCCCATGCGCCCAATGTGGCACCCAACGCAATCCAGACGAGTAACCTGACAGGTATGTTTGCCAGCTTGCCAGCACGCCATTGCACCCAGCTTGCCAGACTGGCGTTGCCACACATCACCAGCGTCGCGGTAGCGATGGCCAGATGCAAATATCCTGTCGTGGCGTCGCCGAGCAATAATGGCAAGACATACGCCAGCAACGGAACCAGTACAAATCCACCGCCAAACCCAAACAGAATGGACGTTATCCCCGTCAGCATCCCGCAAACCCATAACCCCAGCCACACCATCACTCACCCCTGCCTCAAGCAAAAGCACAGCTTAATGGCTTGTGGGTCGTCACTCTTGCTACAATAAGCCAATCAATGATTTAAAAGTGCCAATATGGAACAAGTCCTCGCCAGTGACTGGGAACATATTCCAGAAGATGTGCTGGCCATAGAAAACCGCTACCCCCAAGGGCATCAACTGTCCCTGCACCAGCATCTCAGACATCAGCTTTTATTTGCAGCTCACGGCATGATGAAGGTCATAACGGCCGATGGAAGCTGGATTGTTCCGCCGCACCGTGCGGTCTGGATTCCTGCCGGGACACAACACGCTGTCAGCATGCTAACCGCAGTCACGACCTGCAGCCTGTACATACGGCCTGATGCGCAGCCGCTTATGCCTGCCCGCTGCACGGTCATTGACGTGAGTCAGTTACTACATCAACTGTTGATTGAAGCACCCAGGCTCCGGCAAGATTACACGCACCATATCCGTGAAACCCATTTGATGGGGCTGCTGCTGGCAGAACTGCCACGCATGCCACACGCAGACCTGAACTTGCCGCTACCAGCCAACTACCCGGCCATGTCAGAACTCTGCCTGCAATTCATACAGCAACCGGACATTCATCAACCCATGTCCGTCTGGTATACCCGGCTCAATCTCAGCCGACGGACATTCTGCCGCCACTTCCGGCAGCACACAGGCATCGGGTTTCAGCAATGGATACAGCAAGCATGCGTGTTATCTGCGCTGCCGCGCTTGATCAATGGAGAAGCCATTACAAGGATTGCATTGGATTTGGGGTTTGAGCACCCCGGCGCGTTCACCACCATGTTCCGACGGCTAACTGGCTACGCGCCGAGCGTGTATCTGCGGTGGCAACGGAACACAGCCGATTAAGCTGGCATCAGGCGGATTGGGATGGACTCAGGATATCGGCAAGGGCATGGCACAATTTGGCGGCGCCATCCTGCACCAGCAAGGGAAATGGCAGGTTATGCTTTTGGTTGATCAGTTGCAGCACACCAACCAGTTGCTGGTCAGACGGACGAAGGATCGGACAAGCCAATACCTGCCGGGTCTGGTAGCCGGTTTGCTGATCGATCTCGGCACGGAACTGCAAATCCGGGCTATAGCGCGCCAATTCTGCGGCATCATAGGCATTGGCAATATTCAGGCTTTGCCGATGCAGGGCGCAGTAACCGGCAATGCTCTGTTCAGAAACCGGCAAGGAGATTTCCAGAGCGTCGTTCAGACCGGTTTTGACGGTGGCGATAATCGAGTCCTGATCAGCAGACAGCACATACACCGTCAGGCGATCGGCCCCCAACAAGGGGCAGGCACGCTCAGCCAAGAGCGGCAACAACGCATCGCCACCTTTAAGCTGCCGGAGTTCCCGGACAAGCGATTGCAATTGTTCCTGAAAAACTGCGGGGGCATGCTGTTCCATCATCTCGTCTCCTGTTTGATGCCTGTACCTGCATCACCACCATGCAGATATGCTAACAGAATAGTGACTTATTGTCTGGCTGTGCGCGTATTTTCCGGTAGCCCTTGCGGGAAATTGGTCCGGAACGGGTTGATATCCAGACCGCCGCGTCGGGTATAGCGGGCGTAAACCGACAGCTTGATTGGTTTGCATTGGCGCATGATGTCGGTAAAAATCCGTTCCACGCACTGTTCATGAAACTCGTTATGCTGGCGGAAGCCGATCAGATAGCGCAGCAAGCCTTCATGGTTGATCTGCTGGCCGACATAATGAATCTGCACGCTCCCCCAGTCAGGCTGGCCAGTCACCAGGCAGTTGGATTTGAGCAAATTGGATACCAGCGTTTCTTCCACCGGGGCTTCGCCATCTTCCTCTGCCGATAGTTGCAAACCGAGCAAGTCCGGATTGGGTGAATACTGGTCCACCTCGATATCCAGTACGTCAATCAGGTGCCCCTGTAGCTCCGCCAGTTTCTGCCCCTCAAACCGGTCTACCCCCAGAATCTGCACCCCGACCGACGCACCGGCCGCTTGTGACAAATCCTTCACCAGCAACTCTCGCAAGGCAGTCACACTGTCCAGCCGTGTCTGGTTAAAACTGTTGAGATACAGTTTGAAGGATTTGGATTCGATGAGGTTAGGCGAATCGGCCGGAATGGTGAATACGGCCAGCGCCACCTGCGGTTTACCTTTGCTGTTCAGCCAGGAAAGCTCGTAACCGTTCCAGATATCCACCCCCATGAAAGGCAGTTTGCCCGCGGCAACGCCAATCTCGTCACGCTTTTGCTGACGCGGAATAGGAAACAGCAGCGACGGGTTGTAATGGTCGCAGTAAGTAACGGCTTTGCCGAGCGGAGAAGCTTCAGGAATCTGCGAAGGTGTATCGATATTGGATGACATGAGATGGTTACCACAAGAAAACGTCTATATGACAGATGCTAACACACAAGGCTGCGTGATTCATCCGGTCAGCACGTTCTCTTGCCGCCAGCGTCCACCGAATGGACACAGGCAACCAGCAGGGTAACACCTGAAAAAAACAGGCGAATGTGCACCCCCATGGCACCATTCGCCTACGGGACAACACCCTCCCCAAAAACGGAAAGGCTGACAGCGGATATCGTCAGCCCCCCGAAAGCGGCGCTCCGGTTAACGTCTTGTAAAAATCACGCTTTGCCGGATTTGGTAAACCGTCGATAGTATTCGATCAGCTTACGTGTAGAGCAGTCATGTTCAGAGACATCACTCCCCTCCATCAATTGGACATGGATTTTCTTGGCAAGTTGCTTGCCGAGCTCCACCCCCCATTGGTCGAAAGAGTTGATACCCCAAATTGTACCTTGGACGAAGATTTTATGCTCGTACAAGGCAATCAGCGCACCCAGATTTCTTGCATCCAGGGTCGACAGCAAGATGGTATTGGTTGGCCGGTTACCGTCAAAGACCCGGTGCGGGATCATTTGTTCCAGCTCTTCGCCGTGCAGCCCCTGCGCCACCAGTTCTTCGCGAACCTCTTCGGCGGTCTTGCCTTGCATGAAGGCCTGCGCCTGGGCAAAGACGTTGGACAACAGAATGTCATGGTGGCCAGGCATGGAGTGCCGGCTGTCAATCGAACAAATCAGGTCGATTGGGGAAATATGCGTCCCTTGGTGCAACAACTGGTAGTAGGCATGCTGGCCGTTGATACCGGTTTCACCCCAGATAATCGGTGCCGTTTCATGGTCTACCCGTTCACCATCCCGGTTGACCTGCTTGCCGTTCGATTCCATGTCCAGCTGTTGCACATAGGACGGGAAGCGATGCAGATACTGGTCGTACGGGGCAATCACGTGCGAGCCACCACCATAGAAGTTCATGTACCAGATACCCAACAAGCCTAGCAGCACCGGCATGTTCTTTTCCAGCGGCGCGTTGCGGAAATGCTGATCCATCAGATGGGCGCCGTTGAGCAGCTCGTAGAAATGGTCACGCCCCAGCGCCAGCACAATCGGCAAGCCGATGGATGACCAGACCGAGAAACGTCCGCCCACCCAGTCCCAGAATTCGAACATGTTTTGCGGGTCAATCCCGAAGTCGACGACTTTCTGGCGGTTGGTAGACACGGCGACAAAATGCTTGGCAATCGCCTTTTCATCCTTGGCTGCGGCCAGAAACCATTCGCGCGCCGTCTTGGCATTGGTCAGGGTTTCCTGGGTGGTAAAGGTTTTGGATTCGATCACGAACAGCGTGGTGGCCGGATGCACTTCTTTGAGCGTTTCGGCAATCTGGCTGCCATCCACGTTAGACACAAAGTGCATGTGCATGCGTGGATGGGCATACGGTTTCAGGGCTTCGTACACCATCTGCGGCCCGAGGTCTGAACCGCCAATCCCAATCGATACGACATCGGTAATCGGCTGCCCGGTATAGCCCAGCCAGTCACCCGCACGGACGCTGTGCGCAAAGGCACACATGCGGTCCAGCACGGCGTTCACCTTGGGCATGATGTTTTCGCCATCGACCAGGATCGGGCTGTTGGTCCGGTTCCGAAGCGCCACATGCAGCACGGCACGCTTTTCGGTAAAGTTGATTTTCTCGCCATTGAACATGGCGGCAATGCGTTCGCTCATGCCACGCTCTTCGGCCAGCTTCACCAGCAATTGCATGGTCTCTGGCAGAATGCGGTTCTTCGAATAATCCAGCAGAATCCCGCCCACTTGTAGCGAAAACTTGTCAAAACGTGCTTCGTCCTCGCGGAACAGGTCACGCATGTGTAAATGACTCTGTTCCCGGAAATGGGCCCATAGAGCTTGCCATGATTGGGTTTCTGTTAATTTGGACATGATCAGACGTCTTCCCCGTTTTTCACCCGTTTTTCTTTCAGGCTACGTTTTGCTTTTTCCAGTTGAAGAATGGCTTGTGGCCCACGCTTGAGCGCGACCCCCACCGCTAGCACATCAATAATGACCAGCTGAACCAGACGGGACAGCATGGGTGCATATACTTCGACGTCTTCCTGTGCATCTGCGCCAAGGGTGACCGTGGCCAGTTTCGCTAGGGGGGTTCCGGAAGGCGTAATCGCAATCACACTGGCGCCAACAGAGAGCGCCATTTGAACAGAATGAAGAATATCGGTAGAACGGCCGCTGGCAGACACCACCACCACCACATCGCCTTCGCTTAGCACCGCTGCCGCCATACGATGGACGTGCGGGTCAGAATAAGCAACGGTCGGTACGCCGTAGCGGAAAAACTTGTGCTGGGCATCCTGGGCAATAATGCCGGAATTACCCTGCCCATAAAATTCGATCCGTTTGGCATCCGACAATAAGGCAATCGCCTGTTGCAGCGCCTGTGCAGACAAATCGTTACGACATTTGAGTAGCGCAGAAATCGTGTTATCAAATACCTTGGCAGACAAATCGGACACCGAGTCATCGCGTGTCACGCTGCTGTGTACAAACGGCACGCCACTGGCCAGGCTATTGGCCAGCCGGCGTTTAAAATCTGACAAGCCGTCACACCCCAGGCTCCGACAAAAACGGATCACGGTGGGCTGGCTGACTTGGGCCACACGCGCAATCTCGGCCACCGGTGCTTCGACAGCCCATCTTGGCTGGTCCAGCACTTGTTGTGCCACCAGGCGTTCTGCCTTGGGCAGATTATTTAGCTGATGGTTGATCCGGTTAAGCACAGCGTTCTCCCTTATTTGTTGTGTGACGAGTACCCGTTTCCTGCACGACAACCGCGGGTTATCCTGGTCTCGCCCTTATTGCTCTCGCACAAATTGCTGAAGTGCGGCAACCGCACCCGTAAAGGCCGGATATTTAGCATGAATTACAAATGCAGGTACAGCTTTTAAGTATTCGGAGAAGCGGCCTTTTGCCTCAAAGCGGGCACGAAATGGCGATTTGGCAAAATAATCTCCCAGTCTGGGCACGACCCCACCACCAATAAAGCAACCGCCCCGCGCGCCTAGCGTCAACGTCAGGTTGGCTGCAGCCGTCCCCAACATGGCGCAGAAGAGATCAATCGTTTCCCGGCACTGTACATCGGCACCCGATACCCCCAGCGTCGAAATATCCGCAGGGCTGTAGTTCAAATGCGGTACACCATCCAGATGACACACGGCTTCATAGATCAGCGTCAGGCCCATTGGCTCTTCACCACCACCGCCACACAGGAAACGCTCTGTCGACACATGCGGCTCATGTCCACCCAGCCGGGTTTGCGCAAAGTCCATGATGGCTCGCTCCCGCTCGTTAAAGGGCGAGAATGTGGCGTGCCCGCCTTCGCCGGACAAAGCCACCCAGCCGCCGTGGCCATTAGGCACCAGGCCTGATACACCCAAGCCCGTACCTGCGCCCAGCAGCGCAATGGCGGTGTCCGGGACTTTGTCTCCGCCACCCACCTGCACGGTTTCTTCCTTGCTCAAGTGTGGCAAGGCCAGCGCGAGTGCCGAAAAGTCATTCAGCATCAATAATTTCTTCAGACCCAGCTCTGCCTGCAAACCGGAAATCGAAAACCGCCAGCTGTGATTGGTCATCTGTACCAGATCACCGGCAATCGGGTTGGCAATGCCAAACGCCGCATAGTCCGGACGGTCTGCCGGTGCCGCCATACCGACTTGCTGCAGATAGGCCTCTGCGGCGTCGCGCAAGGTCGGATAATCACGGGTCGGCAACACCTGCTCCTCGCGGAAAGTATCGGGCGCAGCTGTCAGATCGTGGTCAAACAAGGCAAACCGGGCATTGGTCCCGCCAATGTCCGCAATCAGCCAGGGTTTCTGTTTACCGGGCATAGAACACCTCCACCGGTGTGGATGACTGCGCCAGCACAAAACTCACTGGCCAGCGTTTTTCGGCCTGCTGGCTGGCCAGATCAAATACCGCCTTTTTGCCCTCGCCGGCAAACTGCAAGAAGACCCGTCCGGCATTCAAAATCGCCGGCAACGTCAAACTCATCCGCTCCGTAGGTTCAACGGCCCCTACCTGCGCCAGACACAACGGCGCATCAGCCACCAGGCCAGCATCCAGCGCCGGACTAGCCGGGAACAGAGAGGCGGTATGTCCGTCATCCCCCATGCCAAGCACAACCAGCGCAAAAGGCAACGGCAAATCGGCAAACACGGTGTTCAAATCCGCCTCCGCCGCTTTGGCAGAGGCTGCGTGGTTATACATCGGCACGAAAGTGGCTGCGGCTGCGTTTTCCTGCAGCAAATGCTGCCTGACCAGCGCTTCATTGCTGGCGGCATGGTCATTTGGCACCCAGCGCTCGTCTACCAGCGTAACGACCACTCGGGACCAGTCCAAGTCCGTCTTGCGCAGCGCTTCAAAGACAGGCACGGGCGACTTGCCACCCGACACGGCAATCACGGCCTTCTCATGCATGCTTAAATGCGTTTTCAATGTCGCCGCCATAGCCTCTGCCAGCGCAGCGGCCTGCTGTCGGGTATCTGCAAATTCATGGAACGTCATGATCGCTTATGCCTCTTCGTGCCAGGACAAACCGTCGCGGGACAACAAAGCAGAAGACGCCGCAGGCCCCCAGGTGCCGGCCGTGTAAGGTTTTGGCGAACTACCGTCCTGCGCCCACACGTTCATGATCGGCTCTACCCACTTCCAGGCCTGCTCCAGTTCATCCTGACGCACAAACAAAGACAGATTGCCGCGAATGGTATCCAGCAGCAGGCGCTCATAGGCCTCTGCACGGCGGATGGAGAAACTGGCGGCAAAATCCAGATCCAGATGCACCTGCTGCAAGCGCATATTGTCGCCAGGCGCTTTTGCCAGGAAATACAGCTTCATGTGTTCTTCTGGCTGCAGGCGAATCACCAGCTTGTTGGGTGAACTGATACCACCCGGTGCCGGGAAAATCTGATGCGGCACATCGCGGAAATTAATCACGATTTCTGCCAGACGGTCAGCCATGCGCTTGCCGGTTCTCAGGAAGAACGGCACACCGGCCCAGCGCCAGTTGGCAATTTCACAACGCAAGGCCACAAAGGTTTCCGTTGTACTGTCCGCGGGCACTCCTTCTTCTTGCAGGTAACCCACCACCGGCTGGCCGCGGGATGCCCCCGCCTTGTACTGGCCACGCACCGTTTTGGTGAGCACGTCTTCATTGGTATACGGCACCAGCGCACGCAGTACTTTCAGTTTCTCATCCCGAATCGCGTCCGAATCCAGATTAAACGGTGGCTCCATGGCCACAAAGCACAGCATTTGCAACAAGTGGTTCTGCACCATGTCTCGCAGCGCACCAGTGTGGTCATAAAACCCGCCACGCTTTTCAATGCCCACTTCTTCGGCAATGGTAATCTGCACATCGCTGATCCATTCCCGACGCCATAGCGGATCAAACAATGCGTTACCAAACCGCAATGCCATCAGGTTCTGAACCGACTCTTTGCCCAGATAATGGTCAATACGGTAAATCTGGCGTTCCTGGAAATACTTGCCGACAGACTGATTAATATCGTTGCTGGACTGCAAATCGTGACCTAGCGGCTTCTCCAGCACCACACGGACATTGTCACCGTTCATGCCTTGGGCGGCCAGATTCTGGCAAATACCAGTAAACAGGGACGGGCTGGTCGACAGGTAGTAAACGGTGACCTCTGCGGACTCTGCATTCACGGCCTCTTTCAAGGCCGGATAATCATCTGCATTTTCCGCATCGATCCGCACATAATGAATACGATTGGCAAACTCGGCCCAGGTCGCATCAGACCAGTCCGCTTTGGGCAGGAACTCGCGCGCCTTCGCGCTCACCTGCCCGTGATAATCGTCTTGAGAAAAATCGCGACGGCCCAGACAAAGAATCCGTCCCGGGCCCAAACTGCCAGATCGATGCGCCTGATACAAGGCTGGCAGCAGCTTTCGCATCACCAGATCACCAGTACCTCCAAACAACACCATATTAAATGATTGAGTTGTTGTCACAGCGCACATCCTCTCTTGCAGTCATCATTAGCCACGCAGGGTGGTGACTCTTTATTGGAATACTCTACCGCTACCCGCGGCCCGTCAAATCCGGATCAGAACAAGGCAGGCGCCACGCGCGCCACACACCCCGATGACAACCCAGCCAGACAGTCAATGTAACAATACTACTAATTTAATTTCACAATGTCCAGTACAACATCAACCCCCGTACAATCCTGCAATATATTGATATTTATTGAACAAAATTCACCTTGACATACACCGGCAACGTGGCGTTAAATGTAACAATCCTACAAGAGATCAATATCATGGCCCTGCACCCAACGCTCATCGATGTTACCAACCGGATCAAACAACGCAGCCAGCAAAGCCGGTCTCAATACGAGGCCCGCATGCAGGCCGCCAGACTGTCCGGCACCACGCGGGACCACGTCTCCTGCACCAACGTAGCGCATGCCTACGCCGCCATGCCAAAGAACGACAAGCTGACGCTAAAAGCCGCAAAAGCGCCAAACGTTGGCATCATCACCTCCTACAATGACATGCTGTCCGCGCATCACCCCTACGCAAACTACCCGGACATCATCAAAGAAGCCGCACGCGCTATTGGCGCAACCGCACAAGTTGGCGGCGGCACGCCCGCCATGTGCGATGGCGTCACCCAAGGCCAGCCAGGCATGGAGCTTTCGCTGTTCAGCCGCGACATCATCGCCATGAGCACCGCCATCGCCCTGTCACATCAGGTATTTGATGCCGGCCTGTATCTGGGTGTCTGCGACAAGATCGTTCCCGGCCTGCTGATTGGGGCACTGCGCTTTGGCCATCTACCCGCCGTGTTCGTCCCGGCCGGTCCGATGACCTCCGGTATCGCCAATTCAGAAAAAGCCAAAGTGCGCCAGTTGTATGCAGAAGGCAAAGTAGGCCGAGACGCCCTGCTGGAATCCGAAATGGGCTCGTACCACAGTGAAGGCACCTGTACTTTCTACGGCACCGCCAACAGTAACCAGATGCTGATGGAAATCATGGGCCTGCATATGCCAGGCGCTGCATTCATTACGCCCGGCACGCCACTCAGAAAAGCATTGACCGAGGCAGCCACTCAGCAGGCGGTCAAACTGTCACAACAAGGCAAGACGCTGGCCGACATGATCACGGTTGAAGCCATCGTTAACGGCATTGTTGGCCTGCTCGCCACCGGCGGCTCCACCAACCACGCCATCCACCTGCCGGCCATTGCCCATGCAGCCGGCATCCAGATCAACTGGGACGATTTCAATGACCTGTCAGCCGTCGTTCCTCTGCTGGCTCGCGTTTATCCTAATGGCAAAGCCGATGTAAACCATTTCCACGCCGCTGGCGGCATGGCCTTCCTGATCAACGAACTGCTCAATGCCGGCCTGTTGCACGACAATGTCGAAACCGTCGTCGGTAGCGGCCTGCACCTGTACACCCAGGAACCTCATCTGGTAGACGGCCAGGCGGCCTGGAAACCAGGCACCAAGGTTAGCGGCGACCCAACGGTACTCAGCCCTGTCGCTTCTGCATTCAGCGCGGACGGTGGACTGCGTCTACTCAAAGGCAACCTTGGCCGCTCCGTGATCAAGGTCTCTGCTGTTGCAGCAGAACATCGCAAGATCACCGCACCCGCTATCGTCTTTAACCATCAAGACGAACTCCTGTCCGCCTTCAAACGTGGCGAACTGGAGCGCGACTTTGTAGCCGTCATCCGCTTCCAGGGGCCGCGCGCCAATGGCATGCCAGAGCTGCACAAACTGACACCGACACTCGCCGTCCTGCAAGAGCGTGGCTTCAAGGTCGCACTGGTGACCGACGGGCGCATGTCCGGCGCATCCGGCAAGGTACCCGCCGCCATCCACATGAGCCCCGAAGTTCTGTCTGGTGGCGCCCTGGGCAAAATCAGAGACGGTGACATAATCACGCTCGATGCCGAAGCAGGCGTCGTCACGGCAGAAGTCCCGGAAGACATCTGGTCACAACGCGAGATCGCCGTTCAGGATCTCAGCCAGAACCAGTTCGGCTTTGGTCGCGAGCTATTTACCGGCATGAGACACCACGCCAGCAACGCAGAATCCGGCGCCCTCACGTTCAATTTCAACGATTAAGCCACCGCACACGCAAGCGAGACCACGACATGAATCTAGATCAAATTATTGCCGCCACCACCGTGATGCCCGTCATCGTCATCGACGATCTAGACACAGCCATCCCGCTTGCCAATGCACTGGTCGCTGGCGGCATCCGCACGCTCGAAGTGACACTTCGGACACCCAAAGCACTGGAAGCCATCAAAATCATCAAGGCAGAAGTCCCCGGCGCCATTCTGGGTGCGGGCACCATCACCAAAGCCAGCCAGCTGGATGCCGTGATCGCCGCAGGCGCCAGTTTTGGCGTCAGCCCGGGTAGCACACCCGCCTTCCTTGACGCCATCAAGGCAAGCGGCCTTCCTTTCCTGCCAGGCGTCATGACACCGTCAGAAGCCATGGTCGCTCGTGACGCAGGTTTTGAAGTCCTGAAACTGTTTCCAGCCGTCCCTGCCGGTGGCGTAAAACTGCTGGATGCCATTCGTGGTCCGCTGCCAGAAATCAAGTTCTGTCCAACCGGCGGCATTACCCCGCAAACCGCACCAGACTTCCTGAAACTGCCAAACGTCGTGTGCATTGGCGGCTCATGGCTAACCCCTAAAGATGCCATCGCCAGGCAAGACTGGGCCGAAATCACCCGCCTTGCCCAAGAAGCCAGCGCACTGCGTCCATAACCACCCAAAGCCTGCTTGCACAGCAGGCTTTTTTCTTCCGCAAAAAAACCACGTCAACCACCAGTTTTACATCAACCCTCACCAAAATCAGGTATAATTACAGGTTTGTATTGCACTTGTGATTTAGAGGTTTTGATCATGCCGATTTATGCATATCGCTGTAACAGCTGCGGTTTTGCCAAAGACGTTTTGCAAAAAATATCTGACGCACCACTGACAGACTGCCCAGAATGCGGCAAGTCCACGTTCTCTAAGCAACTCACTGCCGCCGGCTTCCAGCTGAAAGGCTCAGGCTGGTATGTAACCGACTTCCGTGGTGGCTCTGGCTCCGCCAGCACACCTGCATCAGGATCGTCATCCACATCAGCAACCACCACCAGCAGTGCTTCCAGCACAGAAAGCGCTGCTACCCCCGCATGCGGAGCAGGTGGATGCGCTTGACCTTCCTATCGCTACGTCGCTACCTGCTGACAGGCCTGCTCATCTGGGTCCCGCTCGTCATCACCTTGTGGGTGCTACAGCTGATCGTGGGCACACTGGATGGCATTTTTCACTGGTTACCAGAACAATGGCAACCAGAAACCCTGATCCGTTTCCAGATCCCCGTGATTGGCCTCAACGTCAAAGGACTACCCGGCTTAGGTGTCATCATCACGCTACTAGTGTTGCTACTCACTGGCGTGACGGTCTCAAATATCCTGGGCAAGCGCATCTACACCCTGTGGGAAAACCTGCTTAGCCGCATCCCAGTGTTCAAGACCATTTACAATAGCGTAAAACAAGTCTCAGACACCCTGTTTTCCAGTAACGGACAAGCATTCCGCAAAGCACTTCTGGTGCAGTATCCGCATCAGGGCAGCTGGACGATCGCTTTCCAGACCGGAACGCCATCAGGACAGGTAGCAGACTTGCTGCCACCAGACATGATCAGCGTCTACGTGCCCACAACGCCTAACCCGACCTCAGGTTTTTTCCTGATTGTCCCCAAGGCAGCGGCCAAAGAACTGGACATGACCGTTGACGAAGCACTGAAATACATTATTTCGATGGGTGTTGTCGCGCCAAAACATGCGCCAACCATCATCCAGACAGACAAAACCGTCACACCCTGATTTTTCAACAGGCGGCCCGTCAGTCAGAATTAACCGAACACACATACAAACAAACGAAAGACATACATCAACATGCGTACCGAATACTGCGGATTGGTAGATACACGTTTCCTGGGACAAACTGTCACCCTTTATGGCTGGTCACACCGTCGTCGTGACCACGGTGGCGTTGTATTTATTGACCTGCGCGACCGTGAAGGCCTGGTTCAGGTCGTATGCGACCCGGACAATGCAGCTACCTTCGCCGTTGCCGAAACCGTCCGGAACGAATTCGTACTCAAGATTGTCGGCCGCGTTCGCCCACGTCCAGAAGGTACCGTAAACCCTAATCTGGTATCCGGCGCCATCGAAGTCATCGCCGATGAAATCGAGGTACTGAACCCTTCAGTGACCCCACCGTTCCTGATGGATGATGACAACCTGTCAGAAAATACACGTCTGACCTACCGCGTACTGGACCTTCGTCGCCCTGCCATGCAGAAAAACCTGCGTCTGCGCTACCGTGTCGCGATGTTGATCCGTAACTATCTGGACGCACAAGGCTTTATCGACGTTGAAACCCCGATGCTGACCCGCAGCACGCCAGAAGGCGCGCGCGATTACTTGGTGCCGTCCCGCGTGCACGATGGCCAATTCTTCGCCCTGCCACAGTCCCCTCAGCTATTTAAGCAGCTGTTGATGGTTGCTGGCTTCGACCGTTACTACCAGATCACCAAATGCTTCCGTGACGAAGATCTGCGTGCAGACCGCCAGCCAGAATTCACCCAGATCGACTTGGAAACTTCATTCCTGACCGAAAACCAGATCATGGACATCACCGAAGGCATGGCTCGCCACACCTTCAAGGAATCCATCGGTGTTGATCTTGGCGAATTCCCGCGCATGTCTTATCAGGATGCCATGTACTACTATGGTTCAGACAAGCCTGACCTTCGTGTGACCCTGAAGTTCACCGAACTGACAGACCTGATGAAAACAGAAGAATTCAAGGTCTTCCGCGGTGCAGCAGACATGCACAATGGCCGTGTTGTCGCCTTGCGCGTACCAAATGGTGCATCCCTCTCCCGTAAAGAAATCGATGACTACACCCAGTTTGTCGGCATCTACGGTGCCAAGGGTCTGGCTTACATCAAGGTAAACGACAAAACCAAGATCACCAACGACGAAAGTAGTGGCCTACAGTCTCCAATCGTCAAGTTCCTGTCTGTGAATGCCCTGAATGAAATCATGGCCCGCACAGAAGCTCAGGATGGCGACATCATCTTCTTTGGTGCAGACAAAGCCAAAGTCGTTAATGAAGCAATCGGTGCCCTGCGTATCAAGATCGGCCACGAGCGTGGTGAAGCCAATGGTTACTTCGTGAAAGAATGGCGTCCGCTGTGGGTGCTTGACTTCCCGATGTTTGAATACGACGAAGAAGATGACCGCTGGACAGCATGTCACCATCCGTTCACCTCACCAAAAGATGGTCATGAAGACCTGATGACCAGCAACCCTGGCGCCTGCCTGGCCAAAGCCTACGACATGGTGCTGAACGGCTGGGAAATCGGTGGTGGCTCAGTGCGTATTCATAAAGCAGACGTACAGAAGAAAGTCTTTGATGCATTGAAGATCACACCTGAAGAAGCCCAAAACAAATTTGGCTTCCTGCTGGATAACCTGCAGTTCGGCGCACCACCCCATGGTGGCCTGGCATTTGGTCTGGATCGTCTGGTAACACTGATGACCGGTGCCGAATCCATTCGTGACGTCATCGCCTTCCCGAAAACCCAGCGCGCCCAGTGTCTGTTGACCAGCGCACCAAACTCGGTAGACGACAAACAGCTGAGAGAACTGCACATCAAACTGCGCAATCCACCGCAGCTGGCAGCAGCCGAATAACACGGTCGCACCCAAGCCATTAAAAAAGGCCACTAGCAGATGCTAGTGGCCTTTTTTTGTCAAAAATTCCCTACATAACTCTCTAACCGATGCCTAACTTGGTATGATGCCTCATAACGTTTTATTCAGCTCAATCAAGGAATTATCAGCTCATGTGGCAAGAAGAGCGTCATCAGCGCATCAAGGCATTACTCTCCGCACAGCAGCGCATTTCGATTGAACAGATCATCTCGACCCTGAATGTATCCCGAGAGACCGTCAGGCGCGATGTACTCGCCATGGAGCAGCAAGGCCTGCTAAAAAGAGTCCACGGCGGCATTATCCAGACAGAAGATGAAGCCCCGATTGCAGAACGCGCACAGAGCCGGGTTCAATACAAAAGAGACATCGCCAGAGCCACCCTGCCTTTTATCAGGCCAGGCCAAACCCTCTTCATGGATGCAGGTACTACCACCACCATTCTGGCAGAAGAACTAGCACAAATAGGCGGCGTGACCGTCATCACCAATTCTTTTGATGCCGCCCTAAAATTACGTAGCGCTCCCAACATAGAAATCATTGTGCTGGGGGGTAATATCAACCACAGGGCACCAGCGACTATCGGTAGTAAAGCAATTGCAGAAATCTACCAATACAAGGCTGATCTGGCCCTGCTATCACCTGTCGCCCTGGATGTGGTTCAGGGTGCGTGCAACTATGATTACCAAGAAACAGAACTGGCCCAAGCCATGGCCAGACAATCAAAAGCCCGACTCATCCTGGCGGACTACAGCAAACTTGGACAAAGCAGTCGGGCACAGTACTGCGCACTCAAAGACATTACCCAGTTGATTACCAATAAGAAGGCCAAAGAAAACCCCGCTTTGCAAGAAATTGCCCAAGCAGTTCCACACATTATTTTTGCTTAACCTGAGCCAGCATGAAAATTCCAGCCAGCACTGCACAATATTTTGTACGGGCAGCAAGAGAAGCAACCCTCGCAACCCACTCCACCTACCTGCCAGATTTTCCACACGCCTCCTGGGTGCCCATCTGCAGCGATCACACCGGCTGCCCGGTGTTCCTCATCAGCCACCTCGCTGAACACACCAAAAACCTCCAGGCATCACCCAATGCAAGCCTGCTCATCACACAGCAAGGCGATAAAACCACCACCCGGCTAACGCTGATAGGCACCGCCACCCCCTTTGACCCAACGCTCGACGAACTGGACCGATTCACTAAGCTGTTACCAGAGAGCAATGCATACCTGAGCCTGGGCGGCTTCCGCTTCTACCGCTTCCTCCCGCAAGCCCTGCGCTTCATCGCCGGCTTCGGCCAGATGGGCTGGCTAGCCGGCACCACCTACCTTGCCGACTGCCCAGGCTTTTCCCCAGAGGAGTCCCGGCAACTGCTCACCGAACTTCAGCGCACGACAGGATGGACGCTCCTCACCCTCGATCCCTACGGTCTGAACCTGTCTACCTCCACAGACACCAACCTACGCGTGAGTACACCATCCCCACTCCTCGCCCCTGAAGCCTTCGCCGCCTGGTCGCGTCAGATCCTCTCCACACTGACCTAAGGCCACTATGAGGGATGTATGGGCAACCCTTGCCATTCATTTTCCCGGCCCGCTATTCCCCCGTCCCAAACGTAAAAAGCCCCTGATCGTCAGATCAGGGGCTTCCTGTGGGGTGCCCGGCAGTGTCCTACTTTCACAAGCGCAATGCTCACTATCATCGGCGCTACGTCGTTTCA
>NZ_AQXU01000021.1 GCF_000376945.1 Leeia oryzae DSM 17879
AAACTCTTAAGTTCAATCTTTAAAACTGGCTTACGTACACTCAAAAAAATTTCTTTTCTTGACTGTGTAAGCACTTATTTCTTTGCAGACCCGAAGGTCTTTGTCCGAAACAAGCACTCACACTTATCGGTTGTTCGTTTGTTAAAGAGCAGTTGCAACCAACTTCAAACTTTCGTAAACTCAGCGATTAATCGCTTCGTTTCGTCGTCTGCGTCAGCAGCAGAGGTACGAACTATACGCACTTCAGCCAGCATCGTCAACACCTCTCTGCAAAGTTTTCTCTCCAGCAACGCAGCCAAAACAACAAAAATACTAGCAAGTCTTTGTTTATAAATCAAAAAAGCAAAACCGTACTGACATGTATTTTTTACGTCTTGCGCGCTGGCAATCACGCCGATAGCAGATTTGCTGAACATCCTCTATAAGCAGTGCTGTTTTCTAATGTGCTTTTGTCTTTTGCAGGGTAAAATTGCACTTGTTTAATTTGATGCATTTCAGCGAAGCCGCTTTTGCTCCGCATATATCTATATATATAGGGTTTGACTATGAAAGTATTGGTTATTGGTTCTGGTGGTCGTGAACATGCCTTGGCATGGAGGCTCTCCACCTCTCCCAAAGTGTCCAAGATATTTGTTGCGCCTGGCAATGCCGGCACAGCAACCGATAAAAACCTGACCAATATTGCCATTACTGCCATCCCTGAGTTGATTGAGTTTGTAAAACGAGAACATGTCGAGTTGACCGTTGTTGGTCCTGAGGCGCCGCTGTCACAAGGTGTAGTGGATGCATTCCGCAAAGAAGGGCTGGCGATTTTTGGGCCAACCCGTGGCGCTGCTCAACTGGAGTGGTCGAAAGACTATGCCAAGGCCTTCATGGAACGGCATGGTATCCCGACTGCCAAGTACAAGACCTTTGCCGATGCTGCTGCGGCACATGCATATATAGATACGGAAGGCGCCCCGATTGTCATCAAGGCTGACGGTCTGGCCGCAGGTAAAGGGGTTGTGGTTGCCATGACCCTGGAAGAAGCGCATGCCGCTGTTGACATGATGCTACTGGACAACCGCATGGGCGATGCAGGTGCGCGCGTGGTCATCGAAGAGTTCATGCAGGGTGAAGAAGCGAGCTTTATTGTGATGGTTGACGGTGAGCACGTACTGCCGCTGGCAACCAGCCAAGATCACAAGCGTCTGCTTGATGGCGACAAAGGTCCGAATACCGGCGGGATGGGGGCTTACTCTCCGGCGCCGGTGGTCACCCCTGACGTGCACGCCAGAACCATGCGTGAAATCATTTTGCCCACCGTACAAGGCATGGCTAAGGATGGGCATCCTTATACCGGCTTTCTGTATGCCGGGCTGATGATTGATGACGAAGGTGCACCACGCGTTGTGGAATTCAATTGCCGCCTGGGTGACCCGGAAACACAACCCATCATGTCCCGACTGAAAAGTGACCTGGTTGATCTGCTGGAGTTCGGTGTTAAAGGCAAACTGGATCAGATTGAGGCGGAGTGGGACCGCCGAGTAGCACTTGGCGTAGTATTGGCCGCGGAAGGTTACCCGGACACTCCACAAAAGGGAGCCATCATCAGTGGTCTAAAACACAATAACGAGCATGTGCAGGTTTTTCACGCAGGTACCGCTCTGGATAGTGACGGCAATGTCACTGTCAGTGGCGGACGGGTCTTGTGCGTGACGGCACTGGGTGAGAATGTGAAGCAGGCACAACAGAGTGCATATGAAGTTGCAGAAGCCATCGAGTTTAACGGCAAACAAATGCGCCGTGATATTGGCTACCGCGCTGTGCAGCGCCGTTAATCTGGTATGGTTTGTTTTTGACTGATTATATCTAAGATATGTCGATTCGATTTTGGCCTGCCGTACGCCAGCTACGCGCCCGCTATAAACATCATGGAGTACTGGCGTACCCGACCGAGTCCTGTTTTGGGCTCGGGTGCAACCCGATAAGCCCGCTCGGACTTAAGCGGCTCTTACGCCTGAAAGGTCGTCCACAGCACAAAGGCATGATTGTCATTGCGGCCAGCCTGGCTCAGTTGCGCCCCCTGCTTGCCCCCTTGGGCGAGCAGGACGTGGCGATTCTCTCCCGGTTTTGGCCTGGTCCGTTTACTTTTCTTTTACCAGCAGCAACCAGCGTATTGCCTTTGCTGCGCGGCAAACATCAGACGCTGGCGGTTCGTGTCACGGCACATCCGCAGGCATCTACCCTGTGCAAATACCTGGGACCACTGGTATCCACCAGTGCCAACAAAGCAGGTCAGCCATCCTTGCGCACCCACCGGGCATGCGTGCGCACTTTTGGTCAGCATGCGACGGTTATCCGTGGATTGACTGGCAAAATGCACAATCCTTCTAGCATCATTGATTTCGCGACCGGCCGTGTCTTGCGCGGGCATGTTTCTGAAGAGTTGCTGCAACTTCTGAAAAACCGTACTCGATAACTCACGCCGGATTTGGCACAAAGCAAAGCAATGCAAGATGCTTTCGGCTAAAATAGCGTCAATTAAATTTTTGATCTGACAGACTGCGATTATCCATGCCCTTGTTTACCTTAGGGATTAACCACCATACAGCGCCTTTGGCGATCCGCGAGCAGGTTGCTTTTCAACCTGAGCGGCTGCCGTCTGCACTGCATGAGATGCTGGATAAAATGGCAGCGGAAGAAGCCGCTATCCTGTCGACGTGCAACCGCACAGAAATTTACTGTGCAGCCGAAACACCGGAAGCCGCCATTGAATGGCTGGCAAGCCATCACCAACTCAAGCGTAGTCAGATCGAGCCTTATATTTATGCCCTGCCGACCGAGGAGGCGATTCGCCATGCCTTTCGCGTAGCCAGCGGTCTGGACTCCATGGTACTGGGTGAAACCCAGATTCTTGGCCAGTTAAAAGATGCCGTCAAAGTGGCAGAAGATGCCGGCACCATGGGCAGTCTGCTTAATAAGCTGTTTCAGCGTACATTCTCGGTGGCAAAAGCAGTTCGTTCCGAAACCGAGATAGGCAGTAATTCGATTTCCATGGCCGCAGCAGCTGTCCGTCTGGCTGAACGCATTTTTGCCAGCATCAAGGACCAGCATGTGTTGTTTATTGGCGCCGGTGAAATGATTGAGCTTTGCGCTGCCCACTTTGGCGCACAACTGCCGAAGCGCATGACCATTGCCAACCGCACCATCGAACGTGGTGAAAGTCTGGCAGCGCGATTCGGGGCACAAGCCGTCACGCTAAATACGCTGCCCGAGATTTTGCACGAGTTTGATATCGTGATTTCCTGTACCGCCAGCCCGTTACCCATTCTGGGCAAAGGGCTAATGGAGCGGGTCATCAAGCAGCGCAAGCACCGCCCGGTGTTTATGGTGGATCTGGCCGTACCGAGGGACATCGAGCCTGAAATCAGCCAGATGGATGATGTGTTTCTGTATACCGTAGATGATTTGTCGGTCATCGTTAAAGAAGGGCTGGATGCACGCCAGACCGCCGTGATACATGCCGAAGCCATCATTGACCAGCACGTTGCCGAATTCATGCACTGGCTGGAGAGCCGTGCCGTTGTGCCGACCATCCGGAATTTGCGGGATCATGCCGACCGGATTACCCGCAACGAACTGGACCGCGCTCGCAAGCGTCTGTCATCCGGTGAAGATGCAGAACGGGTAATGGAACAATTAGCGCACGCATTGGCGAACAAGTTCATGCACGCACCTACCCACGCCCTGCAGCATGCCGAGCCGCACGAGCGGCATGACATGATCCGGCTGGTTAGCCGGCTGTTTCATATTCCTGAACAGCATTAGCGGCCTTAGCCCCCTTCCCGACCTATTTATATATAGAACAGATAGCTGCATGATGCAGGTATCTCTCCCGCATTTAGAGACAGGCTTTACCGATAATGAAACCTTCGATTCTTGAAAAACTGGCCCAGCTGGCGGACCGCCTGGAAGAAGTGGGGCATTTGCTCGCCAGCGAGAACGCTACGGCCGATATGGCCCAATACACCAAGCTGTCCCGCGAGCATGCCGAACTGACACCCGTCGTTGAACTGTTTCATAAGTTCAAGCAGGTAGGCGAGGATTTGGCAACCGCTGAAGAGATGCTGAATGATCCGGACATGCGTGAACTGGCGGAAGAAGAGATCAAGTCCGGCAAGGCAGCACTGGAGGCGCTGGAAGTTGATTTGCAGAAAGCCCTGCTGCCCAAAGATCCTAATGATGAACGCAATGTGTTTCTGGAAATACGCGCAGGAACGGGCGGCGATGAGTCGGCCCTGTTTGCTGCCGATCTGTTCCGGATGTACAGCCGTTTTGCCGAGCGGCAGCGCTGGCAGGTGGAAGTGCTGTCAGAGAGTGAATCAGACCTCGGGGGCTATAAGGAAATCGTCGCGCGTATCATCGGGTTTGGCGCCTATTCTCAGTTGAAATTTGAATCTGGCGGGCATCGCGTACAGCGTGTACCCGCAACCGAAACGCAGGGGCGCATCCATACATCTGCCTGTACCGTTGCCATTTTGCCGGAAGCGGATGAACTGGAAGAAGTGAACATCAATCCGGCTGATTTGCGTATCGACACTTATCGTGCGTCAGGCGCGGGTGGTCAGCACATTAACAAGACGGACTCCGCTGTCCGGATCACCCACTTGCCAACCGGCATTGTGGTGGAGTGCCAGGACGACCGCTCTCAGCACAAAAACAAGGCGCGCGCCTTGGCGGTACTGGCAGCCAGAATTCAGGATCAGGAGCGTCAGGCACGCCACGCGGCGGAATCTGCTACCCGTAAATCGCTGATCGGTTCGGGCGACCGTTCCGAGCGTATCCGTACCTATAACTTCCCGCAGGGCCGGATTACGGACCACCGCATTAACCTGACCTTGTACAAGCTGGACCAGATCATGGAAGGCGACCTGGGCGACCTGACCCAGGCACTGATCACCGAACACCAGACCGAATTGCTGGCCGAACTGGCTAACGATTAATCATCTCCGGCCTGATCAGGTGCTATCACTGGTATCTGATCAGGCCCGGCGCAAAAAAATCACTTTCAGCTGTAACAATTTGCATTTCAAAACGACTAAGTAGCAGTAGGTGTATGCTATGAATGGATTGATTGCCGACTGGCCTTCTCCATTCTTGCGTCCAGATCGTTTCTTTGTGCAGGGGGTTACCATGTTTATCCGTCATCCATCCGATATTCCGGCATCTGAAATTACCGATCGCGCATTGTTTGAGTCCCGCCGTGAATGGATGAAAACCGCAGCCGGCTTGCTTGTGGCAGGCAGCGGCCTGCTGCCAGAAATGGCTGAGGCAGCTTTCTCGGGTCTGAAGAAAAGCCCGCTGTCTGTTCATGATGCCTATAACCCAGTCAATTCCCTGCAGGAAATTACCAGTTATAACAACTTTTATGAATTCGGCACGGCCAAGGACGACCCTGCGGCAAATTCAAAGCGCTTCAAACCTCGCCCCTGGACATTGAATGTCAGTGGGGAAGTCTCTGCTGGTAAAACGTATGATCTTGATGCCCTGACCAAGCACTTCCCACTGGAAGAGCGCATCTACCGGATGCGGTGCGTGGAAGGATGGTCGATGGTGATCCCATGGGTGGGGTTTCCATTGGCGAGTCTGCTGAAGGAAGTCGGCCCGACCAGCAAGGCCAAGTATGTTGCCTTTGAAAGCGTCATGCGGCCTAGCGAGATGCCGGGGCAGGAAGACAGTGTACTGGACTGGCCTTATGTCGAGGGGTTGCGGATCGACGAAGCGATGCATCCGCTCACCATTCTTGCCGTTGGTCTGTATGGCGATGTGCTGCCTAACCAGAACGGTGCGCCGGTCCGGCTGGTGGTGCCCTGGAAGTATGGGTTCAAGAGCATCAAGTCGGTGGTCAAGATCCGTCTGGTCGAGCATCAACCACCAACCAGCTGGAACCTGGCGAACGCCAGAGAGTACGGATTTTATTCCAACGTCAATCCGGAAGTAGATCACCCGCGCTGGAGCCAGAAAACCGAACGCCGGATCGGGGAGTTTTCCAGAAGAGCAACCCTGCCCTTTAACGGCTATGCAGCGCAGGTCGCCAGTCTGTATAAGGGCATGGATTTACGGAAATACTACTGATCATGAAAAACACGTCTGTTGCTTCACCACAACGGCACTGGACCCGCACGCTTAAATGGTTCTTATGGCCCCTCTTGCTGGCGCCATTGCTGCGGATAGGCGGCTATGCGTGGTCGGACATCTACCATGGCACATTACTGCTGAGTGCCAACCCGATTGAATTCATCATCCGTTCAACCGGCAGATGGGGACTCACATGGTTGCTGACCGCCATCGCCATTACACCACTGTGCATGCTCACAGGCAGGCGGGATCTGGTACGCGTACGCCGGTTGATTGGCCTGTTTGGCTTTTTTTATATCAGCCTGCACCTGAGTTTGTATGTCTGGCTGGAAAAAATGCTGGATGTTCAGGAAGTATTACATGATATCGCCAAGCGTCCGTTTATTCTGGTTGGCATGCTGGGTTGGCTTTTGTTGGTACCCTTGGCGGCAACGTCGACACAGTGGAGCATACGCAAGCTGGGCGGAAGGCGCTGGAAGCTACTGCACCGGCTGGCGTACATCTGCCCTGCTCTGGGTGTACTGCACTTCTTCTGGCTGGTCAAAGCCGACTTGCGAACACCTAGCTGGTTTGCCTTGGCGCTCGCTTGCCTGCTGGCACCAAGGTTAAAACAGCTTTATTTGTATCTCCGTCGGCCGTCGGCAACCCTCAAACCTGGTTAAGGTCGTCGTCTTCTTGCAGAGCATCCGGCGTAAACCCGATCGCCATCGCGCCCCAATGCCGACCGCCGATATACAGCGGTGCCGAAATGGTACCCAGCACTTCGCCAGTATCGCGGGTATAGGTTTGCAGCAATAACGGCAAGGTACTGGCAGACAACCCCTGAATGCCTGGCTCATGGAAGATACGTTTATCGCGGCTATCTTGCAGGTCTTTGGCCGGGTTACCTGTCATGGGTTTGGCAAACCAGCTGTTATGGGTTGGCGCGTAGCCTTTGTTATCAAAACACAAGGCAAAAATGCAGCCAGGAATCTTGCCAGCCAGTTCATCAAACAGCTTCTGGAAGGTCGCGTCAAAATACCGGTCATAGGCCGTGTGGTATTTGGTCGGGTTGGTATTGGCGACCGGCTGGTATTGGCGGTCAAACAGATCTACGCCTTGTGCTGCCAGTGCCACCAGCCGCTCCTGGATGATGTCTCGCACTTTCTGGACTTCGGTAATGGCATGATCCATGTGCCCTACGCCGACCCGGAACCGGGACACCAGCGCCTGGACATTGGAGGTGTTGCTGATCAGCTCTGCCGAAGCTTTGGTAGACAGTGACATTTGTTCCGTGATGACCTGGGTACCATCATGAATCTGTTGTACTGTTGAGTGAATTTGCTGGTTGACGGCCGAGAACTGGGTCACGCGGTGGGAGATGTCATCCAGCTGGTGAGCAATGTCTTCATACGCATGAATCATGCTCTTGAAGTTTTCGGCAGATACGACAACCACTTCACGGGTAATTGAGGTGTCCTGGTGAATTTCTTCGGTCTCGGTTTTAGTGTTTGCCACCAGACCGATCACGTTATCGATATTGCTGGCAATTTCATCCGTGGCAGACCGTACCTTGACAGCCAGGTTGCGCACTTCGTCTGCCACCACGGCAAAGCCGCGGCCGGCTTCCCCTGCCCTGGCAGCTTCGATGGCTGCATTGAGCGCCAGCAAATTGGTCTGATCTGAAATGGCCTTGATCAGCGCCACAATCTGGCGAATGCTGGATGTACTTTCATACAGACGATCCACCGTTTCATTGAAATGCTCGACCTTGTGGGTGATGGTATTGATACGATCCATCACGTTCATCAGTTCGGCATAAGAGTCATTCGCTTTTTCCAGGTTTTCTGCATTGTGACCGGCAATTTTCAGGGTCAATGCCGTCACATCCTGAACCGAGGTGGTTGCTTCGGAGCTGTAATCGTAAATACTGTCCCCCAAAACACTTTGGGTGGCTGCACTTTTTGCCGTGAGGTCAATGTTTCTGGCGGTGACGGCAGAGGTGACCCCGATATGCAATACCGAAGACCGTACTTGCCGAATGATATTGCGGAGATTCACAAGGAAACGGTTATAGGCATCGGACATTTCCTTGATTTCATCATAGGTAATGACAGGAATGTCCCGCGTGAGGTCTCCCTGGCCTTTGCCCAGCTCATCAAAGATATGCGTGACAAGGCGTAATGGCCGAACAATCAGGAACCGCAGATACCATACCTGAAAGACAACGAAAATCGTTGTGATAATCGTTAAGGCCCACAGCCATACCTTGGCCTGTGCCGTAATGGATTGCAACTTGCCTGACAGATCTGCCGACATGCCACCCTTGCTGGTCAGTTCATGGACTTGCGTGGCATAGTCATAAAAGACATACACCATGGCGGCCTGGAACAAAAGAATCAGTAGAAAGCTGCACAATTTCTTGGTCAAGGAATTGAAAAACAATTTCTCGACAGTTGCATAAAGTTGCCAAAAGGCGTTCATCCTGCTGTCTCCATCCTGCGGGCGCGTGTGATGATGCAATTCAAATGAGGTCACACTATAGCAAGCTGTGGTTCACCTGAACATTGACGCCCATCAATGAGCCCGTTCGTTTTAATATACTCAGCGTAGACGCTCAACCCCATATGGGCAAGCCATTTATATTCAATGACAACAACATGCCGACTCCTGGATCGTACATCCAGATTTCACACGTCACGCCAGCGCTGATAGATGAACAACACAAAATAAAGAACAGCAGACACGGGCCAGATATCTGCTGCCAGATCGGCTACGGCATTGAAGTTCTGCAGATGACCAAGCGACCAGCGGAACAGGTGCAGCATGGCCACCGGGTTCGCCGTCAAGGGCCAATAGTAGCTGATCAGTTGCTCTGCCAGCAGCATCAAGATGGCGATGCCGGCCAGGTATCGGCGGCGCAGCCTTAAAATGGCAGGCAATAGCAACCAGCCGATACATTGTGCCAGGACAATGTTCAGATTCAGCCAGCTAAAGAAAAACGAAGGCGTCAGCAAGATACCGGCCAGAAACAGCTTGATGAGGAGCGTCATGCCAGACAGACTCACGATGGCTTTCAGAAAATAGCGGTGGCTTTTAAGTAAGGTGGCCAGAAAAATGGCAACGCCCCAAAAATGCAGCAAAGCCCCCCCAACTTCCAAGAGGCGCAAGAAGAGCGCAGGATCCGGAATCGGCGATTCAAAAGGCTGCGGCAAGCCGTGCGGCTGGACCACAATGCCAAACATGGGCAAGGCAGGATTACACTGCGCCACAAACCAGATGACAGCCAGTGCCAGACCATAGTCTGCCAGCATCCCTTCAGCGAACACGTGATAGCGCCAGCGCCGGAATGCAAGCGCAAACGGTAGACGACGGAAAACAGGCGGCAAAAGCGCTCCCAGTACCCCACCGAGGCTATTGGCAAGCAAATCGACATTAGACGCATTTCGGTTAGGCAGAAACACCTGAATGGTTTCGATGCAAAAACTGAAACCGCTACATAACAGCACCGTGATCAGCCATGCACCGAAAGGCCCCCATGACCGCCTGGCCTCCTGGCGACAGGCCATGCCCAGCGGCAGGAACGCCGCGATATTGATGCCAAAATCGAACTGGGAAAAATAATATGGCCAGTGATAACCCAGGAATGCCCAGACCGGCACGCCAGAGTCCCGCCAACCCTGAAAAGGAAACAGGCCTGCCGTGAGTAGCAGGATGGCATAGCCGACAGCAAAAAAACGGGGCATGCGGCTTTCCTGCGGGGGATGTGCCAAATAGGTGATCGTGAACATAGCACTGCAAACATACCGTGTATCAGGGCAGTGAGGCAAGCAAAGGATGCAGGATTCATGCAAGATGCGTATGTTTAGTCATCATTAGTCCGGATTGCTGATTGCATTATTGAAGACTATTGTCATAATGAAGTTATTCAGTTCAGCCATGCTGAAGTTTTAAACGTAATAGCAAGCCGGTCATACAGGGCATGGGAGGGTTATGCCTCCCGGTCTTGTGGAGAAAAATATGCGAACACCCGTCATCCTCATCGTGGACGATGAGCCTTTTAATGTCGAAATCATCTGTGAATACCTGAGCGGCCTGAATTGTGAGCTGGTCACGGCTGAAGATGGTGAATCTGCCTGGGCCATGTTGCAGGCTGAACCACAACGTTTTGACCTGATCGTACTGGACCGGATGATGCCCGGCATCGACGGTATCGAGGTTCTGGCCAGAATCAAGGCTGACAGCCAGCTAAAAAGCCTGCCTGTCATCATGCAGACGGCAGCAGCAGCCAAAGAGCAGATCATTGAAGGCTTGAAACTGGGTGCTTATTACTATCTGACCAAACCGTATGAATGTGACGTTTTGCTGGCCGTTATCCAGACGGCGCTGGCAGACCGTTTTTCCCATCTGTCGGTGGTTCAGCAAATCCAGGAAGAGCGGGTAGTCCTGGAGTTGATGACCGAGGGGACGTTTCAGGTCAGAACCATGCCGGAAGCCCGCAAACTGGCCGCAACCCTGGCCAATGTCTGTGCCAACCCGTCCCTGGCCGCGCTTGGCCTGTCAGAGTTATTGATCAATGCAGTAGAGCACGGCAATCTTGGCATTGGCTATGATGAAAAAAGCAAACTGATGGAAAGTGGCACCTGGGCATCTGAAATCGAGCGTCGGCTTCAGTTACCGGAAAATGCCGACAAATACGTCAGGGTACATTACGAGAAAAGTCCGTTTGCCACGACCATTACCATCAAGGACGAAGGCAAGGGTTTTAACTGGCTGGAGTACATCGAACCCTCTGCCTCACGGGCATTTGACTCCCATGGTCGAGGTATTGCACTGGCGAAAAGCCTGTCGTTCCGTTCGATCACCTACAAGGGCAATGGCAACGAAGTCACCTTGTTGCTGGATGTCTGATTGCAGTAAATAGACGCCTAATAGGGGTGAACATGTAAAAACAGCCAGATCAGTGTATGGTCTGGCTGTTTTTTTGGGATTGTCACTTATGGGTAGGCGGGATAGTTGTTGGGTACCTTGAAGTCTTCGCCCAGAATATGGCCCAGCGGAATTTTGCGCTCGCTGTTCATGAACCACCGGTTGTAGATGCTCATGATTTCACCGCTGAAATACAGATCGGACAACGTGCGGTTGATGGATTTCAGCAAATCCGTATCTTCCTTGCGGGTCATGATGCCGTAAGGCTCAACCGACAGGTATTCATTCAGAAAATGATAGGCAGCTGCGCCCGCCTTGCTATGCGATGCCTTGTTGGCCAACAGGATGTCGTCATAGGCGATGGCTTCTACTTTCTGCGTTTCCAGCAACTCCCACAGGCTTTCCAGGTCTTTTGCCACCACAATCTGGTAACCCAACTGCTTGTCATTGGACACGCCGCGCAACAGGTTTTCGCCAGTGGTACCGGCAATAACGCCGACCTTCTTGGTTTTTAAATCCAGAAACCCTTTGTAATTTTTGTCTTTTTGGGTAATGAGGCGGATACCTGCCACAAACATGGTATGCGAGAACCCGTATTTCTTCTGGCGTTCGCGGTTGTTGGTGGTGTCAGAACACAAAGCATCGATCTTTTTGGCATCCATCAGGATGAAGCGGTTTTTGGCATCCACCACGTCCACCCAGTTGATTTTGATGGGTGCCCCGGTTTTTTTGCCCAGATCGTCGACAAAGCGTTTGCAAAGGTCGATGGAATACCCGACGGGGTTTTTCTGGCTATCAACATCCGAAAAAGGGGCTTCCCCTGGAAAATGGCCCAGATTGATTTCATGGGTTTTCAGGACACGGTCCATCGTGGCATCGGCATGCGCGCTGATGGTCAGCGCGGCGCATAATGCGCCCAAGATGGGGAGGCTCTTTTGAATTATTGTGGGTAATTTTGCCTGCATGACACTCTCCTCTCACAGAAAGCATAGTCTTACGTGATTTATCGCCAGCCTGCCATCAGGATAAATACTTATTTTGCATATCTTGCTGCGGATATATGCCCTGATACGCCGACCAAGGCATCCAACCCGCTCAACGCTAGTGTGATTGCTGTCACATGAATTCGGATGACAGCCCTTAATGCGGCAAATAGGGAAGCACGATAGCCAGCAGCAAGACCACCACGATCAGGATCAGCAACCAGGTTTGCCGCCGCTGTTCGCGTGCCATGTGCAGATAGGCTTTACTGAGCGTCTCTGCATGATTGCCGGAAATCAGCTGGTCAATCTTGCGTGGCCATTGCGGAATGCTGGTGGCCCAGTGGGGGGCTTCATTTTTCAGGGTGCGCCATAGGCCGCGAATACCGATCTGGTCGTTCATCCAGCGCTGCAGGAACGGCTTGGCGGTTTGCCACAGATCCAGTTCCGGATCCAGCTGACGTCCTAGCCCTTCGATGTTCAGCAGGGTTTTTTGCAGCAGTACCAGTTGCGGCTGGATCTCTACATTAAAGCGGCGTGAGGTCTCAAACAGGCGCAACAGCACCTGGCCAAAGCTGATTTCGGCCAGCGGTTTGTCAAAGATCGGCTCACAGACGGCGCGGATTTCTTTTTCCAGCTCGTCTACCCGCGTATCCGCCGGCACCCAGCCGGACTCAATGTGCGCCGTGGCGACCCGTTTGTAGTCCCGGTTGAAGAATGCCAGGAAGTTGACGGCCAGGTAATGCTTGTCGACGTCCGAGAGCGTACCGACAATGCCGAAATCCAGCGCGATGTAACGTCCGTCGGCTGCGACCAGAATATTGCCCGGGTGCATGTCAGCATGGAAAAAACCGTCCCGGAACACCTGGGTAAAGAAAATCTCCACGCCAAAGCGGGACAGTTTTTTCAGACTGATGTTTTCAGCCTGCAGGCGGTCGATCTGGCTGATCGGAATGCCGTGCATGCGCTCCATGACCATGACGTTGCGTGTGGTGTAATCCCAATAGATTTCCGGCACCAGCAGCATGTCGGATTGCAGGAAATTGCGTCGCAACTGGCTGCCATTGGCCGCCTCTTTCATCAGGTCGAGCTCGTCATGCAGGTATTTGTCGAACTCGGCCACCACCTCTTTGGGCCGCAGGCGCTTACCGTCGATGAACAGTCGCTCGACCACAGCGGCCAGCACCCGCATCAGTGCCAGATCAGACTCGATGATCGGCAGGATACCCGGACGCAACACCTTGACCGCCACTTCGCGACCGTTCTTCAGATGGGCGAAATGCACTTGGGCCACAGAGGCACTGGCGACCGGGGTAATGTCGAAATCATCAAATATCTCGGCAATCGGTTTCCCTAATGCCTGCTCGATCAGTACTTGTGCCTCGCGACCGTCAAACGGGGGTACGCGGTCTTGCAGCCGGGCCAGTTCATTGGCGACATCCAGTGGCAGCAAGTCACGACGGGTAGACAGGACCTGTCCAAACTTGACGAAAATGGGCCCCAGGCTTTCCAGCGCCAGTCGCAGACGTTCTGCCCGGGGTTTGGCAGCAGGCCGCCAGAACAAGGCGAATGAAACAAGCCGTCGGGTAAAGCGGGTACGTTCATGACCGAGGATGAACTCGTCCAGACGGTAATGAATGACAACCCAGATAATTCTCAGCAAACGGAAAAAACGCATGTCAGTCCTTGTTGCGCCTGGCTTCCAGCGCCGCAATGCGGGCGGACAGGCGGGCAACATCATCACGCAGGGTATCTACGTCCGCGATAAAACGCTGGACAGAGAACGGGTCGGCCAGCACATGGGCTTCGTCCCGCATATAGGTGGCAAACTGGGTCAGCCAGGAATGCGACAATTGCTGGGTCTGCGCCAGCTCGGCCTTGGCCCAGCGGGCAATCGGTACAGCAGCGGCATCGCCAACGATACTGGCCAGGTCTGCCGTGGCATCCCATTGCAGGGACTGGATCACCATGCCGACATCGGCAGCCAGCTGCGCGTCGCCCTCGATCTGCATGGCAGAACGACGGGTAGCGGTATCGCCCAACAGCTTGGGCAGCTCGGCAAACGGGCAATGCAAGGTAGCATCCGGCGTATTGACATCATTCACGCGGCTCAATGCACCATCCGAATGGATGATCATGGTCAGGCGTACAGGCGGGATGCTCAGGCACACCGTTTTACCCGCGTGGGGTAGCAGGTGCGTCAACAGCTCGGGCTGCTGGGCCAACAAGTGCTGAATGACGGCAAAACCGGCTGACTGAATCATGATGACCCCCTGTTAAGCAGTGCTTAGACCTTGAAACCTTTGTGCAGCGCAACTACACCGCCTGTCAGGTTGTGGTAGTTCACCACGCCAAAACCGGCTTCCTGCATCATGCCTTTCAGGGTTTCCTGGTCCGGATGCATGCGGATGGACTCGGCCAGATACTGATAGCTTTCTTCGTCGCCGGCGACCAGTTTGCCGATTTTTGGCAACAGCTTGAACGAGTAGAAGTCGTACGGCATTTTCAGCGGCGCCCAGACTTTGGAGAACTCCAGCACCAGCAGACGGCCACCCGGCTTGAGTACGCGGCACATTTCTGACAAGGCCACGTCCTTATGGGTCATGTTGCGCAGACCAAAGGCCACGCTGACACAGTCGAAGTAATTGTCCGGGAAAGGCAGTTTTTCGGCATCGCACAGCAGGCTTGGTACCACCAGGCCTTCGTCCAGCAGACGGTCACGCCCGACTTGCAGCATGGAGCTGTTGATATCGGTATGCCAGACTTCACCGGTGCGGCCAGCCTTGCGGGCAAAAGCCTTGGTCAGATCCCCCGTGCCGGCGGCGATATCCAGCACCTTGCTGCCTTCACGGATGCCGCTCTGGGCAATGGTGAAATGCTTCCAGATGCGGTGCAAACCACCAGACATCAGGTCGTTCATGACGTCGTATTTTTGCGCTACCGAGTGGAAGACGCCGGCGACTTTTTCTGCTTTTTCAGATTCATCGACTTGTTTAAAGCCAAAATGCGTTTCTGCCATCATGCATCCTTATTGAATTCAGTTCGGGTCACGCGAGGCGCCCGCGGCGGCCAGACGTCCCAGATAGTCGCGCCAGTAAATGTCATACTGCTTGCCGAGGTCGTACAGATACGACCAAGAGTAAAGGCCGGTATCGTGTCCGTCATCAAACACCAGTTTCACGGCGTATTGCCCGACCGGCAGGATGTCCGTGATATTGACCTCCCGTTTGCCAATCTGCAGCACGGCCTGTTCCGGGCTATGACCGCGCACCTCGGCGCTGGGCGAAAACACCCGCAAATACTCACAGCTCAGTTTAAAACTGGCGCCATCGGAAAAAGTCAGTTCCAGTTGTCTGGATTGTTGATGCAACCGGATTTCGGTCGGAAAAAGCGTGGTGGTCACGATCGGGATACCGCGTGTTGTTTTGCAAACCTACATGATAACGCAGTGCAGCGAACACCGGAACGCTGGCAACCGGTTATCTGACGATATAATCCCAATGGCTTGAGGGAAAATGCTACATTTCGATGAAATGTCATTTTTCCGTAACATAAACCGCATAAGCTTGGCACATTCGGATGTTACCCTGACACAAAGGAAGCCTTACAATGCCCGCCAATATTCTGGTGATCGAAGACGAACCCGCCATTCAGGAACTGATTGCCTTTAACCTGGAGCAAGCTGGTCACCATGTCATGCGTGCAGATACCGGCGAACGCGCGTTGTCTCTGGTCAGGAATGCCCTGCCAGACCTGATTTTGCTGGACTGGATGCTGCCGGGACAAAGCGGGATCGAATTTGCACGCAAGATGCGCAGCGATGACCGTACCCGTCCGATTCCCATCATCATGCTGACGGCGCGTTCTGACGAACAGGACAAGATTACCGGTCTGGAAACCGGCGCAGATGACTACATTACCAAGCCGTTTTCCCCCCGTGAATTGCTGGCGCGCATCAAGGCAGTACTGCGCCGCCGTGCGCCGCAAATGACGGATGACCTGGTCGAAGTGCGCGGCCTGAAACTGGACCCGCAAACCCACCGGGTCAGCAGTCATGGCAAAACCCTAGATCTGGGCCCGACCGAATTCCGTCTGTTGCATTACTTCATGACCCATGCCGAGCGTGTGCATTCCCGCACCCAGCTGCTGGACCAGGTATGGGGAGACCACGTGTTTGTCGAAGAGCGGACCGTGGATGTGCATATCCGCCGCTTGCGTTCTGCGCTGGAACCTTCCGGCCATGCGGATCTGATCCAGACCGTGCGCGGTGCAGGTTATCGCCTGTCTACCCAGGCAGAATAACGGATAGGGCGACCTGACCGGTCGCCTTCATTTCCTGTGCCTACTTTCGCATTAGCAGCGTAAAATGGCCGCTACCCATACTTATCTGGCCAACAAGGCCGCATCATGACCGATACCTTTTTTTCCAGCAAGAACGATACCAAGATCAAGCGTTACCCGCCGATCATGAAATTCTGGGGGCGCATTCTGTCTTATGCCTTGCCGATTGGTGCAATGGTATGGGGGCTTGCCAAATTCGGGCATACCAAAGAAGCCTTGGGGCTGTCTTGTGCCGCGCTGCTGATTGCCCTCTTTAGCCAGCTCAAGCAGTTGTTCAAGCTGACGGCCTGGCTGCTGGACCCGACCCTGGAAACCTCGCCGGATGCTACCGGCAACTGGGGCGACGTGTTCATGATGCTGTACCAGCAGGAAAAACGCCGGCGCAAGGACCAGCGCAAGCTGGCCGCCACGCTGACCCGTTTTACCCGTGGTGCAGAAGCACTGCCGGACGGGGTGGTGGTGCTGGACGAGAATGATCGTATCGAATGGTGTAACGCGGTTGCCGAACGACATCTTGGCTTGTCCCGCAAACGGGATATGGGGTTGACGATCAATTATCTGATCCGCCAGCCGCACTTTGTCGAGTACGTGAATAACGAACGCTACACCGAGTCGGTCACGATGCATCCGGACCATGCGCCGGATACCTTGCTATCGGTACAGATATTCCCGTTTGAAGCTACGCTGAAACTGCTGGTGACACGGGACATTACCCAACTGGAAAAGATCGGCGTGGTTCACCGGGATTTTGTGGCCAATGTGTCGCACGAATTGCGCACGCCGCTCACCGTGGTTGGCGGGTTTCTGGAAACCTTGCTGGACATGGAAAACCCGGATCAGGAGATCAATCGCCGTTACATGGGCATGATGCTGGACCAGACTCGCCGGATGGAACGGCTGGTGGAAGACTTGCTGACCTTGTCACGACTGGAAAGCCAGAGCGGCCAGCACCGGGAAGAACCAGTCAATATTCCGCGCCTGGTAGAGATTCTGGCACATGAAACCCGCAGCCTGTCGGGTGGCAAACATACGATCAGCATCGAAATGGAATGTACGGACTGGCTGAACGGTAACCCGGATGAATTGCACAGCGCACTGGGGAACCTGGCCAGCAATGCCGTCCGCTATACGCCTGCGGGTGGCAGCATTACCCTGAAATGGGCCAAGCAAGGTGACGATGTGGTGTTCTCGGTCAAGGATTCGGGTATCGGGATCGAACCACAACATATCGCCCGGCTGACCGAACGCTTCTACCGGGTTGACCGGAGCCGTTCGCGGGAAACCGGCGGAACCGGTCTTGGGCTGGCGATCGTGAAGCATGCCTTGCTACGGCATCAGGCCCGGCTGGAGATTCATTCGGAATCCGGTCAGGGCAGCACCTTTAGTGCGGTATTTCCGTCAGAGCGGGTATTGCCGCAGAATAACTGAGGCAGCCCGATCAGACTGTTTTCAGGCGTGCCGCTTCAGCCACTGCGTCAGCTGGGCGGCAGAGAGTGCCCCCGAGACACGATCGACTTCCTTGCCGTGCCGGAACAGCACCAGCGTCGGAATACTGCGAATGGCATAGCGCCCGGCCAATGCCTGTTCTGCTTCGGTATCCACTTTGGCAAACTGTACTTGTCCGGTCATTTGTCTGGCCGCATCGGCAAACGCAGGTGCCATCATTTTGCACGGGCCGCACCAGGCTGCCCAGAAATCTACTACCACGGGCAGATCGTTCCGGCTGGTAAACACATCAAAACTGCTTGCGCCCAGATCAACCGGTTTGCCCGGCAGGGTCGCGTCATGGCAGCGTCCGCACTTTGGCTGATCATTTAGTCGCTCCGTCGGAACCCGATTGACGGCAAAACAATGGGGACACACCAGATGCAGGGCTGACATACAAATCCTCTTGGGTAAGCGTTGGCAAGGCCGATAGTTACTACATCAGGCCGGTTGGCACAATTTCAAGTACCATGCCGGCCCCTGCTGTCACACGTCTATCAGCCCTGTTTGTCTGCGCCGCCAGATGAAAATCCGATCAGGCTATACAGCGGGCACATGCGGAACACGCCCGTCAGTAACGGAATCACCCCGATATAACCCCAGGCACCAATCTGGCCTGTCACGGCAGCCAGAATCAGCACAACGCCGACCACAATCCGCAAGATCCGGTCGATACCACCCACATTCAGTTTCATGGCGCTTCCTTTCTGATGGAACATCTAAAAACACGTTGGACCCAATGACGGGCACCGGTTATTTGTTGCCGCAGGCAGCTGCGTCCTTTACACCCAGTTTATGCAAAATGTTCACCAACGGACAGAATCCGGTAAACCCGCTCTGGAACAGGTTCAGCCCGACAAACGCAGTAAACCACAACCAGTTGGCACTGACAAACAGCGGGCTGGCAGCGGCGCCCAGCGAGAGGGACAGCAGCACAAAAAAGCCTGCGACGATGCGTACGATACGTTCTGTTGCCATGATCTATTTACTCCTTGTGATTTGATGCTTGAGGTAAGGTTGTTTCCGGGTAGTTGTGTTTCTGGCTGACAAAATACAGCAACGGAATCACCACCAGGGTCAACACGGTTGAAACCAGAATCCCGAAAATCAGCGAAATGGCCAGGCCATTGAAAATCGGGTCATCCAGAATAAAGAAAGCGCCCAGCATGGCAGCCAGCCCGGTGAGCGCAATCGGCTTGGCGCGGGTAGCAGCCGACTGCACCACAGCAACGGGCAATGGCACGCCCTGGCTGACCTGCAGGCGGATAAAGTCCACCAGCAGGATTGAGTTACGGACGATGATGCCCGCCAGCGCAATCATGCCGATCATCGAAGTTGCGGTGAATTGCGCGCCCAACAGGGCATGGCCGGGCATGACGCCGATGATGGTCAGCGGAATCGGCGCCATGATCACCAGCGGCAGCAGATAACTGCGGAACTGCGCCACCACCAGCAGGTAGATCAGAATCAGGCCGACCGCATAGGCGGCACCCATGTCGCGGAAGGTTTCGTAAGTAATCTGCCATTCGCCATCCCACTTGAGGGCGTACTGTCGATACGGGTCCTGCGGCTGACGGATGAAGTACTCACCCAGCTGGATGCCATCGGCCACTGGCTGACCAAACAGGCCATGCCGCATGGAGAACATGCCATATAGCGGGCTATCCAGACTACCGGCCATGTCTGCCGTGACAAACGTCACCGGCAGCAGGTCTTTGTGGTAGCGCGGCTGTTCAACACGCTTCCAGACCGGCGTCACCAGCTCCGACAACGGGATCAGTTGCCCTTGTCCGCCCGGCACCCGCAGTTGCAGGGCATTTTCGATGCGGGATTGCTGGGAGGCCGGCAGCGACAGGCGAATGGCTTCCGGATATTTGCTGAGCTTGTCGTGCAGCCAGCTGGCATCCAGCCCGCCCAGCGCGGTTCTCATGGTGGCGAGAATGGCCGACTCGCTCACCCCGGCAGCTGCGGCGCGGTCATGGCGAATCTCCAGTGCCAGTTTCGGTGCCTTGGCAATCAGCGAGCTATCAACAGCCACGATGTCTTTGGTATGGCTAAAAAGCTGCTTGACCTTGGCGGCCACCGCATCCCGGCCGGCCTGGTCTGGCCCGTAGACTTCGGCCACGATTGGCGCGCGAACGGGTGGACCGGGCGGGACTTCTACCAGGTTGACGTTGGCGCCCATGCGTCTGGCAATGGCTTCCAGCCCCGGACGGACGGCCTGGGCGATTTCATGGCTCTTGCGATTTCGCTCGTGCTTGTCCAGCAAGTTGACTTGCAGATCGCCGTATTCTGGCGCCGCCCGCAGGTCATACTGGCGCACCAGCCCGTTAAAGTTGATGGGCGCAGACGTACCGGCATACGCCTGGTAATGGATAACTTCCGGCACGGTGGCCAGATAGCTACCCATTTCGTGCAGTACCGCAGCGGTTTTTTCGACCGGCGTCCCGACCGGCATATCGACCACCACCTGGAATTCGCTTTTGTTATCAAACGGCAGCATTTTCAGCACCACAAGCTTGACTACAGCCAGTGAGACAGACGCCAGGATCAGCAGCATAATGCCGGCCCACAACCGCATGCGCATGCGGCCACCACGGACCGGATCGACAAATGGGGCAAACACGCGCTGGAAGAACCGCTCCAGCTTGCCGGGTTGGCCGTCGGCATGGTCAGGGTGAACGGCGTGCTTGCCCAGCCAGCGATTGGCCAGCCATGGCGTCACCACAAAGGCGATGGCGAGCGAGATCAGCATGCCCATGCTGGCATTGATCGGGATCGGGCTCATGTACGGTCCCATCAGGCCGGACACGAAGGCCATCGGCAGCAAAGCGGCGATGACCGTCAGCGTCGCCAGAATGGTCGGGCCACCTACTTCGTCCACGGCAGCCGGGATGATCTCCAGCAACGGGGCATGCGGGTCCAGTACCCTATGGCGGTGGATGTTCTCGACCACCACAATGGCGTCATCCACCAGAATGCCGATACTGAAGATCAGGGCAAACAGCGAGACACGATTGAGCGTGAAGCCCCAGGCCCAGCTGGCAAACAGGGTGGCCAGCAGGGTCAGGATCACCGCCAGACCGACGATGCCGGCTTCCCTGCGACCCAGTGCCAGCCAAACCAGCGCCACCACAGAAGCCGTGGCAAACAGCAGTTTCTGGATCAGTTTCTTGGCCTTGTCGTTGGCGGTCACGCCGTAATCCCGGCTGACGGTCACCATCACATTGTCCGGGATCACGGTGCCTTTGAGCTGGTCGATGCGTGCTTGCAGGCGCGACGTGACATCTACGGCGTTTTCACCGGGTTTCTTGGTGATTTGCAAGGTAACGGCAGGATGTTCCGCCGCCGCTTTGCCCACCGTGCCGTGCCAGACATAGCGCTCAGGGACGGGCGGTCCTTCTTCCAGTCTGGCCACATCTTTCAGATACACAGGGCGCCCGTCAAACACGCCGACGATGACATCACCCACATCCTGCAGGCTGGCCAGGAACCCACCGGTTTCTACCTCGATGCGCTGATTGTCAGCGGTCAGGGCGCCGCTCGGCATGGTCACATTGCGTGCCTGCAAAGCTTGCTGGATCTGCACAACAGAAATGCCGCTGGCACTGAGTTTGCGTGCATCCAGCCAGACGTTAACGGCTTGTCCGGGACCGCCAATGGTTTGTACCTCTCGGGTACCGGCCACCCGCTTGAGTTCGACTTCCAGGCTGTGCGCAGCGCGTTCCAGGTCGTAGCCGCCTGCGGCCGCATCTTTGCTCCACAGAGTCAGCGCCATCACCGGTACATCATCAATCCCCTTGGGTTTGACAATGGGCTGGCCGACCCCAAGTCCGGTTGGCAGGCTGTCCAGATGCGAATGCACCGTATCGTACAAGCGTACCAGTGCGGTTTCGTGCGGGACACCCACCTTGAACTGCACCGTCATGATGGCCATACCGGGACGGGAGACCGAATACACATGGTCTACGCCGGCAATCTGGTCCAGCATCTGTTCATATGGGATGGCGACGTGCTGCTCGACATCCGTCACCGACGCGCCAGCATATGGCACTACCACGTTGGCCATGGTCACGTTGATCTGCGGCTCTTCTTCCCGGGGCGTAACCAGAATGGCAAACAGGCCCAGCAAGGCGGCAATCAGCGCCAGTAGCGGGGTCATGGTATTTTTCTGGAAATACGCCACGATCCGGCCGGATACCCCCAGTAGAGGCGATCCGCCCGCCTGCTTATCGGTGACAGGATGCTGTTCGCTCATTGTGCTTGCCCCAATCCAGCCGCAACCGGGTTCAGCGCGACTTTCTCGCCGGCCTGTACCCCCGCCAGAATCTCTACCCCTGCCGGCCCCATGTCTTCACCCAGGCGGACCTGCCGCAGCAAAAACTTGCCGTTGCCAGACAGCACATACACCAGCGACAGCTCGCTCCGGCGAAGAATGCTGCTGGCAGGCACGACCAGACGGCGGGTCTGGCTGGTGGCAAACCAGACCGACACGGTTTGCCCCGGGGCATACGCGGTCGATGCCGGCAAGGCCACCCGCACTTCACGCGTGTGCGTGACCGGATCGGCCGCCGGCAAGACGGTGGTCGCACCGGCAGGCTGCCAGTCTTTGCCGTTCAGTTGTATTTTGGCTGGCGAACGGGCATCCAGCTCGCTGATGGATGCCTGTGGCACATGCGCAACCGCACGCAGCCCCCCCGGTGCAAATACAGTCAGCAACGGCGTGCCGGGTGCAGCCATTTGCCCGACTTCGGTCGATACCTGGCTGACCACACCGTCAAACGGCGCCTTGACGATGGCGTAATCCTTATTGGTACTCATCTGACCCGCATTGGCCTTTAGCGCCTTGACGCTCGCCAGTGCAGCGTCATACTGCGACTGGGCTGTATCCAGCATGGCCTGACTCATGAATTTTTGTGCGACCAGACTCTGGGTGCGCCGCAGGTTGGCACTGGCGTTGGCCAGCTGGGCCTGGGCAGCCTGTACTTGCGCCGTACTGGCACTCACACCTTGCGACAGGGCTTTGTCATCCAGACGCGCCAGTACCTGCCCGGCTTTGACCCGGTCGCCCACTTTCACGGACAGCATGACCACCTGCCCCTGGGTCTGCGCCGACACGGCCGACTGCTGTACGGCCTCTACCACGGCTTCTGCCCGGTAACCGGCACTAACCATCTGCCACTGGGCGACGGCCACTTGCGGTGCACTTTTTGCCATGAGTCCGGTTGCCACCAGCATCATCGCCGCCGACAGGGTCCGGATGACTATTTTTTTCTGCTGCGCCATGAGCGTTGTCCTGTAAAAAACTTTACTACACTATATAACTATATAGTAATATAATCAAATAAAAAAGCAAGTCACCCCATCCGGACAAGGCTCGGGTAAAATGTAACCGTTATCGTCGAGGTGTGTGATGGAAGAACTGAATGATGTAGCCCTGACAAAAGTGGCCAGCTATTTCCGGGCATTGTCCGAACCCATGCGTTTGCGGATTCTCAACTGCCTGCGCGATGGCGAAAAGAGCGTGCGCCAGCTGACCGAACTGAGCGGTGGCGGGCAAGCAAACGTGTCCAAGCATTTGTCCCTACTGCTGGAAGCCGGACTGGTCACGCGCGAACAGCGCGGCACCATGGCCATCTACCAGATAGCTGACGCTTGTACCTATGAGTTATGCGATCTGGTATGCGGAAACGTGGCCAAGATTTTGCAAAGGGATGCCGAACTGCATCAGGCCATTCAGGAAGCCGCGCGCAGAATTGGCTAACCCTCGCCGTGCACGACCAGCGACCAGATTCTACTTTGTTTGACCAAAATCAAGCACTTGCCCGCATATTCTCCCGATTCGATCTTGCACAGTACCGGGATGGCTTGTTACGATAACGAGAATAAATATCGTTTACAAAGCGTATTATGCCAAACAGACCTCTCCAGACAACCGAGACCGGGCACCCGGTCTCGCCGCTACATGATCTGCCCAAAGGGGCACATGCCCGCATTGTCAGCATCGACGTACAGAATGCCTTTGGCCAGCGCGACGAACACGTCACCCAGCGCCTGAAAGAGCTGGGTTTTCTTCCCGGCGCCACACTGAAAGTGATCGGTTTTGGCCTGTTTGGCAAAGACCCGATTGCGGTACAGATCAATGGCACCAAGTTCGGCCTGCGCCGCCGCGAAGCCGAAAAAATCCTGACAACGCCACATAAAGCCTGATGGGTCATGACCTCTGCTCACGTAACCACACCCCCCTTGCGATTTGCCCTGGTAGGCAACCCAAACTGCGGAAAAACCGCACTGTTCAACCGACTGACAGGTTCCCGGGCCAAAGTCGCCAACTATGCCGGCGTGACGGTCGAAAAACGCATCGGCCTGCTGCAGCAGATGGATGCGCCTGCCGAACTGATCGACTTACCGGGTACTTACAGTCTGTATGTGGCGTCTCCCGATGAGCAGGTGGCGCGGCGTGTCATTCTGGGTGAAATGGCAGACGAAGCCCGCCCGGATGTACTGGTGGCCGTTGTGGATGCCACTAACCTGAAACTGGGGCTGCGGTTAGTACTGGAACTGAAAGTGCTGGGGCTGCCGATGATTCTGGCCCTGAACATGGCCGATGCCGCCGAGCACCGGGGCATTCGCATCCAGGTCGATGAACTGTCGCGCAGGCTGGGCCTGCCGGTCGTTGAAACCGTGGCGGTACGCAAGCATGGCGTCAATGCCTTGCAGGACGCCATGCGCACCATCGCCAAACAAGCCCTGCAACGGGCAGACACCATCCCGTTACCCGCACGCGGCGAGGACGTGGAAGCTTTGTATGCGCGGATCGACGACATGCTGGCCGGTTGCGTTTCTGCGCCGGCCAACCCGCCACGCTGGCAGGAAGCGCTGGATACCCTGATCATGCACCCGGTCTGGGGGCTGCTGGTTCTGCTAACGACCCTGTTCCTGATGTTCCAGGCCGTGTTTGCCTGGGCCAGCCCGCTGGTCGATGCCATTGATACCAGTGTGCAATGGATAGGTGCACAGGTCGGTGCCCTGCTACCCACGGGCATTCTGCAGGATTTTCTGGTCAACGGACTGATTGCGGGGACCGGCAGTGTGCTGGTGTTCTTGCCGCAGATCATCATCCTGTTTGCCTTCATTCTGGCACTGGAAGACTCCGGCTACCTGCCGCGGGCAGCCTTTTTGCTGGATCGGCTCATGCGCGGCGTGGGATTGTCAGGCAGATCGTTCATCCCCTTACTGTCCAGTTTTGCCTGCGCGGTGCCCGGCATCATGGCCACCCGTTCCATTGCCGACCCGAAAGAACGGCTGATCACCATCATGGTGGCGCCGCTGATGACCTGCTCGGCACGCCTGCCGGTATACGCACTGGTGATTGGGGCCTTTATCCCGCATCAAACCGTGTGGGGGGTTTTCAACCTGCAGGGGATCACGCTGTTTGCCCTGTATATTGCCGGCATTGTCAGTGCCGCCCTGATCGCCTGGGTAATGCGCAAACAGCAACACGCTGCGGATGACTTCCCCTTGCTGCTGGAGCTGCCCAGCTACCGCTGGCCCAACGCCTATCACTTTTTGCTGGGTCTGAAAGAACGGGCCTGGATCTTTATCCGCCGGGTTGGCACCATCATTCTGGCGCTGTCGATCCTGCTCTGGTTTCTGGCCACTTACCCGCACGCACCGCTCAATGCAACAGCACCCGCCATCGAGTACAGTTTTGCCGGCATGCTGGGCAAGCTGATGCAGCCGCTGTTCGGGCCACTGGGTTTCAGCTGGCAGATGTGCATTGCCCTGATTCCGGCCATGGCCGCCCGTGAAGTGGCCGTCAGCGCGCTGGCCACCGTGTATGCCGTAGGCGGCGGCGAATCCGCCCTGGGAGCATCACTGGCTCATGCCTGGGGCTTACCGGTAGCCCTCGCCTATCTGGCCTGGTTTGTGTATGCGCCACAATGCCTGTCCACCATTGCCGTGGTCCGCCGCGAAACCAACTCGGTGAATGCCACCATTGCGTTTACCGGGTATTTGTTTTTACTGGCTTATCTGGCTGCCTGCGCCACCCGCTATCTTGCCGGGGTCTGGCTGTAAGCCGTTATCGAATCGGTCTGACCGGGAGAACCACATGTCTGCTGACTGGCTTCAAACTGCGATTGTAGGACTGTGCGTGGCGGGCGCCGCCGCCTTTGTCCTGCGCAAATATGTACTCAAAAAACCCGGTGCATCGACCGGTTGCGGCAGCTGCAGCGGGTGTGGTACCAAACGCTGCAGCAAATAGAAGGCAGGCGATCAGGCGATCACGTACCCCACGCCGCGCATGGTACGGATCAACTGGTCGCCCAGTTTTTTGCGCAAGTGGTGGATATGCACCTCCACTGCATTGCTGCCGACTTCTTCACCAAACCCATAGAGGCTGTCTTCCAGTTGCTCGCGGGACCTGGCCGTACCCCGATGTTCCAGCAAGTCCACCAGCAGGGCAAACTCCTTGCCGGATAACACCACCAGCTCCCCTTTCAGCCATACCTGATGTGCGGCCGGGTCCACCGTCAGGTCACCGTGCTTCAGTTCCGGATTGGCCCGCCCGTGGGCACGCCGCAGCAAGGCACGGACGCGGGCAGTCAACTCGGCCAGCGCAAACGGCTTGACCAGATAATCATCTGCACCGGCTTCCAGCCCTTTGACGCGATCATCCACGGTATCTCTTGCGGTCAACAACAGCACGGGCAGATCCTTGCCCTTGCTGCGCAACTTCTTCAGCAGGGTCAGGCCATCTTGCCGCGGCAAACCGATGTCCAGCACCAGCAGTTCATAATCGGTGGTCATCAGGGCGGATTCCCCGGTCACTCCGTCCTGCATCCAGTCCACCACCAGGCCGGCATCCCGCAATACAGCGGCAATACCGTCACCTAGCAAGGCATCGTCTTCAACCAGCAAAATCCGCATTACTTATCCTTGACGGTTTTCAGCACGGGCCGGAGCACCGGCCACACGGTATCCAGCAACAACGGCTGCGCCTTGGCAACTGGATGCAATCCGTCTGGCTGGAACAGGTCTTTGCGGTTGGCCACCTTCGCCAGCAAGAACGGGACAAAAGGTACTTTCTCCAGGCTGGCCAGCTCCTGATACATCTGGCTGAACTTTTGCTGGTACTGGCGGCCATAATTGGGAGGAATCTGGATGCCGATCAGCACGGTTTTGGCGCCCGCCTGGGCAATCTGTTCGATCATGCGCTGCAGGTTGTTCTGGGTCGCCTGCAAGGGCAGCCCGCGCAAGGCATCGTTAGCCCCCAGTTCCAGCAGGACGATATCGGGCTGATGCTTGGCCAGGGCCTGTGGCAAACGGGCGACGCCGCCCGCTGACGTTTCACCGGAGACACTGGCGTTGATGACCGTATGGCGAGCCCCTGCCTTGCGCGCCAGCAGATCAACCCAGCCGGTATCTTTTGGCAGGCCATAGCCGGCCGACAGGCTGTCGCCCATGACCAGAATCGTTGCGCCGTAACTGTTCTGCGCCAATAATAGGCTGGCGCCCAGCATCCACCACGACAGGAATACTCGCATGACACGCACAGAAAATCTCCTTTCAGGAACTCCCCCGATTGTGCAGGCGCGGCACCTCGCAAAGCAAGTGGCATTTCACGGTCAGTTGCTGCATATCCTCAACGACATTTCGTTTGAATGCCAATCCGGCGAAACACTCGCCATTCTGGGCAAATCCGGCAGCGGCAAATCAACCTTGCTGGGACTGCTGGCCGGGCTGGACAACCCAAGCCAGGGCGAGGTGATGCTGCTGGGGCAATCCATCAATGCGCTGGGGGAAGATGCCCGCGCTCGCTTGCGGGCGGGTCGGGTGGGGTTTGTGTTCCAGAATTTTCAGTTGCTGGACATGCTGACCGCGCTCGAGAACGTGATGCTGCCGCTTGGCCTGCAACAGCATAAAGCGGCCGAGGCCGTTGCCACGGAGTGGTTGCAAAAGGTAGGACTGGGCGACCGGCTGCACCAGCTGCCCGCCAGCCTGTCTGGCGGCGAACAGCAGCGCGTGGCCTTGGCCCGGGCGTTTGTCACCCGCCCGGAAATCCTGTTTGCCGATGAACCCACCGGCAACCTGGACAGCGAAACCGGTGACACCATCATCCGGCTCTTGTTTGAACTACAGAAAGAACACCATACCACGCTGGTGATCGTGACCCATGACGACCAGCTGGCCAGCCAATGCCAGCGGCAGATCCGGCTGGAGAAAGGCCGGCTGGTCAGCCAGCCGTCACCTCAGGCAGATACGCTGTCCGATACCGCAACGCTTGCGTGATCTGCACGCTGGCTGGCGCGCTGGTGTAAATCCTCGATGGCCTTGAACAGCAATTGCGGGTCATTCGGCTTGAGCAGGGTCGCGTCAGACAGCATCCGCCGCCAGTGGCGGGCACCCGGCAAGCCCTGATACAAACCCAGAATATGGCGGGCAATGTGTTTGAGCGGCACGCCACTGGCCACTTCGCTTTCCACAAAGCCCATGATGGCATGGATGATCGCTTCCCGCGACGGCACCGGATGGTCATCGCCGTAGATCAGCCGGTCTACCTCTGCCAGACAATACGGATTGTGATAGGCCTCGCGCCCGATCATGACCCCGTCCACATGCTGCAAATGCGCCTGCGCCTGTTCTAGCGAAGTAATCCCGCCGTTGATATGGATTTCCAGCTCCGGGAATTCCTGCTTCAGCTGGTACACATAGTGGTACTTGAGCGGCGGAATCTCGCGGTTCTGCTTGGGAGACAAGCCTTTGAGGATGGCATTGCGCGCATGCACAATGAACACCCGCGTGTCGCTGTGGCGGGCCACGGTTTCGACAAACTGGCGCAGATAATCGTAAGACTCGACATCATCAATGCCGATACGGTGCTTGATGGTGACCGGAATGGATACCTGGTCCTGCATGGCTTTCATGCAGTCGGCCACGTGCAGTGGCTCAGCCATCAGGCACGCGCCAAACGAGCCGGACTGCACCCGCTCACTCGGGCAACCCACGTTCAGGTTGACCTCGTCGTAGCCCCATTCTTCGGCAATGCGGGCGCAACTGGCCAAAGCGGCAGGTTCGCTCCCGCCCAGCTGAATCGCCAGCGGATGCTCGCAGGCATCAAACTTCAGAAACCGTTCACGTTGCCCGTGCAAAATCGCCCCGGTATTGACCATCTCGGTATACAGCCAGGTGTGGCGGGTAATCTGACGGGCAAAATACCGATAAAACCGGTCGGTCCAGTCCAGCATGGGCGCGATGGAGATTTTACGGGGCGGCAAAGACATACAAACTCGTTTCTGGCAGGTGTTCATGTTCAATCCGGCCAACACATCGGATGAACAAAATTTAATCAGATATTGTACCTGAAACCGGCGTTTTCCGCTAAAAAGCCCGCCTTTCCACCCCTGCCCGCCGCAACGGGTTTAGCGTAAAATGCAAAGATTACACAGGACACCCGCTCATGACACCCGATCTGGAAATCGACCTGAAAGGTCTGAACTGCCCGCTCCCCATTCTGCGCACCAAAAAGGCACTGGCCGCCATGGAAAGCGGCAAACTGCTGCTCGTCTGGGCCACCGACCCCGGCACCCCGACCGACTTCGCCCAGTTCTGCCAGCAAACCGGTCACCAGTTGCTGGAAAACACCCAGGTAGACGGCCAGTTCCGTTTCCTGATCAAACGGAAGTAAACCAGCCCCTCCTCACGCCCGGTCTGCCTTGGCGGGCAAGGCGCTGGCGACATCCGGATACCGCAGCCGCACCCTAAGCTCCTGCTTGAGCCGGGTATTGATCAGCCGGCGGGATTCATTCAGAAACGACATCATGGACGGGCTCAATACCTGGCGGGCTTCTTCACGGCTGACCCGTGCAGGCGCAGGCAAGCCCAGATAACCCGCCACCTGTTCGAAGTAATCGCCCATGGTCTGCTGGCTGTCATCCACGGCATGGTAAACGCGCTGTGGCCGCCCCCGGAACAACGCCAACCCCACAATGCTGGCCAGGTCATCGGCATGGATATGGTTGGTATAGCTGTCTTCTTCCGCCTTCAAGGCCGGCAAGCCCGCGCGGATTCTTGCATCTGGCAACCGGTCTGCCGCATAGATGCCTGGAACCCGCAAGATAGAGAGCCGGTGCAACGGGTGTATTCCCCATTGACGTAGTCGCCCCTCGGCAGAAACACGACGCTTCGCCCGCGCTGTTCCCGGCCTGACCGGGCGATACTCGGCCACCACTTCCCCAAGACAGTTTCCATAGACACCGCTGGTACTGATATACGTCAGATGCTGTGGTAAAATATTGAATTTGCTCGACGTTGCACGTCCGTACAATGGCGGTTTGCGTGCAGATCGACGGAGTCTGGCAATCAAATGTGCCGTCCGCAGGTCGTCTTCCCCTTCGTTGGCGGGAGGCGCCAGATGCAGGATATAGCGATATCCCTGCAAACTGCGTGACGAGACACGGATATCGTCCAGATCCCCGGGGAGTGGCGTCGCCCCCAGGGTACGCCAGGCGGCAAAAGCCGCCGGATTGCGCAGCAGCACATGCACCGTGAAGCGTTCACGCAACCAGGGCATGGCCCGTTTGGCAATATCCCCGGCCCCGACGATGAGCAAAACAGGTTTCTTGAATTTTTTGGTGTGGTACATCACCCGCCGCATCCAGTGAAAAGTTTGAAAAAGGAATGGTATGTCCTGCCAGGTAACACTGACCCCGAGTGGTCATCAGTTTAACGCAAAAGAAGGCGAAACTCTGCTGGAATCCGCAATGCGCGCCGGCCTGAGCCTGCCTTACGGCTGCCGTAACGGCGCATGCGGTGCCTGCAAGGGGACCGTCGTCAGTGGCCAGGTACGCCATGGCGACCATCAGCCTTCTGCACTGACCGACGAAGAACAAGCCGCCGGCAAGGCGCTGTTCTGCTGCGCGTATCCGGAAACCGATGTCACCCTGGAAGTGCGTGAAGTCCTGAGCGGCAAAGACATTCCGGTCAAGACCCTGCCATGCCGGGTACAGAAAATCGAAAAGCCGGCCGACGATGTCGCGGTGCTGTTCCTGAAACTGCCCGCCACCGAGCGTTTGCAGTTCATGGCTGGCCAGTACATCGACGTGCTGATGAAAGACGGCAAGCGCAGAAGTTTTTCGCTGGCCAATGCCCCCCATGATGACGAGTTCCTGCAACTGCACGTTCGCCATGTGGCGGGCGGTTCTTTCTCTGACTATGTTTTCAGCAGCATGAAAGAACGCGAGATTCTGCGTTTTAACGGCCCGTTGGGCACGTTCTACCTGCGTGAAGACTCCACCAAACCGATCATCTTCATCGCCAGCGGCACCGGTTTTGCCCCGATCAAGGGGATTGTTGAGCACGCGCTGCACGAAGGCTGCGACCGCCAGATGGTCTTCTACTGGGGTGCGCGTCAACCAAAAGACTTGTACATGTTTGACCTGGCCCTGAAATGGCAGGCCGAAAATCCGAACCTGACCTTTATCCCGGTCGTGTCGGATGCCACGCCAGAGGACAACTGGCAAGGCCGTACCGGTTTTGTTCACGAAGCCGTGCTGGAAGACTTTAAAGACCTGTCCGGCTACCAGGTATATGCCTGCGGTGCGCCGGTCGTGGTCGAAGCCGCACATACCAGCTTCACCAAAACCCGTAACCTGCCGGAAGACGAGTTTTTCTCGGATGCGTTCTTCTTGGCCAAAGACCTGAAACCTAAAGCGTAATTCCTCCGCTTGTCCGGGTCAGTCGGCCATCTGTCAGACTGACCCGCCCTCCCCCTCGTTTGATCTGCCTTTTCTGTTTCTCTGGGCGCACCATCCGCTCATCTGCTTGTCTAACCGGCATGCACACGGGTTTCTGACGTATTTTGACTATTTTTTGCTGTCGTGCAAAAAAACCCTTTCCAAAATACAAAAAAACAGCGATATTGAAATTGTAGGTATTGCCCTGATTTCCTGAGTAGTCACACTTAACGTAGTCCCTGCACAGGAGGTGTATCATGAGAAACCCTAATACCGATATCCTCGACGTACTGGAACGCTCAGACATGATCCAGTTCAACGGCGAATACGCCCGGCCAGAGTACCTGTTTGTGCCGGAAGAAGATGCACCATCGCACCCTGACGACGTGGTCCTTGAGCTGTCCATGGAAAGCGCAGAAGAAGATTTCACCCTGGCCGAACTGGAAAATGCCAAACCTTTGGGTGAAGGTGCCTACTTGCTGGAAAATCGCGGCCTGCTCCGCTGCCTGTCTTCTTTCATCCTGCACTGATACCTGATTTTATGGTTGTACCTCATCAAATGGCTGGCACCTGCCGGCCATTTTCATTTGTTTCAGATCATTCGGTTTGCCAAACCCAAGTGTAAATAATGATGTAAGTGCTTGACTTGCAAAGGTCAAACTTCTACATTTCAAGTTAATAAACAATTGTTCATTAACTATTGACCCCACAATGCTGACAGAAGCACCCCGACAGACCCGCCGCAAGGAAGCACGCCCGTCCGAGATACTGGATGCGGCCCTGCTATTGTTTGGCGAAAAGGGCTATGCCGCCGCCAGCATGGAAGATATTGCCCGGCAGGCAGGGGTGACCAAAGGCACGCCCTACAGGTACTTCCGCAACAAGGAAGACCTGTTCAAGGAACTGGTCAAAACGTCGATTAGCCCCACCGTCGCGGCCCTGACGCAATACATGGAAGATGCAAATGCCTTGCCGGTCGCGGTGCAGCTAAAAGCCATCGTGGACTACTGGCAGGTACACATTCTGGCGACCTCGCGTTCCATCATCCTCAAACTGATGGTGGCAGAAGCCGGCAACTTTCCGGAGGTAGCCCGTTACTACCAGACCGAGGTACTGGGCAAGATGACGGGTCAGCTGGCAGGGCTGGTCCAGCTGGGTATCGACCGCAAGGAGTTCCGCCCTGTTGATATTCACATGGTGACGCATAGCCTGATTGCCCCCATGGTCTATGCCGTCATCCAGAAACATTGTTTTCATTGCGAGCCGCACGGGCAACTGGGCGACTGGCTGACCCATGCCATTGATTTGATCATCACTGGATTGCAAGCGTCACCAAAGACCGCTGCGCCAGAACATACCGGATATTGTTAAAGGAAACGTTCATGCTGAACCACCGCATTACCCTGATTGCTGCCAGCCTGATCCTGGCTGGAACCACAATAGCGCATGCTTCCGACCTGATGGAGGTGTATCAGGCCGCCAGACAGCAGGACCCGACCTATGCTTCTGCCAAGGCGACTTATGAGGCCAATCTGGAAAAATACCCCCAGGCCAAGTCGGTACTGTTGCCACAGGTATCCCTGGCGGCCAATACCACCTGGAACCAGGTCAACAGCGACCCGTTCAGCGGTAGCAGCAGCACCAGCCGTTACAACAGCAACGGCATTGGCGTGACTGCCAAGCAAAGCCTGTACAACGGTGAAAATGACGCCACGGTTGCCCAGGGCCGGTTAACCGCCGATCTGGCCGAAGTCCAGCTCAAAGCCGCCAAGCAAGAGCTGATCCTGCGTACGGCCCAGGCTTACTTTGATGCCCTGACCGCGCAAGACAACGTGTTTTACATTCAGCAACAGAAACGGGCCATCAGCCAGCAATTGGCCCAGGCAAAGAAGAGTTTTGAAGTCGGCACGGCCACCATTACCGATACCAATGAGGCACAGGCCCGTTACGACCAGACCACCGCACAGGAAATCGCCGCCCAAAATGACTTGAACGTCAAGCTGGAAACCCTGCGTCAATTGACGGGCGGCCCGCTCACCCCGCTGGCCACCCTCAAAAATACCGCCGCCCTGCAATTGAATGGTGCCAACGATGCCTGGCAGCAACAGGCGCAGGACAGCAGCCTGGACATTCAGGCCAAGCAGATTCTGAAATCCATTTCGGCAGAAGACATCCGCAAGAACAAGGCGGCCAATTACCCGACCGTGGATCTGGTAGCTAACGTGGGTAAAAATACCACCCACGGCTCATCCCAGCCGGGCGAATCCCGCTACAACAATATCGGCATCCAGCTGACCATTCCGCTGTATACCGGGGGAGGCCTGAGTTCGAAATCGCGCGAATCCGTGTCCAGAGACGAAGCCGCACGGCAGGATGTGGAAACCGCCCGCCGCAACGCCATACTGGGCGCCAACTCGGCATACCTGGGTGTTTCTAGCGGTGCGGCACAGGTCAAGGCCCTGGAGCAGGCACTGGTATCCGCCGACAGCGTGCTGAAATCGACACAACTGGGGCAGGAGGTCGGCGTCAGGACCAATCTGGACGTACTGAATGCCCAGCAGAGCTATTACTCGGCCCAGAAGGATCTGTCTGCCGCTCGTTACGCCTATCTGCTCAGCTACCTGAAACTCAAGGCCGTCGCAGGCAAGCTGGACGAGACCGACCTGCAGGAGATCAACCAGCGTCTGGGGCAATGACAGCAGCGGTTTCAGTGCGGTTTATTGCAATCGCATAAGAAACCCCTTTCTGCAAATGGATGTTATGGTGCAGAATAGTATGGAAATGGCTTAGAATTGGCTAAACGCCTTATTCCGGGCCACATACTGATTCACCCTTATTGAGGATGCACCTCACATGCGCACTCGTGGCTCCTGGTTACGTGAAAGTCTGTTTGCCTTATTGATCATAGCGGGCTTTCTGCTGACCCTGAAGTTCACTTCCGTGCTGGACGGGCTGGAAGGCAAAGCCTACGACACCGGCCTGTCGCTGGCGACCCGTACCCCCAATCAGGAAATTGCCGTCATCGCCATCGATGACAAAAGTATCCGCAACATCGGGCGCTGGCCCTGGTCACGCGAGGTGATGGCCCGCTTCACCAGTCAGCTGGCCAGCGGCAACCCTAAGAGCATCGTCAATACGGTGTTTTTCTTCGAGCCACAGACCGACCCGGGCATGGCATACATCAGCAAGCTGATTCCGCTGGTGGCCAAGGCACAAGCCAGCGAATCCAGCAGCAATGCAACCGCCTCCCAAAATCAGGCACCTGCCACCGACCCGGCTGCGCCGGCACCGGCAGAACCCGCCACCCCGGCGGTTCAAGCCCCGTTCAAAAATCCGTACCTGCAATCCATCAGCCAGATTCTCAAAGAGGCTGACAAGAATCTGAACGTCGACAAAAAACTGGCCGATACGATCGACAAGGCCGGCAATGTCATCCTGTCTGCCGATTTTGTGCTCGCCCGTCCCGACGAGCCACTCGGACGTCCGGATCCGGAGCCGGATTACCTGACCCCGTTCCAGATCAGTGAAGTGGTCGATACCGGCAACAGCAACCTGCCGCTGGTTGCCCGCCAGGGCAGCTGGCCACTGGAAGCGCTGGGGCAAAAAGCCAACGCCATCGGTTACTCCATGTACCTGCCTGATACGGATGGCGTCGTGCGCCAGGAATCGCTCTACATGCATTATGGCGACCACTACTACCCGGCGTTGTCGCTGATTGCCGCTGCCCGGCAGCGTAACCTCAACACCGCGGACATCCGGGTAACCACCGGCGCACCGCTGCAACTCGCCAACCAGACCATTCCCAGCAACAAGGCCGGCCTGGTCAGGCCTTTCTTCTACCCTGGTACGAACCCGTTCCCGGTCGATTCGTTCTTTGACGTGCTGAACGGGGTCATTCCGGCTGAAAAATACCAGAACAAACTGGTGCTGATCGGTACCGTCGCCAGTGGCCTGGGAGACCAGCTGGTGACACCAGCGTCCGCGGCCACACCGCCAGTGATTGCCCTCGCCCATTCGGTATCGAGCATCCTGCAGGGAGATTTCATCCAGCAGCCGGCCTGGGCTGACTGGGTACCCATCGCCTGCATGGTTTTTGTCGCCCTCTATCTGATGTTTGCTTTGCCGCAGCTCTCGGCCAGAACCGGGGCGCTGGTCAGCCTGCTGCTGTTTGCAGCGCTGCTTGGCGGAGAAATCGGCCTGCTGGCCAAATCACTGGAATGGGTGCAGCTCACCGCGCCGGCGACGCTGCTGCTGACCGGTTATTTACTGATCACCACCCGCCACTTTCTGTTTACGGAGGACGGTAAGGCCCGTGCCGATGCAGAATCGGCCGAGAGTAACCGCATGCTGGGCCTGGCATTCCAGGGACAAGGGCAGCTGGATCTGGCCTTTGACAAGTTCCGCAAATGCCCGCTCGATGAATCGATGATGGATGTGTTGTATAACCTGGCGCTGGACTTTGAACGCAAGCGGCAGTTCAACAAGTCACTGTCGGTGTACGACTACATGCGCCACTTCAACCCGAAATTCCGCGACCTGCACGCCCGTTACGAGCGCGCCAAGCAGATGCAGGGCAACGTCATGCTGGGTGCCAGCAATGCGCCGGGCCAGGCGGGCACCCTGATTACCGAAGGGGCCGAAAAACCGATGCTCGGCCGCTACCAGATCGAAAAAGAGCTGGGCAAAGGCGCCATGGGGGTGGTCTATTTTGGCCGGGACCCGAAAATCGGCCGGACTGTGGCCATCAAGACCATGGCCCTGTCGCAAGAGTTTGCACCGGATGAACTTGCGCAGGCGCGCGCCCGTTTCTTCCGCGAGGCAGAAACCGCCGGCCAGCTCAACCACCCGAACATCGTGACCATCTACGATGCGGGCGAAGAACACGATCTGGCCTACATCGCCATGGAGTTTCTCAAAGGCAACGATCTGAACGAGTTTACCCGCCCGGAGCATCTGCTGCCGCGGGCTGACGTTTTCGACATCATGATTCAGATTGCAGAAGCGCTGGACTACGCCCACAAGCAGCAAGTGGTACACCGGGATATCAAACCCGGCAATATCATGTATGAACCCAAGAGCCATACCGTCAAGGTGACCGACTTCGGGATTGCCCGCATTACCGACTCCAGCCGCACCCGGACCGGGCTGGTACTGGGCACGCCTAGCTATATGTCGCCAGAGCAATTGTCCGGCAAGCGGGTGGACGGCCGCTCGGACTTGTTCTCGCTTGGCGTGATGTTGTACCAGCTGTTGTCCGGCCACTTGCCGTTTGAGGGCGAATCCATGGCCGAACTGATGTTCCGCATCGCCAACGAGCCGCCGCGCAACATCCAGGACTTCCAGACCGACCTGCCCAAATGCCTGACCGACATCTTGCAGAAAGCCCTGCAAAAAGACGCCGACCGGCGCTACCAGTCTGGTCAGGAGCTGGCCAAGGCGCTGATGCGCTGCAAACAGGAATGCAACCATGGCTAACCTGAGCGACGCACTGACAATGGTGGGCGAAACCCATGCCGGCATGGAGCGGGAACACAACGAAGATGCCATCTGGCTGGATGCCGGCATCGGCCTGGCCATTCTGGCCGACGGCATGGGCGGCTACAACGCCGGCGAGGTCGCCAGCAGCATGGCCGTTGCCTGCATGAGCACCGACATCCGCCTGAAACTGGACAACGCCACAGAGGCCAAGCGTGTCGCACTGGGTACCCTGGGCAATTATCAGCAGGCCCTGCTGCGGGATGCCGCGCTGTATGCCAACCAGGAGATTCTGGAAACCGCGCAGCGCCAGCCGGAATGCGCCGGCATGGGTACCACGCTGGTCGCCACCCTGTTTCACGATAACTATGTGTCGGTTGTCCATGTCGGCGATGCGCGACTATACCGTTACCGCCACGGCTTGCTGGAACCCCTGACCAAAGACCATTCCCTGCTGCAAGACCAGCTCGACAGCGGGCTGATCACCCCGGAAGCGGCCCGGCATGTGCCGTACCGGAATCTGGTGACACGGGCAGTAGGGGTTTCAGAGGAACTGGAAGTGGGCATCAACGGTTTTCCGGTAGAACCGGACGACCTCTACCTGCTGTGCTCGGATGGCCTGAACGACATGCTGACCGATGAAGAAATCAGCCAGGTGATCCAGCGTTGCGGCAATGACATGGAGCTGATGGCCGACTGGCTGATCCAGGCCGCCAACGATGCGGGGGGCAAAGACAATGTCTCCGTGATCCTGATTCGGGTAGAAGACGACTTCAAAGAGCGGCAAGGCCCATTAGACTGGCTGATGCCATGGCGATGAGGGGACAATGGCCAAGCTGATACTGAGCCTGGATGGCAAGGTTATCCGTGAGATCCCGTTAGCCGGGCAACGGATTACCATTGGCCGCAAATTGCACAACCAGATTGTATTGGACAGCCGGGCCGTGAGTGGCGAGCATGCCATACTGATCCGGCAGCAGGGAGAATACCTGCTGGAAGACCGGCAAAGCACCAATGGCACCCACGTCAACGGACAGGCAATCACCCGCATCCTGCTGCACCACAACGACAGCATCGGCATTGCCCGTTACCAGCTGACCTACCAGCAAAATCCGGAAACGCTGGGCAAGGCCGGTGAATTTGAAGACACCATCCTGATTGCCCCCATGGCACCCGCACCGCGCCGTCACTTGCCAGATGCCGTGCCATACACGGCCACCCTGCAAACCAGTACCAGCGCCTTGCGGTCGATGCCGTTACCGCCACCGCCGCCCCCTGTTGCCAATGCCCCCATCCTGCCCACGGCCAGAATCCGGGTCATCAATGGCAAAAATGCCGGGCGCGAGCTGGAAATCACCAAAAACTTCGTCACGCTTGGCCGACAAGGCGTCCAGGTAGCGGTCATCAGTCGCCGACCGCAAGGCTATTGCCTGACGCACGTAGAAGGCCGGCGTTACCCGTCGATCAACGGTCTCTCGATCGGCACCCAGGCCAAGCCGCTGACCGATCAGGATGTCATCGAGCTGGCCGGGGTATCGATGCGCTTCATGCTTGACCCGGACCTGCCAGGATAACCCCCATGAAACGCTTTCTGTCCTCGCATCGCTGGCCCATCTCGATCGGTGCATTGCTGCTGGCGCTCTGCCTGCTGGATATTGCAGGCATCCTGACCTTGCCCGGCGTACAGCGACTGGAAAGCATGCTGTACGATGTCCGCTTTAGCCAGTCTGGCACCCAGGGCAGCAGTGCCGATATCGTCATTCTTGACATCGACGAAAAAACCCTCGAAGAACAAGGCCAGTGGCCATGGCCAAGACAACGCCTGGCCAGGCTGATGGACACTCTGTTTGACCAGTACCATGTCCGGATGGTCGGCTTTGACATCACCTTTGCCGACCCGGACTCGCACAACCCGCTGCCCTTGCTCAATGATCTGGGGCAACACCAGCTGGCCAACAACCATGCGTACCAGGAGACGCTGCGCAAGATCAGCCCGGCGCTGGACCCGGATGTCCAGCTGGCAGCCAGCTTCAAGGGGCGCCCTGTCGTACTGGGCTACTATCTGAGTACCGACTCCCGACGCAAATTCGGCGTACTGCCCGCCCCGGTACTGCCACAAGACGTGATCTCGCCCGCCAGCCTGGCCAACATGCCTGCCTTTAGCGGCTACGGAGCCAATTTGGCCTTGCTGCAAAAGTCTGCGGCCAGTGCTGGCCACTTCAACCCCATTCCCGATGTCGATGGCGTGATCCGGCGCGTACCCTTGCTGGAAAAATACGGAGACGGGCTGTACGAATCCCTGTCGCTCGGCATGTATCGCCTGCTCAACCAGTCGCCCCCGATTCTGCCGGTCAGCCACCCCAGCGCAGGGGGTTATGCCACCACCGAGGCCCTGCTGGTGGGCGATTACCGGATTCCGGTCGATGACCGGCTCAATGCCCTGATCCCGTATCTGGGGTCGCAGCACAGTTTTCCCTACCTGTCGGTCACCGACGTACTGCAACGCAAAGTCCGCCCACAAGACCTGAACCGGAAAATCGTACTGATCGGTACGTCCGCCCCCGGGCTGGTCGACCTGCGGAACACCCCGGTCGCCAGCGTCTACCCGGGGGTGGAAATTCACGCCAACCTGCTGGCCGGCATGATCGAGCAGCGCATCCCTTACCGCCCCGGTTATGCCGATGGTGCCGAGATCATGCAACTGATCCTGATCTTCCTGATCTTGCTGCCGTTACTGATCCTGTGCTCGCCGCTGGTCGCCACCGGGGTCACCCTGCTAGTCCTCGCACTCGTCATCGCGGGCAACTACTGGCTATGGAACACCCAGCATATCGACATTCCGCTGTTGCGCAGCCTGCTGCTGATCACGATCCTGTTCATTGTGCAGATGAGCTTTGGCTACTTCATGGAAGCACGCAAGAAACGCCAGCTGGCTAACCGCTTTGGCCAGTATGTGCCGCCAGAAATCGTCGAGAAGATGAACGAATCCCCGGAAAGCTATTCGACCGAGGGTCAGAACCGGGAAATGACGGTCATGTTCTCGGACGTACGCAACTTCACCACCATTTCCGAGCACATGGCCCCGCAGCAGCTCACCGACCTGATGAACCTGCTGCTCACCGAGCTGACCACCGTGGTGCGCAAAAAGTATCTGGGGACCATCGACAAATACATCGGCGATTGCATCATGGCCTTCTGGGGTGCCCCGCTGGCCGACGAACAGCACGCCGAACACGCCGTGGCAGCCGCGCTGGACATGCAGGCCACCATGATCGGGCTCCGGACCCGGCTGGCCAGCATGGGATTACCCCCGATGATCATCGGCGTGGGCATCAACACCGGCAAAATGACGGTGGGCGACATGGGGTCCAGCTACAGGATGTCCTATACTGTGATGGGAGACGCCGTCAATCTGGCGGCGCGGATGGAATCCCTGACCAAGCTGTACGGTGTCAGCATCATCGTCGGGGATCAGACCTACCTCACCACCCGGTCGCGCTTTTTGTACCGGGAGCTGGATCAGGTCGTGGTCAAGGGCAAAGAAACCATCACGCATTTGTACGAACCCCTGTGCTACCTGGAAGACAGCACGCCCGAGCTGCAACAGACGGTACAGCAGTTCTCGCTGGTCCTCATGCACTACCGTGCCGGCGACTTTGCCAGTGCGCTGACCGCCTTGCAGCCTTTGCTGACCGAGGCGGATGAACACGGGCTTTACCGGTTATACCAGCAACGCATCAACCATTATCTAGCGCAACCGCCCGGAGAAGGTTGGGATGGTACGACCAGAATGGATGCAAAATAATGGACATACATGTATTGGGTTGCAGCGGTGGCATTGGCGACCATTTGCGTACCACCTCGTTCCTGCTGGACCAGCATACGCTGATCGACGCCGGTACCGGTGTGGGCGATCTGGATCTGGCGACGCTGGCAGGTATCGACCGGGTGTTCCTGACCCACGCCCACATGGACCACACCTGCATGCTGCCGATGCTGGTAGATGCCGCCATCGGGCTGCGCCACCAGCCGGTCAAGGTATACGCCACCAATGACACTATCCACACCTTAAAGACGCACCTGTTCAACCACGCCCTGTGGCCAGATTTCAGCAGCGTGCCTTCACCGGAAGCCCCATTTCTGGAATTTGTGCCCTTTAACCTGGGTGACGAATACCAACTGGATGCCAATACCTGCATCCGCCCGGTACCCGCCGTACACTCCATTCCCGCCGTCGGCTATGCGGTCACCTCGCATCAGCAGAGCTGGGTATTTAGTGGCGACACCAAAGGCGGGCCGGATTTCTGGCACGCCATCCGCCAGTTGCCCGGTTTGCGCTGGCTGGTCATCGAAACCTCGTTTACCAACCATGACCAGTCGCTGGCCGACATTTCCGGACACCTGTGCCCGGACAGCCTGCTGACCCAGCTAGACCAGCTGCCACTACAGACGGCGCTTGTGATTACCCACCTGAAACCGGGTGAAGAAGAGCTCATCATGCAGGAACTGCGAGCCAGCGGGTCTTATACCGGAGACATCACCGCCTTGCATCGCGGCCATCATTTCAATCTGGGTCATCAGCACGCCAGCCTGACGCTTAGCGTACAGGATGAAAGCAAGTGGCTGGAAAGGCTGAACCGCATCGGTACCGACCTGTCTGCGGAACGCAACCTGGCCACATTGCTAGAACGCATCCTGCTCGCGGCCAAAGAGTTTTCCGGTGCCGATGGCGGCACGGTCTACCGGGTTGTGGACCATCAGCTCCAGTTTGAAACCCTGCGCAACGATAGCCTGGGCTTTGCCATGGGCGGCACCACCGGTACCCCCATCCCGTTTCCGGCCATTCCGCTGGAGAAAGACGGCCAGCCCAACCATCATCATGTGGTCGCCCATGCCGCCCTCGCCGGCCGTACCATTAACATCGAAGACGCCTATACGGCCGAAGGGTACGATTTTTCCGGCACGCGCGCATTCGATGCCCAAACAGGTTACCGCTCGCAGTCATTCCTGACGGTGCCGATGAAAGACCACGACGACAACGTGATCGGGGTCTTGCAGCTGATCAACGCCAAACATCCGTTAACGCAACGGATCATCGGATTTTCAGCCGCCAAACAGCAACAGGTCGAATCCCTCGCCTCGCAAGCAGCCATTGCCCTTAGCAACCGTCTGCTCATCGACCAGCTGGAAACCCTGTTTGAATCGCTGATTACGCTGATCAACACGGCGCTGGATGAAAAATCTCCCTATACCGGTGGCCATTGCGCCCGGGTGCCCGAACTGACCATGCTGCTCGCCGATGCAACCGACCGCATCCAGTCCGGCCCGCTCAAGGACTTCCAGCTCAGCGAGAAAGACCGTTACGAACTCAAGATTGCCAGCCTGCTGCACGATTGCGGCAAGATCACCACCCCCGTTCACATTGTCGACAAAGCCTCCAAACTAGAAGCCATCCATGACCGGATAGAGGTGGTCAACAGCCGATTCGACATGCTGTGCAAAGACCTGGAAATTGCCTGCCTGAAAGGCCAGATCACCGAAGAAGAGGCACGCGCACAACAGGCCCGGCTAAACGAAGACCGCCAGCTGATCGAGCGTTGCAATCGCGGCGGAGAATGGATGAGCGACGAAGCCATCGCCGGCATCCAGCGCATCGCCAGTCAAGTCTGGACAGACCGTGACGGCAACCCTCAGCCCTTGCTGACCGCTGACGAAGTCACCAGCCTGTGTGTACGCAAAGGCACGCTAACCGATGCCGAACGCAACATCATCAACCACCACATCGTGGTAACCATCAACATGCTGGAAGCCCTGCCATGGCCGCCACACCTGGCCAAAGTGCCGGAGTACGCCGGCGGCCACCACGAACGCATGGACGGCAAAGGCTATCCCAAGGGGCTCAAACGCGAAGAGATGAGCCTGCAAGCCCGCATGATGGGCATTGCCGACATCTTCGAAGCCCTCACCGCCGCAGACCGTCCCTACAAACCCGGGCTCACACTCTCTACGGCGCTCAAGATATTAGGTAAAATGACGCTCGACCAGCACATCGACCCGGATCTCTTTGACGTGTTCATGACCGAAAAAGTCTATCAGACCTATGCAGACCAGTTTCTGCCGCCGCACCAGATAGACCGCATTGACGACACGCAGATCCCGGGCTGGAGCGGCTACCGACAACCCCAATAATCCGGACACCTGCCAGACGCTGGCGGGTGTTTTCCATGTTTGAACAGGCCATACCGTGCATGTAACCGGCAGTACACCCAATTTACCCGCCCCGGCGCCAGAGGCGCTGGCCATTTCCCGACAACTGGAAGCCCAGATCAAGGCCGAAATCCACGCCAGCCAAGGCTGGATACCCTTCGTCCGTTTTGAAGAACTGGCCCTCTATTCCCCCGGACTCGGCTACTATAGCAACGGCACCATCAAGCTAGGTCCGGATGGCGACTTTACCACCGCACCGGAACTGTCCGTCCTCTTTGGCCAGACCGTGGCCAACCAGATCGCTCAGGTACTGGACAGCACCGGCGGGGACATTCTGGAATTCGGCCCCGGCTCCGGCAAACTGGCGCTGGATATCCTGCAAGCACTGGAAGCCCGACAGCAACTACCGGCGCATTACTATCTGCTGGAAGTCAGCGCAGACCTGCGAGACCGCCAGCAACAGCGTTTCCGGCAAGAAGCACCGCACCTGCTACCGCGCTTGGTCTGGCTGGACCAGCTACCCGAGCAGTTCACGGGCGTCATTATCGGCAATGAAGTGCTGGATGCCATCCCAACCCATCTGGTGCGCTGGGAAGCCGACCGCATCGAAGAAATGGGCGTCAGCCTGGAAAATGACCAGTTTGTACTGGCCGCCCGGCCGATCAGCGATCCGCAACTACTGGAAAAAGCCCGGCAACTGCCAGTACACGCCCCTTACCTGAGCGAAATCCAGCTGCGCGCCGCCGGTTTTGTCAGTACGCTGGCCAACACCTTGCAGCACGGCTTGCTGCTGCTGATCGACTACGGGTTCCCGGAGCGAGAGTATTACCACCCCCAGCGTGACCAGGGTACGCTGATGTGCCATTACCGCCATCATGCCCACCCGGACCCGCTGCTGCTGGTAGGGCTGCAGGATGTCACCACCCACGTAGACTTCACCGCCATGGCCATTGCCGGGGTAGACAACGGCCTGTCTCTGGCCGGTTACACCAGCCAGGCCATGTTTCTGGCCAGTGCCGGCATCACCGACCTGCTGGCTCGGGCCGATCAGGAAGACCTGGCCAGATACCTGCCACTGACCAACCAGGCCCAGCGCCTGATGAGCCCCGCCGAAATGGGCGAACTGTTCAAGGTCCTGGCCCTGACCAAAGGCATTGAAGAACCCCTGCTGGGCTTCATGGTCGGCGACAGAAGCCATGCCCTGTAAATTAATCTTCACGATTTTTGGCGCAGGGGGTTGACAGCTTTTCGTATCGCATGGATAATGCGACCTCTCTTGGCGAATTAGCTCAGTCGGTTAGAGCGACGGAATCATAATCCGCAGGTCCGGGGTTCGAATCCCTGATTCGCCACCAAGATATTAAAAAGCCCGCTTTATGCGGGCTTTTTTCATTTTCGCCGTTATTCGACACGTCACCATCACTGGCAAAGTGCCCATGCTGTGATATGCTTAGTTGACGCAAGCCAAAGTAGAGCAACACCCATGCACCACCACACCCTGTCCAAATGGTTTTTCAGTCTGGCCCTCGTGTCAGTGTCTTCTTTTGCGGATGCAAAAGAAGTACTGCGCATGCTTGCATGGCCAGGCTATGCCGATCAGGATCTGGTAGAGGCCTTCGAGAAAAAATACGACGTCACCGTGGAAACCACCATTGTTAGTTCTGACGATGAAATGTGGGACAAGCTGAACTCGTCCGCAGAACCGCACTTTGATGTTTTTGCCGTCAATACGGCAGAGCTGCAGCGCTACATCCCTGCCGGGCTGAGTGTACCGATCAACCGGAACAACATCCCCAATCAGCATTTCCAGCTGCCGCAATTCCAGAAAGTTGAAAACATCCCCGGGATCGTGAAAGACGGCAAACTGTATGCCGTTCCCTATGCCTATTCCGAAATGGGACTGATCTACAACAAGAAGCTGGTCAAAACCCCGCCCACCTCCATGACCGCCATGTGGGACCCGAAATACAAAGGCAAGGTGCTGGCGTTTAACGGTAGTGCGCACAATTTCTCGATGACGGCGCTAACACTGGGTATTGCCGACCCGTTTCATCTGAACAATGTCCAGTTTGGCGAGGTGGTCAAGCGTGTAGCCAGCATGCGCAAAAACGTACTGAACTACTACAACCTGCCGGAAGAAGCCGTCGACCTGTTCATGCATCACAATATTGCGCTTATCTATGCCAACTACGGCACCCAGCAGGTCAAAATGCTGAAAGATCAGGGCGCGGATATCGGTTACATCATTCCGGCAGAAGGCGCGCTCGCCTGGCTGGATTGCTGGGCCATTACCAGCAAAGTGCAGAACAAGGCGCTGGCAGAAGCCTGGATCAACTACGCCATTTCCAAGCCCGTCAGCCAGCGTCTCAGTACCCGCTACGGCCTGTCCAATACGGTCAGCTACAGCAAGCCGCAGGATGAGCATGCCAAGATTGTCTGGCTGGAGCCCGTAGAAGACGCCGACAAACGCACCCGTCTCTGGGAGCGTATTGTCACCGGTTACCGCAAGGGCGTGCAGTAACCCGCCACCAGCACAGGTTACTGCCGCACCCATCCGCCGTTATACCTGATACTGCCCCACCGATTTCAGCATCCGGTCCACCGTGCCATGCAGGCGGCTGGCAAGCATTTCGGCATGACCAACCACTTCCATGTTCTGCTCGGTCACTTCCGCCATCTGGCTGACGTTACCGGACAACTCCACCATGGCATTTTGCTGCTCCACCGTAGAGTGGAAAATCTCGTCCACCAGCTGCGCCGTATGCCGCATTTCTGCATTGATGACATCCAGCGCCTCTTTGGCCTCCAGCACCGACGTCACACTGGAATCAACATGCGCCACCCCGTCCTGCATGCCAGTGACCGCTCGCGCCGTTTCATCGTGAATGCCTGACAGCATCTGACGAATCTCCTGGGTCGCCAGACTGGTACGCTCCGCCAGCTTGCGCACCTCGTCCGCCACCACCGCAAACCCCCTGCCCGCCTCACCGGCCCGGGCCGCCTCGATCGCCGCGTTCAGTGCCAACAGGTTGGTCTGGTCGGCAATATCGTGAATGACCGATGTGATACGACTGATTTCTGATGATTGCTGGCCCAGCGCCTCGACCTGGCGGGTAGATTCATTGATGGTTTCGGCCAGTGTCTGCACTGTCTGGCTGGCCAGGCCGGATCGTTCCGCACCTTGCCTTGCCGCCTCTCCGGACCGTAACGACGTCTCGCGCGTCACGCCGGCATGACCAGCAACCTCGCCAATCGCTACCGACACCTCTTCAATGGCCGCTGCTGCTGCCACGGTTGCCTGGGTCTGCACCGTAGCCGACTGACTGATCTGACCCACGCTCACCGCCACTGCCTGAGTGGATTCCCCTACATGCTGGGCCGCATTGATGATGCTCTGCATGGTTGCCCTGACGGACGACACCAGAATATCCAGCCTGCGCGATATCATGCCTCTTGGCGTGTGGCTATCCAGATCAATGCGCCGGGTCAGGTCCCCTGTCACCAGCAAATACTCCAGATGCGCCAGGAGCAGATTTTGTTCTTTCACCAGCCTGGGCAACGCCAGAAACACAAAGAAGCCTGCCAGTACCGCCACCAGACCGCCCAGCGACAGGCTCAGCACCCGCCACAAGGGTTGTGCAGTTGCCTCCCCCGCCAGCAGGGTACAGACCAATAGCAGGCCCGATAAGCCCATCAGCAAGGCAACCGCTTCCACTGAGGTCAGACGCTTGATCAAGGCACCCCGCACGCGGCTGGCACGCCCATGCAGGATACGAATCGAGCGATCCCCCGCCCGGACCCGACGGTATGCCTCTTCAGCTGCCGCCACCTCCGCCCGTGTAGGCGAAGTCCGGACCGACTGATATCCCACCACACGGCCTTCATGCCGCACCGGGGACGCATTAGCCACCACCCAGTAATATCCGCCATCCTTGCGGCGATTTTTGACCAGCCCGCGCCAGGGACGGCCCGCCTTCAGGTCTCGCCACATATCCTCAAATGCCTGTTCCGGCATGTCCGGATGCCGGACCATATTATGCGGCCGCCCCAACATTTCTTCTCTTGCATAGCCGCTGATGCGCGCAAAGGCATCATTCAGCTCGATGATGTTGCCCTGCAAGTCCGTTTGCGAATAAATGAACTCGCCTTCCGGTAACAAGGTTTCCTGATTGGTAACCGGTAAATTCTTTCGCATATGCTACACCCCTCTTTCACTTTGGCTTTTTGTACACATGACAACACGTGGCCGGGGTGCATTGACTTGACGACCTTGGCACGACCCGCGTGTTTATCTGTTGTTTTTTATTGGTTTAGCGAGAATTTTCTGAATATGACGTACTTGATAGCGAGTCTTCACCCCCAATAACCATGAAATTAGCATGGTTATACAGGCGTTTATTATTTTAATCTAGCGTTGAATATATCGGACGCAACAGCCATGCAGAGAAAACAACACCACAGCGGCCGGCAAACGGAAAGTCATCAGTAAACAAAGAGGGATATATACAAAGGAAGGCTGAAAAAGAAAAAGCCGCATTGAATGCGGCTTTTTCTTTGAACTGGTGGGTCGTGCGGGACTCGAACCTGCGACCAACGGATTAAAAGTCCGCTGCTCTACCAACTGAGCTAACGACCCGGCACTGCTAAAACTGTGTGCCAGCGTATTTACTACACTGCGGCTTTCGCCTTATCAGCCAGGACGGTGTGTCCAGCTAATAAAAACAGCTGCCGAGGGCAGCTGCTTCTTGAATAGATTGGTGGGTCGTGCGGGACTCGAACCTGCGACCAACGGATTAAAAGTCCGCTGCTCTACCAACTGAGCTAACGACCCATCCACAAGAGAACGCAACTATACAGGACGTACTTTATGTGGTCAACTATTTTTTGCCACTCACGCCTGATAATGTGTCGGGTCGCTTACGCCAGCATTGGCAAAGCCTTCCTTGCGAATACGGCAGCTGTCACAGACACCACAGGCACGACCTGCATCGTCGGCCATATAACAGGACACAGTCAAGCCGTAATCCACCCCGAGCGCCATGCCTTGGCGAATGATCTCGGACTTGGGCAAATCAATCAGCGGGGTAAGAATTTTCAGGGGTTCGCCCTCTACACCGGTTTTGGTGGCCAGGTTGGCCATCTTCTCGAACGCCGCAATATACTCCGGACGGCAATCCGGATAACCGGAGTAATCCACGGCGTTTACGCCAATACCAATTGCGCTGGCGTGCAGCACTTCAGCCCATGCCAGTGCTACCGATAGCAGTACGGTATTACGTGCCGGCACGTAAGTCACCGGAATGCCCTCGGTCGGAGCAGTGGGTACATCAATACTGCTGTCTGTCAGGGCAGAGCCACCAAACAACGCCAGATCCAGCTTGACGATGCGATGATCTTTGGCGCCCTGGGCCTCTGCTACCCGTCTGGCGGCATCCAGTTCCGAGCGGTGACGCTGTCCATAGTCAAAACTGAGCGCATACACGTCATAGCCTTGTGCTTTGACCATGGCCAGAACGGTGGCGGAATCCAGCCCGCCAGATACCAACACCACTGCTTTAGGGTTCATGCTGTTTTTCCTTTTGCTTCCAGAGAGCCCCCGGGGTTAGACACCGGGTTTTTCTCCCCATAAAATCTTGTGTAATTGTACCTGCATGCGCACCGGCAGTTTGTCACGGACAATCCAGTCCGCCAGATCAGACGGCTTGAGGCCATCCCAGATTGGCGACAGCAGCACCGGGCAACGGTCTGCCAGGTGATGCGTTTCGATCATGCCTTTTGCCCACTGGTAATCGGCCTCGCTGGTCAGTACAAACTTGAGCTCATCCTGCGCGTTCAGCAGCGGAAGATTCTCCAGCAGATTGCGGGATTCCTCACCAGAGCCGGGGGTTTTCAGGTCCATGATGCGCGAAACGCGCGGGTCCACATCACCAATCGGCATGGCGCCGCTGGTTTCCAGCGACACGCTGTAGCCTGCGTCACACAAGCGGTTCAGCAACGGCAGGCAGTTCTTTTGCGCCAGCGGCTCGCCACCGGTGACGCACACATAATGCGCACCGTATTTTGCAATCTCGGCCAGGATCTGGTCGTAGGTTTTATGCTCGCCGCCATAAAAGGCATACGCACTGTCACAATAACCGCAGCGCAGCGGGCACCCCGTCAGGCGTACAAACACGGTTGGCAAGCCAACCCGGCTGGACTCCCCCTGGAGTGAAAAGAATATTTCCGTGATCAGCACGGCATCTGCGATGGCCATAACGTTCTACTCAACAATTGATCTGAGACTCATTCCCAACATGATACATGGGCCAAGGAGCGATCTAAAGCCCTAAAAAAACAATGCCTGCCGGGTGTCACTGGCAGGCATTGGCACAACGACCGGCAAGATGCGGTTACTTTTTATTCGCCAACCGTTTTTTGGCCTGATCCGCCGCGCTGGTCAGCGGATATTTTGCCACCAGCTCTTCCAGCGTTTTGCGGGAGGCAGCAGCATCACCCAGCTCTTGCTGAGATGTGGCAATGTTCAGCATCGCATCCGGTACTTTGCCGGAATCCGGCCAGGTACTGATCAGCTTTTGCTGCTCGATGATGGCTCGCTTGTAGTCGCGCTGAGCGGTGTAGGCATTGCCAATCCAGTATTGCGCGTTGGGCGCATACTTGCTGTTGGGGTAGCTCTTGATGAAGCCGTTAAACCCGGAAATGGCAGCAGGGTAATTCCCCACCCGGAACTTGGCAAAGGCGGCATCATAGGTCGCGTTTTCCTGGGCCGGGTCCCCCGCTGGTGTCGCAGATGCTGCATTGGCGTTCGTCGCAGGTGTGGCGGCGACTGCAGCAGTAGTTCCCGTTTGTTCCAGCTTGCGCAGGCGGGTATCTGTATCCAGATACAGGTCCTTCTGGCGCTTTTCCATCTCGTCCAGACGATGCGCCTGCTCTTCAAGCTGCCCGGTCAGGCGGGCGATCTGGGCATTCTGCTGTTCAATGCGGTTGATCAACTCCAGCATTTTCTGGCTGTTGACGGTGGATTCCACTTTCCCCAGCCGGTCTGATAACTGCTGCTGCTCGGTACGCACTTCTGCAATCTGCTTACGTGCTTCATCGTCATCAAACAGACCCGCCTGACTTGTCGTGCCGTACATGAGCAACCATGCAGCAGCACACATCGCATACATGCGAGACTTCATGTCTTATTTCCCTTGGTACAAGAAATCTGCACGGCGATTCTGCGCATAGCAGTCTTCGGTGGCCTGTTCGCAGCGCGGCTTTTCTTCACCCAGGCTGGCGGCTTCTACACGCGCACTGTCCGCCCCCAATACTTCGATGGCTTCTTTCACGGCATTGGCCCGTTTCTGGCCCAGTGCCAGGTTATATTCACGGCTGCCACGTTCATCGGTATTGCCCTGAATCAGCAGTTTTGCCGCAGGGTTTTTCTTGAGGTACGCCGCATTGGCTTCGATCAGGCCTTTGAACTCGTCGCGCACGGTAAACTGGTCGTAGTCGAAGAACACACTGCCTTTTTGCAGGTTGGCAATTTCATCCCCGTTTTGCTTGTCCAGATCGACCTGGGCCATCTTGCCGTCATCCGTCACCTGGTTGGTGCTGGTGTCTGTCGATGCCGTACGGTTTTCTACCGGTGCACCCGCGCCATTTTGTGGTGTATTGCTTGCACATGCGGCCAACAGACCTGCCAGCAAAAGGCTACCTGCCAATTTCAAACCTTGCATCTTCATGTTCCTTTCCAGTTAACCCTGACATTGCGTGCAGGGATAAAAACCAACCATTTAAAGCGTATCTTGCCTGATAACGCCAGGGTCGGAAACCCTGCCATTTACATTTTCAAAGAGGGCAACACCGTTATCGCCCGGTGAAAGGCCCCCATGCGGGTTCACGCACATCCCCGGCGAGCTCGGTCAGCTTCTGCTTGACGCGCCCGTCGCTGGACACCGCGGCCAGCACGCCATGCCCGCCCTGCTGGGTGGCATACAGAATCAGCTTGCCATTCGGAGCAAAGCTGGGCGATTCATCATGCGAGGTGTCGGTCAGCAGTTGGGTCTGGCGACTGGCAAAGTCCATGAACGCCACGCGGAAACGTCCGCCCGCATTCTGGACAAACACCATGCCCTTGCCGTCCGGACTGATATCCGGAGACACATTGTAAGCCCCCTCAAAGGTTACCCGGCTGGCTGCGCCGCCTTCACTGCCCATGCGATAGATTTGCGGGCTACCGCCACGGTCGGACGTAAAATAGATACTGCCATCGGGCGCAAAGGTCGGCTCGGTATCAATGCCGTTACTCTGGGAAAGCCGCTTGGCTGGCCCGCCCTGTGCTGGCACGCTGTAGATTTGCGAATGTCCTTCCTGCGTCAGCACCACCGCCAGCCGGCTGCCATCGGCAGAAAAGGCGGGTGAGCTGTTGCTGCCCTTGAAGTTGGCCACGGCCTTGCGGTTACCGGTAGACAAAGACTGGACATACACCACCGGCTTTTTGGCCTCGAACGATACATAGGCAATCTGGCCGCCATCGGCAGACCAGGCCGGGGAGATGATCGGTTCGCTGCTGCTGACGACAGATTGCGGGTTATAACCGTCGGCATCTGCCACCTGCAGGAAGAAGCGTTTCCCCTGTTTCAGTACATAGGCAATTTTGGTCGAGAAGACGCCCCGGTCCCCGGTGAGTTTCTCGAAAATCCGGTCGGCCACTTTATGAGCAATGCGGCGCAACTGGGTAGCCGGCTGGTTGAGTGCCAGACCGTCGATCTGTTCGTGCTTGGCCACATCGACCAACCGGTATTTGACTACCGCCACGCCAGAGGCTTGTGGCTCGACCGTCCCGATGGCAACCGCCATGACGCCGCGCCGGGTCAGTTCGTCATACGGAATCTGGTTCAGGTCGGTTGGTGTCTGTGCCGGGGTAAAATCCACCAGCTTGAACAAGCCGCTGCGGGTCAGATCTGCCTTGACCACCGGAGTAATCAGCTGGGCATAGGCGTTTTCCTGGGCAAACGGCATGATGACCACGGGTATCTGGTTACCACCGGTACCAACCACCTCAAAATCCAGTGCATTCGCCACACGGGCGACCAACAGGGTGGACAGTATCCCCAAACCAATCTGTCTGACGTATTTTTTCATTCTCAGCATGTCGTCTCGTTCTGGTTAATGTTTATGTGTTCGGTGGTAACCGGTTATTCGCGCAGGCGGAAGCTGAATTGCGACTCCCTGCCCAGCGTCACGCCATCCGGTGGTGGTGGCAGGCGTTTTAACGCATGCAGGGCACGCTCCACCGCTTGGTCATAAGCGGGGTTCCCGCTGGATTTCAGTAACTGAACATCCAGAATTTCATAGTTCGGCAAAAACGATACGATAAACTTGGCATCGAGATTAGGCCCGCCCGGATCATCAAAGTTCACCCGCTGACGCACCAAAGCCGCTACTTTTTGCTGGTAGTCCGCCATGTCGCGCCCTTGTTTGGCACGCCCTTCGGCCAGTTTTCTGGCTTCTGCATCCGCTGCGGCCTTCATTGCAGCCTGTTCTTTGGCCCGGTCTGCCGCTTCTGCGGCCAGCTGTTTGGCCATCTCGTCCCTGATGGCTTTGCTGTTATCGGTCTTCAGCGGTTTGCTATCCGGTTTTTGCGGTTTCACCACCGGTTTTTCCGCCTCGACGGTTTTTTGGGGTTTGGCCGCCTTTGTTTTAGAAGCCGGGGCCTCTACCTTGATGCGGGCCTTGTCATTCGTCACCACCTTGGGCGCTTCCTTGGGGGTCTCTACCTTTACTTTGGGCTTGGGCTCAACCGGTGGTGGTGCAGTTTTTTCTACCGGCTTGCTTACCATTTGCTTGGGCGGCTTCACCGGTTTGTCTTGCGTCTCGCCCGGAATCCCGGCCCACAGCTGCGCCTCGACCGGCTTGGGTGGCGTGGTGGTCCAGGATGCGCCAAAGTACAACAGTACCAGCAGCAGCACGTGCGCCAGCAAGGCCAGCGCCACGCTGGCCGGATTCAGTCCGTTTTCGCGGAACCGGTTCATTTGCTGCCTTGCTGCTGTACCAGCAAACCGACCTGCTTGATGCCTTCGGCCTGCAGCTTGCTCATGACCATGACCACGGTCTCGTACTTGACGGTTTTATCCGCGCTGATCACCACCGGCAACTGCGGGTTTTCTGCCTGTTTTTGCTGGACTTCGGCAATCAGGGTCTCCAGCGGCATGGTTTCCACCTTGCCCTGTCCGTCGTTCAGGGTCACATCCCCGGTACCGTCATCCTTGATCTGGATTTGCAGCGGGCGCACGTCTACCTGGCTGCTCTGGCCGACTTCCGGCAGCTTGATCTGCCCGGTCTGCATCATGGGCGCAGCCACCATGAACACGATCAGCAGCACCAGCACCACGTCGATGAACGGCACCACGTTGATTTCGCTCTTGAGCGCGCGCCTTGGGCGTTTGCGATAGGTAGCCATGCTTAGCGGCTCGCCTGGCGCTGCAGGATATTGGAAAACTCTTCCATGAAGCTTTCCAGCTTGATCGACAGGCGGTCGATATCATGCAGATAGCGGTTGTACGCCACCACCGCCGGGATGGCGGCAAACAGACCGATCGCGGTTGCAATCAGCGCCTCGGCAATCCCCGGGGCTACGTGGGCCAGCGTGGCCTGCCCGACATTGGCCAGCCCGCGGAAGGCATTCATGATGCCCCAGACCGTGCCGAACAACCCGATATACGGGGAAACAGAACCGGTGGTTGCCAGAAACGCCAGGTGAGACTCCAGCCGGTCGATCTCGCGCTGGTACTCGGCGCGCATGGCACGCTGCACGCTATCCATCATGTCGCGCGCTTCTACGCCAACCTGTTTCTTCTGCTTGAGAAACTCGCCAAAACCGGCGGTAAAGATGCGGGACATACCGATGTTTTCATCGCCGGACTGGCTGGCATGCTGATACAGCTGGTTCAGGTCGTTCCCGCTCCAGAACTGGCGCTCGAAGTCGGCACTTTTGCTGGCGGCCTTGCGAATGGACACCCACTTGGAGAAGATAAACGACCAGGACATCAACGACATCAGCAGCAGGATAATCATCACCAGCTGCACAATGACGCTGGCCTGGGTGATGAGGTGAACAAATGACAAGTCGGTACTTGGATTCATGCAATTACTTTCAAGATATCGTGTGCTAACGGGTACAAATCATGAAGCCCCACAGGCAAGAGCGGTTCAGCCATCACCTTCCGGCTGGGCCACCGGCAAACCGAAGTGCAGATAGGCGGATGCCGTGGCCATGCGCCCCCGCGGGGTTCGCTGCAAATACCCTTGCTGGATCAGGTAAGGCTCCAGCACGTCTTCAATCGTGTCTCTGGCTTCGCCAATAGCGGCGGCCAGGTTATCCACCCCGACCGGGCCACCAGAGAATTTGTCGATCACCGCGGACAAAAGTTTCCTGTCCATCACATCCAGCCCGGCAGAATCGACATCCAGCATTTTCAGCGCATCATCTGCGACGGTACGGTCTACCTTGCCGTTGGCACGAACTTCGGCAAAGTCACGCACCCGCCGCAACAGGCGGTTGGCAATCCGCGGTGTTCCGCGGGAGCGGCGCGCAATTTCGAACGCACCATCCTCGCTGGTTTCCATGTTCAGCAAACGGGCCGAACGCGCCACAATCAGCTGCAACTCGTCCGGCGTATAAAACTCCAGTCGCGCCACAATGCCAAAACGGTCACGCAGCGGGTTGGTCAGCATGCCGGCACGGGTGGTGGCCCCTACCAAAGTAAACGGTGGCAAATCCAGCTTCACAGAGCGGGCAGCCGGGCCTTCACCAATCATGATGTCGATCTGGAAGTCTTCCAGCGCCGGGTACAGAATTTCTTCTACCACCGGAGACAAGCGGTGAATCTCGTCGATAAACAGCACATCGTGCGGTTCCAGATTGGTCAAGAGTGCAGCCAGATCGCCCGCGCGCTCTAGTACCGGGCCGCTGGTCTGGCGCAGGTTAACCCCCATCTCGCGGGCAATGATGTGCGCCAGCGTGGTTTTACCCAAGCCAGGAGGCCCGAACAAAAGGACATGATCCAGCGCTTCGCTACGTTTTCTGGCCGCCTCGATAAAGATGGACAGCTGCCCGCGGGCCTTCTCCTGGCCCACGTATTCGTCCAGCAGCTTGGGGCGCAACGCACGTTCCAGCGCCTCTTCTTGCGAACTGGCACTGACCGGGGCGATCACCCGGGCGGCGGGGTCAAACGAATCGGTTTCAATCATCCGGCGTTTACACCTTATCTTGGCAGGCTTTTCAGCCCGTTATCATAACAAAATTGGCAACCATGCAGTGCCCGCCATGCGGGCTTCATTCAGCGACGGTTCAGCTTACCAGCCCGTTACCGTGTCATCCCGGTCCAGCCACATGGCATCGCCATAGCTAAAGAAGCGGTATTCATGCGCAATGGCATGGGCGTAGACGGCTTTCATCCGCGCGTACCCCGTAAAGGCAGATACCAGCATCAGCAAGGTGGACTTGGGCAAGTGGAAATTGGTGATCAGCTGGTCTACCACCTTGAAGCGATACCCCGGTGTGATGAACAGGTCGGTTTCCTGCCAGCCGGCTTTCAGCTCGCCCGCGCGCGCGGCAGACTCCAGCGCCCTGAGCGATGTGGTACCCACGGCAATCACCCGCCCCCCATGCTGGCGCGCAGTCCGGATTTTCGCAATGGTTTCTTCGGATATTTCGTAACGCTCGCGGTGCATGGCGTGCTCGACCAGGTTTTCTACCCGCACCGGCTGGAATGTCCCGGCGCCCACATGCAGAGTCACAAAGGCTTTCTCGACACCGGCAGCGTCCAGGCTGGCCAGCAGTTCGGGCGTAAAGTGCAAACCGGCCGTCGGGGCAGCAACGGCGCCATCGGCACGGGCGTACACCGTCTGGTAGCGGGTAGCATCGTCCTGATCCGGGTCGTGCGTGATATAGGGTGGCAACGGCAAGCGGCCGCTGGCTTCCAGAATCTCGGCCACCGGGGTTTCCCCCTCAAAGCGCAGGTGGAACAACTCGCCTTCCCGGCCCAGCACCGTCACCGGCCAGCGATCGGCCAGCATCAGGCCCGACCCCGTAGGTGGTGACTTGCTGGCCCGCACGTGCGCCAGCACTTCGTGAACAGCGATGACGCGCTCTACCAGTACCTCGACCTTGCCACCACTGGTTTTCTGGCCAAACAGGCGCGCCTTGATCACCTTGGTATCGTTGAACACCAGCACATCGTGCGGGCGCAACAAAGACAGTAGGTCGGCAAACATCCGGTCTTGCAACTGGCCGCCGGAGGTATCCAGCAAACGGCTTTTGCCACGCTCTGCGGGCGGATACTGGGCAATAAGGTGATCGGGTAGTTCGTAATCGAAATCTGACAGCAGCATGGACATAGATGGCAAACGTCGCCATTCCTGATAGGCAAAGTGGAGATTATACGCGAAGCACGGGCGGACTTTTCATGCTAAATCACCCTCATTCGCACAAGAATTCATAGCCCCAGCCATAAAACCGCTTGCCAAACAGCCCCTACTTATGGATAATGCCCGTCTCTGCTTCTGATTACTCAGCGCAGGTAGTGCCCAGGTGGTGAAATTGGTAGACACAGGAGACTCAAAATCTCCCGCCGCGAGGTGTGTCGGTTCGAGTCCGACCCTGGGCACCATTCCTAGTAAAATCAAACACTTAGAGACAGTTTTTCTCGTCTCAAACTTCCAATAAAAATCCGTAAAATTATTATTTGCTGCATTTTTGCTGCAATTAATTTTTCTATGCCATTGCAGCAATTATCCTCTGCTTGCTTACCTATACTTTTGCTCCAACCCACCATCCTCATGGAGCAAGTAAATGGCAACTATCAACAAACGCGGCGACTATCAATGGCAAGCTACTATTCGTAGAAAAGGTTATCCAACCCAGTGCAAAACTTTTGAACGCAAACGAGATGCTGAGGACTGGGCAAAAGCAGTTGAATCCCAAATGCGGCAGGGCGTGTTTGCTGACACGAAAGCAGCCGAAAAAATCACCCTTGGGGAAGCGCTCCAACGCTATGCAGAAACCGTCACCCCCAAAAAGAAAAGTGCAAGAAACGAGTTGAATCGTATCGCGCGACTACAACGTAACGATTTATGCCTCCGTTCTTTTGCTTCCCTGACGACTCAAGATTTTGAAAAATACGCCACCCATCGATTAAAAAGTTGTGGGCCTGACACCGTACGCCTAGAGCTTGCGCTAATTTCAAATCTATACAATGTAGCCAAGGCCAATTGGGAGATGCCGATAAAAAATCCAATTGTGAGGGGCCTCAAGCCATCGCCATCACCTGGGCGCACACGCCGTTTATCAAACGAAGAAGAAAAAAGACTGTTTGAGACACTTGAAGGGCTTCAAGATGATTCTCTTAAGTTTTGCACGCAATTAGCAATTGAAACTGGTATGCGAGTAGATGAAATTGCCAGTCTTACCTGGCAGCATGTCAACTTGGATGAAAGGATTCTATTTTTACCTGGCTCACAGACAAAAAACAGCGAATCTCGTGTTGTTCCTCTGTCTGAAGCTGCTGAAAGACTCATCTATACAAGGAAGAAATCTTTCGCAACTCCACCAGAGTCAAATAAGCGGGTATCTAATTATCTTACTGGAAACTCTCTAGGGAAAGCTTTTGCGAGAGCTTGCAAAAAGGCTGAAATTATCGACTTTAGATTTCACGACCTAAGACACGAAGCTGCCTCTCGTTACGCACCACATATGCCGGCTAGCACTTTAGCCAAAATTATGGGATGGAAGACGATACAAATGGCAATGCGATATTACAACCCTAGCAACAGCGAACTTGTCGATGCAGTCCGAAGGAAAAGTTACACCCCCAATTTGGCGTTTGCAGCTTAGCAAAAGCAATATTGCACATGCAGCCCCTCGTTCCTGAAGGGCTGCATGTGCATAGTGTTAAGCCCACGCCTCTCCCAACGCTTCCGCCTGTTGCAATACCAACTCCACAGCACCATCTTGTTGGTCTGGCGGGTATTTGTATTTGCGCAGAATACGTTTCACCATCAACCGTAACTTGGCTCGCACACTTTCACGTGCAGACCAGTCCACGGTCATGTTCTGTCGCAGATTTTCGGTCAGTTCATGGGCGATTTTCTTCAGGGTTTCGTCGGCCAGCTCACGAACTGCGGATTCATTATTAGCAAGCGCATCGTAGAAACGAACCTCGTCATCCGTCAGCCCTAGCTCCTTCCCGCGATTAGCAGCAGCGTGAAACTTCTTGGCCATCTCGATGAGCTCTTCAATGACCTGTGCGGTTTCTATGGCACGGTTCTGGTAGCGTTTCACCACATTGGTCAGCATTTCCGAAAATTTCTTCTCCTGGACCAAATTACTGGCAAATCGGCTCTTTATTTCCCCTTCCAGTAGACGCTCCAGGAGTTCTACTGCCAGGTTCCGTTCTGGCAAGTTTCTGACCTCTGCCAGAAAAGCTTCATCCAGAATACCGATATTGGGCTTATCAAGACCGACGGCATCGAAAATATCGACAACCTCTTCAGACACCACTGCAGAACTGATAATCTGCCGGATAGCTAGCTCCCGCTCTTCATCGGTCAGCTTTTTCTGGGTCAAGTCACGCTTGGTAAGGATTACCTTCACCGCCTGCAGAAATGCCACTTCCTCACGTACCGCTTTTGCCTCGTCCAGGGTACAACAGAGTGTAAATGCTTTGCTCATCGCCAGTGCGGTATCTGCAAAACGTTTTTTGCCGTCCTCCAACCCCAATACATGGTTGGCCGCGCCTGCCAGCCGCTTATGCCCCGCAGTCAGGAAATCGTGGTAATCAAAACCATGTAGCATCCCGCGTAAAATATCCAGCTTCTCGGCAAGAATCGCATATGCCTCTGCCGCATCTACTGTTGGTCTGCCACGGCCTTTGCTAGCGGTGTATTCTTTCAGTGCACGTTTTAATTCGTTTGCAATCCCGATGTAATCCACCACCAGGCCACCCTGCTTGTCCTTGAACACGCGGTTGACCCTCGCAATAGCCTGCATCAGGTTATGCCCCTTCATCGGTTTATCGACGTAAAGGGTATGGACACAAGGGGCATCAAATCCCGTCAGCCACATGTCACGGACAATGACCATACGTAGCGGGTCAGCAGGGTCTTTGAATCGCTTCTCTAATCGTTTCTTTACCTGGTTGCTATAGATGTGTGGCCGGAGCAATGCTTTATCGCTTGCCGAGCCTGTCATCACAATCTTGACTGCCCCTTTCTCGGGGTCCGCTTCGTGCCACTCTGGGCGCAGCTTGATGATTTCGTTATAGAGGTGTACGCAAATCTCCCGGCTCATGGCAACGACCATTGCCTTGCCACTCTGTGCCTTACTACGCTCTTCAAAGTGCGCAACCAGGTCCGCTGCAACAGCGGCCACCCGGGGCTCTGCTCCCACCACTTTTTCCAACGCAGCCCATCGGCTTTTGAGCTTGGCTTGCTGACTTTCTTCCTCGTCTTCTGCTAACTCATCGACTTCTTCATCAATTTGCGGCAGTTCGTCAGCCTTGAGCGACAACTTTGCCAAGCGAGACTCAAAGTAGATGGCTACCGTGGCGCCATCTTCTTTGGCCTGCTGCATGTCGTAAACGTGAATGTAGTCACCGAATACCGCCCGGGTATCACGGTCTTCGCTAGATACAGGTGTACCGGTAAACGCTACAAAGGTCGCATTTGGAAGTGCATCGCGCAGATGCTGGGCATACCCGACCTGATACTTCTCTTGGCCGGGTTTGCCTTTTAGCTGGGCTTCGAAACCATATTGCGTACGATGTGCTTCATCCGCAATTACGACGATATTGTGACGGTCTGAGAGTACGGGGAAGACATCCTCATCCTCCCCAGGCATGAATTTCTGGATAGTGGCAAACACAATCCCACCCGATGGCCGATTTGCCAGTTTGGCGCGTAGGTCCTGACGGGTAGTAACCTGCACTGGCTGCTCTCGCAATAAGTCCTTCGCTAGAGAGAATACACCAAACAGTTGTCCGTCCAAGTCGTTGCGGTCCGTGATGACCACGATGGTTGGGTTCTCCATTGCCGCATCCTGCATCACCCGGGCAGCGAAACAGGTCATGGTAATGCTCTTGCCGCTACCCTGAGTATGCCAAACTACACCGCCCTTTTGGCTACCACCAGGGCGAGATGCCGAGACTACCTGCTGTATAGCTGCCCGCACCGCGTGAAACTGATGATAACCGGCAATTTTCTTGACCAACGAGCCATCGTCTTCAAAAAGGACAAAGAAGCGCAAGTAGTCGAGCAGATTAGCCGGCGCTAGAACACCGCGAACCAGAGTTTCCAGCTCATTGAACTGTCCGAGAGGGTCCAGAACAACACCATCGATAGTACGCCATTGCATATAGCGTTCACCGTTGGCTGATAACGAGCCCATACGTGCATCGGAGCCATCTGAAATGACCAGGATTTCGTTGTACTGGAAGACGTCCGGAATCTGTTCCTTGTAGGTCTGAATCTGGTCGTATGCTTTCCAGATGTCCGCATTTTCATCGGCTGGGTTTTTCAGTTCCAGTAGCACCAGCGGCAAACCGTTTACAAACAGGATGATGTCCGGCCGGCGGCTATGATGCGCCCCTTTGATGGTGAACTGATTGATGGCCAGCCACTCGTTGGCAGAGGGGTTTTCCCAATCTACCAGCCGTACAAAGTCCCCGCGGGTTTCGCCCTCTTTCTGGTACTCGACCGGTACGCCGCCAACCAGTAACTGGTGAAAACGGCGATTGGCCGACAGCAATGCCGGGATGCCCAGGTTTTGCACTTGCGCAAGCGCATCCTCTCTGGCGACCAGCGGAATAGCAGGATTCAGGCGGGCAATCGCGCCCCGCAGGCGTTCCAGCAATAGCACTTGCTGGTAGTTTACCCGCTCAGGTGTATCGCCATCCGGTGCGAGGTCCGGCCCATACAAATGGGTATAGCCCACCTCTGTTAGCCAGCCCAGCGTTTCCTGTTCCAGTTGGTCTTCGGTCATTATTTGCTCTGCTCATCTGTCGATGTATTCGACACGATTCAAAAAATGTTGTGTGGCGCCACTGGTGTCTCATACCATCCACGCACGGTTATGTATGCAGATTGGCTACCACAAAAACTAATTTATTAAAATTAACTAATCAGTTATAATTCGTCTTAAGTGGATTGGGGGTTCCCGGTCGGCGTTACAGCCTCGGTGGGTTCATCGGGGCTTTTCGCTTTTTTGGGCGGGTAAATCATCAGCCCTACATTTTCATAGTCTTCGCCTACTTTCTTACGTCCCCCGCTACAGTAAAACTTTCTCTTCAGTACGCTAAACGCTTGATTAGGTTGTTCTGGCCGTAAATAATTCAGACCAACAGGGCGTGCTACCAAGTCAGCTAACTGCAGACCGGCTAGGTTGGTTTTTTTGTCGGCAAAGACGATATCAAATGGCAGGTGCAGGCCTTTGCTGTTATCGCCATCACATATCCGCCTAAATTCCAGCTCTAACTCGCTATCTTCTTTTTTGCCCCTACACTCAACCACCACATGCGTTAACATGTTTTCCTGGCCTTTTTCTACCAGAAAGGCCCTTAGGGACTCTAAGCAGATACCTAATGCAATGTGGTAGGAGTTGCTATTAGCACCTTGTGCTTTACTCAGCCGATGCTTATCCACGACACACGTAATCAGAATATAGTTGCTGGCATCCATGATGGCACTCAACTGTGTCATGAACTCTGTGCGGATAGCCCGATTGCTTAGAAAAGAAAATGCGTTCTTTTGTTTTCGGATTTCATGCTCATGCAACACCACGTTGTCATGCCCAAAGTAATTGAACTTTAGTTTTTCGACAGCGGGGATGACTTTTTCACTGTAGTGCCGCTTGTGAAATACACATAATGCCAATACGAACACAGGGTAGTCCGCATCAATACTAGCTAGGGAGTGGTCTCCACTCTCGTCGACATACACAATAAAATCGCTAAATCGACGAGCTTCTTCACTTGGGACTGAAGTCGAACCTACCGCATCAATCGGCATTTCATCTTCTACGGTTTCGAATAAAGAATATTGCATGCCGAATGCACTCATGCTGACACCCCTTGTGCAATCGACTCCTGAAGATTCGATAGTCCAGGCACGATTGAACCATGCAGAGCAAGTTCTGGGCTGTGCAAGCAGGGGGCTGCCAAACTTCTTTTTGCATTTGTTTGAAGTATTGTCATGATGACGTTGAGTATGATTTCTGTATTTTTACGATTGCGATTAAGTAAATAAGTGTATGATTTATATAGTTTTACCATCTATTAAAGCTACGATTCGGTTTTGTGTTTAAGCACTCTTTTTTCAGAAATTACTGATAATGAGCGTATGAGCCTACTAAGCCCACTCTTCATCACTTTTTCTTATCAACCGCCCTGATTCATCTGTTTTCATCTCCGAACTTGATATGCCCAGTTTGGCTGCGGTTGAATATAAATAGGTTTTCCACGGTTCTGGCATCGCATACCCTGCAATCAGTCCTGTCAGCTTGATGTACTCATCTGAGACATTCATGGCGTTACCTTTTCCCTTCAAGAAGACTAGCCGATATTCGTTCTCATACGCCCAGTCAGCATGTTTTGTGGCCATCACGCGTGGTAGGAACTGATGAGGGGTGAACATTGCCTCAGAAATACAATAATGCGGAATAGCCGAGCTGTATTGAACAGGGGTAAACAGTATGTCTGGAACTGCTATGGTAGTATCTAGCTCATATTCAAGACAGTATCCTTGTCCTTGTGTGGCATAGTGCGCCCACATAAGTCGGTTAGAGAGTTGGCGAGTTAAACAAGTAACACCAAATTGCGAAATCCTTTGTTTGATGGCTGCCTGGATAATTTCATCCCTGTCTTGGGATTCTTCGTCGAGTTGTAACTCGGGGCGAGCGTTTACCCATTTACCAAAAACCTTTAGTAGCCCATCATCAATTAATGGAGCTGCTTTAAATATTTCTGGTTGGGATAGAAAACCTGCCAATGCATTTCTCAATGCTGGTGATAGTGCAGGCTCTTTCTCCCATCCTATCCATTCATCAGGTAATCGATTTGTTATAGAAGGCTTTGTATCAAACGGGTCATTAAACTTTGAAGGGTCAGACGCCCATATCTCATTGACAGTGAGGCTAGCTAAGCGGTTGTCTTCAGTTGTAGGGAGTGGTTGAAAGCGATATAGCTTCATGCTGCTTCCTCCTGCGCTGCGTGAATCCAGCAACCAGGGCTTTCGGCATCAAAAAATACAGGCTCAGGCATTTGTAACCTAGTCAGTTTCGCTCGTATTCTTTTGGCATCATCTTCGTTATTTTGATAAATAGACACAGCAATTCTGCGTAGCCTTGCATGTTTGAGCTGGTCAAGAATATGTTGGTCATGGTCTGACATGCTCCAGCCATAGATGACTAGTGTGGGTTCAACATTGGGGATTACCTCTCTAAAGACTCGAGAGAGGTAGTTTGAGCTATTTATGGAGCGACGCTTATCCATGGATGTTCCTTCACATACAAACAAAGGAACTACATTCTCGCTTTCCCATGCTTCAAGAATACGCGCCAGTAAACTATCCTCATCCGCAGATAGCTTTAGTTCAGTTTGATTGGCCTGTCGAGCGGTTATTAAATTACCATGTGGATAAAAAACCAGCGTCGCATCATCTGCCCGATAGGGTTTTCGAAGCTTTTTCCAATCCTCAATAAAATCTCCACGCAGAAATCCATCCTTAAACCATTGCCCCAATGAATGGTTGCCTGCCAACATAGACCAATACACAACTAGGTCGTAGTTTAACGACAACACTGTCCTGAAATCTTTCATAAAAGAATAGATAGGTTCAAAGTGATGAAGGGCATCATTATGCGAGATGTGGATATTACGCACAGTGGTTATCAACGCAGCTCGTACTTCTCGATAGGCATGCTCCACTGCACCAGGCTCAACCTGTAAAGCTTGGTTGACTAGCGTCGCTTGCCATAAGCGGCGGAGCACTAACTCAAAATCATCTGTGCCGAATGCCTCAAAAATTCCATCAACAGATGGCGATAATGCCTTGGATTCAGTAGCGGCTTCACGAAGCGAGGGGTAACCAAATTTTGGATGCACCGCTATGCTGGCACCATTTCCTAGTATCAGTGCACCATTTTGATAGTCACTTTTGATTTCCTCCCATTGAAGAATGTCAGGCACTGATATGCTCCGATAGTTCGGGCAGACGAAGTTGGCCGGAAATTAGGCGGGGGAGTAGTGTGTCACGCAGGGTGGCGAGGGTTTGGGCTTGCGTTCGATTGGCAATAATCTTTTCATAGAGAGGCCGACACAAATCCTCATACGCTTCCAGCACAGGGAATGTTGGGCAGATAAGCTGAATTTGCTTCAGGTGCATTGGCCCAAAATTCTTTTGTACGCTTCCAGATGCCATAGACTCAAGCTTGTAAAGGAATTCTCCACCGTTCAGATATTGGTAAAGAAACGAGAACACTGTTCGTCCTGTCACGGGCCGGAAGCGAATGACCGATGTGTTCAACATCAAAGGAAGGTGCTCCTCCCGTACAATCGCAGACCGGCCAAGCGTTCCTGATGTGGATACAACCACATCCCATGGAGCCAAGTGAAAGTGAGCGTATTTCCCGTTGGCTTCTTCATTAGAAATTCGGTTAGCCGTTTCAATCGTCAAGTCACCGTCTTGGATGCATCTAATATTGATGAATCGAGTGCCTTCATCAGAGTTTGTGTACTGCCAGTTTCGTATTCCTGGCCCTTCTTTGAAATCCATCACATCACTCAACGGCTCCATACTCCACCCGCCCGGCACTGGCCCCTGGGGAGTGTCGGAGAATGTAGACGGGAACAGGGCGGCGGTGGCTTCGTCCATGCCTTCGGGGGCGCGGCCTTCCATTTTGGCGCGGACGGGGTCGAAATCGACAAACCAGGATTTGAACAGGGCTTGGGCGATGGCTTCCAGGGTGGCATTGGTTTCGCGCAGGAGGGTGATGCGGTCGTCGAGGGAGCCAATTAATTCTGCTACTTCTGCTTCTTGCAATTCACCAAGTCGTGGAATTTGAAGTGCATTTATGCACTTCAAACTTAAAGTTTTTTGAGTGCTGCCAACAGCACTTCCATCAATTTGATAGCGAAGTTGGGCTGAATTTAATGCTGCATACAAGTATCTAGCATTGATTGAGTGCGGAATAATTGCTGCTGTATTTTGCCCAAGGCAAAATACAGTGTTGATGACACGAGCAGTGATTCCATATGTTCCAACGCGAGTGATAATAATATCACCCTGCTTAGGAGTATAGCGGCGTGAGAACTCATTAAAGGTGTGTTCGTCAACTTTCAAGCACCCCTGAAGTTGGAGCTCGCCGTACTTGACATCAGTGACGCGAACCATGGGATAACCTTGGTCAGTGTAACTAGGGGTCTTATGCAACGAATCAACTACATCAGCGATATCAGCAAGCACTGATTGTTCAGAACTCATACCCCAGCCCCCCCAACTTCTGGCGAATCAGTGCATCGAGTTCCGCACCCTTGGCCATCTGCTCGCCCAGCTTTTCGGTAAGCGTCTGCATCTTGTCGGCAAAGGCTTCGTCGTCGTCTTCGACTTCTTCGGCGCCAACGTAACGGCCCGGTGTTAGCACGTGGCCATGCTGGGCAATCTCTGCCAGCGTGACGCTGCGGCAAAAACCGGGGATGTCGGTGTAAGTGCTGACCCCCTCGCTGCCTTCCTCTTGGTTGGCCGCCACCGGTTCGCCACGCCAGGCGGCGACGGTTTGGGCGATGCGTTCGATGGTGTCGTCGGTCAGTTCGGCCTGTACGCGGCTAATCATGCTGCCTTGTTTACGGGCGTCGATGAACAGCACTTCGCCTTTACGGGTGGTTTTCTGTTTGGCAAGGAACCACAGGCAGGCGGGAATCTGGGTGTTGAAGAATAACTGGCCGGGTAGCGCAATCATCACTTCCACCATGTCGGCATCGACCATGGCGGCGCGGATAGTACCTTCGTTGTTCTGGCTACTGCTCATGCTGCCGTTGGCTAGCACGATACCGGCGCGGCCATTCGGACGCAGGTGGTAGAGCATGTGTTGAAGCCACGCGTAGTTGGCATTGCCTTGTGGCGGGGTGCCATACACCCAACGCGGGTCTCCTTCCAGACTACCGTGCCACCAGTCGCTAATATTGAACGGTGGGTTGGCGAGGACAAAGTCGGCCCGCAGGTCTGGGTGCTGGTTGCGAGTGAAGGTGTCGCCCGGTTCGCGGCCGAGGTTATAGTCGATGCCGCGAATGGCCAGGTTCATGGCGGCCAGTCGCCAAGTGGTCGGGTTGGATTCCTGACCATAAATGGACACATCGCCAAGCTTGCCGCCATGGGATTCGATGAACTTCTCGCTTTGTACAAACATACCGCCCGAACCGCAGCAGGGGTCGTACACTTTGCCATGGTGCGGGGCGAGCACGGCTACCAAGGTCTTAACGATAGAGGCGGGCGTATAGAACTGGCCGCCCTTTTTGCCTTCGGCGCTGGCAAACTGGCCGAGGAAATACTCGTATACTTGGCCGAGTACATCACGCGCCTGGCTGGCTTCTTCACCAAAACCGATGGTGGAAATCATGTCCACCAATTCACCCAGTTTGCCATCCGGTAACTGAGCGCGGGCATAGCGTTTGTCCAGAATGCCTTTTAGCTTCGGGTTTTCGCCCTCGATGCCAGACAGGGCATCGTCAATTCGTTTGCCGATGTCGGTTTGCTTGGCGGCAGCGCGCAGATTTTCCCAGCGCGCACTTTCTGGCACCCAGAAGACATTCACTTCTTTGTAATAGTCTCGGTCTTCCAGCTCTTCCGCCAGCATCTCGTTATCGCACTCGTGCAAGAAGTAGTCGTCGGCTTCATCGGCAAAGCGCTTTTTTAGCTCGGTCTGGCGGGCGGCGAAGGTGTCAGAGATATATTTGAGGAAGATAAGCCCTAGTACCAGGTGCTTGTATTCGGCGGCGTCCATATTGGCGCGTAATTTATCGGCTGTCGCCCAGAGTGTCTTTTTAATATCATCAAGCATCGGTTTTAAATTTCCATTCCCTTGTTCTGCATCAGTCTGATGCAGAATCCAGCATATTGTCATCAAAGATTATAGCCTAAATGTCCTTAGATTGACTGGCAGAGCGAAGCGCGGCCAGTATTGCAAGTAAGGAAGGCGACACATTTCAAACTGCCCCTGTTAATTTCGCATGCTCAAACATGTATTGAACTTCCGGATGGTATTAACTCGTATTGGAAAAAATTCTCAAAGTTCACTCCAGGTTAGAACATTCTCTTGTGTTACGGCTATGCGCTCAGAATGAGGCAGCATACATTCTCAATTAAAAATTGCTCTATATATTAAGCATTTAGTCTATTTGTGCTCTATATATTGCGCATATTAATTTACAACAGGTACTATCTTCAGGATACTATCCATTCCGTAGTTACTCACAGAGGTCACTATGTCGGGACTCAATACAACAGCCAATTCAAAGCAACGCGCATGCTTACCAGCAACTCAAGAAGCCTTAACCTTGCTGGGTATGCTGATTCAAATTGCACGCAAAGAGCGCAAAATGACGGCTGCCGACTTGGCTGAGCGCACAGGGATATCTCGAAATACCCTACTTCGTGTTGAGCGTGGCGACCCGACAGTATCGATAGGTGTCGTGTTTGAGGCAGCAATGCTGGTTGGCATTCCACTATTTGACACCGGGCCCGGTAGATTTGCTGGGCCTCTCGCATTGGCTGAAGCAAAACTAGCCGTCCTACCGAAATCAATTCGGCAGTCCAAGGCAAGAGACATAGATGACGACTTCTAAGTCTCCGGCAAAGGCTTATGTCTGGACTTGGCTACCAGGAGAGGTAGCGCCTGTTGTTGCAGGAGTTATCGAGCAAACTGGTCCCATAATGCAGTTTATGTATGGGCGGTCTTACCTTTTTCGCAATAATGCAATACCACTTTATGAACCAGAATTGCCACTAAAAACGGGCTGGCAACCTTTGCAATCTGGGCAGCCGATGCCTGGTTGCATCCGTGATGCCTCGCCAGATACTTGGGGCCGTCGGGTTCAGTTAAATCAGCGGTACAGCCATTTCAACCATGCATCACTGAATCAATGTCCGGACTTGTCCGAGCTTGAATATTTACTAGAGTCCGGTTCCGACCGAATCGGGGCTTTGGATTTTCAGGCATCGGCAAAGACATATACACCGCGCCAGCAGCAGACAGCCAGCCTCGAAAAGTTACTTCAGGCCGCCGATTATGTATCTAGTGGGGAACCTTTGACGCCAGAATTAGCTTTGGCGTTACAGCATGCCACGGCTGTTGGTGGGGCCAGACCGAAAGCGTTGTTTGATGCAGATGGGCATAAATATATTGCTAAATTCCCCACGGTTACAGACACCTTTAATGTCGTTAAGGCCGAGTATGTAACCATGCGTCTAGCCCAACTAGCTGGTTTATCTGTGGCACCTGTAAAGCTAGTAGAAGTAATGAAACAGGATGTGCTGTTAGTTGAAAGACTTGACCGGTATAGGTCAGCGCAGGGTTGGTGTAGAAAATCGATGGTATCAGCCTTAACCCTGATGGGACTCAATGAGCAGGATGCTCAGTACAGTAGTTATGAAACGCTTGCCGATAAACTTCGAGCGCGCGGAACAAGCCCTAAAAAAACACTGAAGGAACTCTTCAGCCGATTAGTTTTTAACATTTTATGCGGGAACACCGATGACCATGCGCGTAACCATGCCGTATTCTGGGATGGAAGCCAGCTTACACTGACGCCGGCATTCGATATCTGCCCACAACTGAGAGCTGGGCAAGAAGCGAGCCAGGCAATGCGGATTGTTGGTCACTCTAACCGTAGTAAATTAGTCACGGCGATTGCCTTTGCGAGAACAAAGTGTAATTTGTCAGCAACCACCTCCCGGCAAATTATTCAGCACCAGTTAACTGTTATTGAGGCCCACTGGCGGCAAATTTGTACTGAGGCCAACCTCTCTGATACGGACCGCATGAAGCTATGGGGTACCACAATTTTGAATCCGTTCGCGTTCACAGACCTCGAGCAAGATGACGACATTGTGCATGCCGCCTCCCGTATCAGAATAACGGCCAACGGCTGGTAGTTACTTTTAAAGTAATCATCACTTTCTTACCCTGCCTTACATTAGAATACATAATGGCAAGACCCTTGGTGGTGCGCTTTGCGTGCCCTACTTGGACAACCTGACGAAGAAGAAGGATATAGTACCGCCGCAGACCTAGCAGAGCGCTTTGTTGAAGTGCTGGATGAGTTGCCAGAGCAATGGGTGGACCGCTCCTGACAAAATAGCCATCAAGGGTGTCCGAATTCGGACACTCTGTATCATCACGAAGGTCAGGAGCTTTCAGGGTTTTCGATGTTCGCCATCAATGATTCATTGATGGCCAGCTTCTCGGATATGATTAGTTGCGATTCAGCCTTAAGCGCTGCCGCTTCTTCCGGTTCAAACCCCAAGTCAGCGAACACGTTGCCGGAGACAGGAGTGATGTGCGTGGAATGGGTGTTGATTCTCATTTCTTGCACACGACCAGCACAGTCAGTAATAGGTAGCATACATCACCTCAAAAACTCAAACCAACTTCACTAGCCAGAAGTGTGGCGTTAAGCATATCAATAATTTAATGACCAATAGGTCATATATATATGAAATTCAATAGAATTTGTATATTGAAAATTCATTATTCATACTAGCCTAAATCTGGCGAAAGGTGTCCTTTTTGCAGAGCTAAATGACGAAAGGTGTCCTTTTTGCATGAGCCAAATGACGAAAGGTGTCCTTTTTGCAGAGACAGGCTATATTGGGTTTTTCAGCTAATAGACTCAACCACAGCTAAACAAACTAATAAATAACTATATGAATTTAAACAAAAAATAAAATTTAGCTACGCACTCATCTAGGATAAAAATTGTCACGACACATCATTACGGGCTGTGGCAGCACAGTAACGGACATGCTCAAATAAAAGACAAATTTAGGGGTCCTTATGCGAAAAGGACACCTTTCATTCTTGAAATCCTCTGTAAGCCTTATGTAACAAGGCTTACAGCCAGATTTGCTATTAAAAAATTTTTTAACTCATCGGTGTCAAAAAATGTATTTAGTTCGACACCGAAGGAGTTTATCGGTGTCAGAAGAAGCTGCAAGTTTGACACCGATAAAAATCGTTAAATGACAAATGGGTTTTTCAATATTTCTAAGACAGTTCTATGGTTACAAGAATTGTTGCATTAGTTCTAAGGACCAATACTCTGGAAGCCTTGCAAAGGCTGGAAAGGTTACCGTAATTGTTACGATGCCCGACGGTCGCTGACGGCTCGAACTCCTGTACTGAAGCCGCTGCTTCCAAGGCTTAATTCGTCGCAAGCTCAGCAAATGCTGGAAAGGTTACAGTAATTGTTGCAGTTTCAGCCGGTCACTCAGGGCTATGGTTACATTATTTGTTGCATAGTTTCTGAGACCCGAGACCCCGGAAGCCTTGAAAAGGCTCGAAAGGTTACCGTAATTGTTGCGATGCCCGACGGTCGCTGACGGCTCGAACTCCTGTACTGAAGCCGCTGCTTCCAAGGCTTAATTCGTCGTAAGCCCTGCAAATGCTGGAAAGGTTACAGTAATTGTTGCAGTTTCAGTCGGTCACTCATGGCTATGGTTACATTATTTGTTGCACAGTTTCTGAGACCCGAAACCCCGGAAGCCTTGAAAAGGCTCGAAAGGTTACCGTAATTGTTGCGATGCCCGGCGGTCGCTGACGGCTCGAACTCCTGTACTTAAGCCGCTGCTTCCAAGGCTTAATTCGTCGCAAGCCCAGCAAATGCTGGAAAAGTTACATTAATTGTTGCAGTTTCAGCCGGTCACTCAGGGCTATGGTTACATTATTTGTTGCATCTTTTCAGAGAGCCGAGACCCCGGAAGCCTTGAAAAGGCTCGAAAGGTTACCGTAATTGTTGCGATGCCCGACGGTCGCTGACGGCTCCAACTCCTGTACTGAAGCCGCTGCTTCCAAGGCTTAATTCGTCGTAAGCCCTGCAAATGCTGGAAAGGTTACAGTAATTGTTGCAGTTTCAGCCGGTCACTCAGGGCTATGGTTACATTATTTGTTGCATCTTTTCAGAGACCCGAGACCCAAGAAGCCTTGCAAATGTTGGAAAGGTTACCAAAGTTGTTGCAGCCATTGCCCCCTGATGCCATGTCTATGGTTAACAGAACTGTTGGCTATCTTGCATGAATGAACGGTTAAGGTAGCTGAAATTGTTGCAAGCCGCGGACCGAAGTAGCAAAAGAAGCAGGTAGGCATAGTACGTGTGTAAAAGCCGTGAAGAGCTAGTAATAGTTAATGTACGTACAAGTTTCTGCTACAAAAATTCATAACTAATCTTTGTTAAACCTTAGCAGTATTAGTGTCATCCGCATACGCCATAGACATTCCTTGTTTTATGACAAGGAAAATGCATTCACTTCGCATTCACAATCATGACTTTGACTTAGCTAGGGTTGCTTCAAATGCCAACAGTTCGGATACTGCAGTTTCAATTTCAAATTCTGAAGAACGGTCTCAACTTGGTACCAGTTAATCTCGAAATTGAAGCTGAGCTCACTGGCACACACGAGTTCACTCTCCGCCTTCCAACTGGAGAGTATCGTGTATGGAAAAATTCACTCAAGAAATTTGTGCTTGATATTGATAGCAAGAAGCCTGGTCCAATCATCATTAGAAAGGCAGGGCTTGAAAAACTTCGTCCGCTCTTTCAGCAATTGTGCGAGCTGCTTGCCAATAGTAAGAATGGTTGGGTTCCCATCACCCGGGCTGGAGCAGGCCAAACGGATAAGAGCTGCAAGATTCGTGTGAGCGACGTTGTTTACAAGACTCAAGTAAGTTATATGGTCTACGAACAAGAGTGCCGAACCCATACATTAACAATGCCGGTCAGCCTATTACGAGAATTCGATGGAAAATTATTTGCTCCTAAATGGGCATTGATGGGAATAATACACGACCGTATCCTCGACAGAAAATCTTGGCCACATGACATCGAACATGGCCAATTTCTTGATAGCGAAGCACTGTGGGAACAATTGTTCGCCCCTGTTCAAGCTGAACTTGAGTTAAAAGGAGCGAAGAAGCAAGCCCCCAGCGTTACTATGACTGCGGTTGAAAAAGCATAAGGGACTACCACCACCATTAATTGTACGATTATGTTGATAAAGCACTCTCAACAACCTAGTTATAAAAATAATCACAGTATCTACGCAACCAAACATTCAATTTTGCAACACTGGGCCTTAAATTGCGCCGGCGCAACTTCACTCCTGTGATGAGATTCCAAGGTCGTAAACAGTTCTTGAAGTACACATAACCGGCACTCAGGTCAGGATGCTTAGGATGTAATTGCGCTGGCGCAACTGCATCGAACTCTAACAGCAAAATTTGTCAGTACTGTCAGGAAGGGGCACCACTAACTATATGCCGTGCGTACAACAAACGATGGATTTTTTGACACGCCTCACTTCATCTCCTCAAAGCCGCACTATACCTCTTTAGATGTTCAACAAGTCGTCAAACATTCAATGTTCAAAAAAGGGGTATGGCATGGCAGATATTGGATACGCACGGGTCAGCACTCATATGCAAACGGCAGACCTCCAGCTTGATGCTCTAAGAGCCGCAGGGGTTGCGTCAATTTACGAAGATACAGCAAGTGGCAAAAACGCTGACAGGCCTGAGCTAGAACAATGCCTGAAAGCATTACGGGACGGAGATACATTAGTTGTGTGGCGACTAGACCGCCTTGGCAGAAATTTGCGAGACCTTATTCGGATTGTTAATGAGTTATCCGGTCGAGGTGTCAAGTTCAAGTCACTGAAAGAGGCAATTGATACCAGTGGCCCGGCAGGAAGGCTAATATTCCACATGTTTGCTGCACTGGCAGAGTTTGAGAGAGCATCACTGCGGGAGCGGACCATTGCGGGTCTTACTGCAGCCAGGGCTCGCGGCCGCACCGGTGGTCGTCCATCCAGTCTCAATAGCAAGCAACAGCGAACGGCTTTGGCAATGTTGGAAAGTCGAGAATTATCAGTAACTGAGATTGCCGCCCATTTCGGGGTATCTCGTACCACCTTGTACAACTTATATTCAAAGCGAAAATAGTATTAACTGACCCTCCTGGTAACTAGCAAACCACTGTGCCATCTGCTTTTACATAGTAGCGGTTGCTGATATCACTATAGGTAGTAAATCCATCATCCCAACCTTTATTCCCAACAAAGACATACCACCCACAGCAGGTGTCCAATAGCTGTGGGCTCGGAGATATTTAATCACCCCAATTCTTCGCTGCTTCTTTCGACTCCTCCTGGAGCATTTTCACAACATCTGCGAATTTCTCTCCGGTTAAATTAGCAACAAGATAACCAATTCGGTTTGCCCCCTCTTCAGTCACAATGAAAGGCACGTACCCTAGGCCCCACACCCTATCATTTCTTTCTTGAATAGCAATTTCAGCTTTTTCGTTCGCAGGCTTGAGATAACCTTTTTTGACCAAGCTCAAAATACCTATTTCAGTAAAAATTCCGCACTCCCTGTCATCAAACAGCTGGTATTTTTTGCGAAGAAGGTTGTTGAAATGTTGACTATTGTAAGTCTTGGTAAGACACATGATACCCAAGACAAGAGCCTCCATAGGTGGAAGTGTTTGTACTTCATTTTTGCCTGCTGACTGGGTTACTTCATCAGTGAAGTAAAGTCCCATCAGTGAATGCAGGAATGGCCAACTTGGGTCGCTTAGTTTTTCAGGATACAGCACTGTTTTACACCCTATCGCAATTAGGTTAAATAAATGACCAGCATGAAAGCTGTCTGATAAATGACTACAGCATTTTGTAAGGCATCTTAACATACACAATTCAAGTAGCTCGAGGGTGGCACTTCCCTGGGTTGACCTGAGTCAACTTAGAGCAATTCCGTTGTCACTCCTCGGTGATAAATTATTGGCTGCCAGCAACAAGCGTGCTCATACATCTTCATCTGCTAGTTTTATGCCCTTAGCAGGGTCTTCAAACCTGCTGAATGGCACTATATTTTATAGAACGTACGTTCTATAATATTTTCATGAATCAGCTATATATCCTCCCTTTCCAAATGTCTTATCCGCCCAGGTACTACCCCTTCATAGGTTGCCGGGTGGTAGCCGGTTTTCCAAGCCCTGCAAGTGATTATCTGGATGAACCGCTGAACATCCAGGATTTGCTGGTGTCGCATCCAGCCAGTACCTTCTTCATGAATTACACAGCTCGGCCCATTCCATCCGAGATGGTTAATACTGGAGATGTCCTAGTAGTCGACAAAAGTGTGCGGCCCTGGAATGGGTCTTTGGTAGTGCTATGCCAAGAGGGAGACATGAAACTACGGCGCTGGAATGGTGATGAGCGTACCGAGATAGAGAGCGACGACTGGTACGTCTGGGGTGTGGTCGTGGGGTTGGCTAGGAAGCTGGTGAAGTAATCATGTTGTGGGCATTGGCTGATGTAAACAACATGTATGCTTCCTGCGAGCAAGTTTTTCGGCCGGACTTGCGAGGAAAGCCAGTCATCGTGGTCTCCAATAACGATGGCTCCATCATCGCCAGGAACAAGGAATCCAAAGCACTAGGTATCAAAATGGGGGCCCCATTGCACCTGTGTGGGGACATTATCAGACGGTACAATGTAACGGTTTTTAGCTCCCAATACACCCTCTACGGGGACATGAGTAATCGCATCATGACATTGTTTGCCGACATGGCGCCTGCGATTGAAATTTACAGTATCGATGAGTGTTTCCTCTTTTTTCCAGCCGGACTAAAACAAGCCAGAGAACATGGTCTCAACATTAAGGACACTATCAATACCTGTACCGGCCTAGGCATTTGTGTTGGTTTTGGTGTCACCAAAACGCAAGCCAAGTTGGCAAACCATATTGCCAAAACCAGACCGCAGATGGGGGGCGTGTTTGACCTTTCTGTCTTGAATGCTGATGAGCAAACCGAATTGATGGACGGTATTTCGATTGAAGAGGTATGGGGTGTCGGGCGACGGTATGTAGAGCGCCTGGGGCTCATGGGAATTGAAACTGTCCGGCAGCTGCGAGATGCCAATATAGAGCAGATAAAAACGCGGTTTGGTTCTGTGCTTTGCCGAACGGTGCTTGAGTTGCGAGGAGTCTCCTGTTTCCCACTGGAGGCTAACGCACCGGACAAACAGCAAATTATGTGTAGTCGTTCATTTGCGAAAGAAGTCACTGAACTAAACGTACTGAAGTCAGCAGTCAGCCATCACCTTCGACGTGCGATGCAGAAATTGAGAAAGCAGCATTCGGTGGCCCATGGATTTGTGGTGATGATTCGTACCAACCCCTTTAAACCAGAGCGCCCGCAACATCACGCATCATTGACCGGTATGCTGCCTTATCCGACTGATGACACGCTCGTCATTCAGGCATACGCAATGCAGGTACTGAAAAGACTATATCGGCCAGGCTACGGCTACAAAAAGGCGGGAATTATGCTGAGTGAAGTGCAGCCGAAGCAGATTCATCAACACGACCTGTTCCAACCAGAAATCATGCAGAGCCCAAGACGGGGGGCTCTCATGTCGACAATGGACCAGATAGCCCGAAAATTTGGGACTGAAAAAATTAAACTTGGCAGTGAACTACACCGGGGATGGGAGATGCGGCGTGAACGCTTATCCCCTCGCTATACCACTCGATGGGATGAGCTACCCAAAGTTGGGATATGAAACAGCATTTAAAGAATCAAAGCCTCTTGGATACCATCCCTGGCGGCCAATCTAGTGCAGTAATAAATTGATGTAATCCAAGACCAGCTGACCAGGTTGACCGGGTATTTTCAAGAACATTTCTATTATTCTTTATATGTTCTCAACTAGGTCAAGAAAAAGAGAAATATAGAAAAAGTTTCTATTTGTACCCGGTCAGCCTGGTCAGCTGGTTTTTAATATTATGCAAAAAAATAGTTATAGCCGGACATTGCAAGTTCTAATGCGGCCACTAGTGGAGTTCGCACGCCCCTCCTCTAGCTTACCTATTACGTCAGGTAATCGTTTCCAAAATTTTGGAGATGCGGCCGGTGGCATTCCATTTTCGCGACACCAGTTCACATAATCCGAATATACCTTTGTTTTGGGTGTATCAACTTCGACTTTCCTTTCAATACCAATGTCATGAACCCACGAAAAGACAGAGTTAGTTTCAAATTTAACAGATTGAGAAGCGTCTCGCATTGCAACAGGCAACACATCATCAAATCGGCCACGACTTAAAAGGCGCTGCAAACCCTCAAGTGCCCAGTTCAAAACGCCGGACAGCTCCGTGTCGACTATTCGCTTAGCAAGCATAGGGTCACGCTCCCGTTCTGCAATTTCGACAGGAAAGGGTACCACATCGAATCGCCGCCAAAACCCAGTTGACTGGTCAGTCACAGATGGCATATGGTTTGCCAAAATTAGCCACTTCCCATTTATTCTGACAGAGATGGGGTCACGATATTTTCTGTCAATTTGCATTAACTCGCCTGCAATTAGCGACTTTATCGACTGTTCACAAATATTACGTTGAGGTGCCTCGTCGCAATATATAAGTGAGGCACCAATTATTGAAGCCATTTTAAAACCATCTAGTGCGTCGAGTTGCACTGCGGCCGTATGCTGGTGTAATGCTTGAATGATATTCGCCAAAGCCCCCTTACCGTTTGCACCGCTGCCTATCCAAATTTGTGCTCGCTGAAAACGGGCATCAGTTATTAGTGTATAGCCAACATACTCCTGCACCCGCTCACGCACCGGCTTGTCAGGTAAAACGGTCTCCAAAAACTTGTTAAACTCAACTGGAGGCGGGGCTGAGGGGTCAAAATCGCAAGCTAGGGCGTAAGTAAGACCTAGTTTTTTATCATGAGGCTGCAATGAAGGGCCACCATCCAGATATAAATACCCGTTGCGTAAAGGAATAACAGGAACAGAGCATTTGCTGCTATCTAGCAAAGGAAGGCACAGTAAAGCAGTGTGATATGCGGCGCTACAATTGGCTGGATTTGCGATATCTGTTGTTTTTTCAACCAACCACCGCATGGCCAGTCGCTCACCTGTTAAGTCATTCATTACTCGCCAGTGGCTACCAATCCATTCATACAACAGGCTATTATCTGTTACATAGCGTTCTGTTTCTTCGAGAAAATTGGCAAATTTTATTGGTTGAAATGGTTCACGTTTCATGCGGTCACCTCCGCACCAGTAGCCACTAGAATCAAACAATTCATAATGCCAAAAGCATAAACTATGATATTCATACGTACCTGTAAAAGTTAACAGCCACGTCGGCTGTCAACCGTATAGGTTCATCTGCTTGGGATGATTTGCTTTTTTTGAGAATTTTTAAAAATTACTTACTCGTACATTTAGTCAATATGAAATGCGAATATTTCCACATGGTAGGTTTTTTCTTTTAGGTCATGAAGAAAGCATGATTGACATTCTCGAGATGTCATAACAACTCACGCCGTCCGAACGAAAAAATATTTAAGATTTAAGAAGCCAATTTACAGTGGCTTTCTTGAAGAATACGTTCTACGAAAAGGTGGCAAGGTGAAATCGGAAATGAGCATGCCCGGACGGCTTTAGGAGTGGAACTTGTTAGGACAATTTTTAAGGCATGAGCTAATTGAAAGGGTAGTTGTCACATCAAGCCAACTATGAAGAAAACTTAGACAATTCAAATGCTGATATCAGCTAACAACGAACTCTATGGGTATCAGAGCATGTTACGGTGACCCCAAGCTGATTACTGTTGCCCATCAGGCCATATTACTACCGTTCCCATCATTCATCATTAGGTTCGATTTCATTCGCTTCACCAGTAAGCACAGTGAGCTTTGTTCGCATGTCCGCTAAATGGGAAGTTGCGAGAGTTGCAAATATCTCTAGCTTCTGAATTTTGTTCTGCAATATTTCAATGGCATGTTGTGTAACGTCAGAGGAATAGTCGAGGCCACCATCCACGAAGTCAACAATACGAACTTCGAGCGTCACATCCGCTTCAGCATCGATAGCGCTCTGAATCCAAGACTTCGACTCTTCCGAAGCATTCTCAGCAGCCGTGGCCAAAAAGTGCTGTACCAAAACCCGCGCCGCATCGTCGAGTTTCACGGCAAAGTCGAGCATAGTCTCGATATCATCTTCGACTTCAACACCTGCAGGCGGCTCCGGAATAAAGCGAAATCGTGGACCGTTGCTGGCATCAAGTGTGTCGAGCGTCCGTAGGAGTGGTTCTAACTTCTCAAGGGGACGAAGTCGAGGAGGAAGGTTGTACCTCCGCTCCCACAGCCGAAGGACCAATTCCGCACAGGAGTTCTGTGCCACAATTTTGTCCTCAGGATGCGCATTTTCGGCATCGCGGATACGCTCAGCAAGCACGTGCGCCATCCACTGAGCAAGCTCGTCGTCTCCAAGCTTCAGCTGAGCGACAAGTCGCTTGCCGAATTCAATCACTGCTCTTGAGCGTTCTAGCAATTCCATCTTCTTCAATTAAGTAGTAGCGAATGTATGGTGGTATATTCAAACTATATTCATCAATATCAGAATCATGATTCGGGAGCCGCCGATACAGGCTGAGACCAACGACAAGGTAGTGCTCTGGATTAGCTGCAATAAGCTCTTTCAAAAACACAATATTAGCACTCAAGCGAGTACCAGGTGTCATTACCTTCTCACTGCCGTAGCCGATTAACTGGGTCCATGTCTCACTTCGCAAGAGTGCGCCGCTTTTAGCCTCCCAAATACGACCATCATCGACGGAAGTCAGACCCATCGCCGAGATTGTTGAATCGTTCGGTGCTTCGCTAGGAACACGTACATGTTCAGCCCAGGGGTCGTATTCGTCAATTCCGTAGGAGTCCTCTCGGTCAGATATCCAACGACGGAGCATGAACTGACTCCTGTGGGGCACCTCCCATGCCAGTTCAGGGACTTCACCATTAGAAATCTGGTCCTCATCTTCGTCTAAAGGCACTTGGTCTTCTCCAAGTTGAAAGAAGTAGCCTCGGGGGCTCGATGAAGTTTGCGCCGCACAGAGAAACGCTCCCGCAGAAACCTTTGGTACTAACACACTGGACACAGAAATATTCTCTAAGAACCCATTCAAACCACTTTCCCAGTCCCCAGCCACAACCTGTAATCCTTCATCGGTCTCCATAAGACTATCAAGATAGTCAGTGGTAACCTGCCAGCGCCAATCTTTATCGCCATATTTCTCCGGTACAGGGGGAACCCTAGTAAGTTGAGGGTCGCGCCTGTCCGCAGCCCATTTGCCGTCCTTGCGTATAAGAATTCGATGTTTAATCCACTCGTCAAATTCATTTGCGCTGCTGTAGGTCGCCTTGCCGACTGGGTGGGTCTTAAGGAGCCTAGCGGCCACTATCATCATTGCGTGATAAGCACAGTAAGCGCGAAGGTCTTCAACTCGCGGCATAGTTCCTTGCGAGTGACCGGTCCGCTCGTGTCTAAAAACGCCATTCGTATAGCGAGCGTCGTGTTCATGCTTGGTAGTTAGGCATCCCATGCGTTCACTGATGACCTGGATGGCGCGCTTTGTAATTCCACTTTGTGATATACCGAAGACTAGACCAAGAGAGTTAAACCAATATGGGCCAATGTCATTACTAAAGTAGTATTTATCTACCACCTCACCAGTCGAGTCTACGGATACCACTGGTTCCATCTCTGGCGCCCTATAGGAAGCATACTCGAGGAGCGGAAGCTCACTTGCGTTGATTTTCTCCGGAGAGACACGCGTGTTCGATTCACCCAAGAGCTCAGAAAGTTCGTGCAAGGAGCAGGCTGCGAAATGACGAATGAGCACGTGTTCTTCCTTGGCTGACGCCAAGAGATATTCGTTAAAGAGGAACACCGCGTCACGATGCTCGGCCGCACACCGAGCAAGCGCAATATTGAGCCATAAGCGGGAGTGCCATTCGTAGAAAACAAAACGCTTATCTACGAAAGCGCCCGGTGCACTGACGACTGCCACTTTCGCGAGCGCCGTCAAAACAGGAACCCAACCAAGCTCGATAGTTGCTCGAACAGCGTGTGCAGCCTGCCAGCGCACAGAAGTACTTGGTGAGCCTAGAACGGCCCAAAGGTAACCAGCAAGTGCGTCCTCGCATCCACCTTGGGTCTTCATGACATCGCTCCATGGACCATCCCCATCTTCGGGGCGTAGGTCCATCTCAAGGAGCGAGAGCCCAAATTGCAGCGCGTCGTCCGCCTCATCACTCGTCAAACGAATGGACAACGACTCCAGCATCTGAAAGAGCTCTCCGGCGTCAAGCGTTGTGACCTTAACAAGGAAACCTTGAAGCGTGGCCTCCACAATCTGTTCATCGTTAACAATGCCTTCGCTTATAAGCCGCCGGTAAGGAAACAAGCCGCCCCAACTCCGTCTCAAGGCCAGTTCAGGGCTACTTTGACATACGGCGAGCGTTACCTCTGCCATCGCTTTACGTAATGCAACCGGTTTCGTACTGTACTCTCCAAGAACTTCGAAGAGATGCCTGAGTTGATAGTTCCCAAATTCTGGCCACTGAGCAACCGCTTGACAGAACTCGGCGGCACTTCCCAAGCCACATCTGTGCAGTGCTTCTCGGTAGAACTCATCAGTTTTATAAGGCGGGTCGAACGTTTTCAGGAGCAGGTAGGCGGTACGCAGCTCCACGGAGTTTGTGAAGTCAATCTCTTTGAATAAAACATCCCAGTCTGGGACGTTACGCTTCTCCGTAGCCTCCGGCATGTACTGCCTTACAGAATTACCACCCTCGCGCTTGGATTGCCTCGCCACAGAGAGAAGCCTGTCGATGTCAGAAGCTATGAAGTTGCAAGAGCGTGCCAACTCTGAAACTCGCTCAATTTCGTTCTCCGACAGCGAACTGACCCTTAAGTACCGGTAACCAACATCGAAAATTTTACGCTTAATGTCCCAATCAGACTCTTGCTCAAGAGCTTTCGCAAGGTCCTCGTCGCGTGCCCACTCGTCGCCAATCGGGCACAACGCAATTGGCGCGATGTGCGGCATTAAGCCGCGCTTCACGAGGCGGTCGATTGCGATTTTCAAAAGTCTGTCTGCATTACCGAAATTGCGGTCCCTCCAGCGACTGAGAATGGCTATCGTCGAGGTTGGACACAAACTCAATAATCCATCAATTGTGTGTCCCCAGTCGAAGTGCTTGTCTCTCTCAACATATTCATATGCCAGCTCTGCTCCTCGGGCCAGTCTATAGGCGGACTCCGGTCGTGCTGAGCTGTTCTTACCGCTTGCTTCGGCCAAACAAAGGAGAGCGCCCCAGCGGTCCAAGTTCTCCTGCCCGATGCGATTTGACATCTCCACCGCTCGCTCGAAATAGGAGCGGGCCTCTGCAATACTAGCCGTGAAAATAGCACGCGCGAGGGTTTGGTAAGACTCGACTCTGTATTCAGCATGCTCACGATGTTTCTCTATGACTTCGTAGGCCTTTACAGACACTTCGAGAGCAAGGCTCTGAAGGTGCTTGGTGCGGGCAGCCAAGCGACAGACAGCCGCCATGACAGTGGGTCCAAAACCATTTGCATTTTCTTCAAACCACTTCCGGAATGTGGACATTAATGCGGCGTCTGAATTCGATGAATCACGCATAGCCCGTAACCATTCCAATGCAGCAACTTGGTTTAAGTTGATGTCATTGTTATAGTATTTGGAGCTAGCGGCATTCGTCGCATTGATTGCTTCCTGGACTGCCGCGCTGAACTCTGCCGGAGTCTTGCCACAGGCAATCTCCGCGCTCAGGCGAAACCAAGCCAAGATACCCCCCGTTGACCTTTCAAATGTGTCGACTATGGAGCTACTTCTATAGTGGCTCTGCTTCTTCTCCAGCTCCTCTCGGATTTCCTTTGGGGCCAAGTCAATAAGTACGAGTTGCCTGCCCAACAACTCAGCCTCAAGCGTGTATGCTCTCAGCAGCACAGACCTGTCCGTGTCGTAGCGCTCTCCCAGCTCTCTGGGTGGATGCTCTGGTAGGTAGCGACGTATGACGCTTGCCCAAGTCAAGTCATCACGAGGCAACACTCGTAGTGCTTGTAGAACAGAGGATGTGACACCACTGAGCACGCTCCAATTTATGGGCGGCTCATCCGGGTCTTGTAGTTGAATTCGGTGGTTACTCAGTCGGCGCATGAGCGACTCCACCGGTTTGGCCGGCAAAGTGTGACCACCTTCGCACGCTTCGACTGCCAGTCCCAGCATTAGCCAGATATCTCGCACGCCGTGTTCCGCCAACAGGTCAAGAAGGTCATATCGTCCCAGGTCCACAAGGCGACGTGCCAAGATGCTGCCGACGACCATCGAATTAGACCTTGGCCTCCACCCAGTGAGAAATCTGACGGCATCCTGCGGTCCTTCCGCTAGCAACTTGGCCATCGCCAGTTCGACCATATCACTAGTTTCAACGTGCTCATTCGCTTTCTCACGCTCCACATGCGGCATGCGCGCCCACGAATACAACCAATCTATCGCCATCCTCAAGCGACATCGCGCATCGGCAAGGAATTCTTCACGCCCCGCCAGCAAGCCGGCTTCATAGGCGTGATGAGCGCCTGTCCAATTTCCCCCAAATGCGCGGCGAGACACCAGTTCATCGATACGGTCTGGAGAAAGAAGTACAGACGCGATGTCGGTGTTCCTCTGTATCAGCACATTCTGGCGTTCGACACCGGCGAGTTCACCTGCGACCTTGAGCGTGAGCTTTGCCGCCGATGCGTAGCGCTTCTCTTGCAGGCAAGCTTTTAGCGCGAAGGTCAGACGCTGCACCTCTACATCACGACGTTCGAGCGGATTCGCCGTCGGTAGGCCTTCAGAAGATAAGGCCAGGTCGACCAGTTCATCCATTTGCCTCGCTTCCAGCAGCAGTTGAGGAATCGTTGATGAAACATAGGAGCTAGAGGTGCTAAGAGGCTTCAATCGGTCCAAGAACGTTGCCAGTTTTTCCTTGTCTGGCTGAAAGTTCTGGCGGAACCAGGTCTCAGAAGGCTCATCTAGGAAGTGAAGGCTGCTACCTTTGACCAGCAGCGGTCGTCCCAAGTCAAAGGCAAAGCTTCTTACCGCGCTTTCAGTAGTTCCTGAAATCTCAGCAAGCACCTCGATTGGAACGAGCGGACGAAGAACGGCTAAGCCTTGGCAGATTAGGTCAATCTGCTCTGCTTCGACATGGCCTACTCGAAACTTCAGCTTTTCAACTGCACGCGACAACTGTTCGGAGATTGCCAGCTCAACTGTAGAGGGTGAAGGTCCTAGCGCCTTCAGCATTTCTTCTAATGGCAACTTGCGGCTCAGTGCTAGCGCCTGAACTCGCGGGTTTGAACTACTTAGAAAGCCGAAATCGGCAACGTCACGTTCAGTCGCATCCGGATAGGATTTCTTGAGGTGCCTAGCTGTCTCCATAAGGCTGAACGGGCGAACTTCAACGTGCGTCGCGTCGGGCGGTGCTTGCAGATAGTCTCGTCGATGTGTTCGGCAACTTAAGATAAGTTTGATACCGTCCGGCATCGCTGTACGAATGAGGTCGGGCACGAAGGCGGCATCATCGAACTCCTTGGCTGCCATTACGGCGTTGTCCGCGGCGTCTACAATCAAATATAAATTGGCTACGGGAGTTTTAGCCCTGAGTAGACTGATAGCCTGGGTCAACCTCGCCACAAACGCGCGCATGTACTGTTTGCTATCCGTCCCGCGAACTGGAATTAAGGGATAGCACAGCCCTTGCGCAGCGAGTTCGTTTGCTATCTGCGGAAGTGCATCCTTTTGTCGGTGTCGGAAGTGTTGGGCGCTTCTGTACAGCCCGTCGCCAAAGCAGTCGTATAGCACTGCAACGGAACCTTCGGGGACACTCTTGGATAGTTGCCACATGAGTATGGACTTTCCAACGCCACCCTCCGCATGCAAGACAACTGGGTGAGTAGCAGACTCCAGAATCGTGCGAAGTTCTCGTTCCTGCTCCCGAGGAAATGCACCATCGGCAGGCTCGGCAATCAGACACTCAGCAGGCCATAGGTCTGCTTCATCAGTCCTTAGTGCACGCAGCACATCAAAGCGTCGGATGGACGGGTTAGAAGCATACTCAGAGGTAGCCTTTCTCGTCACCAACTCTTTGAGCTGAAGTGGCGCATCCGTATCAGCCTCAGCCAGGAATGTTCTAACGTCCTTGAATAGTAAGTTGCGCTGGCTCCAGAGGTCGGGCTCGACACCTTCTACGGAGAAGAGCTTGAAGAAATTTGCAGTCTCGCTACCTAGCCCCTTCACATACCCAAGCAGTGTCTTCCCGACCGGCGAATGTCTCGCGGTGTTCCCTGCTGCGAGGTCCTCAAGCGTCTCAGTCACCTTCTGGTCGATGGGACGGTTGGTCGTGAAGGTGAAGCGCAATTTGTCCTTGAGTACGTCCCAGGTGAACTGCTTGCGCAGCTCCATAAATCGTTCAGAGAATCCAGGGAGCGTCTTGTTTAAGCAGCTGGCTGTCCAAGGTTTTTGAGCTTGCAGCGTAGAGTGCTTCAACTGAACATAGTGAACGAGCCGAGCTTCATTCAGTTCCTCACTGCCGAAGTATAATCCCACATCAATGAGTTCATCACCTTCATTAGCCGAGCCAGGACCTTCAGCGGCCGATGCGCCTTCAATGGAGATGGCAACAAGGTCACTAGTACCAGGCAAAAGCGAGAGACAGTGCCGCGCAGCCCAGTGATAGTGAAACTGGTCACCATCTCTGCTCGCTCGTACCAAGTCAGATTCGGAAGTCGGAGCACCAGCGGAAGTTGTGTTTTGGGTCATGAGTATGGAGAGAGATTGCTTTTAGAGAGTCTCGTCAGAGATTCTTTGCTTGACAGCGGAAGAACTAAAACTTCGAAGAGGTAAATAATGAGTTGTTCTAACTCCAAATATCGCGATAACTTCGATGCACCTCCACACCAAGCCGCTAAGATTGATAGGCCAACCCATACTTATCTTCAATTTTCCACACTGTCGATACGGATTCGCATTGTGGGCGTGCTAGCCAACATAAAGGCTTTTATACAGTGTATGCTATAGACATTATTGATACAAGTACTGAGAAAAAGCGCTTACCCGTCCGAGAATGAACAATAACGCTATGGTAGATAGACTTGAGAGAAAGACCGGTCCTCGAGAGTGATTCCCGGTCTTGGGTTGAGAAATAATAACATTGTAAAGTAATTACCAAGTCTCGCTATCTGACCCGCCAAGGTCAGAAGTCGTGTTCCCCACCGCCAAGCAGAAAACACGGCACATACTACAACAGGCCGCCAGGCCACTCCTCTATTAGAGGACACACATACTTTCCACCGCTGGCAGTTTTCGAGTACCGGTTACCCGGTTCGCTCCCCCCTTGACTGATTAGGTCTCGAAGTTCACTCAGACTCTACTATCCGCCGCTCCCTCTCTTTTGCCGTCCCAGGAGCCACCCTGGTCAAATGGCAGTCAGAGATTCCCACGTTAGTTAACCGTGTCGAAACCACGATTTAGGTATACGGCATTTCAAAGTCTAGGCATCGCATACGCTTACCCGGTTGCCCGGTTTCAGTCGCCCGATGTTCCATAGCGGCAACTTACCCACCTCGACTCATCATCAACGCATCATCCCATCAGGGGCGTACCCAAGGTTTCTTACTGTGATAAAGAGGACTCTCACCTCTATTTACTTGCTTAAGCTATCCAGCGACCCGTCCATTACGACGGTGCCAACGAGTCCAGGTTTCCCCTCATCGCCCTAGTGCCTTTCAGCACTCTCAGCAGCCCACAAGCACAGCATTCGTCACGCCGTTCACTTTCGAACGTCCCGAATGGTGGATTTACACCACTTCACGACTTAACAGGGTTTGTGCATGTCGCCATGCTTCCCGTTTCCGTGTCGCCCAACCTCACAACCAACAGATTGGGTCGAACGCAACATGTCTGTTGCTAGCGCCCGTTTCAGCCGTACCAGCCAGCGTTACCCGGCATACAGCTAAGGCGGTGTTCGAAGGGATGGCGCCCTTCGCTTGTCTTTCGACATATGTGTGATTTGCAGTTGGCGGCCTGCGCTTTGCGCCCTCAAAGAAGGTGCATAGCGCAGGTCACCGTGCGTGCGAGTCAACCAGCTTTTCACCTGGCTGCTTGCCTTGCAAATCAGTCTTCCCTCATGTGTGTATAGCGCGGAATTTCTGCATGTTTGCATCGAACGTCGGAACATCATTATGTCCGGCCCTGCCGGACGCTATCACACAACAACCATGCGCTATACGGGGTATAAAACTTATATTTGGAGCTCTGCCATGCCTGCCTCAACCCCAATTGCACACACAAAAACTGCCGCCCTAGCACGCATCCTTGATAGCGTTCCCAAGGGGTACCATCGGTATACCAGCGGCAAAGTAAAAGCAACGAAAGCTGAATCGCTCATCCAAAAATTTCATGCCCTCTATGGTATTGGATGTACCCCAATGCAGCGTCTGACCCGAAAAGGCAAAGGCCAAGCAAACGTACTTCTTGCTGTATATTGGCCTGAAGGGGCTGAAATGGTCGATTGGCTGTTACTTGCAACAGACGGTAATGGTCTGGAAAAAGAGTCTTTAAGCAAGGCAGAGGACAAGCCTCGGTTGACCTGGCTAGGTTATGAGTTGTTCAGGTATGCGGCGAAAGGAAAGACCGTATGGACATGGCGTCGCCCCAAACAAGAAATGACAGAACTTTTCAAATATGTCACTTATCAGGCTCGAAACCGGCAATACAACGCCTTAAAAGAAACATTGGAGCGTATCGCTCGCCAACCCGGGTTTCACGGGGTCAGGACTCAGTCTTGGGCACTTTGCGAGGAAGCTCTTCGATGCGGATATGATGGTCAACTTCCCCACCTGTTCTATTTAGAGAAGGTTAGCCATGGTGAAAGATTTGCTCTTGACTAAAACTTTCCATAACGACAAATCTAAAAGGTAATTAAAGAGAGTAGCCAGAAACTTGGCATACTCTCTTTAAATTTCCCAGCCACGGCTGGTAGCTATGCTAAATGCTCATGCTGATGCATGCAAAACGTCATGCATTACCAATTTTTCCACGACGAATCTGCTCTGCCTTTGTTGGGCGCCCACGACGGCGAGGGACCTGGTCTACAATAGAGAAATCTATTGGCTTTACCACTTCACGTTGAGCTTCAAGCCATTCCTCTACGTCCTGAGCACTGAACCGAAGCAACTTACCTATCTTTGTGCAAACGGGAAGGCTACCCTTGCTACTTAGACGGTTATAGATGGTCTGTGGGCTAATGTTGAGATATTCAGCCAGTGTCTGGGGGGTGTAGTAATTTGTCACGGAAATTTACCTGTATTCAAACAGTCACATGACTGCCTAAAGGTATAGCGCCAGATGCATCCCATAACGGAGATTTTTTGTCTGCTATACTGTAAAAGATAAACAATCAGATGGAGCATCTGGTTTACTGGAATCTACTTTGTTATAAATGACGTTAAGACAAATAGGTAGTTTTGCTGCAATTTTGCTGCAGCAAATGCTAAAAAATGCGGTAAAATGGAGTAAGCAGGAGTAAGGTAAGTTATTGATTTTTATTGAAATCATGTTGATTTTATTGGGTAGTGAAAGAGACTCAAAATCTCCCGCCGCGAGGTGTGTCGGTTCGAGTCCGACCCTGGGCACCACATCTAAAGCATTCCAAAAAACCCGCACAGCTTCTGGCTCTGCGGGTTTTTTATTGGCCAGCTTGCCCCTTTAAATCCAGCGACCAACGCTGATCCTGCCAGTGACACACCACGTTGTCAGCGCTGCACAACAGAAGTCTAACTGAGGTTCGCATCTTGGAACGCGGTTGCCACCGCCACGCCAGCCACTTCGAACCTGTTCATATTCATCGGTACATCAATCGATTGTTCCAGGCTCCTCGTCATCGAACAGCCCCGATGTTGCGCCATTATCCTTGCAACGGATGGACTGCCCGGCAATCATCGTAGAATCGTCGAGATTACCTTGCAGACGAAGCTTGCCGAGAAAGTTGACCTTGATTTCCGTGAGAGAACGCCAAACTGGCGCTAAAAATGATGCGCTTCTCCGGCCTTTTACGACAACGGGTTAAGCGCGAAGCGCAGATTGGCGTTGCTCGAATGCGATCGGGGCAAACACCCCAAGGCCGAATGGCGGAATTATGCGGGGAAAAACGAATGGCATCAAACGAGACGGAGGAAGTCTGGGTGTAGTTCTATCGGGTGGATGCACCAAAAGCAGTCAGCAACAAACGGACCAAGCCGCCCCCAACTACACCTGACTCGACCGAGATGTAGTCGACGTTTTTTGTCGTAATGGGCTACGATGATTATGAAGTAAGAGTGCCCCCACCACCACAAAGCCAACCCCTGAGAAGCTATATAACGCTAATGCAGGGCCAATTTGATCGGCTAAAAGTCCTGCACCGAGTGGCGCCATAGAGCTAACGATCATTTGCAGACGATAGGATTTAGCGGATGCGGCAGTCACTTGTTGTTCCTCAAAATTGGCGAGGACTGAATAAATGGCCAGCGCAAATACAACATTGGATGCGACGTGCGCTAAAAAGATCAAGATGAGTGCCAGGATAGCGCTATCCGAATAAGGGACAAGCATATAACAGCCTAAAAACAAGGCCAGACAACCGAAAATCAACTTGTTACTGCGGCTATTTTCATTAAATCGGCTTGCCGGAATCAGAAACGGGCCGAAAAGCTGACCTAAACTTCTGGCAAATAACAGTGGCAAAGCAATTCCGGTTTGATTTGCCTCGCCCGTAACTGGTGCTAGTACGGGAAGCAATGCCATGGCAGGAGAGCCGACCAGTGCCAGCATTGGTAATAGCAACACACCACGGCGTTGAATTGTAGATAAAGTGCACCAAGGTAACTCAGCGATTATTTCAATTTCAGCGCTATCCTTTTCCCATCTAAAATTCCTGGATGCAATCACCATAAAAGCAGTTGAGGCCAAGAAGCTGGCAGCATCGACAAGCAGCAATGCTAAAGAGCTCAGCTTGCCATACAGCAGCGCGCCAACACCAACACCAAAAAAGACATGAGCCGAAAATATCAAGGTGTCGATACCGGTCGCCACAGGCATTTCCGATTCAGACAGCCCGCGTTTAAAGATAAGATATATGGCAGGTAATGTCATGCCGGTGGCAAATGCGGTTGCACATTCTGCCATCAGGAGTGCCGGTACAGAACTGGACGTTACCCCATATACAGGGAATACCAGCCCAAGGAAGCCAAGCAATTCGCCTATGATCAAAATTTCAAAGGGCGACTTGTTAACACATAGTTTTTGGCCAAGCTTGCTACCCAATAACCCCGGGGCAGACGACAATATATATGCGATCGCCAATGATGATGCTGGCGCATGAAGACGTAGTAGCTCACCAAATACAATGACGAAAGTCAGGCCGCTACCTATCGATGACAGTACAAAGCCACCGCCCATGAGCGCGAGCCAGCGATGGGTACGAAGTGCCCCTGTAAGAACCTTGACCATGTACGACCTTCCAAAGCAGATATGAATCTGCCCAATGAATGACAACGAGTTTACAAGTCACTTGTAAAACTGTTTTCGATAATAGTATCAGTTGTCTTTCACTCTTAGTATGCTAAAAACATAAAATTTCAGCACAGTCGTATCTCCCTAGATCACTCCTCCGTCGCCACCACCACCCTCGTCCCCGCATCCCTTAGCACCGCGGCCATGCCGTCCGGCAGGGGCTGGTCGGTAAACAGCACGTCTACCTGACTGACGTGGGCCAGGCGTACCAGGGCCTCGCGGCTGAATTTGCTGTGGTCGGCCACCAGCCAGACCTGGCGAGATTGTTCGATGATGGTTTGTGCGACTTTGACTTCGCGGTAGTCAAAATCGCGCAGGGTACCGTCCGGGTCGATACTGGAGACACCGATGATGCCGATGTCGACGCGGAACTGGCGGATGAAGTCGATGGTGGCTTCGCCGGTGATGCCGCGGTCACGTGCGCGTACCACACCACCCGTGACGATAACTTCGTGGTCCGGGTTGTCGGCCAGGATGGCAGCGACGTTGAGGTTATTGGTGATGACAGACAAATGCCGGTGGCCCATCAGCGCGCGGGCGACTTCTTCGGTGGTGGTGCCGAGGTTAAGGATGAGGGACTGTCCGTCTTGTATCTGTTCTGCTACCAGCTCTGCAATGCGTTGCTTGGCACTGATTTGCAGTACCTTGCGCTGGGTATAGGCAATGTTCTCGACACTGGAGGGCAAGCCGGCCCCGCCGTGATAGCGGCGCAGCAGGTTGTCTTCGGCCAGCTGGTTGATGTCGCGCCGGATGGTCTGCATGGTGACATCGAACTGTTGCGCCAGTTCTTCTACCGACACAAAACCGCGCTTTCTGACCAGATCCAGCAGTGCCTGCTGACGGTGGTTTAACATAAGGTTCACATCCCTTGTTTATGCTGGGCCGGTAACGTGCCGGTTAGCCGGCGACGTCTTGCGGTTTTCAAAACAACATGCCGGGTGATGCAAAACAAACACCATGCGCGGATTGTTTGAAAACCAACATCCCTGAAATTTTCACCCTGCATTTATAGCACACATGTATTTCGTTTGTGTTTCAAAGCATCAATCCATGTTCGCATTTCCATCAAAACGAACATAAAACAACATTTTTGTTGCAATAAGAAAAAAACGATAATAGTATTCGAAAAAACAGGCTGTTTTCACAGGGGAACGTAGTGCAAGATATCGTGTACGACATGGTGGTGATTGGCGGGGGCATTAATGGCGCAGGGATTGCCAGAGATGCGGCTGGCCGGGGGATGTCTGTTTTGCTGTGCGAAAAAGATGATCTGGCCCAGCACACCTCGTCTGCCAGTACCAAGCTGATTCATGGCGGGTTACGTTATCTGGAGCACGGGGCGTTTTCACTGGTGCGCAAAGCACTGAAAGAACGGGAAACCTTGCTGAACGCGGCGCCACACATCATGTGGCCGTTGCGCTTTGTGATGCCACACAACAAGCAGCTGCGCCCTGCCTGGATGATCCGTGCCGGTTTGTTTTTGTACGACCATCTGGCCAAGCGCAATCTGTTGCCGGGCTCCAGCCAGATCAACCTGCAAAAGCATGCCGCCGGCAAGGTACTGCAACCTCAGTTCAAGACCGGGTTTGTGTATTCGGACGGCTGGGTGGACGATGCACGGCTGGTGGTACTGAATGCACGGGATGCCGCGCTGCATGGCGCCAAGGTACTGACCCGCACCAAATGCATTGCCGCCACGCGCAAGGACGGTTTCTGGACCCTGACGCTGCAAGACGGCCATGATACACGGCTGGTGAAGTCCCGCACGCTGGTCAATGCTGCCGGTCCCTGGGTCAGCGAGTTTCTGCAGCAAAACCAGATGATGAAAAGCCACCGCTCGCTGCGGCTGATCAAGGGCAGCCATATTGTGGTGCCCAAGCTGTTTGAGCATGACTTTGCGTATATTTTCCAGAACCCGGACCGGCGCATCATGTTTGCCATTCCGTACGAGCAGGATTTCACCCTGATCGGCACCACCGACGTGGAATACCGGCAAGACCCGAATCATGTGGCAATTGACCAGACAGAAATCGATTACCTGTGCCAGATGAGCAGCCTGTATTTCAAACAGTCCGTTACGCCTGACATGGTGTGCTGGCATTACAGCGGCGTACGCCCGCTGCTGGATGATGAATCTGCCAATGCATCCAGCATTACCCGTGACTATTCGCTGGAGCTGGATACGGATGGCCCCCCGCTGCTAAACGTGTTTGGCGGCAAGATCACCACCTTCCGCGTACTGGCAGAAAGTGCGGTAGACCAGTTGGCGCCGCTACTACAAAACCGCCACCCGGCCTGGACGGCGGGCAGCACGCTACCGGGCGGCCACCTGAACCACCTTAGCCGCCATGGGTTTGCTGCGTCGATGTGCGAAAAGTACGCCTCTTTGCCGGGCGATATGGTGCTGCGCATGGCCGGACTCTATGGCAGCGATACCCCCAAGATACTGGGTGGCGCCACCAGCCTGTCGGACCTGGGTGGGTTTGTCTTGCCGGGACTGACGGTGGCTGAAATCAATTACCTGAGAAAGCACGAATGGGCGGTGAGCGCAGAGGATATCCTCTGGCGCAGAACCAAACTGGGGCTGCATGTACAAGATGCTGTGGCCATTTTGCGGGGCTGGCTTGAAGCAAATCCAACATAAAAAATAAAAATACGAATTTTTTAGTTCGAAAAGCAACATTTAATACAAAATTAATATTAAAGTTAGAAAATCGTTACCACACAACAGCTGTAAACGTGGAAGTAACACCGGTTTTTAGAAGCCGTTTTTCAACCGCAGGTACTCGCTGAGGACCTGCCTTGAGAAAACTACTGTTGGAGGCTCTTGATACCGCATCCATGCGGATGGCGTACAAGGGCATTTTAGATCGTCGTTCCGTTGTCTGACTTATCTTCGAAGGGAGAGCTGTATGTTGAACCATAAGCTGAAGTTGTCTGCAGGAGCCGTACTGGCCGTATTTGCATTCCATGCACAGGCAGATGAGCAAGTATTACGTTTGTTGACCTGGGCCGACTATGCGCCGCAGGCTGTTGTAGACCAGTTCAAAAAAGAAACCGGCATTTCGGTTGAAGTGACACTGTCTAACAACGAAGAAATGATTTCCAAACTGCGTGCGACTGGTGGCGCAGGCTATGACCTGGTCAACCCGAGCCAGGACCGTATTACCGGCCCGGCCAAAGAGTTTGGCATTTACCAGCCGATCGACCTGAAGAAAGTGAAAACCGCTAACTTCATTCCATCCATGCTGGAATCCACCAAAAAAGTAACCGGCCTGGGCGGCAAAGTGTACGGTGTACCACTGTTCTGGGGTACCGATGGTCTGGTGGTGAACTCGGCCAAATCCAAAGCAGCGGATTACAGCGACCTGTGCAAACCGGAATACGCTGGCAAAACCGCCGTACGCCTGAAGCGCCCAACCCTGATCGGTATGGCGTTCTCTATGGGCAAAGACCCGTTCAAGGCTTATGCCAACCCTAAACAGTACGAAGCCATCATGACGGCAGCAGGCGACAAGCTGATCTCTTGCAAGAAAAACCTGAAATACTTCTGGGAAAGCAAAGACCAGCTGCTGAACGATATCCGCAACGGTGAAGTGGTTGCAGCCCAGATGTGGGATGCGGGCGGCTGGAAACTGAACACCGAAAACGCCACCATCAAGTTCATTGCACCAAAATCCGGCGCACTGGGCTGGGTTGATACCTTTGCGATTCCGTCCAAAGCCAAAAATCTGGACGCCGCTTACAAGTGGATCAACTTTATCAGCCGTCCGGAAATTGCGGCCAAAGTGGCGAAATCTGCAGGCAGCTTTACCGCCATCAAGGGCGCAGAGAACTTCATGGATGAAGTCATGAAGAAACAGCTGGCAGAATCCTTCCCGCCAGCCGCGCTGAAAAACATCAAATGGTACCCAGCCATTCCAGCCGGTCTGGAAGAGGTTGACGGTAAAGTGCTAGACAAGATCAAAGCATCTAACTAAGTCTGCGCGCACACCGGCGGCATTCCGGGAATGCCGCCGTTTTTTTTAGACAGAGACACTAGACTGAATAATGTCAGACGTGATCGGCAAGCGACGATTGCGCCTGAACAAGAAAACAGATATTAATTATTCGACATACATGACAGGTAACGTGCAGACACGCCCTTGTGACTGTACGGTTAGACCAGCATCAGGATCGCGCCCATGCAAACATCGTCCAACACTGCGCCTATTGACCTTTCCGTTCAGGAAGTCAGCAAGCATTACACCAACTTCACGGCGGTCAACCGTTTGAGCCTGGATGTGCCCAAAGGCAGTTTCTTCTCCATCCTCGGGCCATCGGGCTGCGGCAAGACCACCTTGCTGCGCATGATTGCCGGTTTCATCACGCCGGATGAAGGCGATATCGTCATTGGCGGCAAATCGATGCGCAACGTGGCGCCCAACCGCCGCCCCGTGAACATGGTTTTCCAGCATCTGGCCTTGTTCCCGATGATGAGTGTTGGCGAGAACGTAGGCTACGGTCTGGCCAGACGCGGCCTGACCAAGGGCGAAATCAGCAAAAAGGCAGATGCCATGCTAGAGCGCGTCGGCTTGCCGGGTATTGCCGGCAAACGTATCGACCAGTTGTCTGGCGGCCAGAAACAGCGCGTGGCCATTGCCCGCAGTCTGGTACTGGAACCCACACTGCTGCTGCTGGATGAGCCACTGGGCGCGCTGGACCTGAAACTGCGCGAACACATGAAACTGGAGCTGAAACAGCTGCAGAACGAAGTGGGCACCACCTTTGTGTACATTACCCACGACCAGAGTGAAGCGCTGGTCATGTCTGACCGCGTGGCGGTGATGAACAAAGGCCAGTTCGAACAGGTCGGCACCCCGCAAGAACTGTACTACCACCCGAAAACCGCCTTTGTGGCCGGCTTTGTCGGGAACAGCAACCGCCTGGAAGGCGTGCTGACAAACGCAGCCGAAGGCAAAACGGCCAGCGGACTGACGCTGGCCCTGACCCCGACACAACCGGCGTCTTCTGGCGCAACCTCCATGTTCATCCGGCCGGAAACCATTGCCTTGTCGCGCCAGGAAACGGAAATTGCCAGTTTTGCCAACCGCCTGCCTTGCAAGGTTGAAACCCTGTTCTTTGACGGGGCCAACTCCACGGTTCAGGTAAAAGAAGTCGCAACCGGCACCCAATTGCACGTTGCCTTGCCGCATACCGGCCAACACTCTGACCTGGTTCCGGGCGAAACCGTGTTTATCGGTATCCGCGCTGAGCACGTTCAGGCATTTCAGGGGTAAGCGGGCATGAACACGCTAACGCCTAAACGGCTGACTTTATACCTGCTGCTGGCACCCGCCATCCTGTGGCTGCTGCTGCTGATCATCCTGCCGCATGTCGGCATGGGGATGATCTCTTTCCGCGAACGGATCGGCCCCGGCGAGTTTGCCGGCAGCCTGAAACAATACCGTACCTTCTTTGAAGAACCGCTGTACTGGAATACCTTTGTCCGCACTGCCGTCATGTCGCTGATCGCCACCATCATGGCACTGGTGATGGCGTTTCCGGTGGCATGGACCATCGCCAAAGTGGCCAAGGGCCGTCTGAAAGCCCTGATGCTGGCGGCTACCCTGCTACCGTTCTGGGCCAGTGAACTGGTACGGACGCTCGGCTGGCTGATCCTGCTGCGCGGCAGCGGTGTCATCCCGCAGTTTCTGGCATTCATCGGTGTCACCGACCAGCCGGTGGAACTGCTGTACCACGATGCCACCATTCTGGTGGGCCTGATTTACAGCTCGCTGCTGTTCATGCTGGTGCCGCTGATCAACGCGCTGGAAACGCTGGACGACAGCCTGATTGAAGCGGCCTATGACCTGGGCGGCAACCGGCTGAATATTTTGCGCAAGATCATCATTCCGCATGCGGCGCCGGGGATTGCCGCCGGGTCGATCATGGTGTTCATGCTGACGCTGGGCAACTATCTGACCCCGGTGGTGTTGGGTGGCAAGAGCTCCATGTGGTTTACCGAGCAGATTTATACCCAGTTCATTACCCGTTTCAACTGGGAACAGGGTGCAGCATTTGCCTTCCTGTTGCTGGGCCTTTCATCCGTACTGGTCTGGCTGGGCCTGAAAATTACCGGCCAGCGCTTTGCCGATGCCATGCGCCGTACATAAGAGGATGACATCATGATTCCAAGTTTGCCAGACTCGAAACTGCTGACGCGCGGCCGTGCGCTGTACGTGTCACTGTTCTTCCTGTTTTTGCTGATGCCGCTGTCCGTGGTGGCTGTGTTTGCGTTCAACAACTCGCTGTTTCCGACACCACCGTGGAAAGGCTTCACGCTGGACTGGTTTATTGCCAACACGGGCGACCGTACCGGCCTGTTTTTTGACAGTGCACTGCTGACCAGTATCTGGGTCAGCTGCAAGGTGGCCTTCTGGGTGACCGTGTTGTCGGTCTCGCTGGGCATTGGTAATGCGTTTCTGCTGGAGCGTGCCCAGTTCCGCGGCAAAGGCCTGCTGACCACGCTGATGCTGGTGCCCTTGGTGATTCCTGGCGTGATTCTGGGGATTTCCATCCTGGCGTTTGCCAGCCAGATTGCCAACTATGCCTATGACGCCTGGGGGCTGGAACTGGAATGGCTGCGCCCCGGCTTGCCGCTGGTGGTGGCGGGTCAGTTCTCTTACATCGTCACCATTGCCACCCTGACCATTGCCGCTCGCCTGAAACGTTTTGACGAGTCGCTGGAAGAAGCGGCGCTGAACCTGGGCGCCACCCGTTTTGCGATTTTGCGAACAATTACGCTGCCTTATTTAAAACCGTCTATTATTGGTAGTGCAGCAGTCGCGTTTTTGTTGTCGTTCGAGAACTTCAACACCACGCTGATGTTAGTGGGTAGCGATAACCCGCTAACCGTGCTGATGTATGGCCGGATGCGGGAAGGTGCATCTCCTGTGCTGAATGCGGTCAGTCTGTTGCTGATGGCTGTTTCCAGTATTGCCGTGGGGATGATGTACCTGCGTAAACCCAAGCAAGCATAAAGGGTAAGCCATGCTGGTACTGGTTCAACTTCTTGGTGCCGTTGCCCTGTTGATCTGGGGCACGCATATGGTCCAGAGCGGGCTGTTACGCGCCTGGGGTGGCGTTTTACGCAAAGCCCTGGGGCATAGCGTCCGCAACCGGTTCACCGCCTTCCTGACCGGCATGGGCATTACCGCCCTCATCCAGAGTGGTACCGCCACCACGCTGATGGTGGCGGGCTTTGTCGGCCAAGGGTTAATCACCACGGCAGCGGCACTGCCCATCATTCTGGGCGCGGATGTCGGTTCCAGTCTGGTGGCCCAGTTCTTCTCGCTCAAACTGGTGTGGCTGTCTCCTTTGCTGGTCCTGGTCGGGGTGGCCTGTTTCCGGGCCAATCGTAGCCAGCAGTCCAAACACGCAGGCAAGGCCGCCATCGGGCTCGGCATCATGATGCTGGCCTTGCAGCTCATCGGCAGCACCATGGCCCCCATCAGCCATAGTCCGGCCATCCAGGTCATCTTCCAGTCGATTACCGGTGACACCATGCTGGATATTCTGGTGGCCGCCGCGCTGACGTTTGTGGCGCATTCCAGCCTGGCCATCGTACTGCTGGTCGCCACACTGGTCGATAACGGCGCACTCTCTCCGTTACTGGGGCTGGCACTGGTATTGGGTGCCAATCTGGGCAGCAGCATGAGCCCGCTATTGTCTGGCGTTGGCAGCGGCTCCAACGGCCGTCAGGTGCCGATTGCCAACCTGATCTTCAAGATTGTTGCGATTCTGATGGTGGCCCCGCTGGTTAAACACATGACACCATGGCTGCCAGACCTAGGCAGCACTCCGGCACGCCAGGTATTGCACTTCCATGTCTTGTTTAACCTGTTTACCGCGGCTGTGTTTATCTTTCTGACGGCACCGGTGGCCAGACTGTGCGCCAAACTCGGCAAGGGTAGTGCTGAGGGGTTGCAGCCGCATCAGGCCAAGTATCTGGATGAAGCCGCGCTGGAAACGCCAGAACTGGCCATCGCCTGCGCGGTGCGCGAAGCCTTGCGCATGGGGGATCTGGTGGACGAGATGCTGAAAGATACCAGCATTGCCATCTGCGAGAATGACGAGAAAGCCACCCGCAAGGTGGAAGAAACCGAACTGGCCATCGACATTCTCTACAAGTCACTGAAAAACTACCTGATGCGAATCGACCGTGAAGGCCTGTCCAGCCAGGATAACCAGCGCTGGGTAGATGTCTTGTCGCTCACCATCAATCTGGAACATATCGGTGACGTGATCGACAAAAACCTGATGGATCTGGCCAAGCGGAAAATGCGAAACCAGCTGGTATTTTCAGACAACGGGAACGAAGAAATTCGCGACCTCAACCAACGGCTGGTCAACAACCTGCGCCTCGGCTTGAGTCTCTTTATGCGGCCGGATGTCAAAAACGCCAAGCGCCTGCTGGAAGAAAAAACCCAGTTCAACGAACTGGAACGCCGCTATGCAGAGAATCACCTGCAGCGGCTGGCAGAACAGCGCCTGCAAAGTATCGAGACCAGCAGCCTGCATCTGGACGTGATCCGCGACCTCAAGCGCGTCAACAGCCACATCTGCGCCATGGCCTATCCGATTCTGGACTCTGCCGGCATGCTGATGAAGAGCCGCTTCAAGCCCGCGGCCAGCAGCAAGACCAAACCTTACCATAACCCGGCGCCCTCTTCTGGCGTCTGACCCCTCTTTCGTTAGGACCTGACTTTAACCATGCACACCTGGCCTTATCCCTTTTTGTTTGCCCACCGTGGTGGTGGCACGTTAGCCCCCGAGAATACCCTGGCCGGCATGGCCGAGGCGGTAAAACATCATTTTGGTGCCGTTGAATTTGACGTGAAGCTCAGCAAGGAAGGCCAATGCTACCTGCTGCACGACGACACGTTAGACCGTACCAGCAATGGCCATGGCCTGGCTGCAGAAAAGACCGTGCTGGACCTGCTGGCACTGGATGCCGGCAGCTGGCTGGCACCGCGTTTTGCCGGTGAGCCGGTACCGTTTTTCTCCACCATCGCCACCTACTGCAAAGCCCATGGCTTGCTCGCCAACGTGGAAATCAAACCCTGCCCCGGTCGTGATGCAGAAACGGGCACGCTGGTCGCCAATGCCACCGCCAGCCTGTGGGCCAATGCCACGGTGAAACCGTTGATGTCTTCGTTTTCGCTGACCGCCCTGAAAGCCGCTCAGCAGGCGCAGCCTGCCCTGCCCCGTGGCTGGTTGATCGAAGCCCCCTGGCCGGACAACTGGCAGGACACCCTGCAAGACTTGCAAGCCGTGTCGCTACACAGCGATGAAGCTTTGCTGACTGAAGCGCGCGTTCATGCCGTCAAGGCAGCGGGGTACCGTGTACTGGCTTATACCGTGAATGATGTCGCCCGGGCAGAAGAGCTGAAACGCTGGGGCGTCGATGGCCTCTTTACCGATGCACTCGACCAGATGCAGTCGCTGCTGTAAGCCGGTAAAGGTGGTTAGAAGACATGAAAAAGCCCATCAAATGATGGGCTTTTTCATGTCTTCTAAATCATCAGGCAATAGACGCACCCAAATCGTGCCAGCCTATGACTTGATTTCGTTTAGATATTTTTGCATTGTAAAATTAGCTAAGACCACGCCACGGAGAAGTATCTCGTTCATCTTAATGGTGGTGAAGCCTAGCTGCTCAAAAAATGGCTTCGCCATATGGGATGCATCTACATATAACCTGTCAATCTTTCTTCTCCGTGCTGCAATCAACAGATAATTATAGAGAGTGGTTGCAACCCCTTTTCTCTGGAAATCTGGATGGGTGTAGGCGCAGTCAATATGACCATCTTCATCTAACTCAATAAATCCAGCCACATGCCCATCAATGACGGCAATGAACGGCTTTTTATTTTTTAGTCTAACCGACCAATGATCATAATCAGGTGGTGTAGGGGCCCAAGCCTCTTGTTGCTCTTTGGTATATATGGATGAGTCAATATTGTGGACTGCCGCATGAAACAAGTCCGCAATCTCAATTGCCATATCCTCTGAGTAACTTTTGATTTCTATCATTTTTAAATTAAACCGGCTCGTTTGGTTTTTGTCATTACATGAGGGTCTTGGGGACCGCCCCTGTCAAAGGGGTCGTGTCCAAAGTGAAATTTGTCAAATTTCAGGCAGGATTTAAAAGGCATTTCTGCCACGGGCAAAAAAGCCGCCAGAAACATGGCGGCTTTTTTGTGCGCAGGAGTAATGAAGATTACTCCCGGTGATACGGATGGTTGTTAAGAATGGACACCGCCCGGTATAACTGCTCGGCCAGCAGTACACGGGCAAAACCGTGCGGCAGGGTCATGGGTGACAACGACAGCAACTGGTCGGCCCTGTTTTTCACCTCCGGGTCCAGGCCGTCCGCCCCGCCAATCACCAGGGCGATATCACGCCCGTCCTGCTGCCAGGCTTGCAACTGCTTGGCCAGATCCATGGTCGTCCAGCGGGCGCCGCGTTCATCCAGCGCAATCAGGCGCGCAGACTTGGGAATGGCCTCCAGAATCCGTACTTTCTCGGCGGCCATCACCTGCTCGGCCGTTTTGCCGCCCACGCGCTTTTCCGGTTTCAGTTCCAGCAGCTGCAAGGGCCACTCGCGCGGCATGCGCTTGGCGTACTCGCGGTAACCTTCTTCCATCCAGCCGGGCTGTTTTTGCCCGACAGCCAGCAGCCATAGTTTCATCGGGTTACGCGCCTTTGCAACATGCCAGTATCGTCATCCGGGTCAGATACGACGCGGACGGGCCAGATCTTCCGGCGACATCTCGTCATACACTTCCATCGGTTGATGAATCCACGGGTTATCCCCCAGATACTGCACCACATAGTCCGGCTTGAAGACTGAGCATTCTTTCTCCCAGATCACGCCGGTACGGATATCCTTGATATGCGGATAGCGCTGTTTCAGCTCTTCCACCACACGGCGCAAGGTCACCCCGGAATCCACCAGGTCATCCAGCAACAGCACACGGTCGCCCAATCCTTCGGTAGCCATGGTGATATGCTCGGAAATCACCAGCTGGTTCTGGGTTTTGCCGTTTGATTCGCGATACGACGAGGTAAACATGATGGCCAGCGGCGTATTGAAAATACGCGCCAGCACGTCGCCCACGCGCAAGCCGCCACGGGCAATGCAGATGATCTGGTTAAATTGCCAGCCGGAGGTATGTACCTTCAGGGCCAGTTGTTCTGTCAGCGCGTTGTAGTCGTCCCAACTTACATGTAAATCCGCCATTACATCCTCTTGTTGTTTTTGTTCCGGTGTCCGTCCGGAAAGTTGTACCGGGGGGTACCCCGTCATCACTTGTCCTGCGCCTGTCGTGGCCGATAAACCGACCCGTACATATGCAAACAGCCGCTCAGGTCTTGAGCGGCTGTTGTTCTGACAATCTCCGCTTAGCGAGGAATGGAGGTCGGCTTCTGGCCGCCCCACAGCTGCTCCAGGCTATAATACTGGCGCACAGCTGGTTGCATCACATGCACAACCACGTTGCCCAGGTCGACCAGCACCCACTCGCCATACTTCTCGCCCTCGGTGCTGATCACTTCCACACCCAGTTCCTTCATTTTTACCGATACGTTATTCGCCAAGGCCTTGACCTGACGATTACTGTCACCACTGGCTACAATCAACGCATCCCACAGCGGGCTCAGATGCCCCACGTCCAGCACCACAATATCTTTCGCCTTGATGTCTTCAAGGGCGTCTACCACTGCGGCTTTAAGCGCTGCGAGTTCCATACTTATATCCTGCCTGGCTATTGGTATAGCCGGTTATCCAAAATAAAACGCCGCACCGGTTCTGCCAGCAAGCCTTCGGTAGAAGCACCATTTTTGAGGCGCATCCGCAAGTCTGTGGCAGAAATATCTTCTGGCGGCGTTGATAAAACGTATATTTTACCGTGACTTAGCCTTGGTCGGCTAGGCTTCTCCGCATTCTCTGTCAGCAATTGTGCAACAGCAGGGTGCAAACCATGCGCCAGATCGGCCCCAGGCCTTGCGGCAACCGCCAAATGCGCCAGGTCCAGAATGTGCCGCCAGTCATGCCAGGTATGGAAATGCGTGAGCGAATCGCCCCCCAGCAGGAACACCAGCGGGGTCTCCTTGCCGACTTCGGCCCGCAATTCTGCCAGCGTTTCCACGGTATAGCAGAACCTTGCCCGTTTGAGCTCACGGTCATCCAGCACCAGCCCGGGTTCGCCATCCATGGTCAGCAGGCACATCTGCCGGCGGTCTTCATTGCTGGCCATGGCCAGCTGGCGATGCGGCGGCAACCCGGTCGGAATGATGCGAATTTCGTCATCCGCCCTGACCAGCCCCAGCTCGTCCCGCAACGCCTTTACAATGCGCAGGTGGGCAAGATGCATGGGGTCAAACGTTCCGCCAAAGACCCCGACCACCCGGCTATCAGGCAACACAGACTCCTTACTGACGGATTTGTCCGTCACCCAGCACCACGTATTTCTGACTGGTCAGCCCGTCCAGCCCCACCGGACCGCGGGCATGAATCTTGTCGGTAGAAATGCCGATTTCTGCACCCAGACCATATTCAAAACCATCGGCAAAGCGGGTAGACGCATTGACCATGACCGAAGCCGAATCCACCTCGCGCAAGAAACGGCGTGCTTTGGTGTAGTTCTCGGTCACGATGCTGTCGGTATGGTGAGAACCATACTGGTTGATGTGATCGATGGCTTCGTCCAGCCCGCCCACCAGTTTGACCGCCAGAATCGGCGCCAGGTATTCGGTAGACCAGTCTTCTGCGGTCGCGGCCTTGATGCCGGACAGGATACGGCGGGTATCGTCACAGCCACGCAGCTCGACCGATTTGGCCGCATAGACCTCAGCCAGTTTCGGCAACACGCTGGCGGCAATGTCCTTGTGCACCAGCAGGGTTTCCATGGTGTTGCAGGTACCGTAGCGATGGGTCTTGGCGTTGTCGGCAATCGGGATGGCTTTGGCGATATCAGCTTCGTTATCGATGTACACATGGCAGATACCGTCCAGATGCTTGATCACCGGTACGCGGGCTTCCTTGCTGATGCGCTCGATCAGGCCTTTGCCGCCGCGCGGCACAATCACGTCCACGTATTCCGGCATGGTAATCAGCATGCCGACAGCCGCACGGTCGGTGGTATCAACCACCTGTACTGCTTCGGACGGCAGGCCAGCCGCCACCAGCCCCTTGCTGATGCAAGAAGCCAATACCTGATTGGCGCGAATCGCTTCAGAACCGCCGCGCAAGATGGTGGCATTGCCGGACTTCAGGCACAGGGCCGCGGCATCAATGGTCACGTTCGGACGCGCCTCGTAAATGATGCCGATCACGCCAAGCGGGACGCGCATCTTGCCCACCTGAATACCAGACGGGCGAAAACTCATGTCGGTGATCTCGCCAATCGGGTCGGCCAGACCGGCAATCTGGTGCAGGCCTTCCACCATGGTGGCAATGGCTTTGTCAGACAGCATCAGACGGTCCACCATGGCCGGGTCCAGTCCGTTGGCGCGGGCAGCTTCCACATCGGCCAGGTTAGCGGCAACCACTTCGGCACGGCGTGCCTCGATTTCAGCGGCAATCGCCAGCAGTGCCTTGTTTTTCTGGTTGGTATCGGCCCGGGCCATGGCGCGGGATGCTTGACGGGCAGCCTGCCCGAGTTGCTGCATATACAGTTGGACGTCCATGAGTTGCTTCCAGAGAAAAACGGCAAAGCCACCTGTAGCAACAGCAGCCGCTTACAGGCAGACAAAAACAGGGTTTATCTTTGATTCTACACAGCTATTGTGAATATTTCACCAGAATGGCGGTGATTTTCCGGAAAGGGGGAGTTCTCTAGGATTGACCGAGTACATGCTGATACAGAAAGTTCTGCAGGATCAGCTTGCGTTGCATGTCGGTTTCATGGAACTGCAGTCCCATATGCACGGCCTGTTTCTCTTCATCACTTACCTGGATATTCCTGACCACGGCCGGTTGCACGATGTAATGGTCAGTCTCCATGACGTTGAGTTTGAATGACAGCGTGACTTCCTGTCCGATCTGGCATAGCAGGCGCGACATCTTGATGCGGGCACCATGAATGCTCAAATCACCGATCAGGCACGCCATTTTTTCCACCCCGAACTCGCCGATGGTTTCAATGGATGACACCAGATTCACCGTGATCCGGCTGGCTTGCCGGACATTGATGACTTGAACTTTGCTGGGAATGCCTACATGTAAGTAAGGGTATGGCGTGAGGTGGCTCTTGATGGCCGTTGCATCAAATGCGTAGATGGACTTGCCAAGAAAGGCCCGGAAACGGAATGGCTGCCCTTCACGTACCAGAACCAGGCTGCCGTTCACATACGGTGCCGACAAAATCAGGCTGCCTTTGTCATTCAGACCATACAGTTTGACAAAATAAGGCGCTTTTTCTTCCCCGGTCGGGCGCATTTGCAGTACATCGCCCAGTTTGAAAGGGACATTGCCAAACGGTTCGTAGACGGTCTTGTCAGCAGACTCTACGGGGTCATCGTCTTCTTCTTCGATTTCTACAGGCCGCGTCACTTTGGCTGGTCGCCAGTGTCCGTCCCGATACAGGCCAAGCTGCAGCAGGGTTTCGAGTTGACGATCAGACCGAATTACCTGCCCTTGTTTCAGTAACAGGTTATGATTGCGGTCAAAGATAGGCCATTGCAAGACTTTGCCAATCTCAAAGTCTTGACGCCTAAGCGGCATAAGATCCGTATGAGCCATATTTATGCTTTAAACATTATCCGATCAGGACAAAATTCATCATAACGCACATTTTATGTTTTAGGTAAAAACATGCTTGTATCACATTGATTTTTATCATATACATTGAGAAAAACAAGTACTATTTTGTTCAATCTGTTTTTGCTGCCCAACTGAGAAATCGCATGACTGTTCGCAAACCGCTGCCCTATGACATCCTTGGTGCAGTATTGGTACTGGTTTTCATAGAATATACGCATCTGCTGCCTGCCTTGCTGGGCGGCTTGCTGGTGCACGAGCTGGTCGTGATGCTCGCGCCCCGTGTCTGGCGGGGCAAACTGGAAGCGGGCAAGGCCAAGCTGCTGGTCGTGGCCCTGCTGGCGGCCATCGTGATTTCGCTACTGGTGTTGCTGGGTTTCTCGTTCTTGCTGCTGCTGCGGGGCGGCTCTGGCAATGTCACCCTGTTATTGCAGAAAATGGCCGATATCATTGCGGAATCCCGCAACCTGATACCGAGTGTACTCGATGGCTACCTGCCGGTAGACATTCATGCCCTGAAAGACCTGTTGATTGGCTGGTTGCGCGAGCATGCCGACGAGTTGCAGCGCATCGGCAAAGAAATTGGCGTGGTGCTGATCCAGATTCTGATCGGCATGATCATCGGCGGCCTGGTGGCGCTACAGGACATGGTCCGCCCCAAACCGCTAGGACCTTTTGGCCAGGCCTTGCTGGGGCACATTCACCGGTTCTCGGTGTCTTTCCGTGACGTGGTGTTTGCCCAGATCAAGATTGCGGCCGTCAATGCCACCCTGACGGGCATTTATCTGGTGGTGATCCTGCCCTTGGTGGGTATCCAGCTGCCGCTGGTCAAAACCATGATTGCCCTGACCTTTTTGCTGGGGCTGATTCCGGTGCTCGGCAATCTGGCCTCCAATACCATTATCGTCGTGGTCAGCATGAGCCACTCGCCGCAAACCGCCATTGCATCGCTGGCGTATCTGGTCATGATTCACAAGCTGGAATATTTCCTGAATGCCAAAATCATCGGTACCCGCATTCATGCGGCTGCCTGGGAAATCCTGATTGCCATGCTGGTCATGGAGTCGGTCTTTGGGCTGGCAGGTGTGATTGCCGCGCCGGTCTATTATGCGTATCTCAAGCGGGAGCTGGTCCGCCAGGGACTCATTTAGGCCCCGATCCCCCATGGTTTCTCATGGTATTGCGTGGCGCCGGTTGCCGTGGCGGTAAATCCCCGTCAAAATGTGCTGATTGCCGTCCCAAACTGGAGTTTGCCATGCATCTTGATACCTGGTGGTTATACCTGATGACCACATTCGTGATTTCTGCCACGCCAGGACCCAACATGCTGCTGGTCATGACGCATAGCGTCCGGCATGGCTTCAGACCGGCGCTGGGCACCATGGTGGGCTGCATGACCGCTTTGCTGATCATGCTCTCCATCTCTGCAGCCGGGCTGGGCGCGCTACTCAAAGCCTGGCCGGTTGTGTTTGACACCCTGCGCTGGATCGGCGCGGCTTATCTGGTCTGGCTAGGTTACAAGTGCTGGAGAGCCCCGGTCGACACCACCCAAGGCCCGGGCACCACGGCACCGCTGAAAGACAGTCACTGGAATACCCTGTTCAAACAAGGCTTTCTGGTCGCGGCCAGCAACCCGAAAGCGCTACTGTTTGCGGCAGCCTTCTTTCCCCAGTTCATTGATCAGAAAAGCCCGGCCTTGCCGCAATTCAGCATCCTGCTGCTGACCTTTACCATTGTCGAGGCAGGCTGGTATCTGGTGTACGCCGGCAGTGGCCGCAAAATTGCCGTGTATTTGCAAAATGCCCGGGTACTGAAAAACTTCAACCGCGCTACTGGCGGCGTTTTCATGGGGTTTGGTGCAGCCATGGCGGCGATTCGCCACTAGTAATCAGCCCTACACCCCTTTAAAGCACTCATGATGCTACCCGGTTGGTGCCGGGTAGCCCAAACGGATGTACAACATGTCACGCCAACGGATTCTCGGATTTTTTTCGCTTCTGGCCTTGCTCCACCTGCCCGCCCATGCCGCATGGAAACCCATCTTCAGCGACATTCAGGTCACGCTGGCCATTGATGAAGCCACGCTGGAAACCAAAGGCATGACAGCCAAAATGTGGGCGCGGGAGCGCTACAACCGGCCGGTACAGGCAGACCCGGGTGACTTCTTCTTCAAGACGGTGGCCACGCAAACCCAGTATGCCTGTGACAAGCGCACCCAGACCCCCTTGCTGACCGTGTACTATGATCTGGCCGATGAAGAAATCAAACGCATCAACGGGGACGACAAAGCACAACCCGTCGTACCGGGTTCCATGGATGAGCGGCGTTTTAACATCGCCTGCAAAGTCGCACCGCCCGTAGCCGTCAAACCGGTAGTCCCCCCAAAACCGGCAAAACCCGTCAAGCCAGCACCAGCTGCCAAACCCGCTGCTGCAGCCAAACCAGTAGAAGCGCCAAAAAAAGAAGCTGCTAGCGAACCCGCCAAACCGGCGCTGGTCATGCCTGCCCAGGGGAAAACCGAGCTGACGGAAGAAGCGCAGCTCAAAGGGATTGTCCGCAACCTGCTGAACGACAATGCCTACTTCATGAAAACCCATCCGGCCAGCTTCTTTGACCCCATCAAGGATGGCCAATATCCGCGTGCCACAGTGGTGACTTGCGCAGACTCCCGCGTGCAGACGGCGGCGTTCGACCAGACCCCGGAAGGCGATCTCTTCATGGTTCGCAATATCGGCAACCAGCTGTTCAGCAACCAGGGCTCGGTGGAGTATGGCGTCCACCACCTCAAAACACCGCTGCTGATCTTTGTGGGGCATGTCGCCTGCGGTGCCATCAAGGCGGCCATGAGCGACTACTCGGAAGAGTCGCCCTCCATCAAAAAAGAATTGTCCACCTTGCAAATCGACAAAAGTGCGTCTCTTACCGATAACGTGATCAAGAACGTCAATATCCAGGTGCGGGCGGCGCGCGCCCTGTTTGGCGAAGAAGTCAAAAGCAAGAAACTGACCGTGATGGGGGCCGTTTATGACTTCAGGGATGACCTGAAAGAAGGCCCGGGCAAGCTGGTGATCGTGAACTTCAACGGCGAAACCGACAAGACAAAAATCAGCAAGCAGCTTGCCGGCATGACGACCGAAACGACGGTCAGCAAGAAAAAACCCGTCAAGAAAACCACCCCGTAAACATTGGCATGCATACTTTACCGATCAAGATCCGCGGATATCACCTGGATGGCTACGGCCATGTCAATAACGCACGTTACCTGGAGTTCATGGAAGAAGGCCGCTGGTCACTGTTTGAACAGTTTGTCGACCTGCAAACCCTGGAGGCCGAAGGCCACGCATATGTGGTGGTCAGCATCGACATCGAGTACCGTCGCGCCGCCAACATGCATGACGAGCTGCGGCTGGAAACCCGGCTGCTTGCCTTCAACCGCCGTCACATCACGGTGCAGCAGCACCTCTTTCATACCCATACCAACAAACTGATTACCGCCGCCACGGTGACGCTGGCCGTCATGTCGGTCAGCAGCGGCCGCTCCATGGTCATTGAAGGCGGCGTAGCCGAGCGCCTGCAACGCATGCTGGAAGCCGGGAGTGGGGCAAACCCGCCAGAACAGGTATGATGCACATCACTTTCCGCCAGATGGATGCCAGAACATGAGCCTTCCGCCCAAACCCCTGTTGCTTGATGCCCTGAAGCGTCTGGACGCCGACAAATTCTGTTCCGGCGAGTACCTGGCCGAGCAACTGCACGTTTCCCGGGCCTCCATCTCGCTGGCGTTGCAACAGGCCCGTACCTTTGGCGTCAATGTGCAGAGCGTGCATGGCAAGGGCTACCGTCTGCCGCATCCGATCGACTGGCTGGACAGCCACGTTATCCAGTCTCACCGGCTGGTCGCCGGTCCGGCCGTATCTGTGCTGGATGTCACCGACTCCACCAATACCCAGATGCTGCAACACCCGGATGACTATACGCACGGCAGTTGCCTGGTGGCCGAATGCCAGACCGGCGGTCGTGGCCGGCGCGGCCGGCAGTGGCAAAGCACGCTGGGCGGCAGTCTGGCTTTTTCTCTGCGCTGGGATTTTCCGTTTGGCATTGCCCGGTTATCCGGCCTGAGTCTGGCGACCGGTATCGCCATTATCCGGGCCCTCAGGCGCATCGGCATGACGCAAGCCATGCTCAAGTGGCCAAACGATGTCTTGATCGGGCCAAGGAAGCTGGCCGGTATCCTGATTGAAACCCAAGGGGATGCATTGGGGCCGATCCAGGCCATTATCGGCATCGGGCTGAATGTGCGTCTTTCTGACCTGCAGCGTGACGACATTGACCAGCCCGTGACCGACTTGGCTGAGCATCTGTCGCAAACACCTTCCCGCAATGCGTTGCTGGCCATCCTGCTAGATGAGCTGGCCCATATCCTCAATACCTTCACCCAGGACGGCTTTGCCCCTCTGCGCAGCGAATGGCAAAGTCTGCATGCCTGGCAAGACCGGGCGGTGAACATTGTCCAGGGCTGTGAAATCCTGAGTAGCGGTGTCGCCTGTGGCGTAGATGCGCTAGGTGCCTTGCTGATAGAAACCGGTACCTGCATCCAGACCGTGTATGCGGGCGATGTATCCCTGCGGGCGGCCACATGACGAATACACACGCACCCTATGCCCTGCTGATCGATGTCGGCAACACCCGGATCAAATGGGGGGCCTACAATCTGGTGACGGAAGACTGGCAAGACAAGGGCACGCTCGACCACGATGCATTGGCAGCGTGGCTCACGGACAACCCCTTGCTGCGCGATGCACGCCTGCTGATCGGCAGCCATGTGGCCGGCGCCCATCTCCGGCAAGCCATTGATACGGCAAGCCAGGGACGCATGACCTGGCTGGTGCCGGAGCGCCAGTCGCACGGCATCACCAACCAGTATCAGGCACCAGAAAAACTGGGGCCGGACCGCTGGGCCTCACTGATTGCGGTGCACCACCTGTCACCCGCGCATTCACTGGTGGTCAATGCCGGTACCGCTCTGACGGTAGACGTACTGGACGAGCAAGGCGTGTTTTGCGGCGGACTGATCGTACCGGGCTTGCAGCTGATGCTTGCATCCCTGGCCAGCGGGACCGCCGGTTTGCCGCGCCAGCCCGGCGAATGGCAGGCATACCCGGACAATACCGGCAATGCGTTATATTCCGGCGCCATTCAGGCGCTGGCAGGCAGCATCATGCAGATGGCTCACCAGATGCTGCAGGATGGCATTACCCCCGGGCAGTGCGTACTTTCGGGCGGAGATGCCGACAAAATCGCCCCTCACCTGAACCTGCCCTGTGTCATTGTGGATCATCTGGTACTGGACGGACTGGCCTGCGTCGCCAGTGACTTATTCAAGGTAAAAGCGTCATCATGAAATCATGGTTCATCATCGCACTGCTGGCCAATATCGGCCTCTTCGGCTGGTACCAGCTGCATCATTCGGACAAAAACACACAGACACTGGAGCCGGAAGAACAGGCACAGCAAATCCACATTGTCAGTGAGCAGGATATTCCGCCCGCCAGCCCCAGCAAACCGGCAGAGCCGGTGGCAAGCAAGGTAGCCGAAGCAGAGCAAGCCGCGAGCGTACCGGAAGCACCCGCCTCCACCCGGCCATTGGAGACATCGGCGGCAACTGCACTGGTCTGCTTTGACTGGGGTCCCGTCCCGGATGCGATCTGGAATCAGGCCAGAGCCGGGCTGAAAGCGTTGCGCGTGGCGCCTGTCAAACCCGTCATGGAAGAAACAGCCGACAAATACTGGGTATATATCCCGCCACAGGGCTCCCTGCCCGGTGCGCAGAAAAAAGGTGAACAGCTGAAAGCGCTGAATGTAACGGACTTTTTCATCATTCAGGATCAGAGCAAATGGCAGTTTGCCATTTCCTTGGGGATTTTCTCGTCCCGCGAAGCGGCAGACAAACAGTTGGGGGTATTGCAGGCACAAGGGGTGCGCTCGGCCGTGGTCGGCGCGCGTGAACCGGTCACCCGTACCTGGAAAACCGAATTCCGGAAGCTGGATGCAGACAAGGCTACCCGTCTGACTGAATTGGTCAAAAGCCTGGCGGGGCCCCGTCTGAACAAAATCGCCTGTTCACCCTGAGTCTTTAGCGTGGCGGGTGAAACTGTCCCCAGAGTTTCACCAGCATATAAGCTGCACTGGCCAGCACAAACACCCAGGCAATGCGCACCGTATGCCCGCGCATGGTTTTGCGCAGCCGGGGTGAAAACAGGTGCACATACACGACCACAAACAGCAAGACAACCAGCAGCAGACCCGCGTAACGTAAAGGAGCGATCAGCACCTCATTGCCCTTGCTGGCCTTTGCGCTCTTGCTCCAGCACCTTCCATGCCTTGTCCAGGCGGGCATCTGCGGCTTTCAGCTGCGCCTGGGCATCCTGTTCTTTTCTGGCCAGACGCTCACGCTCTTTTTGCGCCTCATCCACGGCTTTTTGCGCTTCTTCCAGTTTTTTCCGGGCCTGCTGGTAACGGAACTCGGCATCCTTGTGTTGTTGTACCGCCGAGTCGGCCTCGTTGTTTTTCATGTCTCGCCACAGCTGGGCGTGCTGCACTTCATCCTCTGCCGGACTGGCATCGGCAGCAGACATTGCCAGCAGACCAGCCGACAGCATGATACAAATCAGAGATTGTTTTTTCATAATTGCTAACATCGCTTATATTGAAGGTACGCTGGCATGCCCGTGTACGCATGCAGGGATGCCCATGGTAGTACATGTCGCATGCATCATGCCATACTGACGGGCTTTAAGCGGATTCAGGCTTTGACAAGGAAGGTGGAGTTCGGACGCCCGGTACGGCGATCGAAATCGTTTCTGCGGTCTTTGCTGACCTGCAAGAAGCGTTTGCGCCGGTCTTTATGGCGACGCTCGTCATCGGATTTGGCATGCTGGTCGACCGGGTTCACGCGTTTATCGGCGTGTTCTTGCGGCGTAACCGGCTCCGCGCCCTCAACGGCAGGAACCGCAGGACGTTCTGTGGCGGGTACGGCAGAAACCTTGTTGATCTGAATCATGAAATGCCCTCCATCATGATGCAATGCTTCTGATGGATTTATCGGCACAAGCTGCTGATTTCTTTAATTTTAAATGATTTCCTGCTACCGCGTGCGGGCATATGCAGTAGCGATAGCGACCAAATGACAGACGGACGATCCGAGGCCTGATGAAGCGTATTGAATTTCTGATAAGACTATGGCAACACCCCATTTACCGGAAAATCCTCTGGTTTAACGGTCTGCTGTTTGCCTTGGTGCTGGGCGGCGCTGCCGGTTATATGCTGCTGGAGCACTGGTCATTCTTTGACAGTCTGTACATGACCATCATCACCCTGGCCACCATCGGCTATGGCGAAACCCACCCGCTTGATACCGTGGGTAAGATTTTTACCATGATCCTGATCCTGTTTGGCTCGGGTATCATGGTGTATAGCGTTACCGGATTCATCACCTCTCTGCTGGAAGGTGACCTCAGAAAGGCACTCAGAAAAATGACCATGGAACGAGCCATTTCCGACCTCTCCGATCACATCATCGTATGCGGCAATAGCCAGACAGGCCAGTATGCCATTGCAGAGCTGCTCAAGGCCCGGCAGAAATTTGTCGTCATCGACATGGACCCCTTACGCCTGGAAAAGCTTGAATCGCCTAACGTTTACTGCATCCAGGGGGACGCCACGCATGAAGACACCTTGCGTCAGGCCGGTATCGAGCGGGCCGCCGGGCTGATCAGCACCCTGCATCACGATGCCGACAACCTGTTTGTGGTACTGACCGCCAGAGACCTGAACCCCAAGCTCAGGATCATTGCCAAGGCGGTAGAAGAAAGCTCGCTCAAGAAACTCCGCCAGGTGGGGGCAGACAGCGTGGTCATGCCGAATTTTATCGGCGGCTTGCGCATGGTCTCGGAGATGGTCCGGCCAAGTGTGGTAACATTTCTGGATATGATGCTGGGGGTGGCAGAGCGCTCGGTACGTGTGGAAGAACTGCAAATCCCGAGTGGTTCGCCCGTGATCGGCAAAACCCTGGGTGACCTGCACATCCTGCATGAACCGGATGTCTCGCTGGTGGCCGTCTTGCCTGCCAATGGTTCAGGCCACCGCTTTAACCCGCCAGCCCAGACTGCTTTGGCAGCACTGGACACCCTGATTTTGATTGGAGACGCAGAGCGCATTGCCAGCCTGAACAAACGGCTGGGCATTCGCGTCTGAGGCTCAAGACTTGCCGCAAGGAACCCGTATGCAACTTACCCTGACCCGCCCGGACGACTGGCATTTGCACCTGCGTGATGCGGAGGCACTGGCTGCCGTGTTACCTGACACTGCCCGCCAGTTTGGCCGTGCCATCATCATGCCAAACCTGAAACCGCCAGTCACCACCACCGAACTGGCGTTGGCTTACCGCGACCGCATCCTGGCGGCCTTACCCGCAGGCGCAGACTTTACCCCGCTGATGACCCTGTACCTGACCAACAATACGTCGGGTGAAGAAATCCAGAAAGCCAAAGCCAGCGGTGCAGTGGTTGCCGTCAAACTCTATCCCGCGGGCGCTACGACCAACTCGGATGCGGGCGTTACCGACCTGCTGGCCCGTTGCGGCGATGCACTGGCCGCCCTGCAGGAGGCCGGCATGCCGTTACTGGTGCACGGTGAAGTTACCGACAGCCAGATCGACATCTTTGACCGGGAAAAAGTGTTCATCGACCGGGTCATGGTGCCCCTGCTGGCCCGTTACCCCAAACTAAAAGTGGTATTCGAGCACATTACCACCGCCGATGCTGCCGAGTTCGTGATGGAAGCGCCTGCCAACGTGGCCGCCACCCTGACAGCACATCACCTGCTGATGAACCGCAATGCGCTGTTTACCGGCGGCATTCGTCCGCACCATTACTGCCTGCCCGTACTCAAGCGGGAAATCCACCGGGTCGCCTTGCTGGAAGCCGCCACTTCCGGCAGCAGCAAGTTCTTCCTGGGTACCGACAGTGCGCCACACGCCCGTCACACCAAGGAAGCCAGTTGTGGGTGTGCCGGCATGTACACGGCACTGACCGCCATGGAGCTGTACGCAGAGGCATTCGAGTCTGCCAACGCGCTGGACAAACTGGAAGCCTTTGCCAGCTTTAACGGCCCGGACTTTTACCAGCTGCCGCGCAACACCGGCACCATTACCCTCGTCAAACAGGAATGGACGGTTCCGGAAAGCCTGCCATACGGGCAGGATCAGCTGATTCCGCTTCGCGCAGGTGAGACCCTGCAATGGAAACTGGCCTAGTCATACAGGGTCACCGTCCAGTCATGGTCTTTCATGTCTGGACGGCATCATCCGGCAGGTGACGCCAGTAAGAAGATTACCGTTGCTTGCTATTGAGGAACTGGCGAATCGCCGTCTGGTTTGGACTGCTCACCAAGGTAAACTGCATGCCGACCTTGAACCCTTGGGACTGGCACACGCTGTAATTCACCACGGCATCGACTTCACATAACTGTTTTGACTGTGCGGTAATCAGCTCAAACCGCATCTTGCACTTGATATTGGCGGGCAGATTGAACGGCGCCAGTAACGACAAACCCTGTTCGGACACATCAAACGTCTTGCCTTCAAACAGCTTGCCGTCCGGCAGCAATACCAGCACCCGCGTCACATACACCTTGCGTACACTGCTGCGCCGCTCCTCCGGGCGCCCCCAGCCTTTGTTTCCGACGGTTGACCCTGAACCATCCTGCAGGACCTCTTTCGCCTGCGCTTCCAGGTCATACTCCTCTAACACAACTGCTTCCCTTGTCTGATGTATTGATGGCAACTTTGCAACCCCGACCTCAAAGATCAGGTCAAGGGTCTAAAAATCAAGACCGCCATTATCGCCCAACTGCCAGGACGCTTGCCAGTACTCCATTGCGCATCACCTGCCTGCAACAGCACATAGCATGATAGAATGACAACGGAAGTTCGCCAGACAATCGCTGCCAGTCTTTGACTGGGGGAGGAAAGTCCGGGCTCCACAGGGCAGGATGCCGGCTAACGGCCGGGCGTCGGAAGGCGACGGAAAGTGCAACAGAGAGCTGAACCGCCGATGGCCTCGCAAGAGGATCAGGTAAGGGTGAAAAGGTGCGGTAAGAGCGCACCGCAGCTGTGGCAACACAGTCTGGCAGGGTAAACCCCATCCGGAGCAAGACCAAATAGGCAGACGTTGAGGGGGCCCCCCGAGTCTGCGGGTAGGTTGCTTGAGCCCGTTAGCAATAACGGGCCTAGAGGAATGATTGTCGGGCCTGTCTGCCGGTAACGGTAGCCAGACCAACAGAACCCGGCTTATCGGCGAACTTCCAGTTTTCGCCAAGACAGGCACAGCGCCTGTTTTACGTAATACCCAACGGGCGTGACACCTGCTGCCATGCCCTGTCCATTCAACCGTGGCCTTTACCCGTCCTAGCCTCCATGACACACAAGCCAAGCATTCTGCTCGCCTCCAATAGCCCAAGACGCCGCGAGCTCCTCACCCAGATCGGCATCCCTTTCGAACACTTTGCCCCGGATATTGACGAAACACCGCTGCCAGACGAATTGCCGGCCGCGTACGTCTGTCGCATGGCAGAGCAAAAATCCCGTGCCGGCTGGCAAATGCGGCCTGCGGGCAGCACCTCGACATGGCTGCTGGCGGCCGATACCAGTGTGGTCATCGGCAACGACATTCTGGGCAAGCCGGTAGATGCTGCTGATGCAACGGCCATGCTGCGCCGGTACAGCGACACATCCCATCAGGTCATGACCGCCATTGCGGTGACCGACGGGGAACGCTTTGTTGTTAACAATGTCATTACCCAAGTCTATTTCCGGGCTCTGAGCGACGCCGAGATCGCAGCCTATATCGACACTGGCGAGCCCATGGACAAAGCGGGTGCCTATGGCATCCAGGGAACGGCTGCCCTGTTTGTATCGCATCTGGAAGGCAGCTACACTGGGGTAATGGGATTACCGCTTTTTGAAACCGGCCAATTATTGCAAGCATTCGGATACCCGATACTATGAACCAGGAAATTCTTATCAACGTAACGCCGCAGGAAACCCGGGTGGCGGTCATGGAAGACGGCATTGTCCAGGAGCTTCACATCGAGCGTGAAGCACAACGCGGACTGGTCGGAAACATCTATCTGGGCCAGGTGCGCCGCGTGTTGCCGGGCATGCAGTCCGCCTTTATCGAAATCGGCCTGGAACGTGCCGCCTTTTTGCACATTGCCGATCTGTTCGAGCAGCGCCACCATCCGAACCCGGACCTCAGAATCGAAAAACTCCTGCACGAAGGCCAGACCGTGGTGGTACAGGTCATCAAGGACCCGATCGGCACCAAAGGTGCCCGTCTGTCCACCCAGATTTCGCTGGCTGGCCGGTATCTGGTCTTGCTGCCGCAAGAACATCACATCGGCATTTCCCAGCGCATCGGCAACGATACTGAACGCGAGCACCTGAAAGAACGCCTGACCCGCCTGCTGCCGCAAGACAACCAGAATGGTTACATCCTGCGCACCAGCGCAGAAACGGCCAGCGACGACGAGCTCAATGCCGACATCAGCTACCTGCAAAAAATCTGGGACAGCATCCAGGAGTCGTCGCGCCGTGCGCCCAGCAAATCCCTGTTGTTCCAGGATCTGTCGATGCCGATCCGTGTCTTGCGCGACTTCGTCAATCCGGAAACCCGGGTGATCCGCGTCGACTCGCGCGAAACCTTCCAGAAAATGCAGGACTTTGCCGAACAGTTTGTCTCCGGCGTTGTGGACCGGATCAGCCACTACAGTGGCGAGCGCCCGGTGTTTGAGACCTACGGTGTAGAAGCCGAAATCGAGCGCGCCCTTTCGCGCCGCGTCAATCTGAAATTCGGCGGTTACCTGATCATCGACCAGACCGAAGCCATGACCACCATTGACGTTAACACCGGTGGTTTTGTCGGCACCCGCAATTTTGACGACACCATTTTCAAAACCAACCTGGAAGCCACGCAAGCCATTGCCCGCCAGCTGCGCTTGCGCAACCTGGGGGGCATGATCCTGATCGACTTTATCGACATGGATAGCGAAGAGCACCGTACCGCCGTACTGGCCGAACTGACCAAAGCCATGTCGCGCGACCGTACCCGGGTCACCATCAACGGCTTTACCAACCTCGGCCTGATCGAGCTCACCCGCAAGCGCACGCGCGAGAGCCTGGCCCACATCCTGTGCGAACCTTGCCCGACCTGCCAGGGCCGTGGCCAGATCAAGACCGCACAAACCATGTGTTACGAGATTCTGCGCGAAGTGGTGCGGGAAGCCCGCCAGTACAACGCCCGTGAATACCGGGTGCTGGCATCGCAAGCCGTGATTGAGGTGTTTCTGGATGAAGAATCGCAAAGTCTGGCCCAGCTGGCCGACTTTATCGGCAAACCGATCCGCTTGCAGGTAGAAACCCAGTACAGCCAGGAACAATACGACGTGGTGCTGTCATGAAGCCCGGCAAAACCGGTCTGACCCGGCTGATCCATGCCTTCGGCTACTCGATGGACGGTTTCAAGACGGGCTGGCAGCGTGAGGCAGCCATCCGGCAGGAGCTGATCGCGCTGATCGTACTGATCCCGTTTGGCCTCTGGTTACCGGTCGCCATCGGGGTCAAGCTGGGACTGCTGGGCTCGACCCTGGCCGTACTGGTCGTCGAGCTACTCAATTCGGCCATTGAGGCCGTGGTTGACCTGGCGTCGCCAGAACGCCACGACCTGGCCAAACTGGCCAAGGATCTCGGCAGCGCAGCCGTACTGGTTACCTTGCTGGTGTGTATTACCGTCTGGGCATACGCCCTGTGGCTGGCCTTTGGTGGCGCCTGAGCCGCCTTTCCGTGAAAGGATCTCCTCCATGAAATCCGCATCCATCTTCGCATTCCCCCTCAAAGGCCTGCTGGCAGCGAGCCTGGCCGTTGCCTTGCTGGCCGGTTGCGCATCCAGCAAGTCCGGCGAGGTGTATAGCCGTGGCAGTGCCAGAACGGTACAGACCGTAGAAACCGGCATTGTCCGCAATGTCCGCATGGTCAAGATCGAAGGCACCAATAGCGGCGTCGGCACAATTGGTGGCGGCATTGTCGGTGGTATCGCCGGCAGCCATGTGGGCGGTGGGGATGGCCAGATTGTAGGTGGTGTCATTGGCGGCATACTTGGCGGCCTGGCAGGATCGGCCATCGAACGCAACACCACCCAGACCGATGGCATTGAAATTACCGTGCAACTGGATAACGGCCGGACCATTGCCATCGTGCAAGAGGCAACCGAATCCTTCCGTGTCGGTGATCGGGTCAATGTGTTGACGGGTCAGGGCGAAAGCCGCGTCACTCACTGACCGTCAGCACGATTTCTCCATTTTTTGCAGCAGGGTGCAACATGTCCTGGTTTATCTTGGTTCTGGCAGGCATTTTTGAAGTAGTCTGGGCCATCGGCCTCAAATACACGGTCGGGTTTACCCGTCTGTGGCCCAGCATCGGCACGGGCATTGCCATGCTCATCAGCATTGTATTGCTGAATATGGCCATGAAACAGCTGCCGGTCGGTACGGCTTACGCGGTATGGGTGGGTATCGGAGCGGTAGGGACCGTCATCATGGGCATCGCCTTGCTGGGCGAGCCCATGAATCTGGCCAGAATGGTCAGCCTCGGGCTGATCATTTGCGGCATTGTCGGTTTGAAACTGGCACCTTAGGCTGCTACCTTAGCGCGCTTGTGCCATGGCCATCAGGCGGTCAACCCGCTCGCTGGTTTCCGGATGCGTCCGGAACAGGCCGGTGATACCGCTGCCGGACAAGGGGTTGATGATCATCATCTGTGCCGTTTCCGGATGCTGCTCGGCAGGCATCATGTGATAGCCTTGGGCATAGCGTTCGATCTTCTGCAACGCACTGGCCAAGGCCAACGGGTCACCACTGATTGCCGCGCCGCCACGGTCGGCTTCAAACTCTCGCGCCCGTGAAATGGCCATCTGGATCAGGGTGGCGGCCAGCGGTGCAAAAATCATGATCAGAATCGCCACGATCGGATTCACGCTGCGCTCGTCGTCGCGCGAACCACCGGTAAAAAACATGGCAAAGTTGGCAATTGCCGAAATCGCACCCGCAACCGATGCAGTCAGGGTCGAAATCAGGGTATCCCGATGCTTGATGTGCGCCAGCTCGTGCGCCATTACCCCGCGCAATTCGCGCTCCGTCAGCACCCGCATGATACCCGTCGTTGCAGCCACGGCCGCGTGCTCCGGGTTGCGTCCGGTGGCAAATGCGTTTGGTTGTGCCTCATCGATGATGAAGACTTTCGGCATGGGCAAACCGGCGTTATGGGCCAGTTCCGCCACCATCTGGTAGAACTGCGGGGCAGATTGGGCATCCACCTGGCGTGCGTTGTACATGCGCAGGACAGCCTGGTCCGAGAACCAATAAGCCCAGAAGTTCATCCCGCCGGCAAACAGCAAGGCAATCAGCAAGCCTGCTTTGCCCCCCAGCATGAGACCAATCACCCCGAAAAGGCCGGTAATGGCAGCCATCAGCAGGGTTGTCTTGAACCAGTTTCCGATCATTTTTCCATGACTCCATCGCTACCGTTTTCACGGCGTACGGGTTAGATCAGGGCAAATCGGTAAAATTCAATATGCGTACGGCTATTTGCCCAGCAGCAAACCATCGCTCAGTTGCTGCCCTGCCAGCAAGGCGGCGGCTGGGGCGCGCTTGGCACCGGCCCGCTGCACCTCTTGCAGCCGCAATGCGCCTTGTCCACAGATCACCAGCACCTGATGATCATCAATGACCACCATCCCAGGCGTACCGGGCCATTGGCCTTCCAGTGCATCAGCCAGCCAGATTTTCAGCACGTCGCCTTCTAGTAACGTGGTCGCACCCGGCGCCGGGTTCAGCGCACGCACCTTGCGCGCCAGGACATCGGCCGGCAAGGTCCAGTCGAGTTTTGCCTCGGCCTTGTCAATCTTGGCTGCATAATTCACGCCCGCTTCCGGCTGAATCACCGGCGTGATCTCCCCCGCCACCCAGCGCGGCAGGGTTTCCACAATGGCCTGCCCGCCCTGCTCCGCCAGCTTGTCGTGCAGGCTGGCGGTCGTATCCGTTGACGCGATCGGGGTCCGGTACACGCTCAGCATCGGACCAGTATCCAGCCCGGCTTCCATCTGCATGATGGTAATGCCGGTCTCGCGATCCCCCGCTTCGATCGCCCGATGGATCGGCGCTGCGCCACGCCAGCGGGGCAACAGCGAAGCATGAATGTTCAGGCAGCCATGCTTGGGGATATCCAGCACCACTTGCGGCAAAATCAGCCCGTAGGCCGCCACCACCATCACGTCGGCATTCAGCGCGCGCAAGTCCTGCTGCACCTGTTCATCCCGCAAGGTCAGCGGCTGCCAGACCGGAATCTGGTGCGCCAGCGCGCAGGTCTTGACCGGGCTTGGCGTCAGCTTCATCCCCCGGCCGGCAGGCCGGTCTGGCTGGGTCAGCACCAAAATGATCTCGTGCCCGGCATTGATCAGGGCTTGCAGGGCTTTTTCGGCAAATACGGGGGTTCCGGCAAAAATAATGCGCATGTATGACCTTGTTGGGTGGCTTACAGGTTTTTCTGGTGCTGTTTCTTCAGTTTCTTCAGGATGCGGTCCTGTTTCAGACGCGACAGGTGCTCGACAAACACCTTGCCATCCAGATGGTCGATCTCGTGCTGGATGCAAATGGCCAGCAGGTCATCGGCGTCCAGCGTGTATGGCTTGCCGTCGCGCCCCAGTGCTTCCAGCGTCACCCGGTCAGCCCGTTTGACCTTGTCGTAAATACCCGGGACGGACAGGCAGCCTTCTTCGTACTCGCGCTCGCCATCACGGTGGGTGATTTTCGGGTTGATCATGACCAGCGGACCCGTCTTGTCTTCGCTCACGTCAATGACCACCACCCGCTTGTGGACATTCACCTGCGTGGCAGCCAGGCCAATGCCGTGCGCTTCGTACATGGTTTCCAGCATGTCGTCTATCAAGGTCAAGAGACTGTCGTCGACTTCCGTCACCGGTTTGGCGACGATATGCAGTCTTTCGTCCGGATAGTGCAAAATATTTAGTAAAGCCATAGTGTAGTGTCCGATTTAAGCACCATTTTTGTCCGCTTACTTGCTATGATGACAAAATGGATGCAGTATTTCTGCTATTTATCTGACATAATTAGATAAATTTTCATAAATCCTATTGTACAGATGCTTCTGTAGCATACAAAATAGGTTTATTCCAAATCATGACTTCACCGAGGTTGGCCATGCGCAAGGCTATTATATCGCTACTGATGATTGCTGGTTTAACTGGCGTGCATGCAGACGAGCTGGCATTAAAAAGCACTCACCCCGATACCTACACGGTCAAGCGTGGCGATACGCTGTGGGATATTTCAGGCAAGTTCCTGAAGCAGCCATGGCGCTGGCCTGAAATCTGGAATCTCAACAAAGACGAGATCAAGAACCCGCACTGGATTTACCCGGGCGACCTGATTACGCTCGACATGGTCAACGGCAAGCCGCGCCTGTCACGCTCGCGCGGTGCCAAAATGAGTGGCGGCCTGGTCAAGCTGAGTCCGCAGGTACGCGTGCAGGGGCTGGACGCCGATGCCATACCGACCATTCCTTCCTCAGTCATCGACCCGTTTCTGAGCCAGCCGATTGTCATTACCGACCAGCAGCTGAAAAGCTCGCCGCGGGTGGCAGCCGGTGCAGAAGGGCGCCTGAGCTATGGCCAGCATGATTTCATTTACGCGCTAGGCATGAAAGACGAAAAAGTCGGGTCAGACTGGCAAATCTACCGCCAGGGCCGCGCGCTGATTGATCCGGAAGACAAAGACAAGAAAAAGGTACTCGGCTACGAGGCCCTGTATCTGGGTGATGCCCGTCTGGATGTTGCGGGCGATGTCAGCAAGCTGCTGATCGTGAAAGCCGAACGCGAAATCAGCCAGAGTGACCGTCTGCTGGCTGCACCGCTGCCAACCCTGCGCAATTACCAGCCGCATGCCGTTCCTGCCGATTTTGCTGCCAAAGTGGTATCCACCTACGGCGACATGGCCGAAGGCGGGCAGTACTACATGGTGGTCGTCAACAAAGGCCAGCAAGAAGGCATGGAAGTGGGCCACGTGATGAATGTTCTGAACGCTGGCCGCCTGATCGTGAAGGAAGAAACATCCGAAGCAGATCATTACACCCTGCCTGAAGAAGCCGGCAAGCTGATGGTTTTCAAAACCTTTGACCATCTGTCTTACGCGCTGGTCATGGAATCTACCCGACCAATCAAACCGGGTGACATTCTGGCTGCTCCATGACAGAACACGAAGCGTGGTTACGCTTGACACTGACGCCGGGCTTAGGTCCGGCGTATTTATTGGCACTGCTCAGACAGTTTGGTTCTCCGGAAGACAGTCTGGCGCAGAGCGAGCTGTCGCTCGTGCGTGCAGTCCCCGCCAAGGTCGCCAAAGCCATCAAGCAAGGCATCGACGAACAATGGCTGGCACAGCACCTGCAATGGCTGGAAGATCCGGCAAACAGCCTGATGACGCTGGCCGACACCGACTACCCGCCCCAGTTACTGGAAAGTCCCGCTCCGCCTCCGTTACTGTTCGTCAAAGGTAAGCGGCACTTGCTTAGCCGTACTGCCATTGGCGTAGTCGGCAGCCGTCATGCCACCACCTCCGGCATGGACAATGCGCGGGCGTTCAGCAAAGCGCTGTCTGACGCCGGCATTACCGTTATCAGCGGGCTGGCCGCCGGCATAGACACCACCGCGCATGAAGGCGCCCTGTCCGGCCCGGGCAGCACCATTGCGGTGGTCGGCACGGGGCTTGACCGGGTGTACCCGGCCCGCAACCGCGACCTTGCCCACAAAATTGCCGTCTCGGGTGCCATTGTGTCCGAGTACCCGCTGGGGTCTGAGCCCCTGCCCGGCCACTTTCCGCAGCGCAACCGCATCATTGCCGGACTGGCCAAAGGCTGCCTGGTCGTGGAAGCCACCCTGGGCAGTGGGTCGCTGATTACGGCCAAAGAGGCACTGGAAGCCGGGCGGGATGTGTTTGCCATCCCCGGGTCCATTCATGCGCCGCAAAGCAAAGGCTGTCACCAGCTGATCAAATCTGGCGCCAAGCTGGTCGATGATGTGGCGGACATTCTGTCCGAGCTGCCAAACCTAGAACATGCCAATCTGGATCAATCCTCCGCCTCGTCCCGTCAGGTCGATGTAGCACCGGCGTTACCAGCCGGGCTGGATTTTGATCCGGTTGATCTCGACACCCTGTCTCTCCGCAGCGGCGTGACAATGACGGCACTGATCGGCGAATTGCTGCAACTGGAACTATCCGGCTGGGTCGAAAGTCTACCGGGAGGCCGTTACCGACGCAGAAAATAGCGATTTTTGTATCCGGCTCAAAAAGAGGATTGTCGTTTATACAAAATTGCCGTTACACTGAAAAAAGGAAAGAACCCGATTCTGCATCCATCCGTCGCGACGCAAACAGGATTTAGCGCACATTTTGCCTATCTTATATATGTAACAGACGTGATTTGGTGCAAGAAGCACTTTATGAGAGCAAGGCATACATGGCAGCCAATCTGCTGATTGTGGAGTCGCCCGCCAAGGCGAAGACCATCAAGAAATATCTGGGTAGCGAGTTTGAGGTGCTGGCCTCTTATGGTCACGTACGCGGCTTGGTGCGTAAAGACGGCTCTGTTGATGTCAACAATGACTTTGCAATGAAGTATCAGATCATTGCCAAGAACAGCAAGCATGTCGATGCGATTGCCCAGGCGGTCAAACAGGCTGACAACATCTATCTGGCAACTGACCCGGACCGCGAAGGTGAGGCCATTTCCTGGCATATTCTCGAGATCCTGAAAAGCAAACGCCTGACGGTGAACAAGCAGATCAAGCGGGTGGTGTTCCACGAAATTACCCAGACGGCCATCAAGGATGCTGTCGCACACCCGCGTGACATTGCTTACGATCTGGTCAATGCCCAGCAGGCCCGTTCTGCGCTGGATTATCTGGTGGGTTTCAATCTGTCGCCGCTCTTGTGGCGAAAAATCCGGCAAGGCCTGTCCGCCGGCCGCGTGCAGAGCCCGGCCTTGCGCCTGATCTGCGAACGCGAAAACGAGATTCGGGCTTTCCAGAGCCAGGAATACTGGTCTGTGCATCTGGACAGCCACAAAGGCCGTACCAAGTTTGGCGCCAAGCTGTTCCAGCTGGAAGGCAAAAAGCTCGACCAGTTTGACATCAACAGCGAAGCCATCAACCAGGATGTCCTGAGCAAGCTGGAAGGCAAGCCGGCGGTGGTGACCAGCGTCGAGAAAAAGCGCAAGACCCGCTCGGCAGCCGCACCGTTTACCACGTCAACCATGCTGCAGGAAGCCGGCCGCAAACTGGGCCTGACGGCTGACCGTACCACGCGCGCAGCCCAGCAGCTGTATGAAGGTATCGACATCGGACAGGGTCCGATCGGTCTGATCACCTATATGCGTACCGACTCGGTCACGCTCTCAGCCGAAGCGGTTGAAGAAATTCGCCACTACATTGGCAAGAATTTCGAGCCGGACAGCCTGCCCAAGTCGCCGGTGCAGTACAAGAGTAAAGCCAAGAATGCCCAAGAGGCCCACGAGGCCATCCGCCCGACCTCGATTTTCCGTTCTCCGGAATCGGTCAAAGGTTTCTTGTCTGCCGACCAGTTCAAACTGTATGAAATGATCTGGAAGCGTACCGTCGCCAGCCAGATGTCACCTGCCAAATTTGACGTTACCAGCGTGGACATCGAAGTCGGCGCTGGCAACCTGTTCCGGGCGTCCGGCCAGATTCTGGCATTTGCCGGCTTTATGGCGGTGTATCTGGAAGACGAAGACGACGTTGAAGACGAAGACAACGCCAAGCTGCCGCTGTTGGAAGAAGGCGACCAGCTGCCTGTCGACAAACTGTACGGCGACCAGCATTTTACCCAGCCACCGCCCCGCTTTACGGAAGCCAGCCTGATCAAGGCGCTGGAAGAATTCGGGATTGGCCGGCCGTCGACCTACCCTAGCATCATTACCACGCTCAAAGACCGTGAGTATGTGCTGGTCGACAAGAAACGCCTGACGCCAACCGATACCGGCGAAGTGGTCAACAAGTTCCTGACCGAACACTTTACCCAGTACGTGGACTACAACTTTACCGCCAAGCTGGAAGACAAGCTGGATGAAATCTCCAATGGTTCCCGCGAATGGGTACCGGTGATGGAAGAGTTCTGGAAGGGTTTCCACAAGCAGGTTGAAGAAAAGAAAAACCTGACCCGTGCCGAAGTAACGCACGAAGCGCTGGACGAGAACTGCCCGAAATGTGGCAAGCAACTGACCATCCGCTTTGGCAAGCGCGGCCGGTTTGTCGGATGCTCCGGCTACCCGGAGTGCGATTACACCCGCAACATGAATGCCGACCCGAACGAAGCACCGGAAGAACCGGTCGAAGTAGAAGGACGCGAGTGCCCGAAATGTGGTGGCCCGCTGGTGCTCAAATCCGGCCAGTATGGCAAGTTTCTGGGGTGCAAGAACTACCCGACCTGCAAGCATATCGAGCCGCTGGAAAAACCGAAGGATACCGGGGTCACCTGTCCGGAATGCAACAAGGGCACACTGATCGAGCGCAAGAGCCGTTATGGCAAGCTGTTCTACAGTTGCAATACCTACCCTAGCTGCAAGTATGCGACCTGGAATCCGCCGATTGCCGAGGCTTGTCCGCAGTGCAAATGGCCGATCCTGACCCTGAAGACCACCAAGCGTCGCGGGACGGAAAAAGTGTGTCCGCAGAAAGAATGCGGCTTCAGTGAAGTGGTGATTCCGCCAGAGCCAAAGGCCTAAGCGGACAAAGGCAAACGATCATGTGTCAGTTACTCGGCATGAACTGCAATGTACCCACGGATATCGCATTTTCTTTCCGTGGGTTCCGGCAGCGTGCCGGGGTCACCGATCAGCATAGCGACGGGTTTGGTATCGGCTTTTTTGAAGAAGCCGGTTGCCGCCTGTTTCTGGACTACAAAGCCGCCAGCGAGTCGCCCATTGCCAAGCTGGTAGATCATTACCCGATCAAGTCCCTGAATGTGATTGCGCATATCCGCAAGGCAACCCAAGGGGTTGTCTCGCTGGCCAATTGCCACCCGTTCCAGCGAGAACTGTGGGGGCAATACTGGCTGTTTGCCCATAACGGTGACCTGAAGCGGCTGCCGCGCGGCATCGGCAAAGGGCATTACTATCAGCCAGTGGGCACCACCGATAGCGAGCAGGCATTTTGCTTTTTACTGGAAAACCTGCGCAGCCATCATGACACCATGCCCTCGCCGGACATCCTGTTTGCAGAACTGAAAGTCCTGACTTCTGCCCTGGCAGGCTATGGCGTATTCAACTTCATCCTCTCCAACGGGCAATACATGTTTGCCCATTGCAGCACCAACCTGAGCTATATTGTCCGCAAAGCACCATTCACGACCGCGCATTTGCTGGACGAGGATGTGACGTTTGATTTCAGCACCGTGACCACGCCGACCGACCGGGTGGCCGTGATTGCGACCCAGCCGCTGACCGACAATGAAGTGTGGACGAAATTTGAACCGGATCAATTGATCATGTTCATTGAAGGCGAACCCGTATGGGAGCAGCGCTGCCTGCACACCCGCAAAACTGCTGCAATCACTGAATCAACGACCAGCGAACCGCACGCGTAACCTGCGCCGGTACCAGACAGTCCAGCCGGCCAGCAACCCCATGACACCGTAAAACATGAAGGGCGATACCAGCAGGAATCGCTCGATAGGCCAGGTAAAGGCCAGCACTACGCGCAGGACGCACTCTGCCACCATGCCGCCACCCCACACAACAGTCATGATGTTCATGGCCTGCCGGGTTTGCGGATCATTCAGGCGCTGATCAAAACGTGCGGCGGCCTCTGCGCCTTCCCGGGCAAGGGTGGCACGAGCCAGATAGAACATGGCCGGTTTTTTCAGGGCCAGGGATAACAGCGCCGCCAACCCTAGGACACCCGTCACGAGCGACTCGCGCGCCAAGACCCAGCGCGGACTGCCGCCCATGCCCAGCATCAGCGCAGACAACACCAGCCCCAGTAGCGAGATGGTGGCGACTGCATCCAGCCGGCGGTGCCAGAGCAGTTCAACCACGGACCAGACAATTGGCGGCACGGCCGACCAGAGCAAGGCGGGCGTTTCCGCCATGCCATGATCAAACAGTTGCTTATAGATCAGCCAGGGCAGCAGGATATTGAGGCCGATTTCCAGCAGCCAGACTTTTTTGGACATGTAGGCACTTCCAGTTCATGAATTTGTCATTTGCACCAGGGTCTGTTCACACTATTTTCTCAAGTGAGAACAGGGCCTAGAGGGTTTAACGTACAATACTGCGAACCGATGACATTTTAAGCGATCCCCCTTTCTGCTGGCCCATGAATCATGAGTAAAACCCATCGTTATCTGGAGATTTCTGCCCATCTGAGCCAGCAAATCCAGTTAGGTCACCTGACACCTGGCAGCAAAGCCCCTTCGTTGCGGGACATTGCCCGGCAATATCAGGTCAGCCTGGGGACGGCCATGCAAACCTATGAGCATCTGGAAAAGCTGGGGGTACTGCGTAGCGAGCCCAAACGCGGTTTTTTTGTGACTCGCCTGAGCACGCCGCGCTTGCCGACCAAAACCCGCCAGACAGTTGCCGCACCCCAAACCGTCAAACTCCGTTCCCTGGCACAAGATCTGCTGTCTACGGCGGACGTGAACACCACTTATTCATTCGGCACCGCCTTGCTGCACCCGGCCTGGCAGCCGGTGGCCGGTCTGGAAAAAACCATTCGGGCAGTCATGAAGTCGGCAGAAGGCATGCTTGGCCAGTATATCCCCAGTCCCGGCTATTCCCCATTACGGCAAGCCATTGCCATGCAGGCATTTGAATGGGGCGGCAACATCCACGCCGATGAAGTGCTGATTACCGCCGGGGCAACCGATGCCCTGCAGCTGTGCCTGAAAGCGGTGGTACCGCCCGGTGGGGTGGTAGCAACGGAATCACCCGCCTATTTCGGCTTGCTGCAGATACTGGAAAACATGGGGCTGAAGGCGCTGGAAATCCCCGCGGACCCGATGCGCGGCATGGATCTGGGTGCACTGGAAATGGCGCTGGCGACCCACCAGATCGCTGCGATAGTGGTCACCCCCAACCATAACAATCCGTTCGGCAGTAGCATGTCCGATGCAGACAAGGTACGCCTGCTCCGCATTGCCAGCCAGCACCTGACACCGGTCATCGAAGATGACGTCTATGGCGATTTGCATTATGGGCCAGCACGGCCAAAGCCGCTGCGCTATTTCGACGAGGCGGACCAGACGCTGTACTGCTCGTCATTCTCCAAAACCACGGCTCCCGGTTACCGGGTTGGCTGGTGCCTGCCTGGGCAATACCAGGCACGGGTGCAGCAGTTGCAAATCGAGAACAGCATTGCGGTCAGCAGTCTGCCTCAGGTAGTCCTGGCCCGGTTTCTGGCCAATGGCGAGTTTGCGCGTCACCTGGACATTACCCGGGCACGTCTGGCCAGCCAGTGCACCCCGCTGATCGACTACATGACCCGTGTCTTTCCGGCCGGCACGCGCATCAGCCAGCCGGTGGGCGGTTATACCTTCTGGATCGAATTGCCGGGACTGATCTCGGCCATGGATGTCTACCATGCCGCCAGACGCATCGGCATTCTGGTGACACCCGGAGATGTGTTTTCCTCCAGCGACCGCTTCAGGCATTGCCTCCGCCTGAGTTGCGGCCAGGTATTCGGGCCCGAGATGAAAGCGGCATTGGCACAACTGGGAGAGATTACTCACCAGTTGCAGTACGCTGGCGGTTCATGAACCGTCGGGATCAGGCCACCTGATCTGACTGGTCACTGCCCGCTGTGGTCTGTGCAAAAATCCGTGCGCACAGCCAATACAAATAGAACTATCGTTCTATATTGTGTTAATATTTTCAGATCATCATGCCACACAGAATGCCGACCGATGACCACACTGTCTTTGGCTGCCGCCCGCGCCTTGCATCTTGCAGCGCAAGGCCTGCAAACCCCGCTCCGTCGCAAAGCGCGCAAGGCCGATGTCCTGGCTGCGATTCGCCAGATGGCCTTGCTACAGATTGATACCATCAGTGTGGTGGCACGCAGCCCGTATCTGGTGTTATGGAGCCGTCTGGGGCATTACGATGCCGCTTGGCTGGACCAATGTCTGGCCGAAGGACAGCTGTTTGAATACTGGGCGCATGAAGCCTGTTTCCTGCCGATTGAAGACTATGTGCTGATGCGCCACCGGATGATCGACCCGCATCAACTGGGCTGGAAGTATTCGCACAAATGGATGCAGATGCATGGCGATGTGGTGGAGCGCGTGCGCTTGCATATCCGGCAGCACGGCGCAGTGCGCTCTGCAGACTTTGAGCGCAAGGATGGCCAGTCTGGCGGCTGGTGGGACTGGAAACCGGAAAAGCGCGCGCTGGAAGTCATGTTTGCGGCCGGGGAACTGATGGTCGCCAAGCGCCACAACTTTCAGCGGATTTATGACTTGCAAACCCGCGTGCTGCCCGCTTGGGATGATCAGCGCGATCTGCTGCCTACCCAGGATTGCCACCGACAGATGGTCCTGAACGCCGTCAAAGCGCTTGGCATTGCCCAGGCCAGCTGGGTGGCAGATTACTACCGCATGGGCAAACTGGATGCGGCCATTCACCCGGAAACCCTTGCCAGACAAGGGCTGCTGCTCACGGCCCGTGTGGCCGGTTTTGACCAGCCAATGTACATTCATCCGGACCATGCCGGCTTGCTGGAACAAGCTGCGCCAGGCAAGCTGAAATCCACCGTCACCCGTTTGCTGTCCCCGTTCGACCCGGTCGTCTGGGATCGTAAGCGCGCCTTGTCTTTGTTTGGTTTTGATTACCGGCTGGAGTGCTACACGCCCGCCCCTAAACGCCAGTTCGGTTATTTTGTGTTACCGATCTTGCGCCGGGGAGAACTGGTTGGCCGGCTGGATGCCAAGGCGCACCGCCAGCAGGGCATTATGGAGATTAAGACGCTCTACCTGCAAGAAGGCGTACGGATCAGCCAAGCGCTGACCAACGATGTCGCGGATGCCCTGCAGCAGTTTGCCGACTGGCACGGCACGCCCCAAGTGCAGTTCAGCGGCAAACAGCACAGCGGCTTCATCGATGGTCTGCGTACCCGCTTGTCGGCGTAGCGTCCGCTGGCTGACCGCTGACCAGTTACCCCTGCTTCAGGGCCAACCGCAGCCCGGTGGCTTCCAGACATCCTTTGGCCAACATACCGGCGACCAGACCCCAGAACGGCGCACCAAAGCCGAGGAACGTCATGCCGGATGCGGTAACGACAAAGGTGATCAGTGCACTTTCGCGGCGCTGCTCATGGCCCATGGCAGTGGCCAACCCGGTCATGAGGGCGCCCAGCAATGCCAGACCGGCAATGGTCGCCACCAGTGCCTTTGGCAAGGCGGCAAACAAGAGCACCAGCGTACCGCCGCACAACCCGATCAGCACATACGCCAGACCGGCTACCAGACCGGCAATGTAACGCTTGTCGGCGTGCTCGTGCGCATCGCGCCCGGTGCAGATGGCAGCGGTAATGGCAGCCAGATTGATGCCATGCGCACCAAAGGGGGCCAGGCAGACGCTGGCCAGCGACGTTGCAATCACCATCGGTTTTGCCGGGGTATCAAACGCCGCCTGGCGCATGACGGCAATGCCGGGTACAAACTGGCCACTCATGGTCACCAGCGCCAGTGGCAGCCCAAGACTGATCATGGCTTGCAGCGACCCCTCCGGTGTGGTCCAGACGGGCCGTACCAGGCTTGGCTGCAGCACGTCTCGCAGCAAGTCGGCATGCAGCAGCCCCATGGCAGCGGCAATCAGGATGCCTGACAGCAGGGTCAGCGGAATGGCGTAGCGCGGCAGTGCTTTACGCAGTACCAGAAAGATCAGGAACATGGGCAGCACCAGCATGGGCGCGCCTTTGAGCCCCAGGAACACTTCGGCAACAAACCGGAACAGGATGCCGGCCAGCATGGCGGCGGCAATCTCCTTGGGAATCCAGTGCATCAGCCTGTCGAACCCGCCAGACCAGCCGAGCAGCAAAATGAGCAGACCGGCAAACATGAATGCACCAATGGCCTGTGGATAACTGACCGTTCCCAGCGTAGTCAGCAGTAGAGCAGCCCCTGGGGTAGACCAAGCGGTAATGACCGGTGCCTTGAAACGGTAGCTGAGCCAGAGACCGGACAGGCCGCTGCCCAGTGAAATGGCCCATACCCAGGAAGCCATCTGGCCGGTGCTGAGTCCGGCGGCATTCCCCGCCTGAAACACGATCAAGGCAGGACCTGCATAAGAAATCATCACGGCAATCAGGCCGGCGACGACGGCAGAAACGGAAATGTCTTTTAACATGGATACCCTTCCCTGTTGGATGGCGGATGGGGACAGGTCTGGTGTGTACGTTCGCCAACGCCAGGGCAAATACCTCATGGATACCAATACCTGTCAGCCCGTTTGCATATTAAAAGGGCTCAGCGGCGAGAGACAGGAACAGATCCGGCATGCGGGGTGGTACAGATGGTGAAAATCCACCATAACTACATGTATTTGCATGATTTTTAACCAACAGGGTTGACCTGGCACGGGCAAGCAAGCTAGCCTGATGTCCTTTATGCCATTCAGGAAGTTCCGTGTCATTTTTACAGCGTTATCGCCTTGCCCTGATTGTCAGCATGCTGATGCTGTTTGGCTTTGGTTTGCGAACCTACGTGGTGTATGTCAATACCCGGGACATCATTCGCAATAACATCATCGAGCAAGGCTTGCCACTGACCGGCGATACCATTTACTCCGAGATCAACAAGGATATTCTGCGGCCGGTGTTTATCTCGTCGCTGATGGCACATGACACCTTTGTGAAAGACTGGATGATCAACGGCGAAAAAGATCCCCGGCAGATCGCGCGCTATCTGCACGAGGTCAAAAGCAAATACAACACTGTCAGCAGCTTTCTGGTCTCGGACAAAAGCCGGAAATATTACTTTGGCGAAGGCATCCTCAAGCAGGTAAACGAAAACGACAAGCACGATATCTGGTATTTCCAGGCGCGCCAGATGCGCTCGGATTTCAGAATCGACGTGGATACGGACGAAGCCAACAAAGGCGCCCTGACTGTCTTTATCAACTACCGCCTGAAGAACGAGAAGGGTGAATTTCTGGGCATTACCGGCGTTGGCCTGAAACTGGATACGATTGCCGCGTTCATCCAGCAGTACGAAGCCAGATTCAGCCGCACTATTTATTTTGCCGACAAGCACGGCAAGATCATTCTGGGCAGCCGGAATCATCAAATGCCTTGGTCATCGCTGAACGATATTCCAGGGATGTCGCCGCTGGTACCGCACATTCTGTCTTCCGACAGCAAACAGCCCAAGCATTTTGAATACCAGAATGGCAAGCAGCACCTGCTGCTGAATACCCGCTACATTCCGGACCTGGGCTGGTATTTGCTGGTGGAGCAGGATGAATCGGCACCGCTGGCCAAAGTCACCAAAGACCTGATCGTGCAGTCCGTGATCTACCTGCCCATCTTGTTGCTGGTACTCCTTGCCATGGTGGTGGCCATTCAGCAAAACCAGAAAGCCCTCAAGCAGCAGGCAGCAACAGACCCGCTCACCGGCTGCCTGAACCGGCATGCCTTTCTGGAAATGATTCCGGCCTGGGTCAGCAAGCTGCATCGCAAGGACATTCATACCCAGGTGCTGCTGCTGGATATTGATCACTTCAAACACATCAACGATGCATTTGGTCACCTGACCGGCGACGAGCTGCTGGTCAACATTGCCGCGCGACTAAAATCGGCCTTGCAGCAGAACGAATTGCTGGTGCGCTGGGGTGGCGAAGAATTTTTGATGTTCCTGCAACGGGAAGACACGCTGTCCCATGTGGGAGAGCGCTTCCGGAGCTTGCTTTCCGATACGGTGTTTGAAGCCGGCGGCAAATCGTTGCCGATCTCGGCCAGTATCGGGGCCACCAGCTGGTCACCGGCTGAGCCTGCCGACCATGTCATTGCCAGAGCGGATCAGGCACTGTATACGGCCAAAAACAAGGGGCGCAACCGGGTCGAGATTGCATCCGCCGCTGATGCGCTGAAACCCGCCGCCAGCCAGCCGCAAAAGAACCTGATGCCGATGGAGTAAGCCTGCGGCCAGGCTGGTTTTGCCATCGGCAGCAACAGTAGTAGTTGCTGGCGCGTGATGGTCTGGCACACCAGCCCATCACGCTACCGGCTCAAGCGGTTTACCCCGCAAACGGCGCAACATCGCCGGGCTTGCGCAGCATTTTATTGACTTCGTCCAGGTGCAGTTCTTCTTGTACGATCATTTCACGCGCGTACTCTTCCAGCAGCACCGACTCGCCTTCGGCAATTTTTAGCAGGTCATAATAGCCTTTGAGCGCATTTTTCTCATGCGCCAGGCTCTCCCGCAAGATATCGCCAATATCATGCTTTTCGGTTTCCAGCAGCGAACCGATTTTTAACGAGGGATGACCGCCCAGCAAGGTCACCAATTCCCCAGCCTTGTGGGCATGGTCCAGGCTTTCCTGCGCATTGCCTTTTAGCCATGACACGATGGGGATGCGGGTATAACCGAATACCATCAGCGAATAATGGGTATAGCGCACCACGCCTGCCAGTTCTGTTTCCATGATCCGGTTGAGCGCCTTGATGGCGGACTGCTGCTTTTTCTCATTCATGTGCGGAACTCCTTATGCCTGGATATCAAGATTGCCTGCTTGCCCTCACTGCGGTACCTGCTTGTCCATTCTTTTGTGTATCGATGGCATCTGCTATGTAAGCCATTACCAAGACGTCTGGTTCCATGGCAGCCAGGGAGCTGTTCGCACCCCAGCCAGAAAACCAAGACCCGTTTACCGGCCCGGCTGCCATTCCGGATAGGCAGGCAGATCGTCATACGCCAGCCAGGGGACGTCATGGGATGTCCAGATATGCTGCACGGGCAGCATGCCGGGGTCTTCATCCAGAGTTGCTACGCGGACGATCATGAAAGGCTGGGCTTCGCGTTCGGCCACCAGCTGGGAGCCGCACACCGAACAGAAATGCCGCTTTTTGCCCGGGGATGATTCGTAGGACGAGAGGCGATCTTGCCCCTGTAGCCAGCGGAAATGCTCACGCAAGACACCTGCCGTCGTGGCAAACGCGGCCGAGTGTGCCTTGCGGCAGGTCTGACAGTGGCAATGGCCTATCGGCCGGTCTATGCTGTCGATTTCATACACCACGGCGCCACACAGGCAACTTCCTTTCATGAGGATTCCTTTCAGGGATGTCGGGCAGGCATGTCAGCCAAATGGTTTACATCTGCCCATGCGTAACAAAATCGGGGGATGGCACCACCACCGGGTGGTGACCAGACATCGTCGCTAACGGCCTGAGCACCAAGGGCTTGGTAAAACGCCAGCGCCTGCGCATTGGACTGCAACACCCATAAATGCAGCCCCGGATGCGTGGCGTTATCCATACACCAGCGGGCGGTGTGCAATAACAATTGTTTGCCAATGCCGGTGCGATGCAGGTCTGGATCAACATGCAGGTTATCCAGTAACGACCCCCAGTGCGGATGCCGGTCTGCCTGTACGTAAGAAAACCCTTGTAACTGGCCATTCGCCTCTGCCAGCAGACACAGGCTGGTCGGGTCTGCTACTTGCAGGCGGGCTTGCCAGACCTGCTGCCGATGCTGTTCGAGGTCGCCTGCCAGATACGCCTCGCTCAAGGCGCCACGGTAGGCATGACGCCAGCTGCGGGCGTGCAACTGCGCAATGGCGGGAATATCCTGGCGACTGGCCTGGCGGACAGACATGGGGCAGAAACCTCTCTGGCGTGACAGCACAATTAGCTGTTTACACCTTACCCCAATCATGTATAAATGCAATATCCAGAATGCATGATCTGCCGGTCGGCGCATGGCAGAGCCCCTTATTACTCAGGAGTCAGCATGGAAGTCTTGGTAAAACACGGTCATGGCAAGTTGCAACAACAGATTATGGTGGGGAAACACACCCTGATTTCGGACGTACCGGAAGCCGCAGGCGGTGAAGATGCCGGGCCGGAACCGCATGACCTGCTGGCCGCTGCGCTGGGCAGTTGCACGGCACTGACGGTAACCATGTATGCCCGGCGCAAGGGCTGGGACTTGCAGGATATTGAAGTCCAGATCAGTCAGACCCAGCTTGGCGGTACCCACATGTTTACCCGGCAGATCCGTTATGTCGGCAATTTGTCGGACGATGAAAAAGCGCGCCTGACGGAAATTGCCAACAAGTGTCCGGTTCACAAAACGCTGTCCGGCACGATACAGATCGTTACGGAAGCAAATTAAGACCCAGACGGGTGGCCAATTGCTGTTTGATGGCAGGCCATTCGTCATCCAGAATGCTGTAAACCACCGAATCGCGCTTGCGGCCGTCGGGCATGATGCGTTCGTTACGCAGTATGCCTTCCTGCGTGGCACCCAGCCGCAGGATGGCCCGCCGGGAAGCCTCGTTCAGGACATCGGTGGTGAGCTGTACCCGCACACACTGCATGCGCTCAAAGGCATGTTGCAGCATCAGGTATTTAGTTTCGGTATTGGCAAATGTCCGTTGCCAGCTGGCGGCTAGCCAGGTTCCGCCGATTTCCAGCCTGCGATGGTGCGGACTGATCTGCCAGAAGCGGGTGGTACCGATGACCTGGCCACTGGTTTGCAAGACAATGGCAAACGGCATGACGCTACCGCTATCCCGGCCTTGCAGGGCTTTTCCGATATAGGCCGCTACCGTGTCGGCAGACGGTACCTCGGTGACGTTCAGTTGCCATAACGCCCCATCGCTGGCGGCACGTACCAGATCGGCCGCATCGGTCATCTGCAGCGGGCGGAGTCGGATGCGCGTACCGCACAGCATGTCTTCCTGTTGCGTCATGATGGAGTATCCGGTCAAAACCACAGCATAACGGCCAGCCGCTGGTTATGCCAATAAAATATTCAGGCCGGCGCCAGCATGGCAGATGACCGGACAGGTACCAAGGCCAGCCACAGCGCCGTTCCGGCAATTATTGCCCCGCCCAGCCAGCCGCTGATCCCCAGATGCTCCCCCAAGGCGATGGTCGCAAACAGTGCGCCCCACAACGGCTCGCTACCCAGCAGCACCGCCACATGACTGGGACTGCTAGTGGCCAGGGCGTGGTTCATGGCAAAGAACGCCAGGATGGTACACCCCATGACCAGATAGACGATGGCGCCCCAAAACGCGGGCGCGGCTGGCAAAGCGGGTAACCCTGTACCCGTCATGGCCAAGCCCAGCGCCCCGACAGCCACGACCATCGCCTGTACGGTCGTCAGTCCCAGCATGTCCATGTGTTTGCCTTCGGTTTGGCGTCGGATCAGGCATCCCTGGCAGGCGCGCAGCAAGGCGGCCACCAGCATCAGCATGTCTCCCCGGTTCAGCGCACCGGTAGCCGCGCGGGTGAGCAGCCACGTCCCCAGTAACGACAGGGAGGCCCCGATCCAGAAACGGCCTGCGGGACGTTTGCCCAGCCAGAGCCATTCGACCGGTGGCGTCAGTAACAGGCACAGGCTGATCAGAAAGGCGGCGTTTCCGGCACTGGTCAGCGACACACCGGCGGTCTCGCTCAGAAAAATCAGCAACAAGACAAGACCTGTCGGCACGCCGGCGCGCAGGGTCAGTAGCTGTTGATGCCTGCCCAGCCGAAGCCAGCGGGGCAAGAGCAGCAAAACGGTCAAGCCAAAACGGAGCGCAATCAGGCCGGCCACCGGATAATAGGCCAGCGCAGACTTGGCAACGCCATAACTGGTACCCCAGATCATGGCACTCAACAGTAGCAAGGCATCCGCCTTGCTCAGACGTGGCAACATGGGTGAGTCTCCTTGCGATCGCAACGGTATCAACAGGCAGGCGAGAGGTGAAACGGGTCAGGCTTTATCCAGCCACTGGCGAATCTGGTCGATACCCGCCGTGGCCCCGCCACAGACAATGAACAGGACTTTCCGATACGAGTCCAGCACGGCAGATTGCTCATACGCCAGCGCCAAGGCGGCCCCGCACGCGGGTTCAACCAGCACCCGCTGGTCAGACAGAAACTGCTCGCATGCCTGCAAGGCGGCTTTGTCAGATACCACCCGGCTGATGACCGGACGGGTTTGTGCCCATTGAAAGGCTTGCTGGCAAACCTGCCGTGCCCCCAGTGACGTTGCGACCGAGCTAATCGCAGGTAGCGTCACCCGCTCGCCCGCCTCGACTGCCGCATGGAAAGACGCCGCACCGACGGTTTCGACCGCAATCAGCGGGACGCTATCCCATCCCTGACGCTGCATGCCCTCAGCCACGCCGCTCAACAGCCCGCCACCGCCCACGGCAACTACCACCGCATCCGGGCGCAGCCCTTGCTGTGCTACTTCGTCGATCATGCTGGCGTGTCCCTGCCAGAGCAGCGGGTCGTCAAACGGATGGATGAATGCCGTCTGCTCGTCTATCAGTGAAAGCGCTTTCTGGTTGGCTTCGTGCCAGCCGGGACCATGCACCATCACCGTTGCGTCATAGTCGCGCAATAGACGGATCGCCCGCTCGGTCGTGGTCTCCGGTACCACCACGGTCACCGGCAACCCCAGTTGCTGGCCGGCATACGCCACGGCCAGTCCGGCATTGCCTCCAGACGAGGTCAGCAGTTTTTGGGCACCACGGGCAGCGTAGGCCTCGCAGGCCGCCCCCACTCCACGGATCTTGAACGAACCGGGCGGTTGCAATGCTTCCATCTTGAGCCAGATGTCACGCCCGTTACGGGCACTCAGGATGGCGGACTGGATCAACGGGGTGGCAATATGAAGTGGCATGGGCGCTCTGGTCAGTCGTTGCAGAAATCATCACGGTGTTTGTCACTATATATTAGTGACAGAAAAGTGATAATCTCATGTATTGACAAAACATCTATGCACTATACGCACAAATAGGACCGCATGCGCACCCCACAAGACATCAGTCATCATCTGTCCGAACTGGCCTTGCTGGTCAGCGTGGTCGAGGCCGGCTCGTTCAGCGAAGCTGCGCGCCAGAACGGGCTGAGCCCGTCGGCGGTGAGCCGGCAGATCGGCAGGCTGGAACGCCTGCTGGAGGTACGCCTGTTTGAGCGCAGCACCCGGCAGCTGCGCCTCACAGACAGCGGGCAGGATATCTGCCGGCACGCCAAGCAAATGCTGAGCGCCGCCCGTGCCGCTGCCGATAGTGCCAAGCGGCACGCCACCACCATCGAAGGCCGGGTACGGCTGTCTGCCCCCAAAGCCATGTCGCTGCAACTGGTCCACCCGCACCTGCCGGCCTTGCTGGCCGAGTATCTCGGTCTGGATCTGGAGTTGCTGGTTAGCGATCAGCCTGTCGACCTGATTTCTGGCGGGGTGGACATCGCCATTCGCCTGGGCGACCCGCCCGTGGGCGTGGTGGCTCGTCCGCTGATGGAGCTGCGCACCTTGTTGTGTGCCTCGCCTGAGTATCTGGCCCGCCATGGCACCCCGACGCATCCGGAACAACTCCTTCGCCACAGCTGCCTGCATCTGGGCGAAGCTCCGGACGATGACGTCTGGAGTTTTCAGTCGCTCACCGGCCATGTCGCCGGCCGGGTCTCGGTTCAGATTCGCGGCCGCTACGCGTCTAACCATAGCGAAATCCGCCGCGATGCCGCGTTGCGCGGCCTGGGCATCGCCTGCCTGCCCGACTTTACCGTCACCCGGATGCTGGCCGACAAACGCCTGGTCCAGGTTTTGCCAGACTGGCGGCTGCTGGGGCGCTATCAGGGAACGGTCTGGCTGATTTACAGCGCAGACCGCTACCGGACGCCGCGCGTCAAACTGATGGTCGATGTCTTGTTAAAACATATTGGTGGCAAACCGGTGATCTGAGGCCGGTTACGGTGTCTGGCCGGCTTGCCAGGTAATGCCGTTAGGGCCCGCGCCAACCGGATAGGTGGCCACCACCTGCAGGCTAGTCGCATCAATGACTGACAACGTGCCGGCATCCATATTCGTCACCAGCACATAGGCGCCCTGATCTGCCAGCGCAACCCCATGCGCACCTTTACCGGTTGTCACCGTCACTTTTACCTGCTGCGTGGCCGGGTCGATCACCGACACGGTGTCATTCGGTCTGGCCTTGTTGCCCTGGTTCGCGACAAATACCTGCCGGTTATCGGGCGATGCCTGCATTTGTACCGGAACATGGCCGACCGGAATGCGTGCCACCAGCTTGCGTGTCCGGGTGTCGATCACCCCCAGCGCATCTTCACCACTCAGCGAGACATACACCCGCTTGCCATCCGGCGAAAACCCGACCTGTACCGGCGCCCTGCCAACCGGAATGCGGGCAACCTCCGTGAGGCTCGCCACCGAGATGACGGACACACTGTTGTCTTGCATGTTCGCCACAAACAGCTGGTCCCCCGCCGGACTCAGGCGCAGACCATGCGGGTAAGCACCCGTTGGAATGCGCCCTGTCTGTTTGCGGGAGGCCAGGTCATAGACCAGTACCGCATTGGCAGCAGAATCGGTGACAAAGGCGCGTTGGCCGGACAGGTCCGTGACCACATGGGCCGGATGGTTACCGGCCGGCAGCACAAAGGCCGGTGCCCCCATCTGCCCGGTCTGGAACACCTGCAGCTGGCCCATACCGGCCATCCCGGCGTGCATGCCTGTGGCAGGCGGCATGCCAACGGCCAGCAGCCATTGCCCGTCTGGTGATATCTGCACGTTATGGGGGGCAATCGTCAGCGATATCTGCTTTACTTGCCCGGTCGCCAGTGCCACCTGACTAATGGTGGCATCACGCTCGTTGGCGGTATAGGCGGTGCCGGATGGGGCGGCCAGCAGCGAACTGCCAGCGATGCCGAGCATCAGGCCGATGGATTTCATTATCTTCAACATGTCGTTCTCCGTATGCATGCAAACCGGCCAGCAGCGCTTCACTGCCAGCCAGGGGTGTGGGTGGCCAGGGCCTTGGCTCAGGGTTTTACGCCGTACGACCGGTAAACCTGCACTTTGCCGCCACCCTGTACCAGCAACACATCAAACGGCATGTGACGCCCGCCATAGGCAGGCCCATCCATGCCCGGAGAACCGACTGGCATGCCGGGCACCGCCAGCCCGATGGCCGCCGGTTTCTCACGGAGCAGGCGCTGAATCTCGGTCACCGGCACATGTCCTTCCAGGGCATAACCGCCAACCTGTGCGGTATGGCAAGACCCGAGCGAATCCGGTATACCTAACTGGCGGCGCTTGTCAGCGTTACCGGTTTCATGCAGTTGCACGCGGAACCCGGCCCGGGTCAGGGTGGCAACCCAGTCCTTGCAACAGCCGCAAGCGGGGGATTTCCAGACGTCCACGGTCAGAGGGGATGGCATGGCCCAGGCCACCGGCAGCGAGCACGCCAGCGCGGCCAACAGCCAGGTACGGCGGGATGGATTCAACACAGCGGCAGGCACCGCTACAGATTGTTTTAATGCGTTCATGATGTTTGCTTTCACACAGCAGATGAGGATATTGGCCTCTGTCTGGTCCATCGGCGTTCGTCACCCGGCAGGTGATAACAGCAAGACCGACAGCGCCACGAAAACTCAGGCGAGAAACGGTGTGAAGCGTTTGGGCGGGTGTTCCGGGGTATCCGGCGAGATAACGGGTAGCGTGCGTGGCAGATAACCGCTATGGACAGTTGCATGCACCAAGGCGGGCATGGTCAGGCTTGCCGCCAGCAGGGCCACGGGGAGACAGCAAGGTGCATGCTGAGAACAATCGATATCTGCCTTGGCATGCGGTGCGGCACAATGCGTATCGCTGTTGGCCGGTTTCATCTGCGGCATCGGCATGTCATGACAGGGCGCTGCGACCGGCATGGTCTGCACCATCGGTGAAGGAACGGGGGATGACCCGGTTGCAGCCGAAATAGCCGCTATGCCTTGTAACGGCAACACAAGGGCCAGCAGACACAGCAGCAGGAATCGGTACACGGTGGTTTTCACCCCGCTTTTATAGCATAAACCGGGGTAAAGCAGGGCAGGCTAACACCCTTTTTCTGAAACCGTTGATGCAGAACAAGCTTTTTCATCGGTCAGGATCAAACGTCGCCATGCTCCGGCAGGTAACGGGTAATCTGCCCGGTCTTGCCGTCTCTCCGGCCGGCATGCAAGGCCAGCTCAGCCCGGCGCAGCAGTTCCAGCGCGTTCGGCGTTTCAACGAGGAAGTCGGAATAACACAGGCCGATACTGACGGTAATGTCGATCAACGCATCTGCTACCAGGCAAGGCAGTGCCGTCACGGCCCAGGTCAGCCGCTCGATGAGCGGTGTCAGATGGGCTTCATCCGCTTCGGGCAGGATCACCAGAAACTGGGATTCCCGATAGCGGCCGATGGTATCAAAGGCACGCATCACGGATTTAAGGTTGCGTACCAGATCCAGATGCGCGGCATCCCTTGCGCCGCTACCGTGTTCTGCCACGATCTTGTCCATGCCATCAATCTCGATCAGCAGCAGGGCAAGCGGCTTTTTGATCCGGTAAGAACGCGACACCTCGCGCTTGAGCATGTCGGTAACGGCATCATAACGCCAGATGTTCAGCATCGGGTCCAGCATCTGGTTACGCCGGCTTTCATCCAGCTCATCGAGCATCGCACGCTGCGATTCGCTCAGTTCTCGTCCCAGAAAAATCAGTTCGATCCAGTGCCCGAGGTCTTCCAGCGCTTTGCGATCATCCGGCGTAAACGTGCGTGGCGCATGGTCGATCAGGCACAAGGTCCCGATCAGAAAACCTTCCGGATTCCGCAGCGGCCGACCGGCATAGAAAATCACATGCGGCGGCCCCAGCACCAGCGGGTTGTCCGCAAAACGCTCGTCTTGCAGCGCATTTTCGATCACGAACAGTTCGTTTTTCAGGATGGCATGGCCACAAAACGACACGTCACGTCCGGTTTCCCGCACCGGCAGACCGATACAGGACTTGAACCATTGCCGGTTTTCGTCAATCAGAGAGATCAGCACCACCGGTACATTGAACATCCGCTGTGCCGTGCGCGTCACCCGGTCGAAGGCTTCTTCATCGGGCGTGGACAGCATCAGCATCCGGCGCAAAGAGGCAATGCGCTCGGGTTCGTTGACGGGTATCGGGGCAGGTAGCATCAAATCTCGCTTGTCGGTGAATAGGGTCTCACTTTAGACAGTTAGTCCCCGACAATCAACCTCCATCTTCCCACCGGCCATAAAAAAACCCGGTGCTGCGCGAACAGCACCGGGAGCTGCTGACAAAATGCAACTAACGAGGGAGACTTTGGCTTACTTTTTCAGTTTCTGGTTACGCAGTACGCACAACAGGTCCTGGGCGATATGGGCCGCAGAAATGGCGGTGATTTCGCTCTGGTCGTAGGCCGGAGCGACTTCCACCACATCCATGCCGATCAGGTTGACGGGCTCCATGCCGCGAATGATCTGCAACGCCTGCGCCGAACTCAGGCCACCCGATACGGGGGTACCGGTGCCAGGGGCAAACGCCGGGTCCAGACAGTCGATGTCAAACGTCAGGTAGGTCGGGTGATTGCCGACAATCTGGTAAACCTTGTCCAGCACGGCTTTGGGGCCGTTATCGTGCACCCATTGCGCATCCAGCACATTCACGCCCATGAAGTCATCATTCCAGGTACGGATGCCGATCTGTACCGAGCGTTTCGGGTCGATCAGGCCGTCCTTGATGGCCTTGTAGAACATGGAGCCGTGGTTCAGGCTGTCCGGTGCATCATCTGCCCAGGTATCGCAATGGGCATCAAAGTGGATCAGGCTGAGCGGCGCACCGTATTTTTCGGCATGTGCTTTCAGTAGCGGATAGGTGATGTAGTGATCACCGCCAAAAGTCAGCATCTTGGCATCGCTTTGCAAGATGGTGCGGGCGTGTTCCACAATCGCGTTCTTGATGGTCAGCGGGTTGTGGGCATCAAACCAGCAATCGCCGTAGTCGATCACGGCCAGGTGCTCAAACACGTCGAACCCCCATGGGTATGGCTTGAGCTCGGACAACTGTACGCTGGCCGCACGGATGGCGGCCGGCCCCAGGCGCGCGCCCGGGCGGAAAGTAGTGGCCAGATCCAGCGGCACGCCACTGATCACCACGTCGGCGCCGGTCAGGTCACGGGTATATTTGCGACGCATGAAGCTCAGCACGCCGGCGTAGGTGTTTTCGATGGAATTGCCGTACAGGCTCTGGCGACGGATGGCGCCATCACCATACAGGGGTTCGTTCATGGTCAGTTCTGTTGCGCTCATGATGCTCTCTCAATTAATGCGGGGGTTACCCGTGTCACATCCATGTTTTGGCAGCCGATGAGAAAAAGCTGCGGCAGGCACAGGGCCTGCCCGAAACCGGTTTAGGCCGTTATCCGGCTTATTTGCCGCTCTTGAACTGATAAAACAGAGCCTGGCGACGCAGCTGGTACTCTTTGGGTGCGGCGGCAGACAGCGCCAGCTGTTTGATCGACTCTTGCGGCAAGTAGATTTTCGGGTCTGACTTGATCTCCGGGCTGACCAGTGCGGTAGCCGCACCATTGGGGTTCACGAAGTACAGGTTATTGGTAATCTCTGCCGCCACGTCCGGACGCAGCATATAGTTGATGAACGCATGGGCATTCTCCGGATGGGTCGCATCTTTCGGGATGGCCATCATGTCCATCCAGGCAGGGGTATGCTGCGGGGGCAGCAGATAAGTCACCGTATCCTTGCTGCCGGCTTCCTTGGCGCGCTTGCGGGCGGTAAAGGCGTCGCCCGAGTACGCCATGGCCACGCAGACATCCCCCCCGGCCAGAATATCAATCGGGGTCGAGTTGAATACCCGCACGCTGGCGCGTGCCGGCTGGATCGCTTTCATGGCGGATTCCAGTGCCGCTTTGTCAAACTTGCCCCCACTGACCTGCTGATACGCCAGCGCCACGTTGGCGACATCGGTCGCGGCATCCAGATAACTGATGCCGCATTTTTTCAGCTTGCTGGTGTATTTGACGTCAAACAGCAGCGACAAAGGATTGGCCGGCATCGGTTCGCCCCCCAGTGCTTTCTTCACCGCCTCCGGGCGAATCGCCACCCCGACCGTACCCCATACATAAGGCACGCCAAATTTGTTGCCCGGGTCTACGTCGGCCGCTTTGGCCATCAGGTTACCGTCCAGGTTACGGTAGTTGGGCAGCTTTTTGCGGTCCAGCGGCTGGTACAGCCCGGCCACAATCTGCTTGCTGATGAATTCGGATGCGGGAAACACCATGTCGTAACCGCTATGACCGGTCAGCAGCTTGGCCTGCAACACCTCGTTGCTGTCGAACTTGTCGTACACCACCTTGATGCCGGTTTCCTTGGTAAAACGCGACAAGGTCTCCGGGGCAAAATAATCCGACCAGGCAAACAGGTTCAGTACCGGCTCTTCCTTGGCCAGCACCGACAGCGACAGCACCAGGGCGCCAGCCCCTACCACACAACGACGTAGCAACATTTTCTCTCTCCATGAACACGCATCGACACAGAAAAGCAGTCAGTTCCCGCCGGTAGATAGAAGGCATACTAATAAACGCTTCCATCTGACAATAACTGCTTCTGTGACCAGACGATTCAAACCATTCAAATCGCCTTGATTCCATGGCTGAAAATGTACACCGCTGGTGATACACGCGGCAATTAGCTACACTACAGGGGATATTATCAATTCTAATACCACGATGAGACGCCATCTACCGCTCAACAACCTGCAGACGTTTGAAGCCGCCGCCCGCCTGAAAAGCTTTTCCCGCGCGGCGGACGAACTGTCGCTGACGCAATCGGCCATTAGCCAGCAGATTCTGAAACTGGAGAATTATGTAGGTCAGGCGCTGTTTGTGCGGACAGGCAGCGGCGTAGAACTCTCGGCCGCCGGCGAGCTGCTGTTTGCCTCGGTCAGTACCTCATTGCAAGGACTGGCCCGCGGGCTGGATCGCATCGAACCATACCGTGACCCGGAGTCGGTCATCATCAACCTGCCGGCCGATGTTGCCCATGGCTGGCTGATCCCGCGGCTGCCCGCACTGCGGCAGATCCTGCCGACGCAGGAAGTCTGGCTGACCACTACCGAAAACATGCGCGAGATCGACCGCATTGACGTGGATATCGTTATCTCCCGTCGTCCCATCCATACCGCAGACGTCGATTGCACGGCCCTGCTGGAAGACAGCGATATCGCGGTGTGCAGCCCCAAACGGGCAGAAACGATTGGCCGGCTGGGGTACCCGAGCATTCTGGAAAAAGCGCCGCTGCTGTTTCACGAGCATGACCCGTCCTGGGGCGGGTTGTTGGCCACCGGCTTATCCCCCAATTACCGGCGCGGCTACACCGCAGACGATGCCCGGGTATTGCTGGATGCCGTGATTCAGGATGCCGGCATTGCCTACCTCTCCAGTATCCTGTGCGCACAGGCACTGCAAAACGGTCAGGTCGTCCGGCTACCGCAAATCCCTGGCAAATCCCGCCCCCGCCTGTGGCTGATACGCTCACGGCTGGAACCCAGAACCCCGTTCGTCAATACCGTGTTCGACTGGTTACAGCAAGTCGCCCGCTAGCCTTTTGGTCTTTTGGTGGAAGGCGCACACTGACATCCACCACATCAAACAGCACAGATGTCTCTTTTCGTCCCCTACACGACCATAACGCGCATTTTATATAGGCAATCGACACGATAAGATTTGCCCAACTCAACCCGTCAAGGTCATCCCATGAACATCATCCGTAGCAACACCTTTACCGCCAACCGAGCCTGGGGCGCGCTGGACATTGCCAACATGGGTGGCGTGACCACCCGGCTGCACTGGACAGACCAGCCGTACCAATGGCACGTCAACGATGGCGAAGAAGTCTTTGTGGTACTGGATGGCGAAGTCGACATGCACTACAAGGAAGCGGGCGAAGTCCGGCTGGCAACCTTACGCCCCGGGGACATCTTTTTTGCGGATACCGGATGCGAACATGTGGCTCACCCCAAGGGGGAGGCCCGCATTCTGGTCATCGAAAAAGAAGGAAGTATCTGAACACGACACCGGTTTTGCAAGGGCTAACCACCACCCCCTTCAAAACCGGTTAATCCGGCAACAGGCTTATGCCTGATTGTCCCATCCGGCCTGCTGCAACACCACGCGATAGCCATCCGGGTCGGCAAACGTCCGGCCATGCACATCCCAGTAAGGGTTTAGCGACGCCACCTGGGCAAACCCCGCCCCCAGCATCGCCGCGCAAGCGGCCGACCACGCCGCCAAATCCGGTAGATAAAACACCAGCAAATCTTCCGCTGTTGGCGTTGGTGCCACCGGATGCGTGCGGCAATAGGTAAACTCAAAGTGATACGTCCCGCCCGGGTGGCCCAGCATCACGCCATCAAAGCCGTCATGGTCCTCAAACTGGCCCACCAACTGTAGCCCGAGCCCGTCCATATACATGCGGCAAGCACGCGCCAGATCACTCACGGGTCGCGCCACGCGCAAGTGCATGGCAGCGGTATTCGTTTTGATTGCAGTCACTATACAGCACCTTCCCTCGCGCGACACACCCTGCACATCATCTGATGCATCATCACCCTGCAGCCCTACCGATACCGGCCGGCATAGGGTGGATGGAGCGCAGCGATATCGACCAAATCCCCTGCCAACCTACCCTCAATGCGCCGCTTCCCAGTTCTCGCCCACGCCCACTTCGGCCAGTAGCGGCACCCGCAGTTGGGCCACGCCGGCCATCAGCTCGGGCAGGCGGACTTTCACCAGGTCGATCTCGGCATCCGGTACCTCCAGCACCAGTTCATCGTGCACCTGCATCACCAGTTTGCTGCCCAGCTTTTCGTCGGTAATCCATTTGTCCACGGCAATCATCGCCAGCTTGATCAGGTCGGCGGCGGTGCCTTGCATGGGGGCGTTAATCGCGGCACGTTCTGCACCCTGGCGGCGCATCGGGTTGGCGGCCTTGATTTCCGGCAGCCACAGGCGGCGGCCAAACACGGTCTCGACATAGCCCTGATCCTTGGCAGCGTGGCGGGTACGCTCCATGTAATCCTTCACGCCCGGATAGCGCTGGAAGTAACGCTCGATAAAGCCTTGCGCCGTCGCGCGGTCAATCTCCAGCTGCGATGCCAGGCCAAAGGCCGACATACCGTAAATCAAGCCGAAGTTGATGGTCTTGGCATAGCGGCGCTGGTCACTGGTGACGTCCGCCGGTGCCACGCCAAACACTTCGGATGCCGTGGCCCGGTGCACGTCCAGCCCCTCGGAGAACGCCCGCAACAGACCCGCGTCTTCGGACAAGTGCGCCATGATGCGCAGTTCGATCTGCGAGTAATCTGCGCTGACCAGATGATGCCCCGCCGGTGCAATAAAGGCCTCACGGATGCGGCGCCCTTCGGTGGTGCGTACCGGGATGTTCTGCAGGTTAGGTTCGTTACTGGACAAGCGCCCGGTTACCGCCACCGCCTGCGCGTAGTTGGTATGCACGCGGCCAGTTGTCTGGTTCACCATCAACGGCAGCTTGTCGGTGTAGGTAGATTTCAGTTTGCTTAGCGTGCGATTTTCCAGCAGCAGTTTGGGCAGCGGGTAATCCAGCGCCAGCTTTTGCAGCACTTCTTCGTCGGTCGAAAAACCACCGCTGGCGGTTTTTTTCACGTCCTTGGTCGGAATACCCAGTTTGGTAAACAGGATTTCCTGCAACTGCTTGGGCGAGTTCAGGTTAAACGGCTGGCCCGCCAGGGCGTAAGCTTGCTGCTCCAGCTCCAGCAGGCGTGCGCCCAGCTCGTGGCTCTGGCGGGCGAGCTTGCTGCTATCCAGTAATACGCCGTTACGTTCGATACGGCAGAGGATGTCTGCCACCGGCAGCTCCAGCTCGCGGTACACGTAATCCAGCTGCTTCTCGGCGGCCAGCTTGGGCTGGAAGTGCTGCACCAGCCGCAAGGTGATGTCGGCATCTTCAGCCGCGTAGTTGGTGGCATCGTCGATGCTCACCTGGGTAAACGGAATCTGCTTGGCGCCCTTGCCGCACAGTTCTTCGTACTTGATGGTGGTTTCATCCAGGTATTTGGCCGCCAGATCGTCCATGTTGTGCGGCTCATAGCTGGTCAGCACGTAGGACTGCAACATGCTGTCTTCCGCCACCCCGGCCAGATGAATGCCGTAATTGGCAAAAATGTGGCGGTCGTATTTCAGGTTCTGGCCGGCCTTGGGGTACTGCGCGCCTTCCAGCCACGGGCGCAGGGTATCCAGCACGTGTTGCAGCGGCAATTGCGCCGGGGCGCCGGGGTAATCGTGCCCCAGCGGCAGGTAGGCCGCTTCATAAGGGGTCACAGACAAAGAGATACCCACGATCTGTGCCGTCATGCCGTCCAGCCCCGTGGTTTCGGTATCCACGGCGGTCAGGCGGGCCGTTGTGATTTTTTGCAGCCAGTGTTGCAGCTGGGCCTCGGTCAGGATGGTCTCGTACCGGCGTTCTTTGGGGGCTTCCGGCACGGCAGCGGCCACTGGCGCACTGCTGCCGAACAGGTCGGCGGTTTCGCCAACCTCCCCTTGCGGCACCACGGCGGTCGGGCTTCCGTCCATCACCGCGCCCGCTTCTTCCAGCTCGCGGCTCCAGGTTTTAAAGTCACACTGGCGGAACAACCCCAGCAGGGTGTTTTTCTCGACCGGTTTGTTTTCCAGCTCCGGCCAGTCGTGTTGCAGGGGGACATCGCACTTGATGGTGATCAGCTGGCGGCCCATCGGTAGCCAGTCCAGTGCATCGCGCAGGTTTTGCCCGACCACGCCGCCGATTTCATCGGCCCGCGCCATGATGGTGGCCAGGTCACCAAACTCGGTCAGCCACTTGACGGCCGTTTTCGGGCCGCACTTGGTCACGCCGGGCACGTTATCCACGGTGTCGCCAATCAGGGTCAGATAATCAATGATGCGGTCTGGCGGCACGCCGAACTTGGCCAGCACGCCCGCTTCGTCAAGCACCTCGTTGGTCATGGTATTGACCAGCCGCACGTGCTGGTCCACCAGCTGGGCCATGTCCTTGTCACCGGTCGACACGATGACTTCCATGCCCAGGGCCGCACCCTTACGGGCCAGGGTGCCGATCACGTCATCGGCTTCTACGCCGTCTTCCATCAGCAGCGGAAAGCCCATGGCACGGATAATGTCGTGCAGAGGCTCGATCTGCGGGCGCAAATCGTCCGGCATTGGCGGGCGGTGTGCCTTATACTGGGGGTAGAGGTCATCGCGGAAAGTCTTGCCTTTTGCGTCAAACACGCAAACGCTATAATCGGCCGGGTAATCTTTCTGCAAGCGGCGCAGCATGTTCACCACCCCGTAGATGGCCCCGGTAGGCTGACCGGTTTTGGATCGCAAGTCCGGCATGGCATGAAATGCCCGGTACAAATAAGACGAACCATCCACCAATACCAGCTTTTTCATAAATCGCTTACTTTCCGGCCCGGCAACGCACCCGGCCTAATAACAATGACAGCAGGAACAACCTGCATAAGGAGCACACCATGAGTTTACAGGACAAGTTGCCCAAGGTGATCGACCCCGCAGCACAACAAAAGGCCTACACCGCCAAAGAATCCTGGCGCCTGATGGAAATCATCTCCGAATTCGTCGATGGCATCGAGAACATGACCCGGGTCCTGCCCGCGGTCAGCATTTTCGGCTCTGCCCGCACCAAGCCGGACAGTCCGTCCTACAAGCTGGCAGAAGACATTGCTCGTCGCCTGTCCGACATGGGCTTTTCCGTCATCTCCGGCGGCGGCCCCGGTATCATGGAAGCGGCTAACAAGGGCGCCTTCTGCGGTGCTTCGCCCTCTATCGGCCTCAATATTCTATTGCCTCACGAGCAAAGTGGTAACCCTTATCAGGACGTGAGCATCAATTTTAAATTTTTCTTTGCCCGCAAGGTGATGTTTGTCAAATACGCCACCGCGTACGTGGTCATGCCGGGCGGCTTTGGCACGCTCGACGAACTCTCCGAAGCCCTGACCCTGATCCAGACCGGCAAGGCCAAAAAGATCCCGGTCATCCTGGTTGGCAGCGAATTCTGGAAAGGTCTGGTAAACTGGTTTCAGGATACGCTGGTTTCTGAACACATGATCAACCCGGAAGACATGAACCTGATTCACGTCACCGATGATCCGCAAGAAGTCGTCGAACTCATTTTCAACCATTACGAATCGCGCAGCCGGAGCCTCAACCTGGCAGAGCGTGCTTCGACATTCTCTTTATGAACTCACTCAAGCCCATTATACTTGCAGCACTTTTTGTTTTCGCTACTGGGGTGCAGGCAAAATCTGCCCCGATCCTACCGCCTGGTGCGCCGGCCCTGCCGGACGTACCCCCACCCGAGCTGACGGTAGATGTAACGGACGAGCCGGCCATTGTGTCAGAACGCAATGGCGACCTGCTGCAGGAAAAATTCATCCGCCGTGGCAAGGTGTACCTGATCAAGGTCACGCCAGACAAAGGCAAGCCATACTATATGGCCGATGAAGAGGGTAACGGGCAGTTTGTCCGCAAAGACGAGCTAGACCCCAATATGTGGAAACCAACCTGGCTAACCAAGCCTCAGTGAGCTTTTTATGTCTGTTTTTACACCGGTCTCCGAGGCAGAACTGTCTGCCTGGCTAGCCCAGTACGAACTTGGCGATCTGGCCAGCCTGCAAGGCATTCTGGCGGGTATCGACAATACCAACTTTTTTGTCACCACCACGGGTAGCGACAAAGGCCACTACGCCGGCCAGACCCGCTTTGTCCTGACCCTGTTCGAGAACCTCAAGGCCGAACAGCTGCCCTACAACCTGGAGCTGATGGAACACCTGGCCAACGCCGGCCTGCCAGCGCCCGCCCCCATCCGTAACCGTGACGGCATCTATCTGGGCGAGCTGAACGGCAAACCCGCGTCACTGGTCACCCGGCTGAAAGGCGACTGGTCCGACAACCCGAGCATTGCCCGTTGCGCCGCCGTGGGCGAGCTGTTGGCCAAAATGCACGTCACCGGCCAAAGCTACCCGATGAAACGCGAAAATACCCATGGCAATGCCTGGCGCATCCGCACCGCCATCGCCGTGTCGCGCTTCCTCACCACCGAAGAACTCGGCCTGATGGAAACCGAAGTCGCCCTGCAAGCCACCTTCGACCGCAGCCATTTGCCAGTGGGCGCCATTCATGCCGACCTGTTCCGCGACAACGTCTTGTTTGATGCAGACGAAATCGGCGGCGTGATCGACTTTTACTTTGCCTGCACCGATACCCTGATGTACGACGTGGCCATTACCGTCAATGACTGGTGCCTGGGCAGCGATTACCAGCTGGACCCGGCGCGCCTGCATGCGTTCATCAGCCACTATCAGGCCGTGCGTCCGTTCACGCCGGAAGAGAAAGACGCCTGGGGCATGATGTTGCGTGCCGCCGCCTTGCGCTTCTGGCTGTCCCGCCTGTATGACTACTTCCTGCCGCGCCCTGCCGAGCTGAACCAGCCCAAAGACCCGCGCCACTTCCACCGCATCCTGGCCCGTCACGCCCAAGGCACCCCAGCCTTGCCCGGCGCGTAAGCCAACGGAGCATTCACGGTGACGCTCGCCGCAGAACTGGAAAATCACCGCACCTATCTGTACCGTTACGCCCTCTTGCAACTGCGCGACCCGCAGCAGGCAGAGGACGTAACGCAAGATACCCTGCTGGCCGGGCTGGAGCAGCTGGATCGTTTTGAAGGCAAATCCAGCATCAAGACCTGGCTGACCGGCATTCTCAAGTTCAAGATCATCGACGTCATTCGCGCCAAACAGAAAGAACCGCAAGCTATCCCGCCAGATCAGGATGACGACACCGGCCTCGGCCCGCTGGAAGAACTGTTTGACGACCGTGGCCACTGGGCCGCCCCGGGCGTATCCGAATGGGCTAAGCCCGAACAGGCCATGAACAACACCCAGTTCTGGCAGCTGTTCGAACTCTGTCTGCAAAAGCTCCCGCTCAAGACCGCTCAAGCCTTCATGATGCGCGAAATCATGGGCCTGGATTTGCCGGAGATTTGTAAGGAACTGGACGTCAGCGCGACTAATGGATCAGTACTGCTCTACCGCGCACGTATGGGGCTACGAACCTGCCTGACCGAAAAATGGTTTAACGGAGAAACCCCATGACCCCGATGAGAAGCTGCCGCCGCGCCACCCAGCTGCTCTCCATCCGCCGCGACCGTCCGCTGGTGATGAGTGAAAGGGTCTGGCTGCGTATCCATCTGGCGGTGTGCATCCACTGCCGCCGCTTCAGCCAGCAGATAGACCTGATCAGTGACATGATGCGCAACCTGCCGGATAAATAAGCCCGTCACACCCACGATACAAAAGAAAATGCCCGTCAAATGATTGACGGGCATTTTTTTATGGTCTGGAGATGACGCTTGCTGGATCAAATGGCTGGGGATGGTGCACCAAAACCGCTCACCAGAACATTCACAACATCAACCATCGCCAAACGGCCATCATGGCCGCTCACTGCTCAACTCTGGCGATCTACCGCAATACGGGCCAATGCGGCCAGGTGGGTTTTGGTGTCGCTGTCCGGCAAGACCGCCAGCGCGGCTATCGCGGCGGTCACTTCGCCATCGGCCACTTCACGGGCACTGGCAATCGCACCGGTTTCCTGCATGAGCGCCATCAGCCGCGGCATGATGTCCAGATTCCCCGCGCCGATCGCTTCTTTCAGTGCCGGAATTTCTGCTTCCGGCGCACGCTGCAGGGCGTAGATGACCGGCAGGGTCAGCTTGCCTTCACTCAGATCATCGCCGACATTCTTGCCGATATCCCCGGCATTGCCCGAGTAATCCAGTACGTCGTCCACAATCTGGAACGCGGTACCCAGATGCATGCCGTACTTGGCCAGCGCCTGCTCCACGTCATCCGTAGCGCCCGCCACCACGGCCCCCAGACGGGCTGACGCTTCAAACAGCTTGGCCGTCTTGTACTGGATGACCTGCAGGTAATCGGCCACGGTGATGTCCGTATCGCCAATGTTCATCAGCTGCAGCACTTCGCCTTCGGCGATCAGGTTGGTGGCATCGGCCAGAATTTCCTGCACGCGCATGCTGCCGACGCTCACCATCATCTGGAAACTGCGGGAATACAGAAAATCGCCCACCAGCACGGCAGCGGCATTGCCAAACATGGCATTGGCGGTTTCCTTGCCGCGACGCATGCCGGATTCGTCCACCACGTCATCGTGCAGCAAGGTCGAGGTATGGATCATCTCTACCACGGCCGCCAGCGTGTAATGGTAGGGGCTCTGGTTGTTGCAGGCCCGTGCGGCCATCAGTGTCAGCAGCGGACGCAAGCGCTTGCCGCCGTTGCCGACAATGTATTCGGCAATCTGGTTGACCAGCACCACTTCCGAGTGCAGGTTCTGGCGAATGCAGGCATCGACAGACTGCATGTCCTGGGCAAAAGCGGCTCTGACATCCGCAAAGGTAACGTTGGAAGAAGACACGATGACAATCCTGATCAGCAGTTCCAGGGCAAGCTGGAAGAAATATTCACAATTTGCGCCAGAGTTTACCGCAAAATGGCCTTCCCTGCTTTGCCAGAACCGCTGCCCGCCTGACTTTTCCCCGTTTCAAGGGGCAAAATGCAAAAACATTTGACAAATCATGGACTTTGCCGCAAAATCCGCGGTTCAGCTTATTGGCTGACACAGGTTTATATTCGAATATTGGAGCATGTTATGTATGCGGTCGTAAAAACTGGTGGCAAACAATACAAAGTTGCCATCGGCGAAAAACTCAAAGTAGAACAGATACCAGCAGACATCAACAGCGAAATCGTATTGGCAGAAGTTTTGCTGATCGCTAACGGCGAATCAGTAACTGTTGGTACTCCGCTTGTTGCTGGTGCAACCGTTAAAGCCACTGTGCTTTCTCAGGGTCGTCACGATAAAGTACGCATTTTCAAAATGCGTCGTCGTAAGCACTACCAGAAACGTCAGGGCCATCGCCAAAACTATACCGAACTGCAAATCACCGCAATCAACGCGTAAGTTCGGGACCAGCAAGGAGCATTGAAACATGGCACACAAAAAAGCAGGCGGTAGTTCACGTAACGGCCGCGACTCAGAATCAAAACGCTTGGGTACTAAAGCTTACGGCGGCGAACTGATCTCTGCCGGCAGCATTATTATCCGTCAACGCGGTACCAAATTCCACGCTGGCGAAAACGTCGGCATGGGCAAAGACCACACCTTGTTCGCCAAGGTTGAAGGTCGCGTACAGTTCGCTGTTAAAGGCGCTCTGAAACGCAAAACCGTGAGCATCATCCCTGCATAAGCAGTGAATGACCGGTTTGAAAAAGCCCTATTCGCAAGGATAGGGCTTTTGTGTTTTATGCGTTTTATACTGCTTAAAGTAGCAGGCAAATTATAATAATATCGGTCATCAGTCTCTATTGGCCATCATCCACTCGCAATGCGTGATGACCAATAGACATTGATGCCATTCCTGGATAGTGCCAACAACGGGCACAAAGGTGAATCATGAAATTTATTGACGAAGCACGCATCGAAGTGCAGGCCGGTAACGGCGGCAACGGCTCGGCCAGTATGCGCCGCGAAAAATTCATTCCGCGCGGCGGCCCTGACGGTGGCGATGGCGGCCGTGGCGGCAGCATCATTGCGGTGGCGGATGAAAACATCAACACGCTGGTAGACTACCGTTTCGTGAAGTCTTACCGCGCACGTCATGGCGAAAACGGCCGTGGCGCAGACTGCTACGGCAAGGGTGCGGAAGACGTCTACCTGCGCATGCCGGTTGGCACCGTGATTACCGACCGTGAAACCGGCGACTTTGTGGCCGACCTGACCCACAACGGGCAGGAAGTGGTGTTGGCACAAGGCGGTAAGGGCGGCCTCGGCAACCTGCATTTCAAATCGTCTACCAACCGGGCACCACGCCAGTTTACCTACGGTGAAGAAGGCGAACACCGCGAACTGATGCTGGAACTGAAAGTCCTGGCAGACGTTGGCCTGCTGGGGATGCCGAACGCTGGCAAATCCACCTTCATCCGCGCCGTATCCGCCGCACAACCTAAAGTGGCAGATTATCCGTTTACCACCCTGCACCCGAACCTGGGTGTGGTGCGTATCGACCACGAGCGCAGCTTTGTGATTGCGGACGTACCCGGTCTGATCGAAGGTGCAGCAGAAGGCGCTGGTCTCGGCCACCGCTTCCTGAAGCATTTGCAGCGTACCGGCTTGCTGCTGCACATTGTCGACCTGTCTCCGTTTGACGAAGCAGTCGACCCGGTAGCCGAGGCCCGTGCCATTGCCGAAGAACTGCGCAAGTACGATGAAGACCTGTATGGCAAACCGCGCTGGCTGGTCCTGAACAAGCTGGACATGATTCACGAAGACGAGCACGAAGAACGTATCAAAGACTTCCTGACCCGTTATGAATGGCCTGAAAATCCGGACCCGCTGGCACCTTTCGACCCGAAAGCACCGCGCTGGTTTGCCATTTCCGGCCTGACCGGTGACCATTGCAAAGAACTGACCTACGCCATCATGGATTATCTGGATGCGGTGCGTCCGAAGCGCCTGGCCGAAGAAGCCGGTGAAGTCGAGCCTGCAGAGCCGGAGCCTTGGGATCCGACCAAGGGCTGATCCGCCTCCTCGTCGCTGGCATGCAACGTGTGCCAGCCCATCTGCAGACGGTATTCAGTTTGCATTAGAAAACACTGGCCGCACCATTGTATAATGCGGCCAGTTTTCTTTTACCCAGACCCCATGACAGATAACTCTCCGCTTTTGGCGGATTTCTTCCAGACCAATATCGCCCCCGAAGAATTGCCGATGCTGCAGCCCTTGCTGGGTGCGCGTCCGTTGCTGGGGACGTTTATCGCCCTGTTCCGTGGCGGTGAGGAAGAAGTCTATGTCCGTTTACTGGTCCTGCGCGAAATTGGCGCCCGTGCCGATGCGCCGCGCTGGTCGCCACAGGAGCTGCAGCAGCATTTTGCCTACCTGAACCCGGTCAAGCTGGAAACCGTGCTCAAGCGCCTGCGCGAACACGGCCTGCTGGTCTGGGATGCCGACAACGGCCTGTACGAGCTGTCCGACCCCGCCCGGGCAGCGCTGGCGGCCTTGTCTACCTTGCTGGGTTTCGCCAGCCAGCCGGATCAGGAGCTGGATTACCTGACCTCACAGGTGGCCGCGGGCCAGTCTGTGGGCCAGGTATCGCTGGAAGCCATGAAGCATTTGCTGGCGGCGCTGAACAAGCTGTATCAGGAATTCACCGACGCACTGGAATCCCAGTCCGAATTCCGCATTCAGGCAGCCCAGGGCAAACTGGACCGGGTCTGGCGCAGTGTCGAAAAAGCCACTGCCGTGGCCCGCAGCATCTATACCGATGACGCGACACCCGGCGAGCTGGTCAGCACCGCGCAGGCCATCTCGCTGTCACAAAGCCGCTTGCTCAACCTGATGGGCACCTTCAAGCGCCGGCTGGCACAGCTGCAGCAGCAGCGCGTCCATCTTGGGCACTCCGGCCTGACCACGCGCGACATCACCACCTGGCTGCGCAACCGCTCGCAGAACGAGCTGGCGCACATGCTGTTTGAACTGCTGCCGGTGCTGCCTGACCCGGTATTTGTCACCTCGGACGAACTGCTGGATGTCGCCGAGTTCGAACTGATCGACCGCGAGCGCCAGGCCGACGTCAGCTTTGAGCTGCCGCCACCCGCCTCCGCTGCCGATACCCATATTCAGGAAGAAGTGTCCCTGCTGGCCGCCACCCGTTTCTTTGAGCGCCTGAACGACATTGACCAGCCAACCACGCTAAGCGATGCCTTGCTGGCCAGCGACTACGCCACCACCGCCTACCGGTTGTCCCTGTTGTCACTGCTGGGTGACCCGGATTCGGAAGTCGACCACAGTGTGGTGGCCGATCTGGCCGCCTTGCCGCTGGCACTGGCTGCCGACGGCGATGTCGAGCATGTCGACCACCCTGCCGTCAGCCGCATCAGCCGCGGCCACTTGCAACCCAAAGACTATGTCGCCCCCGTGGTGCCAGATACCGACACCACCGAGACACCGTTACAGGAAACCCCATGAGTGATCCGATTGCTACCCTGATTGCCCGCCTGCTGGCGCACCGCGTGTTGCCGCGGCAAGACCCGCTGGCGCGCCGTGCGCTGACGGACGACCGGTTCCGTCACGAACTGGACCAGCGCTTGCAGTCCAGCGGACTGGCCCTGCTGGAAAACCCCTATGCCGATCATGTTTCTGTCGCGCTGGCCAATGAACAGGTCAGCCAGGTATTTGGCCACGATGACGTGTGGCAAACCAATAACCAGGGCATGAAACGTGACGCGATTGCGTTGCTGACCGTGCTGTGGGCACTGATCATTCTGCCCAAGCGCCAGCGCCAGCACACCCGCCGCAAGCGCGAAGAACTGGACCAGGCTGACCTGTTTGGTGCAGAAAAACCCATGCCGAGCGGTAACGAAGTCTCTGGGGCATTGTCCGAAGAGGCCCTGGTGGCCGACTTTGGCCATGTTCTGGGCGGCAAGGGTCGCATCAACATGAACCTGGGGCAACTGGCCCGTCTGGGGTTCATCAAGCGCTATAACCACCAGATCAGCGAAGGCCCGCTGCTGGATCTGGCGCTGGACTACAGCAAACTGGCGCCGCGCATCATTGATGGGGCGCTGGGCGATGTGCTGCGCGATCTGGGGGCGGACATTCCTGACGAAATGCCCGTACCGGCCAGCGACGAAGATGACACCATGGATGAGGAGAACGCCTGATGTTTCGTATCAACTCGGTTGAAATGGTGCACTGGGACTTCTGGCAGCGTATCGAAGTCCCGCTGGACGCCCAGATTGTCACCATCATCGGCCCGAACGGCTCGGGCAAGACCACCCTGCTGGACGCGCTACGTACCCTGCTGGCGCTGGAATGCTCTGGCCGCCGCGATTACAAGCGCTATGTGCGCAACAACAAATCCCCGTTTGCCTGGTTGCGTGGCGTGGTGGACAACCCGCGGACCGGCGGTTTGTTCCCTTACCCGTTCTGGCCGCTGCAAAGCGAGCATGTAACGCTGTTCTGCCGCATCAAGCGCCAGGGGGGCGACTGGGTACGGCAATACGCCGTGGCCGATGGCAACGTGGCACTGAACCCGGAGACCGAAGCCACGCTGGAATGGCTGGGCGTGCAGGAATACCGCCGCCGCCTGGAGCAGGCCGGCCTGACCGCCGCCATTGCCAAAGTACTGGCACTGGAGCAGGGGGATACCGACAAACTGTGTGAATACACCCCCAAGCATCTGCTGGACCTGGTGTTCCAGGTGTTTGGTGACAAGGCGGTGCTGGACCACTACGCCGAAGCCAAGGACGAACAGAAAAAGGTCGAAGCCGAGCTGTCTGAACTGCAGCGCAACCTGAACGTACTGGAAAACGAAGTCGAACAGGCAGACCAGCGCGCCTCCCGCTATCTGGAATGGCGCCGCCTGAGCGACGAACTGACCCGTATCGAATCGGAAACCCTGCCACGGGTACGGCTGGAAGAACAGCACCAACGCATTGCGGATAACTGGAAAGAGCGCCGCGGCCTATGGCAGCAATGGCGCCAGTCGGCCGGTTTGGCCGCGGAGCGTCTGGTCGAGCATCAGGCACTGACCAGCCAGACCCAGGCAGCCAAAGCCGCCATGGATGCGGCGCAAAAAACCGAAGACCAGGCCCGGGAAGCCTTTGCCAACGTCAGCCGCAAACTGGAAGAAATCGACGAGAAACTGGCCGAGCGTGACAGCCTAAGCCAGCTGGCACGTGAGCTGCCGGACCAGGCCCGCATTGCCGAAGAAGTCGGCAAGCTGCGCCAGTCGCTGGAAAACGCCCGCCGCCAGAAAACCCGCCTGACTCAGGAACGCCGCGACTGGGCCGAACAGCTCGAAGCGCTGAAACTGACCGGCCGGATTCCGCTGCCGCATGACGTCACCCGCTTCCGCCAGCAGCTGGACGGCGAAGGCATTACCCATGATCTGGTCAGCGAGCTGATCGAGATTACCGATACCCGCTGGCAAGCCGCGGTGGAAGGCTTGCTGCGCCCGAACCGTTATGTGGTGCTGCTCAAGCGCCGCGATGACCGGCTGCGTGCCCGCGAAGCCGGCCAGCGTGCCCGCTATCGCCATTTTGTATCGGATGAACGCGATAGCGTGCCTGCCGCCCGCCCGGGGTCGCTGCTGGAAGCCGTGCGCTTCAGCGCCGACGTGCCAGCCTGGATTACCGATGCGCTCAACCGCGTCAGCAAGGTAGAAAACGTGCGCGATGGCGAGCGCATCAACGGTGACTGGATCACGCCGGACGGCTACTTCAAGGAGCGCCGCGGTACCCGCTTTATTGCCCCGGATGCAGCAGATTTTGTGCTGGGTGCAGGGACGCTGAAACAGCGCCAGCGGCAGCTGGAAGACCAGATTGCCGCCCATCTGGATCAGGAAAACCGGCTGGACAAGCAGATCACCCAGCTGCACCGCCAGCTGGAACCGCTGCAGAACATGCTCGACGGTGTATCCGCCGCGTCGCAACTGGCGCTGCGCAGTGCCGAATTCAGCGATGCAGAAGCCTCCCGTCCTGAACTGGCCGCCCAGAAAACCGCCTTGGGTGAAACCCTGCATACCGCATGGCGCATCAAGGAAACCGAGCGCGATGCCTATCTGGCCAAGGAACGTATCCAGAGTGAAGCCTGGCGCGCCTGGCAAGAAGCAGAAACGGCGGAACAGGCAGCCCTGCGCGAACGCCGTGGCAAACGCTTCTTGCTGATCGAGCAACTGAGCGCGCTCCGGCAGATGCGGGCCGGCATGCCGGCCGAATGGCTGCTCAGCGAGAACCGCCAGGCGCTACGCAGCCAGTACCCGGATGCAGCCACCGTGCTGGCCTACCGCAAAGCCCAGCAAGACCTGCTGGATGCCGGCTTGCTGCGCGGCGACTGGATTACCGACGATACCGTGCTGCTGCGTCGTGACCGCCTGCGCCAGCAGTACAACGAGCGCGCCACGCTGGTCAACGAACTGTCGATCCAGCTCGAACGCGCCAAGAGCCTGACCGAAGACGCCCGCGCGGCGTACATCAACAAGCTGAAATCCACCGTGCGCCAGTACGCCAGAAACATCAAGTCGCTCGGCGAACTGGCCGGCATTGAGGTGGAAACCGAAACGCCGCATCTGGAAAATGACGATCTGGTGCTGAACCAGGCGGGCCTGCAGGTCAAGTTCAACTTCGACCAGAAGGGCATGATGGGGCTGAACGATGGCGAAGCGTCCGGCGGCCAGCAGGTGATGAAGTCGCTGATTCTACTGGTGGGGCTGATGATGAACGAAGACCGTCCGAGCGGCTTTGTGTTCATTGATGAACCGTTTGCCCACTTGGACATCTTCAACATCGACCGTGTCGGGGCTTTCCTGAAAGCCACCGAGGCACAATACCTGATTACCACGCCAAACACGCACAACATCAACATTTTTGAGCCCAGCGAATTGACGCTGACTACCCGCAAGAAACGCCCGGGCGAGGCATGGGCACCGGCCATGCTGCAAACCCGCCGGCGCATCGAAGCATCGGCGGGCAAACGGCGCTAAACCGGCCGGGCGTGCCATTCTGACATGGCACGCCCATCCCGCCTGCTTGTCTCGGCGGATCACCACCTGCCATTGACTGGCCATGTCTTTCCAGCCCCCCAATCTGCCGATTGCAGCAGCATCTGTCGATTCCCGACAAACCGAAGCGTATCCGCTTGTCGCGCAATGCGCAGGATATCCCTTATAATCAGGCATCACTGGGGATTGTCATGTCATCTGTTATTGCGTCGGCGTCACGTATTGTTATCAAAGTTGGTTCTAGCCTGGTTACCGATGAAGGCAAAGGACTGGATCAGGAAGCCCTGGCCCGCTGGGCCAAGGAGATTGCCGAACTGAGTCGTCTGGGCAAACAAGTGGTGCTGGTATCGAGCGGCGCCATTGCCGAAGGAGTCAAACGTCTGGGCTGGCTCAAACGCCCGACCACGCTCCACGAGAAGCAGGCTGCCGCAGCAGTCGGCCAGATGGGGCTGGTACAAGGCTATGAAAGCTGTTTCCGTGAGCACGGGCTGAAAACCGCCCAGATTCTGCTCACCCACGAAGACATGGCGGACCGCACCCGTTACCTCAACGCACGTTCTACCCTGCTGACCTTGTTGCAACACAACGTCATCCCCATCATCAATGAGAACGATACCGTGGTCACCAGCGAAATCAAGTTTGGTGATAACGATACGCTGGGCGCACTGGTCACCAACCTGATCGACGCCGAAGCGCTGATCATCCTGACCGACCAGAAGGGGTTGTACAGTGCCGACCCGCGCAACAACCCGGCAGCCAAGTTCATCCACGAGGCAGAAGCCGGCCTGCCGGAACTGGAAGCCATGGCGGGGGGCGCGGGCTCCAGCGTGGGTACCGGTGGCATGTACACCAAGGTGATCGCGGCCAAACGGGCGGCGCGCAGTGGCGCGCATACCGTGATTGCCAGCGGCCGAGAACCGCATGTCCTGACCCGTCTGGCCCAAGGCGAAAGCATCGGCACACAACTGACCGCCCGCACCTCGCGGCTGGCCGCCAGAAAACAGTGGCTGGCCGCCCAGCTGCAAGTTGCCGGGGCCGTCACGCTGGACGATGGTGCCGTGAATGCGCTGCTGGCGGGTGCCAGCCTGTTGCCGGTGGGCGTTTCTGCCATCGGGGGTGAATTCCAGCGCGGGGATGTGGTACGCTGCCTGAAACCGGACGGCACCGAAATCGCCCGTGGTCTGATCAACTATGATTATCAGGAAGCGGCGCGCATCCTGCGTCAGCCAACCAGCAAGATCGAAGAAATCCTGGGTTATCTGGACGAGCCGGAGCTGATCCACCGGGACAACCTGGTGCTGCTGTAAACCGCCGCTGTCCACCCATTTACGGAAAGAACCTACATTATGCCTACACCCCATATCAATGCCCAACCCGGCGACTTTGCAGACGTGGTTCTGATGCCGGGCGACCCGCTGCGGGCCAAATTCATTGCCGACGAATGGCTGACCAACGCCCGCCAGGTGACGGATGTCCGCAACATGTGGGGCTTTACCGGTGAGTACAAAGGCAAACGGGTCTCGGTCATGGCGCATGGCATGGGTATTCCGTCTGCCAGCATCTATACCACCGAGCTGATCAAGGATTACGGCGTGAAAACCGTGATCCGCGTAGGTTCCTGTGGTGCCCTGAGCCCTCATCTGGCCATTCGTGACGTGATCATTGCCATGGGTGCATCGACCGACAGCAAGGTTAACCGCATGCGCTTCATGGACCATGACTACGCCGCCATTGCCAGCTACCCGCTGCTGCGCAAGGCAGTGGACACGGCTGAAGCCCTCGGCCGGCAAGTGCATGTTGGCAACGTGTTTTCTGCCGATTTGTTCTACAGCCCGCAACCGCAGATGTTTGACGTGATGGAAAAAATGAACGTCCTGGCAGTCGAAATGGAACTGGCTGGCGTGTACTCGGTGGCGGCCGAATACGGTGCGCAGGCCTTGGGTATTCTGACCGTATCGGACCACATCCGCACCGGGGAAGCCTCCAGCTCTGACGAACGCCAGAAGAGTTTCCGCGACATGATCGACATTGCCATGGAAACCGTGCTTGGCCTGTAAGCCGACGTCCGTCTGATCCATCCCATAAAAAACCGCCCTCACAGGCGGTTTTTTATGGGTAATCGATGTCCTTTATGTCCTGAAACGGCTCACCGACGCCTGCAACTCCTTGGCCAGCGATGCGATCTCTGCCGAGGCAGCCACCGCGGTATTGGATGCCCCGTGGGTTTCATCCACCACGCTGGCCACATTCTCGACATTTCCGGCCAGTACAGCACCTGCCTGGCTTTGTTCTGCCATGGCAATGGTCACGCCCTGCAAATGCGCCAGAGACTGGCGGGTTTCCATACGGATGGTCTGCAAGGCGTTGGCGGCGGCATTGACCTTGCTGGCCCCCTCCATCACCATCGGGCCAATATTCTGTACATAGCTGGATACCTGGCTGGTTTCTTCGACCACGGCTTTCACGATGCTGCCGATTTCGTCGGTCGCCTGTGTGGTACGCTCGGCCAGTTTTCTCACCTCGTCTGCCACCACGGCAAAGCCGCGCCCGGTCTCGCCTGCCCGTGCCGCTTCAATGGCGGCATTCAGCGCCAGCAGGTTGGTCTGGTTGGCAATCTCGCGAATGGTTTCGGCTATCCCGTTGATATGGCGGGTACGGTCGGACAGCAAATCCACCTGGGTATGAATTCGGTCGACCTCGGTGGCAACCCCTTGTATGTGCTGGGTCGCTTCCTTGGCCAGCGTCTCGCCTTCGCTGGCAAACCCGGCAGCCTGACTGGCCATGGCTTCAGTGTCTTTGGTCGTTGCCGTGACGTGGTCGATGCTGACCGACAGTTCCTCGATGGCCGCTGCCGCACTGGAGGTAGATTCGGATGCATTCTCCGACACCCGCTTGAGGTGCAGCATCTGTTCATCCAGCGTCTTGCTGGCGGACACGATATCCTGGCTGGCGCTACGGATACCGGTAATCATGGCCGAGAGGTTATCCTGCATTGCCTTCATGCACCCCAGCAGGCTGGACGCCTTGCCGTTCGCGCTGACATGCACCGTACGCGTCAGATCCCCCGCGGCAATCGCCTGCACCACATCGGTGGCATACTGCGGTTCACCGCCGAGGGACTTGATGATCGAACGCCCGATAATGCGCGTCAGCAGGGTGACGACAACAATCGTGACCAGACCCACTGCCAGCATCACGATGGCATTGCGCCAGAAAATGGCCTGAATATCGTCGATAAAGAAGCCGATCCCCACAATCCAGCCCCAGGGCTTGAATTCATACACCCCGTTGAGCTTGGGCAGCGGTACTTTCTCGCCCTTGCGAGTGGTCTGGATGGTGACCAGCGCATACTGCTCCTGCTGCACGGCTTCGTGATACAGGTCCGTCGTAAAACGGCCATCCGGCATTTTGCTGCCCTTGTCCACCTTGCCGATCAGCTCCTTTTTGGTGTGGAACTTGACCACATCATTGGCATCCCGGCCAAAAAAGTAAACATCATCGGCCTTCATGGCATCCAGCGCCTTGGCCGCCTGCTGTTGTGCATCTGCGCGGCTGAGCTTGCCACTCGCCTCCAGCTTGGCGTAGGCACCCAACAGGCCGTTCGACATTTTCAGCAGGCGGACGATCTGGTCGCGTTTTTCGGTTTCCAGGGTATTTTTGATGGCATGCAGGCCAATACCAGCCAGCAGCAGCAAGCCCAGAAAGCTGGCAGCGGTCACAACCGCCAGACGAGTAGAGAGTCTCATGGCAGTGTCCTTTGGAGAGAAGGAGAATTATTTTTATGGTTATGCGGAGGAGATATTTAAGTGTAGTCCCCTTGGCATAAATAGCAAAGTCCCCTGTCATACCCGCCAGAACTGCCGGGCTGACACCCCGGTGGAGGATTCGCACAAGCCGGCCAGATGGCTTATGATGTAGCCCCGCGACTACCTGTTGATGGATACCGATTCATGCTGATGTTGATCTCCCCTGCCAAAACGCTGGATTTTGAGACTCCGCTACCGACTGCCCGTTTTACCCAGCCTGCGTTTCTGGATCAGTCTGCCCCGCTGGTGGATATTCTCAAGCGCAAATCCCCGCAGGATATTGCCCAGCTGATGAGCCTTTCAGACAAGCTGGCCTGGCTCAACGCCGAACGCTACTCGCAATGGGCACCACCGTTTCATCCGGGCAATGCCCGGCCGGCCCTGTTTGCCTTCATGGGGGATGTGTACGAGGGGCTGAATGCCTATGCGCTGACCGATACCCAACTCGACTATGCCCAGCAGCATCTGGGCATTTTGTCTGGTCTGTACGGGTTGCTGCATCCGCTAGACCTGATCCAGCCGTATCGTCTGGAGATGGGGACCAAACTGCCGAACCCGGCCGGCAAAGACCTGTATGCCTACTGGAAAAAACGGCTGACTGCCGTGGTGAACCAGCGGCTGGAGAAAGCCAGGGTACTGGTGAACCTGGCGTCAGACGAATACTTCAAGGCCATCGATGCCAAGGCACTGACGGGCAAGCTGATTCAACCGGTGTTTCAGGACGAAAAGAACGGCCAGTACAAGATCATCAGTTTTTATGCCAAGCGTGCACGCGGCCTGATGGCCCGCTACGCCATGAATCATGGCCTGCAGGATGCAGAGCAGTTAAAACGGTTTGATAGTGAGGGGTATCGCTTTGAGGCCGGTTTGTCGGATGACAAACACTGGGTTTTTCGCCGGCCGGAAGTCCGCGCACAGCGCGCCTGACCAGCCTGTCCTGACGCGGCGCCTAGCGGCGGCCGCGCTTGTCCAGATACATGCGCTCGTCGGCCAGCCGCAATAGCGGCAGCACCTCGACGCCATCATGCGGGTAACTGGCCCAGCCGATCGAGGCATGAATCGTCACATGCTTGACGCCAATATTGATTGGCAAGCTGATGGCCATCCGTACCTTGCTGGCAATTTGCGGCAGGTCTTCCGGAGACTTTACGTCGGCCAGCATGACCACAAACTCGTCACCGCCGAAACGGGCAATCACGTCGTCCCCGCGCAAGGTACGTTTCAGACGGCGCGCGACCGAACGCAGCACGATATCGCCGGCTTCGTGGCCGTATTCATCGTTAATCTCTTTAAACAGGTCCAGATCCAGAAACAGCACGGCAGGCTGCACCTGTTTGCGCTCTACCGTTTTCAGGGCTTGCTGCAAGGTGCTGCTCAGGTATTCGCGGTTGTACAAGCCGGTCAGCACATCCTGCGAAGCCTTCAACTCATTCTTGATGGCGGACTCTTTCACGTCATGAATGTCCACCACGGTGCCGATATATCCGACCAGATTGCCGTCTTCTCCACGTAGCGCGCTGGCTTCCAGCCTTACCCAGACAATATTGCCGTTCGCCGGGTCGGTATAGCGCAGCTCTTCGGCAAAATGTCCTTCCAGCTGCACGCAAGACGACCAGGCACGCTCGATGCGAGCGATGTCTTCATCTGCCACGTTATGGGTCCAGCGCACCACATGCTGCTCGTCCGGCGTCACACCAGCCATTTTCAGCCAGCGGTCGTTGGCAAACCGGACCACCCCTTGCAGGTCTACCTCGAAAATGCCGACGGGAGCCTGCTTGGCCAGCTCACGGAAACGCTGCTCGCTGCGGAACAGCTGTTCCTGGGCGGCAGAAATATGTTCCAGTTTGTCTGACAGCTGGCGGGACTGTTGCCGCAACAACTGCTCGCGACGCACCACCTCGGTCACGTCCATGATCTGCAGCAAACACCAGATGCCTTGCGGGGTTTTCAGCGGCTTGAGCTTGACGGACTGCTTGATACGGGTCGTGCTTTGGTCGCCAATGGCAAACAGGGGGAACGGCGTCGGATGCAGTGCATGGGCAAACAGGCGTGCCAGGCCCAGATCCAGCACTTCACGCACGCCCATGGCAATGCGGCGGTCGATGGGGGCCGCAAAGGCTTCTGTCAGTCCAAGACCGGCCACCTCCTGAAACGAACGACGGCTGAACTGCTCTACCCAGCGATTCCATAGCCGTATCCTGCCCTGGTCATCCAGCACGATCAGGCCGGCATCTATGGCCTCTGCAAAGATATTGAGCATGTCGATAGCGGGTTGCGAGTTCATCGGGTTACCTGGGAAATCAAATGCCAAACAGACGCTGCACCTGGGCCATGAAGCCCCTGACAGAGGCCACATCCATGATGAACAACATATAGCCCGAGATATTCTGGGTCGACATGGTCATCCCGATTTGTGCAATCAGGATCACGTCGCTATTGATGTACGGATCGAATAAGGACGCCGCTTCCGTGGTCTTCACCACCGGCAGGGTTCCCTCGATGGTGGTTTGGAACAGATTGGCCAGACTGCTCATGCAGGAGTTGATAATGATGTTGCCGATTTCGGCCAGCGCATCCTGCTCCAGCTCGGTGATCTGGTCAATGGAGGTACCATCGCCCAGCATCTTGCGGACAATTTCCAGGCTGCCCTGCTCCGGAAACACCAGCATGGTGTCGGTATGAAAGGCATCCCCCGCATCAAAATGCTGGTTGATGGCGCACAGCCGGTCTACCTTGTCAGCACCTTGAACCTTGCCCAGTTCTTTGAGGAGTTCTTCGCGGCGCAGAATCTTGACCGTCGGCACGGTCAGCTCGATCGGTTCGGCAACCATTTCGGAAAACACGGCAGCGGCTTCTCCCAGCGACAGATTGAACGTCTCAGCGAGTGCATCTAGCTGCAGCTCGGTAAAGTCGGCAAATAACTGTTTATCATCCGTCATTGGATCATCCCGAAAGACACATGTTGTCTGATGGCTGGCAACACTTCAGCACTGCCCGGATTCGATTAGTGGGTCAGCGCGGTCAGAATAGCACTGACCACCGTTTCGGTCACCGGCTTGCGGAAAAATGACACCTTGAGTGCGTTGGCGGTATCCCGCACCGAGTCCTGCACGTTGGCAGTCAGCATCGCCAGCTTGATCTGCGGATACTGCGCCCTGAGGACGGCGGCCAGTTCCAGCCCATTCATGCCCGGCATGTTCATGTCCAGAATGGCAATATCGACCTGATGGGCACCCAGAACCTCCAGCGCTTCGGCGCCGTCTTTCGCCTCGACAATCACGGATGCAGGCCGCAGAGACCGGATCAGGGCAGCACACAGCATCCGGGAAACCCGGCTGTCATCTACCAGCAAGATGGTTAAGTTGTCTGGCATGTCAAATTTCCAGTTTCATTGGTTTTCTTAGTCTAACACCATACAGATGAATGCACAGTCAGTTAAATCATGAAATTTTATAAAATTATTCATAGGAATCAGGCGGGATATTTCTTTGGATTATGCTGCTCTGGTAATACCCTTCCAGCTGACTTCTATCCCATGCTTGCCAAGGGCTGCAGCCAGCTTTTCGACCACCTGAAAGTTGGAGTGTTCCGCCCCCAGCTCGGCTTCCAGCTGCACAACTCCCATGTCCTCATGCTGTGACAGGCTGTGAACCCGGATTTGCAGCTTTTCCGCCTGCTGGGCCAGACTTTGCCGGATGCCGAGCGTCTGCTCCGGATGGCAGCGCACCGACAGCACGTAACGGGTATCCGGGTTTTCGGCATACCCCATGGACAAGTCCATGCGAATGGCAATATCCCGCAGCACCACATTGGCAATCACAATCACCAGGGTGGCAATACTGGCTTCCTTCAGGGCACCGGCGCCGGTCAGAATCCCGACCGCCGCTGCACACCAGAGGGTGGCCGCCGTATTCAGTCCCTTGACGGTAATCCCTTCCCTAAACATCAGGCCCGCCCCCAGAAAACCGATACCGGACACCACCTGGGCCGCAATCCGCTGGCCACCGACCTCTTCGGGGAAAAAGAAACTGGCACTGACAAACAGCATGGCCCCGCCGCTAACGAGGGCATTGGTTTTCAAACCGGCCAAGCGGTGATGCCACTGCCGCTCAGCCCCGATCAGGGAGCCCAGCAGCAGCGCCATCACGCTTCTGATCAGAAAATCTTGTACGCTCATACGCTAATCCGTGTAACCGAACCGTTGCCTGAAACAGGCAAATCCAAAAGATCGCCCGCCGCATCAACGGCAGGCCATATCTTGAATACTAGTATTGAATCGGGGTTTGGTACAGGATGGACGGTCAAACAACCGGCGTGACAGAAAACAGCTTCAGGTTAATGCGGCCTGCGGCAGAAAACGCCACGCCTTCTTCTTCCAGCAACAGGCGCTGCAGGTCATCGTGCCCCATCCAGCCGCGCGGGCTGATGGCACCGGATGCATTCACAACCCGCCACCACGGCAGCGGAGAACCTTCCGGCAAGCCGGAGAGGATTTTCCCCACCAGGCGCGCGCGGCGCGGCAGGCCAGCCTGCAAGGCGATGTGCCCGTAGGTCATCACCCTGCCCGCCGGAATGGCCGCCACCACTGCCAGAATGGCATCCCGGGCAGCGGCTTGGGTCATGTTACTTGCGTTCAACCTGGCTGACGTCACGCACGGCACCGGTATCGGCCGAGGTTGTCATGGCCGCATACGCGCGCAAGGCAGCTGAGACCACGCGGTCACGCTTGACCGGCTTCCAGGCATCCTTGCCCTTGGCTTCCATGGCAGCACGACGTGCAGACAAGACGTCATCGGCCACTTTGAGCACGATGCTGCGGTTCGGAATGTCGATCTCGACCGTATCGCCTTCTTCCACCAGCCCGATCAGACCACCTTCGGCAGCTTCCGGACTAACGTGACCGATCGACAGACCGGACGTACCGCCAGAGAAGCGGCCATCGGTCAGCAATGCACATGCCTTGCCCAGACCTTTGGACTTCAGGTAACTGGTCGGGTACAGCATTTCTTGCATGCCCGGGCCGCCTTTCGGTCCTTCGTAGCGGATGATCACGATATCGCCAGCGACCACTTCGTCCGCCAGAATGGCGGCCACCGAGTCTTCCTGGCTCTCGAATATCCGCGCACGGCCGGTGAACTTGAGAATGGAGTCATCCACGCCCGCGGTTTTCACGATACAGCCACGCTCGGCAATATTGCCGTACAGCACGGCCAGGCCGCCATCTTGCGAATAGGCGTGTTCCTTGTCACGGATACACCCGTTGGCCCGGTCGTTATCGATGGTCGGGTAACGCATGGACTGGGAGAACGCGATGGTGGTCGGCACGCCGCCAGGCGCTGCGCGATAGAAGGTATGCGCTTCGGAATCTGCTGGCTGGCGCTGGATATCCCAGGCTTCCAGTCCGGCACCCAAAGATGGCGCGTGTACGGTCGGAATGTCACGGTTGATCAGGCCGGCGCGGTCCAGTTCCGCCAGAATCCCCACTACGCCACCGGCACGGTGCACGTCTTCCATGTGGTATTTCTGGGTGGCTGGGGCCACTTTGGACAGACACGGCACACGACGGGAGATGCGGTCGATGTCTTTCATGGTGAAGTCCACACCGGCTTCGCGGGCAGCGGCCAGCAGGTGCAACACGGTATTGGTAGAGCCGCCCATGGCCACATCCAGGCTCATGGCGTTCTCGAAGGCAGCAAACGTGGCAATCGAGCGAGGCAGCACAGACTCGTCATCCTGCTCGTAATAGCGTTTGGCCAGTTCCACGATGGTACGACCTGCTTTCAGGAACAACTGCTTGCGGTCGGCATGGGTGGCCACCAGCGAACCGTTACCCGGCAGGCTCAGGCCCAGGGCTTCGGTCAGGCAGTTCATGGAGTTGGCAGTAAACATGCCGGAACAAGAACCGCAAGTCGGGCAGGCAGAGCGCTCTACCGCAGCCACTTCTTCGTCCGATACGTCCGGGTTGGCCGCTTCCACCATGGCGTCCACCAGATCCAGATGGCGCTCTTCACCGCGCCAGTTGACCTTGCCCGCTTCCATCGGGCCGCCGGACACGAACACCACCGGAATATTCAGGCGCAGCGCGGCCATCAGCATCCCCGGGGTGATCTTGTCACAGTTGGAGATACACACCAGCGCATCGGCCGTATGGGCATTGACCATGTACTCGACCGAGTCGGCAATCAGGTCACGGCTTGGCAGCGAATACAGCATGCCACCATGACCCATGGCGATCCCGTCATCCACGGCAATGGTGTTGAATTCTTTGGCCACACCGCCGGCACGTTCGATCTCGCGCGCCACCAGTTGCCCCATGTTCTGCAGGTGTACATGGCCCGGCACAAACTGGGTGAACGAGTTGGCAATGGCGATGATGGGCTTGTTGAAATCGGCATCAGTCATGCCTGTGGCGCGCCACAGGGCACGGGCACCGGCCATGTTACGGCCACCAGTGGATGTTTTTGAACGGTATTGCGGCATGATCTTGGCTCTTTACAGTTTTAACAGTCGTATTGCAATCGGTTGTCAGACGCCCTCATCGATCAGCGAGCAGGATGGCGTGCAAGGCATTGGGAACACAAACAAGGGCACCCGGTCTTATGGACGGGCAGTTGCATGCATCCCGGGCGGCGCAGCAAATGGCATGCGCGGGCACGGATGAGGTGCTTCCTGTGTACTGCTTTGTCTTGCACAGTGTAGCAAATCAGGCCACACGGGGTATAACAAAACAGATAACAAGGTATAATCCCCGATTCTAAAGGAAAACCGGTAATTTCGCATGGCTCTTAACTTTGCCGAACTGCATTTAAGCCCCGTTGCATTTCACATTCCCGTGATTAACTGGCCCGTCCACTGGTATGGCCTGATGTACATGACAGCTTTTCTGCTGTTTCTGCTGCTGGGACGCGTGCGCCTGTTACAGCGCAGCGACCTTGGCTGGACCGCCAGAGACCTGGACGACCTGCTGTTTTACGGCGCCATCGGCGTGATTCTGGGCGGGCGACTTGGCTATATCCTTTTCTACCAGTTCTCCGAATACGCAGCCCATCCGCTGGATATCCTGAAAGTCTGGCAAGGCGGCATGTCGTTTCATGGCGGCATGCTGGGCGTGATCTTTGCCATGCTGTTTTTTGCCCGCAAAAAGCAGGTCACCTGGATGACCGTCACCGACTTCATTGCCCCGACCGTACCGCTGGGACTAATGGTGGGCCGGATCGGCAATTTCATCAACGGCGAACTCTGGGGCCGGGTCACCCGTGCCGATGCCCCGTGGGCGATGCTGTTCCCGACCGCACGTGCAGAAGACCTGGCGTATGCCAAAGCTCACCCGGAGGTACAGAGCGTGCTGCTGCAACTGGGCGCCTTGCCAAGACATCCGTCCCAGCTGTATCAGGCCGCACTGGAAGGCCTGCTGCTGTTTATCGTGCTATGGATTTACGGGCGCAAGGTGCGGCCAACCGGCGCCGTGTCCGGCCTGTTCCTGTTCGGTTACGGCCTGCTACGCTTCATGGCCGAATTTGCCCGCGAACCGGATGATTTTCTGGGCTATCTGGCGCTGAACCTCTCCATGGGCCAATGGCTATGCCTGCCGATGATTCTGGTGGGCTACTGGATGCTGCATGTGTCTACCAAAAAGGGAAACCGCTACCGCTAAGCCCGGGTAGCGCGCAATCAAAAACAACAAGGCCGGGTCATGGTGACCCGGCCTTGTTGTTTTTGAATACCGGGCAAGTGGGCCCTTATTTGCTGTGCGAGCGTTTCCAGAAGCTGAGTTTGTCGGCCAGTTGCGCCAGCCAGCTATCCGGGAAATGCACCTTGGCCGGGTAGTACGGCTCGGCAATGATGTTTTCCGCCTCCACCCCTTTGCTAAGGGCTATCTTGGCCATATGCGGCAGCACCGCCGGCATGCCCGACAGGTACACGCGCAGCTGCTCAAAATCAGCCTCCAGCAACCGGAACGCCTCCAGAAACCCGTCCACCCCATACTCAGATACCGCAAACACCCGGTAGTCAAAGCCGTGCTTTTGCGCCAGCCGCTGGATATGCTCGTGATACAGCGGCGTCGCGGATTCACCGAAATGCCAGAAAGACAAGGTCGTCTGCCCGTCCGCCAGACTGGATTGCAAAATGGAGAGCGCCGACGCCATGCTGTCCCCCACCGCAGCAATCAGTGTGGGGCCATCGTGCCGGCCCCGCCAGTAGGCCTCTCCGTAAGGACCTTCAAACAGCACCTTGTCGCCGGGTTTTAGCAACCGCGCAAACTGCCGGGTGTAGGCACCATCCGGCCGTGCTTTGACCAGCAAGGTCAGCATCTGCTCGCCCGGCCGGTTGGCCAGCGAATAGCAGCGCCAGGGCAACCCGGCAATTTCGACACGGATGAACTGCCCGGGCGCAAACTGCAATGCGGCCCCCATCACCTGCAGCTCTACCTTCAGGTAACCGGTGTCGCCCAAGGGCTCGATGGCATGCACTTTGGCCTGACCGTAACGCACGGTAAAACAGGCTTCGTCATCGTCTGCCAGCCAGGCAATCGAGACCGGGCCGCGCGGGTAGGCCCGGCAGGCCAGGATTTCGCCACGGGCGGCATCCTCGGCGGTCAGGGCATCCGGACTGAACGCCTCCATCTCGACCTGGCCTTCGATCAGCTTGCATTTGCATTGGCCGCAATCACCGCCCTGACAGGCGTGCGGAAAAGGGACACCCGAACTCAAGATGGCTTCCAGCAAGGTACCATGACGGTAAGGGATTTCGGTGGGCCACTGCGCCAGGGTGATTTTTTGGGGCGCCAGGCGAGTTGTTGTATGTGGCAATCTGGTCATGCGTTAAATGGCCTTTGGAGAAAACAGACACCAGGGATATTAAAACTGCTTTCAAATGCCAATGCCTTGCCAGGGTGGCGGCAAAACACGGGCAGGCACTGCTACGTCAAAGTGTAGCACTTTCCGCCAAGCGGTACGGAACAATGCACCATTCATCCATCTGTCTGCACAAAAAATAGACAAATTTCTTTCGGATCAACCCGCTTCGAGTTACAATGCCTACCCCTGTGCATTATCTGTAACAAAGATATCCCTCAGGGCACATTTGCTCAACCCGGAAAAACACGCGCAGTTACCCGTATCATGCACATCGGCCCGATTACTCTTAAAAACAACGTCATCATGGCGCCAATGGCAGGAGTAACCGACAGACCGTTTCGCATGCTGGCCAAACGGCTGGGAGCAGGGCTGGCCGTCTCCGAGATGGTCACCTCCATTCCCGGCTTGTGGAAAACGGACAAAACCGTTCGCCGGGGTAACCATCAGGGTGAACCCGGGCCCATCGCGGTACAGATTGCCGGGGCAGAACCGACCATGATGGCAGAAGCCGCCCGCTACAATGTCGACAAAGGCGCCGAGATCATCGACATCAACATGGGTTGCCCGGCCAAAAAGGTTTGCAATGTGGCCGCCGGATCGGCCCTGATGCGCAATGAAGTGCTGGTGGGACAGATTCTGGAAGCCGTCGTCAATGCCGTACAGGTACCGGTGACGCTGAAGTTCCGGACCGGCTGGGATGCAGACAACAAAAACGCTGTCCGGATTGCACAGATTGCTGTCGAAAGCGGCATCCAGTCGCTGGCAGTACACGGGCGCACCCGCGCCTGCGGTTATACCGGTGCGGTGGAATACGACACCATCCGCGCGGTCAAATCGGCGGTATCCATCCCGGTGGTGGCCAACGGGGATATCGACTCGGCCCAGAAAGCTGCCGAGGTGCTGGCGTATACCGGCGCCGATGCGGTGATGATTGGCCGGGCCGCCCAAGGCCGGCCATGGCTGTTTCGCGAAGTGGTGCAGTACCTGCAGGACGGAACCCTCCCGCCCCCGCCCGGTTATGCGGAGATTCGGGACATTGTCCTGCATCATCTGGCCGATCTGTACGATTTTTACGGGGAAGCCCAGGGTTGCAAGATTGCCCGCAAGCATATTGGCTGGTACGTAAAACAATTGCCGGAAGGTGAGCTTTTCCGGCAGCGCATGAATCTGCTGACCGATGCGGGCAGCCAGCACCAGGCAGTGCATCAGTATTTCGATACGCTCATGACACAAAGCGGACACGCATGAGCGTCATCTCCTGTTGGTGAGTAGCCATCAGCAGGCCGGCCAGTCTTCCGCCCAAGCACAGACGGCCACACCCTAAAGACATATAAAGCAATAACAATAAGGATTTGCAAGTTATGAATTCACTCGATGTGCCAAACATCCAATTGACGCCCGTCACCGACAGCACCTGCGACCCGATCTCGGCGTGCGTCAACCAGGCGCTCAAGCAGTATTTTGCCGATCTGGATGGAGAAACGCCGGCCAATGTCTACGACATGGTCCTGCGCAGCATCGAAAAACCCCTGCTGCTGCACGTCTTGCAAGAGGCGGGCGGCAATCAGAGCAAGGCGGCCGACTGGCTGGGCCTTAACCGCAATACGCTTCGCAAGAAAATGAAGGAACATGGCCTGCTGTAACAGACAGCCCGCCATAGAATATCCTGCACCCCGTTTTATGTTAGTTCGACTATTTTTGCTCAGGAAAAACCATGGATCTCTGCAAAATCAAACGCGCGCTGATCAGCGTCTCCGATAAAACCGGCGTACTGGCATTTGCCCAGGCGCTGGCAGCCAACGGCGTTCACATTCTGTCTACTGGCGGTACCGCCAAACTGCTGGCAGACAATGGCGTGCCCGTCACCGAAGTCGCGGACTATACCGGCTTCCCGGAAATGCTGGATGGCCGCGTGAAAACCCTGCACCCGAAAATTCATGGTGGCATCCTGGGCCGTCGTGACCTGGAAAGCCATGTTGCCAAGATGGCCGAACACGACATCGGCAACATCGACCTGGTCTGCGTCAACCTGTACCCGTTTGAAGCCACCATCGCCAAGCCGGACTGCAGCTTTGAAGACGCGATTGAAAACATCGACATTGGCGGCCCGGCCATGGTGCGCTCTGCCGCCAAGAACCATGCCCATGTCGCCATCGTGACCGATGCCGAAGACTACGAAACACTGACCGCAGAAATGGCTGCGAACGATGGCGCGCTGAGCCTGAAAACCCGTCAGGCCCTGGCCAAAAAAGCCTTCAGCCACACCGCAGCTTACGATGGTGCCATCAGCAACTACCTGACCGCCCTGACCGAAGACGGCGAGAAACAATCCTTCCCGAACCGCCTGAACCTGCAGTTTGTCAAAGTGCAAGACATGCGTTACGGCGAAAACCCGCACCAGGGCGCTGCGTTCTATCGCGACCTGCACCCGGCCGCCGGCAGCCTGGCCCACTACCAGCAGTTGCAAGGCAAAGAACTGAGCTATAACAACATTGCCGATTCGGACGCCGCCTGGGAAGCCGTCAAGCAATTCGACGAACCAGCCTGTGTCATCGTCAAGCACGCCAACCCGTGCGGCGTTGCGGTTGCTGCCGACCCGCTGACCGCTTACCGTCTGGCCTTTACCACCGACACCACCAGCGCCTTTGGCGGCATCATCGCCTTTAACCGCGAAGTGGACGGCCAGACCGTAGAGGCCGTGACCGGCCAGTTCCTGGAAGTGCTGATTGCCCCGTCTTTCACCGCAGAAGCCAAAGAACTGATCGCCGCCAAGAAAAACGTGCGCGTACTGGAAGTACCGCTGACAGCCGGCGCCAACCACTTTGACCTGAAGCGCGTGGGTGGCGGCTTGCTGGTACAAACACCAGACCTGCACCAGATCACCGCAGCCGACCTGAAGGTCGTGACCAAACTGCAACCGACCGCAGCCCAGCTGAAAGACCTGCTGTTTGCGTGGCGCGTGGCCCACTTTGTGAAGTCTAACGCCATTGTCTTCTGTGGCAACGGCCAGACCCTGGGTGTGGGCGCCGGCCAGATGAGCCGTGTGGACTCTACCCGCATCGCCGCCATCAAGGCGAAAAATGCCGGCCTGGAACTGAAAGGCTCTGTCTGCGCTTCAGACGCGTTCTTCCCGTTCCGTGACGGTGTAGACGTGATTGCCGAAAACGGCGTATCCGCCATCATCCAGCCAGGCGGCTCGATGCGTGACGACGAAGTGATTGCCGCCGCCGACGACCATGGCATTGCCATGGTCGTGACCGGTATCCGCCACTTCCGCCACTAAGCAACACCAGACGCCAGATGCCTGTCTGACGGGCATCTGGCGTTTTGCTTTTTTGCCATTTGAAGAATGATTTGATTAATGTTGTCCACCTGCCAGACTGCAGTTGCAGGTGTCTAGTTTATCCGGAGTCCCCATGCCCATTGCACAGGTAGAATCACTCGATCACGAAGGTCACGGCGTTGCCCATGTCGAGGGAAAAACCATTTTCATTGACGGTGCATTGACGGGGGAAACCGTAGAATACAGCAGCTACCGCAAGAAACCGGCCTTCGAGAACGCCCAGATCAGCCGGGTGCTGAGCGAGAGCAGCCAGCGCGTGACCCCGAAATGCCAGCACTTTGGTGTGTGCGGCGGATGCTCGATGCAGCATCTGGAAGCCAGCGCCCAGGTGGCCGCCAAGCAGCGGGTACTGGAAGACAACCTGTGGCACATCGGCAAGGTCAAGGCCGAGCGCATTCTGCCCGCCATTTACGGCCCGACCTGGGGCTACCGTCACCGCGCCCGCCTGTCTGCCCGCTATGTCGAGAAAAAAGGCGGCATGCTGGTCGGTTTCCACGAAAAGCGCTCCAGTTTTATTGCCGACATGACCAAGTGCGAAATTCTGCCACCGCATGTCTCTGCCCTGCTGGTGCCGCTGCGCGGCCTGATTGCCGGTTTGTCGATTTCCCGCCGCATGCCGCAGGTCGAGCTGGCGGTGGGCGACAAGGTCACGGCGCTGGTGTTGCGCAACATGGACCCGATCACCCCGGAAGACGAAGCCCGCCTGGCCGACTTTGCCGCTAAGCACAGCAAACCGCACCCGATCCAGTTCTGGCTGCAGCCCAAAGGGCCGGATACTGTCTTCCCGCTGTGCCCGGCAGATGCGCCCAAGCTGACCTATACCCTGCCGGAATTCGGCATCGAAATGCCGTACAAACCGACCGAGTTCACCCAGGTTAACCCGTTTATCAACCGGGTAATGGTACGCCGTGCCATCGACCTGCTGGACCCGCAACCGGGCGAAGCCATTGCCGACATGTTCTGTGGTCTGGGCAACTTTACCTTGCCGATTGCCCGCCGTGGCGCAGAGGTACTGGGCATGGAAGGCAGCCGTCAGCTGTGCGAGCGCGCCGTCGAAAACGCCACCCACAACGGTTTGCAGGACAAGACCCGCTTTACCGAAGCCAACCTGTTTGAAATGACCGAAGAAGGCTTTCTGGCCCTGGGCGACTTTGACCGCATGCTGATCGACCCGCCGCGCGATGGCGCCATGGAGCTGGTCAAGTCCATCGGGCTGGCCATGCAGCGCCGCCCGGATGCCCTCAAGCGCATTGTGTACGTGTCTTGCAACCCGGCCACCCTGGCGCGCGACGCCAACGTGTTGGTACACGTACACGGCTACAAGCTGAAAGCCGCCGGCATCGTCAACATGTTCCCGCATACCGCCCACGTCGAAAGCATGGCTTGGTTCGAGCGTGACCCGGATTTTGTCCGCCCGGCCCCTGTCGAAGAGGTAAACGATGCAAACGAATGATGTCCTGCGCAGCGTGCGCTACATGCTCGACCTGAGCGAAGCCAAACTGGCAGCCGTCATTGCCGAAGGCGGCCAGGAAGTCTCGGTCGACGCGTTGCACCAGTACCTGAAAAAGGACGACGAGGCCGACTACCTGCCGTGCCCGGACGAGGTACTGGGTGCCTTGCTGGATGGGCTGGTGTATGTACGACGCGGCCGGGATGAAACCCGCCCGCAAGTGCCGGCCGAATTACCGGTGAGCAACAACACGGTGCTGAAGAAACTGCGGGTGGCTTTCGAGCTGAAAGATGTGGATATCCAGGCCATCCTGAAACAGGCCGGGTTTGATGTCTCTACCTCAGAACTGGGGGCGTTTTTCCGCAAGCCGGATCACCGCCACTATCGCCCGTGCGGCGACCAGTTCCTGCGCAACTTCCTCAAGGGGCTGACGCTGCGGGTACGCCGCTAAGCCGGGTGCCTTTACAGGTGGGACTCTGACTCGCGCATACGCTTGAACAGCCAGTCCCGCAAGATCGAGGCCGGCGCCGACTGCGACGACGCGCGGGTAGAAATCAGGTAGTAACCGCGTCCGGTTTTGACCCGCAACGGGTGCGGCATCACCAGCTTGCCGGTGCTCAGTTCATCGTGCACAAACAACGGGTCGATAATCGTCACCCCTACCCCGCGGCTGGCGGCTGCCACCGCCATGTAATCGGTATCAAAAATCTGTTCGGTCTGATGCCCGGTGGGCGTCTGCTCCAGCGCCGCCAGCCAGGAGGTCCAGTCTTGGCGGTCTCGGGTCGGGTGGATCAGCGTATTGGCCAGCAGCTGGGTGGTATCTAGCTTGCCATCGCTGCCGATCGGGCACAGGTCGGGCGAACACACCGGCGTAATGCATTCTTCGTGTAGCAACTCCACCTGGCCGGTCACCATCTGCGGCTCGCCGTAATGAATCACAAAATCGTACTCGTCCCAGCGCAGGTTGGGCGTTTCTTCCCACATGGTGGTCAGGTTGATCTCAATGCCCGGGTGATCCAGGTAAAAATCCCGCAGGCGCGGCATCAGCCACAAAAACGCCACTGACGGGTAGGACTTGACCCGGATCTGGTTACGCCGCGCATCCAGCAACTGCGCCGTGGTACTGGCAATTACCTGTAGCGCGCTTTGCGCGGCCTTTAACAACTGCTCGCCCGCCTCGTTCAGCTCTGGCAAACGGTTGCGCCGCTCCATTAGCGGAAAACCAAAGAAGTCTTCCAGATTCTTGATCTGGTGGCTGACCGCGCTTTGCGTCAGACACAGCTCGTTGGCCGCGGCGGTAAAACTGCGCAGACGGGCAACCGATTCAAATACTCTCAGGGCGTGTAAGGGCGGCAGGCGGTTCATGTAGTCTAGGCGAATGAGGGTTCCTCCCCGATTAGACAGACTGGCAGGCGCTTTGTCAAACCGCATTCCAGCGCCTCGCTCAGCACGCCGCTGTACTGCGACACCTCGGCAATCTGCAACTGGCTGTCGCCCCACAACACCACCGGGTCACCCAGCTTGATCGCATCCACGCCAGACAAATCCACCGCCATCACGTTCATGGCCACCTTGCCCACCACGCGGGTGCGGTTGCCCTTCACCAGTACCGGTGTGCCGGTCGGGGCCGTATAAGGGTAGCCATCACCATAGCCGCACCCCACCAGGCCGATCAGCATCGGTTTGTCGGCGGTAAAGGTGGCGCCGTAGCCCAGCGCCTCGCCGGCTTGCAGGTGCGACATGCCAATGATTTCGGACTGCAGACTCATCACCGGGCGGAAATCGTAACCCGCCGGCATCGGCTGACTGAACGGATTGTTGCCGTACACCAGCGACCCCACCCGGGCGATGGCACCATGGGTACGGGCATCGCGTAGTAATGCCGCGCTGTTGGCGGCGGTAAACGGCAATTGGTAGCGCTGCACGGCCTGGCTGAACACTTGCCATTGGCCTTCGATGTCGCTGTCCAGATCATCCGCACAGGCAAAGTGCGTCATCAGCCCACACAGGCGCACGGCCTTCAAGGCCTCGATACGCTGCAAAATGCCCGGCAACTGCTCGGGACGGAAACCGAAGCGGTTCATGCCGGAGTTCACCTTCAGCCAGATCTTGAGCGGTTGCGCATACACCGGCATGCATTCCAGCATCTGTAGCTGGGATTCGCTTCTCAGCACCATGTCGGCATTCAGCAGGCAGGCATCCTGCAAATCGGCTGCGTTCATCACCCCTTCCAGCAGCAGCACCGGGGTCTGAATGCCGTTCTCGCGCAGCGCGCGCAAGTCATCCATCTGGATCAGGGCAAAGCCGTCTGCATCCGGCAAGCCGGCCGCAATCCGCAGCAGGCCATGGCCGTAGGCATCCGACTTCACCACGGCAAACGCGCGGGATGCCCCGGCAATCTGGCGGATTTGCTGGTAGTTATGCCGCAGGGCGGCGAGATCGAGCTGGACTCGGGTGGTGGTATGCATGGTAACGCTCACAACAACAAAAAGGACCATCACACACTAACAACCAAAGCCCGGCGGCAAAAATGAATTGTTTACATCCGGTCATCGATTAAATTCATTCCACCCTGCACACCCCTGAAACAACCCATACCTTAACCTGCCTAAAACAGGGTATAAAGCCGCCTTGTCATTGAATAGCATCATAATATCCGGCCAACCATTTCGAGGCACCTCACCACATCCAGCAACCGTGACATTAGTTTTTTCGATCAGATCATGAGAATGATTCACTTCCGGCAGACCCGCAATCTGTGCAAAATGACTTTCAGATTTTCGGCATCAGGCACATGATGTCAGAATCCTTCCGGACAGTATGGATACGGGTAAAACAAGACGCCAACCCGCAATTGTGTTGTCAGCAAAAGTCATTTTTGGAGAGAGCATTGTCATGAAGATCAGTCGCATCGTTTTTGCCGCTTTAGCCTGTAGCAGCGTGGTTGCCCAAGCAGAAATCCCGGCCACCGTCCGTTTTGGTATCGACCCTACCTACCCGCCGTTTGAAGTCAAAAAATCCGATGGCAGCCTGGTCGGTTTTGACGTCGACCTTGGCAATGCCATTTGTGCAGAAATGAAACGCAAATGCGTATGGGTAGAAAGCGCGTTCGACAGTATGATCCCGGCGCTGAAAGCCAAGAAATTCGATGCCATCCTGTCTGGCATGTCCATGACCGAACAGCGCATGCAAGAGATCAACTTTTCTAACCGCCTGTTCCGCTCCCCTGCCCGCCTGATCGCCAAAGCCGGTAGCAACATCAAGCCAACCCCAGAATCTCTCAAAGGCAAGAGCATCGGTGTACTGCAAGGCTCTACCGAAGAAGTCTACGCCAAGACCTACTGGGCCACCAAAGGTGCCAACGTCCAACCTTACGAGAACCAGGACCAAGCCTATAACGATCTGGTCGCCGGCCGCCTGGACGCCACCCTGCAAGAAGCTGCCACTGCCGTGGACGGTTTTCTGAACAAGCCGCAAGGCAAAGGCTACGCCTTCACCGGCGCCATGCTGAAAGACGACAAGATTTTTGGTACTGGCTCTGGCATTGGTCTGCGTAAAGAAGACAAAGACCTGCAACTGGCCATCAACACCGCGCTGGCCAAAATCAAGAGCAACGGCACCTACACCAAGATCATGAAGAAATACTTCGACTACGATATTTCTGGTGACAAGTAAGCCCAGCTACTAAACCAGGTTGTCCGCCCCGGGAACTTCACCTTCTCCGCCCGGGGTAAGCAAGAAAAAGCGCAAGTCGTGTGAACGGCTTGCGCTTTTTTAATGGAGATAAGATTTGATGTACATCGCGCTAAACTGGCCATGGGCTGATGCTAACAATATGATGGAACTGTCTCGATTAATGCTAATTCTGAACAATAACCTTCCAATAAATTGCGCTTTATGCATCTGACAGTGGCCAAGTACCACCAAATACTCTTTCTGAGCTCACCCATGACTTTAAGGGGTAATGATATGGATTTCTATATTCACCAATTGTCCCTGGGTAAAAATCGCTTTCTTCGAGACGATATTCAATACTTAGGCCATTCTCATTTGCCAGATCCAAAAGATTATTTGGCAACAGCAGCGCTACTGTAGTATTTGACAAGCGAGAAGGTACGATATAACCGTAAAAATCATGACTCGTTAAATATTGATATTTCCTCATTGCAGCATCTGATAGGACACCATCAGAAAATTGGCGTCGAAGCTCATTTAGCACATTACTGATTGCTTTAATTTTTTTATTAGATAAGTTCCAGTATCTACTACCAAAGGCTGCATAATGATTGAAAATATCAGGGAATTTTACTAACTGAGGTGCGTCAGAGTCCCACGCTGAAAATATTGACAAATTATTAATATTTTCATTAGTAGTCTGCGCAGCTGCAATTGGCATCCACTTCCTACAAATAAGAGGAAGCTGCTCTTCACTAGGAGGGGTAACAGGATAAATTGTCGTTGGCTGCCAGCCAAGCCTTGTTATTACTTTATGGGCAATAATTAGAGCATAACTCAACCATGGGTGCTTCATACTTGAAAGTTTGGTAACCAGCACATCATGCCCGCCCCATTGAAAATCCTGAGAGATTTCTATTGATTTACTACCGTACTGATTGCCCCATGCGTATTCGATTTCAAATGGCGCTTCTAAAAACTCATCACCACAAGTGAAATCGCCAAGTCTTCTCCAATGCAGGCCTCTATTTGATCCCAATACCAAAATGGGAATTTCTTCAGGCGGAAGTAGGTAGCTAAGCACCTCCGTAGGAATCCCTCCAAAACATGCTAGCCCCCCCAATAGCTGTGCATCCTTTTCTGGGCCCTGCCCCAATCCTCCGAAGATGCTTGCAGCAAGTTTCTTTGCAATATCGGACTGAATTGTCAGCCTTAATTCTTCGCTCTTTAGGTTAATCGCAGATCTTGAAAGGTTGATAGCAACAAGAGAAGGCTCAACCAAATTAAGGAGTAGCGACGGGCTTATCCACTTTGAATGAGTCAAAAATGTCTCGACATAATCACGTAATCGCACACCAGGGGATACCGCACCAACCTGAATCCCTTTGAGAAACATTGACTCTTCATTTGAAATAAGTACATCATTGAGAACAACTTTCTCTCCCGCCAAAATCCAAGATTTATAATCAATAGATTCTTCAACATTACTTGGATCCCGTGGAAAAATCGCCCGGTAATATCCAGAATATAGCTCACCAATATTACCAATTTTGATATCAATTATGTCTGTATTCTTATAAATGATTTTCGCAGCGCTACCTTTTATATGCGTCACAATGTCACCGTCAAAAAGGCCGGCAGTATTTTCTTCTGACAAATAACCGGCATGAAGCACTTGACCATCAACGTGAATTTTAATCCTGTGCCGAACAAATCGTGATATCCGCACAATAGCATTACACAAGGCACTAGCTGAAAAATATTTGCTATGTGTCGAATTAATCATCATTCTTACAGAAGTACCGATAGGTATGTCAGATACTTTCAGTACACTAAAATGACTACTTCGTGATGGAATATTTATCAGAAGGCCACTACGGTTCTCTGATATATTCGGATCTCTACGAGTCTCAATTTCGATTTGATCGCTTACGGAGAAGCAACTCAAAAAACCAATACCAAATTGGGAAATAGCATCAAATCCTTTAAGCCTTTTTGCCTCTCGACTCTGATACCAACTTTGCCCGACTTGACAAAAGAATGACTTGAGAATTTTCTCGTCCATGCCAATCCCATTATCTTTCCATTCAAGCCTGAGTCCCTCTGTGCCAGTTGAAATTAGTATGTCAATTTCTCCTTTTAAAGATGCACATTCACCTCGCAGGATAGCCTCTCGGGCATCTATCGCATCAACACTGTTCTGAAGGAGCTCTCGGACAAAAACGAGTGGATCTCGGTCATATAGCTCATCGCTCAACAGTTGCAGAATTCGGTTTCGATCGAGTTCGAATCTGAGCACCAACGGTTCAAACCCGACAGCATGAATAGTCCAGCCAATTCGCGAATCGAGATCAATATCATAGATACTATTACTTGTACGTAATGTGTTTATAGACTCTTCAAATTGGACATCAACCCAAGATTGCAAATCAGCTATCGCGGCATATGTATGTGGGTCTGATGTGCTCCCAGTTATTACAATCCGACGAAATATATCTCCTTGCTTGACTGAGATTGGTGACAGTGCCCGGTGACGATCCCAATGCATCTTCGATACCCGATCTTTGGGAGAAATAAACCGCCAAAGAGCATATGGAGTTCTATCTTCCCCTATGTCAAGCAGGTCGACAATTCGGACATATGTAGCAATAGCTGCCAAGTTTACCGATTCGCCAAATACAGACATGGAAATGGGATAACGACTTGGATCACGGATATCTGAGGTATTAAGTGTGTGACCTTCTGCGATCTTTGCGACAGCTTCGGAGAAAACACTGCTAAATTGTTCCAAAAAATTACGAAGACGAGCACCACTACGCAGTCCGGATGTTTCACGGAGGTACTCACGCCAAGCCACATCCAAAGGTACCCCAGTCTCATCCGCAAGAGCTACGTACCTAAGTGCTGATTGAGGTTCCCCCGGCAATAATACAAAACTAGAACTACATACCTCCCCTCCATCTTTTAGAGCAGCAAGCTCAGATTCACTTACAGCCATACCCCAATCGTGAGCAACAAGGCCAAAGACTAGAAGGGTCAATTCAGCAGAGTTCAATCTCTCGAAAAGATTTGATCCAAGAATTCTATCGGCCAAGGAAAACAAATTGCTAATATGATCAACCCAGTCGTGGGGCGTATATTCAGGGAACACAGCTACGATATATTTACCCTCAGCCTCTAGCCGCTCTCGAAGTTGATTAAATAGAGCAAGCATGTTACTCGGCACTATAGTCGACGAAATCAATCTCTGAGAGAAAATCTGATATAAACGCGTCTGCTCAATTTTAGTAGTCATGGTTACTGTAATTCTCATTGGATTGTGTATTAAGAATTTTCATTTAATTACCATTAGAGCAACTTTGATAACTTCTCACCCGATTGGTAATGCGCTGCACACGAAATTAAAAGTCTAATTTAGAATTAAATTCTCATAATTTGAATAACATAATTTCGATTATATCACCGTAAATTTGAACACTATACTACTCAACGCTAGAGCAAGCTGAGTGATCCGGGTTACTCAACTTACAAAGGATAGATAATAGTGAAATATAGGTGGTTAAAATGCCCACTTCCAATTAAGTATAGTCAAAAATCGTTGTTACTCTCTTAGAATATTGGGAATAAATAAAAAAAAACGGGCCCCCTTACGGGGGCCCGTTTTTCAATCCAGAGAAAGTCCCGGATTAGTTCTTGCTTTGGTCAACCAGTTTGTTGGCTTTGATCCAAGGCATCATGTCACGCAGCTGGTTACCTACTTTTTCAATGGCGTGCTCGGCGTTCAGACGACGGCGGGCAGTCATTGAAGGATAGTTGGTGTGACCTTCCTGGATGAACATTTTTGCGTATTCACCGGTTTGGATGCGTTTCAGGGCGTTGCGCATGGCGGCACGAGACTGCTCGTTGATCACTTCCTGGCCGGTTACGTATTCACCGTATTCAGCGTTGTTAGAGATAGAGTAGTTCATGTTGGCGATACCGCCTTCGTACATCAGGTCCACGATCAGTTTCAGTTCGTGCAGACATTCGAAGTAGGCCATTTCTGGTGCGTAACCGGCTTCGGTCAGGGTCTCAAAACCCATTTTCACCAGTTCAACTGCGCCACCACACAATACGGCTTGTTCGCCGAACAAGTCGGTTTCGGTTTCTTCGCGGAAGTTGGTTTCGATCACGCCGCCTTTGGTGCCACCGTTAGCCGCAGCGTAAGACAGGGCCAGGTCACGTGCCTTGCCGGATTTGTCTTGGTAAACCGCGATCAGGGACGGTACACCGCCACCTTTCAGGTATTCTGAACGAACGGTGTGGCCCGGGCCTTTTGGCGCAACCATCACAACGTCCAGGTCAGCGCGTGGCACGATCTGGTTGTAATGGATGTTAAAGCCGTGAGCAAATGCCAATGTAGCGCCTTGCTTGATGTTTGGCTCAATGTCGTTACGGTAGACAGATGGCTGGCTTTCGTCTGGCAGCAGAATCATGACCAGGTCTGCAGTTTTCACTGCATCAGCTACTTCAGCCACTTTCAGGCCGGCAGCTTCTGCTTTTTTCCAGGATGCGCCGCTCTTGCGCAGACCGATGGTCACGTCCACGCCTGAGTCACGCAGGTTCAGTGCGTGTGCGTGGCCTTGTGAGCCGTAACCAACGATGGTTACCTGTTTGCCCTTGATCAGGGAGATGTCTGCGTCTTTATCGTAATAAACCTTCATTGTCGTTCCTTTATTTCAAGTCAGTGGCGGCTGCATATCGTGCATGCAACCGCCGATTTTCTAATGAGTACCAATCAGACCAGTCATTAACTGTCTGTTACAAAAAACTTCAGACCTTCAGAATCCGCTCGCCACGGCCAATGCCGGAGGCGCCGGTTCTTACCGTCTCAAGGATCAAAGCTTCGTCCACCGCCTTGATGAAGGCATCCAGTTTATGGCCCGGGCCTGTCATCTCGATGGTATAGGTTTTCTCGGTGACATCAATGATGTGCCCGCGGAAAATCTCGGCCATCCGCTTCATTTCTTCGCGGTCTTTCCCTGTTGCACGCACTTTGATCAGCATCAGCTCGCGCTCGATATGATCTGCCTCGTTCAGGTCAATCACCTTCACTACGTCAATCAGCTTGTTCAGCTGCTTGGTAATCTGCTCGATCACGTCATCAGAACCGGTGGTGACAATGGTCATGCGTGACAGGGTTTTGTCTTCTGTCGGCGCCACGGTCAGCGATTCGATGTTGTAGTTACGCGCCGAAAACAGGCCCGCAACACGAGACAGTGCACCCGCCTCGTTTTCTAGCAAGATAGATAGAATATGTCGCATGTTTCCGCCCTCTTAGCAAAGGTTACCGTAGTCACGCTCGCTCACCGGAGTGGGCGGGGCAACTTGCAGGTTACGCATGTGTGGAGGGAGATCCATCTGAGTCAGGCCTTTGCCGTTCTGAATCATCGGGAACACGTTTTCGGACTGGTCGGTGATGAAGTCCATGAATACCAGACGGTCTTTCATGGCCAGGGCTTCACGCAGCGCGCCTTCTACATCCGAAGGTTTCTCGATGCGCATGCCCACGTGACCATAGGCTTCGGCCAGTTTCACGAAGTCTGGCAGTGCATCCATGTAAGACTCGGAATAGCGGTTGCCATAGAAGAACTCTTGCCACTGGCGAACCATGCCCAGATAGCGGTTGTTCAGGTTAATCACCTTGACCGGTACATGGTATTGCTTGCAGGTAGACAGTTCCTGAATGTTCATCTGGATGGACGCTTCGCCGGTAATACAGCATACGTCGGCATCCGGATGTGCCAGTTTCACGCCCATGGCGGCTGGCAGGCCAAAGCCCATGGTGCCCAGACCACCGGAGTTGATCCAGCGTTTTGGCTCGGGGAACTGGTAATACTGCGCTGCAAACATCTGGTGCTGACCCACGTCGGACGTCACGAAGGCGTTGCCGCCGGTGATTTCACACAGTTTCTGTACCACATACTGCGGCTTGATGATGGTGTCGGAATTCTCGAAATACAGGGAATTCGGCGCACGCCATGCATCGATCTGCTTCCACCAAGGCGTAATGTCGGCCTGTTTGTGGTCGCTCTGTTTCAGCACGTTCAGCAAATCTGCCAGAACGTCTTTCACGTGACCCACGATAGGTACATCCACTTTCACGCGTTTGGCGATAGAGGATGGATCAATATCCACATGAATGATTTTTTTCGGGCTGGACAGGAAATGCTGTGGCACGGAGATCACGCGGTCGTCGAACCGGGCGCCTACCGCCAGCAATACGTCACAGTTCTGCATGGTCATGTTGGCTTCAAACGTGCCATGCATGCCCAGCATGCCCAGGTTTTGCGGATCTTTGCCCGGATGTGCGCCAAGGCCCATCAGGGTATTGGTCACTGGTACACCCAGCAGACGGGCCAGCTCGCGTACTTCGTCAGACGCATTGCCCATGACCACGCCACCACCCACGTAAATCAGCGGGCGCTTGGCATCCAGCAGCAGCTGGGCAGCCTTTTTGATCTGGCCTGGGTGGCCTTTTTGTACCGGTGTGTACGCACGCATCTGTACGCTGGTCGGATAGCTGTACTTGAATTTCTGCTGCGTGACGTCTTTAGGAATATCGACCACCACCGGGCCTGGACGGCCGGTAGACGCAATATAGAAAGCTTTCTTGATGGTGTCTGCCAGTTGGGAGACATCTTTGACCAGGAAGTTGTGTTTGACGCATGGACGGGTAATACCCACCATGTCGACTTCCTGAAAGGCATCCAGACCGATGGCCGGACGGTTTACCTGTCCGGAAATGACCACCATGGGAATGGAGTCCATGTAAGCAGTGGCAATACCGGTCACTGCGTTAGTGGCGCCAGGACCGCTAGTTACCAGTGCCACGCCAACTTTGTTGGAAGAACGTGAATAGGCATCAGCAGCATGTACAGCGGCTTGCTCGTGGCGAACCAGTACGTGGCGGAATTTGTCTTGCCGGAAAATAGCGTCGTAGATTTCTAGCACTGCACCGCCAGGATAACCAAAAACGTACTCGACGTTTTCGTCTTCCAGACAGCGAGTGAGAATTTCTGCACCTGTCAGTTCCATGATTTTGTGCACCCGAGGTAATGATAAAATTCGCTGAAATTACATAACACAGTGATCTGTCGCCGCCGATCAGGCGGTTCCGGGGTTGCCGAAAAGTTTGTCTGGCGTCGGCTTCGGGGCATCAGTTAAGCCAAGGGATGACAGGCTTTAGTGATTCGCGGGGTGTAGCGGGGTTGATGCTTTCCGAAGCAGCGGTATCGCCAGCTCGCGTTCCTCACCCAAGTAGTGACCCACCGGGGGAACGCTGCTAACTCGCGTTACGCAATGCGAACAAGCAAAATACATGATGACGAATATATTCGTCAAGCTGTTTGCACCTGATTGTATTTAAAAAGCTTTTCCCTCAGACAGAACGTCCAATTTGGGCGGGTTTTTGCGGTTTTTGAATATTCACGGGCAAGCGTGGTTTGATCAGGTAAAATACGCGCTCACTTATTATTTCATCTCTGGATTTCGCCAATGCGCAAGGATAACGCCCCCGTTCTGCAAGAAGTGACCCCCAGCCTGCCCCGCCGGCTGATTTCCATCGTGTACGAATCGTTCTTGCTGGCGGCCGTGCTGTTTCTGGTCGATCTGGTATTTTTGCTGGTGGTGCGCGCACTGGGCGGGCCGATCGAGCTGTACCAGCCGAATGCGCCGGTGGCCTTGCGTGTGTTGCAAGCCGTATTGCTGGGGGGCGTTTTGTGGGGGTATTTTGGCTACTGCTGGACCACCAGCGGCCAGACACTGGCCATGAAAACCTGGAAAATCGAGGTACTGGATCTGGCAGACCGGCGCCTGAAATGGAAACAGGCAAGCATTCGCTTTGCAATTGCTTTGGCGGGCACCGCTTTTTTTGGGGCCACCTACGTGTGGGCACTCTTCGACCGCGACGGCCAGTTTATGCATGACCGTCTGGCCGGTACCAAACAGATTACCTTCAAGCGCGTAAAAACCAAATAAGCGTCAGATAACGGGTCCGGGCACCCTGGCCTGCCAGCCCGGGCTAGCTGCCAAACCGAATCCGTCCGTATTCTTGCCACCACAACACCCCCACGGCCAGCAGCAACAGGGTCGTGGTCGGGGCAATGGCGGTCAGGATAGGCGAGAAGCCGTACAAAATGGACAAGTGCGCGACCAGCTGATTGGTCACAAAAAACAACAGTCCTAACAGCACACCAGCAATCAGCCGCCCACCGGCGTTACCGCTGCGCTTCTGGTACTGGGCAAACGGCAGGCTCAGCAGCACCAGCGCCAGACAGGTAAACGGATAACCCAGTTTGCCCCACAAGGCGGTTTCGTAGCGGCGGGTGTCCTGATGGTTGGCAGCCAGATGCTGGACAAACTGGTACAGCTGCCAGCTGGACATCTTGTCTGGCGTAGAGACCAGCACCCGCACCAGCTCCGGCGTCAGCCGCGAATGCCAGACGGCAGTCGGGATCATGGACGTTTGCACATGCCCGGCTACCAGCCGGATCTGGCGGATGTTCTGCAGCGACCACTGCCCGTTGCCGGCGTAACGCGCCTCTCCGGCAGAACTGATGGTATGAATCTGGCCCTGCTCGTTCAGTTCGAACAATTGCAGCTTGTGCACTACCTGGTCTGCCCCCAGCTCGCCCACACTGATGAATGTATTCTGGTCTTTCATCCACAGGTTATTGGCGATGGCGGTGGTGCCCATTTTGGCGGTGGCTTCTGCCCGATAACGCTTGGTCAGGTTGTCGGAAAACGGTACCGCCAGCTCGCCAATCAGAAACGTCAGCAGGGCAAACAGCAGCCCGACCCGGATCAGCATGCTGGCCAGCTGGGACAACGACACCCCGGCCATGCGGATTACCGGATATTCGGAGTCTCGCACCAGGGTAGACAGGGCAAACAACGAACCCAGCATCATGCTGATCGGCAACAGCTGATACATTTGCACCGGCAGCCGAAGTGCTACATAGATAAACGCCTGCTGCATGCTGCCAAACGCATCCAGCTCGTACATCATGTCGATAAAGCTGAACAGGCCCACCAGGGCCGCGCCCACCAGCAGGGTCGATCGGCTAATGCTGCTGATCAGGTATCTCATCAGAATCATGATGCGACACTCCGGCCAGCCAGCGATTGCAGCCCTTTCAGGCCGCCATAGGATTTCAGTACCAGCCAGGCCAGCGCAACAGCAGCCAGCAGATGCACCGGCCACAGTCCCAGTACAATCGACCACTTGCCTTTGACCAGCAGGGCTTGGGCAATCGACAGACCATTCATGTAGACCAGATACACCAGCAAGGCAATCACCACGTTCCAGGCACGGCCGCTGCGCGGGTTAAAACTGGCCAGTGGCACCGCCAGCAAAGCCAGCAGCAACGCAGAGATGGGCACCCCCAGCCGCCATTGCAGCTCGGCGCGCTTCTCTATGGTCTTGGCTTTCATCAGTGCGGCACTGGAGAGCGAGCGCACCTCGGCCGTGGGCATGGCGGCCTCTTTGGCCTTGATGCGTACCGAATACTTGTCGAATGAAATCAGGCGGTATTCTTTATCGTTGATTTCTTCATAACGCTGCCCCTTGTCGAGCGTCAGAAATTTGTCGCCACCCTTATCAGTTACCTGCGAGGCAAAGGCAGATACCATCACGCCGCGCTCCTGGTTGCGCTGCGACTCGACAAACACGCGCGCCACCTTGCCGCTTAAGCCGACATAATTTTCAATGAAATAGACGACATCACCACCGTGGGCGATCTTGAATACGCCGGGCGCGGCCAGCCCCAGATCGTCGCGTGTTTGCAACTGGGCCTCATAACGGTCTGACAGGCGTAACGCCCATGGCGTTACCACCATGCTGAGCGTGGCAATCACCAGAATGACAGGCATGGCAAACCAGAGTACGGGCTTGAACCAGGATAGCGGGGACACGCCCGCGGCCGACCAGACGTGCATTTCGTGGTCACGCCAGCTGCGCATGAACGTCATCAGGACAGCGACAAACAGGGTAATCGACAAAAAGACCGGGAGGGTTTGCAACAACTGGAAAGCGACGGTGGCGGCCACGGCATCGGCCGCGAGCTTGCCGACGGCGGCCTGGCCTAGCAGGCGGACAAACTGGATGGTCAACACGATGGCGAGCAGGGTGAGCAGCACACCAAGGGCGTTCAGTGTTAACTCTCGCAGTAAAGTACGACGATGCAACATATTGCGCTTTGACTTTATAGGGGGTCTCTGTGGATAATCGCTCTATCACCCGCAAGGCAATCGGACAGAATGGCGTAACATCATGTCTTACAGGTGTTAATAGCCTTTCATGCATACAGTGCGATAGGATACACGATTGTCAAACCGGTCTCACGCAATCATGGGCCTACGCGGGCGCCCACAAGGTAAACAATAAGGACATTGGCGATGGAATTTAGCATAAAAACAGGTGCAGCGGAGAAACAAAGCTATTCGACTGCAGTGGTTGGCATTTTTGAAAACGGGAAACTCAGCGCCGCTGCCAAGGCGCTGGACAGCCAGTGCAACGGCTTGATCAAGGCCGCCATTACCGATGGAGACATCACCGGCAAAGCGGGCAGCACCTTGCTGCTGCGTCACCTGCCAAACGTTGCTTGCCAGCGCGTATTGCTGGTAGGGCTGGGGGCAGACAGCAAAGCGGTAGAAGCCAAAGACTGGCTGGAGGCCATGCGCGCCGCCCTGAAAACCTTGCTGGACCTGGGCAGCACAGACGCCGCCATGTTCCTGACCGAACTGCCGGAAGATGCGGAATGGGCCGTCAGCCAGACCCTGGTGACGCTGGCCGACCTGCGCTACCGTCTGGAAGGCTTCAAAAAGCAGCCTGAGGTCAAAGTGGCACTGAACGCACTGCACCTGTTTGTGGGCAAGAAAGCCGTGGAAGACGGCGAAGCCGGCCTGAAACTGGGCCAGGCACTGGCCGCCGGCATGTCGCTGACCAAGGACCTGGGCAACCAGCCCTCCAACTATTGCACCCCTACCCACCTGGCCAACACGGCCCAGGCCATTGCGGACGACTACAAGCTGGACATCGAAGTGCTGGAACGCGCCGACATGGAAAAGCTGGGCATGGGTTCCCTGCTGTCGGTCGCCAAAGGCAGTATCGAACCGCCTAAACTGGTGAGCCTGCACTACCGTGGCGGCAACAAGAAAGACAAGCCGGTGGTGCTGGTAGGTAAAGGCATCACCTTTGACAGCGGCGGCATTTCCCTGAAGCCGGGCGAAGGCATGGACGAAATGAAATACGACATGCTGGGCGCCGGCACAGTGCTTGGCGTGATGAAAGCCGTGGCCGAAGCCGGTTTGCCAATTAACGTCACTGGCGTGGTTGTGACCTGCGAAAACATGCCGGCCGGTAACGCCAGCAAGCCGGGCGACATCGTCACCACCATGTCTGGCCAGACCATCGAGATTCTGAATACCGATGCCGAAGGTCGCCTGATTCTGTGCGACACGCTGACTTACGTGGCCAAGTTTGAACCTGCTGCCGTGATTGACATCGCCACCCTGACAGGGGCCTGCATCATTGCACTGGGTCATGTAAACACCGGCCTGTACGCCAACGACGATGCACTGGCCAATGACTTGCTGGCTGCTGCACAGGAAGCCCGCGACTGGGCATGGCGCATGCCGCTGAACCCGGAGTACGACGAGCAGCTGAAGAGCAACTTTGCCGATATCGCCAACATTGGTGGCCGGCCGGCTGGTAGCGTGACGGCTGCCATGTTCTTGCAGCGCTTTGCCAAAGACTACACCTGGGCGCACCTGGATATTGCCGGCACCGGCTGGAAGAGTGGTGCGGCCAAAGGGGCGACCGGTCGTCCGGTACCGCTGCTGGTATCCTTCCTGAAAAATCGCAGCAAGCGCAAAAAGTCTTAAGGCCGTATGACACAGGTTGATTTTTATGCACCTGTGGCAGACAAGCTGGCCATGGTTCACCGCCTGAGCAAAAAGGCGCTGGACCGTGGCTGGCGGGTCATGCTCTGGACGCACAATGAACTCCACGCCCAGTCGGTCTCTGACCAGTTGTGGAGTAACCCGCCCACGTCGTTTCTACCCCATGTCATGGTGGACCACCCGCAGGCTGCCGACACCGGCGTACTGATTGCCTGCAGCGACCAGCATGCCAGCGGCGCGTTACCGCACCACGACATGCTGATCAATTTTACCGATACGCCGCCTGCCCCGTTTGCCCGTTTCGAGCGGCTGGTGGAGCTGGTTGGCCCGTCTGATGAAGAGCGGCAACAGTACCGCGAGAGATACCGCTGGTATCGCGAGCGGGGTTACAAGCTGAACTTTTACGAACTGGAACCGAAGGCATGAGTCTCCCCCCGGATACGGGATTTCCGCTGGATGAAGACGAGGATGAATCTCCCGTCCTGTCCAAAATGGAAGCGCTGCTCAAACGTCACCGGCCGGGTGACCTGGCTGCCCCGGTATTAACGGAGGAAGCCCAGTCAACGGGGATGAGTGACTACCCTGTGCTGATGGACCCGGACATGCCATCCGTTGCGGACACCTTGTCCGGCGATGCCTGGTTTGACCCGGATGGCCCGATTCTGGATCTGGACAACATCCCCACCGATGATCTGCCTTTGCAGCTGGACATTGACGTCATCCCCACGATTGCGCCAGCCCCGGTGCTGCGGGACGATTTTGAGGCTGCCCCGCCACTAGAGACGCCAGGTGCTGAACCCAGCCCAGAGCCGGCCCCCCTGCCAGAGCCGCTGGCGGAGGACCTGGCGCAGCCTGAGGTGGTGCCGGATACGCCAGAGGCCATACCAGTTGCAGAGACTGCGATAGTTGATGCCACCGCATCCGATATTGTCCCTGCATCAGAAGCGCCACTGCCAACGGTTGAACCGGCACATGAGGACATCCCCACCCTACCAGTGCTGCAACAGGGCCCCGCCCATCACGCAGAGGAAGACGTGCCGGTCCTGACCGAACTGGCGCTGGAATATGACGAGCAGCACTTGCCCCTGCTGGACAACGAGACCCGGGCAGCGTGGGTAGCCGAGATGGTGGAAGAGGTGATTCGCGAGCTGACGCCAAGAATCACCGGACTGGTTCGCGCGCAGCTGGGACTGCAGATTGGCGCCCTGATGAAAACCGTGACCGAACATGCCACGACCCAATTGCAGGCGCATTGGCGCCAGGAACTGCAGCAGAAAATCGAACAGCGCGTGGTCGATGAAATCGACAGTACCTTGCGGCATCCGCTGCAAGGTCAGCATGACACCAAGCCGGCCGAGTAGACGTTTTTCCTGGCCCCGGCACCAGATCACCGGCCGGTGTCGCCTGCCGGGTTTTCCCCGACTACCGCCAGATACCTTGGTACTGGCGGTTTTTTGTTTCCCATCGCCTCGTCAGGTATAATTCGGGCAACTTTATCTCACATTTGACTGTAAGCACCCCTATGGAACTCGCAAAAAGCTTTGAACCCGGTGATATTGAACGCCGCTGGTATGAATTCTGGGCACAGAAAGACTATTTCAGCCCCTCCATGAACACCGAGGCACCCTCCTTTGCGATTCAGTTGCCGCCGCCCAACGTGACCGGCGTGCTGCACATGGGCCACGCCTTTAACCAGACCATCATGGATGGCCTGACCCGCTACCACCGCATGAAGGGCTACAACACGGTCTGGGTACCAGGTACCGACCACGCCGGGATTGCTACGCAGATTGTGGTAGAGCGCCAGCTGGCCGAACAGGGCAAGAACCGCCACGAGCTGGGCCGCGATGCCTTCATCGACAAAGTGTGGGAATGGAAAGACCAGTCTGGCTCTACCATTACCAGCCAGATGCGCCGCGTCGGGGCATCGGTAGACTGGAACCGCGAATACTTCACCATGGACGACAACATGTCCAAAGCGGTGACCGAAGTGTTCGTGCGCCTGTTTGAGCAAGGGCTGATCTACCGCGGCAAACGCCTGGTGAACTGGGACCCGAAACTGGGCACCGCCGTTTCTGATCTGGAAGTGGTGAGCGAAGAAGAAGACGGGTTCATGTGGCATATCCGCTACCCGGTGGTGGGTAGCGATGAAACAGTGGTGGTGGCAACGACGCGTCCGGAAACCCTGCTGGGTGACGTGGCCGTGGCGATCAACCCGACCGACGAGCGCTACCAGCACCTGTTGGGCAAACAGCTTGAATTGCCACTGACCGGACGCCAGATTCCGGTGATTGCCGATGATTATGTCGACGCGTCCTTCGGGACCGGGTTTGTAAAAATCACCCCGGCCCATGACTTTAACGATTATCAGGTGGGCAAACGCCACAACACGCCGCTGATCAACGTGATGGATCTGGAAGCACGCATTCTGGCCAAAGCCGATGTGTTTGCCTTTGACGGCAGCAGTACCCGCCAGATCGACCTGCCTGCCGCGTATGCCGGGCTGGACCGTCTGGAAGCGCGCAAGAAAGTGGTTGCCGACCTGCAAGCCCAGGGCCTGCTGGTTGAGACCAAACCGCACAAACTGATGGTGCCGCGCGGTGATCGTACCGGCTCCATCATTGAACCGCTGTTGACCGACCAATGGTTTGTCGCCATGCAAAAAGTAGGCGAAGGCGATGCCACCGGCAAATCCATCACCCAGAAAGCCATTGACGCGGTTGAGAGCGGCGAAGTCCGCTTTATCCCGGAAAACTGGGTCAACACCTACAACCAGTGGATGAACAACATCCAGGACTGGTGTATCTCTCGCCAGTTGTGGTGGGGGCATCAGATTCCGGCCTGGTACGACGCTGACGGCAAGGTGTATGTGGCACGTACCGAAGCCGACGCGCTGGCGCAATCTGGTGGCAAACCGCTGACCCGTGACGACGATGTACTGGATACCTGGTTCAGCTCTGCGCTGGTGCCGTTCTCCTCACTGGGCTGGCCAGAAAAGACCCCGGAACTGGATGCCTTTGTGCCGTCCGGCGTGCTGGTCACCGGTTACGAGATCATCTTCTTCTGGGTCGCCCGGATGATCATGATGACCACCCACTTTATGGGCAAAGTACCGTTCCGTGACGTGTACATCCACGGTATCGTGCGTGATCACGAAGGCAAGAAGATGTCCAAGTCTGAAGGCAACGTGATCGACCCGGTCGACCTGATCGACGGTGTGGCGCTGGACAAGTTGCTGGAAAAACGTACCACCGGCCTGCGCCGCCCGGAAAAGGCGCCGCAGATTGCCAAAGAAACCGAAAAGCTGTTCCCGGAAGGCATCCCGGCGTATGGCGCGGACGCTCTGCGTTTCAGCATGGCCAGTTACGCCACGCTGGGCCGTAACGTCAACTTTGACTTTAAACGCTGCGAAGGCTACCGCAACTTCTGCAACAAGATGTGGAACGCCACCCGTTTTGTGATGATGAACGTGGAAGGCAAAGACTGCGGCCAGGACGAATCGCTACCACTGGAATACAGCTTTGTGGACCAATGGATCATCGGCCGTCTGCAACAGGCCGAAGCCGACGTGACCACCGCGCTGGACACCTACCGTTTTGACATGGCCGCCCAAACCGTTTACGAATTCATCTGGAATGAATACTGCGACTGGTACGTGGAACTGGCCAAGGTACAGCTGCAAAAAGGCAACGAAGCCCAGCAGCGTGCTACCCGCCGTACGCTGGTCCGCGTACTGGAAGTGGCCTTGCGCCTGACCCATCCGCTGATGCCGTTCATCACCGAAGAACTGTGGCAGACCGTGGCCCCGCTGGCCAACGCCAAGAAGACCGACTCCATCATGGTCGCCAGCTGGCCGGTTGCTGTACCTGAAAAGATCAGTGCAGAAGCCAATGCCCGCATGGATGTGTTCAAGGAAATGGTCAACGCAGTGCGTAACCTGCGTGCCGAGATGAATATCGGCCCGGCCATCAAGGCGCCATTATTCATCGAAACCAAAGACAGCAGCCTGGCTGACTTTATCCCTTATCTGGCCCTGCTGGCCCGCGTGTCCGAAGGGCATATCGTGGCCACGCTACCGGAAGGTGATTCCCCTGTGGCCATGTGTGGTGATAACCGCCTGATGCTGAAAGTGGAAATCGACAAGGGCGCAGAAACCGCGCGTCTGACCAAGGAAATCACCAAGGTGGAAGGTGAACTGGAAAAACTGACCGCCAAGCTGGAAAAACCCGGCTACGTGGACAAAGCCCCGGCGCATCTGGTTGAACGTGATAAAACCCAGCTGGCGGACTTCACCGACAAGCTGGAAAAACTGAAAGTCCAGTTGGCGAAACTGGCCTAACAAAAAAGCCCGGTGTGAGCCGGGCTTCTTTTTTGCAACCTCGACCCGGTTTGTTTTCGACCGGTGAAACTTGATTACCCCGTTTAGCGAGCGTTGATTCCTGCTGGCGTGTTACTTGCGCCGCTGGTAAAACGCCATAACTTCTTCTCGAATCTGCCCAAGTTTTTGGCGTTGTTCGGCAGAGCGATAAAACAGATTGTATGCTTCAAACGGGATCATCTTCTCTTCGGTAGCAAAATGAATGCATGACTTCTTCAAGGCACGGATATCCATGGTATCTGCATCCATAAAGTTCACAATCAGCACCCGAAACACATTTTCATAACTCAGATTGACGTGCTGAATTTTTGGTAAGCAGCACATTAACTCAGAGAGGCAATTGGCTTGGCCCGCGGCATCCAGATTGGTTGAAAACGTCTTGAAAATATGTTCCTTGAGTCCGGGCTGGCTCTCGAACACAATTGTATTTTTTGAGGCTTCCAGCAAGATGGCAGGGTCAACCAACCCAGACAAAGGCATCACGTCATTATCCAGTTTCAATGCGTAAGCCATGGCCAGATTATCCGGATTACAGGGAACAGGAATAACGTCCTCCAGACTGAAAACGCTACTTTGCTCGGCAATTTTGCGGCGAATTTCTGAGATGGTGAGTTTATGCTTTGCAAATGAATAATCTTCAACACGCCCGGCTTGCTGAATAGGCTGAATGGTCACCCCCCGGACGCAAGCATAGCCCAGCGCATGCTGAATAACCGGACCGATTTCATCATCGTTCAGCCCCTTTTTCACCATCATCACCAAGGTGGTCGATATATTGAGCCGGTTCAGATTGGCAAGCGCCTGCTCCCGAATTTTCGCCAGTTCTGCACCACGCAGTACTTTGAGCCGATCATCTCTCAAAGAGTCAAATTGCAGGTAAATTTCCAGACCTTGCTTATAGGTCGCCAATCGCTCGACAAACGCCATATCTTTGGCCAGACGAATACCATTGGTGTTAATCATGACATGTCGGATTGGCCTGGTTTTAATTTCGTCTAGTATCTCGAAAAACTGGGGATGCAGGGTCGGCTCACCGCCCGACACTTGCAACACGTCGGGTTCCTTTTCATTGCGAACCACAACATCCAGCATTCTGCGTACAGCCTCCAGTGTCTTGTGGTTTTGCTTTTTGGGCCCCGATTCTGCATAACAGACGGGGCATTCCAGATTGCACTCCTCATTGATATCGATAATAGACAAGCAGGAATGCTGCATATGGTCAGGACACAAGCCGCAATCATATGGACAGCCGAACTCCATTTTTGTATTAAAGTAAAACGGCATCTCTGGTTTCTTGATGTAAACCTCTCTGCACTGCTTGTAATACGTGATGTCATCTGACAGGAGTACACGCTCTTCTCCATGTACGGGGCACCACTTGTCCATATACACGTGGTCATCCCGAAAAATCACGTGTGCCTGGATGGTTCGCAGGCAGGTCCCACACAGGGCTGTGGTTGTATCGTAAAACAGATAAGGACGTTCTTTTCTATCCATGAGCCGGGACTTTTACAGTGAAATATATGCGAATTACAAACCAGAGAGATGCAGCAAATGCGACCAATTGAATCCCGCTCCAGTTCATGCCTAGCAGATGGTAGGCAAACGGAACCGGCTTGATACTGTCGATACATAGCCGCCATGCCATATATCCAGCAGCAAATACTTTAAACATTAGGCCATTATGCTGCAGTAGCCTAGCGGACAATAAGCGCAAGACCCCCATGAACCCGGTCAAAAACAAGACTTCATAAATTTGGGTCGGATGACGTTTTATACCATCGCCAAAATCAATCCCCCATGGCAATGTTGTTTCCACGCCGTAAGTTGCATCATATTTACCAGCCAGGAAGCACCCTATACGGCCAATCGCGATACCCGACATGAGGCCGAATACCAAGAGATCACCGGTAGAACGCTGAATGCCGCAATACCGTTTGTACATTTCAATAAACAGATAAGCACCCAGCATGGCCCCCACGATGGTCCCTCCTCCTTGCGCCAGGGCTATCACGCTTTTTGCATGGAGATAAGACAGCGGTTCTTCAATAAAAGATACCAGTTTCAAGCCCAATCCAGCCCCGCTGAGTGCAATGAAGATCAGCAGCCAGGCATGACGGTGAATGAATTCATTGCCCGCCAATTTCTTGTTTTGATGGAATAAATAGGTTCCTGTAGCAATACCAAGCCACTGAAAAAATACATGCAATACGATAGACGACTGCTGAGAGATTGTAATGATTAACATCATAGATATGATACATGCATTTTCAACACAGATAAAATCATATGCGCATGCTAAAATCATTACTCAAACAACATAAGAATCTACTATTTCCTGCGGGGTAGACGTACTTCCCAAGTGAAATATTCCCTGCAAAAGCTTTCATAACCATTTGGGTTTTGACCACATTTCACGAAAAGCAGGTTTTCCGAATGCACTCATTTCTTTATTACATTGCACTTGTGCTCTTCGTATTCATAGGTATCGTTGTCTTTTTTTACCAACTGCTAATTAAAATTAGAAAAGCCATTAAAAAAGAATTTCCAGCAGAAGTTGACTTAATCAGGCATCAAGAACCCAACATAACAGAAAGTTCGGCATCAGAACTATCAAATGATTTGTTACGCCAACAGGCGGAATCTGGTGATGCCATATCACAGCTTGCACTCGCTAAGGCTTTTGCTAATGGAACAGGTGTCGAGCAAAGTTTCTCAGAAGCCGCGCGCTGGTGTCACAAAGCATCACAGCAAGGATTGCCTGAGGCCGTCTATATCATGTCTGAAAATTACCGACTGGGTTTAGGCGTTCCTAAAGATGAACAAATGGCAAAGTTATTACGTGCCAGAACCAGCTTTACCCCCCTAAAAGACAATCATATTCGCGAGCAACGTCATGATAAGGCGAAGAGCTTCTTGCATGTGACTGCAGCATTTATTGCTTATACCTTGCTAAGCATTGTATTAACCATATTATTTTTTATGTTGCTAATCACAATTTTGTGTAGTCAATTCCACCCGTACTGAAGACAGCTAAAAACTTCTTACATGGAACTGCGCCATTGATTGGGCATACGTTGCCAAGAGGTGTCAGAATCTTATTACTACTTTTATTCTGCTTCCTTTGCTGTCATGCCAAAGCTCTTGATGGATTCCGCGTTTCCCTATTCAACCTGCAAGGGCTGTCGGCTAAATGCCATTATCACTATTTTAGTGCTGCAGGACAGGACATGAACCCACCTTGGCCACTGCCATTCCAGATGCCGACGCTATCTTGCAAGCCTTGTTGTAGGTAGTCTTTTCCAACCCGTACCGCTTCCGTGAGGGGGAATCCACGAGCCAAGGCGGTGGCAATGGCGGATGACAGGGTGCAACCGGTGCCGTGGGTGTTCTGGCTGTGGATGACCGGGCCCGTGAAATACAGGGGTGACGGGGCACCGCGCATGCACAGGACATCGGTCATCTGCTGGCCAGTGACGTGACCGCCTTTGACCAGTACGGCGTTGGCGCCTTGGCGGATCAATTGCTGACCGGCGGCGGCGGCGCTGGCGGTATCGGTGACGGGCAAACCGGTCAGACAGGTGGCTTCGGGGACGTTGGGGGTGATCAGGGTCAGGATGGGTAACATCTGTAAAAGGGCCTGCACGCCGGCTTCATCCAGCAGGGCTTTGCCGCTGGTGGAGATCATCACTGGGTCGCACACGACGTTGGGGAGCTGCCAGCGCTGGATACAGTGGTGGATCAAACGTACGCGCGCGGCATCGACCAGCATGCCGAGCTTGGTTGCGTGCGGCGGGGTATCTTCGCAAAGGGCATCGATTTGTGCCTCGAGCTGGGCGACATCGACGGGATACACGGCGCTGACGCCCTTGGAGTTCTGCACGGTGAGCGCCGTGGGGACGGCCATGCCGTAGCCCCCGAGTTGCGCGATGGTGCGCAGGTCGGCTTGCAGGCCGGCGCCGCCACTGGGGTCGGAACCGGCGATGCTCAGCACCCGGGCAAACTCGCGCTGCTTCATCCCTGCATTGCCGCTTGCAGGGCGGCGACAGCGGCGGGCAAATCGGTTGCCTCAGTGACGGCCCGTACCACCGCGATGCTGCCGACGCCGGACTGCTGCACCATGGGCATTTCTGCCAGCGAAATGCCGCCAATGGCCACCAGCGGATAATGGCTGCGCATCAGGTCGACATAATGCTGCAGTTTGGTCACACCTTGCGGCTGGGTTGGCATCTGCTTGGTGGGGGTGGCAAACACGGCCCCCATGGCGATATAGCTGGGACGAATGGCATGCGCGCGCAGCATCTCGAAGTAGCCGTGGGTGGATACCCCCAGTCGCAGACCGGCGGCCCGGATAACGTCCAGCGAGGCGTCCTGCAGGTCTTCTTGCCCCAGATGTACGCCATAGGCCCCACACGCCACCGCGATTTCCCAATGATCGTTGATGAACAGCCGTACCGGGTCGTCCGGCCGGTCGTATGTGCGCGCGATGGCAACAGCCTGTTTGACTTCGGCCTCCACCACGGCAGCATCCGGATGCTTGCAGCGCAGCTGCACGGTACGAATGCCCAGTGCCAACAGTTTGCCGATCCAGTCTGCGGTTGGGACCACCGGGTATACGCCCAGCGCGGTCGGGCATGGTGCAAACGCCTGGTTTGATAACGGGTAGTCCCCCAGCAGCGGATAGTTGCTCAGGGTATCTGGCCAGTCTTCTCCCTGCCAGGCACACGCCAGTACCAGTGCATCGTGCAGATCAAAACCGTGGCACAGAAACGCGGCCAGGGTTTCCGGTAGCAGCGCCCCCTGCAGGCTGGACAACCGGTAGCGTTGCCCCTGGTAGCAGCAAGTCATCATCGCATACGGACCGTCCTGCCAAGTCACGATGGCAGCGCCACCGCGGGTCAGCCAGTCTTGCAATCGGTCATCTTCTTGCGCGGTCAGCCAGACGGTGGTGTGCGGGTCTGCAGTCTCGCCCGGGGCTGACTCTGTCAGATGCCAGTCTGGCACCGGGTGATCCGGCAACGGGGCCAGACGGCGAGCCAGCGGATACACGGTCAGGTTTTGCTCGGGGTGTTCCAGGGTTACGGCCATGCGCGCACCTCGGCCAGCGATGGTTGTGCAGGCTGCTGATGCCAGAACGGCGTACCTAGCACCGGCGTACTGGGGGCTGCTTGCAGCTGCGCCGGCATGGGGCCGGCGAGCCAGGCATCCCGCCCGGCGCGTACGCCAGCGGCAAACGCACCAGCCATGCGGACCGGGTCTACCGCCCGGGCGACGGCGGTGTTCAGCAACACGCCATCAAAACCCCACTCCATGACTTGCGCCGCGTGCGAGGGCAAGCCCAGCCCGGCATCGACAATCAGTGGTACATCGGCAAATCGCTGGCGCAAGGTCTGTAGCGCGCCGGGATTGCGCGGGCCTTGCCCGGTGCCGATCGGGGCGGCCCAGGGCATCAAGACTTCGCATCCGGCATCCAGCAGGCGACGACACAACACCAGATCATCGGTGCAATACGGCAGCACCTTGAACCCGGCCTTGACCAGATAAGCTGCGGCCTCGACCAGGCCGAAAGGATCCGGTTGCAGGGTGTCGTCGTCACCAATCACTTCGAGCTTGATCAGCGGGGTATCGAACAGCTCGCGGGCCATTTCGGCCGTGGTAATGGCCTCCTGCACCGAGTGGCAACCCGCGGTATTGGGCAGTAACGGTACCCCCAGCGTTTGCAGCAATTGCCAGAACGGTTGCCCGCTATCCGTTTGGCCCGCTTGCGTCTGACGCCTTACAGAGACGGTGAGCATGGCGGGTTGGGCAGCCTCTACGGCCTGTTGCAGAATGCGTGGCGAGTTGTAGCGTGCCGTGCCCAGCAGCATGCGGCTGGCAAAGGCTTGCCGGTATAAGGAAAAAGTATCGTTCATAGTGCTTGTCAGATTCTCCGGTGATCGGTCGAATTTGCTTGTGTTAGTGGATGCCCTTTAAGGGGATATCATGTCGTTCCATCCCCCTGTGGTGCGAAAGCAGTAGAGGGATGACGCAAAGCAATAGCCCCCCGCCAAGTCCTGTTAGCCACCGGCCATGGCCTGCACCACTTCGATGGCATCCCCGGCTTGTACTTGCAGCTGTGCGTATTGGCTACGCGGCACAAAGCTGGCGTTGACGGCGACCGCATAGGGTGGCACGGCGCCAATCTGGTCCAGGGCGCTTTGCAGGGTATCCACGTCTGGCAGGGTTCTTTCTTCGCCGTTGATCCACAGCTTCATGCGGCCTCCCGTTGCAAGTGGCTGCCGTACAGGGCGGGCCAGGCGGTTTGCTGATGCTGGCGGGCAAAGGCTAGCTGCGCATCAGGCTCGTTATCCAGCTGGCGGACCAGAGCAGCGAGTTCGTCCGCTACCACCGGGGCCAGCAAGAAGCCGTGCCGGTATAGCCCGTTGGCCGCAATGACGGTCTGACCGGTCTGCAGCTGTACCCGGATGGCCGGGTTGTTGTCCGGCAAGGCCGGGCGGCACTGGGTAGACATTTCTTCGATGCGGGCCTCGGCAAAACCGGGGTGAACGGCGTAGGCGGCGGAGAGCATCTCCAGCGCGGAGCGCACGCTCATCGGCGACATGTCTTCGGACTCCAGCGTGGTGGCGCCCATGACCACGCGGCCGTTTGCACGCGGCACCAGATACAGGCTATAGCGCGGGTGCAGCAGGCGTACCATGCGGCCGAGCTGGACGTCTGGCGCATACAGGCGCAGCACTTCGCCGCGTACCCCGCGCAACCCCGGCCAGCGGGCTTTTGCACCCAGCCCGCGGCAGTCGATGTGTAGACCGGCCGGCGGCAAGGCAGTATCGTCCACCGGATACTGCCAGTGACAGGTAACGCCTTCTGCGGCCAGCGTATCGGCCAGGGCGGCCAGCACCTGACGGTTGTCTACTTGTCCTTCATCCGGCAGGTACAGCCCCTCTGAGAAACGGTCAGCCAGGCTGGGGGCATGTGCTGCCAGACCGGCTGCATCGAGTCGCTGCATGCTGTCGGTTTTTTGCCCGGTCAGCGAATGCTGGCGCACCATGGCGACAAACTGGTGGGCCTCGGCCTGTTCCTGCCGGTGCCAGACCACCACCGTACCCTTGTGCTGGTAGAACACCGGGCGGGTCAGGGTGGCCAGTAGCTGCGGCCAGCGCGCCAGGCTATCGAACCCCATGGCGACGATATCGTTATCCGCCACGGCGGCTTCAGCCATCGGGGTGATCATGCCGGCGGCCACAAAGGCCGCAGCACCCTCGCCGGCCGGGCCAGCGGCGTCATACAGGGCAACCTGCCGTCCTTGCCGGCGAAGCGCCAGTGCGGTCAGCCGGCCCAGCAAGCCGCCACCGAGGACGGCGATCTCTGCACGGGTCGTCATTACAGGTACACCTCGCCGCCTTTTTTCAGGAACTCGATGCTCTTTTGCTGCATGCCTTCGAACTGGCCGTTAGCCGTGGCTTCGCGGATGTCCTGGGTGATTTTCATCGAGCAGAACTTTGGCCCGCACATGGAGCAGAAATGGGCGGTTTTGGCCCCTTCCTGCGGCAGGGTGGCGTCGTGGTATTCGCGGGCACGTTCCGGGTCCAGGCTCAGGTTGAACTGGTCTTCCCAGCGGAACTCAAAGCGCGCCTTGGACAACGCGTTGTCGCGCAGCTGGGCGCCCGGCCAGCCCTTGGCCAGATCGGCCGCGTGGGCGGCGACCTTGTACGTCACGATACCGACACGCACGTCTTCTTTGTCTGGCAGACCCAGATGTTCTTTAGGGGTGACATAACACAGCATGGAGGTACCATACCAGCCGATCTGGGCGGCACCGATGCCGCTGGTGATGTGGTCGTAACCCGGGGCGATGTCGGTGACCAGCGGGCCGAGGGTGTAGAACGGGGCTTCGAAACAATGTTTCAGTTCTTCGTCCATGTTCTCGCGGATACGCTGCATCGGCACGTGACCCGGGCCTTCAATCATCACCTGTACGTCGTGTTGCCAGGCTTTCTGGGTCAGTTCGCCCAGCGTGCGCAGTTCAGAGAACTGGGCTTCGTCGTTGGCGTCGTACACTGCCCCCGGACGCAAGCCGTCGCCCAGGCTGAACGACACGTCGTACGCCTTCATGATCTCGCAGATTTCGTCGAAATGGGTGTACAGGAAGTTTTCCTGATGATGCGCCAGACACCATTTGGCCATGATGGAGCCACCGCGGGAGACGATACCGGTCAGACGGCTGGCGGTCATCGGGATATACGCCAGGCGCACGCCGGCGTGCAGGGTGAAGTAATCCACGCCTTGTTCGGCCTGCTCGATCAGGGTATCGCGCACCAGTTCCCAGGTCAGGTCTTCGGCCTTGCCGCCGACTTTTTCCAGCGCCTGATAAATCGGCACGGTGCCGATAGGTACCGGTGCGTTGCGCAGGATCCATTCGCGGGTTTCGTGAATGTGCTTGCCGGTGGACAAATCCATGATGGTGTCCGCGCCCCAGCGGATGCCCCAGGCCATTTTGTCGACTTCTTCGGCCAGCGAGGAAGTCACGGCCGAGTTACCCAGGTTGCCGTTGATTTTTACGCGGAAATTGCGCCCGATGATCATCGGCTCCAGCTCCGGATGGTTGATGTTGGCCGGGATGATGGCGCGGCCGGCGGCGATTTCCTGACGCACAAACTCTGGCGTCATCTCGTCCGGAATATTGGCCCCCAGTGGTTGGCCGGCGTGCTGACGCAGCAGACCAGCGTAGCGCGGGTCGGCCCGCAGCTCAGCCAGTTTCATCGATTCGCGCAGGGCCACGAACTCCATTTCTGGCGTGATGATGCCCTGACGGGCGTAGTGCATCTGGCTAACGTTGGCACCGGCCTTGGCACGGCGTGGCGGACGGATATGCTCGAAACGCAGGTTTTTCGTCGCCGGGTCGATCAGGCGAGCCTGGCCAAATGCCGATGTCGGGCCGCTTAGCCATTCGGTATCACCACGCTCGTCGATCCAGGCTGCACGCAAGGCCGGCAGACCGCGCGCCAGATCAATGGCCTGGCTCAGGTCGGTATAGGGGCCGGAACAGTCATACACGGGGATGGGCGGGTTGCTGTCCACCTTGTCGCCCAGGCGGGTGTCGGTCTGGGAAATCTCGCGGTACGGGACGCGCAAGTCGTCACGGCTGCCCTGAATGTACTTTTTCTCGGAAGCAGGCAGTGGAGTCGGGCGGATCAGTGTGTCGATGGTCGGGTGTGTAATCGCGTTCATGGCATCCTCTTGTGTGTGGTGAGAAACAAGAGTGCTTACGCGGTACACCCAGTCTGACGGTTTCCGGTATGGAAACCTGTTTGGAAAAATCTGGATGGACTTCGAAAACTTCCCACGCTGGTATTATCCAGTTCGGGTGCAAAGGGTAACGTCTCAGCCCCACTGCCGTGGAGCACCCCTGTTTCGTTAATTTATTAGAGCATGGCTTTGGCGGGTCGTGCAAGTACCATTTATCGGCCATGCGACCAGTGGGCGAATGAACGCGAGAGGTGTTTCCGATTGGAAATAAACGAATAAATACCAGGGTAGATCACCCCGCACTACCCGCGCCAGACGGCGCGCATGCAGGATGGAGGTCACTCGCAGGCACGGGCTAGAAACGCCCGGCAATGCCTGAAACGGGTTGATCTAGATGCTAGGACGCTGGGTGGTCATCCACAGCACTTCGGCGTCTTCCTCGCTGGTTGAAACGGCACCGTGGCCCATCTTGGAATCGTAGTAAATGCTATCACCAGGCCCCAGATCGACCGGGGTATACAGCTCGGTATACACCCGAAGACTACCGGAAAGCACATAGATGAATTCTTCGCCTTCGTGGCGGGACCATTTGCCAATGTCTTCCGGACTGCGTGCGGTGATGGTGATCCGGAAAGGTAGCATCACCTTGTGTGCCAGTTCGTTGGCCAGCACCTCGAATTTGTAGGCCTTGCCTTGCGCATAACGTTCGCCTTCACCCTGCCGCGTGACCGCACGGCGACCACTGGCGGTCGGACCGGTTGCGGTACCAAACAGCGAATTGAACTCGATTTTCAGCCCGGCGACGATCTTCTGCAGCACGTCAAAGGTCGGTGACATTTGTTCGTTTTCGATCTTGGACAGGGTCGAACGGGACACGCCGCACAGCTTGCTGGCGTTCTCCAGCGTCAGCGCCTGCTCTTGACGCGCCTTTCGGACCCGTGCGCCCAGCGAGGTCGAAAAGGAGGCATCATTCGCCTCGAAACCGGCCAGTGCTTCGGTATCCAGCTTTTTCGGCTTGCTGATTTTGACTTCCATACGGTTCCTGCAAATGGTTTGTTTTCGCTATGGTAGCACCCCGCAAAATCGTTGCCAAACAGCTTCTTCCGGATGAACATCATCACAATGTTTATTATTGGAAACAAATCAAGCAAATCAGCGGCTTGCCCAACACCATCATCAAGGGCGAACGAGCGATCTGCACCATGACCAGCGCAGGCACAGAAGGTGTGCCAAAGGCAGATTGTCGGGCAACAGCCAACCTTCGCCGACACTAAGTTGACATGACAACGCCCCCGGCGGCGTCACACCTGAGGCATTGTGCAGGGAGAGAGATGGGCCCGGCGCAGAGACCGTGCTAGGCCAGCGTACCAGTCGTCCTTGCCTTGAGCAGCCGGTTCAGTACCGACACCGGATGCGGCAGGCTGGCACCGCTTTCGAGCTGGCTCTGGCAGCGGCAAGAATAACCGGTGGCCATCAACTGGCCCGCCTTGGACGGGTCTTCGACCTGCTTGCGCCAGCTCTGGTCATAAATGGTGGCAGACGTGGCACGATGCTGGCTTTCGTGCCCATAGGTACCCGCCATGCCGCAACAACCGGTTTTAGGCACCTGTAGCGTGACGCCCATGGCCGCAAACACCTGCTGCCACTGGCTGGCTGCCTGCGGCACGTTGGTTTTTTCACTGCAGTGGGGCAGTAACCAGGCCGGTGCGGATACCGTTGCAGCCGCCGGTAACGGATGGCGAGTCAGCCAGTCCGTCAGCCATTCCTGCACCAGTTGTACCGCCGGCAAGTCTTCATCCGGCAAGGCCTTGGCGTATTCGGAACGGTACGTGAGCGTCATCGACGGGTCGACCCCCACCAGCGGCACGCCGGTTCCGGCCAGCGCTTTCAGTTGTGCCGCGTTACGGCTGGCCACGCGCTGGAACCAGCCCAGAAAACCATGTACATGCAGCGGTTTGCCATTGGGCCGCAGCGGTGCCAGCCAGGGTTTGCCACCCAGCTGCCGGATCAGCTCGATCAGGTCCAGCAGCACTTGCGGCTCGAAAAAGCGGGTAAACGCATCCTGCACAATCACCACGCTACGGGCCAGGTCTTCACTGCGCTGCGCCCGCAAAGCGGCGGGCGATGCCATCTGCACCCCCTGCTGCCTGGCCAGCGCCAGCACATCTACCGTGGCCATGGCCGGCGTGTGTACCAGACCGATGCGGCGCAAGCCCCATTGCCCGGCCCGGCTCTGCGTCAGCAGGTTATACAGCGAGGGCGCTTTGGCCAGCACCGGCACCACAAACTCCAGTGCCGTCACGGCATAATCCTTGACCGGCCGCAGATAGCGCTGATGGTAGTGATAGAGGAATTTGGCCCGGAAGGTCGGCACATCCACCTTGATCGGGCATTGCCCCACACACGACTTGCAAGCCAGACAGCCATCCATGGCCGATTTGACCTGATGCGAAAAGTCCGCCTGCCCCAGCCGGCGGGAAAGCGTATGGAACACCTGCTTCGGCACCCGCGCCACGCTGGCCCAACCGGACCCGAGCGATACCTGCGGGTAATGGCCTTGCCCGGCCAGCAGCCGCAGCCATTCGCGCACCAGCGAGGCCCGGCCCTTGGGTGAATGCTGACGCTCGCGGGTGACTTTCCAGGACGGGCACATGGCGTCGTCCTGATCATAGTTGTAACAGGCACCGTTGCCGTTGCAATGCAGCGCTTCGTCGTATTGCTGCCGCACCGCAATCGGGATCTGGCGGTCGAACTGCCCCCGTAACGGTACTTCGTCCAGCCGGGTCAGCGCCTTGCCCGTGGGGGTGGCAATCTTGCCCGGATTGTACTGGTGGTGCGGATCAAAGCAGGCCTTGATCTGCTGCAACACCGGGTACAGCGGGCCAAAAAAACGGGGCGCGTATTCGGAACGCAAGCCTTTGCCGTGTTCACCCCACAACAGGCCATGGTATTTATGGGTCAGTGCCGCCACCCCGTCGGTAATCTGGCGGATCAGTACCTCCTGATCCGGGTCTTTCAGGTCCAGCGCCGGGCGGACATGCAACACCCCGGCATCCACATGGCCGAACATGCCGTAACGCAGGCCGTACTGGTCCAGCAGGGCGCGGAACTCGGCAATGTAGTCCGCCAGATGCTCCGGCGGTACGGCGGTGTCCTCCACAAACGGCACCGGACGGCGCCCGCCACTGGCGTTGCCCAGCAAACCGACCGCCTTCTTGCGCATCCCCCAGATGCGTCCGACGTCGGCGCTGCCACGAGCAATGGTATAGCCCAGATGGGTGCGCCCCCCGCCGTCTTCCCCTGCCAGATAGCGGGTAAAACGGTTCAGTTGCTGTTGCAGGCTGTCTTCATCCATGGCCAGACATTCAACCAGATTGATACCCTGAGTCGGGGTACCGTCGGCATTGTCGGGGAAGAACGCCCGCACTCCGTGCCAGACGCTGTCCTGCTGTGCCAGTTGCAGCACCAGCCCGTCCACCGTCTCGATGGAAGACGCTTGCTGCAGCATCAGCGCCGGCGCATCGCGCAGCGCCGCATCAAAGCTGGGGTAACGGATATTCACCAGCGCCGAGCAGGTCGGGATCGGCAAGACATTCAGGCGGGCCTCCACCACCATGCCCAGCGTCCCCTCCGAGCCGCACAGAATGGCGTTGAGGTCAAAGCGGCCATGCGCATCGTAAATGTGCGCCAGATCATAACCGGTCAGGCAGCGGTTGAGTTTGGGAAAACACGCTTCGATGTCCGCCTGGCGGGTATCGTGAATCTTGTCCAGCAGCCGGTGGATGTCCCCCACCCGGTCTGGCCGGCGCATGACGTCGTCCAGCGCCTCTCCGTCCAGCGGCGTACTTTCCCACAGGGTGCCATCCGGCAAGACGGTAGAAAGCGTCAGCACGTGGTCACGGGTTTTGCCATACAGGCACGACCCCTGACCGCTGGCATCGGTATTGATCATGCCGCCAATGGTCGCACGGTTAGATGTAGACAGCTCCGGTGCAAAAAACAGCCCGTGCCCGGCCAGCGCCGCGTTCAGCTGGTCCTTGACCACGCCTGCCTGCACCCGCACCCAGCGTTCTTCCACATTGATGTCCAGAATCCGGTTCATGTGGCGGGAGATATCCACCACGATGCCGCTGGTCAACGACTGTCCGTTGGTACCCGTTCCGCCACCACGGGCGGTCAGCACCACGGCAGAAAAGCGCGGCTGGGCGGCCAGTCTGGCCAGCAGCACCACATCGGCCGTGTGTCTGGGGTAAACCACCGCATCCGGCAGCCGCTGGTAGATCGAATTATCGGTCGACGGCAGCAGGCGGTCGGCGTACTGGTCACTAACCTCCCCGGCAAAACCGTGAACGGTCAGCTCGGTCAGGAATTCGGCATGGATCGGTAACACCGGCGCATCCGGGACAAGGCGAGGAATCATGGAGCTTACTTTACAAAAAACAGCTGAAAAACGGGCAGGTAGACCCTGCCCGGTATGGCGAGTGACGGATTAAACCAGATCCGCCAGGCTGCTGGCCAGACGCTGGAAGCCGTCATCAAGCTGCGTCAGCGGCATGGTCAGCGGGGGCAACAGGCGGATCACGTTACCATGTTCTCCGGCCGCAATCAGCAACAGGCCGTTGTCACGGGCCAGCACCAGCAACCGTTGCAGCTTGGCGGCGTCCGGTTTGCCGTCGGTGACGATCTCGAACGCCCGCATCGCCCCGACGCCACGGATGGCCCCCAGATGACGGCCAGCCGGGCCGGCGGCAATGGCGCGCAAATGCGTGTCGATCCGCTCGCCAATCTCATTGGCACGGGTCAGCAGGTCTTCCTCTACCATGGCATCGCATACCGCCAGCGCCGCCGCACACGCCACCACATTGCCGGCATAGGTGCCACCCAGGCCACCGGGCGGCAGGCAGTTCATCACCGCCCCGCGGCCACTCACGGCTGCCAGCGGGAAGCCGCCAGCCAGGCTTTTGCCCATCACCAGCAAGTCCGGCCGGACCCCGCTGTGCTCGATGGCAAACCACTTGCCGCTACGGCCAAACCCGCTCTGGATTTCGTCCACAATCAGCAGAATGCCGTGCTGGTCGCAGACTTGGCGCAGGTCTTGCAAGAAACCGGTATCGGCCTGCAAAAAGCCACCTTCGCCCTGGATGGGCTCGATGACAATCGCAGCGACGTCTGCCGGGTCAATCTCCACCTTGAACAGCCGTTCCAGCGAGGCCATGGCGGCTTCGCGGCTGACGCCATTGTCCGGGCTGGCAAAAGCGGCATGGTAAACCGGGCCGGGCAACGGGCCCAGATGGTGCTTGTAGGGCTTGACCTTGGCGGTCAGCGCCAGCGTCGCCAGCGTCCGCCCGTGAAAGCCGCCATCAAAGGCAATCATGGCAGTACGGCGGGTAAACGCCCGCGCCAGCTTGATGGCATTTTCCATGGCCTCGGCCCCGCTGCTGGTCAGCATGGTGCGCGGGTCATCCAGCATGTGGCACAGCTGGGCCAGCCGGCTGGTCAGCTGCACATACGGTGCATGCGGCATGGCGTTAAAGCAGCTGTGAGTAAAGCGTTCCATTTGTGCCATGGCGGCCGCCATCACACGCGGGTGGCGGTGGCCGGTGTTCAGCACCCCGATCCCGGCGACAAAATCCAGATACTGCTTGCCATCGGTATCCCATACCAAGGCATTCTCGGCCCGGTCCATATACACCGGATGCAGGGTCTTGATGCCCTGGCTGACCGAATCGGCCCGCAACTGGTTCAGCTGTGCAGTGGTCGTCATGGCAGTCTCCTTAGCACATGGCCGCGGTCATTTTGAAAATCCCCTGGGCGTTGCCGCTGTCAAAGCGCAAGTCCAGACGGGTTTCGCCACTTTGGGCATCCACGATGCGGTCACGGGTAATGAATTCGTAGAACGAGCCCGGTACGGTTTTCTCGACGATCTCTCCTTGCGGGCCAACAAAGCGGCGCTGCACCTGCGCGGCGCGGAAAGCGGTCTGGCGTACGGTGCCATCGCTGGAGACTTCTACCTGCGGCTTGATCGACCGGCCCAGCGCCGCCTGCTCTTCCGTCAGCGCAAACACGTCCGGCACGTGGTCGGTGGCATGGTTAAAGCAGTTACCCTCGGTGGTAATCCAGGCCATCTCGGCAGACTCCGCCAGAATGGTTTCATAATCCGCCAGCGCTGGCAGCGGGTGCTGCACGTCAAAACAGCCGACCAGTTTGGGCAGCAGACGCACGGCTTCCATTGTCGGCAAGGCGTGTTCTGCCTGCAAACGGGCCAGCAATTGCACATCGTCAGCCGTCAGCGGGTCGGCCGACTGACCCACCACGCGACCCACCGCCGCCTGGAACGCAGGCGTAAACTGGTCTACGTGCAGTTCAGACACAAAGAACTGGGCGATCTCTTCTGGCGCATCCAGATGCGCATACGCGCGGCCGGTCATGCGCAGCTTTGGCAGCGGATACACGCCCGCCACCGCAAACCCCAGGGGTTCCAGTACCCGCTTGAACGCCAGCTCCCCGGCTGGCAGTTGCCCCATGTCCGCCATCAGCACGGTCCGCAAGGCGCCATGGTCAAACACCACCTTGCCGCCACGCGCGACCTTGTCATCCACATAGGCTTTGCCTTCCGGTACGGCTTGCAGGTTTTTGTCAAACAGGGTCATGTTCATGGCTTGTGCCAATACCAGTCGTGACACGTTCGGTTTGACCGGTACCAGAGCGGCTGTCGGTACTTCGATCATCTGGAACAGCGCCTGGGTTTTGCCGGCACCCAGTACCGATTCCAGTAATGACCAAAGCTGGGATTCTTGCGGTTGCATTGCTTGCATGTTCACGTCTCTCTCATCAAAAGGGGGCAGTCATGGCAGGCAGAAACCGTGTTGCTGCCTGCATTTGTGTCTGGGTAGTGTGTCGGACTACCCAATCCCTCGCAAGCGATGTATAGTTGAAAGATCATAATGAAAACTCATGACCTGACCATGCGCCGAATCGTCCCCTCCCTGACTGCCCTGCAGTTTTTTGAAGCTGCCGTCCGGCACATGAGTTTTACCAGTGCCGCCAACGAACTGCATGTGACGCAAAGCGCGGTCAGCCGGCAAATCCGCCTGCTGGAGGACTTCTTGGGACAAGCCCTGTTCCAGCGGGTGAAACAGCGGCTGGTCCTGACGCCCGCCGGCGACCTGTACGCCAAAGCCGTACGCGACCTGATAGACCGGGCAGAAGCCGCCACCTTGCAGGTGATGGCCTACAACGGCGAAGCCGGCATCCTGAAAATCGCCCTGCTGCCGACGTTTGGCTCCCGCTGGCTGATCCCCCGTCTGGGCGACTTCAGCCGCCAGCATCCGGATATCCAACTGGAGCTCTCCACCGAAGTCCGGCCGTTCGATTTTGCCAACCACCATGCCGACGTGGCCATCCACTTTGGCTTGCCCACCTGGCCGGGCGCCGTCTGCCATCGGCTAATGGGCGAATCGATGATCCCGGTGTGTGCGCCATCGCTGCTGGCAGACCGTCCGCTCCCCTTGCAGCCGGCTGACCTGCAAGACTTTACCTTGCTGCAGCTCACCACCCGGCCGCAAGCCTGGCCGGAATGGCTGGAAGCCCAGCAGCTATCCCAGCAGACCGGCGTGCGCGGGCCGCGTTTTGAACAGTTTCATATGGTGATCCAGGCGGCGATTGCCGGGTTCGGCATGGCGGTACTGCCAGAATTTCTGATTCAGGAAGAGTTATCCAGCGGACGGCTGGTGAAGGCGTTTGATCAAACGGTTGAAAGCCGGCACGCCTACTATCTGGTCTACCCGGAGGCCCGGGCAGACATCGGCAAGATCAAGGCGTTCAAAGACTGGCTGCTGGCGTGCTGTGCCGCAGACCACACAGCCTAACTGCCTCGGCGCGCCTGCAGAATCCCGCCCAGAATCAGCACCCCGCCCAGCAGCTGGCCGGTCGTGAGTGTCTGGTTGAACAGCAGCCAAGCAGCAATGGCCGCCACCAGCGGTTGCACAAACAGGCCAATGGCAGAAAACCCGGCCGTCAGCCGCTGCATGGCACTGGCGATCAGGGTCTGGCCGATGATCTGGCACACCAGCGCCAGTGCCAGCAGTGGCCACCACAACACCAGTGACCCCGGCAGCCAGTTGGGTTCGACACCCAACGACAACGCCAGCAGCATCACCCCGCCAATGAGCGTATTGGTCCACATCACCCACAAGGTACTGTGCTTTCTGAGGGCCATTTTCAGGGCCAGCAGGTAACCGGTGTACATGCAGGCCGACACAAAGGCGATGAAGTCCCCCCAGCCGGCATGCGGCATGTCCGGGCTCGGCGCCACAATGTGCGGCCAGAGCAGCATCAGCATGCCGATCACCGCCAGCAGCAAGCCCACACCGTAGGTGCGCCATTGCAGCGGCTCGTTCAGCCATAGCCAGGCTATCAGCGTCATCAGCAGCGGGCCAACAGCCCCGATCAGGGTGGCATGCGCCACCGAGGTCAGCCGCAAAGAGGCATGCCACAGCGACAAATCACCGGCAAAGCAGAGGGCCGCCAGCACAATCATCAGGCTGACCTTTTGCTCGCCTTCACCGGGCGAACGCCGCCACAGCCAGAACAGGAACGGTGTGGCCAGCAGCATGCGCCAGGCGGCAATGGCAATCGGACCAACATCACTGAACAGCGGGAAAATAGGCGCAAAACCGATACTGGCCGCCCCCAGCAGCAAAGAGACCAGCGCCAGGGTATTCACACGGGAGGGGGAAGACATTCGGAACAACCTTAACTCAAGCCGCCATCAAACGCTGGAGGCACATATGACTTATCGCAGATGGCAGGTAGACAGAATCCGCCGGGGGATGGGGCGCCTGGCCAGTGCCAACGCCCCTCTGTTTTTACGTTTATTGCAGCACGATCGGCGCGTCACCATCCGTCTCGTCGGCGTCGCCCGTTTCATCATCCTCTTCTTCGCTGCCCTGCATCGCCCAGTATAGGCGGTCCGGCAGATAGCTACCCATCCCGAGCCGATAGGCTTCGTCCAGCGCCTGCCAGGTGTAATCCTGCGCATCCAGCACCGCTTCGCGCATCATCAGCCCGTTGGCCAGGCCGGTGGCAATCCCGGCCGACAAGGTGGCACTGGCGCCGTGGTAACTGTGCGGCAAACGCTGCCACGAAGTTTCCAGCACCTTGCCTTCCTGATCCTGATACAGGCGGTTGATAACCTCAGTGGTCGGGTCCATGGTGCCGGTAATCAGCACGTATTCTGCGCCCATGGCCAGAATCCCGGCAGCCAGGTCATCCACGCTCAGCTCTTCCGTACCATCTTCGTCTTCATCCTCGTCCGCATCATCAATCTGGTCACGCAGCAGGCGGCGGGCTTCCAGCAGGTTCAGCGTCACCAGCGTAGCTTGCGGCAACAGCATTTCATTCAGGGCATCGATCACGTCGTCTTCGGCCAGCTGGTCGCCACGGCGGGAGGCCAGACACGGGTCGATGATCAGCGGAATGTCCGGGTAATCGGCCACAATCTCGGCAATGGCGGCCACGCCTTCCACGCTGCCGACCATGCCGATCTTGAACGCCGCAACCGGCATGTCTTCCAGCAGGGTGCGGGCCTGATCGGCAATCCACTCGGCGTCGAGCTTGTGGACGGCTTCCACGCCCAGCGTATCCTGAATGGTAATGGCGGTAATCACGGACAAGGGATGACCACCCATGCTGGCGATGGTCATGATATCGGCCTGGACACCGTTGCCCCCCGTAGGATCAGAGGCGGCAAATGTTAAAACAATAGGAGGTGTATCCGACATGGTGGGCGCTTTGAGAACGTTCAAGTAGAATACCATTCTAACCGAAGCAGCCTGATTGTGCTGCCTGTTCGTACCGAGATTGGAAAAGGTAGAGAAATGAAAAGTTATATGTGCCTGATTTGCGGCTTTATCTATGATGAAGAAGCCGGCCGGCCGGAAGACAACATCCCCCCTGGCACCCGCTGGGAAGACGTCCCGATGAACTGGACCTGCCCGGACTGCGGCGCCCGCAAAGACGACTTTGAAATGGTGGAGATCTAAATCATGGCCCGACAACGCTGGGGCAAACTCGCCCTGATCGTACTGACCGCGGCGACCGTCGGGCTGACCGCCTGCAGGCATGTACAAACTACAAATAGTGGTAATGTCGATGTTAACCGCAAGCAGTACATGCTGGTCAGTGCACAAGAAACCGACCAGATGGCCGCTACCGCCTACCAGCAGACCCTGCAACAGGCGACCGGCAGCCATACACTCAACACCGACAAACGCATGACCGAGCGCGTGCGCGGCATCGCCCAGCGGCTGATTGCCCAAGTCGGCGTGTTCCGCAGCGACGCCAGCAAATGGCCGTGGGAAGTCAACGTCCAGCAAAGCAATGAGCTTAACGCCTATTGCATGGCCGGCGGCAAAATCATGGTTTATAGCGGCCTGATTACCCAGCTGAAACTGACCGACGACGAACTGGCCGCCGTGATGGGCCACGAAATGGCGCATGCGCTACGCGAACATTCGCGCGAGCGCCTGTCGCAAGCCTACGGTACTTCGCTGGCCCTCAGTATTGTCGGCAAGGCCGCTAAACTGGATACTGGCAGCCAGGATCTACTGGGAAAAGCCTTGGATGTAGCTTACATTCTGCCATACAGCCGCAAGCACGAAACGGAAGCCGATCTGATGGGCATCGAACTCTCCGCCCGCGCCGGTTTCGACCCGCGCGCCGCCATCAGCCTGTGGAAAAAAATGGGCAGCGCCGGTGGCAGCAAGCCGCCAGAACTGCTGTCCACCCACCCGTCAGACAAAACCCGTATGACCACCCTGGAAAATGCCATCCCCAAAGTGCTGCCGCTGTATGAAGCCGCACGCAAAACCCGCAAAGGCTAAGCGCAACGGATGAATACCTACGGCATCATCAAGGCACTGCACATCATCTTTGTCACCAGCTGGTTTGCGGGGCTGTTTTACCTGCCGCGCCTGTTTGTGAACATGGCCATGGTCACCGACGAAGCTACCCGCCAGCACCTGCAACTGATGGCCATCAAGCTGTACCGCTTCATGCGGCCATTGTCTTTGCTGGCCATCCTGTTTGGCGGCTGGCTGTGGCTGGGCTTGCATTTCCAGGGCGGCTGGCTGCATGCCAAGCTCACCCTGGTGCTGGGGCTGATCGGCTATCACCACTGGTGCGGCCGCATTTTGCGCCAGTTCATCGACGGCAAAAACCGGCACAGCCACGTCTGGTACCGCTACTTCAACGAGGTACCGGTACTGGTCCTGTTTGTCGTGGTGTTCCTGGTCGTGCTGAAACCGTTCTGATTCACACGTTGACACCTGCTCCGATCCACATTCACACATAAAGGCCTGACCATGGGCATGGAAATCGAACGACGCTTTAAAGTCAGTGGCGAAGCCTGGCGCGATCTGGCGCCGGGTGTCTGGTACAAACAGGGCTATCTCTCGGTAGAGGCCGCACGTACCGTGCGGGTGCGCGTAGTAGGCGACCAGGCCTGGCTGACCCTCAAGAGCCAGATTTCCCACATGAGCCGCCACGAGTTCGAATACAGCATCCCGCTGGCGGATGCAGAAACCATGCTCGCCACCATGTGCCCGATGCTTGTGGAAAAAAAACGCTACAAGATCTCGCTGGACGGTTTTCTCTGGGAGGTCGACGAGTTCTTCGGCGACAACCAGGGGCTGGTATTGGCGGAGATCGAGCTGCCCGATGAAAACACCGTCTTCACAAAACCCGACTGGATCGCTAAAGAAGTGACCGAAGATGGTCGATATACTAATGCATACCTGTCACAGCATTCGTATAACAGCTGGCCAGAGGAAAGCCGTTAACCACACCCCCGTGAGCGGCATCCGCAGACAGGTCACCCGAGGATGCCGTCATGACGTTCAAACCCATCAGCAACGACAGCTGGAATCTTGCCAGCCTGATCCGCTACGCGGCCAGTCCGCGTACCAGTGGCGGCCTCAGCAGCACCTATTCGCTCAAAACTGCCCAGCAGGAAGTCGTCTTCCTGAGCAAGCAGGCCAAAGACAACCCGTTGGTACTGGATGCTGGCAACACGTCCGGCACTGACAGCCTGACCGCTAAAACCGACCTGCTGCAAACCGCGCTCAAACAGATTTCTGCGTTCAGTCAGCAACTGCAAGCCCAGGGCAAACAAACCGCCAGCGCCATTAGTGAATCCAAACAACAAGCCGCCCGCCAGCATCTGGCCATGCTCAAACAGCGCATCGACCAGTTGAAGAAAATGCTGGTCTGGCTCAACCCGCAAACTGCCAAAGGCATCCTCGCCCAGATCAAGGAGCTGGCCAAGGAACTGCAACAAACCGCCAAAGACCTGTCGGGTAGCAGCGGCAGCAGTAGCGGCAACAGCAATGTCAGCGTGCAGACACCAGACGCACCGGCCACGGCCGCCACCGGTTCGGCAGACACCACCGCTAGCAGCGAAGCTGCATCCGCCGCCCAGGCCAGTGCGGCATCCGCCGCCAGCGCTTCCCGCCCCACGATTCAGGTCAGCAGCAATCCGGACAGCAAAGCCGCTCAGGAAGATGCCAAGGCCCTGCAAGAGGTCAGCAACAAGCTCAAGCAACTGTTTGCCATGGTCAAATCCCAGCTCAAGCGGGACAAACCCAATGACGACGCGGTCAAGGACATCGACAAACTGTTCAAGGAAACCGACGACATCAGCAAAAGCATACTGGCCGACCACCCGGACACCCTGGTACTGACCGTTGGCAACACGCCCACCCCCACCGGGAACCTGGGCACGTAAACCGACCATTGCGCTATATCAGCACAGCCAGTCAAAAACGCAGTAAAATCAGCGTTTCAGGCAAGCGGGAACCCGCACTGCGGCATTGCACCGCAACGCAACCTCCCCACCCCCAGTCAATCAGGCCACGACCCTTCCATGGGGTATCGTGGCTTTACACAGATCAGGAACCCACATGAGCCGTAACCAGGAACTCTTCGACCGCGCCCAACTCACCATCCCGGGCGGCGTCAACTCACCCGTCCGCGCGTTCAAATCGGTCGGCGGTACGCCCCGCTTCATCGACCGTGCCGATGGTCCGTACATGTGGGATGCCGACGGCAAGCGTTACATCGACTACATCCAGTCATGGGGGCCGATGATTCTGGGCCATGGCGACAAAGACGTGGTCGAGGCCGTACAGAAAGCGGCCACCCGCGGTTTCTCGTTTGGCGCACCGACCGAAGGCGAAGTCGAACTGGCCGAGCTGATCTGCGACCTGATTCCAAGCATCGAGCAGGTGCGTCTGGTCTCCAGCGGCACCGAAGCCACCATGAGCGCCATCCGTCTGGCCCGAGGCTTTACCGGCCGCAGCCTGCTGGTCAAGTTTGAAGGCTGCTACCACGGCCATAGCGACTCGCTGCTGGTCAAGGCCGGTTCCGGCTTGCTGACGTTTGGCCAGACCAGCTCTGCCGGCGTACCGGAAGACATCGCCAAGCACACCCTGGTGCTGCCGTTTAACGATATCGGTGCACTGGAAACCGTGTTTGCCGAAAAAGGCAGCGAGATTGCCGCCGTCATCATCGAGCCGTTCGCCGGCAACATGAACCTGATCGCACCGGGTGAGACCTACCACCAGCGTCTGCGTGAACTGTGCACCCAGTCCGGCACCGTGCTGATTTTTGACGAAGTCATGACCGGCTTCCGCGTCGGCCTGACCGGCGTTCAAGGCCGCTATGGCATCACGCCAGACCTGACCACGCTGGGCAAGGTCATTGGCGGCGGCATGCCGGTAGGCGCCTTTGGCGGCCGCAAAGACATCATGGCCCATATCGCCCCGCTGGGCGGCGTGTACCAGGCCGGCACTCTGTCCGGCAACCCGCTGGCCGTCACAGCCGGTCTGGTCACGCTCAACAAGATCCGCCAGCCCGGCTTCTACGACACGCTCACCCAGCGCGCCACCCGCCTGGCCGCCGGCCTGAAAGCCGCCGCCGACAAGGCCGGTGTACCGTTCTCCAGCCAGAGCATGGGCAGCATGTTCGGCCTGTACTTCACCCCGACCGTGCCGCAGAACTTTGCCGAAGTCACCAAGAGCGATATCGCCCGTTTCAACGCCTTCTTCCACGCCATGCTGGACGAAGGCGTCTACCTGGCGCCAAGTGCCTATGAAGCGGGTTTTGTCTCCATCGTCCACGACGACGCCGTGATCGACGAGACCATCGCCGCCGCAGAACGCGCTTTCGCTCGCATCTGACGCACCCGGGCGCCTGTCAGCCACTGGCGGGCGTCCTTCTCCCCTTCACCATATCGGGTAGACATGGACATCCTACAGCACACCGCAGACGTATTAACCCGCTTGCGCATGGGTACCGCACGCAGCGACATCCCGGCCGACATCAATACCGCGCTGACGCAAGCAGATGCCTTTGCCGTCCAGCAGTTGGTAGTAGCAGGCTGTCAGGATCACGTTGCCGCCTGGAAATGCGGGTTACCCAATGGCGACAAGCTGATCGCTGCCCCCATCCATGCCAAGGACGTGCACGCCACCGCCACCTGCCCGGTGCGCTGCATGGACGGCAAGGTAAAGGTCGAACCGGAAATCGCGTTTGTCCTGGGTAAAGACCTGCCCCCGCGTGAGGCACCCTATAGCGATGCCGAGGTGGTTGAATCGGTGTCGGATGTTCGTCTGGCGCTGGAGCTGATTGCCTACCGCTTCACGGAACCGGCATCCCTGTCGTTCGAGCTGAAACTGGCCGATTGTCTTTCCAACCAGGGTTTGTTACTCGGCCCCAGTATTCTGGCGCACAAGCAGCATCTCCCCGGCGCACTGACGCTGACTGTCGAAACGGATGCAGGTCCGAGTGAACTGGCCGCACAACACCCCAACCAGGATCCCTGGCTGCCGCTGTTCTGGCTGGCCAACTTCCTGACCCGTGAACACGGCGGACTAAAAGCAGGACAAGCCGTCATCACCGGTTCTTATGCCGGCGTGGTGGACCTGCCACCCGCTGGCCAAAGCCGTATCCGGTTTGGCGACCTGGGCGAGATGTTCGTCAACTGGGATAGCGCAGCCTGAGCGGCGACGCTACCGGAGCCCCCTGATGTCGATCACCCTCGTTGTACTGGCCGTGCTACTCATCCTGATTGGCGTTAGTGGCACCGTACTGCCTGCCCTGCCTGGCCCACCACTGGTGTTTGGTGGCTTATGGCTGCTGGCCTGGCAGGACCATTATCAGCGGGTCTCGGTCTGGGTGATTGCGTTTCTGGCGGCGCTCACGGTACTGGCACTGGTGATTGACATCCTGGCCAGCCTGTTGGGTGCCAAGAAAGTAGGGGCCAGCAAGTATGCGCTGATCGGTTCGGCACTGGGGACACTGATCGGCTTGTCAGCCGGGATTGCCGGCGTGATCATCGGCCCGTTTGCCGGGGCCTTTGTCGGAGAATACCTGTACCGGAAAGATCACGTACAGGCAGGCAAGGTAGGGATTGCCAGCTGGCTGGGGTTCATTATCGGCACCCTGCTCAAGCTGGTGATTGTCTGCATCATGCTCGGAGTATTCATGATCAGCTGGTGGCTCTAGCAAGCGGCACACCAGCTGATTTTCCAGCGGCGTCTTAGCCCAGCTTGGCCAGAACGGCAGCCAGCGGGTACAGGACCGATGCCCCCAACTGGCGGCTGCGTTCGCCGCTCCAGCCGGTGTCGGCATCCGGCAGATCATTGTTGTCCTTGAACGGCATCTCGATGGTGTATGCCAGACAGTCAAAATAATCCGCTACGTGGTTGGTCGCCAGGGTCATGTTGGCTTCGCCAAACTGGTCCGGCGCATAACCGTGGGTCACCTGGAAATCCGGGTTCACCGCCAGCCAGCTGGACTTGAAGGTGTTTTCCAGCTCGGCACGCCCGACATGGTAGCCCGGATTGCCTTCACTGCCCGCCACAAAGTTAAACGGAATGCTCTCATCCCCGTGGGCATCCAGAAACACATCTACCCCGGTCTGGCGCATTTTTTCGCGTACCAGATACACTTCCGGGCTCTTGTTCATGGACGGGTTGGCCCATTCGCGGTTCAGGTTCACGCCGGCTGCATTGGTGCGCAAATGGCCGCGGCAGCTGCCATCCGGGTTCATGTTCGGCACAATGTAGAACACAGCCTGTTGCAACAGGCGACGGGCCAGTGCATCGTCCGGGTCCAGCAGACGCAGCAGCACACCTTCTACAAACCATTCGGCCATGGTTTCACCCGGGTGCTGGCGTGCGGTCAGCCAGATCTTGCGCTTGCCGGCCGCGTCTTCGCCAACCTGCAGCATGTCCAGATCACGCCCGTCCAGGGTGGTGCCCAAGTGGTGCAAACGGCAGATGTCGCTCAGCTGCGCCTTGGACATCAGGCTCAGGTGACGTTCCCAGGTGTAGGGCTCAAAATACGCAAAATACATCACGTCATGCTGCGGGGTAATGCTCACCTGCATGGTCTGGCCATCGTAACGGGTCGGTACACGGAACCAGTTTTCGCGGTCATAGCTGGCCACGGCCTGATAATCGACCCAGCCTTCCGGGTAGGCACAGCTGGCCGCATTGTCAAAGACCAATGTGCAGTCCTTGCCGGTAGCGCCTTCCAGACGGAAGTAAAACCACTGGGCAAACTCGGAATGCGCGTCGTTCGGAATGCGCAGATGGGCCTCGCCACTGGTGCTATCCAGCGACACCACGTCAATACTACCCGCATCAAATGCAGCACTAATTCTCATAACATATCCTGAAATAATCCGTCGGCAGCAGGATTGTGTCCCGCGGCAGACAAGGGTTTAACGGGGGGCGTCGGCTTGTTCCTTGCCCGCCATGTATTCGGTGATGACCGGATGAGCCGCCCGGAACGCATCAATGCACAAGGGCACACCGCAATAGATCGCAGCGTGCAAAAACACCTCGCGGATTTCCTCGACCGTTGCGCCATTGTTCAGCGCGCCACGCACATGCCCCTGCAACTCTTGCGAGCGGCCCATGGCGGTCAGCATCGACAAGGTCATCAGACTGCGGGTTTTCTTGTCGACCCCGTCCCGGTTCCAGACCGTGCCCCAGGCGTGCCGGGTCACAAACTCCTGTAGTGGGCGGGTAAAGTCATCGACATTGGCAAAGGCACGCTCGACAAAAGCATCCCCCATTACCGCCTGTCGCTGGGCTAAACCTGCCTGAAACTGGTCATCGGTAGGCAAATCGGGTGGCAGCATGGTACGGCTCCATCATGAAGACCCTTCATTTTACAACTGATCCGCGCTTCTGACAGCGGGTAAGCAGAAATTCCCCGGCCGCTCCGTCAGACTTACTGACGAACGGGCCGCTTGGCCAGCTTGCGCTGCAAGGTACGCCGGTGCATGTTAAGTGCCCGCGCAGTGGCCGACACATTGCCGTCATGCTCGCTCAGCACTTTCTGGATATGTTCCCATTCCAGCCGGTCGATCGACATCGGCTGCTCGCTGGTATCGGCATGTTCGTCACCGTCGATCTTGTCAAACGCGGTCACGATGTCATCCAGACTGGCAGGCTTGGTCAGGTAATGCGTGGCGCCCAGCTTGATCGCCTCTACCGCCGTCGCAATGCTGGCAAAGCCGGTCAGCATCACGATGCGGCAAAACGGTGCCACCTTGAGAATGGCCGGAATCAGCACCAGTCCGCTGGCACCCTGCATTTTCAGGTCGATCAGCGCGTAGTCCGGCACCCAGCCGGGCAACACCGCCTGGGCTTCTTCGGCAGACGCATAAGCCATCACCGAAAACCCGCGCCGGGTCAGGCTCCTGGCCAAGATCATGCGGAAAGATTCGTCATCATCCACCAGCATCAGGGTTGGCAAATCCGGTTCACGCATGTGGTTCTCCTGTTGCTACCTGCAAAGGTTTGAGCGGTATCTGCACCGCGGTGCGCGTGCCGCCCTGCGTGCGGCGCTGCAAGCTGACCGTACCGCCCAGCTGGCCGATAGTCGCATTCGATAACAGCAGGCCCATGCCCATGCCGCCCTTGTCACTCTGGATAAACGCCTTACCGGCCTGTTGCAGCACGTCGTCCGATATCCCGGGGCCTTCATCATCAATGGTCACCCGCAACTGTACGGTATCCCAGTCAAAACAGATGGCCACCTGCTCGGGCGATGCATCGGCCGCATTATTCAGCAGGTTCAGCAGTGCCTGGTTCAGCGTATCCGGCCAGGCCGTCATCACCGGGACGGGTGCATCCGGCCAGCGCACCGCCAGCGGTACCCCGGGGCGCAGCAACTGCCAGCGCGCCAGCAGTGCCTGCAACGCCTGCTCAAGCGCCACAGGAGTAGCAGAACGGGTACCCGCTTGCCCCGCTCGGGAGGCCAGCTGGGACAAAATCTCTTTGCACACGCGCAATTGCTGCTGCATCAAGCGCACATCGTCTGCCTGAGGCGGCTGCTTATCCGCCGCCAGTTCATCCACCAGCAGTTGCAGGGTATTGAGCGGCGTCCCCAGTTCATGGGCCGCCCCGGCCGCCATCGCGCCCAGCGCCATCACCTGCTCATGCTGCAAGGTTTTTTCCCGTGCCTCGGCCAGCAAGGCATCGCGCTGGCGCAGGCTGGCCGCCATGCGCGATACCAGCGCCACCAGCATCAAGGCGCTGACAGAAAAGGTCAGCCCCATGCCCAGCCGGTGCAACAGCCAGGCCTGGTCCGGGTTGGCACCGGTCTGCAGCAGGGGAATCTGGAACTCCATCAGCAACAGGTACAGCGCCACGGTATACAACCCCAGCACCCAAGCCACCCATCTGGCCAGCACCGTGGCCGCCAGCGTCACCGGAATCAGCAACAGCGATGCCAGCGGGTTGCTCGCCCCATCGGCAAAAAACAGCACCACGCCCAGCGCGGTCACATCCACCAGCAACTGCAACAACAGCTCCTGATCTGCCACCCACCAGCCAGACGCCACCTGCGTCAGCCGGTAAATGGTGGCCAGGTTAAACAGCACCAGCAACGCCGCCACCAGCATCAGCGGCAGCCAGGGAATCTGGAACTGCCAGCGTAGCGATACCCACAGCGCCACCCCCAGCATCAATAGCAGGTTGGCCCCGCGCAACCACACCAGGCGGGCGAGGTTGAGGGAATTGGGGTGCTGCATCCAGGCAGACTGAAGTTTTGGCCATTTCATGTGGGGTATTTTACCCGCTCGGCCACTCAGTACCAGCGACAAAATGTCGCACATCGGGGAGCCCATGGCCGCAGCACTACCCGAATAGGCAGCGCGGGTGCTTTTCGGTATCATGCCCACACACCCGTGCATCACGCACCACCAAGGACTCCACATCCCCGCATGGTCATCCCGCCCCGCCATACCCTCAGGACACTCGGCATCGCCCTGCTGCTGGCCATTCTGGTGCATCTGGGCCTATTTTATGGCGTGATTTTTTCGCCGCCTGCCGGACCTGTCGCGCCCCTGGCCGTGCGCTTGCAGCCGTCCACTCCCCTTGCAACGCAACCCGCAAAACAGCCACTCGCCAGCCCGCGTGCACCTACAGCCCCCAACACCCGGGCCAAGTCAGTCCCACCAGCACACCCGACCGCGCCAGACAACGTGGTGACGGCCCCGCAAGAAAGCCGGACAACCGCAGCCGCAACAACATCCAGCGACCTGAATGCCGCCCCCCCGGCAAGCGTCCCCAAAGCCGCACCGGTCACAACCCCGGCCATCGCCAGCCCGCTCTCCCACGGTAGCGAAACCACTATTAAACAACCGCCCAGACTCCTGAAACGGATAGAACCCGCCTACCCGCCACAAGCCCGCTCGCAAGGCATAGAAGGCCAGGTCAAAGTCCGGCTGCACATCGACACCAGCGGCCGTCCCGTCACCCAGCAGATCATCAGCAGTAGCGGGTCTACCCTGCTGGATAACGCCCTGCTGGCCGTCGTCAGCCAGTGGCAATTCAGCCCTGCCGTGGCAACCACCGGTCAGGCGACCGAAGCCGACATCATCATCCCCTACCGTTTTCGCTTACAATCCACGGATGACGAATAACCCCGCAAGCCCGTCCCGCTTGTGACTACCGGACTACCCATCATGAACTGCCGCCCGCACTGCGGAGCCTGCTGCACCGCACCTTCTATTACCAGTGCTATCCCCGGCATGCCCAACGGCAAACCCGCGGGCGTACCCTGCATCCAGCTGGACGAGCAGCTGCTTTGCAAAATCTTTAACCACCCGGACAGGCCCGCCGTATGCGCAGGCTTGCAACCGTCAGTGGAGATGTGCGGGGAGAGTCAGGTGCAGGCAATGGTGTATCTGACGCGACTGGAAGTGGAAACTGCGCCGAGGTGATCGGGAGTGATGGGGGATAGTGGAGTCTGTACTATCCTGCCTACCTGTTGGGCTCCTGCCAGGAAGCCGTTACTAAATTTGAGCACAGGAGACTCTTTTCCCGTTACTCAATGTCCGATGCTGATCTAAGGCAGTCTTGGCAAATTTCACGTCACAAGATTCTGTAAGTTGTGGCGTTATACAACATCATAGGTTTCTTGGAAAAAGCGCTCTTTGTCATGAAAACTGATATGGACCAGCACTGTTCGCTCCAAACGTACGGTTGGATGAATTGCACTGTTTTTTGCAAACCAAAAGACCTCCTCCAAGGGCTCACGTTCATGCCAGGTCGTCATGACGATTCTGTCGTCAAGAGGTTCTGCTGGGAAAAACTGGGCGATGCTTGCCTCATCTACTGAATCGTCCCAAGCGCTGCAATTTTTCCCCCACGCCATTACATAAAGGCACCCTGAGCGAACTAGCCAATCGCTTACTAAAACTCTCCATTCAGCAGTTACCTCGGCATCCACAACAATTACTGCGCGATATGGGCTGGATGCGCAAACAGCTGGCAGTGAACTCCCTGGTTCAATTTTCTTGTACTCGACAGTTTGGCTCATAGGATAAGGCATTCAATGGTTGGGCGTATTATGCGGTTCTAATTGCTGTGGCTCTGGCGGCTTTATGGCTTATATTCTGATTTTAGTTTCTGGCCGTTTCCGGTCTAACGATGTTGCATCGTTGATACAAGCCATGCAGACATAACCGTTCAGCTGTCTTCATACAAATAAACCCCGAATAACATCGTTATCCGGGGTTTATTTGTTCTTGCGAAATACCCGCCGTCCTTACTCCACCGCCAGCTGCTTTTCTTCCAGATAATGCCGGATATGGCCGAGCAGCTCGTCTTCCTGATACGGTTTACCCAGGAACTGATTCACACCCAGGTCGCTCGCCACCTTGCGGTGTTTTTCTGCCGTGCGGGACGAGATCATGATGATCGGAATGTCCTTGGTGGCCGGGTTGTTGCGGATATTGCGGGTCAGCTCGAAGCCGTCCATGCGCGGCATCTCGATATCCACCAGCATCACGTCGGGTTTGTAATCACCCACTTGCTGCAAGGCATCCACACCATCCTTGGCGGTCATGACCGTATAACCCTGACGCTCCAGCAGCCGTCCGGTAATCTTGCGCACGGTCAGCGAATCGTCCACCACCAGAATATGCGGCAGATGCTGTACAACGACCGCTTCCTTGACGTTTTCTGACTGGTCCACCAGATGCCCCAGCCGGTCGGCATGCGCCATTAGTTCTACCGGGTTGATGATCAGCACAATCTGGCCAGAACCTAGTACCGTCGCCCCGGCCACCCCGATCACGCGGGCCAGTTGCGGGCCGATGTTCTTGACCACCACCTCCTGGTTGCGCGTCAGTTTGTCCACATGAATGGCGACGCGGCGGTTGGCGCTTTTCAGCAGCAGTACGGTGTTATAGCGCATCAGTTCCGGCAGGGTTTCTTCGTCTCCCAGCAAGCGGGGCAGATACCAGAACGGGTACGACTGGCCTTGCCACTCGATGGCTTTCTCGGCATACGCCTTGTTCAGCGGGTCGACCTTCAGTTCCTGCACCTGTTCCACCAGCCCTGACGGAATGGCGTACTGGTGTGCCCCTACCGTTACCAGCACGGTCTGGGTGACTGCCAGCGTCAGCGGCAGGCGCATGGTAAACATGCTGCCGGCGCCGGGGGTAGAAGTCACGTTCACTCGCCCGCCCAGGCTTTCGATCTCGCTCTTGACCACATCCATGCCAATACCGCGGCCAGACACTTGCGTCAGCGTTTCTGCGGTAGAGAAACCGGCCCGGAAAATCAGCCCCAGCAGTTCACTATCCGGGCGCTTGTCGCCCGGCTGGATCAAGCCTTGTTCCACCGCCTTCTCGCGCACGCGCGCTACGTCAATCCCGGCGCCGTCGTCCGACAGGGTCAGGATCATCTCGTTACCTTCCTGACGCGCCTCGATCAGAATCTCGCCAATCTCCGGTTTGCCCAGCGCCAGACGTTGCTCGCGCGACTCTAGGCCATGATCCACGGCGTTGCGCAGCAAATGCTCAAACGGGCTGGTCATTTTTTCCAGCACCGAGCGGTCAATCTCCAGACGGGCGCCCTTGATTTCCAGGTTGACCTTTTTGCCCAGGTCCTTCGCCGTCTGACGCACGATGCGATACAGCCGGTCTGTCAGGGTAGACAACGGCACCGTGCGGATGCGCATCAGCGATTGCTGCAGGTCACGTGTCTGCCGGGCTTGCGCCAGCAATGCGGCTTCGCTGTCGTCCACGTTTTTCAACAGGTTATGCTGTACCGTAGCCACGTCATTCACGGACTCGGCCAGCAGGCGGGTCAGCTCCTGCAGGCGGGTAAAGCGGTCAAACTCCAGCGGGTCAAACGCATCATCGCCTTCATGCAAGGTGGACAAGCGGGACTGCATCTGGCTTTCGGCCTGAATTTCCAGCTCGCGCAGCTGGCCACGCATCCGGTTGACGTTATCGGTCAGCTCCAGCAACGACTGTTTGAGGTTACGTACTTCGGCATCAATCCGGGCGCGCGCAATACTGACTTCACCGGCCTCGTTCACCAGGCGGTCGATCAGATCGGCCTTGACCCTCAGGGTTGCCTGCGCCTCGGTTGCCTCGCCGGCACCTGCGGCCACGTCGGTAGCCACCGCGGCGGTCCCGGCCACGGTGTCGCTAGTCGATGCCTCGACAGCGTCCTCTTTGCCGGTCAGCATGTCGCGGTATTGCAGCAACAGGTCCAGATCGCTTTCAAATGCATCAAACAGGGCATCATCCAGCAAGCCAACTTGTACTGCCTGCTGCACCCGCGTTTCCATGCTGTGGGTCAGTTCGCCCAGCCGCATGGCACCCGCCATGCGTGCACTGCCTTTCAGGGTATGCAGGGTACGCAGCAACTGCTGGCCAGGTTCGGTTGCGGCCGGGTCTGCCCGCCATGCGCGCAGTGCGTCGCCAATCTCTGGCAACAGTTCTTCTGCTTCTTCCAGGAAGACCGGCAGTAACTGCTCGTCCACGTCATCCTGCGCCTGAATCTCGATCTCCTGCGCCGGAGAGATGACTACATCTTCAGCCGTCGCAATCTCGCTGATTGGTGCGGGCTCAGGAATCTCTGCCCGCTCCAGAATGGCCTGCTGCAGCATGGTCTCGATCGGCAGCTGTTCCAGATCATCCGCAGTCATGCCGGACAAATCCAGCGGTGCCAGCTCCTCTGCGGACGAGCTGGCCGTACCGGCATCTGCGGGCGTTTCCCAACCGGCCAGCGGCTGGTCAGTCGCGGCTTCATCCGTCAGGTCCAGAGTCAGTTCGGCTGCAGCATCGGTCTGGATGGTCTGCTCGTCGTCAGGCTCGGTCAGCGCCAGCGGCAGGTCAATGTTCCAGGCTGCGTCTTCCGCAGCCGCAACAGCATTTGCGGCGGCCAGGGTCTGATTGATTTCGTCCAGATGCACCAGCAAGTCGTTTACTGGCATATCCAGCACGTCCGGCACCTCTGGCAAGGCCTCTGGTGCAACCTCCGGCGGGGCTTCGGCTGGCAAGGCGGCATCCGGCGAGATGTCCGGCACTGGCTCAGGCGTGACGCCGTCCAGCAGGGCAACGTCATCCAGATCGACCAGTAGGGAGGCGAGCTCGTCACCCCATTCTGCATCCTGTTCGACGGGCTCGGCTTCCTGTTCTTCGCTGATCAGTTGCTGTTCCAGCGTAATGTGCGGCGTATCCAGCGGTGCATGCAGGCGGGCGATCAGATCAGCCGCCGGTTGGGGTGGCTGCTTGTCTTCAATGCAGGCCACCATTTCATGCAGGGTGGCAATCGTTTCTGCAATCAGGGCAAAGGTGTCGTCATCCGCCGTATGCAGCGTAGCCTGTCTGGCCAGCAGGTATTGCTCCAGCGCTTCGGACAGATTGCCGACCGGGGTAAAACCGGTGGTATTGCCGATGCCGCGCAAGGTATGGGCTGCATGGGTAAATTCCGGCTGAATCCCGCCACCGGAAGACAAGGTATTCAGTTGTTCATCCAGCGTGGCCAGATGCTTGTCCGCCTCGGAGGTGAAGATGCCGTACAAGGTGGTAGAGATGGTGACATCCCCAATCACGTACTCCGATGGCAACACCTCTTCCGGTACGGCGGACGCCGGTTCTTCGATTTCCGGTACCGTCGTGATCTCTGCGACCGGTTCTGCCACGTCGAGGTCGGTCAGTTCGATATCTGGCAGCTCGATGTCCGGCAGTTCGAAATCCAGGGCTGGACTCTCCTCGACCACCATCGGGGCGGGCTCGGCCAGTTCATCATCCAGATCCAGCGACGGCAGCTCGTCAAAGACGGCAGACAAGGCTTCTGTCGGTGCTGCGGCCTCGGCCACCACCGGTACTTCCGGCAACGGGCCTTCCTGCCAGTGCTTGAAGGCCTCGGCCAGTGCCAGCAACGGGCCGGCATCGACCACGGCAGAACCCTCTGCACTCAAGGCACTGATCCAGCGCTGGAAATCATGGCAGGCAAAGTCGATCAGATCCAGTAAGGCAGGCTGTGCAGGACGATCTTCCTGCAACCAGCGGTTCATCACCTGCTCAATGGCCCAGGCGGCTTCACCCAGATGGGTCAGCCCCACCATCCGGCCACTGCCTTTGAGGGTATGGAAGCTGCGGCGAATCGTCGTCAGGCTGTCACGGTCTTGCGGAGAGACGCGGCAATTGGCCACGTGCTGGGACAAAGTACCGAGAATCTCCGTCGCTTCTTCAAGGTAAATGTCCAGCAGATCGGCATCGCTGGCCTCATCCACCGGCGCATCTGCCGCTGGTACGGATGCCAAGGGCGCGGAAACGACAGGCTCGGGCATGGGTTCCGGCACGGGCGCCAGCTGAATTTCTTCGATCTCGCTGTCTTGCGATGTATCGGCCACCGGCGCAGCAACAAATGTCTGCTCCTCGTCTGGCCATGCCAGTTCTGGCGCAGGCTCGGCCGGCTCGGCAGGTGTCGGTACAGTTGCTGCAGGTGTCTCGACAGCCGCAGCACTCAGGAAGGGCGCCAGAATCGCAGCGGCATCTGCGCGCTGGCTTTGCAGCGCCTCCAGATAAAACCCCAGGGCCGACAGCATCTCGGCCACTTGCTCCAGTTCTGTCTGGTGCGGCTCGCTTTGCGGATCACGCCATGGCTGGGTGCGTTGGGCTGCCAGCCGAATCAGCTGACTACCCGCCTCGGCCCCCAGCATCATGAATGCGCCATCCACCTGATGCATCAGGCTGGCCACCGATACTAGCACATTGCGCTGCGAGGTGTCGCGGAAGAAACCGTCCAGCTGCTGCTCGATCTGTTGCAGGTTGCCGGTAATTTCATGCGCCACTTGCGCCAGCAGCAGTTTTTCCTGTGCCTGCTGGCTGATCTGGTCCAGCAGCGGCGCCTCTGCGGTGCTGCCGTTGATGCGGGCAATGGCGTGCTGAATCTGGGCAGGTAGGTCTTCTGTCCATTTCGGGTACTGCTCTAGTGCCGTCTCGGCCAGTAGCAGCGCCGTCGCCACATTCATGGCATCGCTCTCGTGCGGCACACGGGTTTCAGGCAACTGTCTGACAAAACCGGCAATACCGTCAAACAGGGAAGACAATTCCGCCAGCCCGGCAGCCTGATGCTGGCTGCTTAATTGCTCCAGCTGCTGCAGGAACAAAGGCAAACGGTCCGGTTGCTGGGTGGTAATGCGGGTCCAGACATCCTTGGCCTGCTCGATACTGGCGCGCAGAGCACGCAAAGCCTGGGCCGACAGTACGGCCACCGCAGGTGCCTGCGCATTACCCGGCAACAAATCAGACAAGCCATACGTTTCTTTGACATCCAGTACGGTCGGAGACTCCGAGGCAGACACCGCTACCAGATACAGCATCTGGCGCAACAGGTTTTCCGGTGCCTTGGGCGTGCCTTCTACCAGCCGGCGCATCTGCTGGTCGAGTTTGGTCAACAACGGCTTGCCCATCTGGCCTAGCTGCGCATCACCCGCCATGGCCTCCACCATGGCAGATGCCACCCACCAGAACGCACGCTGGGCACTGGAAGGCTGCACGCGAGCCAGCTCCATCAGCGGCACGGCCAGGTGAGCCAGGGCGTCCGCTGCATTCGAGCGGATATAGGCAATCAGCCCGGTTTGATAGCGGGTACGCAACAAACGGCTCTGCGCCTTGCCGCCATCATCAGTAGGTACTGCAGATTTCAGGAAGTCCGGCAGGCTGACCAACAGGTCCGGGTAAAACAGGTCGCTGGCGGCATATTGCTCGCTGCCCCTGGCTTCAAACAGGGCACGGTAGGTATCAAACAGCCGTAAAGTGGTATTGGGTGCGCCATCAATCAGCGCAGAAATATAGTCACTGACTTGCGCCAGGGCCTTGTCAATCAGCGCAAAGACATCGGAATCCGTGGTGGCCGGCAGGGCACCAAGCAAGCCTTCAATGGCATGGGCAAATGCCGTCAGTCCGGACAGGCCAACCATTTCCAGCGCCCCGGAGGCCTGGTGCAGGTGGGTCTGGGCAAATTTCAGCTGAGTTTCATCTGTTGTGTTGGCGGCATATTGCTGCACATGCTGGCGGGCAAGGCCAACCGCATTGTCAATTTCGGCCTTTACCCAGATCAACGACCCCACATCGAAGTCAACAGTACTCATATTGGCAATTCCGGCAGAATGGAGAGATAAACCCGCATCCTGATTTCAGGGCACGATGCGGGAAAACGAACACGAATCAGGCAAGCTTGAAGCCGGACACCGAACCTTTCAGTTCGCGTGCCAGACCGGTCAGCTGGCCGATGGATTCGGCGGTCTGCTTGGTACCTTCCGTCGTCTGGTCAGTCACTGTCAGAATGTGCTGCATGTTGTTAGCCACTTGTTCCGCCATCTGGGTCTGCTCTTTGGTCGATAGCGAAATCGAATCAATCAGGGTCGCCAGGTTTTTCGACACGCTGCCGATTTCTTGCAGGGCCTGACCTGCCGCATCAGACAGACGCGCCCCTTCCACCACACCCTGGGTAGAAATTTCCATCGCGGCAACCGCATCCTGGGTATCGGTCTGAATGGTCTTCACAATGGCAGAAATCTGTTTGGTCGCTTCGGCAGAACGTTCCGCCAGTCGCTGCACCTCTTCCGCCACCACGGTAAACCCGCGCCCCGCCTCACCGGCTGAGGCCGCCTGAATCGCGGCGTTCAGCGCCAGTACGTTGGTCTGTTCGGTAATGTCAGAAATCAGTTCCACGATCTCGCCAATCTCTTGCGAGCTCTCACCCAGCCGTTTGATCCGCTTGGAGGTTTCCTGGATCTGCTCGCGAATCTCGTTCATGCCCTTGATGGAGTTCTGCACCGCATCGGCGCCTTTTTCGGCCGCTCCCAGCGACATCTGCGCCACACGGGCAGACTCAGATGCGTTGGTCGCCACATTCTGGATGGACTCCGCCATGTAGCGCACAGACACGTTGGTATCCATGATTTCGTCGGCCTGGGCTTCGGTCGCCTGCAGCAGGCGCTCGGAAATCGAACGGGCATCCTGGGAGGCCACCGCCACTTGATCGGTCGCCCGGTTGATACCGGTAATCAGGTTACGCAGTTCATCAATCGTATAGTTCATGGAGTCGGCAATCGCGCCGGTCAGGTCTTCCGTCACCGATGCACGCACCGTCAGGTCGCCATCGGCCAGATCCGACATCTCGTTCAGCAGGCGCAAAATCGCCTCCTGGTTACGTTTGTTTTCTGCTTCAGTCTGCTCCGCACGTTGCTGGATTTCACGGCTGTAGGCCAGACCAAACATCACCAGCCCCAACAGCGCCAGCGCCACGCTGGCAAACTTGCCAACGGTCAGCGCCAGGTTGGTACTCTCGCTACGGTAGATTTCGGTCAGTTCGCCCAGCCGCTTCAACAGGGACTCCGAATCCACAAACACCCCCTGAGAAGCCAGCTTGGCATTGACCAGGTTCTGCATGTTTTTAGAAAACAGGGTCACCGATGCTTCAAACGGCTGGAACACGCGCTTGATGTCGTTCAGTTTCTCGACGATGTCCGGGTTGGTCGCTGCGGTCAGGTGCAGGTCTTCATTCCCGGAGATCAGGCCTTCCAGCGTATCGCGGAAGGTGTTGGTATCCTTGCCCAGCATGAACACGATTTCGGGGCTGATGGTCGGTTCGGCCAGCATGGCGTTGGCGTTTTTGGACATCCGCTGGGTCAGCATCACCTGCTGGTTGGCCAGGCCAAGAATCCGGTTATCCGCACCGTTTTCCTGCATCAGGGCAACCAGCTGCTGGGACAGTTCCAGCAGTTCGGTATCCGAGGTGTTGATGTAGGACACGGACTGGGTCATCTGGCGCAATACTTTTTTCTCGCCAATGATGGTAGACACGTTCGGACGGTTGGATGGTGCAAACGAGCGCTTCCAGATATCGTCGATTTCTCTCAGTTTGACCTGGGCCACTTCCGGAGACGCTGGGGCCAGGTCAGACTGGTCCGGCAGGCAACTGCCGCCATTGATCAGCTTATCCAGCTCACAGGCAAAGTCTTTGTAAGCCTGGTCCAGCTGGTCAAAGGCCATCGGGTTGCCTTTGGTGGATTCGGACGCCGACACCGCCAGACGCTGCGACAGCATCTGCATTTCGGTCGACGTGGTCAGAAAGTTGGCGTAATGCGCAGAACGGCTGCCTTCATAGGTCGCAACGCCCACAAAACCGGCCAGCCCGACAATCATCAAAATCAGGGATCCGCCCTGTTTGCCACCCGGCAGCCGTGCCAGCAAGCCTGCATTGGCCGCATCGCTTTTGGGCTTGATCAGGCTATCCATAATGGAGGTCGTGCTCATGGGCTCAAACTTGATCTTCCCCTTCTCTTTCGAGCCAGAAGCAGAACGATGGAACAGGGTTTTGATTTTTTCTAGATTGAGCTTCATATACGCCCCTTGTTTACTGCATTGTATTTTTATGAAAGGCTGCTACCACTGGCCATTTCAGCTTATTGGAAACGGCTCACCTGCAAAAATTCAGGCTGGCGGATCAGTTGTGCCAGATGCAATTGCTGCCAGACCGTTTGCTGTTCATCCACAAAGCGGGTTCCAAACCATGGCGAGTTCGCATCTTCATCCGTCGCCAGCGGCTGCAACACCCCCACCTGACGCAAACCGATAATCTGGTCCACCATCAGGGCCGCGTTATCCAGCAGTCGTGGCTGGATCAATAACAGGCGGTTGGCCGGGCGAGGCTGGACGGGTGTTCCGTGCAGAAAGTGCGCCAGATCGGTCACGCTGTATAGCGTACCCCGGATGTTGGTCAGTCCCCGATACCAGTCGTGAGTCAAGGCGACTGGCAGAATGGGCGGAACAGAGATGACTTCACTGACCTGTGTCAGGTCAATCAGGTAATGCTGCTGGCCGACCCGCACCCCCAGGCTGGACAAACTCACTTGCCCGGCCGTGGCGGATTGCAGTCGCTGGGATACCCGCTCCTGAAACTCCCTGAGGCTGATGCGCTTGGCCATTTAGCTCAGCGCCGCAATCTTGGACAGCAGTTCAGCCTGGTCAACCGGTTTTACCAGATAGTCTCTTGCGCCCTGGCGCAGACCCCAGATCTTGTCGGTTTCCTGACCTTTGCTGGTACACATGAAAATCGGAATATGTTTGGTTGCTTCGTCACGGCTGATCTGGCGCGTTGCCTGAAAACCGTTCAGCCCTGGCATGACCACATCCATCAGGATCAGGTCAGGCATGATTTCTCGGGCTTGCTGGACGGCCTGTTCGCCACTTTCCAGCATGACAACCTGATAACCGTTGCGGGAGAGGATTTCTCCAAGGAAATGTCGTTCAGTTGGTGAATCATCGACAATCAGGATCTTCTTTATGGACATATTATTGCACCCTTACTGATGACTTGAAACGAGGCGTGAAGCACGCTCTGCAACCACATTAAGCAAACTGTCTTTGGTAAACGGCTTGGTCAGGTATTCGTCCGACCCTACCATTCTGCCCCTGGCACGATCAAACAGACCGTCCTTGGAAGACAGCATCACTACCGGTGTTGCATGATAACGCGGATTTTTCTTGATCAACGAACACGTCTGGTACCCGTCGAGCCTTGGCATCATCACATCGACAAAGATGATATCCGGCAGATAATCGGTGATTTTGGCCAGCGCATCAAATCCGTCTTCTGCCAGGATCACTTCGCATCCGGCCTGTTTGAGAAAGATCTCTGCACTGCGGCGAATGGTATTGCTATCATCAATCACCATTACCTTGATGCCATTCAGGTTTTGTGCACTGGTCACAATGCCCCCTTGGTTGATAGTACGGCCATCATTTCTTGTTCTTGCAAGCCAAACATAGCGGATAGCCCTCCCGCTAAGCAAATGGCATTTTATGGAAAAACCCGTGAAACGCAAAGCCGGATTTGGTAAAACCAGTCACAAAAACCGTGAATTGTTCTTTATACACAGTTTTCGTTTTTTCCCCAACCACTACGCTTTGGCATTTCATCCAGGGTCAACCGGATTTCAGCATCCCTCTGAGTACTTGCCACTGCCGGCGGCTTACCGGCAGATGCATGCCGTTTTTCAGTACGGCCTGCCAGTGGGGCTCGCCATCCACCTCACCAGTACGCTCGAAACCGTGCAACTGGGCGGATGACACCAGGCAATTGCGATGGATGCGAACAAACCGCTCCGGGAAGTCATGCTCAAGCTGTGTCAGCGCCCCCTCCAGCAGATACTCCTTGTCTTCAGTCACCACGGTGATGTACTTGAGCTCGGCCTTCATATACAGGATGTCATCCAGCGGCACGAGAATCACGCGGCCACGTTCGATCACCGACAAGAAGCTGCCGTGCGCCAGCGGAGCCGCCGCATCCTGCAGAACGGGCTTGATGCGCCTCAGCGCCTCCAGCAAGCGGTTTAGCCGCACGGGCTTCAGAATATAATCGGTGGCGGCCAGCTCGAAGGCCTTGATGGCATAATCATCATAGGCGGTGGAAAAAATCACGGCCGGCGGATGCGGCAAGTCGGACAAGCGCTTTGCCAGTTCAAGACCGTCCATTTCCGGCATGTGGATATCCACCAGCACCACATCCACCACTTGGGTTTTCAAGGCCTGCAAGGCAGAAAACCCGTTGTCCGCCTCCCCCGCGCAGACCACCGGCAACTCCTGGTGGCAGTCTTCAAGCAGCTGCTTCATGCGCGTACGGGCCAGCGCTTCATCATCTACCACAAACACCCTTAAAGGACTGGTCATTTAACCTCCTTCTGGTAAGGCATGCGGATCATGACCTGATAATAGTCATGTCCGGGTTGCACTGCCAATTCTGCATCCACATCAAAGTGCAGCAGCAAACGCTCCCGGATATTGGACATGGCCATTTTGTTACCCGCATGATGCGAACCTTCGCCAATGTAGGTATTGCGAATCTGGATAAATACCTCATTACCCTTTTGATAGATATTAATCCCGATCATGCCGGGCTGAATACTCGGTTCAATGCCATGGTACACCGCATTTTCCAGCAATGGCTGCAAAATCAGTGGTGGAATCATCGCGTCTTCGGGCATCTTGTCGATATGCCAGGTCAGTTGCAAACGCTCCCCCAGGCGCACCTGTTCAATTTCCAGATACTGGCGGGCCAGTTCGACTTCTTTTGCCAGCGGCACCAGTTGCCGGTTGTCTGCCATCAGGACCCGGAAGAGGTCCGCCAGGTTCTCCAGAATGCGCTCTGCCCGCCTGGGCTCTACCCGGATCAGACTGATGACGGCATTTAAGCTGTTAAAGAGAAAATGAGGGCGAATGCGGGCCTGCAAGGCCTGCAACCTGGCCTCGGTGACCGCGGGTGACAAAGACTGCTGACGCAAACGGAAGTATATCGCCAGCATAAAAACAGCCACGCCGACCGTCAGCATCAGCCGCTGCAACTCGAACAGGCTTGTGCTGGCCCACTTGGCCACCGTCAGGGCGCACAGCTCCGTCCACAGAAACACCAATGCCAGCCCCAGCGGGTACGACAGGCGCGCCAACACTTTTTGCAACAGGGACAGCCCCAGCAGCGTGGTAATCAGTACCGGTGCCATGATGGCCAGCAAATCGCTATACACGCCAGCCAGTTCAAACCAGGAGGGGGTTTTGTAGAGTGCAATCAGAAAGCAGACCAGCAAAACACCCAGCAAAATGCGCAGCAATACGCCAAGCTGGGTAAAGTTTGGCAGGCTCGGGGGTTGGGCTTTTTGCTTTATAATGTGCATGTGTTTTGAACTACCCCATCAGGTGCATATTTTGTACCCTTCAGGACAGATTGGTCCTTAAAGCAGGTTTGCTTTAAAATACTGATACTAAATGACAGTTGCTGCTTTCAACAAGGAAAATGACAATGCAATCCTCTGCCGACAAATTATGGTCAGGTCGCTTTAACGAACCGGTGACCGAACTGGTCAAACGCTATACGGCTTCGGTTGATTTTGACAAACGTCTGGCAGAGTTTGATATCCAGGGCTCTCTGGCACATGCCGGCATGCTCAACAAAGTAGGCATTTTGTCTGCAGAAGACCTGGCCGCCATTCGCCAGGGCATGGCAGACATTCTGGACGACATTCGTGCCGGTGCCTTTGAATGGTCGCTGGATCTGGAAGATGTTCACATGAACATCGAACGCCGCCTGACCGACAAGATCGGCGATGCCGGCAAGCGCCTGCATACCGGCCGTTCGCGTAATGACCAGGTCGCTACCGACATCCGTCTGTGGCTGCGTCATACCATTGACCTGCACCTGAACGAAGTACGCGCCTTGCAAACCAGCATTCTGGAACTGGCCGAGCAGCATACCGACACCGTCATGCCGGGCTTTACCCATTTACAGGTTGCCCAGCCGGTCACCTTTGGCCACCACTTGCTGGCTTACTTCGAGATGCTGCAACGTGATGCCGAGCGTCTGGCCGACTGTCGCAAGCGGGTTAACCGCCTGCCGTTGGGCTCTGCTGCACTGGCCGGCACCAGCTACCCGATTGACCGCCACTACGTGGCCGAACAGCTGGGCTTTGAAGCCGTGACGGAAAACTCGCTGGACTCAGTTTCTGACCGTGACTTTGCCATCGAATACACCGCGGCGGCGGCCTTGATCATGACCCATTTGTCCCGCCTGTCTGAAGAACTGATCCTGTGGATGAGCCCGCGCTTCGGGTTCATTGATCTGGCCGACCGCTTCTGCACCGGCAGCTCCATCATGCCGCAAAAGAAAAACCCGGACGTACCCGAGCTGGTGCGCGGCAAGACCGGCCGTGTCAATGGCCACCTGATGGCGCTGCTGACCCTTATGAAAGGCCAGCCACTGGCTTACAACAAGGACAACCAGGAAGACAAGGAACCATTGTTTGACACCGCGGATACGCTGTCGATGACGCTGGCCATTTATGCCGACATGATGCGCGGCGTCAAGGTAAAACCGGATGCCATGCGCAATGCCGTCCTGCAAGGCTTTGCCACTGCGACGGATCTGGCCGACTACCTGGTGAAACAGGGCCTGCCGTTCCGGGACGCGCACGAAGTGGTGGCCCTGGCGGTTCGACATGCGGAAAAAGCCGGTTGCGATCTGGCCGATCTGTCGCTGGAAACGCTGCGCACATTCTCTGAACTGATCGACGACAAGGTCTTTGCCGTACTGACCCCGGAAGGTTCGCTGGCCAGCCGTGACCATATCGGCGGCACTGCACCCAATCAGGTCAGACAAGCCATTGTGCGCGCCCGGCAACGTATCCAGAACACGTAATTTTGTTGCCATAGACTACCGACTCTCCGGACGGGGCACTGCCACCGACCCGTCCGGATGCCAGCCCAGAGACATCTCGTCTTGCAAGTAAAGCAACCGTGAGTGACCTGCATGCCAGGGGTCGCGCCCAGCCTCTCCGGCAGCCAGTGCAGGCATGACTGTAGATCCGCATGCCTCCGGCAAAACAGGCGCAGATGTTACCCCTCGCCATTTGGCAATCCATCTTATGCTGCTACACAAAACAGGCATTCATCAGCATTTCCGGTCATCTGGAAAGGTTTCAGGTATTATTCCTGCATGAATTGTGCATATTACTCACATGACACATCCCTCCAGAGCGGAATGGAGTAAGGATAGTGAACTCTCCCTTGTCTCATCAATCGATGGCCGGTAACGAGTTTCGCCGGTGGATGCCTGCGTTGCTGTCTATTGGTCTGGCAGCGGACGCCTATGCCATCTGGCACCTGACGATACCGGCCATGATTTATATGGTGGCTAGCTGCCTGGTGGTAGCATGGGTATATGGACAATGGTTACAGCAAAAAACACGACAACTGCTGACAAAGTTTAACCGGCAGTTAAGCGAATCAACTCCGGACGGCCCTGCGGCATCAGCCCGGATGCCGGATGCATCTCCCCAGCCCCGTCACCTTGAGGCCGCCTTCCAGCACGCCTTGCAGCAGGCCCGCCTGCAAACCGATTTTGCTTGCGCCGAGATGGACGCCGAATATCAGCAGTTGCGGCAGGAAATGGCACAACGCTCCCAGACGCTAGAATACCTGACACGTTTCCAGCGACTGCTGTCCAGCTGTTTTAGCGAACTGACCTTGACCCCCGTGCAGGAGATCGACAAGGCACTGGTGCAAACCATGTCCCAGATTGGCACCTTCATGCACGTAGAACGCGTGTCCCTGTTCCAGTTTGATGACCAGCACAATACCGTACGCTACACCCATGAATGGGTGGCGGATGGCCATCCATCCAGTATTCAGGATCTGGAGGTCATGAACCCGGATTCTTTTCCGTGGTGGTTCCGCACCATCCGCCAGGGCATGATGATCATTGAGAACGTCAACGACCTGCCGGCAGAAGCTTCCATAGAGAAAACCGTGTTGCAGGCACATGGCATCAAAAGTCTGGTGGCCTTGCCACTGTTTCATAATGAAGGGTTGATCGGTTACATCACCTACGACGCCCTCAGCAACTACCGGGACTGGCAAGAAGAAGAACTGACCCTGCTGAATCTGGCCAATACGCTGTTTGTCGGGAGCATTGTCAATGTACGGCGCTACCGTGACTTGCAGCAGGCACAGGAGCGCCTGGAGCAGACCAACCGGTCCCTGGAGGCTTTGTCGAGAACCGATGCGTTGACCGGACTGGCCAACCGCCGCTATTTTGACGAGATCAGAGCGATCGAATTCCGCCGCGCACTGCGTAGCGGCCAGCCTTTCAGCCTGATCCTGTGTGATCTGGATCATTTCAAACGCTATAACGATACGCTGGGTCACGTGGCCGGAGACGAGGCCATCCGGCAGTTTGCCCACTGCATGCAGCGGGTATTCACGCGTAGCGGGGACCTGTCCGCCCGTGTCGGCGGGGAAGAGTTTGCCGTCTTGCTGCCCAACACGGCGCAAGCCCAGGCCGTCAATCTGGCCGAGCAACTGAAAAACCGGCTCTGGCAACTACAACTGACGCACCCCTCCTCGCCCACGGCTGACCGGCTAACCACCAGCATCGGGGTCGTCACCCTGCATCCGGACATGCATGCCAATATTGATGCCCTGTACAGCTCGGCCGACAGGGCACTTTACGAGGCCAAGGCGCTCGGGAGAAACCGGGTGGTATCCGGTAGTAGCTAAGTCGTGTAATGGCTCAGGCGATGCGGACTGGAAACCGGTAAATGCGCTTTTCGGTCAGCAAGGCATCCAGGCGGATATCCCAGGGCTCTGATGGCAGTTGTGCCACCCGCTGGCATTCAAAGGCAACCCCAAGCAGCCATGGGGAACGCCTGCGCGTCAGGCGACGGACTTGCAAAGAGGTGTCATAAAAGCCGCCCCCCATGCCCAGGCGAAAGCCTTGGGCATCCACCCCCATCAAGGGCACCAGAATCACGTCCAGCTTTTCTGCACGGCATCGCTCCGGGTGTTTGCTCTCCGGAATGCCAAAACGGTTGTGATACCAGCGAGAATGTTCGTCGACCCTGGTAAACCAGAGACGGCGTCCATGTCTGGGTACAACGGGCATGAAACAGGCTTTGCCTGCACGGGCCAGACCGCACAACAATGGCAGCGGATCAAATTCGTCCGCCATCGGCCAGTACAAACCAACCCGCTGCGCCTTTTGCAGACGAGGCAAGCGTTGCACAAACGTTAGTGCACGCGCGGCAGCATAGCGCCGGTCAGCAGGGGACAGTTGTCTGCGCAGCGTACGAATTTGCCGCCGGATCGCCAGTTTTTGTTCAGCATGGTTAAGCGTGGTATCAGACATATGGTCATTCATGATCATGCGCTGTCTTGACTGGGTACTACCCGTATCGGGCAGTACCAAAGGCAAACTGACCCTGAAGGTCAGTTTTTAGAGGGATCCCCGCAAATGCCGCCGGTTTCTAGTCTTGAACCTAAGGTTCAAGGGGCCGCCTCACCGGTGCTTAAGGCATATTCGCGAAGAATTGCACACCACACCGAATCTCTGGCAACCGTTCAAAATATATTGGTTCAAAGATATCGAACCCAAACGAACACCGCAGGGATAAACCGGAAATTCTATAACTTCAGAACAATGAAGACTGTTCAGCAAGCGTCTTTTCAATCAACCCTTGCATACGTCCCATTCTACGCTTGAAATCACCAATGTCAAAATCTGGCGACACTTTCAAATGCAAAAATTCATGCGTAATGTTGAGCGCTGCCATCACGGCAATGCGATCAATACCGACGATTTTACCAGAATCGCGGATTTCACGCATCCTGGCATCCAGATAGGCGACGGCTTCCAGCAAGCCGGCTTCTTCTTCTGCCGGGCACGCCACCCGAAAATCACGTCCCATGATGCTAACGTCAAGGCCCTTGATTTCACTACTCATTACGCATCCTCAGGCAAACGGGACAAAAGCTGCTCCAGCCGGTCTGTAGCAGCCGTGATTTTCTGTTGCAGCACGAGATTGCTCTCTTTTTCTGCCTGCAACTGCGAAAGCAAATCGCGATTCTCTCCCCTGATCTGCTGACACAGGTTAGCTAACGCGACAATTCGCTCTTCTAATTGAATTAATTCTGCTTCCATCGTTTCACTATAAATGGAAAAAACCAATGCCGTCAAGGCTTAAGCCATGAAACTGCAAGTAAAATCATATTGATGCCTATCCGGCTCGCATCGCGCAGCCGGCTGGCCGGACGCCACCTACGCGGCGACCGTCAGGGCCGGTTTGCGGCGTAGCGCATAGGCTGCCGTCACATGGTTACCCGGTGGATGGAAGGTTACCTGCTGGCAAAGCGACCTGACCAATGCGATCCCTTTGCCGGAATGTTTCACATCCTGCAGCACATTGGCAGAAGGCTGCTGCGACACATCGAACCCGGGGCCAGAGTCACGCACATCGATCTGCAGGTATGGCTGACCACCCTCATGCTTTACGGCCAAATCGAGGCAAATACGACCTTCTTGCATTGCATACAAGCGGTCGGCCCGCTCGTCAAAATAGTCATCCATGCCGCCAGCCGACTCTTTAAGTGCCGAGTCCAGCTGCAACAAGCCGTGATCCAGCGCATTGGCAAACAGCTCGGTCAGGATCAGGAAAATCTCAGACCGTTGGCGGCGGGTAATCTCCATCTGGTCCAGCACATGGATTAGCAGCGGAATGGCATTGACCCGTTTGAGTTCGCTCGCCCCAAGCTCAAGCGAGAACGTCCAGCCTGCCACACTTTTCTCTGCGGCATACTCGTCCGTGTACTGGGACTGCAGGTGCATCCGGTCTGCGACTTCCCGCTGGCAGTTCAGCACCACCAGCGAGATATCATCGTGATGAGCCCTGCCTTGCAGGTGATCGACAATCGAATCCTGAATGGCCGTGGTTTCCTGCCCGCTCTGTGCAGATGCGAAGGCGGTCAGCAGGCGCTCCTGTCCATACAGCATGTTGCCTTCACCTTCGGCTTCTACCAAGCCATCCGAATACATGAGCACCCGGATATCTTCGGTAATGGACATCGCCTCTACCTTGGAGTCGAACATGGATTCAGACAGGATGCCGAGCGGCAGGTGTTTGGAACTAAACTCCTGTAATACCTTGCCTTGCTGGTTCAGGACATAGACTTTGGGAATGCCGCCGTTCCAGACCTCCAGACGGTTGGTGATCATGTCGACCGACACCAGCACGGCAGAAATAAACCGGTCTCTTGGCAGCAGTTGCCGGACCTTGGAATTGATTTCCCGGGCGATCTCGACAATCGAAAAGCCCTTGGCTGTCATGGTGTAAAACGGTTGGGTCACCGGCAGGACGTTCAGAGAAGCTGTCAGACCGTGACCCACGCCATCGGCCAGCATCACATACAAGACATCGCCCGGTGTTCTGGCAGCGGCCAGCAAGTCACCGGAGAGGTATTCGGCAGCCGACGTCCAGTAGGACAAAAACGGGTCTGCCAGTTTGTCACCGTTGACGATACGCCCCATCAGGTGCTTGGCCACCCGCAATTCTTCACGGGAGCGGTCCTGGTAGCGGGCCAGTTCGGCAGATTGTTCGTGCACGCGTTTGTTCAGGCTGACGCTACGCTCGAAGGCGCTGAGTTTGGCACGCAGGATCGGGAAATTGACGGGTTTGGTCAGATAGTCATCACCGCCGCCCGACAGGGCTGCCACCAGATCAGCCTCGTTATCCAGCGCGGTCAGAAAGATGACTGGAATCCAGCGCTCATCACGAATTCGCTTGATCTCGCGCGCGGTTTCGATGCCGTCCATGCCAGGCATGACCATGTCCATCAGGACAATATCCGGGTTGGCTTCAGCCAGACAGGCGATCGCCTCTTCTCCGCTTGAAGCTTCTACAACACGATGCTCACAGGATTCCAGAAAGCGCCTTAACAGCATCCGGATCATGCGGTCATCGTCAACCACCAGTATGGTCATTGGCACATGCGAGATTTGCACAAACCGTCCTTATTCCATCGTAAAAAGTTTGCTGAAATTGGCAATGTCCAACACTTGACGGGCGGTCCCGGAGCAGTTGGCCAACGCCACCTGCTTGCTGGCTGCGTCTGCCTTTTCTTTCAGCAGCATCAGCATGCCCAATGCAGAACTGTCGATATAGTCCACGCCATGGAAATCCAGCGTCAGTTTCCTGACCACCGATTCAGCTATGGCCTTGTCGATGATTTCCCGGAAGACCCGGTGAGAATTAAAATCAAACCTGCCTGTCAGCACGATGACGGCGACGGCACCATTGACGGTATAGTTTGCCTGCATAGTAGGCACTCTCCTGTAAATTGCATATTGGCCAGAACAGCTAACCTGTCATCAATATAGCGTATAAACGCCATCAGACCAAATGCATATCATTCCCATCGTGTACAACGCTGTCCAGCCCTTATACCCGGTTATGTTTACCCAGGCGTGATACCTGTGCCAGCACGCGTTCCGACATTTTGGACAAAGGCACGATCTCGTCTGCACCGCCCAGGGCGATGGCCTCTTTAGGCATGCCAAACACCACGCAACTGGCTTCATCCTGTGCCAGGTTATACGCGCCGGCCTGCTTCATTTCCAGCATACCCTGCGCGCCGTCCTTGCCCATGCCGGTCAGGATCACGCCAATGATGTTCGGTCCGGCCACATTGGCACCCGACCGGAACAGAACGTCCACACTGGGCCGGTGCCGGTTGACGGGAGGGCCCTGGTTCAGCTCGATGACATAATTGGACCCGCTGCGCGACAGCAGCATGTGCGAATGCCCGGGAGCAATATAGGCGTGCCCGGGCATGACCCGTTCGCCGTGCTCTGCTTCTTTGACCTCGATCTTGCACAGGCTGTTCAGCCGGGCCGCAAATGATTTGGTAAACATCTCCGGCATGTGCTGGGTGACCAGAATGGCTGGCGTGTCTGGCGGCATGGGCATCAGAAACTCGCGCAAGGCTTCGGTTCCGCCCGTGGATGCGCCAACCAGAATCAGCTTTTCAGTAGAGAACATTTTGGTACGTACACTCGGCAGGATACTGTCTGCCGTCAGTTTTGGACTCACGTCTACCACGCGCGACTTGACACTCGCACGTGCAGCCGCCCGTATTTTTTCCTGAATCTCATCTGCAAATGCTTCCATACCGTTAACAATGTCAATCTTGGGTTTGGCAATAAAATCGATAGCCCCCAGTTCCAGCGCTTTCAGAGTGACGTCAGAACTGCGCTCTGTCAGTGTTGAAATCATCAGGACAGGCATGGGCCGCAGGCGCATCAGTTTTTCGAGAAAATCGAGACCATCCATCTTGGGCATCTCGATATCCAGCGTAATCACGTCCGGATTGGTGTTGCGAATCACCTCGCGGGCCGCATACGGGTCCGCTGCCGTGCCAACCACCGTCAGGTCCGGGGCACGGTTGATGATTTCTGTCAGCAAGCTTCTGATCAGTGCCGAATCATCGACAACGACCACCTTGATTTTACCCATTCAATCCTCTGCCAGATCAGAACAGTTCGACCTGTCCATCCACTTTGCCATAATTGATGCGCATGCTGTAATCGCGCTCGCGCTGCACAATGGTGTTGTTGTGTACCGTTTTCAGTTTGCGCACCAGCACCCGCCCGGTCTTCGGAAAGAAGTACACTTTGCGCGGATAAATGTCGAGCAAGTCTTCCGCAACGATCGGGATGTTCTCGAGCGCCAGGAAGTTATGCACAAACTCTGAGTTACGCTGCCCGACATTAGAGATGGTAAAGCCGCGCAACACATTGCCACCCCCAAATACCTTGGCTTCCAGCTGGTGTCGTTTAGCACCATTCTTGAGCAACTGGTTGATGAGAATTTCCATGGCATACGTGCCATAGCGGGCCGACGTGGACAAGGGGCTGTCCGCATCGGCATTGGCATCGGGCAGCATGAAATGGTTCATCCCGCCCACACCGGTGATACGGTCCCGGATGCAGGCTGACACACAGGATCCGAGCACGGTGACAATCAGCATGTCGCGGGTGGTGACGTAATATTCCCCCGGCAATATCTTCGCCGCTTCGGTCTCAAACCGTTTGTCATAATATAGCGTCGGCGCAAGAATGTCTTCTTTTGGCGAAGCCATCCCTTACCCTTTCAGCCGATAAACCGTTTTGCCACAGGGCGTATAAATGTCCGCCACATGACTGAGGTGCTCGGAGTGGCCGACAAACAGCAAGCCGTCCTTGCGCAGCAAGGGAGCAAATTTTTCCAGCATCTTGCGCTGGGTCGGCTTGTCAAAATAGATCATGACGTTGCGGCAGAAAATCGCGTCAAATGGCCCGCGAATGGGCCAGCTGTTGTCGAGCAGATTGATTTGCCGGTAGGTAATCAGTTTTTGCAACTCTGGCCGCACCCGGGCAAACCCTTCTTGGGCACCGGCCCCTTTCAGGAAGTAGCGCCGGATTCTGTCGGGTGACATTTTTTCGACTTTATCCATGCTGTAGACGCCTTCACGGGCTTTGGACAGCACATTGGTATCCAGGTCACTGGCCAGAATGGCAGCATTAGGCGATGCCGACTGGAAATGTTCCATCAGGGTGATGGCCAGTGAGTAGGGTTCTTCGCCGGTACTGGCTGCATTGCACCAGATATTGATCTGGTGGCCGTCGCGTCCGACCTGGGCCAGATGCTGTTTCAGGATGTCAAAGTGATGGGACTCACGAAAAAAAGACGTCAGGTTGGTGGTCAGTGCGTTGGTAAACTCTTCCCATTCCGGTGAGTTCGGCTGACTTTGCAGCATGTCCAGATAACTGCGGAACGTGGAAATCTGGTTCATCCGCAAGCGTCTGGCCAGCCGGCTGTAGACCATCTGTTTCTTGCTGTCTGCCAGAGAAATACCCGCCCGCTGGTAAATTGCCTTGCGGACCAATTCAAAATCCTGGTCGGTAAACTGGAACTCTCTGTGTAAATCATCGCTAGACATAGTCACGCTCTTTATCTGAATACTTGTTTTAAGTGTAGCTTGGTGCTGGCACTTTTGCCGTCTTTGCCCGCTACATGTCTAGAAACTATCCCATTCATCCTCAGAACCTGTCCAGTGCGGCGTGGGCTGACGGCCCAGCGCAGGGGCTATCCCCTTGGCCGACACAGGATACGGCTTAGACGCAGAGCCATGCAACTGGAAGCGCCCGACCAGCCCGGCCAGGGTCACGGCCTGCTCTTGCAGGCTGACAGCCGCGGCGGTCGCTTCTTCTACCAGCGCAGCATTTTGCTGGGTAGCCGTATCCATTTGGGTCACGGCTTCGCTCACCTGCTGGATACCTGCACTCTGCTCGGCAGAGGCATGGGAGATCTCTCGCATGATGTCTGTCACATGTTTGACCGAGGCGACAATTTCATGCATGGTTTCCCCGGCCTGATTGACCTGTCTGGCACCGGCATTGGTACGCTCAACGGTGTCATTGATCAGTGCCTTGATTTCTTTGGCGGCTGCAGCCGAGCGCTGTGCCAGCGTACGTACCTCGGTGGCCACCACGGCAAAGCCTTTGCCCTGCTCGCCGGCACGGGCGGCTTCTACGGCGGCATTCAGCGCCAGAATATTGGTCTGGAAGGCAATGCCGTCAATCACGCCAATGATATCCACAATCTTTTTGGCCGATTTGTTCATGTCATCCATGGTCACCACCACTTCAGAAACTACCTCGCCCCCTTTGACGGCAATATTGGATGCCCCTTGGGCCAGCAGATTGGCCTCACGCGCGTTGTCTGCGTTCTGTTTAACGGTGCCGGTCAATTCTTCCATGCTGGCCGCTGTATCTTCGATATTGGCAGCCTGGCGCTCGGTGCGGTGGCTAAGTTCCTGGTTACCACTGGCAATTTCACGTGCTGCAGTATTGATGGTATCGGTCGAGATACGAATCTGGCTGACGATATCACTCAACTGATCGATGGTGGTATTACAGTCATCTTTCAGCTTGGCCAGCATGCCGGTAAAGTCGCTTTCCATGCGATGGGTCAGGTCCCCTTTGGCCAGAGAACCCAGTACTTCGCCAAGTTCGCGCAACGCACGCTCGGTGGATTCCAGCAGGGTATTCATGGATTCGGACAAGATCAGAAAGAAACCGTCCTTGTTATCCAGCCGGATGCGCTGGCTGTAATCCCCCTGACGGGCCGCCTGGATGACACCGCTGACCTCGGCCTGCACCAGCAGCAGATCCGTCTGGTCCAGCCATTCGCCAATGGTGCCGATCAGGACGTTTTCATCATCAAACACGGGAGTGGTCTTGACCTCGAACGTCCGTCCGCCAATGTCCATGGTGGTCGAGCGATCGGCTTTCAGTGTCCGCAGCACTTGGCGCACAGCCTCCGGATTATCATAGAACCGGGTAATGTCCATGCCGACAAAGCCGGAAGCCTGGAAGTCCGGAATCCGTTGGCGGATGCTGTTTTCCAGTTGCGCGACGGTTCGTTTCAACTTGTTGTTGGCGTACACCACCATGCCGTCAATATCGGTAATACGGACATTGGAGGTCACCGAGTCCAGCGCCCTGCGCACGCGCGCATTTTCCAGCGCCTGCTGTTGTGCTTCTTTCAGGGTGGTCTGCATCACTTGCAGATTGGCCAGCAGACTGTCTTTGTCGTTAGCCTTTACCGGAATCGCGCTGTCCAGATCACCGGCTGCCACCTTGGCAACCACATGGACTGCCTCACGCACATCGCCACCCAGACTGGCGGTGATATAGCGTGCAATCTGGACACCCAGCCAGACCAGCCCCAGCAAAATGAGACTGCCGACAATCCCCAACAAAATGGTACGGGAGTAGATGACGTCCCGGGCATTTTTCTCGTCGGCCGCAACGCGGGCATTGGCCAGCTGGACAACCTGGTCAATCCGGGCACGATGCTGCAGGTACAGTGCACGCAACCTGGGTAAGGTGGCCTGCGCCAGGGGCAGATCACCGCGCTGCAACGCCGGGATATAGACTTGGTCTCTTACATCAAGAAACGCTTTTCCAGACTGGTAGGCATCCACAACGAACGCCGCCTTCAGTCCGCCTTCTTGCAGGGCTTGGCGCCAGTATTCCTCGCGCGCCTCATAATCCTTGCGAAGCGCACGACTTTTCTCGATCAGCGGCGCGCGGTCGGATGCCGGCACAATCGACATTTCCAGCGCCACTTGCCATGCTTCCAGCAGATACGCAGGTGGCGGCAGGATATCGGCCACCAGATCCTTGCCCTGGATCACCTGCCCGTAGATGGGCCCGCCTACCTCCACATGCCGGAGTGTCGTACCGACCATCCCTCCCAGAATCAGGAGGCCAACACAAAAACTGCCGATCAACAACCATAGCTGGCGAAAAATGGATAAGCGGTGTAACCAGTGACGAGTCCCTGCCTGCTGCTTCATGGTGTGAATATCCTGTTTTTTTATTTATCCAGCGTTTGCCGGCACAACACGCCTGTCCGGCAAACGGGTACATCCAGTGTTAAAACTCTTCCCATTCATTTTCTTCACCGGCCAGGCCAGACAACGTGGACGGCAAGGATACGGGTGACTCATTCGTTTTCTCGATGGCTTGCTTCAAGGCCCGGATGGCATTTACGGTGTTGTTCGAGTTACGGAAAAAATCTCCGCCCAGCAAGCGTTGCGCCTGGTCTGTATGACCGGCATCCACCGCCTCTACAATGGCACCGACGCTCTGATGGAAAGCGGCATGGTGCTGACGCAGTTTCACATATTCGTCCTTGCGGTTGAATTGGGTCGCATCTCCATAAATCCAGCGGCCAAGGTCACACTGATTGTCTTTGCAAACTGTGCTGGCATCCAGTTTTTCGGAGGATTTGCCTTTGATGTAATCCATCAGCCGGCCTTTCCATTTCACGTGGGCCGTGATGGCGTCGTCAAAAGAAAAGGCTTGGTATTTCCTGGTTGTTGCCAGCTGGGTTGTATGGCCGATACTGACCCGTGGCTGCACGGCCACGGTATTCAAGCCGGACAAACGGAAGGCAGCAACTGCCATGGCCAGGCTTTGTGCCTGCTCTTCCAGGCTCTCGGCCGCTGCCGCTGCCTGCTCTACCAGCGCAGCGTTCTGCTGGGTTGCATCGTCCATCTGCGTAATGGTGGTATTCACTTGCTCGATACCTGCACTCTGCTCCGTGCTGGCCGCAGAAATCTCGCTCATGATGTCGGTCACCCGTTTCACCGCCGTCACGATTTCTTGCATGGTATGACCCGCCTGATCTACCTGGTTGGCACCTTCCTGGGTTTTCTCGACCGAGTCATTGATCAGGCCCTTGATCTCTTTGGCGGCCGCCGCTGAACGCTGCGCCAATGTCCGCACCTCGCTCGCCACCACCGCAAAGCCACGGCCTTGCTCGCCGGCCCGGGCGGCTTCCACCGCGGCATTCAAGGCCAGAATGTTGGTCTGGAAAGCAATGCCGTCGATCACGCTGATGATGTCGACAATCTTTTTAGAGGCATTGTTGATGTCTTCCATGGTCTGGACAACCTGACCCACCACCACGCCGCCCTTGACGGCAATATCGGATGCGCCACGTGCCAGCTGGTTGGCCTGACGGGCGTTATC